>CAVZXE010000026.1:0-13752 GCA_963779155.1 uncultured bacterium | reverse complement strand
CAGTTCGTACATCGCCATCGCCATCGCGCCGATGGTGACGAGGCCGGCGAAGGCGAGCGACATGCGCTGCTGGCTGCCGGCGGTCTGCATCAGGTAGCCGATGCCGGAGTCGCCGGCGGTCATCTCGGCGAGCACGGTGCCGACGAAGGCGAGGGTGATCGCGATCTTCAGCGAGCCGTAGAAGTACGGCATCGAACGCGGCAGGCCCACCTTCGTCAGCACGTCCCAGCGCCTGGCACCCAGCACGCGCAGCACGTCCTCGAGTTCGGGCTCGAGCGTCGCGAGCCCCGTGGCGATGTTGACGGTGATGGGGAAGAACGAGATCAGGAAGGCCGTGAGCACGCCGGGCCCGAGGCCGATGCCGAACCAGACGACGAGGATCGGCACCACCGCCGCCTTCGGGATGGCGTTGAAGCCGATCATCAGTGGGTACAGCGCTGTGTAGGCCAGGCGCGAGCTGCCGATCAGGAAGCCGAGCATCACGCCGACGACGATCGAGATGCCGAAGCCGAGCATCGTGACCCAGAAGGTCGCCAGGCGTGGCCGAGGAACGCGACGCAGTGCTCCCAGGCTGATCGCGATGCGCCAGGGGCTCGGGAAGATGTACTCGGGCACGCTGAAGAGCGTGATCGGCGATGCCACACCAGCAGCACCGCGACGAGCACGATCAGGGGCGACCAGCGTTCGACGTTCCTGGTGATCTTCATGGGGCGGCCCTCACTGCGGGAGGACCGACGACGGGCCTGCTGCGCCGCCCCGATGTGGCCGCGCAGTTCGTGCACGATGTCGGTGAATGCCGGCGTGTAGGTCACTTCCAGGTCCCGCGGTCGTGGCAGGTCGATGTCGCGGCGCACGACGATGCGTCCGGGGCTCCTGCTCATCACGTAGACCGTGTCGGCAAGGAAGACGCTTTCGCGCAGGTCGTGCGTGACGAGGATGACATTGAACTTCTGGGCCGCGTGCAGGTCGCGCAGCGCGCACCAGAGTTCCTCGCGCGTGAAGGCATCGAGCGCGCCGAAAGGCTCGTCGAGCAACAGCATGCGTGGCTCGTGCACGAGCGCGCGGCAGATGCTGGCGCGCTGCTGCATGCCGCCGGACAGCTGCCACGGGAACTTGTCTTCGTAGCCCGCGAGGCCGACGCTCTGAGCAGGCCCGCGCGCCCTGGCGTCGTACTCGCCGCGCTTGCGCTTGAAGCTCGATCGGTAAGGCTCGACGATCTCCAGCGGCAGCAGCACGTTGTCGACCGTGGTGCGCCAGGGCAGCAGCGACGGCGCCTGGAAGGCCATGCCGCTGATCTTGAGCGGCCCGGTCACCGGCTCGCCGGCGATGACGATCCAGCCCTTGCTCGGCATCTTCAGGCCCGTGGTCAGCTTCATGAAGGTGGACTTGCCGCAGCCCGAGGGGCCGACGATCGCGATGAAGTCGCCTTCGGCCGCCCGCCAGCGAGATGTCCTCGACCGCGAACTGGCCCTTCGCCAGCAACTCGTCGTTGTAGGCGAGCCAGACGCTGTGGAAGTCGACGAAGGCCGTCACTTCTTCGGCGGCAGCGCGAAGAGGTCGGCCTCGGCAGCGCTGGCAGGAACGTCCCGTTCCAGACGACGGCCGGATTCACGCGTTCCTTCGTCGCGAAGGCGTCGGACACCTGGCTCGCCATCAGGCTCAGGCGCGGCCCGAGCACGTTGCCGAAACCCTCGGCGCGCGCGTCGGGCGTGACCACGGTGGCGTCGAGGCACAGGCTTCAGGCGGCGCAGTTCGAGCTCGTCGTTGATGATGCCGTCGCGTGCCTTGACGGTGGCGACGCCGGCCTTCGGGTCGGCCATGACGTCCTTCACGCCCTTGCTGAAGGCGCGCAGGAAGGCCTTCACGGCCGCGGGGTTCTTCTTCAGGAACTCTCGCCGACGATGATCGCGTTGCCGTAGAGCTTGACGCCGTAGTTCGGGTAGGGCAGCACGACGATCTCGTCGGCCTTGACGCCGCGCGCCTCGAGGTTGAGCAGCGAGGTGAACGAGAAGCCGGTGATGGCATCGACATCGCCGCGCACCAGCATGGTTTCGCGCAGCGGCGGGTCCATGCTCGTCCACACCACGCCGGTGACGTTGTTGGCCTTGGCGAAGATCGGGAACGCCTTGCGCCCGGCGTCGAACACCGGCGCGCCGAGCTTCTTGCCGCTCAGGTCGGCCGGCGCCTTGATGCCGGATTTCTTCAGCGCCAGCACCGCGGCCGGCGTGTTGTTGTAGACCATCATCACCGCGACCGGCTTGTTCGGCGCCGTCGGGTTGTTGGCGTGGAACTCCATCAGTGCGGCCAGGTCGGCGAAGCCCATGTCGTAGGCGCCCGAGGCGACCCGGGTGACGGTGCCGCCCGAGCCGTTGCCGGCGTCGACGGTGACGGCGAGCTTCTCGCTCTTGTAGTAGCCCTTGGCGTCAGGCACGAGGAACATCGCCGCCGGTCCTTCGAAGCGCCAGTCGAGCTGGAACTTCACCGGAGTCTCCTGCGCCTGCGCGGCAGGTGCCAGCCACTGGGACATGACCGCGGCGGCGATCAGCGCAAGACGACGGGACAGCGGGAACGGGGACATCGGATTCTCCAGAGTGGTCCGGCCTGCGGCCAGGAAGCCAGCGGCACAGTAGCAAATTCTGTGCTCGGCAGGGGCGGCTGGGAATCGGGGGATGCGCTATGCCGGTGCATCCCTCACCGGAGGAGGTCGAACAGCGTGCGCGCGACGACTTGGGTCGCGCGCCGCAGGTCCTCGAGCACCAGATGCTCGTCGGCCCGCTTGGCGTTGGACTCGAACACCGTGCGCGGCCCGGCGCCGTAGATCACGGCCGGGATGCCGCGCTCGCAGTACAGCCGGACGTCGGTGTAGAGCGGGCTGCCGCTGGTGGGGATCGCCTCGCCGAACACCGCGGCGCCGTGGCGCTGCAGGGCCTCGACCAGCGGCGCGTTGCCGGGCAGCGGCTTGAGCGAACGCGCCAGCAGCAGGCGCTTGATCTCGACCGATATCGCGGGCCCGCCCTGGTTGAACCCGGCCGCGGCCTGTTCGATCACGCGCCGCACGTCGGCCTCGACCTGCACCGGGTCCTCCTCGGGGATCATGCGGCGGTCCAGCTTCAGCACCACCTTGCCGGGCACCACATTGGTGTTGGTGCCGCCTTCGATGCGGCCCACGTTCAGGTAGGGGTGGGTGATGCCGGGCACGCCCGAGTTCACCTTCCTGTAGAGCGTGTTCTGGTGGTACAGCGCATTGAGGATCGCCACCGCGCCCTGCAGCGCGTCGACGCCGGTATCGGGAATGGCGGCGTGCGCCATCCTGCCGTGGACCGTGACTTCCATCTGCAGGCAGCCGTTGTGCGCGGTCACCACCTGGTAGCTGAAGCCGGCCGCGATCAGCAGGTCGGGCTTTGTCAGGCCGTGCTCGAGCAGCCAGCCCGGGCCGAGCTCGCCGCCGAACTCCTCGTCGTAGGTGAAGTGGAGTTCGATCGCGCCTTTCAGCGGCGCCCGAAGCGCCTCCAGCGCGCGGGTGGCGAAGGTGAAGGTGGCGAAGTCGCCCTTGCTGACGGCGGATGCGCGGCCGTAGAGCTTGCCGTCCGCGATCTCGCCGCTGTAGGGGCCATGCGTCCAGCCTTCGCCGGGCGGCACCACGTCGCCGTGGGCGTTCAGCGCGACGGTCCGGCCTTCGCCATAGCGCCGGCGGACGATCAGGTTGGTCAGCGAGGTGAGGCCGTAGTCGGCCACCGCCTGCGCCGGCACGGGGTGCTTCTCTGCCGCGAAGCCGAAGCCGGCCAGCAGTTCGGCGGTGCGCTCGGCGTGTGGCGCGTTGTTGCCGGGCGGGGTGTCTGTGGGCACCTGCACCAGGGCCTGCAGGAAGTGCACTTCCTCGTCGAAGTGGGCGTCGATCCAGGCGTCGAGTTGGGCGTAGGTCGTGTCGTTCATGCGGTGGCCTCCGAAACAGCGGCGCATCCAAGAATCGTCGCGAGGTCGGCCACTGGCCGCACTCGCTCGCTTCGATCCCCAATGCGTGGGGCCCCTCTTTCGCGGCTCATACGGCCTCCGTTGCGAGTTGGTCGAGCAGGTTCTGGAAGGCGCGAACGCACAGCTCGGTGTCGTCGTTGCTGATCTCCTCCAGCGGGTTGTGGCTGATCCCGGCGTTGCCGCCGCGCATGAAGAGCATCGCCTGCGGCATCGCCTCGTGCAGCTTCATCGCGTCGTGGCCGGCGCCGCTGGGCATGCGATGTACCGGCAGGCCGGTTGCGGCGACCGCCCGCTCCCAGCGCGCCTGCCATGCGGGCGCGCTGGGGGCGGCGGCGGCGCGCATCGTTTCCTCGATGCGGTAGTGCACGCCGCGTCGCTCGCAGATGCGTTGCAGCTCGGCGAGCACGTCGTTCGCGCAGGCATCGCGCACCTCATCGGTGGTGGCTCGGATGTCGAGGCTGAACTGGCAGCGGCCGGGCACGACATTGATCGACCCGGCCGGCACCTGCAGCATGCCCATCGTCGCCACCAGGTGCGCCGCCGAGGCGCCCCGACGTTCGGCGAAGAGCGCGAGTTCGGCCACCGCAGTGGCGGCGTCGCGCCGCCGGTCCATCGGCGTGGTGCCGGCGTGGCTGGCCATGCCGATGACTTCGCCGAGGTAGCGCAGGCTGCCGTTGATCGAGGTGACCACGCCGAGCGGCAGGTCGATTTCGTTGAGCACCGGGCCTTGCTCGATGTGCGCTTCGACGAAGCCGATGTAACCTGCCGGGTCGCGCCTGCAGGCGGCGATGGTCTCCAGCGTGCCGGGCAGTCCGGCTGCGTGCATCGCATCCTGCATGCTCACGCCGTCGGCATCGCGCTGCTCCAGCCAGGCCGGGTCGAACTGGCCGATCACCGCGCCCGAGCCGAGGAAGGTCGCCTTGTAGCGCTGGCCTTCCTCTTCGGCGAAGGCGACGACCTCCAGGCCGTAGGGCAGCCGCCGGCCGGCGCGGTGCAGCTCGCGCACGCAGGCCATCGGCACCAGGATGCCGAGCCGCCCGTCGTACTTGCCCCCGTTGCGCACCGTGTCGTAGTGCGACCCCGTGAGCAGCCTGCGGCTGCTCACCGGAAAGCCGCTCGCCTTGTGGCCCGACGCGTCCCCACCCCGCCCCGCCCCGGGTGAGGGCACGTGGCTGGTCATGGCCTTTGCGTCGTCGATGCTCCAGTAGATGCCGACCACGTTGCCGACCGCGTCGATGTGCACGTCGTCGAAGCCGCATTCCTTCATCCACTGCTGCAGTCGGCGAGCGCAGGCCTGGTGCGCCTGCGTCAGATAGGTCACGGTGAGCTGGCGCTGCTCCTTGTAGCCGGGGTCGCTCTCGGTGGCGAGCGCTTCGGCCCAGTCCCAGACCAGGTTGCCGAGTTCGGGGACTTCGCCGAACTTGTCGTTCAGGCGGATCTCGGCAATGCGGTGGATGTTGCGCAGGCACTCGGCGAGTTCGACATCGGGATGGCCTTCGAGGCGCCGCGCGAACGTCTCAATGATGCTCTGCCGCGAAAGGCCGAGCCCGCGCGGTCCGCGCACGGCGAGGATGAACGGGAAGCCGAAACGCGCGTTGTAGTCGGCATTGAGCTGCTGCAGGCGCGCAAACTCCGCCGCACTGCAAGCGCCGAGACCGGCCTTCGATTGCTCGTGGGTCGATTCGCTCGTCAGCGTGCCGGCCACGGCTGCCTTGCCGGCGAGTTCAGGGTGCGCCCGCACGAGCGCGAGTTGTGCGTCGCGACCGGCGCTGCGGACGACACCGACCAGGGCGTGCTTGAGCTGGGCCAGGCTCCGGAAGGGCCGCGCGGCGAGTGCCTTCTCTGCGATCCACGGCGAGTGCTCGTAGAGGCCGTCCAGCCAGGCCAGGGCCTGCGGTACCGGTGCGGTGTTCAGTTGCTCGAGTGTGATCGTGTGGCTCATGGTTCAACCCTGCTCGGCTTCGGGGCCGCTTGCGGCTGGCGCCGGATGCGCCGCCATCCAGTGCCTGGCGATGTCGATGCGGCGGCAGATCCAGACATGCTCGTGCCGCTGCACGTGGTCGAGGAAGCGCTGCAGCGCCAGGAAGCGCGCCGGCCTGCCGAGCAGCCGGCAGTGCATGCCGATGCTGAGCATCTTCGGCCGATCGTCGCCGTTCGGGCTGCCCTCGGCATACAACACGTCGAACGCGTCCTTGAGGTATTGATAGAAGTGCTCGCCGGTGTTGAAGCCCTGCGCCGAGGCGAAGCGCATGTCGTTGGTGTCCAGCGTGTAGGGCACGATCAGGCGTTGCAGCGTGCTGCCGTCGGTCTTCGTGACCGGCATCCAGAACGGCAGGTCGTCGCCGTAGTAGTCGCTGTCGTAGGCGTAGCCGCCGTGGTCGGCGACGAGGCGTTTGGTGTTGGGGCTGTCGCGGCCCGTGTACCAGCCCAGCGGCCACTGGCCCTTGGTCATCTCCTGGATGATCTGCGTGCCGATGGCGATGTGCTGGCGCTCGCGCGCCTCGCTCATGTGCTGGTAGTGGATCCAGCGCCACGAATGGCAGGCGATCTCGTGGCCCAGCTCGACGAAGGCCTGCGTCAGCTCGGGGTTGCGTTGCAGCGCCATCGAGACGCCGAACACCGTGAGCGGCAGGCCGCGCTTCTGGAACTCGCGCAGGATGCGCCACGAGCCGACTCGCCCCCCATACTCGTACATCGACTCCATGCTCAGGTGTCGCGTCTCGAAGGCCTGGGCGACGATCATCTCGGAGAGAAAGGTCTCCGACGCCGGGTCGCCATGCAGCACGCAGTTCTCGCCGCCTTCTTCGTAGTTCAGCACGAACTGCACGGCGATGCGCGCCCCGCCCGGCCATCGCGCGTGCGGAGGGTTGCGGCCGTAACCGATCAGGTCGCGTGGATAGTCGGCAGTCATCATGGTCGTCTCGGGGTCTCGGGGTCTCGGCTGGGCTACGGCGTCCTGCGCGAACTTTGGCGCATGCGTCGCTCCGGGGGAGTGAAGGTCAGGTCTCGGCCCGTTGCCGCCATTCGCCTGCGTCCGCTCTTGTGTAGCGTCAGCGCGGCGCGGCAGGCGGTACCCGGTGGAAGCTCATGCTGTGGCGGTCGGCGCTGCGCGCCGACTCCGCTGTGGTGCTCGGCCTTCAGTCGCATCGCAGAACTCGCTTCGTTCGCTTCGCTCTCTGCGCTCAGACAACTGCGACGAGTCAGTCTACGAAGCGCGCTGCGCGCGCCGACTGGAGCCCTCCGCTCCTCGCCGCCACAGAAATCGCCCCCACCGGGTACCGCCCGCCGCGCTGCAGCGATGGGTGTTCCGCCAGCGGGCAACACCAACGCCTCAGCAAAGGCGCGTTCGGGCAGGACGCGCAGCGCCTCTGGGGCGCCGAGAAGGTGAGCCCGGGGGCAAGCGGTCCGGGGGACCGCTTGCGCCTTGCGAACGGCCGGGCCGACTGGCCCGGCGCGGCCTGCAAGGCCAGGTCTCGTGGCCTCGCGCGAAGCGCGAGTTGTCCTCTGACTCGTCGCGGATGTCCGAACGCAGCGAACGCAGTGAGCGAAATGAGTTCTGCGACGGGGCCACGAGACCGAGCATCGCAGGGAAGTCTGAGCGAAGCGAAGACCGCCCCAGTGAAGCGAAGCGGCCTGCCCGGACGTGCCTTTGCCGCGCCAGGACTCGCCCGCAGAGCGGACATTCAAGGTCAGCAACGGGCCGATGGGCGACTGCCATCTACATTGTGACGGAGCTTGTGTCATTTCACGGCGAGGGTCGAAGCACCTGGCCCAGGTCGCGCACGCGGGGGTCGAGCTGGAGGTTGCGTTCGACGTGATGCAGATGGTCTTCCATCAGCTTTGCGGCGGCGCGGGCGTCGCCGCGCTCGAGGGCATCGACGATGGCCACATGCTCTTCGAACGAGTGCTCGGCCGAGTGGGCCGACTGGTACATCAGCGCGATCAGCGAGCAACGTGAAAGCAGGTCGGACAGCATCTGCGCCAGTGTCTCGTTGCCCAGCAAACGCGCCAGCACCACGTGGAAGTCGGCCAGCAGGCGGGTGCGGCCCGACACGTCGGTGCGGACCAGCGCCGCCTTCTCGTCGCGCAGGTGCGCGCGAAGCTCGGCCACCTGGGCCGGCGTGATGGCGGCGCTCAGGCGGCGCACCAGCGCCGCCTCGAGCATGTTGCGCACCTCGAACACCTGGCGCGCCTCATCGACGCTGGGCTCTGCCACGCGCGCGCCGCGCGCGGGCTCCAGCGTCACGAGGCGGTCGCGGCTCAATTGGTTCAGCGCCTGGCGCACCAGCGTGCGCGAGACCTGGAAGATGTCGGCGATCTTCTGCTCGGCCAGCTTGGTGCCGGGCATCAGCCTGCGCTCGACGATGGCCGTGGTGATCGATTCGACGATGCGGGCCGTGCTGCCGGGGCTGGCGGCGTCGGCCACGCCGAGCTCGCGCGCCGGCTTGCGCGCGCGCCCCCGCGCCACCGCGATGGCGGGCCGGGTCAGCTTCGGCTTGCGCGACGGCACGGGCAGCATGGCGAGGCGGGATGGGAAGACGGGGCTTGCATTGCAACGCAAACTGTATACACTTTTGCGAATTCTGCAAACACTTTCTTGCGGTGCGCGCCGCCAAGGAGAACCGCGATGGGCAAACTCACCACCCATGTGCTCGACACGATGAACGGCTGCCCGGCCGCCGGCATGCGCGTGCGGCTGTACGCGCTGGCGGGCGGCGACGCCAGGCTGTTGAAGGAGCTGACCCTCAACCACGACGGCCGCGCCGACGCCCCGCTGCTGGAAGGCGACGCGTTCGTCGCGGGCGCCTACCGCCTGCTGTTCGACGTGGCGCCGTACTTTCGCGCCCGCGGCGCTGCGCTTTCCGACCCGCCGTTCCTCGACGCCGTGCCGCTGGACTTCGGCCTCGCGGACACCGGCGCCCACTACCACGTGCCGCTGCTCGCCAGCCCCTGGGCGTACTCGACCTACCGCGGAAGCTGACGGGAAAGGCGCGACCTCGGGTTTGTACTGTGTACTGTCGCGGAGCAAAGTGTATACAGTGTATCTGCCTGTCGCCGCGGAGCCTCGGTCGTCCAACGAGTCGCGACATTCACTCCTTACAGCGCCCGCAGTGGTAAGGGTCTCGGCCCGGTTCTTGCAGCCGATCCTGCCGACAACTCGAGAGTGAACGCATGGATGCCTATGTGCTGGACTGGCTCAACCTGCTGCTGCGATGGGCTCACGTCATCGTGGCCATCGCCTGGATCGGTTCGTCGTTCTACTTCGTCTTTCTCGACAACAGCCTGACGCCGCCGACCGACCCGGTGCTCCGGGACAAGGGCGTGGGCGGCGAATTGTGGGCGGTGCACGGCGGCGGCTTCTATCACCCGCAGAAGTACCTGGTCTCGCCAAAGAAGATTCCCGAGCACCTGCACTGGTTCTACTGGGAGAGCTACTCCACCTGGCTGACCGGCTTCGCGCTGTTCACGGTGATCTACCTCTACCAGGCCAGCAGCTTCCTGATCGACAGGAACCTCCACGACTGGACGCCTGCCGCGGCGATCGCCGCCGCGCTGGCCTTCCTGGTCGTGTTCTGGCTCGTCTACGACGTGATCTGCCGCGCCTTCGGCCGCCGCGAGGGGGGCGACCTGATCGTCAGCATCGGCGTCACGATCTTCGTCGTGTTCGCGTCGTGGCTCGCGTGCCACCTGTTCGCCGGGCGCGCCGCGTTCCTGCTCGTCGGCGCGATGATGGCGACGTCGATGAGCGCCAACGTGTTCTTCTGGATCATTCCCGGGCAGCGCAAGGTCATCGCGCAGCTCAAGGCCGGCGAGCCGGTGGACCCGGTGCACGGGCAACGCGCCAAGCAGCGCAGCGTGCACAACACCTACTTCACGCTGCCGGTGCTGATCGCGATGCTCAGCAACCACTACGGCTTCCTCTACGGCGCGCCGCAGAACTGGCTTGTGCTGGTGTTGATCATGCTGGCCGGCGCGCTGATCCGCCATTCGTTCGTCGCCCGCCACAAGGCGCTGGTGCAGGGCAAGGCAGTGCCTTGGCAGTACGCGGTCGTCGGCACGCTGATCATCGTCGGGATCGCGGTCTGGCTGATGCCGGCGCCGCAGCCCAAGGCGGCCGCCGGCGCCGCGCCGGTCACGTATGCCGAACTGCGCAAGGTGCTGGATACGCGCTGCGTGCTGTGCCACAACGAGCAACTGGCAAGCAAGAACGTCATGCTGCTGACGCCCGAGCAGGTGGCGAAGAACGCGCAGATGATGGTCCAGCAGGCGGTGGTACTCAAGACCATGCCGATGAACAACGCAACCCAGATCACCGATGCCGAACGCGCGCTGATCGGACGCTGGTTCAACGAGGGCGCGCCGGTGAAGTAGGCAGGGCAGGCCGGCCGGCTGTCGCAGTGCAAGGCAGCGGCCGCTTCGAAACGAGGATGGAGACAACCCCATGAGTGAACCCGCAGTCCACCCGGTGGACGAAAGACTGCCCGCCGGGCGCCTGACGGCACTCGGCCTGCAGCACGTGCTGGTGATGTATGCCGGCGCCATCGCGGTGCCGCTGATCGTCGGCCGCGCGTTGAAGCTCAGCCCCGAGCAAGTGGCGCTGCTGATCTCGGCCGACCTGTTTGCCTGCGGCATCGTCACGCTGATCCAGTCGCTCGGCGTGACGCGCTACTTCGGCATCAAGCTGCCGGTGATGATGGGCGTGACCTTCGCCGCCGTCGGACCGATGGTGGCGTTCGCCAACGCGATGCCCGGCGTCGACGGCGCGCGGGCGATCTTCGGCGCGATCATCGGCGCGGGCATCGTCTCGATGCTGATTGCGCCCATCGTCAGCAAGATGCTGCGCTTCTTTCCGCCGGTGGTCACCGGCACGATCATCGCGATCATCGGCATCAGCCTGATGCGCGTTGGCGTGGGCTGGGCGATGGGCGGCCCGGCCTTCTGGCGCAGCGCACCGACGTGCCCAAGCTGGTGGCCATGGTCGACAGCGCCAAGGCTGCGGCCGCGGCGGCAGCCGCATCGGCCGCCTCCGGCGCGGCGGTGGCAGAGGTCAAGCTCGGGCCGATCCCGATGGTCGACAACCTGAACTATGGTGCGCTCGACAACCTGGCGATTGCCGCCTTCGTGCTGATCGTGGTGTTGCTGCTGGTGAAATACATGAAGGGCTTCATCGCCAACATCTCCGTGCTGCTGGGCATGGTGGCCGGCTGCGCGGTGGCGATGGCGATGGGCAAGATGAACTTCGACAAGGTGGCCAAGGCGAACTGGTTCGACTTCGTCACGCCGTTCGCCTTCGGGATGCCCACCTTCGACCCGGTGATGATCCTGACGATGACGCTGGTGATGATCGTCGTGATGATCGAATCGACGGGCATGTTCCTGGCCCTCTCGGACATCACCGGCAAGACGATCGGCCAGCCCGAGCTGGCCGCGGGCCTGCGCACCGACGGCCTCGGGACCTTGATCGGCGGCATCTTCAACACCTTCCCGTACACCAGTTTCTCGCAGAACGTGGGCCTGGTGGGCGTGACCGGCGTGCGCAGCCGCTACGTCACGGTGGCCGGCGGCATCATCATGATCATCCTCGGCACCTTGCCGAAGATGGCGGCCTTCGTCGAGGCGATCCCGCAGTTCGTGCTCGGCGGCGCGGGGCTGGTGATGTTCGGCATGGTGGCGGCCACCGGCATCCGCATCCTCTCGACGGTGGACTACAAGGGCAACCGCAACAACCTCTACATCGTCGCGCTGGCGATCGGCTTCGGGCTGATCCCGCTGGTGGCGCCGCGCTGGACGCAGCAGATGCCGCACAGCCTGCATCCGCTGCTCGACAGCGGCATCCTGCTGACCGCGATCTCCGCCGTGGTGCTGAACCTGTTCTTCAACGGCGCCCAGGGCGACGCCGCCGATGCCGATCGAGGCCGCCAAGGCGGCCGAGGCGCATTGATGTTGGCCCCCCAGTCGCTGCGCTCCTGCCCCCAAGGGGCGCGGTCCGGCTTGGGGCGGCCCGGCGCCGGACCCTCCAGCTGCGTCGGACACTGACCGGATCGGTGCGCGATGTCCACCCTGCTGATCCGCCACGCCCGCCTGCTCGTCACGATGGACGCCGAGCGGCGCGAGATCGAGGACGGCGCGGTGTTCGTGCGTGACCGGGCGATCGAAGCCGTCGGCACCAGCGCCGAGCTGCCGCAGACGGCCGACGAGGTGATCGACGCGCGCGACCAGGTCGTGATCCCCGGCCTCGTCAACACGCATCACCACATGTACCAGACGCTGACCCGCGTCGATCGGGCCGGCGCAGGACTGCGAGCTCTTCAAGTGGCTGCAGACGCTGTACCCGATCTGGGCCGGCCTGACGCCCGAGATGGTGCAGGTCAGCACGCAGACCGCGATGGCCGAGCTGCTGCTGTCGGGCTGCACGACGAGCAGCGACCACCTCTACATCTACCCGAACGGCATCACGCTCGAGCACAGCATCGAGGCGGCTGCCGAAATCGGCATGCGCTTTCATGCCGCGCGCGGAGCCATGAGCGTCGGCCAGAGCCAGGGCGGGCTGCCGCCCGACAGCGTGGTCGAGAGCGAGGCCGCGATCCTGAAGGACAGTCAGCGCCTGATCGAGCGCTGGCACGACCCCGAGCGCTTCGCGATGCTGCGCATCGTCGTCGCGCCGTGTTCGCCGTTTTCGGTCAGCCGCGAGCTGATGCGCGACGCTGCCGTGCTGGCGCGCTCTTTCGGACACGCGCACGGCGTCTCGCTGCACACCCACCTGGCCGAGAACGACAACGACATCGCCTACACGCGCGAGAAGTTCGGCTGCACGCCGGCGGAGTACGCGGAGGGGCTGGGCTGGGTCGGCCCCGACGTGTGGCACGCGCACTGCGTGAAGCTCGACGCCGCGGGCATCGCGCTCTTCGCCCGCACTGGCACCGGCGTTGCGCATTGCCCCGGCTCGAACATGCGCCTGGCCTCGGGGATCGCTCCGGTCCGCGCGATGCGCGATGCCGGCGTGCCGGTGTCGATCGCCGTCGATGGATCGGCCAGCAACGACAGCGGTCACATGCTCGGCGAGGCGCGGCTGGCGCTGCTGCTGCAGCGGGTGGCGCACGGCCCGGTGAAAGGCCCGTCGGCGTTGACCGCGCGCGAGGTGCTCGAGATCGCCACGCTGGGCGGCGCAAAGGTGCTCAACCGCGACGACATCGGCGCGCTTGCGCCGGGCATGGCGGCCGACCTCGTGACCGTCCCGCTCGACGACGTCGGCCTGGCCGGCGCCCACCACGACCCGCTGGCCGCGCTGCTTTTCTGCCACGTGCCGCGGGTGAAGCACAGCATCGTCAACGGGCGCGTGGTGGTGCGCGACGGGCAGATCACGACGCTCGAGCTGCCGCGGCTGATCGCGCGCCACAACGGGCTGGCGCGCGAGCTGGCGGACGCGGCGCAAAGTCGGCAGTAGATCGTCGTCGGCCCGGCACCCGGCAAGAGCGGCGTGATCGCGCCCGCCTACTTGCGCATCAACGTGCTCTTCCCGAACAGCGACTCGATCAGGTCCACCGCTATCACCGCCGTGCGGTTGCGCACGTCGAACGCCGGGTTCAGCTCCATCACGTCGAGCGACGCCAGGCGCCCGGTGTCGGCGATCATCTCCATGCACAGCTGCGCCTCGCGGTAGGTCGGGCCACCTGGGACGGTGGTGCACACGCCGGGCGCGATGTCGGGGTCGAGGAAGTCGACGTCGAAGCTCACGTGCAGGTGGGTGTTGGCGTCGATCGTCGCCAGCGCCAGTTCCAT
>CAVZXE010000025.1:0-313782 GCA_963779155.1 uncultured bacterium | reverse complement strand
CCGCTCAGCGAAGTTGACCCCCCCTGCGCTCGCCGGAACTGACCCAGCAAGTGAGGTTGGCCAGGCATGAGCGATGTCGATAGCGGGCTGGCTCGGCGGCATTGAGGCGGCGCTGGTGAGGCTGGTGCGTTGAACACGGCTTGCCCACCGCGGCGGTCGTGCGCTCGTCGCAGGCGACGCCCGCCTGCCGCCGTGGACAAGCCTGCGGCGGCGGTGTCAGCGAAGGGGAGCGGCGCGAGCATCGTGCGCTGCTGAGGCGGCGCCGGCTCTTGCGCGTGGTGCCGGCTCAGCAGTACAACGGCGCTGCCCTGGGATGCGAGAACGGGCGTGGCGGCCAAGACGACCAGGCAGTTGTTCAAACCGCCACGCCCCACCGTGTAGAGCACACAGTGCAGGCGAAGTATTGCACCGACGGACGGGTCTCGTCCAACGCTCGAGCACAGCGACTCCTGAGGCGCTTTGGAGCTCTGAGCGGAGGGGTCGATGCCGGCTGCCGAGGCAGCGCCTACCCAGGGGCGCTGCGGGCGGATGTTTGCGTGTGCGCTGTGCCAGCGAGAGGTGCTGTTGTGCAGCGGCTGCGACCGCGGGCAGCGGTACTGCAGCGTGGGCTGCGGCCAGCAGGCGCGCAGGACGTCCCTGCGCCAGGCTGGTCGCCGCTACCAGGACTCACGCGAGGGCCGCTTTGCACACGCCCGGCGGGCCCGGCGCTATCGGCAGCGGCAAAAGATCGTGACGCATCAAGCTTCACAGGCTGGCGCCATGGCGGGCACAGTGGCGACGGACCCGGTTGTGGCTGAGGTCGCCACGGCGGCGGCCCTGGCGGCCCCGGCGTGGCGTTGCTGGCGGTGCGGCGGTGTGTGCCTGCCGGTGGTTCGCCGCGGCTTCCTTCGCCACGGCCGGGTCCCTCGAGACGTTGCCCCCCAAGGTAGCGGAGGAAGCGTGCATGGCCAGTCGCCCTGACAACGAAGTCGAACTGCATCGCGTGGAGATGCGCTTCGCCGCCACGCGGGTGGAGGACAGGCGTGCGGTGCAGCGCCTGGTGCAGTCCATCGACGCGTGCGGTCAGCTGATCGCGTGCATTGCCGTGGTGTCCTCAGCGCGCGTGCCCGAGTCCGACCAGGAGGCGGCCACGGCACCGCTGGTGTTGATCGACGGCTACCGGCGCGTGGCGGCGCTGCGCAAGCTCGGGCGCGACACCGCGTTGGTGGAGTGCTGGAGATGCACCGTCGCCGAGGCGCTGGTCCAGGTGCTGGCCCGCTCGCGCTCGCGCGCGTTCACGGCCGTCGAGGAGGCGCTGCTGCTGCGCGATCTGGTGCACGCTCAGGGCCTGTCGCAGCGCGAAGCCGCGCGCCAGTGCGGGCGTGACGTGAGCTGGGTGCAGCGCCGGCTGCAGTTGCTTGGCGAGGTACCCGAAGCGGTGCTGCAGGCAGTGCGTCGCGAGGAGGTCTCGACGTGGTCAGCGGTGCGGGTATTCGTGCCGTTGGCGCGCGCCAACGCCGAGCACGCGCAGCGGCTGCTGGCCAGCATGGGCCAGCCGCAGCAGGCGCTGTCCACGCGCGAGCTCAACACCTGGTTCGCCCGCTACCGCTGTAGCCAGCGCGGCCAGCGCGAACGCATGGTCGAGCACCCGCGCTTGTTCATCGACAGCCTCAACGAACGCGAACGCGAGCGTGCGGCCAAGCAATTGAAGGGCGGACCCGAACAGCAGGCGGTGGCGGAGTTGGCTCACCTGCAAGCCCAGCTCGAACGCGTGCGCAGGGTTCTGAGTGCTCTGCAGTGCCCGCCGGCCGTGCCGCTGGAGCGAGCCTGCCGCCGCGTGCGCGGGGCATTGCCCGAGGTGGACGCTGAACTCAGGAGGTTGAGCCATGAAGTCCAAGGAGATTGCCGACAGCGTGCGGACCTTGCGGGCCCAGGGGCGCTCGCTGCACGAGATCAGCCGGCTGCTGCGCTTGTCGCGTAATACCGTGCGGCGCATCCTGCGCGCGCCGGCCACGCCGAAGGCGACCGGGGCCGCGCAGGCGGCCGTGCAGCAGCGGCTTGAGGCCGTCTACGCGCGCGCGCAGGGCAACGCCGTGCGCATGGCGCAGATCCTGGCCAGCGAGTACGACACGCAGCTGCCGTACAGCACGCTCACGCGCTGGGTGCGCCAGGCCGAGCTGCGAGGGGCGCCCAAGCGATCGGGCGAGTACCACTTCGCAGCCGGCCAGGAAATGCAGCACGACACCTCGCCGCACCGGCTGATGATCGGGGGCAAGACCCTCACGGCCCAGTGTGCGGCGCTGAGCCTGGCGTACTCGCGGCGTCTGTTCATCCGGTACTACCTGCGCTTCACGCGGCTGGAAGCCAAGCACTTCCTGCTGCAGGCCGCGCAGTTCATGGACGGCACGTGCCCGACCTGCGTGATCGACAACACCAGCGTGATGGTGGTGGGCGGCGCGGGGGCCGATGCCGTGTTCGCGCCGGAGATGGAAGCCTTCGCCGCGACCCTGGGCTTCAAGTTCCTGGCGCACCGCATCAACGACCCAAATCGAAAGGCCCGGATCGAGCGACCATTTTTTTACGTACAGACCAACTTCCTGCCCGGGCGCAGCTTCGCCGATCTGGACGATGTCAACGCGCAGGCGCTGCGCTGGTGCATCGAGGTCACTAACGCCAAGCCCAAGCGCTCGCTGGGTCAGTCACCCGAGGCGGCGTACGCTCTGGAGCGGGCCGCGCTGCGCCGACTGCCGGCTGTGCTGCCGCCGGTCTACGAGGTGCTCGAGCGCGTGGTGGACCTCTACGGCTTCGTCAGCGTGGACACGGTGCGCTACTCGGTGCCCGAGCGCTTGGTGGGCAAGACGGTGACGGTCTACAAGCACTACGAGCGCGTGGAGATCCATCATCGCGGCGCGGTGGTCGCCAGCCACGACCGTGTGATCGGCGAGCGCGACGTGCGCCGCACGCTGCCTGGACATCACACCGTGCCGCAGCGTGCACCGCGCGAGCCGGCACTGGCCGAGCAGTTACTGCGCGGGGAGCACGAGGTGCTGCAGCGCTACGCCAGCGCGCTCAAGCTGCATCACCATCATGGCCGCGGCGTGCGCGCGCTGCATCGCCTGGTGCAGATCAAGCGCACCTACCCGCGCGAGCCCTTCCTCGCCGCGGTGGAGCAGGCGTTGAAGTTCGGACTGTTCGACCTCACCCGCTTGGAGCACCTGGTGCTGCGCCACGTGGCGGGCGACTTCTTCGCGCTGGGCCGCGACGATGACGACGACGACGCGTGAGCAGCTGCGCGCGCTGCTGGGCGAGCTCAACCTCAAGGGCATGGCGCGCGCGCTCGATGACGAACTCGACCGTGCCGAGCGGCAGGCCGAACCCGCCGTCGACGTGCTGCACCGCCTGCTCACCGAGCAGGCCTCGTTCCAGCGCGAACGTCGCCTGGTGTACCGCCTCGCGCAGGCGCGCCTGCCGTGGCCGTGGACGCTCGATACCTTCCCCTTCGCCAAGCAGCCCGGCGTGGACCGCAGCCAGATACGGGCACTGGCCGGCCTGGACTTCGTGCGCCGTGCGCAGAACCTGGTCCTCATTGGCCCGACCGGAACGGGAAAGACCGGAATTGCCGTCGGCCTGCTACGCCAGGCCTGCCTGAACGGCTACACAGGGCGCTTCTACAACGCCCAGGATCTGTTCGACGAGCTGTACGCCTCGTTGGCCGACCGCACCACCACCAAGCTGCTCAAGGCCATGTCGCGCATGCGGCCCATAGTCATTGACGAGCTCGGCTACCTCACCCTCAAGCCCGAGCAGGTCAACGCGTTCTTCCGGCTGATGGAGCAGCGCTACGCTCGGGTCAGTACGGTGATCACTACGAACCTCGATTACCCGTCGTGGTACGAGCTGTTCGGCAACAAACCAATGGTAGACGCGCTGCTCGATCGGCTGCGCCACCAATGCATCACCATCCGCATCGACGGGCCGTCGCTGCGCGAACCGACGCCGTCCCCCGAAGCCACCACGTCGCCGGTGACAGGCGTTGCAACGCCAGGCGGCGACCAGCGCGCCAAGAAGCTCTCTCGCAAGCCGGCCTGACGGCCACCGCCTCGATCGATGCAGGTCGCGCCGGCGCTGTGCGCGAGGCGCCAGCACACACCCCGAGCGCGCCCAACCACCATCGAAGCGGCGAGCCCATTGACGGTCCCCTCGCCCACAAATGCCTGCGCACTTGCTGGGTCAGCTTCTGGTGAGCAGACCTGGGTCAGTTCCGGTGAGCGCCCAAGTCGTACAACGAGGGGCGCGAGCGCAGCGCGCCGCGCGAAGGCCCGGCCTTGCTGCAAGGCTTGGCGATCTGCGCCATCTGCGCTGCTCGCATGACCGTGCGCTACCACCAGTCGAACCGCCAGCTACGGCCGATCTACATGTGCCAGCACGCTGGCATCGAGGCTGCTCGACCGATTTGCCAGTCGGTCAGTGGTGTCAGCCTCGATGAGGCGGTGGGCAAACTGCTGGTGGCCATGGTCACCCCGATGACGCTGGAGCTTGCCCTGCAAGTGCAGCAGGAACTCGAGTCACGCAGCGTCGAGCACGATGCAATGCGCCGCCAGGAGGTCGAACGCGCACGCTACGAATGCGACCTCGCACGTCGGCGCTACATGCAGGTCGATCCCGACAACCGACTCGTGGCCGACTCGCTCGAAGCCGAGTGGAATGAGAAGCTTCGGGCCCACGCGCAGGCCCAAGAGCGCTATCAACAGCAGCATGACACCCACGCTGCGGGGATCACCCAAAAGCAGCGCGAGAGCATCATCAACCTGGCCAAGGACTTCCCGCGGCTATGGAACGATCCCCACACGCCGCAGCGTGAGCGCAAGCGCATGGCCCGCCTTCTCATCACCGACGTGACCGTGCTCAAGGCGGCCGACATCACGGCGCAGATCCGCTTCAACGGCGGCACGACGCACACCCTGCGCCTGGAGTTGCCCAAGCGGGCATGGGAACTCCGCCAGACCCCCTCTGCCGTTGTCGAACTGATCGACCAACTCCTGGAGCACTACACCGACATCGAGGTCGCACGCGAGCTCAATGCACGGGGAATGCGCTCCGGATGGGGGCATGCGTTCACTCGCCAGATCGTGCGCAGAATTCGCGACGACTACGATCTGCAAAGCCGGTACGACCGACTGCGCTCACGAGGCCTGCTGACCAAACAAGAGATCGCTAAGCGACTGGACGTTCAGCCCGAGACCATCAAGAGGTGGCGGCGTGCCGGACTGCTACGCGCCCAACGCTTTGCCGGCCGTGGGGACCATCTCTTCGAGCTTCCCAATGCGACTTCGCCAGTCAAGCACCAACACCAGGGGAAAACAGCGGCCTTGGCCGCGGCGAAAAAGGCAAGTTCCAACCGATCGGACATATGAGGTGCACTATGCAACACACTCCTTGCCCTCGGGGGCGTAGGGCCGGCAGAAGATCAGGTGGATGCCCAGCCGGGCGCAGATGCCCTGCAGCGTGCCCGCGCGGTACGCCGCGCCGTTGTCGACGACCAGCTTGATGGGCACGCCACGCTTGAGCAGCGCCTGCTTGAGCACGCCTTCGATGTCCAAGGCCGTCTCGCCCAGGCAGAACGCGCTGTGGGCGACCAGGCGCGAGGCGTCGTCGATGAGCGAGACGAGGTAGGTCTTGCGCAGGGCTCCCTTGTGCGGCACGCGCGGGCCGTGCATCACGTCGCCGTACCAGATGGAGCCGGCGAACTCGGCCGCGAAGCTGCGCTTCTCCTCGGGCAGGCTGGCCGATCCGGCTAGCCGCGACAAGCCCTGCTGCTGCAGCAGCCGGTGCACCCCCGAGCGCGACAAGGTCGCGCTGGGCACCGTACCGGCGGCTTCGAGCAGGCGCACGATCTGGCGCACCGAGCGGCGCGGGTTGGCGCGCTTGGCCTCGATGATCGCCTGCTGCACGGCGCTGGAGATCCTGGAGCAGCCGCGATCGGCGCGGGGCTTGGGCGCCAGGCCATCGAGCCCCAAGCGCCGCCAGGCGTAGTACCAAGCCTGAATGGTCTTCTCGCCGACATGGCGGCGCTGCGTCCCGGGGATGGCGTACTCGCGTGCGCTGAGCTCGCGGGTGAGTTGCTGGAGTTCACCGCGCGCCAACTGCTCGCGGCTGACCAGCGGGCCCAGCACCGACAGCCGGAACAGCGCCTTCGGATCGATCTGATTCATCTCGTGCACCTCGTGTGTTGTGGAGGTGCCCATGACAGCCGCGTTCGGGCCTGCCCGCCAGTGGGCAAACTGTGTGGGGCCCCCGCCCGGGCGGGGGCCGGGGCCGTCCCTGGGCGGCTCAGGTGCGGTGCTTCACGGGACGACCATGTCTCGGTCGAGCCAGACCATGCAATGCTGCAGCGACACGCCGTCTATTACGTTGCGCCAGAACGATTCGAATTCGGCCCAGCGCCCCAACTCGGGCAGACGACTGCGCAGGAAGAAGGCGAACTGCTCGCTGCGCTCGCACAGCCAGTCCCGCCAGCGCCGCACGGTGCGGCGGTCACGGCCAGTGCAGCGCGCGCATTGGCACACCGAGCCACCGCCGAGCAGCAGCAAGAGCACCGCCTGCTGCACGAGCCAGTCGTACCAGCGCCGCGGCGCGATGCACGCCGGCAGCCGCGAGCACGTTCGCTCGCAGGCCCGACACAAGAAGCGTAGCACCGGCACCGGGTTGAGCGACTCGCCGCCGCCCGCGCCTCGATCGGCCTTGCGGTGGTAGCAGCCGTGACGCCACATCCCGGCGCATCGGCAGTGTGGGCACACCGCCGGGCGGTAGGTCTCGGGGTTCGTTGCAACGGCGATCAGATGCTGCACAAGGCTGGTCACGCTCCCTACAATGCGATCCATAGGCTGGTCTCAGTTGTTCCGTGGTGCTTCGACAACCCACGATAACAACGGAGCACCGGCCTATCTCGCTTGCGCGGCGTCCCACCCTGACATCGACCCCGTTCTCAGCGATGCTCGAAATGAACCTGGGACATCACCCACATTCCGCACATCGAAATCGTCAATTGACTTGAATTTCCGCGGCGGCGGAAGTCGTCGTCAGGCGTTTGCGAGGTAGGCTGAGGCGGGCACTCCGAGCAGGCCAAGGACTTGGCGCTGCAGATCGGTGAGCTGGGGCGGGAAGACGCGCATGACATCTGTGCCGGCAAGCACGGTGACGCGTTCGGCCAGGCTGAACAGGCGCAGGATGTGTTCGGTGGTGGGCCGCCGACAGGCGCGCGCCTCGGGGTAGATGGGCAACTGCTCGATGCCGGCGACCTTCATGCCCTGGCGCAGCTCGCGCTCGATGAGCGCTTGCACCAGCAGCGCCAGGAAGTACAGGGTGAACAGCGCTTCGATGCGCGCCTCGTTCTTCAGGAACACCGGCGCGATCTCGTGCACTGACTTCAACTGCTCGAATCGCTTCTCGATGCGCGGCTGGCCCTTGTGGGCGGTGAGCACCTGGGGCGGCGACAGACTGCGGTCGTTGGTCAGCAGCGGGTACATGCCATCGCTGCGCTTGTCGTAGGCCACAGTTTGCTCGTCCATGGTCCATTCGATGTCGTAGCGCCGGCGGGTGATCTTGCGATACGCCGTCTCGGGTCCCGGGCGGCCACGACGTGCTTGCTTGAAGGTGTGCTCCTCGCGCACGACGCGCGAGACCTTCAGGTATCGGCTCACGCTGTAGTGGTCCAGGATCTGCGCGACCTGCAGGTCGATCTGTGCAGCCCCGCGCAGCCTGGCGCGGGCGGCGGCCAGGCGGCGCTTGAGTTCGGTCAGGCGTTCGATGGCCGCGGCCAAGTGCTTCTGCCGACGATGGGTCTGGTGCAGGCTCAGCAGCGTGCTCCAGACCCAGGTGATGGAGTACAGCTCGGCCGAGGGCAACTCGGGCTTGAAGACGTACCACTGATCGCGCGGGCCATCGGCGCAGCGCGCGTTGGGTCGATCCCACACCTGCTCCCAGGCTGGCGAGGCGGTCTGGATCCACTTGCGGAACTGCGCATCCTCCGGGCGTGAGCGGGGCATGACCGTGACGAAGCGTCCGCCGGCGCGCGCGATGTAGGTCATGTTGTCGTGCGAGCACAGCTTGGAGTCGGCCACGTACAGGAAATCGGCCCGACCGGCCAGCGCGCGCAAGCTCTCCCAGGTCTGGATATGGGTGCGCACGTCGGTGACGTTGCCGTCGGCGCAGCGAAACTGCACCGGCACCCCGCCGTCGGCGGCGGTGCTCAGGATGAACAGCAACTGCTTGAGGTCCGGGCGGTGGTCCTTGGAATAGCCGTAGGTGATGGCCGGGGCGCTGCGCGCGCGGATGCGCCGCCCGCGCGCCCGCGGGTACTGGCCGCACAGCGAGATCGAGGTGGAGTCGTTGTGCAACTGCTGCAGACCCAGGGCGAAGCGCTGCGCCACCGCGAGCACGACCTCGGTGAGCAGCGCGGCGCGGTCGGCATCGAACAGTCGGTCCAGCGCGCGGCCGATGCGGTCATCGCTCAGGTGCGCAGCCTGAGCGGCATCGACGCCGAACAGGCCGACGGCGAAGCCTGCGGCTGTCTCCTGCTGTCGGTACACCGGCTCGCGCTCGACCACGATCGAGCGCAGCAGCACGCCCAGCGCTTGAGCGTGAGACAGCGTGCTGCGGCCGTCGCTGGTGGGCACGTGCCGCTCGAGCAACTCGTGCAGGCCCATACGCGCGACAAAGTGGTTGATCAGGGGCAAGGGCCCCAGACGCTCGGTGTGCACACCGAGATCGGCGGGACAAAGCGGTTGATGCGCCATCTGACTTACGCCATACTAAGCGTAAGACAACGATAAATCAAGCCCCAGTCAATGGCCACCACCAAGCAAGGCGTGCAGCGTGCGCATGCCCATATCGAGCGCATCCGCCTCACGCTCGGGCAGTTCGAGCTGCTGTGCTCGCCGAAACCGCCCCGCGACTGTGACGAAAACGTGCCGTGAATCCCGAAAAACAGGCCTCCGGAAGGCCTTTTACGGCACAAAATTCACCCCTCAAAATCACCTGATTAGCCAAGCATATCAACAACTTAGATCACTTTCCTCGACCTTCCGGATGTGGCTGTTAATCCGTAGGTCCCTGGTTCGAGCCCAGGTCGGGGAGCCAAGATGGGCCACAGGTGGGCATCCCAGCGGTGCCCATCTTCTCTTCCAGCGCTGCAACGAGCAGCGCGTCGTTGCGACCCGTCATCGTCAGCCGCATTCCGTCATAGCGAATGTCGCCCACGAACTGGCGCAGGTGGCGCTACGGGAAGACGCCCTCGCCCGATTGCAGCCGCGCGCGAGGCGCCGTACGGATCGCGTCGAGGTGCAATTGCCTCAACATAGAGGCCGGCATCTCCTTGGAGCGCCGCAGGCCAGCCAGGTCGACAATAACCACCTCGCTCCGGGCCTTGAGATTGTGCGCCCGCCGAGGCGACGAGGTGAGTCTGCGCGATCTGTTTGACCGGTCGCTCATGATCGAGCGGGAGCCGCAATCCCAGCGCACGGCTGGCCGGTTCCTCGTCCGACACCGGGGTGCCCTCACTCAGCGCGCTATCAACGCGCGCTGCAGTGCTCAAGGCGCAGTTCGACGCGATCGATGTGCTGAAGCAACGGCCGACCTTCGAGAAGGGGTCTCGGTTCGCGCCGAGCGTCTTCTGAAGGGTATTGCGCATCGCCGGCGACATACTCGATGGCATCTTGAAGCGCCTTTGAACGGCACTGAACGGGCGCTGCGTGGTCGATCATCATCAAGTCCGCCGTCGGCAAGCTCTGGCCGCTCAGCCGGCGGCGGGTGGCGCGACAGCCGTATGGCGCCGAACATGGTCATGCCCATCGCCTGCTTCGACCGCCTGGGAGTCCGGCGCTTCTCCTGACCTCGACTTCGCCAACCGCCCGGTGCGCACCCGCATGCCGGTGGGTGCGGGAGGGGCCCGATCAGCGATGATCGGCCCCCTATCCCGATTGCAGACGAGGCGAAGTCGCACGAGCGGATTCACCGCCGACCCCTACCGCGTTGAATCAGGCGCGCCGCAGACGTCGGGTTCTCCGTCGAGCCCTTGGCCCGCCGGCCCAGCGTCGTCTGCCGCTTCAGGCCTTTCCCCCCGTCGAGCGCGTCGGCGCTCGAACGCATGAATCTAGAATCGGCGGGCGTCTTGCGCCACACGAAAGTGCGGCCGCGCCGTGAATCAGTTCGATCCGGCGGCGCATCGTGCGGCTCGCATGTCGCCTGGCGGCGTGGCCCCTCTACTCTCCGAACCGACAACCCCCATGAGCGCATTCAATGAAGAGCAGGTACTGAGCGTCCATCACTGGACCGACCGCCTGTTCACCTTCACCACCACCCGCGACACATCGCTGCGCTTCAGAAACGGGCACTTCACGATGATCGGCCTGCGTGTCAACGGCAAGCCGCTGCTGCGCGCGTACAGCATCGTCAGCGCGAACTACGAAGAGCACCTCGAGTTCCTCAGCATCAAGGTTCCCCACGGTCCGCTGACATCGCGCCTGCAGCACATCAAGGTCGGCGACACGATCATCGTCGGGCGCAAGCCGACCGGCACGCTCGTCATCGACTACCTGCTGCCGGGCCGACGGCTGTACCTTCTTTCCACCGGGACCGGCCTGGCGCCCTTCATGAGCATCGTCCGCGACCCGGAGACCTACGAGAAGTTCGAACAGATCATCCTCGTGCACGGGGTGCGACAGAAGGACGAACTGGCCTACCATGACCTGCTGACGGAGCACCTGCCCGCCCACGAGCTGATCGGCGACCTGGTGGCGAGCCAGCTGCGCTACTACCCCACCGTCACCCGAGAGGCCTACCGCAACATGGGCCGCGTCACCGAACTGATGGAAACCGGCAAGCTCTTCGACGATCTGCAGGTGCCCGCGCTCGATCCGGCGCACGACCGCGTGATGATCTGCGGCAGTCCGGCGATGCTGCGCGACATCAAGCACCTGCTCGAGACCCGCGGCTTCAACGAAGGCAACACCTCGACGCCTGGGGCCTTCGTCATCGAGCGCGCATTCGCCGAGCAGTGAGTGCGCGGCCCCGAGCCGCACGCGGCCGCGATCTGATCGACAATGCCGGCGTTGGCAGCGCGCAGGAACGCGCCGATCCGGACCCCTAGCAGGAGATCGAACATGGAAGACATCGTCATCGTCGCGGCGGCTCGCACGGCCGTCGGCAAGTTCGGCGGCGCGCTGGCCAAGACACCGGCCAGCGAGCTCGGCGCCACCGTCATTCGCGAACTGCTGGTCCGGTCCGGCCTGCAGGGCGAGCAGATCGGCGAGGTCATCCTCGGCCAGGTGCTGCAGGCCGGAACCGGGCAGAACCCGGCGCGCCAGGCCGTCATCAAGTCCGGCCTGCCGCAGGCCGTGCCGGCGATGACGATCAACAAGGTCTGCGGCTCCGGGCTCAAGGCGGTGATGCTGGCCGCGCAGGCGCTTCGCGACGGCGACTCCGAGATCGTGATTGCCGGCGGGCAGGAGAACATGAGCCTCTCCCCCCATGTGCTGCAGGGCTCGCGCGACGGCCAGCGTATGGGCGACTGGAAGATGGTCGATTCGATGATCGTCGATGGCCTGTGGGACGTGTACAACCAATACCACATGGGCATCACTGCAGAGAACGTGGCCAGGAAGTACGGCGTCACGCGCGAGCAGCAAGACGCGCTGGCCCTGGCCTCGCAGCAAAAGGCGGCAGCGGCGCAGGACGGTGGGCGCTTCAAGGCCGAGATCGTCGGCGTGACGATTCCGCAACGCAAGGGTGACGCCATCGTCTTCGCAGCCGACGAGTTCATCAACCGCAAGACCAGCGCCGAGGGCCTGGCCGGCCTGCGCCCGGCGTTCGACAAGGCCGGCAGCGTGACCGCCGGCAACGCCTCGGGCCTGAACGACGGCGCCGCCGGTGTGGTGGTGATGACGGCCAAGAAGGCGGCAGCCCTCGGCTTGGCGCCGCTGGGGCGCATCGCCTCGTACGCCAGCGCCGGCCTGGATCCGGCATACATGGGCATGGGCCCGGTGCCGGCAGCACGCAAGGCGCTCGAGCGCGCCGGCTGGAAGCCGGCCGACCTGGACCTGCTGGAGATCAACGAAGCTTTCGCCGCCCAGGCCTGCGCGGTGCACGCCGAGATGGGCTGGGACACGAGCAAGGTCAACGTCAATGGCGGCGCCATCGCGATCGGGCATCCGATCGGCGCCTCGGGCTGCCGGATCCTCGTGACCCTGATCCACGAGATGATCAAGCGCAACGCCCACAAGGGCATCGCGTCGCTGTGCATCGGCGGCGGCATGGGCGTGGCGCTGACGATCGAGCGCTGAAGCATTCACTTTCACTCAACACCAAAGGAGACAGACATGGCAAAGCAAAAGGTGGTTCTGGTGACTGGCGGCATGGGCGGCCTGGGCGAAACGATCTCCACCAAGATGGCCGATGCCGGCTACAAGGTGGCCGTGACCTACTCGCCGGGCAATACCAAGCACGCCGAGTGGGTGGCCGACATGAAGGCCCGCGGCTACGACATCCTGGCCGTGGCCTGCGACGTGGCCGACTTCGACTCCTGCACCCGGGCGGTGGCCGAAGTTCAGGCACAGGCCGGCCCGATCGACGTGCTGGTCAACAACGCCGGCATCACGCGCGACATGACCTTCAAGAAAATGGACAAGGTCAACTGGGACGCGGTGATGCGCACCAACCTGGATAGCCTGTTCAACATGACCAAGCAGGTCGCCGATGGCATGGTCGATCGCGGCTGGGGCCGCATCATCAACGTCTCGTCGGTCAACGGCTCCAAGGGCGCGTTCGGGCAGACCAACTACTCGGCCGCCAAGGCGGGCGTGCACGGTTTCACCAAGGCGCTGGCCCTGGAGGTGGCGAAGAAGAACGTCACCGTCAACACGATCTCGCCGGGCTATATCGGGACCAAGATGGTGACCGCGATTCCGAAGGACATTCTCGACTCCAAGATCCTGCCGCAGATACCGGTCGGGCGCCTGGGCAAGCCCGAGGAAGTCGCCGGGCTGATCATCTACCTGGCCTCGGAAGAGGCCGCGTTCGTGACCGGGGCGAACATCGCCATCAATGGCGGTCAGCACATGCAGTGATTGACGGCCCCACGATGCCTTCGGCATCGCCGCCCAAGGAGAGCACAAACCTCTTGGGGCGGCTTGGCGAGGTCTGAGACCGCAACGACAACCTTCACCCAAGGAGCATTCATGATCAAGTCGGGCATCGACCAGGAAGCGCTGGTCAACATGTTCTCGCAGGCCACGGCCAAGCAGGGCGAGGCGTTGCGCAAGGGCGTCAGCGAAGCGACCCTCAAGGCGCTGCAGGGGCGCGAGCTGACGCTGGCCAACATCCGCGGCGTACTCAAGACCGTGACCGAGGCCGCCTCCGCAGGCGCGGCCAAGAGCGGCCTGCCGCTGCCCGATGTCGAAGCCCTGCTTGGCCAGGCCTTCGCCGGCATGGACGCCGCGCTGCTCAAGACCGTGGAGGCCAATCGCCGGGCGCTGGAGCAGTTCGTCAGCCAGGGCGTCGATGTGCAGGAGAAGCAGATCAAGGGCGTGCTCGCCAACCTGGAGAAGATGGAGGACATGTTCTTCACGACCGTGAGCAAGGCGGCACAGGGCGCCGGCCAACCGTTGCCGGGCCCGTGGGACCAGGTTCTCGAGGCGATGAAGCTCAAGGGCACGAGCACCGGCGCGGGGGCCAGCCAGACGGTCGAACAGATGCTGGCGCAGGCCCATACCGCGCTGCGCGACAGCCGCTCGGCCGGCCTGCGCGCCGCGCAGGCCATGATGCAGAGCTACTCCACGCTGGTCAGCGGCGTGCTGATCGGCATGTCCGAGGGCTTGCAGCAGGGCGCCCCGGCCAAGCCGGCCGCCGGCGCCACGCGCCGCAAGTAGCGGGGCCGCTTCGGGCCGAGCGCGCCGTGATCGCCTGGCTCGCCGGCCCGAACCAGCCGCTGCCGCCGACCTCGCGGGCCCTGCCTGCCGACAGCGAGGCGCCCGGCCTGCTGGCCGCGGGTGGCGAGATCACGCAGCGGCGGCTGATCGAGGCCTACTCGCACGGCATCTTTCCCTGGTACGGCGCAGGGCAGCCGGTGCTGTGGTGGGCGCCCGACCCGCGCATGGTGCTGCCGGTGGACGAGTTCAGGCTGTCGCGCTCGCTGCGCAAGACCGTGATGCGCTTCGCCCGGTCGCCGAACTGCGAACTGCGCATCGACAGCGCGCTGCGCCAGGTGATGCAGGCCTGCGCCGAAACGCCACGCGACGGCCAGGACGGCACCTGGATCATGCCCGAGATGGTCGACGCCTATTGCGCCTGGCCGGCGGTGCACAGCTTCGAGACCTGGATCGACGGCGAGCTCGTCGGCGGCCTGTACGGCGTCAGCCTCGGCCGGATGTTCTTCGGCGAGTCGATGTTCTCGCACCGCAGCGACGCCTCGAAGATCGCGCTCGCGGCGCTGGTGTGCTTCTGCCGGGCACATGGAGTCGACCTGATCGATTGCCAGCAGCGCACCGGGCACCTGGCATCGCTCGGCGCGCGCGAGATTTCCCGCCCGGTGTTCGAAGGTCTCGTCGCCCCGCGCCTGAGGGAGCCGCCCGTTCGCGAGTGGACCTATGATCCGCCGCACTGGGAGCGTCTGCGCGCCACGCCCGACGCGCCCCGGATCGAGGAACCCGGCCCGTGACCTACCCGAAAGAGCTCCCGCTTTCGTCGCTTCAGTTCTACGCCACGGCGCCCTACCCGTGCAGCTACCTTCCGCAGCGCTTGGCGCGCTCGCAGGTCGCGACGCCCAGCCACCTGATCAATGCCGACGCCTACTCGGGTCTGGTCGCCAACGGTTTTCGCCGTAGCGGCATGTTCACCTATCGCCCCTATTGCGACGGCTGCCGTGCCTGCGTGCCGCTGCGCGTTCCGGTGGCCGGCTTCGTGCCGACGCGCAGCCAGCGCCGTGCCGCGCGCGCGCACGGCACGCTGCAGGCCCGCGTGCTGCGGCTGTGCTTCGTGCCCGAGCACTACCAGCTCTACCTGCGCTACCAGGCCGGCCGCCACAGCGGCGGCGGGATGGATCACGACAGCATCGACCAGTACACGCAGTTCCTGCTCCAGAGCCGCGTCAATTCGCGCCTGGTCGAGTTCCGCGAGCCTTCGGAGGCGGGGTTGGGCGGGCTGAAGATGGTCTCGATCGTGGACGTCCTGAACGACGGGCTCTCGGCCGTCTATACCTTCTACGAGCCCGAGCCGCGCGCGAGCTACGGCACCTACAACGTGCTGTGGCAGATCGAGCAGACCCGGCTGCTGAAGCTGCCCCACGTCTACCTCGGATACTGGATCGCCGAGAGCCCGAAGATGACCTACAAGGCCCAGTTCAGGCCGCACGAGGTGCTGCGCGACGGGCGGTGGGTGGCGGGCGAACTGGCAACCTGAGGGGCGCACCACGCTCATCTTGCGCGGCGCGGCGCAGCCCGACGCTGCTCACGCGTCCAGCCGAGCCAGCACCTCGTCGGCCAGCGCTAGGCAACTCGTCAGCCCGGGCGACTCGATGCCGAACAGGTTGACGAGCCCCGGCACGCCGTGCTCGCGCGGGCCCTGCACGCCGAAGTCGGGCGCCGGCTCGCCCGGGCCGTGGATCTTGGGCCTCACGCCGCTGTAGGCCGGCTGCAAGGCGCCGTCGGGCAGCCCCGGCCAGTAGCGGCGGACGTCGGCGTAGAAGTTGTCGGCGCCCGCCGGATCGACGCGGTAGTCGATCTCGTCGGCGCTGGCGATGTCCAGCCATTGCGCGTCGGGCCCGAAGCGGGCCTGTCCAGCGAGGTCGAGCGTCAGGTGCACGCCGAGCCAGGCGTCCTGCGGCATCGGGTAGACGAGACGGGCGAATGGCGCCCTGCCCGACAGCGCGTAGTAGCTTCCCTTGCTGAAGCGTGCCCGCGGCACGTGGCGCGCCTCCAGGCCCTGTGTCGCCGCCGCCAGCGCCGGCGCGCGCAGGCCTGCGGCGTTGATGACGATCCGCGCCCGCAGCGCCATCGGCTCGTCGCCGCCGACCTCGAGCCGGTGCCAATCGGCGCCGCAATGCAACGCCTCGACCGGCGAAACAAGGCCGAGCGCCCCGCCGGCGCGTTCGAGATCGCCCTGCAACGCCAGCATCAGGCCATGGCTGTCGATGATGCCGCTGGACGGCGACAGCAGCGCGGCGTCGCAGCACAACGCCGGCTCGAGCGCATGCGCCTCGGCGGCGTCAAGCAGCTTCAGGTCGTGCACGCCGTTCGCGCGCGCCCGTTCGGCCAGTTGCGCCAGCCCCGGCAACTGCCCGGGCGCCGTCGCGACCACCAGCTTCCCGCAGCGCCGGCGCGCCACGCCGTGCGACTCGCAAAACGCATAGAGCCGCTCGCGCCCATTGACGCACAGCCTGGCCTTCAACGACCCGCGCGGGTAGTACAGCCCGGCGTGGATGACCTCGCTGTTGCGCGAGCTGATGCCGGTGCCGATGGCGCTCTCCCGTTCGAGCACGAACGTCTCCAGCCCGCGCTGCGCCAACGCGCGGCCGACCGCCAGCCCGACGACGCCGGCGCCGATCACCACCGCATCGACCGACTCGACGCTCATTCGCACCGCCTCTGCGCACCCGTCAGCCGGGCCCTGAACGCGTCGCGCAGCGGAGCATCGGCAAGCACCTCGACCTGGCCGGCGTAGCGCAAGACATCCATCACCAGCTCGGTGCCGTCGGCACACGGCAGGTGCAGTTCGTAGCGCCCGTCGCCCCGCCATCGGCCCTGCTGCTCGGGATGCCAGGTCTCGTTGGCGACCCACTGCGCAGCCCCGGCGTCGAACAGCAGCGTTGCCCAGTGCGCCGCCTTGCCGCTGAAGATGCCGTAGCCGCCATCGAGCTCGGCCTCGACGGTCTTCATCGCAACCTCCTTCGCGCGCTGCTCCAGCAGCTCCGCGTGCTCGATCGCGTCGAGCGCGAAGCGCCGCAGCGCGTCGGCGCGATGGCACCAAGCGTCGAGGTACCAGGTGCTGCGGTAGTGCACCAGCCTCAGCGGCGATACCTCGCGCTCCGAACGCGTGCCCGTGCTGCGCGTTTGATAACGCAGGCGCAGGCGCTGGCGCCTCTGCAACGCGCCACCCACGAGCTCGAAGTGGCGGCTGGGCACCGGCCGCGCCGCGGCGCTGAGAATGCGAACACGCTTCATCATCTGGCGCGACTCCTGCGCGTTGGCGCCGAGCATGCCGTTGAGCTTGTCCTGCATCGGCTGCAGATGGCGGCTGAGCACGCCATCGGCGTCGAGGCCGGCGATCAGATGGTGCATGGTCAGCAGCGCGTGGATTTCCTGTTCGCTGAACCAAACGCCGGGCAGTTCATGGCTGGCCGGGCGCGACGCCGCCACGGCAGCGAAGCGATAGGCGTCGCCGTCGCGGTCATAGACGATCGGCGCGTCCATGCGCTCGCGCAGGTACTGCAGGTCGCGCTTGAGCGTTGCCGGCGAGACCTCCAACTCGCCGAGCAGCGTCTTGAAGTTGACGCCGCCGCGGTTGCGGATCAGCAGTTCGATCTTGTAGAAGCGTTCGGTGCGGTCCATCGGCGGGGATTCTCGCACTTGCCGTGATGCTGGCTCACGTGGTGAGCCTGTTGGGCGGGAAACTGCGCCTCGTCCCGGGCCGCTTGCCCGGCGCTCACCGAGGAAACACCGATGGCCCAAGCGATCCTTCCATTAGATGCCCAGCCTGCCGACACGAGCCTAGGCTTCGAGTTGGGCTGGGACTTTGCCCACCACGCACTCAGGCCGCCGGTCGAGCCCCTCGCCACCAGTTCATCGCTGCGCCGGGGCTGGGAGAGCGGCCGGGCCACCTTCGGCACGCGCACGCTGTCGCCGACGCGCCCCGTGCGCCAGTGGCTGCAGTTGCGCCTGGACGCCTGGCAAAATGGCCGTGCCTTCGAAGGCGTGCAGGTGTCGCCGAACTATTTGCGCCAGATCGACGTCGCGTGGTGCCCGATCACGCGCGAGGCGATCGATCGCCAGCACGGTGATCCAGACGATGGCACGATCGTCCGCGTCCGCGACGACGCCGGCTACGCCGCCGGCAACCTCGTGGTGATGAGCCTGCGCGCCAGCGTGGCCAAGGGTCGCCGCGGATTCGAAGACGCGCTCGCGCTGATGCGCCTGGCCGAGACCCTGCCGGCGCCGGGAGCTGGCCGACCAGAGGGGGCTGGCCAGGCCGCACTCCTCGGGCTCGATGCCGCCCAGTGGGCGCGTCTCGCCGTGCTGTGCTCGTTCGTCACCGAGCTGCCGCACGCGCAGGCGACAGCCCTGCCACTGCTCGTGCTGCCGCCCAATCGCGTGCGGCTGTTCAACCCGATCCAGGCGCTGCAGGCCCTCGTGACGCGGCAGTTCGGACAGGACGGCTGGAGCACCCGCCTCGCCAGGATCGAGGCGCTGTTGCCGGGCGCGTCCGTCCGGCGCGACTTTCAGCGCTTCGTGCATGCCTTGCTGCCGCGCATCCTGGAACGCGGTCGCCGCTGCGACGCACAGGCGAGGGTCTGGGCATTGGAGGACGCCTGGCGCCACCCGTTGGTCCTGCGCTGCTGGATGCGCCTCGCAGGCCAGCTGAGTCCCGGGCAGGCCGAGCAAGCGGTGCTGCGGGCCGGCACGATCCTGCAGGGAGCGCGCTGCGTGCAGGCCTTCACGATGAGCGAAGCGACCGAGGGCTGGGCGCTGGATCGCGGCGGCTGCGCGTACGAACCCGTCGCGCCTTTCCGTTCGCCGCCACGCACGCCGCGACGCGAATCGCACGCCCTGCCGCCGGGTCGAACTCGCAGCGTGCCGGTCCACCTTGGACCTGGCGGCTGAGAGCTCCCGCGGCGCGATTGCGATGGGCGGCGCCGGCCCGTCGGCGGCTGTGCGCGTGAGCCGCTCGCGAAAACGGCCCGCGTATCCGAAGACCTGCGGGCCGTTCCTGTCTTGGTGGGCGGTGCAGGCTTCGAACCTGCGACCCCAGCAGTGTGAATGCTGTGCTCTACCCCTGAGCTAACCGCCCTGGATGCTGCTTCAGTCGCGCTTCGCGAAGCGCGAAATTATGCCACAGCCCGTCGCCAAATCGTCTTGCCGCCAGATGCCTTGTCGATGGCCGCGAGCACCGCTTCATGGGCAGCCAACTCGTCGGCGCTGGGTTCCGGCACCCGCAGCGTGTATGCGCTGAAATCCACCGCGTCCATCGCCGACTCGGCGCTCGGGCCTTGCAGGTCGTCGATGACCAGAGAATCCTGGCCGCGCGTCATACGGACGTAGACCTCGGCCAGCAGGCCCGCGTCGAGCAGCGCACCGTGCAGGTTGCGGCCGGTGTTGTCAACCTCGAGCCGCTTGCACAGCGCGTCGAGCGAATTCGACTTGCCGGGAAACATCTCGCGCGCCATCGCCAGGCTGTCGGTGATGCGCGCCACCACCTCGGCAAACCTCGGCCGCCGCAGGCGGCGCAGTTCCTCGTTCAGGAAGCCAAGGTCGAAGCCGGCGTTGTGGATGATCACCTCGGCGCCTGCCAGGTACTCGAGCAAGCGGTCGGCGATGCTCGCGAACAGCGGCTTGTCGGCCAGGAACTCGTCGGTCAGGCCGTGGATGCGCACCGCATCCTCGCTGCTGGGCCGCTCGGGGTTCAGGTAGAAGTGCAGGTCGTTGCCGGACAGGCGGCGGTTGAGCATCTCCACGCAGCCGATCTCGATGATCCGGTCGCCTGACTCGGGGCTGAGGCCGGTGGTTTCGGTGTCGAGGAAGACCTGGCGCATCGGGAAATGTTATCTCGTCTCGTGCGCCGCACCCCGCCGCGTGGCCCAAACCCACATCCACGCGCCCGAGACGATCATCGGCACGCACAGCCATTGGCCCATGCTGAGTCCGAGCGCGAGCAGGCCGAGGAAGCTGTCGGGCTCGCGGAAGTATTCGGCGACGAATCGCAGCACGCCGTAGCCGCCGAGGAATGCACCCGACACCTTGCCCCAGACCGGCTGGCCTCGCGCGCCGAGGTAGGCGGCGGGCCGGCGCGCATACCACCACAGCAGCGCGAACAGCAGCAGGCCTTCGAGCAGGAACTGGTAGATCTGCGACGGGTGGCGTGGAATGTCGACTCCCGACTGCGGAAACACCATCGCCCACGGCAGGTTCGGGTCGGCCGCCCTGCCCCACAGTTCGCCGTTGATGAAGTTGCCGACGCGACCCGAGGCCAGCCCGGTCGGCACGCAGGGAGCGATCAGGTCGGTCACTTCGAGGAAGGTCCGCCCGCTCTGGCGCGCGAAGAGCGCCATCGCGGCGAACACGCCGAGCATGCCACCATGAAACGACATGCCCCCTTTCCAGACCGCGAACACCTCGAGCGGGTTGCCGGCGTAGTAGCCCGGCTTGTAGAACAGCACGTAGCCCAGACGCCCGCCGATCACCACGCCGAGGACGCCATAGAACAGCAGGTCCTCGACATCGCGGCGCGTCCAGCCACCACGGGCGAAGGGCTCCAGCTTGACGCGCAGCGACGCCAGCCACAGGAACAAGCCGAACGCCACCAGATAGGTCAGTCCGTACCAGTGGATGGCGAGCGGGCCGACCTGTACGGCAACGGCGTTGAACTGGGGATGGATGAGCATGCGCGTTCGGCGAGGTCCGGGGCAGCGGATGATACGGCGCGGCTATAGTTTCGCCTTGATGTGGGCGCGTGGCGCCCCTACTCCCCATCCATGCAAGGCCCCACCATGAGCATCAACCGCCGGTCCAGGAACATCACCGAAGGCGTGGCCCGCGCGCCGAACCGTTCGATGTACTACGCACTGGGCTACGAGGAGGGCGATTTCAAGAAACCGATGATCGGCGTGGCCAACGCGCATTCGACCATCACGCCATGCAATGCCGGGCTGCAAAAGCTCGCCGACGCGGCCGTCGCCGGCATCGAGGCCGCAGGCGGCAACGCACAGATCTTCGGCACCCCGACGATCTCCGACGGGATGGCGATGGGCACCGAGGGCATGAAGTACAGCCTGGTCTCGCGCGAGGTGATCGCCGACTGCATCGAGACCTGCGTGCTCGGGCAGTGGATGGACGGCGTGGTGACGATCGGCGGCTGCGACAAGAACATGCCCGGCGCGATGATGGGCATGCTGCGTGCCAACGTGCCCGGCATCTTTGTCTATGGCGGCACGATCCTGCCCGGGCGCTACAAGGGGCAGGACCTGAACATCGTCAGCGTGTTCGAGGCCGTCGGCCAGTTCACGGCGGGCAAGATGGCCGAGGAGGACTTCTGCCAGATCGAGCGCCGCGCGATCCCGGGCACCGGCTCGTGCGGCGGCATGTACACCGCCAACACGATGAGTTCAGCCTTCGAGGCGCTGGGTATGAGCCTGCCGTATTCGAGCACGATGGCCAATCCGCACGACGAGATTGGCGCCGCCGCCAGCGCAGCCGCCCGCGTGCTCGTCGAGGCCGTCAAGGCCGACCTGAAGCCGCGCGACATCGTGACCCGAAAGAGCATCGAGAACGCCGTCGCCGTCATCATGGCCACCGGCGGCTCGACCAATGCGGTGCTGCACTTCCTGGCCATCGCGCATGCGGCGGGTGTCGAGTGGCACATCGACGACTTCGAGCGCGTCCGGCAGAAAGTGCCCGTGCTGTGCGACCTGAAGCCCTCGGGCAAGTACCTCGCGGTCGACCTTCACCGGGCGGGCGGCATTCCGCAGGTGATGAAGGTGTTGCTGAAGGCTGGCCTGCTGCACGGCGACTGCATCACCATCACCGGCAAGACCGTGGCCGAGAACCTGGCGGACGTGCCCGATGCGCCGCGCGCCGACCAGGACGTGATTCGGCCGATCACGAACCCGATGTACGCGCACGGCCACCTCGCGATCCTGAAGGGCAACCTCTCGCCCGAGGGCTGCGTGGCCAAGATCACGGGCCTGAAGAACCCGGTGATGACGGGCCCCGCGCGGGTGTTCGACGACGAGCAGTCGGCGCTCGCCGCCATCATGGGCAAGCAAATCGTCGCCGGCGACGTGATGGTGTTGCGCTACCTCGGCCCCAAGGGCGCGCCAGGCATGCCCGAGATGCTGGCGCCGACAGGTGCGCTGATCGGCCAGGGGCTCGGCGAGTCGGTCGGCCTCGTCACCGACGGGCGCTTCTCGGGCGGCACCTGGGGCATGGTGGTCGGGCACGTCGCGCCGGAGGCCTATGCGGGCGGCAACATCGCGCTGGTGCAGGAGGGCGACCGGATCACCATCGACGCCCACCGCCTGCTCTTGCAGCTCGACGTCGCCGACGACGTGCTGGCAGCTCGCCGCGCGGCGTGGAAGGCGCCGGCCCCGCGCTACACCCGCGGCGTGCTGGCCAAGTTCGCGTTCAACTCGTCGAGCGCTTCACTCGGCGCCGTGCTCGACCGCTTCGATTGAGTCCGGCGCGCAAAGCCCGGCGCTGACCAAGGCTACTTGCGCCTCGGGCCGGTGCCCAGCGCGTCCATGTTGCGCTGCCGGCGTTCGCCTTTCTTGGCTTCCATGCGCTCCATGGCGCGACGCTTGGTGTAGCCGCTGGCATCAGCCCAGGCCCACCAAACCGCGGCAGCAGCGAAGGGCGCGAGCACGACCCACCACGACCAGGCGCCGACCGGCCCGAACTCGGCCCACTTGAGACCCAGCAGAAGCACCCCGAGAACGACGAAAGCCATGGCTGGAACTCCTGTTTGCACCCGGCGTGGAAGCCGCCCCGAAGCTGTCGCGGTCAACCGCGAACTTCTAGAATGCGTTGATCGCACTGTAGTCCAACATCGCTCGCAGAACCCAGGAACAAACTCATGAAGCCGTCCCACCCCGTGTTGATCGCAGCGGCCGCCGCGATGCTGGCCGGTCCGGCATGGGCCGACGCCCAGTTGGCGAGCAAGAAGAACTGCCTGGCCTGCCATCAGGTCGACAAGAAGGTCGTCGGGCCCTCGTACAAGGACGTCGCGGCAAAGTACGCCGGCGACAAGGAAGCCGCCAACAAGCTCGCGCAGAAGATCATGAAGGGCGGCTCGGGCGTGTGGGGGCCGGTGCCGATGCCGGCCAATCCGCAAGTCAGCGAGGCCGAGGCCAAGCAGCTGGCGGCCTGGGTGCTGACTCAGAAGTAGATCGGCGCCGCCCCGCCGATGCGCCGGTCAGGGCGCGTGCCTGGCGATGCAGGCAAGGACCTGCGGGGTCAGCGCGAAGCGCGGCCCGTGCCGGGCCGCCAGCGCCGCGGCGTTGGCCTCGAACGTCGCAATGCCCTCGCTGTAGATGAACTGCATCGCGCCGCCGGTCCAGGCCGGAAAGCCGATCCCGAAGATCGAGCCGATGTTGGCATCGTGGGTGCTGGTCAGCACACCTTCGGCGAGGCAGCGTGCCGTCTCGATCGCCTGGCGGTAGAGCATGCGCTGCGACAGTTCGGCCACGCCGGCGTGAACGCCGGGCTTCTCGAAGTGCGACTTCAGCCCGGGCCACAGTGATTTCGGCTGCCCCGCAGGATAGTCGTAGAAGCCTCCGCCGCCAGCCCGGCCCGGCCGCTTCAACTCCTTGACCATCATCTCGACCAGGCGCTGCCCGGCGTCGGCCTCGAAGCTCTTGCCTTCCGCGGCCAGATCGGCGCGGGTCTGCTCGAGCACGTGGACCGACAGCGACAGCGAGGTTTCGTCGAGCACTGCCAGCGGCCCGACCGGCATTCCCGCCGCCAGGCCCGCATGCTCGATCAGCGGCGCGGGCAGCCCTTCGGCCAGCATCGCGACGCCTTCCATCACGAAGGTGCCGAACACGCGGCTGGTGAAGAATCCGCGCGAATCGTTGACGACGATCGGCGTCTTGCCGATCGCCAGGACGTAGTCGTAGGCGCGGGCGATCGTCTCGTCGGCGGTCTCCTTGCCGCGGATGATCTCGACGAGCTTCATCTTGTCGACTGGCGAGAAGAAGTGCAGGCCGACAAAGCGCGCCGGATCCGCGCTCGCCTTGGCCAGGCTGCTGATCGGCAGCGTCGAGGTGTTCGACGCGAACACCCCGCCCGGCGCAAGCATCGGTTCGGCCTCCCGGGTCACGCTCGCCTTGAGCTCGCGCTGCTCGAACACCGCCTCGATGATCAGGTCGCAGCCCTTCAAGTCGGCGGCGTCGGCAGTCGGCGTGATCAGCGACAGCATCTGCGCCTTCTGCGGCTCGTTCATGCGGCCACGCGCGACCGCCTTGGCCGCGAGCTTCTCGCTGCAGCCCTTGCCGGCCTGCGCCTTGTCGAGGCTCACGTCCTTCAGGACGCTGGCCATGCCGCGCGACGCGTTGGCATGCGCGATACCCGCCCCCATCATGCCGGCGCCGAGCACGCCGACCTTCGCCGGCCTCCAGCGCGGCGACGTTCCCGGCCGCGACTTGCCCGCCCGGATCGCATTGAGATTGAAGAAGAACGCCGTGATCATGTTCTTGGCGTTCTGGCCGACCATGAGGCGGGCCAGCTTGCGGCTCTCGATCCGGGTGGCGGTGTCGTAGTCGACCATCGCGCCCTCGACCATCGTCTCGAGGATTGCCTGCGGCGCCGGGTACAGGCCGCGCGTCCTGGCCGCCAGCATGGCCGGAGCGACCACGAGCCCCAACGCGATCTTGGGGCTCGACGGCGTGCCGCCGGGCATCTTGTAGTCCCTGCGGTCCCAGGGCTGCGCGGCGTCGGGGTGCTCGGCGATCCAGGCCAAGGCGAGGGCGCGCAGTTCGTCGACGCTCGCACCCAGACCCTGCACCATGCCGATCTCGAGCGCTTGCCGCGGGTTGAAGAGCCTGCCCTCGACGAGGTAGGGCTGCGCGCCCATCAAGCCCAGCAAACGCACGGTCTTGGTGATCCCGGTCGCGCCGGGAATGAGGCCCAGCGACACCTCGGGGGTGCCGAACTGTATCTTTGCGTCGTCCAGCGCGAAGCGGGCGTGCGCGGCGAGCGCCACTTCCCAGCCGCCGCCGAGTGCGGCGCCGCCCAGCAGCGCAACAACCGGCCGACCCATGGTTTCGAGGCGTCGAAAGCTCTTCTTCAGCGCCTCGATCTGGGCAAAGCCTTCTGCCGCGTCGGCAGCGGTGAGCTTGAGCACACCCTTCAGCTCGGCCCCGGCGAAGAAGGTGCTCTTCGCCGAACCGAGCAGCACGCCCTTGATGCGCTCCTTGTCCCGCACCACCTGGTCGACGGCGGCGATCATGTCCTGTTGCCACTGCAGCGTCATCGTGTTGACCGGCGAGCCGGGCTCGTCGAAGGTCAGCGTGGCGATGCCGTCGGGAGCGAGCTCGTAGCGGATGGTTTGCATAGGTGGATTCCGTTCAGACCCGTTCGATGATGGTGGCGATGCCCATGCCGCCGCCGACACACAAGGTGACGAGGCCGCGCTTCAACTGGCGCCGCTCGAGCTCGTCGAGCAGCGTGCCGACCAGCATCGCGCCGGTGGCGCCCAGCGGGTGGCCCATCGCGATCGCGCCGCCGTTGACATTGAGCTTCTCGTGCGGCACGCCCATCTCCCGCATGAAGCGCATCGGCACTGCGGCAAAGGCCTCGTTGACCTCGAACAGATCGATGTCGGCGATCGTCAGCCCGGCCTTGGCGAGCGCCTTGCGGGTGGCCGGCATCGGGCCGGTCAGCATGATGGTCGGGTCGGCCCCCGACAACGCCGTCGCGACGATCCGCGCCCGCGGCGCGAGCCCGAGCGCCCTGCCCTTGGCCTCGCTCCCGACCAGCACCGCCGCGGCACCGTCGACGATACCCGACGAATTGCCGGCGGTGTGCACGTGGTGGATGCGTTCGACCTCGGGGTAGCGGGTCAGCGCCACCGCATCGAAGCCCATCGCGCCGAGGTCGGCGAATGCAACCTTCAGTGCGGCCAGGCCCTCCATCGTCGTGCGCGGCTTGATGAACTCGTCGCGCTCGAGAATCGGCAGGCCGATCGCGTCCTCGACCGCCATCACCGAGCGGTCGAAGCGGCCCTCGGCCTGCGCGGCCGCGGCGCGCTGCTGCGAGGCGAGCGCGAACGCGTCCACGTCCTCGCGCCCCCAGCCGCCGAGCGTGGCGATCAGGTCGGCGCCGATGCCCTGCGGCACGAAGCCGGTGCGCGCATTGGTCTCCGGGTCCTGCGCCCAGGCGCCGCCATCGGAGCCGATCGGCACCCGCGACATGCTTTCCACGCCGCCGGCGATCACCAGGTCTTCCCAGCCGCTGGCGACCTTCTGCGCCGCCAGGTTCACCGCCTCCAGGCCCGACGCGCAGAAGCGGTTGATCTGCACCCCGCTGACCGTGAAGTCCCAGCCTGCCTTGAGCAGAGCCGTCTTGGCGATGACCGAACCCTGCTCGCCGACCGGCGAGACGACGCCCATCACCACGTCGTCGAGGGCCGCCGGATCGAAGTCGTGCCGCTGCTGCAGCTTGACCAGCAGGCCGGCGAGCAGATCGACCGGCTTGACCTCGTGCAGGCTGCCGTCCCTCTTGCCCTTGCCGCGCGGCGTGCGCACCGCGTCGAAGATGAATGCCTGAGCCATCGCGCCTCTCCTTGGGAAAACTGAATCAGTATAGACTTTACGCAAAGCGGATGCTTTGTGTAAATGGGACCACGATGATCGAACGCATGCTCTTCAATGCCGACCACGTAGCGTTTCGCGACAGCGTGCGCCGCTTCATCGAGCGCGAGATTGCACCCCACCATGCAGCGTGGGAGGACCAGGGCTACGTCGACCGAGAGGTCTGGCGCAAGGCAGGCGCGAATGGGCTCCTGTGCATGACGATGCCCGAGGCCTACGGCGGCGCCGGCGCCGACAAGCTGTTCTCGATCGTGCAGATCGAGGAGCTCTCGCGCGCCGGTTGCAGCGGCATCGGCTTCGGTCTGCACTCCGAGATCGTCGCCCCCTACCTGCTGCGCTACGGCAGCGAGGAGCAGAAGCAGCGCTGGCTGCCGCGGTTGGCCAGCGGCGAAATGATCGGCGCGATCGCGATGAGCGAACCCGCGGCCGGCTCCGACCTGCAGGCCGTCAAGACGACGGCCATCCGCCAGGATGACCACTACCTGCTCAACGGCTCGAAGACCTTCATCACCAACGGCTGGCATGCCGACCTGGTGATCGTCGTCGCCAAGACCAACCCCGAGGCCGGCGCCAAGGGCACGAGCCTGCTGGTGGTCGAGCGTGGCATGGCCGGCTTCGAGACCGGAAAGCGCCTGAAGAAGCTCGGCCTGAAGGCGCAGGACACCTCAGAGCTCTTCTTCGACAACGTGAAGGTGCCGCTCGGCAACCTGCTCGGCGCCGAGAACGGCGGCTTCGTCAGCCTGATGCAGGAGCTGCCCTGGGAGCGGCTGCAGATCGCGATCGCGGCGGTGGCCAGCGCCCAGGTTGCGATCGACCGGACCATCGACTACGTGAAGGAGCGCAAGGCCTTCGGCCAGGCAGTGGCCGCGTTCCAGAACACCCGCTTCACGCTCGCCGAACTGCAGACGCAGGTGCAGGTTGCGCGCGTGTTCGTCGATCGCTGCATCGAACTGCTGATGAAGCAAGAACTCGACACCGCCACCGCGTCGATGGCCAAGTATTGGACGACCGACCTGCAATGCAAGGTGATCGACGAATGCCTTCAGCTGCATGGCGGCTACGGCTTCATGTGGGAGTACCCGATCGCCCGCCAGTTCGCCGACTCGCGGGTGCAGCGCATCTATGGCGGGACCAACGAGATCATGAAGGAAGTCATCGCGCGTTCGATGGGCTTGCCGGCGCGATGAAGCGCCGGCAATGTACCGCTGCGGGACAGGCTGCTCTCGGCCCATTATTGCCGTTCGCCTGCGTCCGCTCTTGTGTAGCTTTAGCGCGGCGCGGCAGGCGGTGCCCGGCGGAGGCTCATGCTGTGACGGTCTCCGCTTCGCTGCGACTCCACGGCGATGCTCGCCCTGGGGTCGCGTCGCACAACTCACTTCGCTCGCTTCGCTCTCTGCGCTCAGACAACTGCGACGAGTCAGTCTACGAAGCGCCCTGCGCGCGCCGACTGGAGCCCTCCGCTCCTGGCCGCCACAGAAATCGCCCCCGCCGGGCACCGCCCGCCGCGCTGCAACGCTTGTGGTTCTTGTCGCGAACAGCGCCCGCGTCCCAGCAAAGGCGCGTTCGGGCAGGACGCGCAGCGCCTCTGGGGTGCCGAGAAGGTGAGCCCGGGGGCAAGCGGTCCGGGGGACCGCTTGCGCCTTGCGAACGGCCGGGCCGACTGGCCCGGCGCGGCCTGCAAGGCCAGGGCTCGTGGCCTCGCGCGAAGCGCGAGTTGTCAACTGACTCGTCGCGGATGTCCGAACGCAGCGAACGCAGTGAGCGAAGTGAGTTCTGCGACGGGGCCACGAGGCCGAGCATCGCAGGGGAGGCGGCGCGCAGCGCCGACCGCTCCAGTGAAGCGCCACGGCCTGCCCGGACGTGCCTTTGCCGCGCCAGTCGTGTCCCGCGTAGCGGACGTTCAAAGACGGCAATGGGCCGCAAGCAGGCACTTGCGGCACAGCAATGGAGTCCGCAGCGCTTCGCCCGCTGCGCCGAGGAGTCCTCGAATTGAGTGCGGTTCTTTCTCCTACGCCAGCAGCGCCGCCACCGCGCCGCCCGCGAGGGCGGCCGCGCAAGACGCTGGACGAGCGCGACGAGGGCAACCGGCGCCAAGAGCTCCTCAACGCGGCGGCGCGCTTGTTCCGCCGCAAGGGCTTCGATGCGACGACCACGCGCGACATCGCCGCGGCGGTGGGCATGCATGCGGGGTCGCCGTTCTATCATTTCAAGAGCAAGAGCGCGCTGCTGTACGCGGTGATGGAAGAAGGCATGCGCGCAGCGCTGGCGCGGCAGGCGCAGGTGCTGCAGCCCGGGGCCGATCCCGCTGCATCCTTGCGCCAGCTCGTCCGCAGCCACTTCGACACGCTGCACGGCCCGGGCCGCGACTTCATTCCGGTGATGCTCTACGAATGGCGCTCGCTCAACGCACGCCAGCGCGCCGCGATCGCACGACTGCAGCGCGCCTACGAAGCGGCCTGGGTCCCCGTGCTCGAAGCGCTGGCGGCGAGCGGCCGGCTGCGGGCCGATGCGGTGCTGGCCCGCTTGCTGATATTCGGCGCACTGAACTGGTCGGTGCAGTGGTTCAACCCCAGGAAGCGCGCATCGCTGAACGACGTTGCCGACGCGGCGATGGCGCTCTTCCTACATGAGGAAACCAAGTGAACTACAAATCGGTCTTCAGGCCGGGCCTGTTCGAGGGCCAGGTCGTCGTCGTCACGGGCGGCGGTTCGGGCATCGGGCGTTGCACGGCGCACGAACTCGCCGCGCTCGGCGCCACGGTCGCCCTCCTCGGGCGAAAGGCCGACAAGCTCGAGCGCGTCAAGGCGGAAATTGAAGCTGCCAGTGGCCATGCGTCGGCACATGTCTGCGACATCCGCGAGGAAGACGGGGTCGCCGCAACCGTCGCCGCCGTGCTCGCGGCACACGGCCGCATCGACGGCCTCGTCAACAACGCCGGGGGCCAGTACCCGGCGCCGCTGGCGAGCATCAAGGCCAAGGGCTGGGACACCGTGGTGCGCAACAACCTGACCGGCGGCTTCCTGATGGCGCGCGAGTGCTACACGCAGTGGATGGAGGCGCACGGCGGTGCCATCGTCAACATCATTGCCGACATGTGGATGGGCATGCCGGGCATGGGCCACAGCGGCGCGGCACGAGCCGGCATGCTCAACTTTACCGAGACGGCCGCGCTCGAATGGGCGCCGGTGCGGCTGAACGCCGTGGCTCCGGGCTGGATCGCCAGCAGCGGCATGGACAAGTACCCGCCCGAAATGGGGCCGCTGATCCGCGGCATGGCCCGGCACGTCCCGGCGCGGCGCCTGGGCACCGAGAGCGAGATCTCGGCGGCGATCGTGTTCCTGCTCTCGCCGGCGGCTGCCTTCATCTCCGGCGCTTGCCTGCGCGTCGACGGCGCAGCGCCCAACGCCAAACGTATCTGGCCCGAAGTGGGCACCGGCAAGTCGCCCGAGCCCTTCGACGGCTTTCACCTGGCGGCGACGCCGAAGGTCCTTCAGGCCCCCTGACACGATCCCGCTGGCCCCGATCAGGAATCCATACCTCCACCGAGAAGTGCGATGCAATTCAGTTACGAGCACCAAGAGATCCAGCGAACGCTCAAGCGCTTCATCGACGACGAGATCAACCCGCACGTCGATGAGTGGGAGGCGGCCGAGATCTTCCCCGCCCGCGAGGTGTTCAAGAAGCTCGGCGCGCTCGGCCTGCTCGGCCTGACCAAGCCCGAGGGCTACGGCGGCGCCGGGCTCGACTACTCGTATTCGGTGGCTATGGCCGAGACGCTGGGCCACATCCACTGCGGCGCGATCCCGATGGCCATCGGCGTGCAGACGGACATGGCCACACCGGCGCTGGCGCGCTTCGGATCGGATGCGCTGCGGCGCGAGTTCCTCGCGCCGGCCATCGCGGGCGAGGCGGTCGCCTGCATCGGCGTCTCCGAGCCCGGCGCGGGCTCGGACGTCTCGGCCATCAAGACCACCGCGCGCAAGGATGGCGGCGACTACGTGATCAATGGCGCGAAGATGTGGATCACCAACAGCCTGCAGGCCGACTGGATGTGCCTGCTCGCCAACACCTCCGAGGGCCTTGCGCACAAGAACAAGAGCCTGATCGTCGTGCCGATGAACACGCCCGGCGTCGTGAAGGCGCAGAAGATCCGCAAGATCGGCATGATGGCCAGCGACACCGGCCTCATCCACTTCGACGACGTGCGCGTGCCGCGGGCCAACCGCATCGGCGAGGAGGGCCAGGGATTCACCTACCAGATGATGCAGTTCCAGGAGGAGCGCATGTGGGCCGCCGCCAACGCGATCCAGGGGCTGCTGAACTGCATCGCGCAGACGGCCGATTACGCCCGCGAGCGCAAGGCGTTCGGGCAGGCCATCCTCGACAACCAGGTCGTGCACTTCCGGCTCGCCGAGTTGAAGACCGAGGTCGAGGCGCTGCGCGCGCTGACCTACCTGGCGCTCGAGCACTACATGGCCGGCAGGGACGTCACCGAATGGGCGTCGATGGCCAAACTCAAGGCCGGCCGCCTGCTGCGCGAAGTGCCCGACGCCTGCCTGCAGTTCTGGGGCGGCATGGGCTACACCTGGGACAACCCGGTCTCGCGGCTGTACCGCGACGGACGGCTGGCGTCGATCGGCGGCGGCGCCGACGAGGTGATGCTCGGCATCATCGCCAAGTACATGCACACGTTGCCGCTGCGTCGATGAAGTTCCTGCCCGAGCACCAGGTCTTCCGCGACAGCGTGCGTGCCTTCGTCGCGCGCGAGATCGCGCCGAACGTTGCAGCCTGGGACGAGGCCGAGACCTTCCCGCGCGAGTTGTACCTGCGCGCAGCGCAGGTCGGCCTGCTCGGCATCGGCTACCCGGAGGAATACGGCGGTACGCTGGCCGACGGCTGGTACCGACTGATCGCGACCGAAGAGATCGCGCGCGCCGGCAGTGGCGGCCTGATGGCCAGCCTGTTCTCGCACAACATCGGCCTTCCGCCGATCCTGGCGCACGGCTCGGACGCGCTGAAGCAGCGCATCTTGCCAGCGGTGTTGCGCGGCGAGAAGGTCGCCGCGCTGGCGATCACCGAACCGTCGGGCGGCTCCGACGTCGCGCGCATCCGCACCACGGCACGGCTCGACGGCGGGCACTGGGTCATCGACGGCGAGAAGGTGTTCATCACCTCGGGCATGCGCGCGGACTGGATCACGGTGGCCGTGCGGACCGGTGGCAAGGGCGCCGCCGGCATCTCGCTGATCGCGGTTCCGGGCGATGCGCCGGGCCTCACCCGCACGCCGCTGGCGAAGATGGGCTGGTGGTGCAGCGACACGGCGCATCTTCGCTTCGACGCCTGCCGGGTGTCAGCCGACCACCTGATCGGCGAAGAGGGCGCGGGCTTCCGGACGATCATGGAGAACTTCAACGGCGAGCGGCTGCTGATGTCGGCCGGCGCCTGCGCCTTCGCGCAGGTCTGCCACGACGAGGCGCTCGACTGGGCGCGCCAGCGCCAGACCTTCGGTGCGCCGCTCGTCACCCACCAGGCGATCCGCCACAAGCTGATGGACATGCAGATGCGCCTCTTCAGCACACGCGCCTGGCTGCACGCCCTCGTCGAGCGCCAGGAAGCCGGTGACACCGGCAGCCAGTGGGTGGCCGAGCTGTGCCTGCTGAAGAACCATGCCACGCAATCGATGCAGTTCTGCGCCGACCAGGCAGTGCAGATCCTCGGCGCGATGGGCTTCATGCGCGGCACGAAGAGCGAGCGCATCTACCGCGAGGTGAAGGTGATGATGATCGGCGGCGGCGCCGAAGAGATCATGAAAGAACTGGCGGCGCGGCAACTGGGGGTCTGAAGCGACATGGCTACGAAGACGAGGACTAAGGCGGCGAAGCCGGGCTACGCGACGCTCAGGCTCGATGTCGTCGATCGGGTCGCGACGATCACCCTCGACCGCCCCGAGCGGCTCAACGCGATCGATGACGTGATGCCGGGCGAGATCCGCGCCGCCGTGTCTGCCGCGAACGCCGACGAGCGCGTCCACGTGATCGTGCTGCAGGGCGCCGGCGCCGCCTTCTGCGCCGGCTACGATCTGAAGCACTACGCCGAAGGCGACGCGACGAACCGCTACACCCAGGGCCTGCCCTGGGACCCGATGCGCGACTATCGCCTCATGAAGCGCAACACCGAAGACTTCATGAGCCTGTGGCGCAGCCACAAGCCGACGATCTGCAAGGTGCACGGCTACGCCGCGGCCGGCGGCAGCGACATTGCGCTGTGCTGCGACCTGATCGTGATGGCCGACGACGCCAAGATCGGCTACATGCCGGCCCGCGTCTGGGGCTGCCCGACGACGGCGATGTGGGTCTATCGCCTCGGCCCGCAGCGCGCCAAGCGCATGCTCTTCACCGGCGACTTGATCGACGGCCGCACCGCCGCCGACTGGGGGCTGGCCTTGCAGTCGGTGCCCGCCCCCGAACTGGACGCCGCGGTGGCCGCGCTGGCCGATCGCATCGCCGGTGTGCCGAAGAACCAGCTCATGATGCACAAGCTCACGATCAATCAGGCGATCGATGCGATGGGCCTGGAGCAGACGCAAATGTTCGCCACCGTGTTCGATGGCATCACCCGCCACTCGCCGGAGGGCCTGTGGTTCAAGCGCTACGCCGAGACTTACGGCTTCCAGGCCGCCGCCGAGTGGCGCGACTCGGGCCGGCCGCTGCCCGAGCCGGCGCCGGGCAGGCTGGGCGACGAGTTCATGACGCCGCCGCCGAAGGCGCCCGGCGGCACGCGCTCGCGCTGGGCGAGCGACGTGACCGGCCACCGCGCGGGCGGCAAACCAAAGGCCCCACGATGAAACCCGCCTCGATTCCATCGATCCCGGACGCCCAAGCCTCGTTCGAGCCCGCGTTCGTCGCGCACCTCAAGCACCTGTTCGAGGAGCTGATCGTCTTCAACCGCACGCTCGGCCTGGAAATCACCGAGATCCTGCCCGCCCGTGCCGAGGCGCAGCTGGCGATGCGGCCAGAACTGATCGGGCACCACGGGCACCAGCGGCTGCACGGCGGCGTGATCAGCGCCACACTCGACGCGATGGGCGGGCTGGCGGTGATGGCGGCCATCGGCGCACGGCACATGGACGAGCCGATCGAGGCGCGCATCGGGCGCTTCGGCAAGCTCGGCACGATCGACCTGCGCATCGACTACCTGCGCCCGGGCACAGGGCCGCGGTTCACGGCCAAGGCCGAAGTGATCCGCCTGGGTAGCCGCGTCGCGACGACGCGGATGGAGTTCTTCGATGCCCAGGGCCGCCTGCTCAGCACCGGCGCAGCGGCGTACATCGTCAGCTGAGACAGGCCGCGCGGCAGGCGCGAACGCGAAGGCCGCCCGCAGGCGGTCTTCGCGGGTTCAGGGAACCGGGCTCAGGGCTTGATGTATTCCGAGATCACCTTCCACTTGCCGTCCTGGATCTGCGACAGGCGCGACAGGTCGCTGCCCAGGTGCTGCGTCGGCGTGAATTTCGCGTCCGGCCCGCCGAACACGTCGCCGGGGATCACCAGCGTCTCCATCGCCTTGACGAAACTGTCGGTCGTCAGGTTGGCGCCTGCCTTGCCCGCGGCCTTGGCGAAGGTGTCGACCATCACGTAGCCATAGACCGAGAAGACCGACGGGTCTTCGTTGAACTTGGTCTTGTACTTGTTGGCCCAGAACCGCAGCTGCGGCGAGCCCTCGTCCACGTACGGAATCTGGTAGGACATGCCCGAGTAGAAGCCGTTCATCGCCGGCCCGCCGAGCTTGTGGATCAGTTCGGTGTACGAGGCCGTGGTGCCCAGCATCACCGGGTTGAAGCCGGTCTTTCGCGCCTCGGCGATGGTGCCGATGGTCTCGCGGATGATCGTGCCCATCACCACCAGCTCGCAGCCGGCCGCCTTCATCTTCGCCACCTGCGACGAGAAGTCGGTTGCGCCGCGCTTGTACGTCGTCTTCTCGACGTACTCCATGTTCATCGCCTTGAGCGCCGCCTCGCCGCCGCGCATGACCTCGAGGCCGAATTCGTCGTCCTGGTAGATCGTGCACACCTTCTTGACGTTCTTTTCCTTCATCAGCTTGGGCAGCACGAGTCGCGTCTGGTCGTAGTACGTGGCGAGCAGCGCGAACTTGAGCCTGCTCAGCGGCTCGTACATCTCGCGCGCGGCGGTGAGCGGCAGGAAGTTGATGACGTTCTTCTCGAACTGCACCGGCATCGCAGCGTTGTTCTGCGCCGTGCCGATGTGGCCGATCATGATGAAGATCTTGTCCTGGTTGACGAGCTTCTGCGCCGCGAGCACGGCCCGCTTCGGGTCGTAGCCCGAGTCCTCGACGAGGAGCTTGAGCTTGCGGCCGTTGATGCCGCCCTGTTCGTTGATCTCGTCCACGCGCAGCTGCATGCCCATGCGCGCCGCCTTGCTGAACCCGGACAGCGGGCCCGACAGATCCTGGATCGACCCGATCAGGATCTCGTCCTTGCTGACGCCTTGCGACTGCGCCTGCGCACCGCCCGCCGCGAAGGCAAGCGCTGCGGCGAGCAGGGTAAAGAGCGGCTTGAAAAGGGATTTCATCATCGGTCTCCTTGGGGTGATTTCAACGGTACATGGCTTCGATCTGCCCGGCATACTTCTTCTCGACCAGCTTGCGTTTGAGCTTCATCGTCGGCGTGAGTTCTTCGTCCTCCGCGCTGAGCTGGGTTTCGAGCAGGAAGAACTTCTTGATCTGCTCGACGCGTGCGAACTTGCGGTTGACGCGTTCGACCTCGCTCCAGATCAGCGCCTGCACTTCCTTCGCACGGGTCAGGCTGGTGTAATTGCTGAACGGGATGTCGTGGTCCTGGGCGAATTTCTCGACGTTCTCGAGGTCGATCATCACGATCACCGTCAGGTAGGGCCGCTTGTCGCCCACCACCACCGCATCCGTGATGTAGGGCGAGAACTTCAGGTCGTTCTCGATCTCGCTCGGCGTGATGTTCTTGCCGCCGGCCGTGATGATGATGTCGCGCATCCGATCCGTGATCCGGAAATACCCGTCCTCGTCGACGGTGCCGACGTCGCCGGTGTGCAGCCAGCCTTCGGCGTCGATGGTCTCGGCCGTCTTCTCGGGCTGGTTCAGGTAGCCCATGAAGACGTTCGGCCCGCGGATCAGCAGTTCGCCCGTGACGGGGTCGACCTTGACTTCGTTGTACTCGCAGGCCGTGCCGATCGAGCCGGGCTTGATGCGCGCCGAGGGCATGCCGGTCGAGGCCCCGCCCGACTCGGTCTGGCCCCAGACCTCGAGCATCGGGACGCCGAGCGCGAGGTACCAGCGCACCAGCTCGGGCGAGATCGGCGCTGCACCGGTCACCAGCAGGCGCGCACGGTGGATGCCGATCAGCTTGCGCACGTTGTTCAGCGCCAGCCAGCGTGCGAGCGTGAACTCGATCTTCAGCCACGCCGGCACCGGTTGCGCGGCGAGCACCCGATCGGCCACCTGCTGCCCGACGCCGATCGCCCAGCGGTACAGCAGTTGTTGCGCCCGCCCCGCTTCGGCGACGGCGATCGTGACCGCCGAGTAGAACTTCTCCCACACCCGCGGCACGGCGGTGAAGGCGGTGGGCGCGATCTCGCGCACGTTCTCGGGCACGGTGTCGGGGTTCTCGACGAAGTTGAGGATGGCCCCGGTGTAGATCGCGAAATACTCGCCGCCCAGCCGCTCGGCCACGTGGCACAGCGGCAGGAAGCACATGCGCTCGTCGCCTTCGTGTTGCGCGATCAGCGTGTTGTAGCCACGCGTGATGTACACGAGGCCACGGTGCGAGTGCATCGCGCCCTTGGGCCGGCCGGTCGTGCCCGAGGTGTAGATCAGGATCGCCAGGTCCTCGGGCCCGCGGCTCGCGCAGCGGCGCTCGAACTCGCCCGGGTGCGCCAGGTCGTGCTCACGGCCGAGTTGCCGCAGCCGGGCCAGGCTCAGCACCATCGGGTCGTCGAAGTGCGACAGACCCTCCATGTCGAACACGACGATCCTGCGCAGCAGCGGCAGCTGCGCGCGCACCTCGAGCAGCTTGTCGAGCTGTTCCTCGTCCTCGACGAAGACAACCGAGGTCCGCGAGTCCTCGCACAGGTACTGCACCTGCGGCGCGGCGTCGGTCGGGTAGATGCCGTTGGAAACGCCGCCCGCACTGAGGATGGCGAGGTCGGCCAGCAGCCATTCGACGACGGTGTTGGCCAGGATCGACGCACATTCGCCGGGCTCGACGCCGAGCGCCGCCAGCCCCATCGCGATCTCGCGGACCGCCTCGGCGCTGCGGTTCCAGCTCCAGGCGCGCCAGATGCCGAGCAGCTTCTCGCGCATGAAGGTCATCTCGCCGCGGTCCTGCACCGCGTTCCAGAACATCCCGTGCACGGTTTCGCCCGGCACGGCGATCTCGTGCTTGGGCTGCAAGTGGCTGAGGTCCCAGAGATTGCTCATGACAACCCCGCGGCCACGAATTGAATGGGCGGGGCCGCCGCTCCGAAGCCCTTGTGCGCGGTCATCGCCATGTCTTCTTCTTCTTCCAGCGCCGTTCGCCGCGCGCGCCGGCTTCCTTCATGCCCAGGTAGAACTCCTTGATGTCTTCCTTTTCGCGCAGGCGCTCGCAGGTGTCCTCCATCACGATGCGGCCGTTTTCGAGCACGTAGCCGTAGTCGGCCACGTTGAGCGCCATATTCGCGTTCTGCTCGACGACGAGCAGCGTCGTACCGCGCTCGCGGTTGATGCGCACGACGATCTGGAAGATCTCGCTCGTCAGCAGCGGCGACAGGCCGAGGCTCGGTTCGTCGAGCAGGATCAGCTGCGGCGCCGCCATGATCGCGCGCGAGATCGCGAGCATCTGCTGCTGGCCACCCGAGAGCAGCCCCGCGTCCTGGTGGCTGCGTTCCTTCAGGATCGGAAAGTAGCCGAAGACGATCTCGAGGTCGCGTGCCACGGCATCGCGGTCGCGGCGCGTGTAGGCGCCCATCATCAGGTTGTCGCGCACCGACAGCAGCGGGAACACCTCGCGTCCCTCGGGCACGTGGGAAAGACCCCGTTGGACGATCAACGCCGGGTCCTGCGCGGTGATGTCCTCGCCGCGGAAGACCACCGTGCCCTTGCGCGGGTCGATGATGCCCGAGATCGTCTTCAGGATCGTCGACTTGCCGGCGCCGTTGGAGCCGAGCACGGTAGCGATCTCGCCGGGGCGCACGCGCAGGCTCACGCCGCGGATGGCGCGGATCGGGCCGTAGGCGCTCTCGACGTTGGTCAGCGCCAGGATCGCGTCGTCGCTCATCGCGTGGCCGCCTTCTCGCGTCGCAGCGACGCCACGTCGCCAGCCGCGCCGAGGTAGGCCTCGATCACGCCCGGGTGCGCCTGCACCTCCTGCGGCGTGCCAAGCGCCAGCACCTGGCCCTGGCTCATCGCGAGCACGCGATCCGACACCTTGGAGACGAGCGTCATGTCGTGCTCGACCATCAGCACCGTGATGCCGAGGTCGGCCTGGATGTCCTGGATCCAGAACGCCATGTCGCCGGTCTCCTCGACGTTGAGCCCCGACGAGGGTTCGTCCAGCAGCAGCAAGCGCGGCTCGGTGGCCAGCGCGCGTCCGAGCTCGACCACCTTGCGCACGCCGTAGGGCAGCCCGGCGACGAGCGAATCGCGGTAGTGCTGCAGGTCGAGGAAGTCGATCACCTGCTCGACCTTCTCGCGCGTCGCCCGCTCGGCCGCGCGCACTGACGGCGTGAAGATCAACTCGCGCCACAGCGGGTTGGTGCGGTGGCGGTGGCGGCCAATCAGCAGGTTCTGCAGCACGCTCGCGTGCTCGAACAGCTCGATGTTCTGGAAGGTGCGCGCGATGCCGAGCGCGGCCACTTCGTGCGGCGCCACGCCCAGCAGCGGCCGGCCGTCGAAGTCGATCTCGCCGCTGGTGGGCGTGTAGATGCGGCTGATCAGGTTGAATACCGTCGTCTTGCCGGCGCCGTTGGGGCCGATCAGCGTGAATACCTCGCCCTTGCGGACGTCGAAGCTCACGTCGCTGACGGCGAGCACGCCGCCGAAGCGCACGCTCAGATGGCGGGCCGAAAGCAAGGGGGCGGGACCCGCGGCGTCTGTCGGTGCGCCGCCAGGCCCCTGATGGGGCGCCGGCATGGCCCGCGAGGCAGCGAACGAAGCGGGCTGGGGTGCAGTCATTTCACCCGGTCCGACTTCTGGAAGGACTTCTGGCGCCTGAACAAGCCCTTGCGGTAGAAGGGCACCAGCTGCAGCCAGGTGCGCACCTTCAGCCAGCGGCCGTACAGACCCATCGGCTCGAACAGCACGAAGGCGATCAGCACCGCGCCGTACACCACCGCCTGCAGCCCGGCGGCCTGCCCGATCGGCTCCGGAAGAAGGTCCTTGCCGAGCGCGATCATCTGCGGCATCGCGATCAGGAAGATCGCGCCCAGAAAGGCACCGTGCACCGAGCCCAGGCCGCCGATCACCACCAGCAGCAGCAGGTCGATCGACTGCACGATGTTGAACTGGTCGGGCGAGAGGAAGCTGATCTTGTGCGCATACAGCGCGCCGCCCAGGCCGGCCAGGGCCGCCGAGATCGCGAACGAGAGCGACTTGTAGCGCGCCAGGTGGATGCCCATGCTTTGCGCCGAGATCTCCGAGTCGCGGATCGCGACGAAGGCGCGCCCGGTCGGCGAACGCAACAGGTTCAGCACCGCCAGCGTCGCCAGCACCGCGAGCGCCAGGCACAGCAGGTAGAAGGCATTGCCCGAGGCCAGGCTCCAGCCGAAGGCAGCGACGCCCTTGACAGCCAGCCCGGCATTGCCGCCGGTGACGCTCTCCCAGCGCGCCAGCACCTCCTCGACGATGAAGCCGAAGGCGAGCGTCGCGATGCCAAGGTAGATGCCCTTGACGCGCAGCGCCGGCAGGCCGACGACCACGCCCACCGCTGCCGAGAGCGCCATCGCGCAGGCCATCGACAACGGAAACGGCCAGCCCTTGGCCGCCAGTACCGCCTCGGTGTAGGCACCGACACCCAGGAACGCCGCGTGGCCGATCGAGAACAGCCCGGTGAAACCGGCGAGCACCATCAGCCCGAGGCCGACGATGCCGTAGATCAGGATGAAGGTCAGTTGCGAAAGCCAGTATTCGGCGACGATCCACGGCGCGGCCACCAGCAGGGCGAGCAGCAGCGAGTACCAGAACCGGTGCCCGCCGTGCTTGGCCAGGTCGATGTCCTGGTCGTAGCTGGTCTTGAAGATGAAGCGCATGTCGTGGCCCGCGTCAGTCCGGCGCGCGGCCACACCCGGCCGGACGGCTCCCGGTCGGGGCGACGCGAAGGCGCGAAGCGACGAGCTTGGGAGCCGTCACGTCCAGCGCCGGGCCGCCCCAAGCCTGACGACTCCCCCTCGGGGCGACGCGAAGCCGCGAAGCGACGAGCTTGGGGGCCGTCTTGTCCGGCGCCGGGCCGCCCCAAGCCGGACGGCTCCCCCTCGGGGGGACGCGAAGGCGCGAAGCGACAAGCTTGGGGGCCGTCATGTCCGGCGCCGGGCCGCCCCAAGCCTGACGACTCCCCCTCGGGGCGACGCGAAGCCGCGAAGCGACGAGCTTGGGGGCCGTCTTGTCCGGCGCCGGGCCGCCCCAAGCCGGACGGCTCCCCCTCGGGGGGACGCGAAGGCGCGAAGCGACGAGCTTGGGGGTCGTCATGTCACACCTTCTTGCGCAGCCGCTCGCCGAACAGCCCGTTCGGTCGCACCATCAGCATGACCAGCACGACCACGTAGGCCGCGACGTCCTTGAAGCCTTCGGGCAGGTAGAAGCCCGACAGCGACTCGACGAGCCCGATCACCAGCCCGCCGACGATCGCGCCCGGCAGGCTGCCGAAGCCCCCGACCACCGCCGCCGGAAAGGCCTTCAGCCCGATAAAGCCCATGTTGGCGTGGACGAAGGTGATCGGCGCCAGCAGCAGCCCGGCCACCGCGGCCACCATCGCGGCGAGCGCCCAGACCAGCGAGTTGAGCTTCTTGACCGGAATGCCCATGTAATAGGCGGCGAGTTGGTTCTGCGACGCGGCCTGCATTGCGATCCCGATTCGCGTATAGCGGAACAGCCCGAACAGCAGCACGCACAGCAGCGCGGTGACGGCGATGATGACGATCTGTTCCGCGGCCAGCACCAGCGCGCCGACGTGAAACGCGATGTCCTTGTATGGCACCGGCAGCGCATGCGTCTCGGTGCCGATGCCGGGGATCATCGTGATCAGCCCGCGCGCCATGTAGCCGATGCCCACCGTGAGCATCACGATCGAGAACGCGGGCTCGCCGAGGATCGGGCGAATCACGACGCGCTCGGTCGCGAAGCCGACCAGCGCCATGCCGATGATGGCCACCGGCACGGCCAGCCAGTACGGGAACCCGACGAAGGTCATGCAGGCCAGGCCGATGAAGGCACCGACCATCATCAGGTCGCCCTGCGCGAAGCTGACCGTCTCGGTCGCCTTGTAGATCAGCACGAAGCCGAGCGCGATCAGGCCGTAGATGCAGCCCTGCGCCACGCCGCTGACGATGATCTGGAGAAACTGCAAACCCTGCCCCTGGGGTGAACCGCCGTTGCATCGCCGCCGGCGACTTGCTATTCTGCGTCGGCCGACTCGCCAAGCAAGCAGTTGCTTTGTACCGATTTCGGCGCCCCCGCGTGAGCGTGAAAACCCGAAATGCCCGCCAAACCGCCACCCGTGCCGGCCCCGCCGGCGGAGCACGGCAACCGCCGCGGCGAGCTGGTGCGCGTCGCGGCGCGCCTGTTCCGCGAGAAGGGCTTCGACGCCACCACCGTGCGCGATATCGCCCAGGCGGCCGGCATGCGATCGGGCAGCCCGTTCTATCACTTCGCGAGCAAGCAGGAGCTGCTGGCGGCGGTGATGGAGGAAGGCCTGCGCCAAGGGCTCGAACGCACCGAGGGCGTGCTTGCCGAGGCGGCGTTGCCGGCGCGCGAACGCCTGGCGCGTCTGGTGCGCACGCAGTACGCGATCCTGCACGAGACCGGCAGCGACTTCATTCCGGTGATGCTGTACGACTGGCGCTCGCTGCCCGATGCCCACAAGCGCCGCATCGTCGGCCTGAAGGACCGCTACGACGCCCTGTGGCAACGCACGGTGGACGACCTTCACCGCGAGGGCGCGCTCGGCATCGACCCCAAGCTGGCACGGCTGATGATCCTCGGCGCGATCAACTTCACCGCCACCTGGTACCGGCCGGGCGCCCGCGCCGCCGGCAGCGTGGGGCTCGACGAGCTCGCGGTGCAGACGACGCGGCTCTTCCTGCGTACGCCGTGAAGACCGCGCGTTTCACGGGCTGGCGCGGGGCCTGCGGCCGTCCCTGAGTGCCGAGCGCGCCCATCGGCGCGCAGCGCCACATGTTCTCGAAACGGAGCTTGCACGATGGACACCGTACTGACCGATCGCGCCGGTCCCGTCTGGACCGTCACCCTCAACCGGCCGGCGGTGCGCAACGCCGTGGACGGACCGACCTCGCGCCGCCTGGCAGAGGCCTTCCTCGCCTTCGATGCCGACCCCGACGCGCGCGCCGCCGTGCTCACCGGCGCCGGTGGGCACTTCTGCGCCGGCGCCGACCTGAAGGCAGTCTCGGCCGGGCTCGAGCGCAACGCGCTCCCGCTGCCGCTGGACGCCGACATGACCGCGACGGCGCCGATGGGCCCGTCGCGGCTGCAACTGTCCAAGCCGGTGATTGCCGCCGTCGCCGGCGCGGCGGTCGCGGGCGGGATGGAACTCGCGCTGTGGTGCGACCTGCGTGTCGTGGACGAGACGGCGGTGTTCGGCATCTACTGCCGCCGCTGGGGCGTGCCGCTGATCGACGGCGGCACGGTGCGCCTGCCGCGCCTGATCGGCCAGAGCCGCGCGCTCGACCTGATCCTGACCGGGCGACCCGTCGATGCGACGGAGGCGCTCGCGATCGGCCTCGCCAACCGCAAGGTCGGGGCGGGTCAGGCCTTGCCTGCTGCGCTGCAACTGGCGGCGCAGATCGCTGCGTTCCCGCAGCAGTGCCTGCGCAAAGACCGCGCGAGCGTGATCCGCCAGCACGGGCTGCCGCTGCGGGAGGCAATGGCGCAGGAGTTCGCGCTCGGACTCGAAACCCTGCGTTCCGGCGAAACCGTGCAAGGCGCGGCCCGGTTCGCGCGAGGAGCCGGGCGACACGGCCGGTTCGACGGCGGCTGAACGCGGGAATGCCGTTGCGGCACGCCCTTCGGGGGGCCACTTCCGCTGCAAGAATATGCACCCGCATTGGAACCCTGCGCGCGCCGTTCCGGCGCCGCGGCTTCGCCGCGTCGATCAATTGGCTTGCGCCAACTGATCGAGTATTGCCGGGTTGTGGCTCCGGCCGGCGCTACGCCCCTTAACTTCCGCTGTCGCGGAAGTTAGCCTGCGTCGGAATCCCGCACACGCCGTTCCGGCGCCGCGGCTTCGCCGCGTCGATCAATTGGCTTGCGCCAACTGATCGAGTATTGCGGGATTCTCCAAGGTCGAGGTGTCCTGGGTGACGGCTTCGCCCTTGGCGACCGAGCGCAGCAGGCGACGCATGATCTTGCCGCTGCGCGTCTTGGGCAGGTTGTCGCCGAAGCGGATTTCCTTCGGCTTGGCGATCGGGCCGATCTCCTTGCCGACCCAGTCGCGCAATTCCTTGGCGATCGCCTTGGCCTCGTCGCCGGTCGGACGGGCGCGCTTGAGCACCACGAAGGCACAGATGGCCTCGCCGGTCGTGTCGTCGGGCCGCCCGACCACCGCGGCCTCGGCGACGATCGGGTTGGCCACCAGCGCGCTCTCGATCTCCATCGTGCCCATGCGGTGGCCCGACACGTTCAGGACGTCGTCGATGCGCCCGGTGATCGTGAAGTAGCCGGTCTTCGCGTCACGGATCGCGCCGTCACCCGCCAGGTAATACTTGCCCTTGAAGTCCTCGGGGTAGTAGCTCTTCTGGTAACGGTCGGCGTCGCCCCAGATGGTGCGGATCATTGCCGGCCACGGGCGCTTGACGACGAGAATGCCGCCCTGCCCCCACGGCACTTCCTTGCCGGTTTCGTCGACCACGGCGGCCTGGATACCCGGGAAAGGCAGCGTGCACGAGCCTGGAATCAGCGGCGTTGCGCCCGGCAACGGCGTGATCATGTGGCCACCGGTCTCGGTCTGCCAGAAGGTGTCGACGATCGGGCAGCGCCCGCCGCCGATATGCTGGTGGTACCACTCCCAGGCGGCCGGGTTGATCGGCTCGCCGACCGTGCCGAGGATGCGCAGGCTCGACAGATCGTAGTTGCGCGGGTGCGCGCTCGCCGTGCCTTCGGCGGCCTTGATCAGCGAGCGGATCGCCGTCGGCGCGGTGTAGAAGATGCTGACCTTGTGATCCTGGATCATCTTCCAGAAGCGCCCGGCATCCGGGTAGGTGGGCACGCCCTCGAAGACGACCTCGGTGGCGCCGAGGGCCAGCGGGCCGTAGGCGATGTACGAGTGGCCCGTCACCCAGCCGATGTCGGCGGTGCACCAGAAGACGTCGTTCGGCTTGAGGTCGAAGGTCCACTTCATCGTCAGCGCCGCGAACAGCAGGTAGCCGCCGCTGCTGTGCTGCACGCCCTTGGGCTTGCCGGTGGATCCCGAGGTATAGAGCAGGAACAGCGGGTGCTCGGCGCCGACCCATTCGGGCTCGCAGGTGGCCGGCAAGTCGTAGGTGACTTCGTGCAGCCAGCGGTCGCGAGGCGGGTTCCAGGCGACCTTGCCGCCGGTGCGCTGGTAGACGATCACGTCCTTCACGCTCTCGCAGCCGTCGAGCGCCAGCGCCTCGTCGACGATCGCCTTGAGCGGCAGCTGCTTGCCGCCGCGCAGCTGCTCGTCGGCGGTGATGACCATCACTGCGCCGGCGTCGGCGATGCGGTCGCGCAGGCTTTGCGCCGAGAAGCCGCCGAAGACGACCGAATGCGTCGCTCCGATGCGGGCGCAGGCCTGCATCGCGACCACGCCCTCGACCGACATCGACATGTAGATCACGACCCGGTCGCCGCGCTGAACGCCACGCGCCTTCAGCGCGTTGGCCAGGCGACAAGTGCGGGCCAGCAACTCGCTGTAGGTGACGCGCGTCACCTTGCCGTCGTCGGCCTCGAAGATGATCGCGACTTTCTCGCCCAGGCCGGCCTCGACCTGGCGGTCCAGGCAGTTGTAAGACACGTTGAGCGTGCCGTCCTCGAACCACTTGAAGAACGGCGCCTTGCTCTCGTCGAGCACCTTGGTAAAGGGCGTCTTCCAGGCGACGAACTCGCGCGCGAGCCGCGCCCAGTAGCCTTCGTAGTCGGCCTCGGCCTCGGCGCAGAGCTTGTGATAGGCGGCCATGCCCGACACATGCGCCCCCGCTACGGCCGAGGGCGGCGGCGGGTACAGCTTGAGTTCGTGGGGAACGTGGGGCGTTTCGGTCGACGTCATGCTTGTCTCCTGGTGAAGGCTGCGATTCTGGCCGGCACATTAGGCGCGCGCTCTTACGAACGCCTTACTTTACGCCGGCTTCCGCAGGGTTCGGCCGGAATCGGGCCCCTACAATCCGCTGCGCCATCCGGCCCGCCACTTCAAGCGCAGCATGTCCCAGCCTCCAGAGCCGAGCACAACCCCTTCGAGCGCCAGGATGCGCCCCCTGCCGCGGCTGATCTTCATGACCCGCTGGCTGCAGGTGCCGCTGTACGTGGGGCTGATTCTCGCGCAGTGCGTCTACGTCTTCCACTTCTGGGTCGAGCTGACGCATCTGATCGAGGCCGCGTTCGGCAACCAGCAGGCGGTCGAAATCCTCGTCTCCAGCGTCGGCTACCGGGGCCCGACCGGCGCGTTGAACGAAACGCTGATCATGCTGGTGGTGCTGGGCCTGATCGACGTGGTGATGATCTCGAACCTGCTGATCATGGTGATCGTCGGTGGCTACGAGACCTTCGTGTCGCGGATGAACCTCGAAGGCCACCCCGACCAGCCCGAATGGCTGAGCCACGTGAACGCCTCGGTGCTGAAGGTCAAGCTCGGCACGGCCATCATCGGCATCAGCTCGATCCACCTGCTCAAGACCTTCATCAACGCCGAGGCCTACGGCGACAAGGTGCTGATCGCGCAGACCGCGATCCACATCACCTTCCTGCTCTCGGCGATGGCCATCGCGTACACCGACCGGCTGATGCAGCCGGCGGCGGACGGGCACTGACACCCGGTCGCCGCTGGCCTTGCCGACCGCGGGCAATGCGCCGCCCCGATGGCCGCCCCCCTGAATGAGGGGTTACCTAGCGGGGTTACTACGGTGACATTCATGTACCTCGGTGACTTACCCTGCACCCGGCAAGCTGCAATGCGGGTTGCGTTTCAGTCCCGTATGTCCCGGCCCCGGCTGACCTGATCGCACTGAATTCTTGAGCGCGCTGGCGAAGCCTACCTCACCCCAATCCGTAGGAGAGAACCAATGTCAAAGTTGTTCAGTCGGCTGCTGTCATGCGGTGCCATCGCGTGCATGGTCATCCTGCCTCAGGCGCAGGCCGCGGTCATCGATTTCAACGGCTTCCCGCCCACGCTGCTTTTCGCTGGAGAAAGTGTCGAGGAATCGGGCTTCAGGATCACCGCCGGCAGTGACTTCGGCACGATCGACACCACAGACGGGCTGGGCCCGTTGGCGCCGACCGGCAACACCACGCCGTTCTATTCGGGCCTGAACGACAGCTTCCTCACGATCGCGCAGAAGGACGGCCTCCTGTTCTCGTTGAACGGGTTCGACGCGGCCTTCATTCCCCCCGTCCCGCAAGCCCCGGGCATCTTTCCAGGCTACATCGTCGTGCGTGCGACCGCCGCAGACGGCTCGATCTTCAATGGCTACGGGGCGTTCACCAGCAGCGGCCCGACCGGCAGCTTCGCGTTCGCGTCCTACATTGCAGGCGGGTCGTTTCGTTCGCTCAAGTCGGCCGATTTCTATGCCTGCACCTTCGACGTCGCGGGCGACTGCGTGAATCCGAACGTCAACCTCGGGCAGTTCGCAATCGACAACATCAACGTCGTGGCCGTGCCCGAGCCTTCGACGTACGCGCTGCTGGCCATCGGCCTGCTGGGCCTGGCATTGCGCCAGCGCCAAAGCCGCTGATCCCGCCCCCATGACGAGGACTCCTCCATGAAACTCCATCGCATCGTTCTGACGCTCGGCTCGTTGGCGTTGGCCTGTGGCGCACATGCCCAGACGGCGCCCAGCAAGACCTACATCGTCCAACTCGCCGACGCGCCCGTGGCCAGCTACACCGGCAACGTCAGCGGGCTCTCGGCCACCAAGCCGGCTGCCGGCGGCAAGCTCGACGTCAGCGCCCCGAACGCCAGGGCCTACATCAGCTTCCTCGACAGCCAGCGCAGCAATGTGCTTGCCAAGATCGGCGGCGCGCCGGTCGTTCACAAGTTCAGCATCGCGTTCAATGGCTTCTCGGCCCAGTTGACCGAGGCACAGGCCAGAAAGCTGCGTTCGTCTGCCGGCGTCGTCGCGGTGACCGAAGACACACTGCGCAAGCTCGACACGAACACCACGCCTGCGTTCCTCGGGCTGCCTGGCGGCCTTTGGTCGCAGAAGGACGCGCTGGGTCGCGACGTCAAGGGCGAGAACGTCGTCATTGGCATCGTCGACTCCGGCGTCTGGCCGGAGGATTCCTCGTTCGGCGACAAGACCTCCGGGGGCAAGCCCGTTCCGTACTATGCGGCTGGAGTTCAGGCCTACCCAGACCCCCTGCCGCCAGGCAAGTGGAAGGGCACCTGCCAGACCGGCGGCGGATTCACCGCCGCGATGTGCAACAACAAGCTGATCGGAGCGCGCTACTTTGTCGGTGGCTTCCTTGCAGCGGGCTCGGTGTTGTCGCCCTTCGAATACGTGTCGCCGCGTGACGGCGACGGCCATGGGAGCCACACGGCATCGACTTCCGGCGGCAACAACAACGCCGACGTCGTCATTGGCGGCGCGCCGCTCACCATCTCCGGCATCGCGCCTCGCGCCCGTATCGCGATGTACAAGGTCTGCTGGACGGCAACGGTCGCGTCGCGCACCGGTTGCTACACGTCGGACAACGTCGCAGCCATCGATCGAGCGGTCGCCGACGGCGTCGACGTGATCAACTACTCGATCAGCGGCACGCAGACCAACTATCTCGACCCGGTGGAAGTGTCGTTCTTCAACGCTGCGGCCGCCGGCGTCTTCGTCTCCGCATCGGCAGGCAACGCCGGCCCGGCCAACACGGTGGCGCACCCCAGTCCCTGGCTGATGACCGTGGCGGCGTCCACCGACAACAAACTGCAGAGCGCGAGCGCAAAGCTCGGCAATGGTGCGGAGTATGCCGGCTACGCGTCGTCGCCTTACACGCCCGTGCCGTCGAGCCCGCTGATCGACTCTCAGAGCGCCGGCCTTCCGGGGGCGAACGCTACGGAGGTCCGACTCTGCTACTTGGGTACGCTAGATCCAGCCAAGGTGAAGGACAAGATCGTGGTCTGCGACCGTGGCAGCAACGCCCGGGTCGACAAGAGCCAGGAGGTCAAGAACAAGGGCGGCATCGGCATGATCCTTGCCGACAACGGTGCCGGCCTCGTCGTCGATAACCATGCCGTACCGACCATCCACCTCCCGGTGGTGTATTCGGCAGCGGTGCATGCCTATGCCGCAACCCCCTCGCCCACCGCGGCGCTCGGTGCAGCCTCTTCGGCACCTGCACCGACCATGGCCGACTTCTCGTCGCGCGGGCCCAGCCTGGCCAACAGCAACATCCTGAAGCCGGACATGACGGCCCCCGGCGTGGCGATCAACGCGGCCTACATGGCCCAGGGCCTCACGCTTGCCCAGCACGACGCCATCAACAACAACACGCTCACGGCCCCTCCGGGCGCCGCAACGTTGTCGGGCACATCGATGTCGTCGCCGCACATCGCAGGGGTCGGTGCGCTCTTCAAGCAGCTTCGACCGACCTGGTCACCCTACGCGATCAAGTCGGCGTTGATGACGTCGGCCAACGGGGTCTTGCTGGGCGTGGATACGGCGACGCCGGGCGCGCCTGACCTGCGACGCTTCGGCTACGGCGCCGGGCACCTGAACCCGAACGGCGCAGCGGCGCAGAGCCTGGTGTACGACACCACACCGGTGGACTACCTGCGCTTCCTGTGCGGCATCGGTTCGCTCGCGCCGTCCAGTTCCTATTGCATGACCTACGGCTCGATCCCGCCCTGGGACCTGAACCTGGCGTCGATGACGGCGTCGAGCGTGGTCGGTTCGATCACCCTGAACCGCACTGTGAAGAACGTGACTGCGGCCAGCCAGACCTACAACGCCAGCGCCAGCCTGCCCGGGTACGCCGTGTCGGTGCTGCCCGCCAGCCTGACGCTCGCCCCTGGCGCGAGTGCGGGCTTCCAGGTCCGCCTCCTGCGTACGACGGCGCCGCTTGGTGTCTACACCTTCGGCAACGTGGTATGGACCCCGGGTGGCGGTGGCGCCGCGATCACGAGCCCGCTGACCGCGCGTGGCCTGGCGTTCTCGGCGCCGGCCAGCGTGACCGATACGCGGGCGGCCGGCACGAAGGTCTTCACCGTGTCCACCGGCTATGACGGCAGCCTCGTTGCTACGCCGACCGGGCTCGTCCCGGCAACCCGCTCGGCCGGCACTGTACTCACGGGTGGGTCCACCTGCTTTGACTACGTCGTCCCGGCCGGCGCATTGATGGCCCGATTCCAGACCTTCAACAGCGAGACCCTGGGCGGCGGCAGCACCGACATCGATCTCGAGGTCTAACAAGGTGCCACGCTCGTCGGAAGCAGCGGCAGTGCGACATCCGACGAAGTGGTGACGCTGACTGCGCCAGCCGCAGGGACGTACACCGCCTGCGTGCTCGGCTATGCGACGCCACCCACCGGAGCGACATTCACGCTGAATAGCTGGATCGTCGGACCGGCCGTCGGCCCGCAAAGCCTCAAGGCCGCGGCGCCGTCGACCGTCAGGACCGGCGGCACGGGTTCGATCGGCCTGGGTTGGTCGGTGCCGGCCGGCAATCGCTATTTGGGCGTCGTGCAGTTCAAGGATGGGCTTGGCGCAGCGCTGGGCTCCACCGAAGTTTCGGTCAACGTGCCCTGACAGGTCGGTCGACCTGCGAACACGCTTCGAGCGCTAAGAGGGGCCGCGAGAGCGGCCCCTTCTTTCGTCCGCTCTCCGCGGCAGCACCGGAGCCGTCGGCATTTCGGGATGAGAACGACGTGAACTTTGCAGTCCCATGCCGTCTGGCTCAAACTTTCCAACTTGTCCATCGTGGTTCTTCCCTTCGCGTGCTTGGCGGCTCCCGGTTGGAAGTCTCTGCGGTGGGCAACCCCTGAAATGTCAAACTTCCACTTCCTCCCCGGCAGAGCCGGGGGCCTCCTCTTGCAGCTGGTGCGTCCTCCGCGCCACCGGTAAGTGTCTGGGTGAGCAGCCCGATCGGAGGTCCGTGATGCGTCCGACAGAGCTGCTCAATCTGGCCGTCGTCTTCGTCGCCATGACCACGCAGGCGCAAGTCGGCCCCGGCGGCATCGGTCTGCTGGACAATGTCTCGTAGGTTCTGGCTCGTCGCATTCTGCCGACCTGGCCGGCTTGCTTCAAAGCTTCGGGTTCTCCGTCAGCGGTGCTGGCGTCTCCGCAGGCGTATTCGTGCCGCTCGCGTTGGCCATGCCTCCGGGCACCGATCCAGCGTTCATCGTCGGCCATCAACGGCGTGGCGCTGTTGCCGATCGGGGGCACCTATACCTTGGTCGTGTCAGGCCGAGGGGTACGGGCCTCGGCCTCTACTTCGGTCTGGCCGCGGCCCGCCTGGTACCGGAGCCCCAAGTCTATGCGCTGCTGCTGACGGGCGCCGGCGTCGTCGGCTGGGGGGCCCGTCGCCATCGCGTGATCTGAGTAGGCCGGCGCTGCGCCGGACTCTCATCTGCACCGAAGCGACCGAGCACATCCGTCCCGACCCACCCGTGTCGCGCGGGCACGGTCGTTGCGGCGTTGCGGGGATCAGAGGAAGGCCAGCCGCCGCGCCGCGCCGAAGTTCTTCAGGTTCGGCAGCACGACATCGAGTTGCGCATCGCTGGCCCCGAACCAGCCGAGTAGCGTGGCCGCGTACTGGTCGACCGAGGTGGTCGGGATCCAGCGACCTTGCAGTTCCGAGGCGTTCACGCCGACGTCGTCGGGCCCGCCGAGGGTCAGCTCCGGATAGACGCCGTAGGCGACCCCACCCTTTGTCGCGCCGCCGAGCACGAGTTGGTGGTTACCCCAGGCGTGGTCCGTCCCGAGGTTGTTGTTGGGCTTGAAAGTGCGGCCGAAGTCGCTTTGGGTGAAGGTCGTCACGGCGTTGCCCAGGCCGAGGTTCTTCATCGCGGTGTGGAAGGCCCCGAGCGCGTCACCGAGCTGGCGCAGCAGGAGCGCATGGTCACCGGCGGTCGGGTTGCCGCTGGCGACCTGGTGGGCATGGGTGTCGAAGCCGCCGAGTTCGGCGAAAAGCAACTGCCGGTTGCCGTGCACCACCGCGTTGGCGGCGATCAGCTTGGCCACCTGGTAGAGCTGCTGGCCGAGACCCGCCGGGAACCAACTGTTGGCGATCAGCGGCGCGAACGCGCTATCGATCGCGGCGAATGCCGCGTCCCGGCCAGGCTGGCTCTCGACGATGCCTGCCAAGCGACCGGAAACCGCGAACGCCTCGGCCTGCATCGCGCGGTAGGCGTCGGCCAGATCGGCATCCTGCGCCTGGGCATAGAGCACGTCGATGGCTGCCTTGCGTACCGCGTAGGGCGCCAAGCCCGCATCCTGCGAACGCAGACCGTAGGCGCCGAAGTTGGCCCCCGGCGGCGGTAGCACGAGCGGCGACTTCAGCGTCGAGAGACCGAAGCGCGGTATGCCGCCGACCGAGATCACGGGGTTCGCCGTGCCCAGCGCGTCGGCGGCGCGGCCGCCCCAGCCGGTGCGCTCCTGGGCGTTCGTAGTGCCGCTCTGCCACAGCACCTGCTGATCCGAGTGCGAGAACAGGTTCTGCGGCACCAACGAGGAGTTCGGCGCGGCGGCAAGGAACTGCGCCTTGGTCAGCGGCGCGAACAGCGGGCCGACGTTGAACACCGGCGCCAGTTCACCGGCGGCCCAGGCGCCCGATAGCGCCGACAGTGCGGGATGAAGACCGTACGGGCTGCCGGCCAGGCCGACGAGGCTGGACCGGGGCAGCGCCAGGTCGGCGCGCACGCTGCTGTAACGCGCATAGCGGGCGGCGTCCGTCGGCACGATAGTGTTCAGGCCGTCGTTGCCGCCGTACAGGTACACGCACACCAGCGCCCTATAGTCCGCGGCATGGGCCGTGCCGGTGCCCAACAACAGGTTTAACGGGCTGCCGGCGCCGAGGGCCGCGGCCAGCGAGGCCGCGCCGGAGCGGCGCAGCAGCGCCCGCCGCTGGGGATCGAAGTCGATTGGTCTTTTCACTTGGCTGGCCTCCTCAACGCTGAACCTGGTAGTTCGGTGAACCAAAGATCAGGTAAGCCGCAGCGCGCACCCGATTTAGCCTCCACGTGTCCTTGTCCACCGCGTCCGTCCACCACGAAACAGCCTTGATGACCGCGTCGCGTGCGCTGCCGGGCAGCGGCTGGCCGAGCGCGATAATGCTAAGCCGGTCGACCAGCTTCGCGGCGTCGGCGGCGTCGGCGAGGAAGGGACTCAGGTCCACCTTGGTGCCGACCGCGGCGGGAACGCTGCGGTCGGGCGGCGAGCCGCCGGCATCGAACAGGTAGACGAGATAGTTGAGGCGCTGCAGCGCCGAGTTGGCGTTGTGGCTGCCGAAGGCAGGGCCGACCAGCGCGGTGCCTGGCACTGGATGGTCCGGCGCATAGTAGTTGAAGACCGAAGGCGGCCTGAACACATGCTGGCGCAACTCGACACCCCACGACCAGCCCAGCGCCTCGCCATCCGTCTGGCCGTTGAGGGCGCGCAAGACACCGGTGAACAGCAGCACCGGTTCGCGCAGCTTGCCTGCGCTGCGCATGACATTCTCGCTGCGCGCCTCGGGGTCGAGCAATACCGCGGCGACGGTGGCCGCGAGGTCACCGCCGAGCGCGCTGCCGAAGGTCTTGTCGCCGCTCTTGAACTGGCCGCTGGCGAACGCGGACGCGACACGGGCGACGTACTCCTTCGACGGGTTGGACACCACCAGTTGCTGGATCAGGTGGCGGCTGACGAACGGTGCCATGTTCGGGTGCGACATCAGACTGTCGAGCACGCGCTTCAACGCGACGTCGGCCGTCTGGCCCGCGGCCAGCGTGACACCCGACAGCAGCCTGCGCTCGGCGCTGTCGTGGTACGCGCCCAGCGGCACCATGTCGCCGCCGTAGAAACGACAGTTGGCACCCGCCGGCCAACAACCCCAGGCCGTCGCGCCGCCGCTCGGATAGGTCCAGCCGGTCAGCGCATAGGCATAGGCGCGCACCGTGTCGTTGTCGTAGGTCGCACTGCACTGGCCGCCCTTGAGCGTGCCGTCGGCGTTGAGCTGGCAGGGCCCGATCGAGAAGAGCTGCAGCAGCTCGCGCGCAAAGTTCTCGTTCGGCGCCGCCTTGTGGTTGTTCGCATTATTTAGGTAGTCGCCCATGACCGGCGAAAGCACCACCTTCTTGAGCACCTGGCGGTAGTTGCCGAAGGCGTTGTCCAGCAGCGCGTTGTGGTACAGGCGAAAGCCGTAGGTGCCCTCGACCTCGAGGCCGCTGACGACCAGGAACTGCTGCAGCGCGAAGGCCACGCGCTGGCGCAGTTGATCGGGCTGGGACACTGCGTTGCGGTAGAAGTCCCACAGCAGCGGCTGGGTTGAGAAATTGTCGCGCCAGCAGTTCGGGCCGCTGTGGGCGGCAAGGTCGCAATAGCTCGCGGCCAGCGCGTTCTGGTGCACGTCGGCGCCGCCGCCGGTGGTGTAGCGCGAGCTGCTCAACGCCATCTGTCCGGCCACCCATGCCGTGGGGCCACGATGCTGGATGTCGGCGATCAGCGCCTCGGTCGCTCCGAAGCTGGCCTGGTCGGCCAGACGCATCGCGTCTCGGGCGGTCGGGCGCGCAGCCGTGCTTCTGGCCGCGAGAACGTCTCGGGCAGTGCCGCCAACGGCCGATTCGATGCTTGTGCTGCCGTCGGCGCCGCCACCTCCCCCACAGGCAGCGAGCAAGGCTCCGCTCAGCGCCAGCACGACCGCCGCTGTGCCGACGCCGCGCCGCCGGGCGCACACGGTAGTGATGACAGGGGGCATGGGCTTCTTCCTGATCGGTTGGGCCTGCGGTCAGGCACGGCCATGGGTCGCAACGCCGGCGAAGCCTAGTGCGCTCTTCGGCGGGCCAAGGGCGTGATGGTGAGCGAATGCTACGGACGGAAGTCGCCTGCAAACCGTTGCAATCAGCCGCCAGTTCGGACGATCGCGGAAGCCGCCGGGTCTACTCCGCCGGGGCGCGCCCCCGCCGTGGCAGCGCTTTCGCAAGCAGGCGCCGATACAATTCGTTGTACTCGCACGCCATGCGTTCGTTGCTGAACAACGCTTCGACACGCTCGCGGCCGGCCTGTGCGAAGCGCATGCCCTTGTCCCGGTCGGTTAGCAGGTCGACGACGGCGCGCGCCAGCGCGGGGGTATCACCGGCCGGCACCAGGCTGCCCGTCTGGCCGTCGGCCACGACTTCCGGGATGCCGTCGACCCGGCTCGCCACCAGCGGGCAGCGGCTGGCCATGGCTTCGAGCAGCACCAGGCCGAAGGACTCGCGGTGCGACGGCAGTACGAAGAGGTCGAAGCTCCACATCAGCGCCGGCACGTCCTGGCGCCAGCCGAGAAAATCGACATGCTCCGCGATGCCGAGAGCCTGCACGCGCTGCTCCATCCACGGCCGCAACGGCCCCTCGCCGACGATCGCGAAGCGCACCGACGGCAACCGGCGCACCACTTCCGGCATGGCCTCGACCCAGGTCATCAGGCCCTTGCGCTCTTCGAGCAGGCAGACCGTGCCGATCACCGGCCGCGCGCCCAGCCCGGCGTCGATGCGCACGCCGGCGCCGCGGTCGGGAAATGACTGCAGGTCGAGCGCGTGGTGGATCACCTGCAGCCGCTCGGCCGCGCAGACGCGGCGCTCCAGCCATTGCCGCTGCACGTGCCCCGAGACCGCCACGTAGGCATCGGTCATGCCGTCCAGCGCCTTCTCGATCCAGCGGTAGAGGGTGCGCTCGAGAAGGCTGTACGGGTCGCGGTTGGCGTAGCCGTGCAGCTCGACGACCACCACCGGCACACGGGTGATGCGCGCCGCGACGCGCGCCAGGATGCCGGCCTCGGAGCCGTGCACGTGCACCAGGTCGTAGCGCTCACTCCGCATCAGCCGGATCAGCCGCACCAGCGTCTTGAGAAACTGCAGCGGGTGGATGCCACGCGACAGCGGCAACGGGTGCAGGCGGATTCCGGCCGGCGCAAACGCCGCATCCAGCGGATAGCCCAGGCCCAGCGCGACATCGACCGCGTAACGCCGCCGGTCAAGCGCCTGCGTGATCGACAGCAAGGCGGTGCCCAGCCCGCCCGCCGCGGTGGTTGAGACATGCAGCACCTTGAATTTCGTGTCGACCATGGCAGCCCCGGCCGCGGTCAGCGGCGAACGATCCGCACGAGCACCACCGAATCGTCTTCCATCTCGAACTCGATGCTGCGGCCGGCCGACACGGCGCCGCGCGGGTCGGGCCCGAAAGCCAGCTCGGGCCAGGCGTTGATCTCGCGGCCGACGTGCCACAGGCGCTCGTGGATGAAGTCCTGCGATTCGTCGGCCAGGGCGCGCAGCGCGACACGCTCGGCCGGCGCGCGCTGGGCGAGCGCGGCCTCGCGGTTGCGCGCGTTCATCACCTGCTTGAAGGCCTCGATCTGCTCGCCACGGTATCCGCGCTCCTCGAAGCGGCGGGTCAGGCCTTGCGGCAGGGCCTGCTTCTCCTGCGTCAGCCGCTGCTGCAAGTAGGCGGCGATGCGGTCGCGCAGCGCATGGGCATTGGCGTGCCGGCTGTCGATGCGCCACAGCTCCACCGTCGCGTCGCCGGCATCGAATCCGGTCAGGTCGATCGTGACGGCATGCGGTCGGCCGCGCTGCGCGCGGCTGCGCTGCGCCAGCGGCCCGACCTCACGCGCTGCGGCGTCCAGCGACGGGCGCAAGGTCGGCCCGGCGCCGGTCTGCTCGGACCTCGCCTCGCCGCTGGCCAGGCGCTCGAGCTGACGGCCGTCGAGCTCGCGCCGCAACTGCTCGAAAGTGGCGCCGGCCGCAATGGCCTTGGCGATGAAGCTGCGCTGCAGGGCCCGCGTGTCCAGCGATGGTGCGGCGACCAGGATCGCGACTTCGCGGGCCGACGGTTGGCCGGCGATCACGCTGACCAGCGGATCGCTGCTGCGCGCGGCCAGCCTCGAGCCGCCCAATCGGGCCAGCGCTGCAAAGGCCCAGTAGGCCGGCTTCTTGATGAACTGATTGGTGTAGACGCCGAAGCTGCCGATGAAGGGCTGCCCCTCGACCTCGCGCTGCTCCATCAACGACGTGAAGGCAGCGCGTTCGATGCCGGCCGCTTGCATCGCCGCCAGCGAGGCCACGATGTAGGCGGCCAGCGCCGGCTGGTCGTGCTCCGGACTCTGGGGCTGCGGCCAGGCCGACCAACTGGACCACTCGCCAATGAAGAGCTCGGTGCTCTCGGGGTAGCCGGCCTCCTTCAGCCAGGCGCGCGCCTGGCGCGCGGCCAGGTCCCAGGACAGCACCGGCTCGCTGTCGAACTGATGCCAGATCAGGAAGTCCAGCGGCAGTCGCTTGAGCCCGAGCTCGGGCAGCGGCGTCTCGGCGCAGTAGCGCAGGAAGCGCGGCAGCATCGGCGGCGCCGCCTCACCGCCCCTGCCGTTGTACAGCGCGCTGACCGAGGGGCCGCCGACACGCGCTGCAGGGTCGGCGCGCCGGATGCCGCGCACGGTGTCGCGGTAGAAGGCGAAGAAGTCGGCCTCGCTGCCCTGCCAGGCCGATTGATCGGGTTCCCAGCCGATCTTCAGGTCGGGCGTGCGGCCCAGGCCCTGACGCAGCTCGCCGACCACCTGCGCGACGAGCGCCGCCCATTCGTTGCCGTCGCGCGGAGCCACGATGCTGCCCTTGGGCACCACGTCGCCCTCCGCCGTCTCGAGCGCCTGCGGCCGCGACGACAGCCACAGCGGGATGCGCGTGATCGCCAGCACCGGCTCGCCACCGGCCGCGCGGATGCGCTTGAGCATGGGCAGCAGCCGGCGCACCCGCCTGGACACGTCGGCCGCATCCTCGGCCTGCTGGAACACCGAGCCGCCGATGTCGATCTCGACCACGCCTGGCCGGGTGTCGCTCAGCCATTCATTTAGCGCAAGCTCAGGTGGGTTCGGTCTGAAGCTGAAGATGCCGGCGCGCAGCAGTGCGGGCAGGGGACTGCTGCGCACGGCGTCAACTTCAATTGTCACCGGCACGGCCTGCGCCCATGCCGGCGCCGCTGCCCACAAGCCAATCATGACCGTGCACAGGCGCAACCACTTCATTGCAGTACCTCCGGTTCAGTGCTCGCGGGCCATACCTGTCGTCCGGCCGCACGCGCATAGATTGCATGCAATGCCGCGGCCGAGTGCTTCCAACTGAAAGCGCGTGCGCGCAGCAGGCTGGCGGCACTGCGCCGCGCATGCTCGGCGTCGTCGAACAGCGCGGCGCGCATCGCCATCGCCAGCGACCTGGGTTCGGGCGTCTGCATACCAGGGGGCGTCGCCGCCGACCTCGGGCAGCGACGCCCGTGGAGCCGCGATTACCGGCGTGCCACAGGCCATCGACTCCACTAACGGTAGACCGAAGCTTTCGTACGCCGACGGCAGCAGCGTTGCAACCGCTGCGCCGTACAAGGCCGGTAAGCCGCTCCTTCTCGACATGGCCGAGGAAGCGCACGTGTTGCGTAAGACCAAGCCGAGCGACCTCGGCTGGCACTGCGAGGTAGCGCGCATCGGGCGCCGCGGCCACTACCAGTCTCACGTCGGGCGGCAACTCGGAATGCGCCAGGGCCTGCACCACCGGCAGCAGATTCTTGTGCGGTTTCAACGTGCCGACGAACAGCAGGTAGCGGCCGCTGATGCCGAAGTGGCGCGCCACCTCGGCCGCAGCCTCACCCGCGGGCGCGGACGGAAGCTCGCCGATGCCGCGTGGTGGATCACCTCGATGCGTTCGTCGAGCGCCGAGCGGAACGCGCGTAGTTGCTGCGCCAGAAACTCCGAGACGCAAACGATGCGCTGGGCGCGCGCCAGCGCCAGCCGGGTCAGCGTCTCGTAGTATGCCCGCTTGGCCCAGGTGCGCGGCGACAGCGCGTGCACCGCGAGGTCGGGATGTCGGAAGTCGTGCAAGGTCACAATCAGCGGCAGCGCCGCGCGCGACAGCCAGGGGATGTTGATGTAGGGTGCGTGCACCACCTGCACGCCTTGGGCCGCTACCAGCCTGCCCCAGCGCCAGCGGTTCGACTGCCGTGAACGGTGCTGCGTCGCAGGTCGACGAATCGCGCGTTGGGTGCCCGCAGCCTATGCTGCAACTGCGGGTCGGCGTAGGCGCGCAAGGTCGTCGTGACGCCAGCATTGCCGAACAGCACGAACTCGGTGGCCGGGAAATCGGCTACCAAATGAGCCACTGTTTCCTCGATGTAGCGGCCGATGCCGGGCCAATGCGCCAGCCGCACATCGATGCCCACGCGCAAGCTCGTCGTGCTCATGGTCGTTCTCTGGTGCTGGCGTCGCCGGCGAGTGCGCGTTCGCGCAGCGTGCGTTCGATGTGGCCGAGCATCGACAGGGCACGCGCCTGCCAACTGTTGGTGCGCGCCGCCGCCAGGCGCCGCTGGACCTGCTGCACCGTGTTCTGCGCATGCTGCGCCTCGATCGCGGCCAGGAACTCGTCCGCGCCGGCGGCCACAGCAACCGCGCCTTCGTGCGACGAGATGTCCAGCCCCGGTGTCACGACCACCGGCTTGCCCATCGCGGTGTATTCGTGCAGCTTGTTCGGGTTGACGAAACGGTTGAAGCAGGCGTCGCTGCGGTACGGGATCACGCCGACGTCGAAGCGGCGCAGCAGCGGACCCAGATCGACCTCGTCGACCCAGCCGTGCACCTCGACGTTGCCCGCCGCGCGCAGCCGCGCCAACGGCGTTTGCGCCACGCCGGTCTGCACCGGACCGACGACGATGAATCGCCAGTCGGGCCGCCGCAGCGCCAGCTCGGCCAGCAGCGCGACATCGGTGTGCTCGTGCAGCGTGCCGAGGTAGCCAACGGTCGGCGGCTCGCCGCGGCGCAGATCCACGCGGAGCAGGCTGTCGGCGCCGACCGGGGCGAAGAAGGCGAGGTCGGCGCCGTTGTAGGTCAGGGCCACGTTCGGATGCTGCGCGCGCCGGGCCTCGAACAGCGGCCTGGAGGTCGTGAACACTAGGCCGCAACGTTCCATCAGGCTTTGCTCCAGCCCGAACAGCCGGCGGCGGGCGCGCGACGACAGCCCCGGCAGGTCAGAGTGCTCGTCGTAGCACTCGTACAACGCCAGCGCCTCGCCGAGCAGACCGGGGTAGTGGTGGTGGGTCGGGAACTGGAACCAGCTCACCAGCGGCGCCGAGACACCGAGATGCTTCAGCGCCGCGCTCACTTGCGCGGTGAGCATGCGGCGATTGACCGTCCTGATGCCGGGCAGCGAACAGGCCAGCCTGTCGTGCAGCACGATCGCCGAGTCGAGCAGCACGAGCTTGTCGCCGACGGCCCGCAGCCGCGACGCCACCGCGCCGCGCTCGCGCCACTGCCGCCAGCGCTCGGGCCGATGCCAGCGCGCAGTCGTCAGGCACACCGGGTTGTCGACCACCAGCAGCGGGCCGGTGCTCGCCTCGGCCAGCGCGCGCAGCAGCCCCGGCCGGTGGTAGCGCGACCATTCCGACGAAAGAAAGAAGACGATGCCAGGTGTACCGCTCATGCCATCGCGTCGTGCTGCGCGCGCCTATGCGGCCCGCGCGCCAGTTCTCGCCAGGCCGGCGGCTTCGACCAGGGCCAGTTCGCGCGCAGCCAGCGCAGGCCACTCATACATCGACGCCGCCTGCAGGGCCTGACGCTGGCAATGTTCGCGCAGCGAGGCGTCATCGGCCAAGCGCAGGATCGCTGCCGCAATGCTCGCGCTGTCGAAAGCCACTGCAATACCGCAGCCGTGCCGCTGCAGGATGTCTTCGGTTTCAGTGTCGCGCGTGCCGATCACCGCCAGGCCGGCCGCCATGTACTCGACCACCTTCAGCGGGAAGGCGTAGCGCCGGTAGGCCTCGGGCCGGAAATGGGCCAGGCCGACATCGGCCTGCGACAGCCATTCGCCGATGCGATCGTTCGGAACGCGGCCGACGAAGCGGACGACCTCCTGCAAGCCCAGCGCCGCGACCTTCGCCTTCAGGCCCTCCACGTAGGCAGGCATCCCGTCGCCAACGACCAGCACGCGCAGTCCGCGGCCGTCGGCCAGCACCGTGGGCAGCGCGTCGAGCATCACGTCGAGACCGCTCCAGGAGACGACGTTGCCGACATAGACGAGCGTGAAGACCTGCGCCGCCCCGGCCCGCGGCGCCGCGCCGCCCGCACGCACGCCGTTCGGGATCACCGCCACCTCGCAACCCGTCTCGGCTCGCCGCAAGGCCGCCAGCCGGTGACCGACGGAGACCACCACATCGGCGCGCCGCATCATTGCGCGCTCCAGCCACGCGGCCCAGCGCTGGCGCACGCGGTTGACGATGATCGCCGGCTCGTAGTCCTGGTCGTCGTAGACCAGCAGGTCGACGCGGCCGAGCCGGCGCAGCAGCCAGCCGACGCAAGCCGCCCACGGACCATAGGCGATGCAGAGGTCGAAGCGGCCATGGCGCAAAGCCTGCGCCACGAAGGCCGGAACGATGGCGAGGTCGCGCAACACGCCCAGCGGCGACAACGAGCCGACCACCCGCCGGCGCAGGGCGGCACCCGGACCTGCCCGCGGCCCTTGGAGCGCGGCGGCGTCGAGGTTTGTCTTCAGCCCGGTGCAGGGATTGAACAGAGGGTCGATGCCGATCACCGCCCCGCCTGCCAAGCGCTCGACGCGCCACGACAACGCGTCGCGCAGCACGGCCAGCTGGGCGCGCGAAGTGTTCTGCGTCAGCGTCAGGCTCAGCGTCCGGTGGCCCGCGTCGCGGCAGGCGCCGCTCATGTTCTGCTCGCGGGTATTGGGCACGGTCCGCCGATCGAGCGGCGAGATGAAGAGGATGCGCTTCACTGCCGCACGCCCCCCGCTGCGGGCAATGCCGCGCCGCCGTGCCGCGCGATGCACTGCTCGATCAACTGCTGCATCCGCAGCAGATGTGCCGCCGCGCCGAACTCGTGCAACGAGATCTCGCGGCCGCGTCGGCCCAGCGCCCGCGCCGCCTCGGGATGCGCCAGCAGGTCGTCGAGCGCGAGCGCGAGCGCAGCGGGGTCGCCCCACGCGGCGATCCGGCCGTTGACGCCGTCACGAAGCCACTCGTACATGCCACCCGAGGCGAAGCCCGCCACCGGCCGGCCCTGCCACATCGCCTCCAGGCCGACCAGGCCGAAGGACTCAGGCATCAGCGACGGCATCACCACCACCGCCGCCTCGGCGTATTCCATCGCCAACGCGCCGGGCGACAGGGCGCCGCGCCACTGCACGCGGTCGGCCCAGCCGCGCCGCTGCACGACGGCTTCGAGCGCCTCGCGCTCGGGGCCGACGCCGGCGACGTGCAGCGTCCAATGCCGGGTCTGCAGCCGGGCCAGCGCGTCCATCAGCACCTGGACGCCCTTCTCCGCGACCAGGCGCCCGGCATACAGCAAGCGGCCCGGCACCGGCATGTCGAGCAAGTCGGGGGCCGCCTCGATGAAGTGCGGCACCACCGCGATGCGTGCGGGCGCGATGCCGTGCAGTTGCAGCAACTCGGCCAGGTAGCGGCTGGGCACGACCCATTGCCGCACGGTGCGCATCGCGCCCATGTGCAGCCAGCGCATTAGCAGGCCGTGCGCGTCGGAGGCCCACCTGCCCTGTTCGCCGATGCGGTAGCAGCCGCTGCCGACGCAGCCGGCACCCTGCGGCAGCGAACAAGGCCGGCCGTCGCGCGTAAGGCGCGTCAGCCGCGGACACAGCGGCGTCACGTCGTGCAGGAGGTAGACCACCGGCACGCGCCGTTGCAGTGCCGGCAGCACCCACGGCCCGAGCGCGTAGTACACCGAGTGCAGCAGCACGGCGTCGGGCTGCAGCGCGTCGAGCATCTCGTGCAGCGGCTGCAGCGCACGCCGGCCGAGGCGGCGCCCGCTGGGCGCCAGGTGCAGGCTGCCCGGTTGCGGATGCGGCGTACAGATCAGCTCGCTGACGCGCCAGCCGGCGCCGGCGAACAGCGCGTTCTGCGCCGCGATGAATGCGTTCATGCCACCGAGCTCGCCGCGCGGCTTGTCGTGCATGACGAGCAACCTCATCGGGCTCTCGCGGAGTCGGGCGGCAACGCGCCGTGGCGCAGGGCCGCTGCACGTACCAGCCGCAGATAGCCCGCCAGCGAGGCCTCGTGGAAGGCCTCGGCGAAACCGTGCCCGCCGAACACCCCGCCCGAGCGGTAGACGTTGAGGCCCTCGATCGTGCGCCGGTAGTCCTGATCGCGCAATTGCGAGACGAACTTCGCCAGCGCCTCGCGCTTGAGCGGCATCGCCTCGGTGATATCGGCCACGCGGTTCGGGAGGCAGCGGCGTCCAGACCTCGTAGCCGCGCACCCACACCGTGCTTGCCATGGGTTCCCCGACGCGCTGCGCCGCCGCGGCGAACACGAGGTTGGTCTGCCAGTGGTCTTCGTGCAGGTCGTAGACGAACGGCAGGTACACCAGCTCGGGCGCAAAGGCCTGCAAGCGTTGCGCCAGGGCGCCGACAGTGGCCTCGTCGGCGCGCAGTGCGCCGTCGGGTCGGCCGAGGAAGTGGACTTCGCGTATCCCGAGCACCGTCGCGGCAGCCCGGCTCTCGTGCTGCCTCGTCTCGACCAGCGCAGCCTGCCGGCGCTCACGCTCGGCGGCGGACACCGGCGTCGCGTACAGCGCGGCATCGCCCCGGCGGCCATCGGTCAACACCACAGCCTGCAGCATTGCGCCAGCCTGCACATGGCGTGCGATGACGCCACCGCAGCCGATGACCTCGTCGTCGCTGTGCGGTGCAAGCACCAGCACGCGGCGCTCGTCGTAGCGCTCGATTGGCTGCGGCACCTGGTCACGCGCCTCCAGAATCAGCCAGGTTCGCAGCGCATTGCGGGCGCTGGGCGAAAGTTGGCGGTAGACGGCGCGGACAAGGCGGTCGAACACTGGGGCTCCTACACGGTCAGTAGGTAGCCAGCGAGCCGCGAACCTTGGTGTGGTGCAAAGCAGCACGGAAGACGAGCAGCGACAGCGGCGCCAGCACGAAGGCGAACAGGAACAGTACCTGCAGCTGAGGCAGCATGTCGACCAACGACGCACCTCGCAACATAGCCATGCGCATCGCCCGCAGGGCATGGGTGAAGGGCAGGATCTGACCGAGCTGCTCGAGCCAGCACGGCAACGTCTGCGTGGGGAACACCACGCCGCCAAGCACCACCGACATCGCGGAGACCGCGGCGATCAGGCTCTCGCCGCGCTTGATCACCAGCGTGAAGCTGGCGATCAGGATGCCGATGGCCGAGAAGCTGACGATGGACAGCAGCAAGATTGCAATCGCACTGAGCAGGTTGGCCTGGGAGATGTCCATGCCGAAAACCAACCCGCCCAGCAAGTAGAGGCAGAAGCGCATCGTCGTGAAGCAGAAGCCCCACAGCGAGGAGCAAATCACCAGCGCCGCTATGCTTGTGGGCGACAGCATGATGATCTCCAGCGTTCCCATCATCTGGTTCTCGCGAATGCTGGTGTTGAAAGTAGACAGGCTGACGGTCAGATAGTCGATCAGCGCGACGCCGATCAGCAGGAAGGCGAAGTAGTTGTTGTTGTATTCACGCAGCAGGCCGTTGTCGGAGTGACCGAGAAATCGGCTGATGAAGAAGATGAAGGGCACGCCGAGCAGGATGCTACTGGTCTGCATGATGAAGGCGGTTCGGTAGCTGGTTGCGACCAGGAAGTCACGCTTCAAGAAGGCCCACGCTGTCTTCAGCATGCGTGCTCCACCTGCGCTCGCGCTGCGCCTTCGCTCCCGAGCGGAGGGCGCCGGCTGGCGAGGAAGGCCACGAATGCGTCCTCGATCGGGATCTCGAACCGTGTGCAGCCGCGCAGGTCGCAGCGGGCCTCGACGATCACGCGCATCACCGGGTCCAGCCCGGCGCCGCCGGCCTCCAGATGCAGTTCCAGCACGCCGGGGCTGGCTTCGATCACCGGCAGTGCGCAGAGCGCCGACAGCCGCTGCAACAGCCCCGGTGGCGTTCGCGCCACCTCGACGCGGTAGGCGTCATGGCCCATCACCATGCGCTTGAGGTCGCCGGTGGTGCCGAGGTAGGCCATCCTGCCCTGCTCCATGATCAGCGTGCGCTGGCATAGCTGCTCGATCTCGCGCAAGTTGTGCGTCGTGATGATCACGGTCTGTCGAGCATGGGTGACAACGCGCTCGCGGATCATTGCGATGATGTCGGCTGAGGCTCTCGGGTCGACTCCCTTGGTCGGCTCGTCCATGAACAACACCTGGGGACGGTGCAGGAGGCCGCGGGCGATCGCGAAGCGCTGCTTGGTGCCGGTTGAATAGGCCTCGAAGCGCTGGTTAGCCAACTCGCGCAGGTCCAGCAGCTCCAGCAGTTCGTCGATCCAACACTCTGCTTGCTGGCGCGGCAGGTGGTACAGATCGGCAAAGAATTGCAGGTTCTGCCTGCCGGTCAGTCGCCAGAAGAAACTTCGCTCGTTGCTGGCCACCAGGCCGATGCGGCTACGCACCGCCTCGGCGTCGGCCAGCACATCGAGCCCGGCAACGCGAGCGCTGCCCGAGGTCGGAATCAGCAGTGTTGCGAGCAGGCGCAGCAAGGTCGTCTTGCCTGCGCCGTTGGGCCCGACGAGGCCGAAGACCTCGCCGTCGGCGATGTCGAAGCTGACGTCTTCCACCGCGGTGGTGGTGGCCGGTGGCTCACGGCGCAGCAACTGCCCGAAGCGTCGGTCATGGGTGAACGCCTTGGTCAGGGCGCGTACCTCGATCATCGGGCGCATGCCGCCCCCGCGCTCGGGCACTGGCCTGTGAATTGACCCGTTCACATGCATGACTTGACGACGTCCATGAAACGGTCATTTTGTGCCCGCAAGCCCACCGGCCACAGCACGTACTTGCCGAGCACTACCCCGCGCGCCGGCACGATGCCGCGTTCCTGCAGGCGGTCGAACAACGTGTCAGGCGCCGACGGCGGTTCAAACAGCATCAGGTTGCTCTGCGTCGGCACGTGAGCCAGCCCGAGGCCGTCGAGGAACGCGGCAACGCGCCTGCGCTCGCTGGCGCAGTTATCGAAGGTGCGACGTGCATGCTCGGCGTCGTGCAGCGCTACGCGGGCAATCTCGGCCGCCAGCGAGGAGATGTTGAACAGCAGCTCGCCGCGATCCAGCAAGTCGATCGTCTCCCGAGTGCTGAAGGCATAGCCGACGCGCATGCCCGCCAGGCCGTAGAACTTGGAGAATGTGCGCAGCGAGATCACCATGTGGCCGGTTTCGCGGACTACGCGCGCGGTGTCGAGAATGTCGGCGCGGTCCGCGAAGTCAACATAGGCCTCGTCCACCACCACCGGGATGTGGGGTGGCACGCGCTCCAGGAAGCGCATGAAGGGCTCGTGCAGGATGGGTACGCCGACTGGGTTGCTGGGGTTGATCAGGTAAATCAGCCGGGTGTCGCCGCGGATCGACGCGAGCATGCCGTCCAGGTTGTGGTCGAAGCCTTCGACGGCCGAGGGAAGGAACGGTGCCTTGTCGTTGCGCACGCCGCAGATGTACGCGAAACGGTCGAACATGAACCAGCTTGGGTCGTTCGACAAGACGGCCTCGCCGGACTTCGCGAATACCCGTAGCACGCGCTCGACCAGTTCAGCCGAACCGTTGCCGAAGCTGAAACAGCCCGGCTCCAGTTCATGCTTGGTGGCGAGGTCTTGGCGCAGGCCGCCATAGTCGGGGTCGGGATAGCGCGAAACGTCGAGCGCGGAGCCGTTCAGCATCGCCTTCACATCATCGGGCATGCCGAACTGATTCTCAGCCCGGTTCAATATGTAGCGGTCGTCGAGGGGAATCTTGTCCGGCACCTTCTGCTCGACGAAGCGGAAGCGTTCGACAGCGGCCATCGGTGCGGCAATCTGGGCCTCGGCATCGCGCACCATGAGATAGCGCCAGGCGGCGATAACGCGGCCGTTCAGCAGCTTGGCGTCGGCGGTTGCGGCATACCAGAACGCCGGCACCAGCGTTTGCGGCGGTGGCAGCAGCTCGTATTCATGCCAGGGGAAGAAGTAGCGCGCCATCTCGGTCTTGGTGCTGCCGAGCTGCAACCCGATCACGGCGACGCCGGTGCCGTCGGCGTCGGCGGCCAGATTGCGGGTCAGGGCATCGAGCGCCGACTTCGACACCGCATACGGCAGCAGCCCGGGTACCGCCGCGTTGGCCGCGCCGGAAGATACGTTGATCACACGCCCGCTGACGCCGGAGCCGATCATCCAGCGCATGAAGACGCTGGCGCACAGAAAGGGGCCGGTCAGGTTGGCGTTCAGCGTTCGGGTCCATTCCCCCGGGCTCAGCTCCCATGCCTTGCGATCTTTCGGCCCCATCACCGCTGCGTTGTTGATCAGTAGATCGGCAGCGCCAAAGCGTGCAAGCGTTCGGTCGAGCAGCGCCTGCGCACCCTCTGGCGTAGAGACGTCCGCACATATCGCGAGCACTCGATCGGGTGAACCCAGCGCGGTGGCCGCGGCCTGCAGCACTGCGGCGCGGCGGCCGTTGACTACCACACGCGAGCCCTTCTGCAAGAAGGCCTCGGCCAGCACGAAGCCTATGCCTTCGCTGGAGCCGGTGATCACCACCACGCGCGACTCGAATGCCGGCTCGGGCTTGGCCTGGCGCACTTCCGCGATCACAGCATCGATCGGGTCGCGGTGGAGGACGAAGTCCTTCACGCGCTTGAGCTTCATCGCCAACTTGATCGTCAGCTTGCGCAGTTTTCGAGACGCTGACATGGGCTTCAGGTTTCCACGGTTTCAATGGCGGGCGTTCGCCCGCCGACGCGCTGGCAGGCCCGGTCCAGCCAGCCCACCAGATGGCCGCGCCATGAGGGCGCTAGGCTGACGCGGCGCTCGAAGCTCCGGACCTCGGCGGTCCAGCGTTCCGTATATGCCTGCTTGCTGACGAAGTCGATCAGCTCGATGCCCGGCTGGGCCCAGGCGGCTTGCAGCAAGCGTGCCATCACCACCGCGCCCAGCGAAAGCCGCGCGCTCGACAAATCGTCGCGCATCGCCGTCTTCAGTGTGAAGAGCGCTCCCTTATCGCGAGCCGCCACGACCACAGCGATCGGCGCGTCGTCCAGCCACAGCACGCCGGCGACCAGTCGGCCCGCTGCGGCCAGCCACTCCAGCATATGGCGGTAGAAGGCGGTGGTCTGGGCATCGCTGTCGACCGTTTCACCGTGCAGCGCCTTCCAGCTCGCACGGTCGACACAGGCCCAGAGCTCGAACAATCGATCGGCGTCTTGCTCGATCGGCTCGAAGCGCACGCGTCCCAGCGACGCAAGATCGGCCTCGGCACGCCGCAGGTTGCGCCTCAGATCGCGCGAACGCCCGCCGAGGTATTGCGTCCAGTCGCCACGCACCGCCAGGCATGAGTGTTGCCAGCGCTCGACCGGCAGTTCGTTCGGCAGTGCCGGCAGCGACTGGTCGACACCGGAGCTGTCGCAGCCGTCGAGCAGCAGCAAGTCCCAGTCGATGCCGCCGCGCAAGGTTTTCAGCAGCCCGCAGTAAGCCGCCGGCCGGTGGCACGGTTGGCACAGCAGCGCGCTGCGCACTGAGTGGGCATTGGTGCAGGCAGTCAGTGCCGTCACCGGCACCCGACGCCAGCGCGTGGGCGTGGGCACCAGCGGGAACACGGCCTGCAAGCCGGCGCTGTCGCTAGCGAACACGCAATGCAGGCGCGCGTTCGGCGCGAAACTCTCGATCCAGTTGAGAACCCAGCCGGGTGAAGTAAAGAGGCTCGCCGAACGGACGCTCTCGTGCAGGGCTGTCCAGGCGGCTTCGCGCGCCTTCAGGCCGGCAATGCCGTCAACGACCTCAAGCTTCATGGCGCCCACCCGGGAAGCAGCGCGCCGTGACGGTAGCGGCCAGGTACAACAGGCCCGGCTTCCAGGAGCGATAGTGCTCCATTGAGCGGCCGAATTCCTGCGCCGCGACGGCGAAGTTGCGTTGACGCCAAGCCTCGCGCCCGGCGCCGTAGTGCGCCCGCGCGGCATGGAAGTCGAAGGAGACGCCATGCGCCGCCAGATCGTAGCGCTCAAACAGCGTGCGCAGATCTTCCAGGTGCGCCCAGCGCCGGTGGCTGACGTTGCTGTCGTGTATTCGACGCCACAGCAGCACGTCGGCGAAGAAGGCCACCGGGTAGCGCAGCATCCGCAGCCACATGTCGGTGTCCTCGAACATCTTCAGGCCCTCGTCGAAGCCGCCGACTTCATCCAGACAGCGCTTGCGAATTACCAGCGTGCCGGTGGGGATGAAGAAGCCATCGTTGTTGCATAGGTCCGCTGCGGTCAGCCTGGTGCGCTCGCCTTGCTTCGACACCTGCCGATAGCGGCCACCGGCCTGTAGGTAGGGACGGTCGAGGAAAGCCTTCTTGCCGGCGCGCTCTTCGAAAGGCTGGGCATCGCCGAAGGTCCACGCAATGTCCGGCATGGCCGCCATGCAGCCCAGTGCCGCTTCGATCATGTCGACGCGCGGCCACAGGTCGTCCGCATCCAGGAAGGCGACATACTCGCCACGCGCCAGCGCGATGCCGCGGTTGCGTGCCGCCGAAGCCCCGCTTTGCGGCCGGTGCTCCACGCGCACGCCGCGTTCGCGCCACGGCACCAGTTGGGCAACCGTGTCGTCGGTGGAGCCATCGTCGACGACGATGACGTCCAACTCCGGCCAGCTCTGCGCATAGACGCTGCGCAGCGTAGCGTCGAGGAAGACGCCGTGGTTATGGCTCGGCACGATCACCGAAACCGTGGGTACCGCGGCGCTCATTCCCTGCCCCGCAGTCGGTTGACCAGCCACAGCAGCTGCGAATACGGCTGCCTGTTGTGCAACTGCAAGCTGACGAAGGGCTGCTCGGTTTCCGTCCAGCTCCTGCAGAACTCGCTGTTGCCGTTGAGGTCGAGCGTGCGGTAGCCCCCGTCATCGAACATGTCCGCCAAGAACACGGCGAACTGTGCCCGCCCGGGATACAGCGCACGCACTGATTCGTCGAACAGCATCTGCATCGAATACGCAACGCCTTGATAGCCCACTGCATGCAGCGCACCGACCACCGAGCCGTCAATTTCCAGGAACAAGTTGTAGCAGCGGATGCCGGCATCGGCCGCAAGAGCCACCTCGCGCTGGAAGGCCCAGCCAGCGGCGCCGAGCCGGGCATCGTTGTCTTCGTGTTTCCAGCTGCGGCCTTCCAGGCGTTCGAACTCGGCGAAATCCTCCGCCGAACCGGTGCTGCGCCGATAGCGCACAGTGCCGTGGCGCTCTACCCGCTGCCGGTTCTCCTTCAGGCGTTTGCGGTAGTGGCCCGTCTTGCCTGCGAGATACCCCCCCCAGCCGCCCGCCAGCGGCAGTACGCACTTGCCGAGGCCCGGCGTGGGGCCGAAGGCGTGCAGGCCAAGCCTGGCGCAGGCGGTCATGAAAGGCGGCAGCCAAGCGGCATCGGCCGGCAGTTGCTGCAGCCATGCGACGTCCCAGTCGCGCGCGGAGCCGGCAAAGTACTCTGCGAGCCGCTCGGTCGCCGCGGTTTCGAAACCCGATGCCACGACCACGTCATTGCGCGACACGTGGGCGTTCGACAGAGTGCTCAGCACGCGCACTGGCAGGCCGCGCAGGCGCACGACGTGCAGCATGTAGACTGCCACGCCAACCAGTCGGGCGCCATCGCGCAGAGCCAAGAGCCGCAGCGAGCGGCCATTGCCGAAGGCGCGCCACCAAGCCCGGATCCATACCGGAGTGAGGAAGAGGTTGCGGCCAGGGTACTCGGCCACGAGTTGCTGCCACTGCGGTGTCAACGCATGCATTGCCGGCAGCGAGTCCAGGACGTCGAGCGTGAGGCCGCCAGCGCGTGCGGGCACCGTGGCGGCAGCGGCAAGCGTAACGCTCATCGGTGGCGCCCCAGCGTGCGCTTCAGAAGTGCCAGCAGGGCCGAATAGGGTCGCCGGCTGTAGATTTGCACGTCGGCGAAGGCCAGTTCCTGCTCGCTCCAGCTCCTGCAAAACTCGCTGTTGCCGTTGAGGTCGAGCGCGCGGTAGCCCCCGTCTTTGAACATGTCCGCCAGGAACACGGCGAACTGTGCCCGCCCGGGATACAGCGCACGCACTGATTCGTCGAACAGAATCTGCATCGAATACGCAACGCCTTGATAGCCCACTGCATGCAGCGCACCGACCACCGAGCCGTCAATTTCCAGGAACAAGTTGTAGCAGCGGATGCCGGCATCGGCCGCAAGAGCCACCTCGCGCTGGAAGGCCCAGCCAGCGGCGCCGAGCCGGGCATCGTTGTCTTCGTGTTTCCAGCTGCGGCCTTCCAGGCGTTCGAACTCGGCGAAATCCTCCGCCGAACCGGTGCTGCGCCGATAGCGCACAGTGCCGTGGCGCTCTACCCGCTGCCGGTTCTCCTTCAGGCGTTTGCGGTAGTGGCCCGTCTTGCCTGCGAGATACCCCCCCCAGCCGCCCGCCAGCGGCAGCACGCACTTGCCGACGCCCGGTTTGGGGCCGAAGGCGCGCAGGCCAAGCGCCGTGCAGGCGGTCATGAACGTCGGCAGCCAAGCGGCATCGGCCGGCAGTTGCTGCAGCACGATCACGTCCCACTGGCCAGCCGTGGCATGCAGATGCTCGGCAAGCGCTTGCGAGGCCGCGGCCTCATACCCAGGCTCGACCAGCATGCCGGTTCGCGAGGCATGCTCGTTGTTGTACGAGCCGATCACCCGGACCGGAAAGCCGCGCAAGCGGTCGCGGTACCGACACAGGGGCATCACTGCCACCAGCCGAGCGCCGTCGCGGAACGCCATGACCGCGGGCGTCTTCCCGGCTCCGAAGGCCTTCCACCAAGCCAGGTGCCAGGCCGGTGTCATGAATAGGTCGACGCTGGGACAGCGCGCCGCGAGTTCGACCCACTCGGCGCCTAGCGCCCCTAACTCGGGCAGTGTGCCGTACACCACCGTGTTGATGCACGCAGAATGGCCCTTTACCGATGCGGCAGTGCCTGGTGCCACCCGAGGCACATCGGCCAAACAACCGCGTCCCGCTGCGCGTACCTCTACAGGCTGGCGCGCCGTGCCAGCTTGGGGTGAAGAATGCCCGGAACTCACGAGGTCCGCCCTCCCGCGCCACTTAGAGCGTTGCATGGCTGAACGCTACGCGCGGCATAGGCGATCTAGGCATTGCGGGTTGCACGGTGACCGAATGTCGCGGCATGGTCTAACATCATTGCGGATTGTCAGGCATCGGCAACTGATTCGACTCCCCCGGTTACGGGGTTGACGGGCTACGAGGTTGATTGGCAGCATTGCACACTGCGCCGGTTCAAGAGGGATTCCCTTCATGGTCACACTCACATCAGCGACCTCGGACGAGGTGATCAAGGCGCACATCGACAACCTGGCCTTGACCCGCGCGCGCCGCGCGATGCCGCTGATCGGTGCCGCCGTGATCGGCGTGCTGCTCGCCAACCTGTCCGTGTTCGCGACCTTCCTCGTCTTCAACTTCATCCTGCACTGGGGGTCATGAACCCTTCCACGGCGTCGGACACGACAGCGCCGCCCCTGGCGCCGAATGACGAAGCGCGACAGGCCCGGCAGTGGCGGCTGCGGGCCTGGGGCGCGCTTGCGGAGGCCAGCCTGCTCTTGCTGCTGCTGCTGGGCGTTTCGGCAACCGTGTACCTGCTGCTCGGTGCCGTGTGTTGCGGACGGTGAGCCCCGCGGGCACGGGCATGGCGCCGGCCCCGCCGCCGCGGCCGTGCCGGGCGGCGCATGCGCTGGTTCCGGCACTGATCGGCGCGCTGGTCGCCGCTGGCATCGCTGCGGAAGCCTGGTGGGCTCGTGGCCTGTCGCTCCGTTGGGCGTCGCCGTGGCTGCGCGGCGAGGCGCCGCCGCTGTTGAGCCTGCTGGCCGCGATGGCACTGGGCATCGTGGTGGCCGCTGCGACGCTGCTGCGCGGCTCGTTGCCGGCTCGCGAGCACGTGCCGATCGTGCTGCTGTTCGTCGCGACGCAACTGGTCGGCTTCAACTTGGCGAACATCGAGCCGCTGAAGATCGCGCTGTTGATCGTCTGCGCCGCGTGGCTGGCCGATGCGCTGGTCAACAACCGCCCGCAGCGGGCGTACCCGCCCTTTCTGATGATGTGGCTGGCGATCCTGGCGTTCGCCTTTGCATCGGTGCTGAATGGCCAGTTAGGTTCGCTGGTGGCGCAGTACTCCATCGCCGCCAAGTTCCTGATGTTCTTCATCGTCGCGAACATCGTGCGCACGCCGGCGCAGGTGCTGGTCACCGTGCGCCTGCTGGTCGCTCTGGGAATTGCCAGCGCAGTGCTGGCGCTGGCGCAGGAGGCGCTGTTCTACTTCTTCAAAATCCCGCTATCGCTCGATGACAACGCCACCAAGTACTGGTTCAAGGAGACGCCACTGGGCTGGATGATCCGCGCCACCGCGTTTCATCCGACCGCGCAGAACCTGTCGCACTACCTGCTGATGGCGCTCGCCCTGCTGATGCTCGGGCCGTTCTCGGTGGCACTTCGGCTGTTCGGTGGCGTGTTGATTGCGCTCGGCCTGTTCTTCACCTTCACCGGTAACGGCCTCTTGGTTATGGCCTTCTTACTGCTGCTGGCGCCCGTTGTCCATCGGCCTCGCTTGGCGCTGCACTACATCAGTGGGCTTCTGCTCGTCACGATCTTGGCCTACCAGACTGGTGCAATGGCGTGGGTATACGACAAGTACTTGCTGCCGGTCTCCGGCAAGAGCGCGGAAGACCGCATCGGCCTGATGCAGCTGGGCCTCGAGGTCATCGAGAGGCATCCACTCATCGGTATCGGCCTCAACAATTTCGGCCGGATGTCGCCGCAGCCTGTGCACAACGCCTATCTGCAAATGATGACGGAGATTGGAATCGTACCCGGCGTGCTCCTCTGCCTGATCCTGCTGCTGATCTTCGTGCGTCTGCTGATCGGGATCGGCCGCACGCCGCCGGGCCCATTGCAGCAGGCTGGCAAGGGCGTGATGCTTGCGCTGGTCGGACTGACCGTCCACTTCATGTTCGAGCCCTTCATCAACAGCCTGGTGTCATGGTCCATGATCGGCTTGGCCGAAGCGACCGCACTTCTGCTCTACGTCTCGCCATCGGCGCGCGCCGTGCCAACCCATGCCGCGTCTGTTGCGGGCCCACGACCATGAACGACAAGACGCTCTACGACTACTGGATGATCTGCTATTGCCGCCGGCTCAGCATCCTCGTGCTAGTCGGCACCGCGGTGCTGGGCACGCTGCTGATCGGCGCCTCGCTGCCGCCGATCTACGAAGCGCGGGCGACGTTCTACGTGCCCAGCAGCGCGACGACTCAGCGCTCGAACACCGGCGACACTGCCGTCCCGCTGCCAGCGTCGAACCAGGACGATGCCAAGGCCAACATCGGCATCCTGAAGGGACGCGACGCGTTGCGCGCGATGCACGCGCAGTTTCCAAATAAGTCGATCGACGCGCTGCAGCGCGACGTGGATCTCACCGCCGGCCGCGACGGCATCATTCAAGTCTATGTGCGCGACCGCGACCCCAAGCTGGCCGCCGACATCGCGAACGCCTATCTCGACTACTTCAATCACTTTCTCGCCGAGCAGATGCGCCAGCGCAGCCTGCCCAAGATCCAGGCGCTGAACGGGCGCATCGCCGAGGTGAGCCGCCAACTGCAGGAAATCGCGCGCAGCCGGACTGAGCTCGCCACGCCGACCGGATCGGTGCTCGACGGCGAGGCGCTGGAACTCGTCAAGAACCGCGCCGAGCTGAACAAGGAGCTCGACGACCTGCGCGGTGCCATCGCTGCGCGCTCGGCCGCCAGGGCCCGCGGCGAATCCGCCCGGCTGCCGACGACGCCGACGGTCGACGCGCTCGAACGCCAGCTGGCCGAGATCGACCTCGACCTCGCCAAGCTGCGCGTGCGGACGCTGCCTGGCCACCCCGACCAGATCGCCCTGCTCGAGCGGCGTGCCGCGGCGCAGGCCGCGCTCCAGCAAGAGCTCGGCAGCCTCAACGCCAGCGATGCGGCACGAGCCGAGACGGTCGCCACCATGCTGGAAAAGCGCGAACGCCGCGTGAAAGCCATTCCCGGCGACCGGAACCGGCTGACCGAGCTCGACCAGCAGTACAGCGACCTGCGCGCCGCGATGACATTCCTCAAGAACAGCCTCGAGGACGTGTCGCTGGCGAGCGTGCGTGCCCCGCAGGTCGGCATCGGCACGGAAACCGCGCAAGCCCCGTCGGTTCCGGTGTTCCCCAACACCTTGCTCAACCTCATCGTGGCGGTGGTCGTCAGCGTACTCGCGGGGATTCTCTATGCGTTGCTGCTCGACTACATCGACGAAAACGCGCGACGCAGGGCCACGCCGACAGCGTAATTTACGGAGTGCAGAGGCGCACTGGCTTTGTGGCGCAGCGTGCGCGGCACAAGTCTTGCCTCGTATTCTGCAACGAGCACCCCCGCACTTAAGGGCTACTGCCGGCGAAGCAGTTGGCCTAGAGTCGGTCGGCGCGCTGGAAGACAAGTGCGCGAGAGGTGTCTTCGGCCCCGACGTCATGCCGCGGACTCGAGCCGGTGCCGGTTTCACACGGAGGAGAGCATGCGCGGAGCACCGATGACATCGGTACTGGTGACCGGAGGATCCGGTTTTCTCGGTTCCTTCCTGTGCGAGCAGTTGCTCGAGCGCGGCCATGAAGTGCTGTGTGTCGACAATTTCTTCACCGGCACCAAGCGCAATATCGCCCACCTGCTCGACCACCCGCGGTTCGAGCTCTTGCGGCACGACATCACGTTTCCACTTTATGTCGAGACCGAACAGATCTTCAATTTCGCGTGCCCGGCCTCGCCGATCCACTACCAGCACAACCCCGCACAAACCACCAAGACCAGCGTACACGGCGCGATCAACATGCTTGGCTTGGCCAAGCGTGTCGGAGCGCGCATCCTGCAGGCCTCGACGAGCGAGGTCTACGGCGATCCGCAGACGCATCCGCAGACGGAAGACTACTGGGGTCACGTCAATCCGATCGGCCCGCGCGCCTGCTACGATGAAGGGAAGCGCTGCGCCGAGACGCTGTTCTACGACTACCGGCGCCAGCACGGCTTGCAGATCAAGGTGATGCGGATCTTCAACACCTATGGCCCGCGGATGCACCCCAACGACGGCCGGGTGGTTTCGAACTTCATCGTCCAGGCGCTGCGTGGCGAGCCGATCACGATCTACGGCGACGGCTCGCAGACGCGCTCGTTCTGCTACCGGGACGATCTGATCGACGGTTGCCTGCGCCTGATGGCGTCGCCCGACGAGGTCACTGGACCGATCAACATTGGCAATCCGCGCGAATCGACCATCCTGGAACTTGCCGAACTGATCGTTTCGATCGCCGGCTCGAAGTCGTCGATCGTCCGGCGGCCGTTGCCGCAGGACGACCCCAGGCAGCGCTGCCCCGACATCACCCGCGCCCGCGAGTTGCTCGGGTGGGAACCCAGGGTGACGCTGGAAGACGGCCTGGCGCGAACGATCGAGTACTTCGACGCGATGCTGGCCGAGTGCTCGACGCGCCTTTGAGCACCACCCGACGTACTGCCACCATGGACACTGCATCGATGCGCCGCCGCGGGGCGCTGTGGGGATTTAAGTTGGGCGAAGTGCTTCTGGCCTGGGCGGCGTTTGCCACAGCCGCGTCGGTGGCCGCGCCGGAACCCTGGAGCTTCTCGTTGCTCTTGCGCGAAGCTACCGTCGCGCCGAGCTTCACGGCAGCCGTGCTGTTGACTGCGCATCTGGTGCTGTTGTTGCGGGGGCTCTACGCCTCGCATCGCCTGGAGGACTCCCACCTCGAGCGGCTGGACTTGCTCGTCTGCGTGCTCATCGTCGTCGGCATCGTCACCATGGGCGCCCTGTTCTGGGAGCCCCGCCTCGCCAGGACCGACTTCGTCACCACCTTCTGGGCCTCGCTGAGTCTGCTGCTGGTGACCGAGCGCAGCTTGCTGCGGCACTTCCTGCGCCGCCTGCATGGCTATGGCCGTAACCTGCGCTTCGCCCTCGTCGTCGGTACCGGAGAGCGGGCGCTGCGTTTGGCCCGCACCCTGCGCGAGCGGGCCGATCTCGGCTATCGCGTGGTCGGTTGCGTCGACGACGTCCAGCCCACCGACGTCGCGTTGATGCCCTGGCTCGGCACCGTGGACGGCCTGTCCAAGGTGCTATCCAACACCGTCATCGACGAGGTGTTCATCGCGCTGCCGATGCGTTCGAGCTACGAACGCATCCAGTGTGCCGTGTCGCGCTGCGAGGAGCAGGGCACCCTGGTCACGATACCCACCGACTTCTTCGCCGCCCGCCTGGCGCGCACGCGCTTCGGCGAAGTCGGCCGCCAGCCGATGCTCTACCTGTCAGCGGTGCCGGAAAATGACTGGCGACTGGTGGTCAAGCGCGCGATCGACTTCTTCGGCGCGTTCATGCTGATCGTGCTGCTTTCGCCGGTGATGGTGGCGATCGCGCTCGCGGTGCGCTGGACCAGCCCGGGGCCGGTCGTCTTCAGGCAGGCGCGCATCGGGCTCAACAAGCGGCCGTTCAGTCTGCTGAAGTTCCGCACCATGGTGCAGGATGCCGAAGCTCGGCAGGCCGCGCTGGCAGCGCGAAACGAGGCTTCGGGGCCGGTGTTCAAGATCCGCAAGGACCCGCGCGTCACGCCGCTGGGCAGCTTCTTGCGCCGGACCAGCCTGGATGAACTGCCGCAGCTCTTCAATGTGCTCAAGGGCGAAATGAGCCTGGTCGGGCCCCGCCCGTTGCCGCGCCGCGACGTCGAAGGGTTCCGCGAAAACTGGCAGCGCCGCCGCTTCAGCGTTCTGCCGGGCATCACCTGCCTGTGGCAGCTCTCCGGCCGCAGCGATGTCTCGTTCGAGAAGTGGATGGAACTGGACATGCAATACATCGACCAGTGGTCGCTGAGGCTCGACGTGGACATCCTCATCAAGACGGTGCGGGTCGTTCTCCGGCGGGAAGGGGCTTACTGAGGCCCGGTCCGAGAAACGTGCGCTGCGTCATGAAGCGCGAGGCGGCGCCGGCCACCCCCCTTGGGCCCCGCGCGGGCACAGGTCGCACATCGAAACAACGCCGAATCTCGGCAGGCTGGAGTTCGCATGAAAGTCACCGTCATCGGGACCGGTTATGTCGGCCTCGTCACAGGGGCGTGCCTGGCCGAAATGGGCAACCACGTGGTCTGCCTCGACCTGGACACGGACAAGATTCGCGTCCTGAGGGCGGGCGGCATCCCGATTCACGAGCCTGGCTTGCACGAGATCGTGCAGCGCAATGTGGAGGCGGGGCGCCTGGTGTTCACGACCGACCTGATGCCCGCCGTGGCGCATGGCACATTGCAATTCATCGCCGTGGGAACCCCCGGCACCGAGGACGGTTCCGCCGACACACGGTACGTCCTCGCCGCTGCGCGCAACATCGGCCGGCTGATGACCGAATACAAGGTCGTCATCGACAAGAGCACCGTGCCGGTGGGCACAGCAGAGCAGGTGCGCGTCGCCATCGCCGACGAGCTGGGAAAGCGCGGCGTATCGATGGAGTTCGCCGTCGTCTCCAATCCGGAGTTCCTGAAGGAGGGCGCGGCCGTAACCGACTTCATGCGCCCCGACCGGGTCGTCGTAGGAGGTGGCGACGAGCGTGCCTTGCGGCTCATGCGCGCGTTGTATGCGCCGTTCATTCGCAACCGCGACCGGATGCTGGTGATGGATGCGCGCAGCGCTGAATTCACCAAGTTCGCGGCCAACGCAATGCTCGCCACCCGCATCAGCTTCATGAATGAACTGTCTTCGCTGGCCGATCGGCTGAGCGTCGATATCGAGCTCGTGCGGCAGGGGATCGCCTCCGATCCGCGCATAGGCTCACAGTTTCTGTACGCCGGCGTGGGCTATGGCGGCTCCTGCTTTCCGAAGGATGTGAAGATGCTGGCCAAGGCCGGCGCGGACTTCGGCGTCCCGCTGCAGCTGCTGACCGCCGTCGAAGCGGTCAACGAGCGGCAAAAGACGATGCTCGTGCGGAAGATCGTCGCCCGCCTGGGCGAGCGGCTCGACGGCAAGACGCTTGCGCTGTGGGGGCTGGCGTTCAAGCCGAACACCGACGACATGCGCGAGGCGCCCAGCCGTGTCATCGTTGCCGAACTCATGCGTCGAGGAGCGCAGATCCGGGCCTATGACCCCGTGGCCACTGGACAGGCCATGCGCGTCATGGGCGAACGGCCCGGCCTGAGGTTCGTCGACGCAGCCGACGACGCGCTGCAAGGCGCCGAGGCGCTGGTCATCGTCACCGAGTGGAAGGAATTCCGCACGCCCGACTTCGACGGCATCCGCTCGGCGCTCAAGACACCGCTGATCTTCGATGGCCGAAACCTCTACGACCCGCGGCTCATCGCGAGCTTCGGCATCGAGTACCACTGCATCGGCCGCCCGACGGCAGGCCTGCCTGCCCGACCCGGCGTTCCGGTTGAGCACGCCTTCAGTAACCATCCCCCGGCAAAACCGGGGGCATTCGTTCTGTGAGCCGCCCGAAGCGGCTGGCATCGTTCATTCGGTGGGCGCTTCGCGCTGACCTCTTTCGGAGCTCTTTGACTACACGATGAAGACGCCTTCGCTTCAACCCGGAACGATGTCGTTGGGCTCACCCGAAAGTGCCGTATCAGTGAACCTTCCTTCATCATGCTCAACCTGGCCTGCGGCAATTCCAACTCCAGGAACCGTCAAACTCTTACTGCCTCCCCGGCAGAGCCGGGGGGCCTCCCTTGGTAGCTAGCCTCGGAGCCCCACGCGATGCGTCGCTTCCGCTGTAGCCGGCAAGCCGCCGGCGTTATTGCGCATCAGAGTGTCCCGTGCAAGTCCGAGCGCGGCGGCTGCTCGGCGAAGAGTTGCTTCCACAGCCGCGGCGTGAGTTCGGCTACGCGGCTGGCCGGATGCTGGTCCACGCGTTGCAGAACGTCGACGAAGTAGGTGTAAGCGTCGACGCCGTGCAGCATGCAGGCCGTGATCAAGCTTTGCACGATGCCGGCGTGCCTGGCGTCGACTTCGGTCCAGCAGAACAGCCAGTTCTTCCTGCCCATCGGAATGGACCGCAGCGCAAGCTCCAGATTGTTCCTGTGTGTGCCTTGCCACGGCACGGTTGATCCGTCTGTGACGGTGCGGCCTCGGCCGAGCCCAGTCCGACCCGGCCAACTCTCGCTCAGGCCGGAAGCTCAAGGAGCGCTCCAGGAGGTAACGAATGGGCTGAAGCACTTCTTGAAAAGGCCTCGTAGGAGGCCAGCGAGCCATGGGGGCCGCAACGTGAGTAACCACTGAGCAGGCCTCGAAAAGCCGTCGTGTGCGGATGCCGCCCCGCCATAACAACGGGGAAGGAAGGTGGGCGACGGCGCCGAAGTGAGCGTGATGCGCAGGCGCCGCGTCCACCGGGGTAGTGGTCGCAGCACGCATGGCGAAAGATCGATCGTGCAACAAGGAAAGTCCGCGGTGGTGATCGACCGGTCGTTGATCAACGACGACCTCGTGAGGGGTGGAGTCGGCTGCTGCGGACGGCGGATGGGGATGTAGTAGCGATGAAGCTGGGTAACGCTGGTGGAGCGAAGGCCCCTGTTCCGATGCGAACATGCAGAGCAGGAAGTCGCTCAATCCCACTCGTGCACAGGACTCGCTGACCGTCGTACTTGCGTCATAGAAGCGCCGCATCGCTTCGCGCCAACTGCGTGTGTCCAGTTGCCGCCGTCGTGGTCCACTCATCGCGTCGCCCTCACGTCATGTTGATGCGAGGCATTGTGGAAAGCCAATCGGCGCATGGGAAGAACGCCGGCGGCTTACCGGTTACGTGCCGTCGATGGTGCCCGTGCGGCGCCTGGCGTCAGTCGGCTGCAGGTCCGCTGCCACCTGGCCGTACGCTACGTAGGCGGCAGACCCGCGGCGGGCCGGCCGTCGTGCCCGACGCGGCGGTGGCCGCCGGCGCGCAATATGCGCCCGGGTCGGCCACGAGCGCGCAGTTCGATGCGATGCCGCTGTCCTTGATCTCGTCGCGCCGCCTCGCCGCGAACTTCTCTGCCGCCATCTTCAGCGCCGCTTCGTCGGTGCGCAGAGTCGACCAGGCCAGGTAGGACTGCGGGCCGCCGCAGGCCTTGGCGCCGAATGCGACCGTGCGGCACTGTTCGTGACTCTCGCACGCGGCATCGCCGATCAAGGCAAGCACCTTCGCTTCCAGGGCAACACTGTCGGGCGGCTTCGCGCTGGCCGCAACAAACGAAACGAATCCCATCGCCGCGGCCATCAGCAGGCCGCGGCCCAGGGGTGTCTTTGGAGCACGTTTCGGCGTCATGGTCGTGTCGAAGGGTCGGGGTTGAAGGTCGGGCGGCGATCAACGCGATCGTAAACCGGGGCGCTCGGGTCATGCCGGCGCGGGCGCGCGCAGTGACAGCACGCAGCACACCGCGTTCGATAGTGTGTTGGCGTGATGAGCCAGTCATCGCTTGGCCTGTCGCTAAACTCATGCATTGCCCTGAACTCCGCGAGGACCGCCATGTCCACCACCATCCGCCACGCCGACTTCGTCGAAAGCATCGCCGCCGCGCTGCAGTACATCAGCTATTACCACCCGGCCGACTACATCAGCCACCTGGCGCGTGCCTACGCGCAGGAGCAGAGCCCGGCGGCGAAGGACGCGATCGCGCAGATCCTGACCAATTCGAAGATGTGCGCCGAAGGCCACCGCCCGATCTGCCAGGACACCGGCATCGTCAACGTGTTCCTGAAGATCGGCATGGACGTGCGCCTCGAGGGCTTCGCCGGCAGCATCGTCGACGCGGTGAACGAAGGCGTGCGCCGCGCCTACACCGACACCGACAACACGCTGCGCGCCTCGATCGTGGCCGACCCGCACTTCGAGCGCAAGAACACCAAGGACAACACGCCGGCCGTCGTGCACATGGAGCTCGTGCCCGGCAACACCGTGGACGTGCAGGTGGCCGCCAAGGGCGGCGGCTCCGAGAACAAGAGCAAGTTCGTGATGCTGAACCCGAGCGACAGCCTCGTCGACTGGGTGATGAAGACGGTGCCGACGATGGGCGCAGGCTGGTGTCCGCCGGGGATGCTCGGCATCGGGATCGGCGGCACCGCCGAGAAGGCGATGCTGATGGCCAAGGAGTCGCTGATGGCGCCGATCGACATGTTCGACCTGAAGGCGCGCGGCCCGCAGAACAAGACCGAGGAACTGCGCATCGAACTGTGCGACAAGATCAACGCCCTGGGCATCGGCGCGCAAGGGCTGGGCGGGCTGACGACGGTGCTCGACGTCAAGATCGCGATGTACCCGACGCACGCCGCGAGCAAGCCGGTGGCGATGATCCCGAACTGCGCCGCCACGCGCCACGCCCATTTCGTGCTCGACGGCAAGGGCGCCGTCTACCTCACTCCGCCGAGCCTGGACACCTGGCCCGACGTGCAGTGGGCACCCGACTACAACAAGAGCCGCAAGGTCGATCTGAACACGCTGACGCGCGAACAGGTCGCGGCCTGGAAGCCCGGCGACACGCTGCTGCTCAGCGGCAAGATGTTCACCGGCCGCGACGCGGCGCACAAGCGCATCCAGGACATGCTGGCCAAGGGCGAGAAGCTGCCGGTGGACTTCACCAACCGCGTCATCTACTACGTCGGCCCGGTCGACCCGGTGCGCGACGAGGTGATGGGCCCGGCCGGCCCGACGACGGCCACGCGGATGGACAAGTTCACCGAGATGATGCTCGCGCAAACCGGGCTGATCGCGATGATCGGCAAGGCCGAGCGCGGCCCGGTGGCGATCGAGGCGATCCGCAAGCACAAGAGCGCCTACCTGATGGCCGTGGGCGGCGCCGCCTATCTCGTCGCCAAGGCGATCAAGGGGGCCAAGGTCGTGGGCTTTGCCGACCTCGGCATGGAAGCGATCTACGAGTTCGACGTCAACGACATGCCGGTCACGGTGGCGGTGGATGCCCAGGGCAGCAGCGTGCACGAGACGGGTCCGAAGGAGTGGCAGGCCAAGATAGGCAGGATCCCGGTGGTCAGCGCCTGACGGCCGGTGCGGCAGCGCGACATTCGCAGTCGCGCTTCGGTGCCGGCCCGGGCTGACCGCTCCCGCCGCTTGCAGCGCCGACAATCGACGCCATGTCGCAGTATTTCGAAGTCCATCCCGACAACCCGCAGCCGCGCCTCTTGAAGCAGGCGGTGCAGGTGCTGCACGGCGGCGGCGTGGCAGCGGTGCCCACCGATTCGAGCTACGCACTGGTGTGCCACCTCGACGACAAGGCAGCGGCCGAGAACCTGCGGCGCATCCGTGGCGTCGATGACAAGCACTTGCTGACGCTGCTGTGCCGCGACCTCTCGGAGCTCGCCAGCTACGCCCGAGTAGACAACCGGCAGTTCCGCCTGCTCAAGCTCGGCACGCCGGGCCCGTTCACCTTCATCCTCGAGGCCACGAAGGAGGTTCCGCGCCGGGTCTCGCACCCGTCGCGGCGCACCATCGGCCTGCGCGTGCCGGACCACAAGGTGACGCAGGGACTGCTGGAGCAACTGGGCCAGCCCCTGCTCGCCACCACGCTGATCCTCCCCGGCGAGACCGAGCCGTTGAACGACCCGGCCGAGATCCGCGGACGCCTGCAAAAGCTGGTGCAGGCCGTCGTCGATGCGGGCGCCTGCCCGCGGCGGCCGACGACCATCATCGATCTCTCCGGCGACGAGCCGGTGCTGGTGCGGCGCGGCCGCGGCGACCCGGCCGTGCTGGGCCTGAGCCCGGCGTAGCACAGCGACCCCAAGACGCCTCCGGCGCCGCAGGCCAGGGGGAGCTCGGCCCGATTGAGGGCTGCGGCCGGACACAGACGATCCCTGCGGACGAGTTGCGCCTACCGAAGGAGAGCGACCTCTGACCCTAGATCCGGCAGTTGACCGCTCGGTTTCGCTGGAGAGGCCCCGTGAACATGGGCCATCCTCGCCACGAAGATCCTCACCCCTTGGGTGAGAGCGCTACGCACCCGAGCGAGCCGCGCTGCGGCGCGCAGGCGGCGTTGCTCCTCCTCGCGGGCATGAGCCCGCAGCGTCGTCGCGCCTTGCCAGCACACCGCATCGCAGCCCGCTCGGGCGCGTCCAACTGCCGAATCTAGGCTGACCGATGGCGGCCCAGCGAGCGCTGACCCCGCTCAGCGCGTACCGAGCGCGTCCGCAATGCGCTGCGGGCTGAAGCCCACCTGAGGCTGCCCGCGCACCAGCAACACCGGCGTGCCGGGTGACATCAAGGCACGGAAGCGGGCGGCGCAAGCCTCGTCGCGCTCGATGCTGCACTCGCTGAACGGCACCCTGTGGGCGCCGAACCAGGTGCGCGCCTTGGCGCAGTAGATGCAGGTGTCGGACGCGATCATTTCGATGTCGCCCGGCTTGACGAGGTCCTCCAGCTGACGCCCCAGCCGGGCAGCGGACCAGGCGCGCCACCCCTCGCTGAGCCCGCCGACCACGAGCACCAGGGCCAGCAGGCCGAGCCCCGAGCGCAGTCGCGGAGTCAAGGGCATGACGCTGGCGCCGGGCATCGGCGCCGGCGCCCTACTCCGTCCACAGCGCCGCGGTGACGACGACCTCGATCTTCCACTCCGGCCGCGCCAGGCTCGCCTGCACCGTGGCGCGCGGCGGTGCGTCGCCGGGGGCGACCCAGTCGTCCCAGACCTCGTTCATCGCGGCGAAGTCGGCCATGTCGGCGAGGTAGATCTGCGCCCGCAGGATGTGCGCGCTGTCGGTGCCCGCCTCGTGCAGCAGGCGGTCGATGGCCGCCAGCACCTGCGCGGTCTGGCCGCGGATGTCCTGCGACGCATCGCCGGCCACCTGACCGGCCAGGTAGACCGTGCCATGGTGGATGGCCATCTCGCTCATCCGGTCGCCCACATGGAAGCGCCTGACGCCTTCGCTCATTGCTTTGCTCCCGTTTGTGCTCTTGCACGCTTGCGCTCGGCGTGCGCGGAGGCGTGCGAATGCTTGTGACCGCCCGGCGCGTGGTGCCCCGCCGGGTGTTGCACCGGCGCCGGCGCAGCCGCCACGGCCTTGTGGCCGATCCTGCTCTCGGTGCCGGCGAGCAGCTTGCCGATGTTGACACTGTGCCGCCACACGAGCAGCAGGCTCATCGCGATCATCGACGGCACCATCGGCCCGAAGTCCCAGAACAGCATCTGGTAGAAAGGCGCGAACACCGCCGCCACCAGCGACGCGAGCGACGAATAGCGGAAGAAGAAGGCAACGATCAGCCAGGTGGCCAGCGTCGCCAGGCCGAGCCAGGGGTTCAGCGCCAGCAACACGCCCGCCGCCGTGGCCACGCCCTTGCCCCCCTGGAAGCGGAAGAACAGCGGCCACAGGTGGCCGACGAAAGCCGCCAGCCCGACCAGCCCCTGCGTGCCTTCGCCCAGGCCCCAGCGCTGGCCATACAGCACCACCAGCAGCACCGGCACGTAGCCCTTGAGCGCGTCGAGCACCAGCGTGAGCACGGCCGCCGCCTTGTTGCCCGAGCGCAGCACGTTGGTCGCGCCGGGGTTGCCGGACCCGTAGCCGCGCGGGTCGCTGAGGCCCATCGCGCGGCTGACGATGACGGCGAACGAGAGCGAACCGATCAGGTAGGCCAGCAAGGTGGCGGCGGCGGAAAGGAGCATCTGCATGGGGCTATTCTGCACTGGCGCAGTGCACCGGGCGCGCGCCGAGCAGCCGCAGCAGCACGCCGGGCTCTATGCCCACCAGGGAGCCGCGCTGGCCACCGTTGATGTAGATCAGTGGCAGTTCGAGCACGCTCGCCTCGACATGGACCGGCATTGCCTTGCGAGTGCCGAACGGCGAGGTCCCGCCGACCTGGTAGCCGCTGTGGCGCTGCGCCGCTTCGGGCGTGCAGGGCTCGACCTTCTTGCAGCCGATCTGGCGCGCCAGGTTCTTCAGGCCGACGCTGCGGTCGCCATGCATCAGCACGATGAGCGGCTGCCCGCGCTCGTCCTGCATCACCAGCGTCTTGACGACCTGGTGCTCGGCAACGCCGAGCTGCCGCGCCGACTCGGCCGTGCCGCCGTGCTCGACATAGGCGTACGGATGCTCGGTGAAGACGACGCCGTTGCGACGCAGGAACTGCGTGGCGCGGGTTTCGCTGACGTGGCTGGTCTTGCGGTTCATGGCTGCGCGAGTCGACATGGGCTAGGCTGATGCGCCGGGAGTGTGCCTCAGCCGCGATACCGTGCGGTCGCGATCATCGACAGCGGCTACGATGCCTGGCCTGCTTCGACGCACCCCATGCAGCCAGCACTGCAAGCCTTGGCCGATCTTGAATCGTCGCTTCGTTCAGTCCACCGTCGCCATCGCGTTCACCCTGGCCGTGCATGTCGCACTTTGGTGGGTCGTGTCCTATACGCCTGAGCAGCCCCGCGCGACGACCGCCGCGTCGAGAGTCACGGTGCTCATCTTTCCCACGACAGTCGCGCCCGCGCCACGCGAACCGGAAGCGAAGAGAGAGCCGCCGACGGACCGGCAAGTTCGAACTTCGGCTGCGGCACCAGCGTTCTCGCCGGTGCGCATGCCAAGTTCGAGCGCAGCCGCTGGCGCCTTCGCCACGCCCGTCGAGCCAGCCGCCAGCGAGCCCGTCGCGACCGCGCCCTTGAACCTGAAACTGCCGCGTGCGCAGCACGGTCAGCGCATTGCGCCTCCGGGCCTCGTCGGCGAGGCGCTCAACGACCCGCGAACCAACACCCCTCGTGCCACGCCCGGCGAGCGCATGGCGCGTCTTCTTGGCACCGATCAGACCGTTGTCGAAGTAGAGATGAATGGCGGGGCGCTGCGCACCCGCAAAGGGAACAAGTGCGTCATCACCCGCCCTGCACGTGGAGCGCAGATCGACCCGTTCACGCCTGGAGCAGACCAAAGCCCGCGTCTCGCCGAACCCTGCGATTGACAGCGCCAAGCCGTCAAGCCAGCGGTGGCTGCGCCCTCGCCTCTTCCCGCAGGCGCAGCACGCGCCGCTGGACCTTGCCGGTGGTCGTCATCGGCAGGGCGTCGATGAACTCGATCTCCTTCGGATACTCGTAGGGTGCGAGCCTGCCGCGCACATGCTGCTGCAAGTCGTCGGCCAGCTGCGGGCTCGCGGCGAAGCCGGGTGCGAGAACGACGTAGGCCTTGACCAGCGCGCCGCGCTCGGCATCGGGCTTGGGCACCACGGCAGCGTTGGCCACCGCCGGGTGCTTGACGAGGCAGTTCTCGATCTCGCCCGGCCCGATGCGGTAGCCCGCGGACTTGAACATGTCGTCACTGCGCCCCTGGTACCAGAGGTAGCCATCGGCGTCCATCAGCGCCGTGTCGCCGGTGCGGCACCAGGAGTCGAGCGGATCACCGCTGAACTTGGCGCGCGTGGCGGCTTCGTTCCTCCAGTAGCCGAGGAAGAACACCGGGTCGGGGTGGCCATGGATGTCGCGCCGGTGCACGGCCACGTCGCCTGGCGTGCCGCGCGGGCACACATGGCCCGCGTCGTCGAGCACTTCGACGCGGTGCCCGGGGTAGGGCCGGCCCATGCTGCCCGGCCGCGCCGGCCACGCGCCGTGCCGGTGCCCGTCGGCGTCGACGAAGCTGCCGCAGTTGCCGACGATGTAGTTGATTTCGGTCTGGCCGAACATCTCGTTGACCGACACGCCGAGCTCGTCGCGACAGTAGGCGAACACCGCGTCGCCCACCGCCTCGCCGGCGCTCATGATCGCGCGCAGCTTCAGCGCGTACGCATCGCGCGGCGCCGGAACGGCCTTCATCATCGCCTTCAGCGCAGTGGGAAACAAGAAGGTGTGCGTGACCGCGTGGCGCTGCATCAGCTCGAAGGCCTTCAGCGGGTCGAAGCGCGCGCGGCTGGCGACGATCGGGCGGCCGAAGTAGAGGCTGGGCAGCAGCGCATCCATCAGGCCGCCAGTCCACGCCCAGTCGGCCGGGCTCCAGAACACGCTCGGCGTGCTCTGGAGCCCGGCCTGCGGCACGGGTTCGACGCCCCCCTTTCCCCGCTCGCCTTTCCCCAGGGGAAGGGGCCTGATGGGGTCGCGGGCGCCGGGACTGACGGGGGGGTCGTCCGGGAACCAGTTCTGGCTGCACACGAAGCCGCTCAGGTTGCCGATCAGCGCGCGGTGCGGGATCAGCGCGCCCTTGGGCGGGCCGGTCGTGCCGCTCGTGTAGACGAGCACGGCCGCGTCGTCGCAGCGCGTGCGCACCGCGGTGAAGCGGCTGCTCTCGCGCTGCAGCGCGGGCAGCCAGGCCAGGTCGCCCTTCCCTTGCGCGGCCCCCACGGCGAGCACGGTCTCCAGGCCAGGGCAGGCCGGCCGTGCGGCCAGAAGGTTCGCGATCGAGCTCTCGTCGGCCAGCGCGAACCGCGCCTGGCTGTCGTTCAGGCGGTACCCGAGCGCGTCGGGGCCGAACAGCATCGACAGCGGCATCGCTACCGCCCCGAGCTGGTAGATGGCCAGGTGCGCCACGGCGGTCTCGATGCGCTGCGGCATCACGATCGCGACGCGGTCGCCGCGCCGCACGCCGTGTCGCCTGAGCAGGCGCGACAACCGGTTGGCCGCCGCCTGCAGGTCGGCGAAGCAGCAGGTCTCGACCGCGCCATGGTCGTGATCGACCCGCACCGCCACCGCCTCGGGCGTGCGGCGCGCCCAGCGCGCACAGCACACTTCGGCGATGTTGAACCAGGCCGGAACCTGCCAGCGGAACCCGCCATGCAGCTCGGCATAGCGATCGACGGGATGGCGGGCGGCGGCGGGCGCGGACATGGCGCGAGCGTACCAAAGCCACCCTTGCGCCGGCTCAAGTTCGGCCCCTCCACTCCGACAACCCACAGGAGCCCAAGGCCGTCGCGAGCCGGGGCATCCACCCCTCGAAACTTCTCCAGCCCAATGCAGCATCCCGCGCTATCGCAAGCCTGGCAGCAGATCAGGATCGGCCACCCGATACCGTTCAACATCCGCGACGCCGAACGCACGCTGCTGTTGGCGCGCGGCCAGGTCATCAGCCATCGGGCCCAGTTGCTCGCGCTGCAGGAGCGCGGCGTCTGGTTCGACAACGGCGCGGGAGACACCCAGGAGGCGCGGATCCGCCATGCGGCACCCGAGGAGTTGCCCGCCTTGTGGGGGCAGTGCATGGACGGCGTCGCCCAGGCGCTGCGCGACTCGTCGCAGCCGCAGTTCAGGGCCGCGCTCGACGATGCCGCGGTGCCGGTGCTGGCGTTGATCGAGCGCGACCCCGACCTGGCGATCTTCCAGGTCGTTCGCCAGCAGGCCGGTCCGCTGGCCGAGTACGGTGTCACGCACTCCGTGCATGCCGCGATCACCAGCCGCCTGGTGGCGCAGCGGCTCGGCTGGGACGAGGCGCGGCTGTGCAGCGTGTTCAAGGCCGCGCTGACGATGAACCTGTCGATGCTCGAACTGCAGGGCTGGCTGGCGACGCAGGTGACGCCGCTGACCGCGCTGCAGCGCGAGGCGATCCGCACCCACCCGACGCGCAGCCTGGCGCTGCTCGAGGCCGCCGGCATCGCCGACCGCGACTGGCTCGATGCGGTGGCGCAGCATCACGAGAAGCCCGACGGGACGGGCTACCCGGCCCGGCTGCGCGAGTGCAACGAGCTCGCCGCGCTGCTGCGCCGCGCCGACATCTACACCGCCAAGCTCAGCGCGCGCAGCACGCGCAGCGCGATGGCCGCCAACCGCGCCGGGCGCGAGATCTTCATGCAGGACCCGAACCACCCGATGAACAACGCCATCGTCAAGGAGTTCGGCGTCTATCCGCCAGGCTGTTGCGTCCGGCTCGCCAGCGGCGAGACCGGTGTCGTGATCAAGCGCGGGCCGAGCGCGAACACGCCGATCGTCGCCTCGCTCACCAGCCGCCACGGCGAACCGATGCCCGAGCCGGTGCGGCGCGACACCGCCGTGCGCGAGCACCAGATCCTCGACGTCATCGGCGAGCACGCGCTGCGCGCGCGCATCGCGCCGGAGAAGCTGGCCCTGCTCGCCGCGGCCTGAAGTCCCGCAGCCTCGGCCGCAGCGCGGGTCAGCGCTCGCCGAACGCCTTCAGGTCGCTGCCGGCGATGCGGCAGATGCGCCAGTCGGGCATCACCGTGGCGCCCAGCCGGCGGTAGAAGCGGATCGCGTGCTCGTTCCAGTCGAGAACGCTCCATTCGAAGCGCCCGTGGCCGCGCTCCACGGCCAGGGCAGCGAGCCGGGCGAGCAAGGCCTCGCCGATGCCTTGGCCGCGGTGCGCCGGTCGCACGAACAGGTCTTCCAGGTACAGCCCGGGCTGCGCCAGGAAGGTCGAGAAGTTGGTGAAGAACAGTGCGAAAGCCACCACCTCCCCCCGCACTTCGGCCACCATCGCCTCGGCCGCGGGCTTCTCGCCGAAAAGGTGCGGATGCAGCCTCTCCGGCGTGACCTGCAACAGGTGGGTCAGGCGCTCGAATTCGGCCAGTTCGCGGATCAAGGTGACGATGGTGCTCAGGTCGCGTGGCTCGGCTGCGCGCAGCATGAAGGGCCCGGGTGCGGACGTCGGTGTGCTGGCCATCGCAGGATTGTCGCAGCGTCACTGGGACGGCAGCGGGACGGGCCTCGGCCCGCGTCACGCGGCCGCTGCGCAACCGCCGGCACGAACGCGCCGGCCCTGCCGGGCCGGAGGTTCAGCGGCCCGCGCCGACGGCGGACTCCGGCGGCGCTGCCGCGGCGAGGAACTTGCCGATTTCGTCCAGCGCCTCGCGCGCCTCGGGCAGCTCCGGATTGAAGATGTGCCAGGCGTGGATCACGTGGTCCCAGGTCTGCAGCTTCGCCGGCGAGCCGGCCGCCTGCGCGCGGTTCACGTAGCGGCGGCTGTCGTCGAACAGCATCTCGGCCTCGCTCGCGTGCAGCAGCACCGGCGGCAGGTTCGACAGGTCGCCATAGACTGGCGAGATCACCGGGTTGCGCGGGTTGATGCGGTTCTGGAGCCAGCCGAACCAGAGCAGCACCGCGCGGGGCACCTTCGTCAGTTGCCCGAACAGCGGGCCGAGCAGCGCGTCGCTGTGCAGATGGGTCTTCAGGCTCGGGCTGGCGAGCGTGCTGTCGGTGGCCGGCGACAGGGCTACGGCCGCGTCGGGCGCGCGCAGCCCCTGGTCGCGGACCCAGGCGATCAGCGACAGGGTCAGGTTGCCGCCTGCGGAATCGCCGGCAACGAACACCGTCTGCGCCGGCGCGGGGCCGTTCGGGCCGTTCGCCAGCATCCAGCGGTAGGCCGTTCGGCAGTCCTCGATGCCCGCCATGCGGCGGTGTTCGGGCATCAGCCGGTAGTCGATCGCCAGCACGGCCCCGCCCGTCACCTGCGAGAACCGGCTGGTCAGCGTGCGGTGGCTGCGCGGGCTGCCCACGATGTAGGCGCCGCCGTGGATATAGAGCGTGCGCCGGGCGCCGTCGGCGCCGGGGGCAAGCACCCATTCGCCGGGCACGCCGGCGCAGTCCACCGGCGTGAAACTGGCATCGAGGACGCGATCGGCGAAGGCCTTGTTCATGTAGTCGCGCAGCACCTCGGTGCGCCCGCTGCGCGGAACGCCTCGCAGCGCGTCGCCGATGCTCGACAGCGAGGCGATCACCGCCTTGAGTTCGGCACCCGGTTCGGTGCCCGAGGAAAAGCGCTCGCCGGTCGGGCGGTCGAAGGCCGACAGGTCCTCGCCCGCCAGGTAGAACGCGGCGATGGCCCAGAAGGCGGCCACGCCGACCACGACAAAGAGCAGGACGTCGATCAGCACCGGTCTTCCCCCGCGGGCGTGGCCCGCCTCGTGAGTATCGAAATGTTCAGCGCCCGGGCTTGAGCGCGGCGTCGCGCGCCGCGGCCGACTCGGCGCTCGCCGCTGCCAGGGCGAGCTGGTCGTGCGCCATGTAGCCGCCGGCGTGGTCGAGCGCGGTGACCACGGCGTTGACCGACTCCTTGCTCATCCGCACCGCGGCGGCCGGCATCGCGAGCGTGCGCGCCGCGATCTCGCGCGCCTTCGCCAGCGCCTCGCCCCGGGCCGCGGTGTAGTCGACAAGGCCGATCGCCAGCGCCTCGGCGGCCGCGACGCGCTCGCAAAGGATCGTCAGCCGCTTCGCCCGGGACGGCCCGAGCAGATGCGTCAGGCGTGCGATCGTGCCCCAGGTGAGCGGTATGCCCAGCGCGATCTCGGGCAGCGAGACGAACGCGTCGTCGGCCGCGACCCGCCAATCGCAGGCCAGTGACAGCGCCAGCCCGCCACCGACGGCATAGCCTTCGATCGCGGCAAGGGTGATCTGGGGCAACTCTTCCCAGGCCTTGCACATCCGGGTGCCGAGCGCCGCGATCTCGCGCCGGGCCACCAGGGAAAGCGACGGGTCGCCCCAGGAGCGAGCGTCCTTCAGGTCGGCGCCGGCGGAAAAGCAGCCCTCGTTGCCAGTGAGGATCGCGACGTCGATGTCGGTGCGCTCGGCCAGGTCGCGCGCGCAACGCGTGAGCTCGCGCATCAGCGCCTGCGACAGGGCGTTGCGCGCCGCCGGCCGGTTCAGGCGCACCACGGCCAAGCGCTCTTCGAAGTCGACGGTCAGGAGTTCAAAGCTCATTCTCGTGGGTGCGGGCCGCGGCCGATGCCGCCCTGGCGATCGAACCGTGCCAACGCTGCACGGTCGGTGCCTGCCCGCAGGCTCGGGACGAGTGTAGCGGCCCGGCGCTGTCGCCTGACCCACTGGCGCCTGACCCACTGGCGCCTGACCGACTGTGGCCTGACCCACTGTCGCCTGACCGACAGCGCCCCCGCTGCAGTTCCCCTACAGTGCCCGCATGACCGATTTCCCGCCGTATGCAGCGCGGCGCGCCGCGCGCAGCGAATTCGTCGCGGTGCGCGGCGTGCGCCACCACCTCAACCTCTGGGGTGACGCCTCGCTCGTCACCCAGGCGAGACCCCCGCTGGTGATGCTGCACGGCTGGATGGATGTGGGCGCGTCGTTCCAGTTCGTCGTCGACGCGCTGCAGGCTGAGCGCTTCGTGATCGCGCCCGACTGGCGCGGCTTCGGCCTGAGCGAAAGCCGAGGCGCCGACTGCTACTGGTTCCCCGACTATCTGGGCGACCTGGAAGGCCTGCTCGATGCGCTGGTGCCCGGGCTGGCTGTCGATCTGCTCGGCCACAGCATGGGCGGCAATGTGGCCATGATCTACGCCGGCGTGCGCCCGGAACGCGTCCGCCGGCTCGTCAATCTCGAGGGCTTCGGCATGCCCGAGAGCCGGCCGCAGCAGGCGCCGCAGCGCTATGCGCACTGGCTCGACGACCTGAAGCAGCCGCCGCAACTGCGCAGCTACGACAGCGTGAAGGCCATTGCCGAGCGCTTGCGCAAGACCAACCCCTTGTTGCGCCCGGAGCGCGCGGCCTGGCTGGCGTCGCACTGGTCGCGCCAGGGCACCGACGGGCAGTGGTCGATCCTCGGCGACCCGGCGCACAAGATCGCCAACCCGGTGCTCTACCAGAAGGACGAGGTGTTGGAGTGCTGGAAGCTGATCGCCGCGCCGCTGTTGTGGGTCGAGGGCGACCGCACCGACACGGCACGCTGGTGGGGCAAGCGCTACTCGAAGGAGGAGTTCCACCAGCGCCTCGCGGTCGTTGCCCGGGTCGAGAAGCACCTGCTCTCGCCGGCCGGCCACATGCTGCACCACGACCAACCGGAACAGCTGGCGCACCGCCTGGAGGTCTTCCTCGAAGCCGGATAGGGCCGGGCGAGCAGCCATCCCTCACCCAACGCTCAACGCGGGTCCAGGCGCCGCCGTGACTGCGCAGAGTGCGGTCGGCGCTCAATGGAGTCCCTTCGTGCTGCGCACTCCGGTATTCGCCCTTGGGGCGGCCCGGCGGGCTCATGCACAATCCTCGTTCGTGCCCCAACCGGTGACAGGATTTCCGATGAATGCCATTGCCCGACTCGTCGTGCTCGGTGGCCTGCTGCTCGGCGGTGCGGTCCAGGCGCAATACTTGAACCTGCTGGCGACGACGCCGCTGTCGCAGTTCAACGACGCCGACAACAAGCTCTTCATGGCGACGATCGACAAGGCGCTGGCCGATGGCCAGGACGGCGTGCCGATCGCGTGGAAAAACGAGCGCACGCCCGCCGCGGGCGTGGTCACACCGCAAAAGACCTACGCCTCCGACGGCATGAAGTGCCGCGACCTGCTAATCGCCAACAGCTACAAGACGCTCAAGGGCGAGGCCGTGCACACCTTCTGCCAGACGAGCGCCGGGCAGTGGAAGCTGCTGCAATGAGCCCGGCGCCGAGCCGCCTCAAGCCGGACGAACGCCCCCTTGGGGGGCAGGGAGGGGAGCAACCGTGGGGGCTGCAATGAGCCCGGCGCCGAGCCGCCTCAAGCCGGGCGAACGCCCCCTCGGGGGGCAGGGAGCGACGCGACCGTGGGGGCTGCTATGAGCACCCCGGCGCCACCAACGATCATGGAACCCGCGAACATGCAGCAACCCCCGCGCGACCTCGTCCGCGCCACGCTCGGCGTGCTCTTCATCGGCCTGCTGATCGTCGCGTCGCTGTGGATCCTGCGCCCGTTCATCGCCGCGACGATCTGGGCGACGATGCTCGTCGTCGCCACCTGGCCGGTGCTGCTGTGGGTCGAGGCGCGGCTGTGGAAGCGCCGCAGCCTTGCGGTGCTGGTGATGACGGTGCTGATGCTGCTGCTGTTCGTCGTGCCGCTGATGCTGGCCATCGGCACCGTCGTGAGCCACTCCGACGCCATCGTGACGCAGGCCAAGGCACTGGCGGAGTTCCGAGTGCCGCACCCGCCCGACTGGGTGAGCAACCTGCCCTTCGTCGGCGCCAAGTTGGCGCAGACTTGGGAAGAGGCGCTGGCCGCCGGCACCACCGGCCTGATCGCCCGGCTGATGCCCTATGCCGACGACATCGCAAAGTGGTTCGTGTCGCAGGCCGGGAGCTTCGGCTTCGTGTTCCTGCAGTTCCTGCTGACGGTCGTGATCTCGGCACTGATGTACGCCGGTGGCGAGCCCGCCGCGCTGGCCGTGCGTCGCTTCGGGCGACGCCTGGCGGGCGTGCAGGGCGAAGGCGCCGTGACGCTGGGCGGCCAGGCGATCCGCGGGGTTGCGCTGGGCGTGGGGATCACTGCGGTGGTCCAGGCGGGGCTGGGCGGCATCGGGCTGGCGATCGCGGGCATCCCCTTCGCCGGGTTGCTGTGCGCGGTGATGCTGCTGCTGTGCATCGCGCAGCTCGGCCCCGGGCTCGTGATGTTCCCCGCCGTGGCCTGGGTGTACTGGACCGGCGAGACCGGCTGGGGCACCTTCCTGCTCATCTGGGCCACGGTCGTCGTGATGATGGACAACTTCTTGCGCCCGGCGCTGATCAAGCGCGGTGCCGACCTGCCGCTGCTGCTGATCTTTGCCGGCGTGATCGGCGGGTTGCTCGCGTTCGGGCTCGTCGGCATCTTCGTCGGGCCGGTCGTGCTGGCGGTCGCGTACACGCTGCTCGGGTCGTGGATCGGCGACGGCACGTCAGCCGCCGTCAGCGCCGGCGACGCGACGCCGATCGACGCCTCCGGCTGAGTGCACCGCGGACGCACCCGCCTCAGGCCCGCTTTCACGTTCCAACCAGAGAGTTCCCACCATGTCGCACACGCTGCTCGTCCTTCCCGATGACACGGCCAAACCGATCGTCGACGCCATCGACGGGGCCAGGCACTCGCTGAACATCCGCATGTTTCTGTTCACCGACACCACGCTGATCGACGCCGTGATCGCGGCCCACAAGCGCGGCGTCAATGTCCGGGTGATGCTCAACCCGGCGCGGCGCAGCGGCGAGTCCGAGAACGAGGAAGCTCGCAAGCTGCTGACCGATGCCGGTGTCGCGGTGCACGACAGCAACCCTGCCTTCGCGCTGACGCACCAGAAGTCGATGGTGATCGACGACAAGATCGGCTTCGTCGAGTCGCTGAACTGGGAGCCGAAGGACCTGACGAAGACGCGCGACTACGCGATCGTCACGACCCACGATCACGAGGTGGCCGACATGGTGGCCTGCTTCGACGCCGACTGGGAGCACAAGGAGTTCAATCCGCATCCGCATTCGCGCCTCATCTGGTGCCCCAACAACGGGCGCCAGCGGATGGCCGAGTTCATCGACTCGACCCAGCACACGCTGTGGTTGCAGAACGAGCGCTACCAGGATCAGGTGATCATCGAGCGCCTGGTGCGCGCAGTGACGCGCGGCGTGAAGGTGCACATCCTGGCCAAGCCGCCGCATTCGCTCAAGCCCGACAAGTTGATCGAAGGTGTGGGTGGCCTGCGGATCCTGCAGGACGTGGGGGCCAAGGTGCACACGCTGAAGCACCTGAAGCTGCACGCCAAGATGCTGTGCGCCGACAGCCAGCGCGCCATCGTCGGCTCGATCAACATCGCGCCCGGCAGCTTCGATGCCCGGCGCGAACTGGCGATAGAGACCGACGACCCGGCGGCGGTGGCAAGGCTCGAGAAGGTCGCACAGCACGACTGGGACCTGTCTCACCCGTTGGACCTGAGCGACGCCGCGCTGCTGGCCGACCTCAAGCGCCGCGACGGCCTGGACCCCGACAAGCTGGTGCTGTACGAGGACTGCGAGCATTGGGGCTACCACCACAACGGCCATCACGGCAAGAACCACGACAAGCACCACGAGGGCGACAAGGCGCACGAGAAGCACCACGGGAAACACCACGTCGCCAAGGCCTGACGCCCGTGCGCCCCTGGGGCGCCGCGCACGACCGGCGGCACTGCGCGTGAAGCGTTGGTGCGCCGTCCCGGCAAGGCGCACGGCGAGTTGGCAACCCTCCCAGTGCAGGCAGGTTTGAACCGACGATGCCGTTGAACCTGTTCCAGGGCCTGCGCCCGCTGCAAGGCGCCGAGCTGCGCCGTGAAGCGGTGGCCGGCGTGACGGCGGCGTCGGCGAACATCCCGCAGGTGCTCGGCTACAGCGCGATTGCCGGCATGCCGGTCGTGACCGGGCTGTACACCGTGCTGCTGCCGCTCGTCGCGTTCGCGCTGTTCGGCTCGTCGCGCCGGCTGGTCGTCGCGGCCGACTCGGCCACCGCGGCGATCCTGTCGAGTTCGGTCTCCGGGATGGCTGCGCCGGCCTCCGAGCGCTACGTGGCCCTCGCCGGCGCGCTTGCGCTGCTGACGGCCGCGATGCTGCTGCTGGCGCGGCTCTTCAAGCTCGGCTTCCTGGCAGACTTCCTCTCGCGCACCGTGCTGGTCGGATTTCTCGCCGGAGTCGGCCTGCAGGTCGGCATGGCGATGCTCGGCGGCATGACGGGCATCGCCTTCGCGTCGCACCGCACGCTGCAGCAGGCCTGGGACCTGCTGCACGGCCTGGCACGGATCGATCCGCCGACGCTCGCCCTGTCGGCACTGGTCGTCAGCGGCATCCTGCTCGGCCGCCGCATTGCGCCGCGCCTGCCGGCCGCGCTGGTCGCGGTGGCCGCATCCATCGCCGCCAGCGCGGCCTTCGATTTCGCCGCCCGCGGCATCGCGGTGATCGGCCCGGTGCCGGGCGGGATGCCGCGGCTGGCCCTGCCCGAGGTGGCCTGGCGCGACGCGGTGGCGCTGCTGCCGGTGGCCTTTTCCTGCGTGATCGTGATCGTCGCCCAGAGTGCGGCGACCGCGCGCAGCTTCGCGGCGCGCCATCGCGAACGCGTCGACGAAAACGCCGACCTCCTCGGTCTCGCGGCCGCCAACGCGATGGCGGCGCTGAGCGGCAGCTTCGTCGTCAACGGCAGCCCGACGCAGACGGCTCTCGCCGAGAGCGCGGGCGCGCGCAGCCAGATCGCGATGCTCGCGATCGCCGGCGTGACGCTGGCCGTGCTGCTGTTCTTCACCGGCCCGCTGCAGTACCTGCCGCGATGCGTGCTGGCCAGCGTCGTGTTCACGATCGCGCTCGGCATGATCGACCTGAAGGCGCTGGGCGCCATCCGGCGCGAGAGCCGGGGCGAGTACGCGCTGGCGCTGGCCACCGCGGCGGCCGTGGTGGCGATCGGCGTCGAGCAGGGCATCCTGCTGGCGATCGTGCTGTCGCTGCTCAAGCATGTGCGGCACAGCTACCGGCCCCACACCTCGGTGCTGGTGCCCGATGCCGCCGGCCACTGGGATCCGCAACCGGCGCTGCCGGGCGTGCAGACCGCGCCCGGCCTCGTGATCTACCGCTTCGGGGCCGACCTCTTCTACGCCAACGCCGACCGCTTCGTCGATGGGGTGCGCGGCCTGCTCGACCACGCGCCACAGCCGGTGCACTGGCTGGTCATCGACGCCAGCGCGATCACTGCGCTCGACTATTCCGCGGCGCGCTCGCTGCGCGAACTGCTCGAGGAACTCGGCCAGCGCCCGGTGGTGCTCGTCTTCGCCCGCGCGGGGCCCGACCTGCGCGCGGACCTGGAGCGCCACGGCATCACCGCCGTCGTCGGCGCGCAGCGCATCTTCCCGACCCTTCACGAGGCGCTCGCCGCGGTGCAGCCCGGCGACAGCGCCGCGACGGTCGAGGCGGCGGCCGGCTGATCCCGACCCGCCGCTCGCGCCCGTCACGGCGGGCGCAGCCCCGGTTCAGAAGTCGATGCCCACTCGCGTCTGGACGATGAGCATGTTCCCGTTGGCGGCGGCGCCCTGAACCTTGCCCATGCCGACGTTGAAGTGCCAGGTCAGGTGCGGCTGGAGGTACCAGTTGAGCGCGGTCATCAGCATCGAGAGCCGGCCGCCCTGCACGTTGCCGTCGTTCAGATCGGTGTAAGAGACGCGCAGCGCAGCCTCCAGCGCGCCCCAGCCAGCGTCCCCGCCGAAGCCGAAGTCTCGCCGCGGGCGAAGGCGGGTGAAGGTCCCGGAGAGCCGGTCGTAGGGTCGGCTCTCGCCGGTCAGGGTCCAGCTCGCCATCGCATAGAGGCCGCCGAAGTGCTGCGTGCCCCCGCCGTCGGCGCGGACGGACGCGCGAACGAATTCGCCTTGCGCCGAGAACGAACCATCGACCCAGGCGACCTCGCCGGCGACGGTCGCGGCCTTGTCAGCGTCGATCGTGCCGGTATCGATCACGTAGGGCGCGATGAAGCTCTCGGGGCGCGACCTGAAGCGGAGCTCGCCCTTGTTCGCGAACTGCAGGTTGCCGCTCAGCCCCAGGTGCAGCAGGCGATTGGGCGCCGAGCGATCGGCCGCGGCGGGGTCGAGGGCGAGCCAGGTCGCGCGGCCGATGGCGCTGCCCAGGTTCTTGGCCGCACTTCCGTACTCGTTGCTGCCCGAGGCGCTGCCGTACAGGCCCAGCGCCCAGGTGCCCCGGTCGGCGGTGAACGGTCGGCCGACCTGGACGCCGACCGAGTTTCCTGGGGCGATCGCCTGCAGTGGCGCTGCCGGTTCCATGAACGCGATGTCCCAGCTCGAGATCAGGAGTTGCAGGCCCATCGCGGGCTGGAACTTGCCGAACTGAAGGGTGCCCACGTAGGCGAGGTCGGGCACGGCGACGTAGAACTTGGTGACGGTGAACTCGTTCGGCACGTAGCCCAGATCGACCCGGTACTGAAAGGGAATGCCCAGGATGGCGTCGCCTCGCAGCTTCAGGCGCGCCCGGCGCAGCTCGACGCCATCGTCGAAGCCGCTCAGGCTGCCGTCGGTCCGGAAGTGCGCGGCATCGACCTCGAGCGTCGCGCCCAGCGCACCCGCAAGCCGGAGTTGGTCGAGCCGCAGCAGCGGCCGGTCATCCTCCAGGTACGTCTTCTGGACGAGTTCGAAGTTCAGCCCTTGCCAGCCGTCCCACGAGAAACGCCATTCAGAGCGGGGTGCCTCTGCAGCGGCACTCGCGGCAGGGCGCTCCGCGGCGTCCTCGCCGCTGCCGCGGTCCGGCGCGGGAAGCGTTGACGGCGGCTCCGGGGCGCCGAGCTGCGACTCCTCGGGCGGCTCGGCGCGCACGTTCGCTGCGGTCTGCGTCAGCGCCAGTGCCAGCGCCAGACGGCCCGCTGGCCGCCACGCCTCGATCGCGGGCCGAGCGCCGCGGGGGCGCCGTGGCGCTGCGGCGCAGCGCAATGGAAAGACAGGGGTGCCCAACTCGCTTTGCAGTGCGGCGTCGCCCGATCCCTCGCCGATCGAAGGCAACCGTGTTGTCGGTGAGCCGGCAGTATCGCCCAGATTCAGCGGGCCTCTGTGCCGCTGGACCCCGCATCGCGCCTTCCAGCGCGGCGCTGCCGGCCTGCAGGGCCCCGGCGGCGTGACCGCGTTCGAGACGGGGCGATGCGCGGCGGCGCAGGCGGGCGGCTGCCGGGTCTGCTGGTGCCCATCGGGATGCGGAGTCGATCCGATAGCATCGCCCCATGTCTGCCGAAACCTCCCCGGTGCGCGCCGCATGGTCGCGCGTTCCCGGTCTGCCGCCCTGGAGCATGGCGGTGCCGCTACTGGCGCTGCTCACGCTGGCGTTTGGTTGGGGCCGCCCTCTTGCGCTCGGGCTCGGTATGGCGATCGCGGCGGTGCTGTTCCTGGCGGTGCTGGCCGCCATCCACCATGCCGAGGTCGTGGCGCACCGGGTGGGCGAGCCCTACGGAACGCTGGTCCTCGCGGTCGCGGTGACGGTGATCGAGGTGGCGCTCATCGTCTCGCTGATGCTGGCCGGCGGCGAAGGCGCCAACACGCTGGCGCGCGACACGGTGTTCGCCGCGATCATGATCGTGTGCAACGGCGTGGTCGGTCTGTGCCTGGTGGTCGGCGGCCTGCGCCACGGCATGACGGCGTTCCGGGTCGATGGCACCAGCCCCGCGCTGGCCTCGATCGCGGCGCTCGCCGGGCTGGCCCTGGTCTTGCCGAGTTTCACCACCACCACCGCCGGGGCGACCTACAGCGGCTCGCAGCTGGCCTTTGCCGGGCTGACCTCGCTGGCACTGTATGGCGTGTTCGTCTTCGTGCAGACCGTGCGCCACCGAGACTACTTCCTGCCGGTGGGCAGCCGCGACGAGGACAGCCACGCCGAGCCGCCGCCGCGCTGGGTGGCCTGGACCAGCCTGGGCCTGCTGATGGTGTCGCTGGTGGGCGTGGTCGGCCTGGCCAAGGCGCTGGCGCCGGCGCTCGAGGCGGGCGTGGCCGCCGCCGGCGCACCGAAGGCGGTGGCCGGCGTGCTGATCGCGCTGATCGTGTTGCTGCCGGAGACCGGGGCGGCGCTGCGCGCGGCGCATGCCAATCGCATGCAGACCAGCCTCAACCTGGCGCTCGGCTCGGGGCTGGCGAGCATCGGCCTGACGATTCCGGTGGTCGCCGCGCTGTCGCCCGCCTTCGGCTTCCCGCTGGTGCTCGGCCTGCCGCCGGTGCAGATCGTGATGCTGACCCTGACCCTGATCGTCGGCACCCTGACGCTCGGCAGCGGCCGCGCCACGGTGATGCAGGGTGCGGTGCACCTGGTGCTGTTCGCCGACTTCCTGTTCCTGGCGGTGGTGCCGTAGTGGGGCCGTCAGCGCAGCGGCGCGGGCGCCGCCTTCGCGAGGTAGGCCTCGGCCGCCGGGTGCCACGGCATCACGACCCCCACGCGCGCCGTGCGAAGCTTGATCTGGGCCGCGGCCGAGCCTTCCGCGCGCGTGGCGGCGGCCGGCTCGAAGAGCAGCCCGAGCATCGCATCCACCTGCTGCGCCGGCACGTCGGCACGGGTGACCATCAGCCCGATGGCGGCCAGCGTCTGCACCGCCTCGGCCTGCCCGGCGTAGGTGCGCGCGGGCAGCTTCAGCGGCACCAGCCCCGATTCGCGCAGCGCATCCGTCGGCAGCAGGTCGATCCAGGCCAGCGGCGTCCGGGCAGCTGCAGCCTGCAACGCGCGCGCCGGCGCGTGCACCGTCGCGAACAGCGCGTCGATCTTGCCCGCGGCCAGCAACGCAGCGGCCTCGGGCAGCGTGCTGCCGCTGCTGCTGGCCAGCGTGTCCAGCGCAACGCCATTGGCGGCCAGGATGGCCAGCGCGGTGGCCCGCGTGCCCGAACGCTCGAGCCCGAGGTCGACCCGCCGGCCCTGGAGGTCGGCGACACCCTTGATCGGGCCACCCGCGCGAACGACGAGCTGGATCGCCTCGGGAAACAGGCTCGCCACCGCGCGCAGCTCGGCCTGCGCGGCGCCGCCGAAGCGCCCGCGCCCGGCGTAGGCTGCAGCAGCGATGTCGTTCTGCACCAGCGCGAACTGCGCACTGCCGTCGGACAGCAGCCGCATGTTGCCCACGCTGCCTTCGCTGTTGATCGCCTCGAAGTGCAGGCCGGCCTTCAACGCGCGCTCGCCGAGCGCGTGCGCCACCTCGGCGTAGGCACCGCCCTCGGGACCGCCCGCGAGCATCAAGGTGTCGGCGACGCGGGCCAGGCGCGCCTGCGCGCTGCGATAGGCGGCGTCCAGGGCCTCGGTCACGATGGCCTCGCGCTGCGCTGCCGGCAGCGTGGAGCCGCTGTTCGCGTCGATAAGAGATCGCACGCGTTCCAGCGCCAGTTCGGTCGCCGTCGGTTCCGGGATCTCCTTCGCCCGCGGCCGCACGGCGGCCACCGTCGCTGCCGGCGACTCGCTAACGACCGGCTCCGCTGCCGGCGCGCTGGGAACGAGGCTCCAGGCCTGGCCGCCGTTGCGCGCGAACGACGCGCTGCCATAGACGCCGAGCCGGTCGCCGGCCCGATTGCCCTCGGCCTTGAGCCCGCCGACGCCCTTGGGGCCGGTGCCGAGCAGGTTGCCGAGCGTCGCCACGTTGTGCGCGTCCCACTGTGTGAAGTCGTAGTCGCGCGTCAGCATCAACTGCGCGTCGAAATAGACCAGCCGGCCCTCGCGGCCGGCGAGTTGCTGCGACCCGGCGCGACGGAACGCTTCGATCTGCAGCACGCGGCCGCCGAGGGCGGCGTCGAGCTGCTGCTGCACCGCCTCGCGAACGAACGCGGCGTCGGGCTGGCGCACGCAGCCGGCCAGCGCCAGCACGGCGAATGCCAGCCACACCCAGCGGCGCAGGTGAGTCACCAGCTGAACCATGGCAGCATCAGGAAGCCCTGGATGATCAGCGCGTTGGCGATATCGATCAGGAACGCGCCCATCACCGGAATGACGATGAAGGCAAGCTGCGAATCGCCGAAGCGCGCCGCGACCGATTGCACGTTGACCATGGCCGTCGCCGTCGAGCCCAGCGAGAATCCGAGGTGGCCGGTGGCCAGCAGCGCCGCGTCGTAGTTGCGGCCCATCACGCGAAACGTGATCAGCACCACGTAGCACAGCATCGCGATCGTCTGCACCAGCAGGATGCCGAGGATCGGGCCCGCCAGGTCGACGAGTTCCCACAGCTTGAGGGTCATGATGATCATCGCGAGGAACAGCGACAGCGCGAGCCCGCCGAACATCTCGAGCGCCCGGTCGTCGATGCGGTAGAGGCCGCTGATCGACAGCGCGTTGCGCAGCACCACGCCGGCCAGCAGCGCCCAGATGAAGGACGGCAGCGTGATCCGGCCGTCGCCGATCCAGCCGTAGAGGGCGAGCCCGAGCGCCATCGAGGCGAAGATCAGCAACAGCGTTTCGATCAGCTTGCGCTGCGACAGCTCCTCGGCCGGGCCGCGCACGGTGGTCTCGACCTGCCCGCCGCCCCCCTGCAACTGGTGGCGGCGGATCAGCCATCCGGCCAGCGGGCCGCCGATGAGGCCGCCCGCCACGAGGCCGTAGGTTGCGCTGGCCACCGCCAGCTCCACCGCGCCCTGCACGTTGCGCTCCTCGTAGAACTTGGCGGCCCACGCCGCACCCGTGCCGTGGCCGCCCGACAGCGTGATCGAGCCCGCCAGCAGGCCGTTGACCGGGTTGAGGTCGAACAGCATCGCCATCGACACGCCGATCGCGTTCTGCATCGCCAGCCCGCCGGCGACGACGAAGAAGAAGATCAGCAGCGTTTTGCCGCCCCTGGCCAGCGCGCGCGCATCGGCCGAGAGGCCGACCGAGGTGAAGAAGGCGACATTCAGCGGCGTCAGCAAGGAACCGTCGAACGCGACCTCGACGCCGGCCGCGCCGCGCAACAGGGTCAACAATCCGGCGAACAGCAGCCCGCCGACCACCGCGGCCGGGATGCTGTAGCTCGCGAGCAGCTTGATGCGGTCGATCAGCAGGTAGCCCACGACCAGTGCCAGCGAGGCCAGCGCCAGCGTGAAGTAGAGGTCGATGCTGAGCTTCATGCGACTGCAGATCATAGTGTGTCGGTCGGCCGGTTCACCCTCCTACAATGGCGCGCGTCACCACCGAGTCCTCCCGATGAAATTCAAGTCCGCAGTGCCATGCTTCGTTGCCTTGTCGATCGGCCTGACGCCCATGGTCCACGCGCAGACGCCGGCGCCGGCAGCCGCTGCCCCGGTGGCCGCGCCGCAGGCGGGGGCGCCAGTGTTCAAGCAGGAGGAACTCGACTCGCTGCTGGCGCCGATCGCGCTCTACCCCGACGCGCTGCTGTCGCAGATGCTGATGGCCTCGACCTACCCGCTCGAGATCGTCGAAGCGGCGCGCTGGCGCAAGGCCAATGCCGCGCTGAAGGACGCTGCGCTCGCCGACGCGCTGACCAGGCAGACCTGGGACGAGAGCGTCAAGTCGCTCACCGCGTTCCCCGAGGTGCTGGACCGCATGAACGAGGATCTCACCTGGACGCAGAAGCTTGGCGACGCTTTCCTCGGCCAGCAGGCCCAGGTGCTGGACACCGTCCAGGGCCTGCGCCAGAAGGCGCAGGCGGCCGGCAACCTCAGGAGCAACGAGCAGCAGAAGGTCGAGGTGCAGACGCAGGAGAACAAGCAGGTCATCGTGATCGAGCCTGCCAACCCGCAGATCGTCTATGTGCCGACCTACCAGCCGACGGTCGTCTATGGCCCCTGGTGGTACCCCGCCTACCCGCCCTACTACCCGCCGTACTGGAATCCGGTCGGCGCGGCGTTCGTCGGCGGGTTCTTCTGGGGCGTGGGCATCGCTGCCGGCGCGGCGCTGTGGGGCGGCTGCAACTGGGGCCGCGGCGACGTCAACATCAACGTCAACAAGTACAACAACTTCAACCGCACCAACGTCAGCAACGGCAACTGGAACCACAATTCGAACCACCGCGGCGCCGTGCCCTACCGCGACGCGGGTTCGCGCCAGCAGTACGGCAAGGGCGATCGGCAGGCGGCGCAGGCGCGCGAGCAGTTCCGCGGCCGCGACGATACGCTCGGCGGCAAGGGGCTGAACGACCGCGGCGGGCTGAGCGACGCCGCCAACCGCGGTGCAGGCACTGTGGGCGATCGCGGCGGTGACCGGGCCGGCGCGCGCACGGGCGCGTCCACGCGCGACGCCGGCGGCCGCGATGCCGCGGCCAATCGCGGCGGAAGCGACCTGGGCAACCGCGCATCGACCGGCGCGGCCAGCCGAGATCTCGGCGGTTCCGCCGCGAATCGCGCCGGCGCCAGCCCCGCGAGCAGCGATCGTGGCGGCGCCTTCGCCGGTGGCAACGGCGGCCAGACCCGGGCGGCCGCCGATCGGGGGCATTCGAGCATGGGCAGCGCGGGGGCGGGCAGTGGCGGTGGCAGCGCACGTGCAGCCGGTGGTGGCGGTGGCGGCGGCAGTGCACGCGCAGCCGGCGGTGGTGGCGGCGGCGCGCGCGCAGGCGGGGGCGGCGGTGGACGAGGAGGCGGCGGTGGAGGACGGCGCTGAAGGCCGCGAATCCAGCACGCTCAAGAGCCAACCCGCAGAGGAACCGACATGACGATTCACCAAGCACGCACCGTGTGGCCGCGGCACCTTGCCGGCGGCCTGCTCGCGATCGCCGCAGCGCTGGCCGCGGCGACATCCTTTCCGCTCGCCGCACAGACGCCCACCTCGACACCCGCCGCCGCGGCCGCCAGGCACGCGAGCAGCAAGCAGCCGCTGTTTGCCTCGCCGGAGGCAGGATTCGACGCCCTCCTCGGCGCGCTGCGCGCCAGCGATGCCAAGCAGCTCGCGCGGCTGCTCGGCCCGGGGCATCAACGCATTGTGGACTCGGGCGACACGGCCGCCGATCGTGCGGTGTGGGCCCGATTTGTCGCCGACTACGACGCCAAGCATTCGGTGCGCAGCGATGGCGAGGACAAGGCGACGCTCGTGACCGGCCCGAACGACTGGCCGATGCCGATACCGCTCGTCAAGCGGGCCGGCGGCTGGGCCTTCGATGCCGACGCGGGCGAGGCCGAAATCGTGGCCCGGCGCATCGGGCGCAACGAACTCGACACGATCCAGGTCTGCCTTGCATTCGTCGACATGCAACGCGAGTACGCCGAGACCGACCGCAACGGCGACGGTGTGCTCGAGTATGCCGGGCGCTGGATCTCGCAACCCGGCAAGCGCGACGGGCTGTACTGGCCGACCCAGGCGGGCGAAGCGCCGAGCCCGGGTGGCCCGCGCCTGGCCGAGGCCGATCCGAAGCTCAGGATGCAGGGCGGGCCCGTGCCCTATCACGGCTACTACTACCGCATACTCACCGCGCAAGGCAAGCACGCGCCCGGCGGCGCCCGGAGCTACCTCGTCAACGGCAAGCTCATCGGCGGCGTCGCGCTGGTGGCCCACCCCGCGCGCTACCTCGTCTCGGGCGTGAAGACCTTCATCTGCAACATGGACGGCGTGGTCTATCAGAAGGATCTCGGCCCCCGCAGTTCGGCACTCGCTTCGAGGCTCACCGCCTACGACCCGGACCCGAGCTGGACCAAGGCCGAGTGAACGCCCATGTGCCGCCATCCAACTCGATCGGGACCTGCATGAACCTCACGCATCGAACCGGCCGCCGCGCAATGCTGCTCGGCCTGGCCACCGCGATCTCGGTGATCGCCACCGGCTGCACGACGCCGGCGCCGATGGTGCCAACCCAGGGCATGGCGATCTCGAAGACGCCGCTGATCGGCAAGTTCGTCTGGCGCGACCTGCTGACGGACGACCCGGCGGCCGTCAAGCCCTTCTACGCCGGGCTGTTCGGCTGGGAGTTCGAGGAACGCACGGCGATGGGCCGGCCCTACACGCTGGTGAAGTCGGGCGGGCAGTATGTCGGCGGCATTGCGAAGGCCGAGCGCCAGGTGCCGCACCAGCCCAACTCGCAATGGCTGAGCTACCTGTCTGTGCCCGATGTCGATCGGGCCGCCGATCGCACCCTTGCCGCCGGCGGCAGCGTGCTGCTGGCGCCATTCAATCTGCCCAAGGTCGGCCGCGCCGCGGTCGTGACCGATCCGCAGGGCGCCCCGCTCGGTTTGCTGCGCGCGTCGTTCGGCGATCCGGCCGATGCGCCCGAGCCGGTGATGCACCGCTTCCTGTGGACGGAGAACCTTGCCCGCGACCCGGCTGCCGCGGCGCAGTTCTATGCCGATCTGGTCGGCTTCGAGGTGCTGGTCCACGACCAGGGCGACAAGCCGTTTCGCGTGCTCAAGCTCGGCCGCGAGCGCGCCGGCGTGATGCGCATGCCCTTCGCCGGGATGCAGCCCATCTGGCTCGTCTCGGTGATGGTGGCCGATCCGGCCGCGAGCGCGCTGCGGGCGCAGCAGCTCGGCGGGCGGATCCTCGTCACGCCGCGCATGGACGTGCGCAACGGTTCGGTGGCGCTGGTCACCGACCCGAGCGGCGCCGTGCTGGCGCTGCAGAAGTGGCCCTCGTGATCATGCGCAACCCGGAGATCGCCATGCGAACCAAGCTCTTGCGGCTGTGCCTCTGCGCGCTCGCCGTCGCTGCCGGCCCCTTGCTCGGCGGCTGCGACGAGGTTGAAGCCGACGGCGTCGGCGCGTCGATCGGGCTGCCGTCCGCCTTCGTCAGCGGCGCGACGGACCCGACGGACATCGGGGTCGGCAACGTGCACTGGGTCGGCAACCCGCGCTGGTAGGCCGCATCCGGTCCAGAGGCCGCCGGCGCGTGCGCCGTGTTGCCGCGCCCGGCGGCCCGGCGCCACCTCGAGTGGCGCGCGCTGCCGTCAGTTGGTGCCGATGAGCAGGTACGCGTTCGAGTAGCCGCTGCTGGGCGAGTAGGCGTAGCCGATGAAGGCCGGGCCGATCGGCGTCTCGCCGCCGAGGTACAAACCGATCGAGTTCTGTGCGGCCTTGAGATGGGTCTCGGTGTAGCGAATGTCCATGTGTGAAGCCTCGAGCGCCAGCCCGATGCGCATGTCGCCGCGCAGGCCGAGCGGCATGGTCCCGATGATCCGCTCGATGCGCAACCCGGCGTAGCCGGCGTTGTCGCCGATCATCTGGTCGCGCGCGAAGGCCGACATGTCGAGGAAGCCGCCGAGCTTGGCCGGGTCGTATTCGGGCAACTGGCCTACCGGTGAGCCGACGTAGGACAGGCGGCCGTTGAAGACGAACTTGTCCATCGGATAGGCGCCGCGCAATTCGAGCCGCAGCTTGCTGAAGCCTTCGGATGCGGAATCGAAGTACCTTGCCGTCATCGCCCAGCCGCTGCGCGGGATGAAGATCCGGTCCATATGGTCGAGATCCAGACTCGCCAGCCATCCGCCGTAGGTCTTGCTGTAACTGCCGATCAGCGGCGGTCCGATGCTGATGTCGCCTGACTTGTGGGACTGAATCCAGCCGAGCCGGGCCTGGCCGAGGGTGCCGATGCGCACGCCGGCGGTGAGTTCGGCCGAGGTGTCGTACACGTCCAGCTCGGCGAGCTTGTGGTCGTCCTGGAACACGTAGATGTTCTGTCTTTCGTAGCGGATGCTGGTCTGGACGAAGTAGCGCTGCGCGTCGTCCACCGGCTGGTAGAAGTCGACCCCGAAGCGGCTGCGGTTCCCGATTTCGCCGATCACCAGCAGTTCGGCGCCGAGCGAGTTCAGCCAGGTCTTCTGGTACGCCGCGCGCAAGGTGTAGGTCGAGCCGGTGCTGAAGTTCGACTCGAGGCCGATCCCGAAGCGCAGGTAGTCCGGGCCCCAGGCCTTCTCGACCGGCGTCACGCGCAGGATGTTGCGGTCGCGCGCGCGCATCAGGGTGTAGTCGACGCGCTCGAAGTAGCCGTCGCCATATACCCGCAGCAAGTCGGCGTTCAGTGCCGGCGTGTCGAGCGGTTCGCCAACCTGCTGGCCGATGTGCTGCTCCACACTGGCCGGGTTGACACGCTCGAGCCCGGCAATCTCGATCTCGTCGACCCTCCGCGGCGGGATCTCCGGCGAGTCGATGCGGCGCGACCAGGCCGCGTACTGCGCCTCGCTCACGGCCAGGCGCTTCAACGGCTCGGACGCCGCCACGGCCGCGGCCCGGCCGCGGTCGGCAGTCTCGCCGTTGCGCACGAAGTCACCTGCAGAAATGCCGTCGAGGTCGGGCTTGATGTAGATGTCGGTCGGCTTGAGCGTGGCCAGCGACTGCGTCACGTTCTGCTCGGTGAGCAGGTTCACCATTTGCGCGGTGACGCTGAACAGCGAGCCGATCTCGTCTGCCTTGAGCAGCGGCGAGCCGACGTTGACGACGATCACCACATCGGCCTGGCAGCGCTGGCGCGCCTCGCCGATCGGCACGTTGTCGACCAGCCCGCCGTCGACCAGCTGATGGCCGTCGCGCTCGACCGGCGCCATCAGGCCCGGCACCGACATGCTGGCGCGCATGGCCTGGGTGAGGCTGCCGTCGCGAATCACCACGCGTGCGCCAGTGCCGATGTCGGTGGCGAGGATCGACAGCGGCAACGGCAGATCTTCAATCATGCGCTCGCCGCGATCGGCGCGCACGAGCTGGTTGAAGAAGGCCTTGATCTTCTGCCCCGTCACGATGCCCGGTGCGTACTGCAGGCCCTTGTCGGTGACGCCGAGCTCCGTCCCCGGCAGGAAGGACTGCGAGAGCCGCTTGTTGCGGTAGCTCATGTCGTAGAAGGCCGGGTTGTCCTGGAACATGTCGCCCCAGTCGGCCTTGGCCATCGCCTCGCGCATCTCGGCCGGCGTGATGCCGGCCGCGAACGCACCCGCCACCAACGCGCCCATGCTCGTGCCCGCCACGCAATCGACCGGCACGCGCAGGCGTTCCATCACTTCGAGCACGCCGATGTGGGCCGCGCCGCGGGCGCCGCCACCGCCGAGCACGAGCCCGACGCGGGGGCGCGGCGCCTCGGCGGCCGCCTGCGCCCAAGCGGGGTTGGCGAACACCGCGCCGACCAGGCAAGCCGTCGCGCAGCGGCGCACAAGCGCGCCGAGCAGGAATCTCACACGATTCATCTCCAGTCCGTGAGGTCGAATCTGCGGCCCGCGCCATCGCGCGGCGGGGTCATCCGTTGTGCGGGCGTCGCAGTCAAAAGAGGGAATCGCGATCGACGCCATGCCTGGCCATGCGGCGGCGCAGCTTGCCGAGCGCCTCGATCTGGATCTGGCGAATGCGCTCGCGTGTCAGGCCGAGCCGTGCCGCGAGCACTTCCAGCGTCTCCGGCTCGCGGTCGCTGAGCCCATAGCGCCCGGCAAGCACTTCGCGCTCGCGCAGGGTCAGGCCTTCCAGGCCGTGCGCGAGCAGGAGCTCGACTTCGTGGCTCAGCGTCAGGTTCATCGGATCGACGGCCTGCTCGTCGGCCACCGCATCGAGCAGGGTCTCGGCGCCCGGCTCCATCGAGCCGCGATCGAGCGGGACATCGAGCGAAGTCGGCAGTTCGGCGAACTTGAGCAGCTCGGCCACCTCGTGCACCGGGCGGTCGAGCGCCGCGGCGATGTCCTCGACGCGCACCGCCTTGTCGCCCTCGTTGAAATGCGACGCCTGGGCCTCGAGGGCGCGGCGCGCCTTGAGCACCCGGTTGAGCTCGCGCACCACGTGCACCGGCAGGCGCACCAGGCGCGACTGATGCGTGATGGCGCGCTCGATGCCCTGGCGAATCCACCACGAGGCATAGGTCGAAAACCGAAAGCCCCGCTCGGGCTCGAACTTGGCCGTGGCGTGCATGAGGCCGAGATTGCCCTCCTCGATCAGGTCGGTGATCGGCAGGCCGCGCCCGACGTAGTTCTTGGCGATGCTCACCACGAGGCGCAGGTTGTGCTCGATCATCGCCTGGCGGGCGGCGAAGTCGCCACCGCGCGCGCGCACCGCCGTGGCGAACTCTTCCTCGGGTGTCAACAGCGGCGCCTTGCGGATGTCGCGCAGGTAGGTCTGCAGCGTGTTGCCGAGCTCGCCGGGCCCCACCGCCAGGTCGAGGGCGCTTGGCTCGACTTCGGGCGCAGGCTCGGCAACGACGTCGTCGTCGCTGGGCCTGCGCAGTACCGCCGCCGGGGGCCGGCGCTCGCCTGCCCGGTGCGAGAGAGCCGCCGCCGATTGCCCGTTGAGCGGTGCGCGCTTGTTGATCATGGCAAGGGACCGGCTGCGCGCTCAGCCGGCGCCGGAACGCTCCGCAACCGGGCCAGCTTCCCTACGGCCACGAAGGGCCTCCTGCGTGGCCCCTGGGGGCGCGAACCCAGTGCGCTTGGGGGTCGTCATGTCCTAGCGCGGCGGCAAGAGCTTGGCCGGGTCGATCGGCTTGCCGAGCCGGCGAATCTCAAAGTGCAATTGCACGCGCTCAGCGTCCGTCGAGCCCATCTCGGCGATGCGCTGCCCGCGGCGTACCGCCTGGTCTTCCTTGACGAGCAGCGTCTGGTTGTGCGCGTAGGCCGTGAGGTAGGTGTTGTTGTGCTTCACGATCAGCAGGTTGCCGTAACCGCGCAGGCCCGAGCCGGCATAGACCACCCGCCCGTCGGCCGCCGCGAATACCGGATCGCCGACCTTGCCGGCGATCGCCAGGCCCTTGCTGCGCGCATCGTCGAACTGCACGACGACGGTTCCGTTGGCTGGCCAGATCCATGCCACGTCGTCGTCGCCTTCGCGCGCGCTCGGCGCACCGGTGGCCGAAGCCGCCGCCGCGGGCGATGCCGATGGCGAGGGTGCCGCCGCCGCGCTGGCCGGCGCGCCGGATGCCGCGGTGACTGGCGCGCTGGCCGGCGAAGGCGAGCCTGCGCTTGCCGGTGATGACGCGACCGCGCTGGCTGCCGGCGGAGCGCCATTGAGCGGCCGCGTCTCCACCCGCGGGCTCGCGACCGGCCGTGTGCTCGCTGCGGCCGGGTCCGCCCCCGGCGGCACCACCCGCAGCACCTGGCCGACCTCGATGACGTTGGGGTTCTCAAGCTTGTTCCACTTGACCAGGTCGCGCCAGTTCTGGCCGTTCTCGAGCGCGATGCGGATCAGCTTGTCGCCCGGCTTGACGGTGTAGTAGCCGGGCTTGCCGGCGTTCTCGGCGCCGGGCAGCACCGGCGTTGATTCCGCCTGTGGCGCGCCTGCGGCCGACGACGCCGCCTGCGGCGCCGCAGCGACGCGGTCTTCGACCGGCGCGCGCGTCCGGTTCGACGCACATCCCGCCAACAGCAGCATCGAGGCGGCCGCCAGTACGCAGGTCCGGCGTCCGGCCCCCCTGCCCCACACGATCTTCATGCTGCCTGTCATCAATCCAGCCCTGCCTTCAAGGGGACGAAATGCACCGTCTCGTGCACGCTCCGCTGGTAGCCATTGTCGGTGCGATCCACCACCACCAGCGTCTGCTGGCGACCTTGCATGCACACCGGCGCCACCAGGCGACCGCCCGGCGCGAGCTGGTCGAGCCAGGCCTGCGGCAAGGCATCGCCCCCGGCGGCGGCAATGATGCTGTCGTAGGGGGCCGCGCCCGCATGGCCGAGCATGCCGTCACCATACAACAGGCGCACCCGCGTTTCGCGCAACAGCGCCAGGTGCGCGCGCGCCTTGTCGTGCAGGGGGCGCACACGTTCGATCGAATGCACCTGGCGCGCCAGGCGGGCGAGCACGGCGGCCTGGTAGCCGCAGCCGCTGCCGACCTCGAGCACGCGCCCGAGCGTGCCCGTTTCGCGCGCCGCCCGCCCCTGCGCGAGCAGTTCGATCATCCGCGCCACGACCGAGGGCTTTGAGATGGTCTGCCCGTGCCCGATCGGCAGGCTCGTGTCTTCGTAGGCCTGGTTCACGAGCGCGCCATCGACAAACAGGTGGCGCGGCACGGCTGCAAGCGCCTCGAGCACCGCCTCGCTGCGCAGCCCGCAAGCCTGCAGGCGGTCCACCATGCGGCGCCGCACCGCGGCCGAGTCGAGCCCCAGCCCCGACGGGACGACGCGGCGCGAGGCGTCGTTCGCCGCCTGCTGTAGCGGCGCCTGAGGGCGCAGCAGCGTGCGCGCCGTGGCACTGCCACTCGTGCTGCCGCCGAGTCGGTCGAGGCGCAACGGAAACTTCGGCGGCGCACCCCGCGTCGTCGTCACGCCGCGCCCCCGCCCTTGCCCGCGAGCGTGGCTTGCCACGCGCCGAGTTCCGCGTGGTCGGTCAGGTCAACCTGCAGCGGCGTGACCGAGACCCTGCCGAGCGCCGTCGCGTGGAAATCGGTTCCGGCACCGGCCAGGCGGGCATCGCCGGCGGGGCCGATCCAGTAGATCGGCTCGCCACGCGGGTTGGTCTGCCGGATCACCGGCTCACTCGCGTGGCGGCGTCCGAGGTGCGTGACTTCGACCGGCAGCCGGTCGGCGTCGGGGCGGTTTGGGATATTGACGTTCAGCAGCCAGGGCACGCTGGACGGTGGGGCGCGCAGCACCTGCTCGACCAGCGCGCGCGCCACCCGGGCCGCCGCGTCCACGTGGCGCCAGCCCTTGTCGACGAGCGAGAACGCAATCGCCGGAATGCCGAACAGGTAGCCCTCCATCGCCGCGGCCACGGTGCCCGAATACAGCGTGTCGTCGCCCATGTTGGCGCCATTGTTGATGCCCGAAAGTACCAGGTCGGGCCGGTGCGGCAACAGGCCCGTGAGCGCCACGTGGACGCAATCGGACGGCGTGCCGTTAATGTAGCGGTAGCCGTTGGCAGCCACGAAGGCCGACAGCGGCCGGTGCAGCGTGAGCGAATTGGACGTGCCGCTGGCGTTCTGCTCCGGGGCGACGACATCGATCTCGCCAAGCCCGGCACAGGCCTGCACCAGCGCCTCCAGCCCGGGGGCGAGGTAGCCATCGTCGTTGGCGATCAGGATGCGCATGGGCGGATTGTAGGGAGTGCAGACACGCGCCAATGCCGGCCCGGCGCCGATCCGTTGCCGCACACGGCGTGGCCGCACGCGCCCTTGTCGCACCCGGTAACGCCGCGGGTGGCGCGCGCGGGTATCCGGCACCCTTGGAGTGCGTTAGGATGCTCCGCCAGCGCGGACGCGGGCACGCAAAGCAAAACAGGAGACGGCGCGATCATGGCAGTGAAGGTCTTGATCCTCGAAGACAACCCGGTGGCGCGCAGCTTCCTGTGCCGCGTCGTGCGCGAGAGCTTCAGCGATGCGATCCTGATCACCGAGGCCGGCGACCTCGAGACCGCCCGCCGCTTGATCGGTCCGCAAAGCGAAGGGCAGGCGCCCATCGACCCCTTCAAGCTGATCCTGGTCGACCTCGAACTGCCCGACGGCAACGGCATGGAGTTGCTGGCCGAGTTGGCGCGCTACCCGGCGACGAAGATCGTCACCACGCTCTATTCGGACGACGACCACCTGTTCCCCGCACTGCAGTGCGGCGCCGACGGCTACCTGCTGAAGGAAGACCGGTTCGAAGTCCTGGTCGAGGAGTTGCAGAAGATCGTGCGCGGCCAGCCGCCACTGTCGCCCGCCATCGCGCGGCGCCTGCTGACGCACTTCCGCCACGGCACGGCCGGGCCGGGCATGCCTGCTGGACAGGACGGTGCCATGGACAACCGCGTGGCCCCGCTCTCCGGCCTGCAGAGCAGCCGCCCGATGCCCCTCGGGCGCGGAGCGCCGATGGACTACGAACGGCTCACGCCGCGCGAGAGCGAGGTCCTGACCTACCTCAGCAAGGGCTTCACGATCAAGGAGATCGCCAACCTGATGGGGATCAAGTGGTTCACGGTGAACGACCACATCAAGTCGATCTACAAGAAGCTCAACGTGTCCAGCCGCGCCGAAGCGGCCGTGCTGGCCAGCAAGCAAGGGTTGGTCTAGGGCCCACGGGGCAGGATCGCATGATGCCGGCAGGCGCGCTCCTGCAACGCTGCGGGTTTGGGCGGCATCGTGGAGCGTGCTGACTCGCTGCCGCACCCTTGCGGCCCTGCGATCGGCCCTGCGATCGGCCCTGGCGCGCCGAACCACGCGACTGCGGAGCCCGACGCGCCGGCCACGCGCTGGGTGGGCTGGCGTCTGCGCCTGCTGGTCGTGGCGGCGCTGCTGGGCTGCATCGGGCTGTTCGTCCTTGCGCAGTGGCTCGCCGAACAGCCGCACCTGAATGCGCGCTGGCAGGTCGGCGCCCAGGGGCAGGTCGAACTCGCGGAATCGGACCTGGCGGCGCTTGCGCCGCACCGGCACAAGGTGCTCGTCGGGCTGGTCGGGGCGGGCTCGGCGGTGTCGGCGCTCGACGCGCTAGCCCTGCAGCATTCGGCGCGCTGGCTGATCGACGATGCGGCCCGCGCGCGCCACCGCGAGGTTCACGAGGGCCTGGCCGACGCACTGGCCCAGGAGACGGTCGTCCTGATGTTCGCCGACGGTTCGATGGTCGAGTTGCCCCCGCAGCGGCGCGGCTTCGGCGGGCTGGGCGGCATGTTCTGGTTGCTCTCGGGCCTGGCGCTAGTGCTCTATCTGGCGGCCATGGTGGTGCTACTCGCACGGCCGTCGAGGAGCAACCTGCTCTACGCGGTGATGTCGCTGTGCCAGGTGGGCAACCTGCTGTTCATCGCTGTCGAATGGGCGCACGATCTCGGCCTGCCGCGGCCGCTGCCGGCCTGGGACATGCCGGTCCGGATGGCGTTCGACCTGATCACCGCGGCGGCCGCGGTCCACGCGGCCAGTCTCTATCCGCGCACAACGGTGGCGGCGCGGCGCGTCGCGGTCGGCGCCTGGGCGGCGGCGGGCGTGCTGGTCGGGCTCGCAGCGATCGGCCGACTCGGCCATGCGTGGTGGTGGGCACAGGCAGGTGTGGCGCTGCTGTGCATGACGGCCATCGCCCAGTTGAGCTGGGCCTACCGCGGCGAGCCGCACCCGCTGGCGATGCAGTTGCGGCGCTTCGGCCTCGCGGCGTTCGGCACCTGGCTGCTGCTGACCTTCTCGCTCGCCGTCGCCGACCGCTTGCCCGGCGTCCCGCACAACCTCGCGCCTCTGGTTTCGCTGGTCTGGTACGTGTTCCTGGTCGCGCTGCTGCTGCTCGTGCCGTTCCTGACCCGGTCGCAGCAGATCGTGCGCGAATTTGCGCTGCTCGCGGCGGTCAGCACCATAGCGACCTCGCTCGACCTGCTGTTCCTCGCCGTGTTCTCGCTCGGCCCATTCGCGTCGCTGACCCTGGCGCTGTTCCTTTCGCTCGCCGTCTATACGGGCGCGCGGCAATGGATCCTGAATCAGTTGCTCGGAAGCCGCAGGCTCAGCACCGAGCGTATGTTCGAGCAGCTCTACCGCATTGCGCGCGAGGTCGAGGCCCATCCGCAGCGCGTGCCGACGCTGCTGCTGCAGTTGGTGCGCGACCTGTTCGACCCGATCCAGGCCGAGCTGACGCACGATCCGCCCCGGTCGGCGCAGGCCGTCGATGACGGTTCGACGCTGCTCGTGCCCGTGCCCGCGCTCGCCGGCGATCGTGAATCGACGTCCGGCGCGATCCGCCTGCGCTATGCCCAGCGCGGCCGGCGCCTGTTCACGCTCGAGGATGCCCGGCTCGCCGACCGCATCGTCGAGCAGCTTCGACGCGCCGTCGCCTACGACAAGGCCGTCGAGCAGGGCCGCACCGAGGAGCGCCAGCGCCTCGCGCAGGACCTCCACGACGACATCGGCGCACGCCTGCTGACGCTGATGTACAAGGCCCAGTCGCCGGAAATGGAAGAGTACGTTCGGCACACGCTGAAAGACCTGAAGACGCTCACCCGCGGGCTTGCCGCGCCGAGCCATCGCCTGAGCCACTCCGCCGCGGAATGGAAGGCCGACCTGACGCAGCGCCTGACCGCGGCCGATGTGGTGCTCGGTTGGAGCTTCAGCTTCGACCGCGACATCCTGCTCAGCGTGGTGCAGTGGTCGGCCCTGACGCGGATCCTGCGCGAACTGGTGAGCAACGCCATCGCCCATGCCGACGCCCGCCGCGTGGACGTGACCTTCCAGCTCGAAGGCAACCGGCTCGAACTGCGGGTCACCGACAACGGCCACGGCCGTGATCCGCGCAGCTGGTCGCACGGCCTCGGCCTGGGCGGTGTTCGCAAGCGCGTCAAGCAGCTCGGTGGCGAGGTCGAATGGCGCGAGGCCGAACCGACGGGAATCGACTGCCAGGTTCGCGTGCCGCTCGCGTCGTCGGTGCAAGAAGGACCGCGCTGACCGGCATCAGCAGGCCAGCCCGCGCCGGCCGGCTTGCGAACGTTGGTGCTTTTCGAAAAGGGGGGAGGCGCCTCGATCAATCGACCGGCCGGACCGGCCATCGCATTCCGGAACCCCCCGTCGGTGACCACCTGCAATCCAGCGAACCGCCCCGTCAGGACACACCTGACGACCTCGGTGCGTCAGTCTTTGAACTCGAGGTAATTGCGCCCGAGCGTCGTCAGGGTGTCTTCCCGCCTGTGCAGTGCGCTCAGCGCCGCAACATCCCCAGCGCAATACAGCTCGATGGCCGGCATCAGCTCCGGCTGCTTGCGGCGCCACACGACGAACGATGCGGCCTGCCATTCGGCCCATTGGTCTTGCGGCCGCATGCCCACCCCTGCCGCGGCGTCCAGGCTGTCGCAGTATTCGAAGAGCGCGAACAGCTCGTTGTAGGTAGCCGGCAAGCGCTCGAAGCCATAACGTGCCGCGACCCGCCGCATCAGCAGTTCGCTACCCGGCGTGAACTCGACGGCGTCCGACGTGTCGCGGACGACCGTGGCGCCACCCATCAAGCGCAGCACTTCCCTGAAGTCGACCGCCGACTGCTGGTAGCCGGCCGCGGGCGCTGGTTCGCTGCTCGACGGCGCCGGCGACGGCACGATGCTGACCACCTTGGATGTCTTCACTTCGGCACCACCGGATGTGAGTCTTGAAGCCCACCGGCAAGTCTAGCGTGGCGAGCGGCCGGTGCACCGCGTCGATCGGTGCGCGCCAGTGGCGCCGGGGGTGCCGCAGGGTGCGCTCGCAGTGCGCGCGCGACCGGCGCCAGAAGACCCAATACATTCTTGAAGAGGGTTCGCGGCCATTCACGCATGCCCAAGGCCGGCAAGAGAGAGGTCTTCGCTCTGCAGCGCTTCAGTCAGGCGCCAGGATAAACGTGCCTCGCCCCCGTGCCTTGCCGAGCAGCATGGCGCGATCGGCACGGTCGGTCGCGCTGGCGAGATCTTCGTCGGCACCTACCTGCGCCAAACCAACGGTGACGGACAGGCGCAGCGTCACGCCCGACGGGGTCGCCAGCGGCGCCGCACTCACCGCCGCCAGTACGCGCGCCGCCAGCAATTCGGCGCCCTGCGGTTCGTGAATCAGGAACAGGCCCAGGAACTCTTCGCCACCGAAGCGGAACAGGGCATCGGACTCCCGCAGGCAGGCCAGCAGGCAACGGGCAATGTGCTGCAGCGCGCCATCGCCGACCGCATGGCCGTGGTTGTCGTTCACGGACTTGAAGTGATCCACGTCGATCATGGCCAGCCAGAGCTGCGCCCCGCTTCGCCGTGCGTCCCCACGGCGCAATCCGAACGTGTACTCGAGGCCGTGGCGCAGCGGGAGTCCGGTAAGCAGATCCTGGTGCGTCGCCGCCTCGGCCACGCGCTCGCGCAAATCGTTGAGTGAAGTGACCATCGCGCATTGCCCCTGCTCGTAGGCCTGCAGGTCGGTGGCTGCGGCCGGCTGGCCCTGCAGCACCCGATGGCACATCGATCGCACCGCGTCGTGCATGTGTCGATGTGCTTCGGCAACGCGCACCACGAGGGCCTCGTCGAAGGCACTCAGGTCGCCGCGATGACTTGCGAACCACACCCCGAACAGGCAGCGCTCATGCGCGTCGGGACGCGAAACGTCGTCGCCCGGCGACTCGTGCAGCAGGGCGCAGCGCAACAGGCTCCGGTTCCACGCCAGATGCGCGTCAACGCCGTGGTCGATGCCCTGGAGCAAGGCCTTCAAGTCATGCGAGGCGCCAGCTCCGAAGTCGTCATTCCCCATGCCGACGATTATCGACGTCCGCGTTCAGGTCGCCCGATAGCTTGAGGCAATCGAATGAAACGCCCTCGCTCCCCGGCGTGGGAGGCTCTTGCCTTCGAAGAGAGCCCACTCAGCCGCCGAATCGGGCTGCGCTGTAGATGCGATTGGGGTGGCTGATGGGGCTCGAACCCACGACAACAGGAATCACAATCCTGGACTCTACCAACTGAGCTACAGCCACCGCTGAGCGTCGCAGTATACGCGCAAGGGACGCTCCGCCAGGGCGCCGTCGCGGCATTCAGACGTGGCTACTTCCCCGCCGCCGAAGCGCCCTTGTCGGCGCCGGTCTCGCCCGGCGCGGTGGCCTTGATCTCGACCTTGAAACGAGTCTTCAGGGCGTTGTAGTACGCCAGGGTCTCGGCGTCGCCCCAGGCCTGCGCGTACTGGCCGGCCAACTGCCGAGGGTCGCCGGCGGCGGGGTCGCGCCCCAGCACCTTGCCGATCTTGGCGATGGCATAGCCCTGCGCCCCGAGGTCGACCCCGACGTACGCTGGCAACTTCGTGGCGTCGGCGCGCAGAACGGCGTCGATCAGCGGCACCGGAAGCTCGCGCCGCTGCGCGCGCGACACGACCAGCGCCGGCTCGCTCAGCGCGGTGCCCGGCGCCTGCTTCAGGCTGCCCAGGCGGGCTTCGCCGTCCTTGCGCGCCTGGTCTGCCGCCAGTTCGCCGACCAGTGCCGCCTTCACCCCCGCCTTGACGTCGGCGAAGGGCCGCAACTGCGCCGGGGAATGGCTGACGATCCGCCCCGACACGAGCTGGCTGGCGCCGGTCTCCACCGCCTCTGTGTTGCGCTTGTTTCGCAGCGCGTCGTTGCCGAACAGCAGATCGAGAAATTTGCTCGACGCCAACGGCCCGCTCGCCCCGGGCGCGGGCGTGCGCTGGACACCCGGTACGGTGCGCACCTCGAGCTTGAGCTTGTCGACGACGGGCTTCAGGCTGTCGGGCTGTTCATACACGGTGTTGGTGAACTCCACGGCGGCCTCGGCGAAACGCCGCTGCGCCAGTTGGAGCCGGACTTCCTCTTCCATCTCGGCGCGCACCGCATCGAAGCTGCGCTTCTCGCCGCCGCGGGTCTCCTTGAGCTGGACGATGTGGTAGCCGAAGTCGGTCTCCACGAGCGGGCTGATCTCGCCGGGCTTGAGCCCGAACGCGGCGTCCTCGAACGGCTTGACCATCGCGCCGCGGGCAAAGAAGTCGAGGTCGCCGCCGCGCTCTGCCGAGCCGGGATCGTCGGAATTCTTCTTCGCGAGCTCGGCGAACGCCGCCGGATTGGCCTTCAGCTCGGCCAGCAGCGCCTCGGCCTTGGCCTTTGCCTTGGCGCGGTCGGCCGACGGGGCGTCCTTGTCGGCCTTGACGAGGATGTGGCTCGCGCGGCGCTCCTCGGGCTTGGTGTATCGGGCCGCGTTCTCGTCGTAATACTTTCGCAGGTCCTCCTCCGACACCGTGATGCCCTTTTTCAGCGCGTTCAGGTCGAGCACGACGTACTCGATGGTGGCCTGTTCGGGCGCCATGAATTGGGCTGCATGGGCCGCGTCCTTGTAGTACCTCTCCAGGTCGGCGTCGCTCGGGTTGACCTTGGCGGCATAGTCCTTGGCATCGAAGCGCAGCACCTGAACCTCGCGCTGCTGCAGCAGTGCATCCATCGCCGCCGCACTGGTGCTGGCCGGAGCGAGCACGGACCCGCCGACCCCCAGCAAGACCTGGCGCTTGGCGATGTCCTGCGCCAGGCGCAGCGCGAAGAGCTCTGACGACATGCCCTGCTGGGCCAGCGCGTCCTTGTTGACGCTGCCGTCGGGGTTGCGCAGGAACGCGAACTGGGGATCGGCGGCGAACAGCCGCCGCAGGCGGTCGTCGGTCGTGCCGAGCTTGAGCTGGTCGGACGCCGCAAGCGTCACGCGGTCGCGCACCATGTCGTCGAGCGCACGGCGCTTCATCTCCGGGCTGTCGAGCAGTTTGGCGTCGACACCCGGCATCTGCCGGCGAAGTCGCTCGACCTGGTCGCGATGGGCGGCGTCGAGTTCGGCCTGGGTGATGTTCTGCCCCGCCACCTTGGCGACCGTTGCGTTGCCGCCCTCGCCGAAACGGCTATAGCCCTGAATGCCGAAGAAGACGAACGACGGCAGGATCAGAAGCACCAGCACGAACTGCATCGCGCGCATGTGCTTGCGGAAGAAATCAAACATCGGGAGCCTCGAACACGGGGGGTGGCTGGAAGTGGCATATAGCGGCAAGGCCGCCGCACGACGCGCCAGATGCAAGAAGGGCGAACCGAGGTTCGCCCTTGACTGGCCGTGCGCATCGAACGGATTCTACCTGCTGCCACCCGCGTGGAACGGCGCTCTCGGTGGTGGGTGCTGAGGGGCTCGAACCCCCGACCTACGCCTTGTAAGGGCGCCGCTCTACCAACTGAGCTAAGCACCCCGAGAGGGAGCGCGGCCTCTTGCATCGCCATGCCGTCTGCACGAGGCGACGCGGCGCGGTCCGCGCAACGAGGCAAGACGCGCTGCGGCCCGGCCGCGCGCGATGTGCGCCGCCCTGTCTCGTATCAGTTCAACGCGTCCCGCAGCGCCTTGCCGGGGCGGAACTTGGGCACCTTGGCCGACTTGATCTTGATCGCTGCGCCGGTGCGCGGATTGCGGCCCGTGCGCGCCGCGCGCTTGCTCACGCTGAAAGTCCCGAATCCGACCAGCGACACGCTGTTGTTCTTCTTCAGGGTGGACTTGACACCGCCAATCAGCGCCTCGAGCGCGCGCCCTGCTGCGGCCTTGGAAATATCGGCTTGCCGGGCAATGTGGTCGATCAGTTCGGACTTGTTCACGAAGGCTCCCCCTCTGGGTGTGTCTCACTAGGAATTCTGGATGGAAATGGATGGCGGCTCGCAGCGCGGGGCAAGGCGCAATTCATTACAGCCGCCAGCCCCATCCGTGTCAAGCGCGTACAAGAATTCTATGTCGATTCAGGACCCCCGATTCAGAGGGGGCTGCTGGGTTGGCACGCTTGACAGGCGCTTTGCGCAGACGGCCAGATCAAAGCGCCCGGGCGATCGATTCGCCGACGTTGCGCGTGCCGGCCGAACCGCCCAGGTCGGGCGTGCGCGGCGCGTCGTCGCCGGCCGACAGCACGCGCTCGATGGCGCCGACGATGGCGTCATGTGCGTCGCGGTGGCCCAGGAAGTCGAGCATCAGTGCGCCCGACCAGATCTGCCCGATCGGGTTGGCGATGCCCCGGCCCGCGATGTCGGGCGCCGAGCCGTGCACCGGCTCGAACAGCGACGGGTGCTGGCGCGTCGGGTTGAGGTTGGCCGACGGCGCAATGCCGATCGTCCCGGTGCAGGCCGGGCCGAGGTCGCTCAGGATGTCGCCGAACAGGTTGCTCGCGACGACCACGTCGAACGCCTCCGGCCGCTGCACGAAGTGCGCGGCCAGGATGTCAATGTGAAAGCGGTCGACGGCGACGTCGGGATAGGCCCGCGCCATCGCCTCGACGCGCTCGTCCCAGTACGGCATCGTGATCGAGATGCCGTTGCTCTTGGTCGCCGAGGTCAGCTTGCGCCGCGGGCGCGACCGGGCAAGTTCGAATGCGAACTTCAGCACCCGATCGACGCCGACACGCGACATCACGGTCTCCTGGATCACGATCTCGCGCTCGGTGCCCTCGTACATGCGCCCGCCGATGTTCGAGTATTCGCCCTCGGTGTTCTCGCGCACGATCAGCATGTCGATCGCGCCGGGTTGGCGCGGCCGGCCGTCGCGGCCCACCAGCGGCGAGCGGATACCGGGCATCAGGCGCGCCGGGCGGAGGTTGACGTACTGCTCGAACTCGCGTCGGAACCTGAGCAGCGAGCCCCACAGCGACACGTGGTCGGCGATCCGGGCCGGCCAGCCGACGGCGCCGAAGAAGATCGCGTCGTGACCGCCGATGCGATCCTTCCAGTCGTCGGGCAGCATCTGGCCGTGGCGCTCGAAGTAGTCCCAGCTCGAGAAATCGAAGTGGTCGAACGCAAGCTCGATCCCAAAGCGCGTGGCAGCGGCCTCGAGCACGCGCAGCCCCTCGGGCATGACCTCCTTGCCGATGCCGTCGCCGGCGATCACTGCGATGCGATGAGCGGTCATGCTTCCCCTCCAGGGCGACGCCGGCGCGTCAGCGGATTGTCGCGCTCCGGGCGCGCGCGGTCACCAGCGCGACGCCGGCTGCGGTGAGCGCCAGCCCGAGCCCCATCGTCGGCGTGAACAGCTCGTCGAACAGTAGCCAGGCCAGCAGCGCGGTGCACGGCGGCACCAGGTACATCAGGCTCGAAACCTCGGTCGCCGCGCCGCGTTGGATCAGCAGGTACAGCAGCGAACTGCCGCCGAGCGTGAGACCGATCACCGACCAGGCCATGGCACCGATCAGCTGCGGATGGAGCGTGATCGCGCCGCGCTCCAGCCAAGCCAGCGGCAATGTCACGGCCAGCGCGGCCAGCAACTGCAGCAGGTTGGCGGTGCGCACATCGCACGGGGCCACGTAGCGCTTCTGGTACAGGGTGCCCGCGGTGATGCACAGCAGCGCGAGCATCGCCAATGCGAAGTTCCATGCCGTCAATTCGCCGCCCCCGAGCTTGGGCCAGAGCACGAGCACGACGCCGAACAGCCCGAGCGCCAGCCCCGCCCATTGCTGGCCCGACACCGTTCCCGCCGAGCGGCCGGCGGCCCCCTGGGCCGGATGCCGCGTCAGCCACAACGCCGTCAGCACCGGCTGCAGCCCGACGAGCAGGGCCACCGTGCCGGCGCCAATGCCGGCCTTCACCGCACTCCAGACGCCGCCCAGGTATCCGGCCTGCATCAGCACGCCGACGACCGCCAGATGCAGGACCTGCCGCCGGGTGCGCGGCCATGCCGGGCGGGCCCAGCCGATCCACAGCGCGAAGCAGGCGATCGAGAAGGCGTAGCGCAGGCTCAGGAAGCCGAGCGGCGGCGCGTAGGCCATGCCGTAGCGGGCGACGATGAAGCCCGTGCTCCAGATGAGCACGAACACCCAGGGCATCGCGCGCAGTAGCGCGCCGCGTCGCGCAGACACGTGCTCTCAGGCGGCGCCGAGCCGCCGCCGGGCGGCCTGCGCTCCCCCTCGGGACGGCGCGAACGAAACGAGCTCGGGGGCGACCACGGCTCAGCGCGCCTTGGCCCGGATTTCGGGCAACGCCTTCTGCAGGTAATAGACCATCGACCAGATGGTCAACACGGCCGCCCCATAGATCAGCAGCGTGCCCCAGAAGTGCGTGTCGACGATGCCGAACAGCCGGCCGTCGAAGAGCAGGAAAGGGATCGCCACCATCTGCACGACGGTCTTGACCTTGCCCAGCATGTGCACCGCGACGCTGCGCGACGCGCCGATCTGGGCCATCCATTCGCGCAGCGCCGAGATCGCGATCTCGCGCCCGATGATCACGAACGCGACCAGCGCATGCAGCCGGTTCAGGTGCACCAGCACCAGCAGCGCGGCGCAGACGAGGAACTTGTCGGCCACCGGGTCGAGGAAGGCGCCGAACGACGATGTCATATTGAGCCGCCGCGCCAGGTAGCCGTCGGCCCAGTCGGTGAGCGCGACGACGACGAACAGCACCGTCGCAGAGAGGTTCTGCAACGCCGGCTCGAGCTGCAGATAGAACACCCCGACGATCAGCGGGATCGCAACGATGCGGGCCCAGGTCAGCAGCGTCGGCAGGTTGAAGAACATCCGGGCATTGTGCCGAACTTCCCCCGACCCACCCGCGCGCCTCACGGCTCGAGCGTGCGCGGCTTGAAGCGGCGCTTGTCGTCGAAGACAAAGGTCTCGGTGAACTTCCATGGCCTGGGCAGGCGCGACACGTCACCGAAAGGCGCCGCCCGGCGGACGGCGTCGATGGCCAACTGCGTCGTTTCGCGTGCCTGGCGCGGCTGGCGCAGCACGACAATCCGGCGCACGCTGCCGTCGGCGTTGAGTTCGATCTCGAGCACCGGAATGGCCAGCAGCGGATCGGGGGCCGCGCCCTCATAGGTGGCCCCGGGATTGGCGGCGACGAGGCGCTGCGCGGCCTGCAGGCGCAACTGCTGCAGGCTGCGCACCGCAGCGGGCGGCGGCGGCGCCGGCGGCCGCGTGGCCGTTGCCGGCACGGCCTGCGACTCCGCCTGGGGCACCGCGGATGGAGCTGCACTTGGTGCCGCCGGCGGGACCGGGGGCCTGCAGGCGGCGATGGCCAGCACCAGCGCTGCCGCCCCGGCCGCGGCGGCGAAGCGCGCGGCCCGCCCTCGGGCTGGCGCCCGCGGCTCAATGCAACGCACGGTAGATCTCCTCGGCCAGATCTTTCGAGATGCCGTCCACCGTCAGCAGGTCCTGCACGCTCGCGCTGGCCACGCCGCGCGCGCCACCGAAGCGCTGCAGCAGGCGCGCGCGCTTCTTCGGGCCGACGCCGGCAATGTCCTCCAGCCTGCTTGCGCCGGTCCGCACGCTGGCGCGCCGCGCGCGCATGCCGGTGATGGCGAAGCGGTGCGCCTCGTCGCGGATCTGCGCCACCAGCATCAGGGCTGCGGAGTCGGCACCCAGATAGACCTTGTCGCGGCCGTCGGCGAACACGAGTTCCTCCAGCCCGACCTTGCGCCCCTCGCCCTTCTCGACGCCGACGATCAGCGACAGGTCCAGCCCCAGTTCCTCGAACACCTCGCGCGCCATCGCCACCTGGCCGCGACCGCCGTCGACCAGCACCAGGTCGGGCAGGCGCGCCGCTCCGCCCGTCGCTGCATCCTCTGCTGCCGGAGCCTGCGAGGCGAGCCTGCCGTAGCGCCGCAGCAGCACCTGGCGCATCGCGGCGTAGTCGTCGCCGCCGGTGATGCCTTCGATGTTGTAGCGCCGATACTGCGCACTCTGCATCTTGTGGCCCTCGAAAACGACGCAGGAAGCCTGCGTCGCCTCGCCGGCCGTGTGGCTGATGTCGAAGCATTCGATGCGCAAGCGGGCCAGGTCGTCCTGCGTCAGGTCGAGCGCCTCGGCCAGTGCGCGCGTGCGCGTCTGCTGCGAACCTTCCTCCGCGAGCAGCCGTGCGAGCGCGAGTTCGGCGCCCTGCACGGCCATCTCGAGCCAGCTGCGGCGGTGCTCGCGCGGCTGGTGGAGCACCGACACCTTGACGCCGCTGGCCTGCGAAAGCGCATCGATCAAGGTCTTGTCCACCGCGTGGCTGAGGACCAGCAGCGGCGGCGGCGGCGCCTCGATGTAGTGTTGCGCGATGAAGGCCTCGATCACCTGTGCCTCGGGCGTGGGTTCGACGGCGTGACCGGCAGCCTCCAGGGCGGTCAGTGCCGTCGCGTCGTCGACATGGGCCGGGAAGTAGGGCCGGTCGCCGAGGTGGCGGCCGCCGCGCACCATGGCGAGGTTCACGCAGGCCCGGCCCCCCTGCACCTTGACGGCCAGGATGTCGGCGTCCTTGTCGAACGAGCCGCCCGAACTGGCCTCGACCGACTGCTGGTGCAGCACGCGCGACAGCGCGCCAAGCTGGTTGCGGATCTCGGCCGCCTGCTCGAACTCGAGCGCCTCGGCGTGAGCCATCATCCGCGCCTGCAGGCCGTCCATGACCTCGCGGGTCTCGCCGCGCAGGAAGCGCTCGGCGTTGGCCACGTCCTGCGCATAGTCGGCCGGCGAGACATGGCCCACGCAAGGCGCCGAGCACCGCTTGATCTGGTAGAGCAGGCAGGGCCGGCTCCGGTTGGCGAACACCGTGTCTTCGCAGGTTCGCAGGCGGAACACCTTCTGCAGCAGGTGGATCGACTCCTTCACCGCCCAGGCGCTCGGGTAAGGCCCGAAGTAGTGGTGCCGGCGGTCGACGCCGCCGCGGTAGTAGGCGACGCGCGAGAAGGCTGCGGGGGAAGGCATGGCCGACGCCACGCCAACCTCGCCCGCTGCGCGCGGCGCTGTGATCTTCAGGTAGGGATAGCTCTTGTCGTCGCGGAACAGGATGTTGTAACGCGGCGCGAGCGACTTGATGAGGTTGTTCTCGAGCAGCAAGGCCTCGGCCTCGGAGCGCACCACCGTCGTCTCCATGCGCGCGATGCGCTCGATCATGTGGCCGATGCGCGTGCCGGCGTGATTCTTCTGGAAGTAGTTCGAGACGCGCTTCTTCAGGTCGCGCGCCTTGCCCACGTAGAGCACCGAGCCCTGGGCGTCGAAGTAGCGGTACACGCCGGGCCGCGCCGGCAGCGCGGCGACCTCGGCCAGCAGCCGGGCGCGCGCCGGGTCGATCTCGACCGGCTTGTCCGCGGCGGGGGCGTGCTCGCTCATCGTGGGCGATTGTGCCGCGCTGGCGCTGCCGATAATGCCCGCCATGCAAGCGGCGCAGACCTGGGATGTGTTCTGTCGCGTGATCGACAACCACGGCGACCTCGGCGTGGCCTGGCGCCTGTGCGCCGACCTGGCCACCCGCGGGGTGAGCGTCCGGCTGTGGGTCGATGACGCCGCCGCGCTCGCGTGGATGGCGCCTCTGGGCCATGCCGGCGTCGAACTCGTGGCCTGGACCGCCCCCGCGCCAGAGCTTGAACCTGGCGATGTCGTCGTCGAGACCTTCGGTTGCGACCCGCCGCAGCGGTTCGTGCAACGCATGGCCGAGCGCGTGCCGGCGCCGGTCTGGATCAACCTCGAGTACCTGAGCGCCGAGCCCTACGTGGAGCGCAGTCACGGCCTGCCGTCGCCGGTGACCGTGGCTCCCGGCCGTGGGCTGGTCAGGCACTTCTTCTACCCCGGCTTCACGCCACGCACCGGTGGGCTGTTGCGCGAACCGGGGCTGCTGGCCACCCGGCAGGCCTTCGAGCGCGAGGCCTGGCTGCACGACCGCAGTGTCGAGGCGCGGCCCGGAGAGCGCCTGGTCAGCCTGTTCTGCTACGAGAACCCGGCCCTGGCCGGCATGCTTGCCGCGCTGGGCGACGCACCGACGCTGCTCCTTGTGACGCCCGGAGCGCCAGCGGCGCAGGTGAGCGCACTGCTCGGGCCAGCGCTGCGCCAAGGCACCCTGCGCGCGCGCCTGCTGCCCTATCTGACGCAGGCCGACTACGACCGCCTGCTGTGGGCCTGCGACCTCAATTTCGTGCGCGGCGAAGACTCGTTCGTTCGCGCCCAGTGGGCCGGCGCGCCGTTCGTGTGGCAGATCTACCCGCAGCAGGGCGCCGCACACGCAGTGAAGCTGCACGCCTTCCTCGACCGGATGCTGGAAGGCGCGGCCGGCGACCTGGCTGCGCAGGTGCGAAGCCTGTGGCTGGGCTGGAACGCTCTGGCGCCGCTGCCGAAGGCGCTCCCGGCGGCGCTGCCATGGCGCAGGCTGTGCGAGTACTGGCGCCAGGGCCTGCTCGCGCAATCCGACCTGACCACCGCGCTGCTCCGGTTCGTCCGGAAAACACGTTAAAATTCAAGGCTTTGCGTCGCGCCGGGAGGTCCGGTTCGCGCGTCAACGCGTTGCCTGTCGTCACGCGGGGCTGAACACCCGGCGGCGTCGGGACGCCCAGGGGCTGCATGGCCCCCGGGCAGCGCAACCAGGCCACGCACCCAAACGGAATCGCTATGAAAGTCGCTCAGGAAATTCGCGCCGGCAACGTCATCATGCATGGCAAGGACCCGATGGTCGTGCTCAAGACCGAGTACAGCCGCGGCGGTCGCAACTCGGCCACCGTGCGCATGAAGCTCAAGAGCCTGCTCAGCAACTCGGGCACCGAGGTCGTCTTCAAGGCCGACGACAAGATGGACCAGATCGTCCTCGACAAGAAGGATTGCACCTACACCTACTTCGCCGACCCGATGTACGTGTTCATGGACGCCGACTACAACCAGTTCGAGGTCGAGGCCGAGAACATGGGCGATGCGATCCAGTACCTCGAAGACAACATGACCGTCGAAGTCGTCTTCTACGACGGCAAGGCGATCTCGGTCGAATTGCCGACCACCGTGGTGCGCGAGGTCACCACCGAGCCCGCCGTCAAGGGCGACACCTCGGGCAAGGTGCTCAAGCCAGCAACGATCGCCACCGGGTTCGAGATCTCGGTGCCGCTGTTCGTCGAGAGCGGCGACAAGGTCGAGATCGATACCCGCACGCACGAGTACCGCAAGCGCGTCTAGCGCCTGGCGGCCGGACGGCGGGCACCCGTCGCCGCGAAGGACCGCTTCGCGGGTCTCGGCGCACCTTTCGCTTCAGACCGGGTCACGCCATGTCGTTCGATTTCGCCGCCGTCACCGCGCCGTTTCGCATGCAGCCCGGCTTGCGCCGGCTGGCCCCTGGCGCGACCCAACTGACGCCCTCGCGCGACGGCGACCGCGCATTGCGCGAAAAGCTCTCGGTATTGCGTTCGTTCACCTCCCGGGCGCTGCTGTGCAGCCCCGGCTTCGATGCCGGCCCCGCCCTGGACACGCTGTGCCGCCACGCCGCGGCGGAACACCCCGATGCCTTTGGCTGGGACGGCTCGCGAGCCACGGCAACCCAGCTCGGATGGGCGGTCGAGGCCGACACGCCGCTGTCGCTGCACAACGGCCGGCCCGGCGTGGGACGCTGCCTTGCCGCGGTGCCCGCGGGGTGGCGCCTGGGCAGCTTGCTGGCGCTGGCCTTCGCCGAGGACTTCGCGATCATCGACGCCGACAGCGGCCGCATTCCCTGGCTGGCGGTATGCCTGCCGTCGAACTGGGCCCCGGAACACAAGGTCGGGCGCCACTTCAGCGAAGTTCACGCGCCCGTGGCCGACAACGCCATGCTGCTGACGGCCGGCGCGCACCTGATGCGCCTGGTGACCTCGCCCGATCGCTGGGAGCGTTTCGTCTGGACCGTCACGCCGCATCCGCAGCTCGACGCCCACCCCGACCGCACTTCGGGCGCTGCCTGGCCCGTCGGCGCATCGGCAGACGAACTCGCGGCGCGCGCTTACTGGCGCACCGAGCGCCAGACCTTCATTCCCCTGCCCGAGCGTCGCCAAGCGGTGTTCACGATCCATGTCGACGTGCAGCCCCTCGCGCAGGCCATCGCGGGCCCGTCGCAGGCCTCTCGGCTGGGCGAGGCGCTGGCGAGCATGAGTCCGGCCGTCCTCGCCTACCGCGGCCTCGGACCGGCGAGGGAGCGATTGCTGGCATGGCTGGAGGCGCGAGCGGCGCAATGATCGCCCCAGGCTCATCGCAGTCGCAAGCGGCGGCGCCAAGCGACGGTCTGTTCCCGGTGCGGCGGGCATCCAACGCCTTGGCTTCGGAAGTCGAGCCGGCGGCCCTTCGGCCCAGGTGCCACATGTCGCGCGAAGCGTCGTGGACGCACTGAATTGAAGACGGCGCCGATCGTTGCGGCGCCGCTGGACTTCGACGCCGACGGCGTGGCCTTCTCGAGCCTCTACGCCGACCGCTACCACCCGCGCGCCGGCGCTCTGGCACAGGCCGCGCATGTGTTCCTGCGCGGCAACGGCCTGCCGGAGCGCTGGCGCGGACGCGAGCGCTTCGTCGTGCTGGAGACGGGGTTCGGGCTCGGCAACAACTTCCTCGCCACCTGGGACGCCTGGCGCAGCGACGCGCTGCGCAGCGAACGGCTGCACTTCATCTCGATCGAAAAGCACCCGCTCTCGCGCGCCGACCTGACACGCGCCCACTTGGGGTCGCACCTGAGGGGGCTGGCGGGCGAGTTGCTCCAGGCCTGGCCGCCGCTCACGCCCAACCTGCACCGCCTGGACTTCGACGAAGGGCGCGTGCAGCTGCTGCTCGCGCTCGGCGACGTGGTGGACTGGCTGCCCGAGATCGTTGCCTCGGTCGACGCGTTCTACCTCGACGGCTTCGCCCCCGACCGCAACCCGGCGATGTGGCAGCCCCGGGTGATCAAGGCGCTCGGCCGCCTGGCCGAGCCGGACGCGACCCTGGCCACCTGGAGCGTCGCGCGGGCCGTCCGGTCCGGGCTGGCCGCTGCCGGCTTCCAGGTTCGGGTCGCGCCCGGCACGGGCGGCAAGCGAGAGATCACGCTGGCCCGCTTTGCGCCGCGCTTCACGCCGCGCCGCGCGCCGGCAAGGCTGGCCACGTCGCGGCACGCAGACCGCCACGCGCTCGTCGTCGGTGCCGGGCTCGCCGGCTGCGCAGCGGCCTTCGCACTCGCCGAGCAGGGTTGGCGCAGCACGCTGTTCGAGCGCCTGCCCGCGGTGGCCGCCGCCGCATCGGGCAACCGCGCCGGGATGTTCCATGGCATCTTGAACCCGCAGGACGGCGCGCATGCGCGTTTCAACCGCGCAGCCGCGCTGCAGGCGCAGCGCGCAGTGCGCCGGGCCGTCGAGCAGCACGGGGTCGCCGGACAGCTCGCGGGCCTGCTGCGGCTCGAACTGGACCGGCCCTTCGAGACGATGCAGGCGCAGCTGGCCGCGCTCGGCCTGCCGCCCGACTACGTGCAGGCGCTCTCCACGGCCGATGCCGGCCACATCAGCGGGCTGCCCTTGACGGCACCCGGCTGGCTCTACCCCGGCGGGGGCTGGGTGCAGCCTTCGGCGCTGGCAGCCTCGTTCCTACAGCGCGCCGGCCGCGACACGGTACTGCACGCCGGCACCGAGGCGTCTGCGCTGCGCCGTCAGGGTGACACGTGGCAGTTGCTCGGGGTATCCGGACAGGTGCTCGACGAGGCGCCCGTCGTCGTGCTGGCCAACGCCTTCGAGGCTGGGCGCCTGCTGGGTGCGCAAGACCTGCCGCTGCACCGCGTGCGCGGGCAGACGACCGAGCTTGCAGCGTCCACGCCGGGGCTGCGCCTGCCGCTGCTGCCGCTGAGCGGCAACGGTTACGTGCTGCCGGCGCTGCCGGGCGCAATGGCGCTGTTCGGCGCCACGGCGCAGCGCGACGACGACGACCCCGAACTCCGGGAAGCCGACCATCGCCACAACCTTGCCCAGCTGGTACGTCTGACCGGCAGTGCGCCGGCATTCGATGCCGGCGCACTCGGCGGCCGTGTCGGCTGGCGCTGCGTCGCCGACGATCGCCTGCCGCTGATCGGCGCCGTTCCCGACTGGCAGGCGCTGCGCACGCCTGGCTTGCGGCTCGACCAGCCCCGCTTTGTGCCGCGCACGCCCGGCATGTACGTGTTCACGGCGCTGGCGTCGCGAGGCATCACGTGGTCGGCGCTCGGCGCCCATAGCCTGGCGTCGTTGATCAGCGCAGGGCCCAGCCCGCTGGAGGCCAGCCTGCTCGATGCCGTCGACGCCGGGCGCTTTGTTGCGCGCGCGGCGCGCCGCATGTGACTAGCCCGGTTGCTCGCCGGCCGGTTGCACCGCCTCCGGCGCCACTACCTCACCGCCTGGTTCGTCTGATGGTGCGTCTTCGGGCTTGTGGGTGCCCGCCTTGCGCTGGGCCAGCTTTTCTTCCTTCTTCTGCTTCTTCAGCCGCTCGCGTTGGCGCTTTTCAAACGAATAGTTGGGTTTTGCCATGTGCTTGGAGTCCTGGGTTGTCGATAGGGTCGAACGTCGTGAGGTTACGCTGTTTTCGGCCAGGCTCAGGCGGCTGGCCAGCCAAGTGCATCAGAAGGTCAGCGTCCGAACGCCGCTGGGTGTGCCCAGCAGGCACACGCTGGCCCGGTTGCGGGCGAAGACGCCGACCGTCACGACCCCCGGCCATTGGCCGAGTTCGCGCTCCGTCGCGGACGGGTCGGCGATCATCAGGTCATGCACGTCGAGGATGGCACAGCCGTTGTCGGTCACGAATCCCTCGCGCAGCACCGGCTGGCCGCCGAGCGCGCGCAACCGGCGCATCACCAGCGCGCGGGCCATCGGAATCACCTCGACCGGAAGCGGGTAGCGGCCCAGGGTCTGCACCAGCTTCGATTCGTCGGCGATGCAGATGAAGCGTTCGGCCAGGTCGGCGACGATCTTCTCGCGCGTCAACGCCCCGCCGCCGCCCTTGATCATGCACCCGCGGTGATCGATCTCGTCGGCGCCGTCGATGTACACCGCGAGCGATTCCACGTCGTTCGCGTCGAGCACCGGGATGCCGTGCGCGCGCAGGCGCACGCTGCTCTGCTCCGAGCTCGACACCGCGCCGGCGACGCAGTCCTTCAGCTTCGCCAGCGACTCGATGAAACAGTTCACCGTCGTGCCGGTGCCCACGCCGATCACGCTGCCCGGATGGACGTAGGCTGTCGCAGCCTGGCCGACCAGCGCCTTGAGTTCGTCTTGGGTCATGTCGGAATTGATCTGTCTGCAATGCGGCGATTATCGGCCGTCGGCGGCCCCCGGCCTGCAAGGCCATGGGCGCCGGTTTGCGACAATCGACGACCCTTCCCGCCGACCGGCCCATGTCCCTCGTCCCCTACCCCTTCGCGCGGCACCTCCTGTTTCGCCTCGACCCGGAAGTTGCTCACGACCTGACGCTCGCCTCCATCGCCCGGCTTCAGAACACTGCCGCGCAGTGCGCCTGGAGCCAGCCGCGGGTCAGCGACCCGGTCTCGCTGGCCGGGCTGAGGTTCCCCAACCGACTCGGCCTGGCGGCCGGACTGGACAAGAACGGGCGCTGCATCGACGGGCTGGGGGCGATGGGCTTCGGCTTCATCGAGGTCGGCACCGTCACGCCCAAGGCGCAGCCGGGCAACCCCAAGCCGCGAATGTTCCGCCTGCCGCGTGCCGACGCGCTGATCAACCGGCTCGGCTTCAACAACGCGGGCCTGGCCGCATTCATCGCCAACGTCGAGCAGTCCACCCGCTTTCGCCGGGGCGGTGGCATCCTCGGCCTGAACATCGGCAAGAACGCCACGACGCCCATTGAGCGAGCCGTTGACGACTACCTCATCGGCCTCGAACGCGTCTACCCGCACGCCGACTACGTGGCGGTCAACATCTCGAGCCCGAACACGAAAGACCTGCGCGCCCTCCAAAGCGACGAGGCGCTCGACGCGCTGTTGGCGGCCTTGCAGGCGCGCCGGCTCGAACTCGCGGCGGCGCATGGGCGCAGCGTGCCGATCTTCGTCAAGATCGCGCCGGACCTCGACGAGGCGCAGGTCGCCTTGATCGCGCAGACGCTGCGGCGCAACCGCATCGACGGCGTGATCGCGACCAACACCACGATCGCCCGCGACGCCGTGAAGGGCCTGCCGCACGCCGAGGAGAGCGGCGGCCTGAGCGGCCGACCGGTGTTCGCCGCGAGCAACCGGGTGATCGGCCAGTTGCGCGCGGCGCTCGGCAAGCGCTTCCCGATCATCGGCGTCGGCGGTGTGTTGAGCGGCGCCGACGCGAAAGCCAAGGTCGCTGCCGGCGCCGATCTGGTGCAGATCTACACCGGGCTGATCTACCGCGGGCCGGGGCTGGTCGCCGAGGCAGCGCAAGCACTCGTGCGGCGCTGAAGGCGTCTTGGCCTTCGGTGGACCCTTCCCTCGCAAAGCGACGCGACACTCAGAACGGATGCCGCGCGGGCCCCGCGGGGCCCGCGTGTCAACGGCTTGGGCGTCGTTCAGGTCGTGCGGCGGCGCGCCATGAAGCCCACGAGGCCGAGACCAGCCAGCATCAGCGCGTAAGTTTCCGGCTCCGGAACCGCGAAGGTCACCGCCGACACCTGCGTGTAGCCTGCCACTCCACTGTAGGCCAGGTACTTCACACCACCACCGAAGCTGTGCGTGCCCAGCACGTCGCCGGCGCTGGCGTCCACGTCGAAGGAACCGAGCGACGTCATGCTGCTATTGAACGCCTCGTATGTGCCGCGGTTGCCGCTGATCACCCAATACTGAAAGTCGACCGACGGGGTGACCACGGCGAACGTGATCGTCGCGGTTGGAGCTTCGTAGATCGAGATGCCCTGATTGTCAAAGGTGTCACGGCTATCGGAGTACCAGTACGCCTTGTCGACGGTCAAGCCATAGGCGGCATAGGCGCCCGAGGCCATGAGGCCGCAACAACTCACTCCCGGCGACTCTGCGCTCGTGAAGTTGACGGTGATGGCCGACGCTGCGGAGGCAAAACCCGCAAGTGCGGCCGCGACGCTAAATGCAAGAAGTTGACGCTTCATGTTAAATCCTCCCGAGGAGTATGTGACATGGGGAAGTTCCCACCGGAACTCTGCTCGCTATTGCACACGAAGGCACCCCCCGACATGAGGCCCCCCCCCCGAAATGAGGGGTCTTCTCGGCCGACTACGCATCTGGCTGAGGAGCTCCACCAGCTTCGCCCTGCGAGCGCGGCCACACTGATGGACGAGTTTGCTCGGGCCAATGGCAGGTGCCACGCATCAGTGCAGCGCGACCCCCGTCTTGCTCTGAACCTCTTCGCGCGTCACCCCGGGCGCGAGTTCGACGATCTTCAGTCCATGCGGCGTGATGTCGAGCACCGCCAGGTCGGTGATGATGCGGTCGACGACGCCGACGCCGGTCAGCGGCAGGGTGCATTGCGGCAGGATCTTCAGGTCGATGCTGCCGTCCTTCTTCTTCGCGACGTGCTCCATCAGCACGACGACGCTCTTCACGCCGGCGACGAGGTCCATCGCGCCGCCCATGCCCTTGACCATCTTGCCGGGGATCATCCAGTTGGCCAGGTCGCCCTTCTCGCTGACCTGCATCGCGCCGAGGATGGAGAGATTGATCTTGCCGCCGCGGATCATCGCGAAGCTGTCGTGCGAGCCGAAGATGCTCGAACCGGGGATCGTCGTCACGGTCTGCTTGCCGGCGTTGATCAGATCGGCGTCGACCTGGTCCTCGGTCGGGAACGGGCCAATGCCGAGCATGCCGTTCTCGCTTTGCAGCCAGACCTCGATGTCGGGGGCGACGAAGTTGGCCACCAGCGTCGGCAAGCCGATGCCGAGGTTGACGTAGAAGCCGTCGGCGAGTTCCTTCGCCGCGCGGGCCGCCATTTGGTCGTGGGTCCAGGCCATTGAAGTTCCTTCGGAAAGATGGGTAGCGGGCGCGTTGCGGCAGCCCATTCAGTCGCGGGCGGCTAGACGCCGGCCCGCTCGGTGAGGGTGCGCTTCTCGATGCGCTTCTCGGGATGCGCGTTGAGCACGATGCGGTGCACGTAGATGCCCGGCAGGTGCACGGCGTCGGGGTCGAAGCTGCCGGTCTCGACGATTTCTTCGACCTCGGCCACGGTGATGCGTCCCGCCATCGCCACCGCCGGGTTGAAGTTGCGTGCGGTGCGTCGGAAGACGAGATTGCCGCTTGGGTCGGCCTTCCACGCCTTGACCAATGACACCTCGGGCTGCAGCGAACGCTCCATCACGTAGGTATGGCCGTCGAACTCGCGCAACTCCTTGCCCTCGGCGACGATCGTGCCGACGCCGGTCCGGGTGAAGAAGGCCGGGATGCCCGCTCCGCCGGCACGCAGCTTTTCGGCCAGCGTGCCCTGCGGCGTGAACTCGAGCTCGAGTTCGCCGGCCAGATACTGACGCTCGAACTCCTTGTTCTCGCCGACATAGCTCGAGATCATCCGCTTGATCTGCCGTGTCTCGAGCAGCATGCCGAGGCCGAAGCCATCGACGCCGGCGTTGTTCGAGATCACCGTCAGGCCCTTCACGCCGCTGTCGCGCAGCGCCGCGATCAGCGCCTCGGGAATCCCGCACAGGCCGAAGCCGCCGACCGCCATCAGCTGGCCGTCGTTCACGATGCCCTGCAAGGCCGCAGCGGCACTGGGATAGACCTTCTTCATGCACCGTCTCCTCGGTTCGCGTTCGATGGTGAAGCGTACAACGTAATGCATTACGTAGTCGTTACGTAGAATTGACTAAGCACTCGCAAGGAAAGAGCGTGACCAACCTCGACAGCCTGCAGGGCACGCTCGACTATCGCACCGCGTTCGAGCACGCCCCGGTCGGCCTGGTGCTGTCGCGCAACCGGCTGATGCTCGACTGCAACCGGCGCCTGCTCGAGATGTTCGGCGCCCCGCGCGAAGCGCTGGCGGGGCATAGCTTCGAGCTGCTCTACCCGACGCACGACGAGTTCGAGCGTACTGGTGAGCGCATCGTCGCCAGCCTCGACGCGAGCGGCTGGTATGCCGACGAGCGGGTGATGCGCCGCGTCGGCACAGGAGCCGGCGGCGTCCCCGGCGAGCTGTTCTGGTGCCGCGTGGCCGGGCGCGCGCTCGACCCGCGGCACCCGCACGCCGAAGGCATCTGGAGCTTCGAAGACCTGTCGTCGCGGCGCCAGCTGCGCGTCGAGCTGACGCCGCGCGAACGCGAGATCGCCGCGCTGCTGATCGACGGCCTGACGAGCAAGCTGATCGGCCGGCGCCTGGGCGTGAGCCCGCGAACCGTAGACGTCTACCGGGCGCGCCTGATGCGCAAGTACGCCGCCGCAACGACACCAGAGCTGGTCAAGCGCTTGCTCACGTGTTGACGGCGACCTGCCGCACAATCGCCAGATGAATACCGCCGCCACGCCCGACCGGGCGCGTCTGCAACGCCTGCTGGCGGTGCTCGAGCACGGCCTTCTCGAGCGCGGCGCCGCCGTGCGGTTGTGCCTGCTGGCAGCACTGTCCGGCGAGCACGTGCTGCTGATCGGCCCGCCCGGCACCGCCAAGAGCGAACTTGCGCGCCGGCTGCACCGCGCGTTCGACGACGCGCCGTATTTCGAGCGGCTGCTGACGCGCTTCTCGACCCCCGAGGAGCTGTTCGGCCCGCTCTCCCTGAAGGCGCTCGAAGACGACCGCTACGAGCGCCTCACCGCCGGCTACCTGCCCACCGCCGGCATCGCCTTCCTCGACGAGGTGTTCAAGGCCAACTCGGCGATCCTCAATGCGCTGCTGACGCTGCTCAACGAGCGCGAGTTCGACAACGGCACCGGGCGCACACGCACGCCGCTGATCAGCGTGATCGGCGCCACCAACGAGGTCCCGGCCGACGACGCGCTGATGGCTTTCTACGACCGCTTCCTGCTGCGCGTGCCAGTGGCCGCCGTCAGCGACGCATCCTTCCCCGCGCTGCTGACGCTGCCCAGTGACAACGCCGGCAGCGCGCAGCCGATCACCCGCGGTGAGCTTGAATCGCTTCTGCGCGCGCGCGACCGCATCGCGCTGCCGCCCGAGGTGCTGCAGCATCTCCAGGCACTGCGCGCACTGGCCAACGCCAACGGCATCACCGTCTCCGATCGCCGCTGGCGGCAACTGGTCGGACTGCTGCGCAGCGCGGCGCTGACCGAGGGTCGCGCGGCCGTCGATGCCTGGGACCTGTGGCTCGCGCCCTATGCGCTGGCCGCAGAGCCGGCCCACGTGGCGCCGCTGCAGCAGTGGTTTGTCGAGCAGGTGGCGCAGGCCGCGCGGCAGGATGCGCCCTGGCTCACCCGCGCCGTCGAAGCGTTCGAGAAGCAGCTCGAGATCGAGCAAAGCGCGGAGAACGAACCGGACGACGGCGGCGCCGGCAAGATCGCTCTCGCCCGCAGCATCGGCGCCGCGCAGGACGGTGCCATGTTGCGCATGGTGACCGAGTCGCTCGAGGTGCACCTGCGCAAGCGCTACAGCCCGGTGCACCAGGCGGCGCGGCTGGCCCAGGTGGACGAAGTGCTTGGCCGCGCGCAGGCGCACCTGACCCCTTTGCGGGCGCAGGCCGAGGCCACGCGCCGGGCCCTCGACGACCGCCTCTGGCTGCCGCCCTTGCTGGCCGCCGCGTTGTGCCTGGCGCAGGACGACACGATCGCAGCCCTGGATTCGCTGCGCTCGCGCCTGGAGGCGACGCGGCAGGGTTTCGCCAAGCTGCCGCTCGACACCCAGGCCGCTGGCAGCCCGCCGCAGCCGGTGAAACTGTCGGCCTGAGATGGCGTCGCCCGGGCTCGCCTCGTTCGCTGCCCCACGAGGGGGAGCTCAGCCCTCTTGGGAGCGGCCCGGCGCCGCCTGAGCCGACCGCGATGCGCGATCTCGATGCGCCGTACGACCGGCTGCAGGCGCTGCCTCGCGAGCTGTGGCTGCCGGGGCTGATCACCGCCGCGGGCGACTGCGCGCAGCGCCTGCATGACCTCGCGCCGTGGCTCGCCGCGCTGCAGCGCGGCGAGCTGCCGGCGCAAGCGCTCGACTTCGCCGATCCGCAGGCCGTGGCGCCTCTGCGAGGCGTGGTCGGCGAGCTCGGCCTGCCGGCGTTGTGCCGCGGCAGCGCGGCACTGGCGCTTCAGGTTGCGAGAACGCTGCTGTGGCACCTCGATCGCATCAACGACCACCTGCCGCGGCTCGACCGCGAGCAGGCCATCGCCCTGGCGGCGGCCGAATTCCGCGCCGAGTGGACCTTCGAGAAGGCCGGCTGGGAAGAGATGCTGGCGCTGCTGCAAGGGCTGGGCGACCTGCCCAACATGCGCCAGGACGAGTTGCGCGGCCACCTCAACTCTCGCGAATGGCGCGAGGCCCAGCGCATCAGCGCGCTGCTGCCTCATCTGCAGCCCCTGGCCGAACTGATCCGCCGCCTCGGCCGCGCGCAGGCCAGCCCAGACCTGCCACCTTCGCGCCAGGCGCAGCCGCTGGCGCGCGCGGCGCACGTGCAGCCGACGATGCTGCGCGAAACCCGCCTGCCCGACGCGCCCGGCGAGTTGAAGGGCATTCGCCACTCAGATCGCATCGAACGCATGCTCGGCAGCGAGGCACTGCTGCTGCGCCACCCGGTGCTGCACAAGCTGTGGCGCGCCCGGCTCGCCGAGAGCCGGCTGCTCACCTACGAGAGCGAGGCGGTGCTGACCGAAACCGTGCCCGACCCTTCGGCCCGGCATCGGTCGCCGGCCACACTGCCGGCCCGGCTGCCGCTGGGGCGCGGGCCGATGCTGGTTTGCGTCGACACCTCGGGCTCGATGCGAGGCGGGCCCGAGAACGTGGCCAAGGCGGTCGTCCTCGAGGTGCTGCGCGTTGCCCACCGCGAGCAGCGCGCCTGCCGCCTGATCGCCTTCGGCGGGCCGGGCGAGCTGCTCGAGCGCGACCTCGAACTCGGACGCGACGGCCTGCGCCACCTGCTCGATTTCATCGGCCAGAGCTTCGACGGCGGCACCGACCTGCAGGCGCCACTGGAACGCGTGGTCGAACTCGTGCACGGCGAACGCTGGCACTGCGCCGACCTGCTGCTCGTCAGCGACGGCGAGTTCGGCTGCACGCAGGCCATGCTGCGCCAACTCGACGATGCGAAAGCGACGCTCGGCCTGCGCGTACAGGGCGTGCTGCTGGGCGATCGCGAAACGATCGGCCTGCTCGAGACCTGCGACGACATCTACTGGCTGCGCGAATGGCGCCGCTTCGAAGGTGCCACGCCGCAGCGCGAAGGCTTCGTGCCGGTGCACACGCCGAGCCTGACGGCGCTGTACTTCCCGGGCGCGCTGAGCCCGCGCGCTGCGCGCACGGCGGGGCGGACCGGGGCGCAATGAGGGGCTGCGTGAAGGCGACGCAGCCGACCTTCACCCAAGACGACGCACCCGCATGCCGCAATCGCGTTGGCGTTCCCGCGCGATTGCGCGCGCAGCGGTGCACCGCCCGCGCAGGTTCGTGACTGGCAGCTCCGGAGTCCGGGCACTCCGAACTGGAAGTCGCCCTCGATGTGCCGGACGGCCTCGCACACCCAGGTGCGGCGCCGCCCGCCTTCGTTGACCGCCGTGCCGACCTCACCCGAGCAGGGCGCGCAGCTTGTCCGGCAGCGGCAACGACCGCTTGCCTGGAAAATCGACCCACACCGTCGTCGCCCCGCCGGTGGCGTAGAGCACGCCGGGCTCGTCGGTGCGCTCCAGCGTGATGAAGGTGTCGAAACTCGTGCGGCCCGGATTCGCGACGTAGTGCCTGGCCAGGATGTCGCCCGGGTATTCGAGCTGGCGGATGAAGTTGCAGAACGCGTTGACGATCACGAAGCCCTCGGCACCCGGATCGGCGGCCTGGCCGATGGAGTGCATCCACTCGATGCGGACGATCTCGAGATAGCGAAAGTAGATCGTGTTGTTCACATGGCCCATCGCATCCATGTCGCCCCAGCGGATCGGGATCACCATCTCGTAGGTCAGCTTCTTCTGTTCGGGGAGGTCGATGCGCATGAGCGTCTCCGGGTGAATGGCGTTGGCTGCCTCAATGAATGCTCACAGCGGCTCGACGCGATAGCAGTGCTCGTGCAGCGGCACGCCGTGGGCGTCGAAGGCGGCGCTGCCGATCAGCTGCGCACCCATCGCGCGGTAGAACGCCTCGGCTTCGTTGCCGGCAATGACCCACAGGCGCAAGGCCGTGAACGCCGTCGCACGCAACTGCCGCACTGAGGCGATCCACAGCAGGCGGCCGATGCCGCGCCGCTGCAGTCCGGGATCGAGGTAGAGCGCGCGCAGTTCGCCGTCCTGCACGGCCTGCGGCGCAACTGCCGGCTGAAGGCGATACGGCCCCACATGGGCAAACCCGGCCGCGCGTTCGCCCTGCACGGCCACCAGAAGCTGGCTGCGCCGCGCCGCCTCGGCATTCAGACCGGCCTCGTGCGCCCAGAGCCGTTCGCGCTGTGCCACGGGGAATTCGTCGAAGCTTTGCCGGGGAAACACGCTGCCATAGGCGGCGACCCAGCTGTCCCAGTGCAACCGGGCGATCGCCCGCGCGTCCTCGACGCATGCGCTGCGCACGCTCACGGCGTCCATTGTTTCACTCGCCGCAGGTCCGAATCCGCTCGTCGCGGCACGACTTGCCCGGATCTCGGCGCGTGCCGCGACGGGGAGTCGGCCTGCCTTGGGCAACGAGTCGGGTGGATGCCAGGAGCCGCTGGTGTTGACGGGGATGCTCCCGGCCCATTGCCGTCTTTGAACGTCCGCTATGCCGGACACGACCGGCGCGGCAAAGGCGCGTCCGGGCAGGCCGCGGCGCTTCACTGGAGCGGTCGGCGCTGCGCGCCGACTCCCCTGCGATGCTCGGTCTCGTGGCCCCGTCGAAGAACTCACTTCGCTCACTGCGTTCGCTGCGTTCGGACATCCGCGACGAGTCAGAGGACAACTCGCGCTTCGCGCGAGGCCACGAGCCCTGGCCTTGCAGGCCTGGGGTCGGCGTGCGAAGCACGCTTCGTAGACTGACTCGTCGCAGCTGTCTGAACGGAGTGAGCGCAGCGAACGCAGTGAGTTCTGCGACGCGACCCCAGGGCGAGCATCGCAGTGGAGTCGGAGCGAAGCGCCGACCGCCACAGCATGAGCCCCTGCCGGGCTCCGCCTGCCGCGCCGCGCTGAAGCTACGCAGCAGCGGATGCAGGCGGACGGCAGCAACGGGCCGAGAGAAGACATCCAAGCCACTCCCGCGTGTCACCGCTTCTTCACGGTACCGGGTCGATGCCCAGTTCGCCGGCCATGCGCACCACGAGCGCACGTAGCTCGGCCAACTCAGCCGCCAGGCGTGCCTGCTCGGCCTTGAGCGCGGCGATTTCGCCCGCCGCGACGAAGTCGTCCGCTCCGGGGAGCGCCGCTGAGGCCGTCATCTCGACCGGTCCGCTCAGCAGATGCGCCCAGCGCTGCTCGCGTGCGCCGGGGGCGCGTGGCAGCTTCACGACCAGCGCCGGCTCGCGCGCGGCCAGTTCGTCGAGGAATCCCTCGACCGCCGAAATGTCGGCGAAGCGGTGCAGCCGCTCGGTGTTCGCACGCAGTTCGGCCGCCGTCTGCGGCCCGCGCAGCATCAGCAGCGTGAGGATCGCCACCGACTGGCTGGGCACGCCCAGCACACGCTTGACGTTGTGCTCGTAGCGGCTGACCCGGCTGCCGCTGACCTCGACCACCAGGCTCAGTGCCTTGAGCGCATCCACCGTCGCCAGCACCTCGGCCTCGGTCGCGTTGATAACCGGATCGCGCGCGGTCTTCTGGTTGCAGCCGAGCACCAGGGCGTTGAGCGACAGCGGGTAGCTGTCGGCCACCGTGTGCTGCTTTTCCACCAGCACGCCGAGGACGCGCGCCTCGAGCAGCGAAAGCGTCCGCAGGGTCATCGATCCAAGCCCGCGCCGGGCCGCGCCCGGGCGGCCTGCGTGCGCCCCATGAGGGCAGCGAAAGAAGTCAGCCTGGGGCCTGTCATCTCGCTAGACGGCGAAGCCGTCGTCGGCCTGGATGATCGCGCCGTTGATGAAGTGGCTTTCGTTGGCGCACAGCATCATCAGCACGGTGTCAAGGTCCTGCGGCTGGCCGATGCGCTTGCGCGGCAGCGTCGCGATGAGCTTGTGGCCCTGCTCCGTGCTCCACTGATGGTGGTTGATCTCGGTGTCGATGTAGCCCGGGCAGATCGCGTTGACATTGATGCCGTAGCGGCCCCACTCGAGCGCCATTGCGCGCGTCATGTGCACGACCGCCGCCTTGCTCATGCAATAGACGCCGATCCTCCCCAGCACGCGCAGCCCGGCCATCGACGCGATGTTGACGATGCGCCCCCCGATAAAGGTGCCCGGCGCGGCGCCGTTGGCGCGCGCGATCATGCGCTTGCCCACCTCCTGCGCGACGAAGAAGGCGCCCTTGGTGTTGGTGTTCATCACGAGGTCGAAGTCGGCGGGCATGACGTCGGTGAGCTTCTGCGTCGAGCCCACGCCCGAGTTGTTCACCAGGATGTCGATCGTCCCCATCTCGGTCTCGGCGTGCGCCACCGCCGACTTGATGCTCGCGTGGTCGGTCACGTCGAGGGCGACGACGTGGGCATCGCCACCCGCGGCCTCGATCTCGGCGCGTAGCGTCTTCAGGCGCTCGACGCGGCGCCCGGCCAGCACCACCGCGGCGCCGGCCACGGCCAGCGTCTTCGCGAACTGCATGCCGAGCCCGCTCGACGCGCCGGTGACCAGGGCCACGCGGCCGGAGAGGTCGATGCTGTAACTCATGCGGCTGGCTCCTTCAAGCGTGATTCTCTCGGTCACGATATCACGCGCCCCTGCGTGCCGGCACGCAGGGGCCAGCCCGTAAAATGCCGCGCAGCCGCCGCCCGGCGCACCCCGAGGACGCCCCATGACCCCCGCCGAAATCCTTGCCCAGTACGGCCCGCGTGAGGCCATGGAGTACGACGTGGTCGTGGTCGGCGCCGGCCCGGCCGGCCTGGCCGCGGCGATCCGCCTGAAGCAGCTCGCCGCGGCGCAGGGCCAGGAGATCTCGGTCGTCGTGCTCGAGAAGGGCTCCGAGCCGGGCGCGCACATCCTGTCCGGCGCCGTGATGGACCCGCGCGCGCTGACCGAGCTGTTCCCCGACTGGAAGGTGCGCGGCGCGCCGCTGGACACGCAGGTGACCGAAGACCGCTTCTACCTCCTCACCGAGCGCGGCGCGATCTACAACCCGCACTGGCTGCTGCCGGAGTGCTTTGTCAACGACGGCTACTACATCGTCAGCCTGGCCAACGTGGTGCGCTGGCTGGGTCAACAGGCCGAAGGCCTCGGCGTGGAGATCTTTTCCGGTTTCGCGGCCGCCGAGGTGCTGTACGACGAAGGTGGCGCGGTCAAGGGCGTGGCGACCGGCAACCTGGGGCTGGCCAAGGACGGCGAGCCCGGCGCCAACTTCCAGATCGGCATGGAGCTCCACGCCAGGTACACGCTGTTCGCCGAAGGCGCCCGCGGCCACCTGGGCAAGCAGGTGATCGCGAAGTTCTCGCTCGACGCCGGCCGCGACCCGCAGACCTGGGGCATCGGAATCAAGGAAGTCTGGGAGCTCGACCCGGCCCGGCACGTGCCCGGGCTGGTGCTGCACAGCGCCGGCTGGCCGCTGGACAACGCCACCTACGGCGGTGGCTTCATGTACCACTTCGAGGGCCACCTGGTCTCGCTCGGGCTGGTGGTCGGGCTGGGCTACACCAACCCCTACCTGGAGCCGTTCCAGGAGTTCCAGCGCTACAAGACGCACCCCACGATCCGCGCCTTCCTCGAAGGCGGCAAGCGCATCGCCTACGGCGCGCGGGCGATCAACGCGAGCGGACTGCAGAGTCTGCCCAAGCTCGCCTTCCCCGGCGGCGCGCTGGTCGGCTGCGACGCGGGCTTCCTGAACGCGCCGCGCATCAAGGGTTCGCACGCCGCGATCAAGACCGGCATGCTGGCCGCCGACGCGGCCTACGACGCCGTCGTCGCCGGCCGCCAGCACGACGAGCTCGCGGCCTACCCGGCCGCTTTCGAGGCGAGCTGGCTGCACGACGAGCTCTATCGCGCGCGCAACTTCAAGCCGTATCTCGACAAGGGGCTCGTCGCTGGCGCGCTGCTGTTCGGCATCGACCAGATCGTCTTCCGCGGCAAGGCGCCGTGGACGCTGCACCGCAGCCAGGCCGACCACGAGAAGCTCAAGCCCGCCGCCGAGTCCACGCCGATCGAGTACCCCAAGCCCGACGGGAAGATCACCTTCGACAAGCTCTCCTCGGTGTTCCTGTCCAACACCAACCATGAGGAAGACCAGCCGGCCCACCTGACGCTGAAGGACGCATCCGTGCCGGTGGCGATCAACCTCGCCCGCTACGCCGGGCCCGAGGCCCGCTACTGCCCGGCCGGGGTGTACGAGTTCGTGCAGGTCGACGGTGCCGACCGCCTGCAGATCAACGCCCAGAACTGCGTGCACTGCAAGACATGCGACATCAAGGACCCGACGCAGAACATCGTCTGGGTCACGCCCGAAGGCGGCGGCGGGCCGAACTACGCCAGCATGTAGGCGCCGGGTGCGCGGGCCACGCAACCCTGCGGCACCGCAGCGATGAACGAACAAGACGCCCGCCAGGTGCTGTTGCTGCGCGCCTTCGAGGACCCGATCGCCGCGCCGTGGAGCGAGGCCGACCGCGACGCGGTGAGCCGCGAAGCGCGAAGCGAACTGGGCACCGACGCGCCAGCGGAGCCGCTGATCGCGCGGCGTGCGTCCCTGGCCATGGCAAGGTTGCTGCCGCGCGAAGGCGGCGTGCGCGCCGCGCACGCCGCGGGCACCTTGCCCGCGTGGCTGGGGCCGCTGCTGCTGTCGCTCGCCTTTGCTGCCGGCCTTGTCATCGACGGCCTCGGCGGCACGCAGCGCATCAACCTGTTCGCCCTGCCGCTGCTCGGCATGCTGGCCTGGAACCTGGCCGTTTACGCCTTGCTGGCGGTCCACGACTTGGGCCACCGGCGCGGCGAAGCTCCGCAGCCAAGGTGGGCACGCGGATTCGTCGCGCGCGTCGGCCGAGGCCGGCAGGGCTCGTCACCGACGCTGGCCCGATTCGCCGCCGATTGGGCGCAGGCGAGCCAAGCGCTGAACACAGCGCGCCTGGCCACCGTGCTGCACGCTGCTGCGGCCGCGCTGGCGCTCGGCGTGCTGGTGTCGATGTATGCGCGCGGCAGCTTCTTCGAGTTCCGCGCCGGATGGGACAGCACCTTCTTCGATGCGCCGGCCCTGCACCGCCTTATCGGCGGGCTTCTCGGCCCGGCCGCCTGGCTGAGCGGCATCACGCTTCCCGACGAAGCCGCTTTCGCCGCGTTGCGCTTCTCGGCCGGGCCGGGCGAGGTGGCAGCGCGCTGGATCCACCTGTACGCCGTCACTGTCGTCGGGGTCGTGGTGCTGCCGCGCATGCTGCTGGCCGCCCAGGCTGGCTGGCGGGCGCATCGCCTGGGGCAGACCTTTGCGCTGCCGCTGCACGACAACTACTTCCAGCGCCTGCTGACGCACGAGCGCGATGCGCCGGTCCTGGTGCAGGTGCTGCCCTACAGCTACCACCTGCCGCCCGGGCGCGGCGCCGCATTGCGCACCGTGCTTGCCGCCGAATGCGCGGGCGAGCCGGACGTGCACCTGGCGCCGAGCGTGCCCGTCGGCGGCGAGGACGAACCCGCGCACTGGGCGCCCGCGAACGGGGCGGCTGGCCTGTGGGTGGCGCTGTTCCCGCTCGCCGCGACCCCGGAACGCGAAACCCACGGCGCGTTCGTGCAGGCGCTCGCCGCACGCCTGCCCGCTGGCGCGCGGCTGATCGTCCTGGTCGACGAAGCCGGCTTCCGCGAGCGCTTCGGCGCCGCCGACGGCGCGGTGCGCCTCGAGCAGCGTCGCGATGCGTGGCGACGCCTGGCGCACGAGCTTGGCCAGGAGCCGCGCTTCGCAGACCTGTCGCGGCCGGAGCCCGGGCGATGAGCCGCGCCGGCACGCCAGCGACCGTGGCGCTCAGCCTCGTCGCCCACACCAACGTCGGCAAGACCACGCTGGCGCGCACGCTGCTCCAGCGCGACATCGGCGAGGTGCGCGACGAAGCCCACGTGACGCTGGCCACCGAGCGCCACCTGCTGCTCGAAAGCGCACAAGGCGACCGCCTCGAACTCTGGGACACGCCCGGCTTCGGCGACAGCGTGCGGCTCGCGCAGCGGCTTGCACGCGCGGGCAACCCGATCGGCTGGTTCCTCAACGAGGTCTGGGACCGCTGGCGCGAGCGCGCGCTCTGGTCGAGCCAGCACGCCGTGCGCAACGTGTTGGAGCAGGCCGACGTGGTGCTCTACCTCGTCAACGCCTCCGAGCAACCCGGGGACGTCGGCTATCTCGATGCCGAACTGCAGGTGCTCGAACTGCTCGGCAAGCCGGTGCTGGTGCTGCTCAACCAGACCGGTCCGCCGCGCGGCCCCAGCGCCGAAGCCACCGAACTGCAGCGCTGGCGCGAGCGCTGCGCGGGCAACGCCATCGTGCGCGACGTGATGGCGCTCGATGCCTTCGCCCGCTGCTGGGTGCAGGAGGATGCCCTGCTCGCCGCCGTGGCGCCGCTGCTCGCGCCGGCGCAGGGCGCTGCGTTCGCACGCCTGCGCCTCGCCTGGCGGCAGCGCCAGCAGGCCGCCTGGCGCGCCTCGTGCACGGTACTCGCCGAGCGGCTGGCGCGCGCCGCGCTGGACCGCGCCGAGGTTGCCGACTCCGGCTGGGCCGGGCGGGCGCGCGAACTCGGCGCGGCGCTCGGCATTCCGGCCGGCGCCACCGCCTCGCCCCGCGAAAAGGCGATGCAGGCGCTGGCCGAACGGCTGGCGGCCGACCTGCGCGCCAGCACCGACCGCCTGATCGCCTTGCACGGACTGGGCGGCAAGGCGAGCGCGATCGTGCAGCAGCGCCTGGCCGAACACTTCGCCGTGCGCGCACCGCTGAGCGAGGGCAAGTCGGCCCTCGTCGGCGGCATGGTCAGCGGCGCCCTCGTCGGGCTGAAGGCCGACATCGCCAGCGGCGGGCTGACGCTCGGCGGCGGCCTGCTCGCCGGCGGCGTGCTGGGCGCGCTGGGTGCGATGGGACTGGCCCGCGGCGTCAACCTGCTGCGCGGCGTCGACAAGCCGACGCTCGCGTGGAGCGATCCGGTGCTCGACGAACTGGTGCACTCGGCCCTGCTCGGCTACCTGGCCGTCGCCCACTTCGGCCGTGGCCGCGGCGACTGGGTGGCGGCCGAACATCCCGCTGTCTGGTCGGATGCCGTGGACGAACTGCTGAGCGCTCAGCGACCGGAGCTGCAGCGACTCTGGGGGCTGCGCGCGACGGCCACGCCGCAAGAGCTTCAGGCGACGCTGGACGCTGCCCTGGCCGGCTGGACCGGCCACCTGCTGCTGCGGCTGTATCCGAACGCCGCCGCATCGTTCGACGCAGGCGAGACGCCTGCGCCAGCGCCCGGACCTACCACCGCGGCGGGCGCTTCTCGATGAAGGCCTGCACGCCTTCCAGCGCCGCCGGGTCCATCATGTTGCAGGCCATCGTTCGCCCGGCATCGTCGTAGGCGGCGGCGATGCCGGTCTCGAGCTGGCGGTAGAACAGCGCCTTGCCCATCGCCACCGCGACGCGCGGCTTGGCGACGATGCTGGCGACTAGGCGCTCGACCTCGGCGTCGAGCGCGTCGGGGTCGGCGACGCGGTTGACGAGCCCCTTCTCCAGGGCCTGGGCCGCGCTGATGAACTCGCCGGTGACGAGCATCTCGAACGCGGCCTTGCGCGACAGGTTGCGGGCGAGCGCGACGCTCGGCGTCGAGCAGAACAGGCCGAGGTTGACGCCACTGACGGCGAACTTCGCGTCGCGGCTGGCGACGGCCAGGTCGCACATCGCCACCAGTTGGCAGCCGGCCGCGGTGGCGATGCCCTGCACGCGCGCGATCACCGGCACCGGCAGGCGCTGCACGCCGAGCATCATCTGCGCGCAGTGGTCGAACAGGGTCTCGTAGTAGGCGAGCGAGGGTGCGGCGCGCATTTCCTTCAGGTCGTGGCCGGCGCAGAAGGCTCGTCCGGCAGCGGCGATCACGACGGCGCGTGCGCCGTCGTCGCGCCCGACCGCATCGAGTTCGGCCTGCAGCGCGGCGATCATGCCCGCGGACAGCGAATTGAACGCCTGCGGGCGATTCAGCGTCAGCGTGATCACGCCGCGCGGGTCGCGCTCGCGCAGCACCAGCGCTTTGGTGGCGTCAGACATGCTGATTCCCTCCTCTCGTCTCAATCGATGGCCGAAGCCGACTTCGCCTGCGCGCGCAGCACGAACTTCTGGATCTTGCCGGTCGAGGTCTTAGGGATCGGCTCGAAGCGCACCTCGCGCGGCACCTTGTAGCTGGCGAGCAGGCCCTTGCAGTGCGCCACCAGCTCTTCGGCGCTGACGCTGGCGCCGGGCTTGAGCTCGACGAACGCGACCGGGGTCTCGCCCCACTTCGCATCCGGTCGCGCGACCACCGCGCAGGCCAGCACCGCCGGGTGGCGGTAGAGCGCATCCTCGACCTCCAGCGAACTGATGTTCTCGCCGCCGGAGATGATGATGTCCTTGCTGCGGTCCCTGATCTTCACGTAGCGGTCGGGCTCGATCACGGCCAGGTCGCCGGTGTGGAACCAGCCGTCCTCGAACGCCGCCGCAGTCGCGGCCGGGTTCTTCAGGTAGCCCTTCATCAAGAGGTTGCCCCGGAACATGATCTCGCCCATCGTCTGCCCGTCGGCCGGCACCTCGGTCATCGTCGCCGGGTCCAGCACCGTCATGCCCTCCTGCAGCGGGTAGCGCACGCCCTGGCGGGCATTCAGGCGCGCCTGCTCCGACAGGCTCTCTCCCGCCCAGCTGTCACGCTTGACGGCCACGGCCGCGGGCCCGTAGACCTCGGTCAGGCCGTAGACATGGGTGATGTCGAAGCCGATCTGGGCCATGCCTTCGATCATCGCCGCCGGCGGGGCAGCGCCGGCCACCATGCCACGCACTTTCTGCGTGATCCCTTCGCGCTGCTCGGGCGGCGCGGCGATCAGCAGGTTGTGAACGATCGGCGCCGCGCAGTAGTGGTCCACCGCGTGCTCTCGCATCGCGTCGAGGATGGCCTTGGCATTCACTCCGCGCAGGCATACATGCGTGCCGCCGAGCAGCGCCACCGTCCAAGGGAAGCACCAGCCGTTGCAGTGGAACATCGGCAGCGTCCACAGGTACTTCGGGAAGTGCGGCATCGTCCACGTGGCCGCGTTGCACACCGCGTTCAGGTAGGCGCCGCGGTGGTGCGTGACGACCCCCTTCGGGTCACCGGTCGTGCCCGAGGTGTAGCTGACGGCGATGGCGTCCCATTCGTCGCGCGGGCCGGCCAGCACCGGCAGCGGATCGTGCGCCGCGAGCAGCGCCTCGTACTCGTGCGCACCCAGCATCTCGCCGGCGCCGCCATATTCGCTGTCGCAAACGTCGATCACGATCGGCTCGCGCCCATGCTCGGTCTTCAGGATGCGCAGGGCCTCGCGCATCGTCGGCGCGAACTCACGGTCGGTGATGAGCACCGTCGCCTCGCAATGGTTCATCTGCCAGGCCAGCAGCGGCGCGTCGAGGCGCGTGTTCAGCGTGTTGAGCACCGCGTTCAGTGCCGGCACCGCGTAGTGCGCCTCGACCATCTCCGGCGTGTTGTGCAGCATCGCGCTGACGGTGCTCAAGCGCGTGACGCCAAGCGCCTGCAACGCCGCCGCAAGCCGCGCCGATCGCTCGCGCGTCTGTGCCCAGGTGGTGCGCCGCCGGCCGTGGATCACTGCGGGCAGGTCGCCGAACACCTCGGCGCTGCGCTCGACGAAGCTCACCGGCGACAGCGCGGTGAAGTTGGCCGCGTTCTTCGCCAGGTTCTGCTCGTAGGTGCTGGTCATATGAATGCCTCCATCATGGTTCGTCCGACCCGAGATACATCAGACTGTGCCGTACTGCCATCCCGATAGCTGCTATCGGCCCATTGCTGCCGTCCGCCTGCGTCCGCTCTTGCGTAGCTTCAGCGCGGCGCGGCAGGCGGAGCCCGGTGGAAGCTCATGCTGCGGCGGTCTTCGCGCAGCGAAGACTCCACTGCGTGCCCTTGCGCTTGCAAGCGCAAGGGCGCTCGCCAGGCACAGAACAGTCCGCAGGGACTGTCCTGTGTCCGGGCTCGCTGCGTCGCCCTGGGGTCGCGTCGCAGAACTCACTGCGTTCGCTGCGCTCACTCCGTTCAGACATCCGCGACGAGTCAGTCTACGAAGCGTGCTTCGCACGCCGACCCCAGGCCTGCGCTTCTCGTCGCCACAGAAATCGCCCCCACCGGGCACCGCCCGCCGCGCTGGAGCGGCGGGTGCTCGGGCTGCGGTCAACACCAGTGTCTCAGCAAAGGCGCGTTCGGGCAGGACGCGCAGCGCCTCTGGGGTGCCGAAAAGGTGAGCCCGGGCGCAAGCGGTCCGGGGGACCGCTTGCGCCTTGCGAACGGCCGGGCCGACTGGCCCGGCGCGGCCTGCAAGGCCAGGTCTCGTGGCCTCGCGCGAAGCGCGAGTTGTCCTCTGACTCGTCGCGGATGTCCGAACGCAGCGAACGCAGTGAGCGAAGTGAGTTCTGCGACGGGGCCACGAGGCCGAGCATCGCAGGGAAGTCTTCGCTGCGCGAAGACCGCCCCAGTGAAGCGAAGCGGCCTGCCCGGACGTGCCTTTGCCGCGCCAGTCCTCGCCCGCAAAGCCGGCATTCAATGGCAGCAACGGGCCGGAAGCCGTCGTCGCGCGCTCGCGAGGCCGGGCCGCTGTCACTTCGCGATCGATAGCGGCAAATCTCATCCTAGCCATCCGCCGTCGCGAGCGCCTGATCAATGTCCCACAGGATGTCGTCGATATGCTCGATGCCGACCGACATCCGCACCATGTCCGGCAGCACGCCGGCCGCCAACTGCTGCGCGTCGTCGAGCTGGCGGTGGGTGGTGGAGGCCGGGTGAATCACGAGGGTGCGCGTGTCGCCGATATTGGCCACATGGCTCATGAACTGCGCCGCCTCGATGAACTTCACGCCCGCCGCGGCGCCGCCGCGCACGCCGAAGGCGAGCAGGCCCGATGCGCCGGGAGCGCCATCGACCACGCGCATCTGCCTGCCAACCAGCGCGTGTTGCGGGTGATCGGGCAGGCCCGGATAGTTGACCCAGCGCACCCGCGGGTGCGAACGCAGGAACGCCGCCACCTTGCGCGCGTTCGTGCAATGCCGTTCCATCCGCAGCGGCAAGGTCTCGATGCCCTGCAGGATCTGCCACGCGCTCGCCGGCGAGAGGGCCGCGCCGTAGACGCGCAGCGTCTCCATCCGGGCCCGCATCGTGAACGCGAAGTCGCCGAAGGTCTCGAAGAACTTCACACCGTGGTAGCCGGGCGAGGGCTCGGTCATGCCGGGGAACTTGCCGTTGTCCCAGGCGAAGGCGCCGCGCGGCTTGCCGCTCTCGACGATCACGCCACCGAGCGTGGTGCCATGGCCGCCGAGGTACTTGGTGGCCGAGTGGACGACGATGTCGGCGCCGAAGGCGAGCGGGTTGCACAGGAAGGGTGACGGCACGGTGTTGTCGATCACCAGCGGCACGCCGTGCGCGTGCGCCACGGCGGCCACGGCCTCGATGTCGAGCACCGTCAGGCTCGGGTTGCCCAGGCTCTCGGCGAATACGGCGCGGGTGTTCGGTCGCATCGCCTCGGCAAAGGCGTCCGGCCGCGTCGCGTCGACAAAGCTCGTCTCGACACCGAACTTCTTCAGGTTCACCGCCAGCATCGTGACCGTGCCGCCGTACAGCGCGCCGGCCGCGACCACGTGGTCGCCCTGCTGCAGGATCGTCATCAGCGCCATCGCCTCGGCCGCCATGCCGCTCGCCGATGCCACGGCGGCGCGCCCGCCTTCGAGTGCGGCGACGCGTTCTTCCAGCGCCGCGACGGTCGGGTTCGAGAGCCGCGAATAGACGTTGCCGAAGGTCTGCAGGTTGAACAGCGCCGCCGCGTGCTCGGCACTGTCGAACACGAAGCTCGTCGTCTGGTAGATCGGCAACGCCCGCGCGCCAGTGGCGGCGTCGGGAATCTGGCCGGCGTGGATGGCAAGCGTTTCGGGGTGAAAGACGTGGTCGGCCATGGTCAGCGCCTGCCGCGCCGCCCCAACGGCGCTGAGCGCCCCCGCGGGGGGCATCGATCGCAGCGAGCTTGGGGGCAATCCATCTTCAGACCGGGCGGCGCGAAGAGATGACGCGCGTGTTCACGCCCGCCCAGTGCAGGCCACCGAAGAGCCGCGCGTGCTCGATCTTCACGCAACGGTCCATCACGCTGTCGAGACCCGCCGCGCGCGCCATGCGGTCCGCGTCGAGGTTCTTCACGCCGATCTGCTGCCACAGGCACTTGGCGCCGATCGCGACCGCCTGGCGCGCGATCGGCAGCACGTCCTCGGTGCGGCGGAAGACGTCGACCATGTCTACCGCGTGCGCAATGTCGGCCAGGCTCGCATGGCAGCGCTCGCCCAGCACCTCGCCACCGGCGTAGCGCGGATTCACCGGCACGATGCGGTAGCCATGCTGCTGCAGGTACTTGGCCACGAAGTAGCTCGGCCGGTACCAGTCGGCCGAAAGCCCGACGATCGCGATCGTCCGGCCATCGCGCAGGATGCGGCGCAGCGTGGTGATGTCGTCGGTCATCGTCAGGGGGCTGGCTTTGGGCGCAACCATAGCGCATGCGCCGTGTCGGCGGGCAGGCATTCGCGTCAGCGCAGCCGCAATGGCGACAGCCCGCGCGGATCGACGCCGTGGCGAGCGAGTTCTTCCGGCATCGGCGCGCCGCGCAGCAGGGCCGCCGCGAGTTCGGACGCCCCGGCGGCACTCTGGATGCCGTACCCACCCTGCCCGGCGAGCCAGAAGAAGCCCGGGCAGGCATCGTCCCAACCGATCACGAGTTCGCCGTCCGCGACGAACGAACGCAGCCCGGCCCAGGTGCTGGTCGGACGGCGGATCTCGAGCGTGCTGACCGATTCGATGCGGTCGATCCCGATGGCGACGTCGAGCTCCTCGGGCAGCACGTCGTGCGCGAACGTGGGATCGGCATTCGCCGGCGAACCCAACAGTTGCCCGGCATCGGGCTTGAAGTAGTAGCTCTCGTCGATGCTGATCACGGCCGGCCAGCGCAAGATCTCGACGTCCTCCGGAGCCTTGAACGTGAATGCGCTCCGCCGGCATGGCACGAGGCCGACCGGCGCCGCGCCAAAGAGCGCGGCCACGGCGTCGGCCCAGGCGCCGGAGGCGTTGACGACCGAGCGGCATCGAAGTGCCGTGCCGTCTCCCAGGCGCAGCTCCCACTGCGCACCGGACCGAGCCACCGCTTGCAGCGCTGCGCCCATTCGCAGCACGCCGCCCTGCCGGCGCAGGCCGCGCAGGAAGCCCTGGTGCAGCGCGTGGACATCGATGTCCTGCGCGTCGACGTCAAGCAGTCCGGCGTGAACGACCTCGGGCCGCAGGCACGGCACCCGCGACAACACCTCGTCGCGCTGCAGGCGCTGCAACGCGGGGCAGGTCAGCTGCATCGCGGCACGGGTCGATTCGAGGAGCGCCTGCTGCCCTTCCGTGGCGAGGTACAGCGCGCCGCGCGGCGCCAGCAGCGGTGCGTTGGCGAACGACGGCGGAGGCGAAGCGTAGAACGCTCGGCTGGCGCAGGTCAGCGCGCGAACGGCCGGCGGGCCGTAGCTTTCCATGAACATCGCCGCCGAGCGCCCCGTCGAGTGGACGCCAGGCTGCGACTCGCGCTCGATCAGCGCGACGCTCATGTGCGGCGCCAGGCGCCAGGCGACCGACGCGCCGGCGATGCCGGCACCGATGACGGCGACGTCGAGGATGGGAGCGTCCGTCATCGCCTGGAAGCGCCGAAGGGGCAGTGCATGCGGGCATTATCCGGGCCTGCGGCGCGAGCGCGCTGCTACACTTCGCCGCGTCAGGAGAGAGCCGCGGCGCCGATGCGCCCAGGCCGCCGAAGGCGCAGGGGGTGATGCTCCGAACGCTCAGGCAAAAGGACTGGCAAGCGCCCCGGGGCAGCTCGGTGCGTTCCTCACTGGAGAGAGGCTGGCCCCGAGCCAGCCCACCGAAGGGGCAAGCGGCATGCGAGGTTTCGCGCGCTGCCAATCTCTCAGGTAAAGCGGACAGCGAGGGCTCTCCCCCACCGGCATACAGTGGGGGTCTCAACGCCCTCGAAAGGTTCGTCATGTCCGACACTTCCGCGCCCGCCAGCGAACTCCAGCGCACGCCGTTGCACGCCCTGCACCTCGAACTCGGCGCCCGCATGGTGGGCTTCGCCGGCTACGACATGCCAGTCTCGTACCCCGAGGGCATCCTGGCCGAGCACCGGCACTGCCGCAGCGCGGCAGCACTGTTCGACGTCTCGCACATGGGCCAGTTGCGCCTTTCTGGCGCCGACGCCGACCGCGCCCTCGAGTCGCTGGTGCCGGTGGACGTGATCGGCCTCGCGGTCGGCAAGCAGCGCTACGGCTTCTTCACTGACGCCCACGGCGGCATCCTCGACGACCTGATGATCACGCGTCGCGCCGATGACCTGTTCATCGTCGTCAACGCCGGCTGCAAGGCGGCCGACATCGCCCACCTGAGGACGCACATCGGCCACCGCTGCACGGTGCAGCCGCTGCCGGAGCGGGCGCTGCTCGCGCTGCAGGGCCCGAAGGCGGTGGCGGCGCTGATGCGGCTCAACCCGGGCGTGACGGCATTGACCTTCATGACCGGCGGCGCGTTCACGCTCGCGGGGGCCGACTGCTACGTCACCCGTTCGGGCTACACCGGCGAGGACGGTTTCGAGATCTCGGTGCCCGACGCACAGGCCGAGGCGCTCGCCCGGGCACTGCTGGCGCAACGCGAGGTCAAGCCCGCCGGGCTCGGCGCCCGCGACACGCTTCGGCTCGAGGCCGGGCTTTGCCTCTACGGGCACGACATCGACACTCGGACGTCACCGGTCGAGGCCGGCCTGACCTGGGCGATCCAGAAGGTGCGCCGCAGCGGCGGCGCGCGCGCCGGCGGCTACCCGGGAGCGAGCGTCATCGACGGAAAACTGGCCAGCGGCGTGGCATTCAAGCGCGTCGGCCTGGTCGGCCTCGAACGCGTGCCGGTGCGCGAGGGCGCCAAGCTCAGCGACGCGCGTGGGCACGAGCTCGGCCTGGTCACGAGCGGCACGATCGGACCCACCGTCGGCGAGCCGATCGCGATGGCCTACCTCGCTGCCAACCACGCGCTGCCGAACCATGAGGTCTATGCCGACGTACGCGGGCGCAAGCTGCCGATGCGCGTGCACAGCCTGCCCTTCACGCCGCACCGCTACTTCCGCGGCTGAACGACCCGACTCCCCTTCCCCACTGCCCACGCCCAAGGAGACCACCGATGACGACGCGTTTCACCGACGATCACGAATGGATCAACATCGAAGACCACGAAGCCGCCACGGTCGGCATCACGCTGCATGCCCAGGACGCGCTCGGCGACGTGGTCTTCGTCGATCTTCCGGCCGTCGGCGCCACCTTCAAGAAGGGCGAGGTGGCCGGCGTGGTCGAATCGGTGAAGGCTGCCGCCGACCTGTACATGCCGGTCAGCGGCGAAGTCGTCGAAGTCAACGAAGACCTGCGCAACGACCCCTCGCTCGCCAACACCGACCCGATGGGCAACGGCTGGTTCTTCAAGGTGAAGATCTCGGACATGACCGAGTACGACCAGCTGATGGACGTGCCTGAATACGACGCGCTGCTCAAGACGCTCTAGGGCATGACCGACCCGAGACACCTGCCGTATCGCCCCCAACGGAGAGCCCTGACCACTCGGGGCGGTCTGGAGCGGGCTGAGCCGCTGCCCGCGCCGCGTTGCATTGCCACTTCGTTGCCCACCCTGGCGAGCGCCGCTGGCGCCCGCCGTGCAGGACCGACCCCATGCTGATGTCCACCCTCACCTCCCTTGCCGAGCTGGAGAACGCGGCCGAATTCGTCGCCCGCCACATCGGGCCGTCGGCGGCCGACGAGAAGCACATGCTCGGCGCGATCGGCGCCGCCTCGCGGCGCGCGCTGATCGAGGCCGTCGTCCCGCGCAGCATCGCGCGCTCGCGGCCGATGGCGCTGCCCGCGCCTCTGCCCGAGGCGCAGGCGCTTTCCGAGCTGAGGGCCATCGCGTCGCGCAACCGGGTGCTCAAGAGCTTCATCGGCCAGGGCTACCACGGCACCCACACGCCGGGCGTCATCCTGCGCAACATCCTCGAGAACCCGGCCTGGTACACGGCCTACACGCCCTACCAGGCCGAGATCTCGCAGGGCCGGATGGAGGCGCTGATCAACTTCCAGGCCATGGTCTGCGAGCTGACCGGCATGGCCATCGCCGGCTCGTCGATGCTCGACGAAGCGACGGCCGCCGCCGAGGCGATGACGCTCGCGCTGCGGGTGGGCAAGAGCCCGTCGACGACCTTCTTCGTCGCCGACGACGTGCTGCCGCAGACGCTGGAGGTGGTGCGCACGCGCGCCGCGCCGCTGGGCGTCCGTGTCGTCTGCGGCCCGTTGGACAGCGCCGCGCAAGCGGGCGCCTTCGCCGCGCTTCTGCAATACCCCGGCGTGAACGGCGCGGTTCGCGACCTGCAGCCGGTGATCGACGCCGTGCATGCGGCCGGCGGCCTGGCGATCGTCGCCGCCGACCTGCTCGCCCTCACGCTGCTCAAGCCGCCCGGAGCGCTCGGCGCCGACATCGCGGTCGGCAACACGCAGCGCTTCGGGATGCCGATGGGCAACGGCGGCCCGCACGCGGCCTACCTCGCGACGCGCGACGGGTTCAAGCGGTCGATGCCGGGCCGCCTGGTCGGCGTGAGCATCGACGCCCACGGCGCGTTCGCGCTGCGCCTGGCGCTGCAGACGCGCGAACAGCACATCCGGCGCGAGAAGGCCACCTCCAACATCTGCACCGCGCAGGTGCTGCCGGCCGTAGTGGCAAGCATGTACGCCGTCTATCACGGCCCGGCGGGCCTGACGCGCATCGCGCGCCGGGTGGCGAGCTACACCGCGGTGCTGGCAGCGGCGCTGGCTGCGCGCGGCCGCACGCCGCGCAACGAGACCGCATTTGACACGCTCGAAGTCGCCACCGGCGAGCGTACCGCCGCGGTGCTGCAGGCGGCGCGCGAGGCCGGCTTCAACCTGCGCCGGGCATCGCCGACTTCGGTGGGCGTGTCGCTGGACGAGACGACGACGCGCAGCGACATCGCCGCACTGTGCGCCGTCATCGCGCCGGGCGGCGACGCGGCGTCGCTCGATGCGCTGTGGGCAAAGGTCGAGAAGGGCATCGCCCCGCTGCTGCCGCCCGAACTGGCCCGCCGCAGCACCTTCCTGACCCACCCGGTGTTCAACACCCACCACTCCGAGACGGAGATGCTGCGCTACATCCGCAGCCTGTCGGACAAGGACCTCGCGCTCGACCGCACGATGATCCCGCTCGGCTCGTGCACGATGAAGCTCAACGCGACGAGCGAGATGATCCCGATCACCTGGCCCGAGTTCGCCGACGTCCACCCGTTCGCTCCGGCCGATCAATTGGCCGGCTACGCCGAGCTCGACCGCCAGCTGCGCGACTGGCTGTGCCAGGCCACCGGCTATGCCGGCGTCAGCCTGCAACCCAATGCCGGCTCGCAGGGCGAGTACGCAGGGTTGCTGGCGATCCGCGCCTTCCACGCGTCGCGCGGCGAGGCGCATCGCAAGATCTGCCTGATCCCCGAGTCGGCCCACGGCACCAACCCGGCCAGCGCGCACATGGCAGGCCTGGAGGTCGTGGTCACCAAGTGCGACGCCGAAGGCAACGTCGATCTCGCGGACCTGCAGGCCCAGTGCGAGAAGCACAGCGCACGCCTGGCCGCGGCGATGATCACCTACCCTTCGACCTACGGCGTGTTCGACCCCCACGTCGGCGAGCTGTGCGCGCTGGTGCACCGCCATGGCGGGCGCGTTTACGTGGACGGCGCCAACATGAACGCGCTGGTCGGCGTGGCCGCGCCGGGCGAGTTCGGCGGCGACGTGAGCCACCTGAACCTGCACAAGACCTTTTGCATCCCGCACGGCGGTGGCGGGCCGGGCGTGGGCCCGGTGTGCGTGGTGGCGGACCTGGTGCCCTTCCTGCCCACGCACCGCTCGTTCGCCGAGGCTTCGCAGGGCTCGATCGTGCCCGCCGCCGAGCACGCGGTCGGCGCCGTGTCGGCCGCGCCGCTGGGCAACGCCGCGGTGCTGCCGATCAGCTGGATGTACATGCGCATGATGGGCGCCGAGGGGCTGCGCGCGGCGACCGAAGTCGCGATCCTGAACGCGAACTACGTGGCGGCTCGCCTGGGCGACGCGTACCCGATCCACTTCAGCGGCAACATCGAGGGCATCAAGGGCGGCGGCGTCGCGCACGAGTGCATCCTCGACCTGCGGCCGCTGAAGGACAGCTCGGGCATCGCCGCCGAAGACGTCGCCAAGCGGCTGATCGACTACGGCTTTCACGCGCCGACGCTCTCCTTCCCGGTCGCCGGCACGCTGATGGTGGAGCCGACCGAAAGCGAGTCGCTGGCCGAACTCGACCGCTTCGTCGATGCGATGCTCGCCATCCGCGCCGAGATCGCGCAGGTCGAGAGCGGCGCGTGGCCGAAGGACGACAACCCGCTGAAGGCGGCGCCGTTCACCGCCGAGGCCGCCTTGAAGGCCGACTGGCCGCACCCGTACACGCGCGAGCAGGCCGTGTTTCCGGTCGCCACGCTGCGCCGCCAGAAATACTGGGCGCCCGTGGGGCGGGTGGACAACGTCTATGGCGACCGCAACCTGTTCTGCAGTTGCATGCCACTGAGCGACCACGCCGAGTGATCCGTCGTCGGGCAACGACACCGTTGTCTTCGTCGCACGGCCCCGCGCGAACCGTGAGGAACGCGGGAGCGAGCGGCGGCGACACAGCTGAAGAAGGTCTCTCGAACTCCATCGGCGAACCCACACTCCCGGCCGGAGCCGAGATCCGTGACTGGCGTGCCTCCGGGCTTCCAACCTGACTTTCTGACCAATCCGGTTGCAGGTGTAGCGATCAGCCAGGACGGGCGAAATCTGCCCGCCCGCGCGTCACTTGCGTCCATGGTGGTCGTTGGCGCTGCTGCGGCCGCCATTAGAGCGCTTCTTCGTGTCTTCAAGCATTCGCTGTTCTAGGGGCTGGTCAGGACTCAGTCATGGCACCAAGCTCAAGCACTGGCGACGTTTCCCGCCAGTCCGACCCCCAACCGAGGCTCGAACCCACATGACCAACTTCGTCGGCACGTCTACCAGCCCCGCGATCGCCGCGGTCAAGGGCGAGAACACGGGCGCCGGCGGCTTCGGCGTTTGGGGCGTCTGTGCCACCGGGCACGGCGTTCATGGGGAGAGCACAACGTCCAAGGGTGTCGTGGGCGTCAGTGAGTCGTTCCAGGGTGTCTTCGGCACGAGCCGCGACAACGCTGGCGTGGTCGGCGAAAGCAAGGCGTTTCACGCGGTGTTCGGTATCAGCCACAGCGTCAACAACGGCGGCGTGATCGGGCTCAACGACGGCGGCGGCTGGGGTGTCATCGGCCGCAGCGACGGCAACGTCGGCGTCTCAGGCGAGTCGAAGACCGGGCGAGGAGTGCACGGCATCAGCGAGTCGTGGCAGGGTGTGTTCGGACAGAGCACGGGGAACTCGGGCGTCGTCGGCGAGAGCCAGCATTTCCACGGCATCTTCGGCCTCAGCCGCGACCCCAACAACGGCGGCGTGTTCGGGGCCAACGAAAGCGGCGGCTGGGGCGTCATCGGCCGCAGCAATTCGAACACCGGCGTGTCCGGCGAGAGCGCCACCGGCGTTGGCATCCATGGCAAGGGCGGGCGCTTGGCCGCATTGTTCGAAGGCGATGTCGAAGTCACCGGCGACCTGCGCTTGACCAACGCCGACTGTGCCGAGGATTTCGATGTCCTCGGCGGCGCCGTTGTCGAGGCTGGTACCGTGATGGTCCTCGACGACCAAGGCGCGTTGGCCACCAGTTCTCAGCCCTACGACAAACGAGTCGCTGGTGTCATCTCCGGGGCCGGCGCCTACCGGCCCGCGATCGTGCTCGACAAGCAACCGCAGCCGCATGGCAACCGGCAGCCGCTGGCGCTGATCGGCAAAGTGTTCTGCAAGGTTGACGCCAGCCTTGGCGCGATCGCGGTCGGCGACCTGCTGACGACCTCAGCGACGGCGGGCCACGCGATGGTCGCCATCGATCGGTCGAAGGCCTTTGGCGCCGTCGTTGGCAAGGCCTTGCAGGCATGGCGCGAAGGACGTGGGCTCATCCCGATACTGGTCGCGCTGCAGTAGCGGGCGGGCTATGAAGAGCATCCGAAGCGTCGTCGGCGCGACGCTGCAGCCTGACCCGATGACCAGCCTGCGGGCGCTGGCCGCTTCGGTGGGAATTGGCGGGTCTGTGAGCCTGACCGGGTTGCTGAGGGTAATCGCCTCCCCGGTGACCTTCAACTCCACGATCACCACGCCGCCCGGCACGGCGCTGGGCGGCACGGTGGACCTGGCGATGTTCAGCGATGGCCGCTTCACATTCAAGGTCCACCTACACGACAGCGGCTTCGACCCCTACACCTTTCGAGTCCGCTGCGCGGCGCAGGCGCCAAACGGCCTGACCGTGGTGTTCCAGACCAGCGGCCACACCGACGGCACCGGGTCGAATCTGCTAGGCCATGTGAATCGCGATTTCGACCACAGCGAAGACGCGCACAACCCGATGATCCAGGCCTATTGGCTCGACATCCGGCAGGCGTCGATCACCGTGGGGAAGTCGTACGAAGACGCCGGCGCGCTGCACACGATCGAGGACATCGGCAAGGACCTGCTGGGCTTCCTCATCGCCGACGTGACCTTTGGCGTCGGGCTGGCGCTGGTCATCGCCGCGTCGGCCGAAATCGCGGATGCCGCGGACGCGAACTTCGCTGGCCCCGGGGGCCTGGTGGGCGTGGCCGTTGCCGGCGGCGTGGTCTGGACATTCGGGCCCTCAGCGATCATTGCCGCGGTGGTGGCCGGAATTGCCGCGGGGGCGGTCACCGACGCGATGATTGAGCACCGGCAGTTGAGCGACGAGGAATATCGCTTCGCCGGCGTCGTGTTCGGCAACACGCTGCCACCGCAGGATCGCATCTACGTCACCAATCTCTCGCACGGCGGCGGGCGCAAGTACACCTGGCCCAACGTCGACCACTCGGTACTGCTGAACATGGGCGATGCATTCGACGACCCGATGCGCCATGTCGAGGGCAGCGGAGCGTCATACCCGACGGCGGGCCAGGTGTTCATCCACGAGATGACCCATGCCTGGCAGTTCAAGACCAAATCGTTCGTGCCCGGCGTCCTTTGCAAGGCTGCGTTCGAGACCAGTTCGTACACACCGAGCCTCGGCACCGCGTGGAAGGATCTCGGGCTGGAGCAGCAGGCCACGACGGTCGACCAGTGGTTCGGCAGACATGCAGGCAACTGGCAGACGCTGGCCGAAGTCACATCGAATCTGCAATCGCCAGCCGCGACGCAGGACCCGAGCTTCGCTTACATCGCCAACCACATCCGACTTGGCCTGAACTGACCTATCGGCGCAAAGGAGCAACGCACCATGTCCCACACCATTCGCCACGATGCCATCGCGCTGAACGCAGGCGTCGAGGCCGCTGCGTTCGAGCGTTTCATGACCAACGAATTGATGCCGCACTTCGCCGAGACCTTCAAGGGGCCGACGCGGACCTCGAAAGCCGATCTGAAGGTGCAGTCGCTGCTGCGCGACGCGAAGTCGGCGCGCAGGTTCCTGCTGGTCACGGTGTGGGACGGGACGGCCTCGTCGGTTGCCGGCACGGCGTTCGAGAACGCGCGGATGAGCACCGTTGCACAGACCGCCGCACTGCTGAAGAAACTCGACGGCTTCGCGAAGCGCTCGGCCGAGAAGCTGTATGTTGAGGTGGTCAGCACCGTGGTTCCGACGAACGTTTGAGCGGCGCCGGACGCGCCAGCCGGCGCTGCGGCGGCATTGCGCCGGCTGCGCGAGGAACCGCGGCGTGGCCTGGAGCCGCAGGACTCCATCGATGCTATGACGGTCCTCATTGCGGAAGGCATCGCAGCCCGCCGCGTGTCAATACGGGTATTGAAGCTTGCGCCAGCGGCCGGCCGTGAACGACCGCTCCCGTCGCATTGCGGCCGTTGCGCGCAAGAGGCTGAACGAGGGTGATGCCTGTCGGTCATCGCGATCCGCTCTCGGCCTACCGTGCTCAAACAGCCTCCAACAGACAATATGCGAACCGCCCACTCTCGCCGCAAGCGGGGCACACCCAAGGACATCCCGACATGGCAGTCTCCGTATTCGACCTGTTCAAGATCGGCATCGGCCCGAGCAGCTCGCACACCGTCGGGCCGATGCGCGCGGCGCGCCTGTTCGCGCTGCGCCTGGCGCAGGACGGGCTGCTCGCGTCTACCCGTCGCGTGCGCTCGCAGCTCTACGGCTCGCTCGGGGCCACCGGCAAGGGGCACGGCAGCGACAAGGCGGTGCTGCTTGGCCTGGCTGGCTTCGAGCCCGACACGGTGGAGGTCGAAGCGATCCCGGCGCACCTGCAGGCAATCCGCGGCGAACATGCCCTTCGCCTGCTGGGCACGCAGGCGATCGCCTTCAACGAGAAGACCGACCTCGTGTTCCACCGCCGCGAGGCGCTTCCCTTCCACGCCAACGGGATGCGCTTCACGGCCTTCGACACGGCGGGCCAGGAGCTCGCCGAGCGGTGCTATTACTCGGTCGGCGGCGGATTCGTCGTCAGCGACGAAGTGGCCGCCGACGGCAGCCTGCACAAGGTCATCGCGCCCGACACCACGGTGCTGCCGCTGCCGTTCCACAGCGGCGCCGACCTCCTCGCCCTGACCGCCAGCGAAGGCTGCTCGATCGCGCAGGTGATGCGCCGCAACGAGCGCCACTGGCGCAGCGATGCCGAGATCGACGCCGGCCTGATGACGATCTGGGCCGTGATGCAGGCCTGCGTGCAGCGCGGCTGCGCGACCTCCGGCACGCTGCCGGGCGGCTTCAAGGTGCGCCGTCGCGCCGCGAACCTGCATCGCCAGCTCTGCGCCAATCCCGAGGCCGCGCTGCGCGACCCGCTGCAGGTGCTCGACTGGGTGAACCTCTACGCGCTGGCGGTGAACGAGGAGAACGCCGCCGGCGGGCGCGTCGTCACCGCGCCCACCAACGGCGCGGCGGGCATCGTGCCCGCCGTGCTGCACTACTACGCCCGGTTCGTCCCCGGCGCGACCGACGCCGGCGTGATCGACTTCCTGCTCACCGCCGCCGCGATCGGCATCCTGTACAAGGAGAACGCTTCGATCTCGGGCGCCGAGGTCGGCTGCCAGGGCGAGGTGGGCGTCGCCTGCTCGATGGCCGCCGGCGCGCTCTGCGCGGTGCTCGGCGGCACGCCGGCGCAGGCCGAGAATGCGGCCGAGATCGGCATGGAGCACCACCTCGGCCTGACCTGCGACCCGGTCGGCGGGCTGGTGCAGATCCCGTGCATCGAGCGCAACGCGATCGCGGCGGTGAAGGCTATCAACGCGGCCCGCATGGCGCTGCGCGGCGACGGCACGCACCACGTGTCGCTCGACAAGGTGATCAAGACCATGCGCGAGACCGGCGCCGACATGATGACCAAGTACAAGGAAACGGCGCGCGGCGGGCTGGCGGTCAACATCGTCGAGTGCTGAGCGCCGCGCGCGCCAGACCCGCCGGCTGCGAGGCATTGCGGCGAGCGCGAGCCGAGCGCGCGCTACGATAGGCCCGGACCGGCACGACCGTGCCCATCGACCCTGGCAGCACGCATGACGCACAACCAAGGCTATCTTCACCACCCGACGCTGCACGGCGACACGATCGTCTTCGTCTGCGACGACGATCTCTGGCAGGTGAGCGCCTCCGGCGGCGCGGCGCGCCGGCTGACGGCCGGGCTCTCGGAGCCATCGACGCCCTGCCTTTCCCCCGACGGGCAGTGGATCGCCTATGTCGGGCGCGACGAACAGCAACCCGAGGTCAACCTGATGCCCGCCGGCGGCGGCCCGGCGCGGCGGCTCACCTGGCTCGGCCCCGACCTGATGGTGCGCGGCTGGACGCCGCAAGGCGACATCCTCTTCGTCTCGACCTACGGCCAGCCGTTCTTTCGCAACTACCGCGCCTTCACGCTCGACCCGGCCGGCGGCGCGCCGCAGTTGCTGCCGCTGGGCCAGGTCAACCATCTCGCGTTCGGCCCCGGCGGCGCGCGGGTGATCGGCCGCAACACGGCCGACCCGGCGCGCTGGAAGCGCTACCGCGGCGGCACCGCCGGGCACCTGTGGATCGACGCCACCGGCTCGGGCCGCTATCGCCGCATGAGCGAGCTCGCGGGCAACCTCACGAGCCCGATGTGGGTCGGCGGGCGCATCTACTTCCTGTCCGACAGCGAGGGCGTGGGCAACCTCTACTCGTGCCTGCCCGACGGCTCGGCACTGCGCCGCCACAGCGACCACGACGAGCACTACGCCCGCCACGCGCAGACCGACGGCCGGCGCATCGTGTACCAGTGCGGAGCCGAGCTGTGGCGGTTCGACCCCGAAACCGACCTGACGCGGCGGATCGACATCGAGGTGCCCTCGCACCGGACGCAGGCGGCGCGCAGGTTCGTGCCGGCGGCGGACCACCTGGCCGCGTTCCATGTCCATCCGGCAGGGCACAGCCTGGCCGTCGAGGCACGCGGCAAGTTGTTCAGCTTTGCGCTGTGGGAAGGCGCGGTGCGGCAGCATGGCGCGGCCGACGGCGTTCGCTACCGCCACGGCCAGTGGCTCGCCGACGGGCAAGCGATGGTGTTCGTCGGCGATGGGTCCGGGGAAGAGCGGGTCGAGGTCATGGCCGCGGACGGCAGCACGCGCGTGATGGCCTGGGACGTCGGGCGCGTGACCTCGCTGCTGGCCGCGCCTGCCGGGCAGCACGTCGCGATCGCGAACCACCGCAACCAGGTGCTGATCGGCGACCTGGAGACCGGCACGCTGCGCCAGATCGACCACAGCCCGGCCGGCCGCACCGACGATCTGGCCTGGTCGCCCGACGGCGCATGGCTCGCCTACACGTTCTGGACCAGCGCCCGCCATGGCGCGATCAAGCTGCACGACGTGCTGCGGCAAACCAGCACACTGGTGACGCAGCCCGAGTTCCGCGACTACTGCCCGGCCTTCGATCCCGCCGGGCGCTACCTCTACTTCCTGTCGATCCGCACTTTCGACCCGGTGTACGACAGCGTGCAGTTCGAACTCAGCTTTCCGCGCGCGGCGCGGCCCTACCTGATCGCCTTGCAAGCCGGCGGCAGGCCGCCGTTCGACCCGCCGCCGAAGAGCCTGAAGGCCGAGCTTCGCGCCGGCGAGGCCGAGCCAGCGCAGCTCGAGGTCGCGCCGCTGAAGGTCGATCTGACGGGCATTGCGCATCGCGTGGCGCCGTTCCCGGTGGCCGAGGGCCGCTTCGGCCAGATTGCCGGCACGCTGGGCGGCAAGGTCGTCTGGTCGGTATTGCCGATCGTCGGCGCGCACGGCCGTGGCGGGCACAAGGAGTCGCCGGGCCGGATCGAACAGTTCGACGTCGCGACCCTGCGCACCGAGACACTGCTCGACAAGGCCGACAGCTTCCAGCTCGGCGCCGACCACGTGACCCTGCTGGCCCGCGAAGGCAAGCGCCTGCGCGCGATCGCAGCCAATCGCAAGGCCGATCCGAAAAGCGATCCGTTGGGGGCATCGGACACGCCGTCGCGCAGGAGCGGCTGGATCGACCTCGACCGCATCCGACTGTCGGTCGAGCCCAGGGCCGAATGGCGCCAGATGCTGCGCGAGGTGTGGCGCCTGCAGCGCGATCAATTCTGGGTCGCCGACATGTCGGGCGTCGACTGGGCGGCAATCTACCGCCGCTATGAACCGCTGCTCGAGCGGGTCGCGACGCGCGGCGAGTTGTCGGACCTGATCTGGGAGATGCAGGGCGAGCTCGGCACCTCCCACGCCTACGAAATGGGCGGCGACCACCGCCGCCCGCCGCAGGTGGCGCTCGGGCACCTGGCCGCCGAGACGCGCCTCGTCGATGCCGACGGGAGCCACGAGATCACCGCCATCGTGACCGGCGACGCCTGGGACCCGGGCGCCGACTCGCCGCTGAACGCAGTGGGCGTCGAAGCCCGCGTCGGCGAGCGCATCGTCGCCGTCAACGGCCAGCGCGTCGCGCCCGGGCGCCCGCCGCAGGCGCTGCTGGTGCACCAGGCCGGCAGCAAGGTCGAGCTGACGCTGGCCGCGCCGGGCGTCAACGGCGCAACGCGCAACGTGCTGGTCACGACGCTCGCCGACGAGGTGCCGGCGCGCTACCGCGAGTGGGTCGAGTGCAACCGCAGGTGGGTCCACGAGCAGTCGGGCGGCCGGGTCGGCTACTTTCACCTGCCCGACATGATGTCGGCCGGCTTCGCCGAGTTCCACCGCTACTTCGCGACCGAATGCGACCGCGACGCGCTGATCGTCGATGTGCGCTACAACCGCGGCGGGCACGTCTCGCAGCTGCTGCTGGAGAAGGTGGCGCGGCGGCGCATCGGCTACGGCACCTCGCGCTGGGCGCTGCCCGAACCCTACCCCAACGAGGCCGTGGCCGGACCGGTGGTCGCGCTGACCAACGAACACGCGGGCTCCGACGGCGACATCTTCTCGCACGGCTTCAAGCTGATGGGGATCGGCGAGCTGGTGGGCATGCGCACCTGGGGCGGCGTGATCGGCATCTGGCCGCGGCACAGGCTGGTCGATGGCACCGAAACCACACAGCCGGAGTTCTCGACCTGGTTCAAGGATGTCGGCTGGGGCGTCGAGAACCGCGGCACCGATCCGACCATCGAGATCGACAACGCGCCGCAGGACGCCGCCGCCGGCCACGACCGGCAGCTCGAGACGGCGCTGGCCACCGCGCTGCACGCGATCGAGCTCGCCTCCCCCGCAAAGCCGCAGTTCGGCCCCCCACCGCGGCTGGCGCGCGGGCCGCTGCCGCCGCGGCGCTGAGCGAACCGCCCCCGCGAACGCGCAGCGTGATCAGCGAGCCAGGCAGGCGGCGACGGTCTGCGCGCGCAACCCGTCCGGCCAGGGCGCCGGGAGCCCGCCGTGAGCGCTGAGCCCGACCGGCCCCACCCCGCCCCGGCGGCGGTGAGCCTGCGCGAAGCCTTCCGCTACTGGCTCAAGCTCGGATTCGTCAGCTTCGGCGGGCCGGCAGGGCAGATTGCCCTGATGCACACCGACCTCGTGGAGCGCAGGCGCTGGATCTCCGAGCGGCGCTTCCTGCATGCGCTGAACTACTGCATGGTGCTGCCGGGGCCGGAGGCGCAGCAGCTCGCCACCTACATCGGCTGGCTGATGCATCGCACCTGGGGCGGCGTGATCGCGGGCGTGCTGTTCGTGTTGCCGTCGCTCGCGATCCTGGCCGCGCTCTCGTGGGTCTACCTGCGCTTCGGCACGGTGCCGGCGGTGGCCGGCGTGCTGTACGGCATCAAGCCGGCGGTGGTGGCCATCGTGCTCTTCGCAGCCTGGCGCATGGGCTCGCGCGCGCTGAACCACCCGCTGTTGTGGGGCATCGCGGCGGCGGCTTTCGTCGCCCTGTTCGCGTTCAAGCTACCCTTCCCGCTGATCGTGCTGGCGGCTGCGTTGTGCGGGATGGTCGGCGCACGCGTCGTCCCGCGGGCGTTCCGGCAAGGCGGGCACCAGGGCGTCGGCAAGTCCTACGGTGCCGCGCTGATCGACGATCACACGCCGACACCGCCGCACGCCGTCTGGTCGGCACGACAGGCACTGCGCGTGCTGCTGGTCTTCGCAGCGCTGTGGGCGGCGGTGCTGGGCGCACTCGCGCTGTGGCAGGGCTGGACAGGCGCATTGACGCAGATGGGCCTGTTCTTCACCCATGCTGCGCTGCTCACCTTCGGCGGCGCCTACGCCGTGCTGCCCTATGTCTTCCAGGGCGCGGTCGAGCAACACCAGTGGCTCAGCGCGGCGCAGATGATGGACGGCCTGGCGCTGGGCGAAACCACCCCCGGCCCGCTGATCATGGTGGTCGCCTTCGTTGGCTTCGTCGGCGGCTGGACGCAGCAAGTCCTGGGGCCGGATGCGCTGTTCGCCGCGGGCCTGCTCGCGGCGGGCGTGGTGACCTTCTTCACGTTCCTGCCGTCGTTCCTGTTCATCCTGATCGGGGCGCCGTTCATCGAGAGCACCCATGGCCAGCTCCGGTTCAGCGCGCCGCTGACCGGCATCACCGCGGCAGTGGTTGGCGTGATCGTGAACCTCGCCTTGTTCTTTGCCTGGCAGGTGGTCTGGCCGCAGGGCGCGCAGGGCTCGATCGATGCGGTGTCGGCGCTGATGGCAGCGGGCGCCTTCGTGGCGCTGTGGCGCTATGGTGTCGACGTGGTCCGGCTCATCGTCGTCTGCGGTGCGATGGGCGCCGCGTTCAGGCTCTGGAGTTGATTGCCGGGCCCGCCTCGGAGCCGGGCGTCGCATTGCGCATGAAGGTCGCCAGTCCGGCCGCCGCGCGTTGACGAACCTTGCGTCGAAGAAACCCCGACCAACCAAGGAGCCAACCCGGGACGCCGAGCGCCTGGCGCGACCAGCGCCAGAAATCGAAGCGGTCCACATGGCGCACGATGAGGCCATCGCGGAACTCGAAGCTTGCGTCGATGCGGTTGAGCACCTTGCGCCCGGTCGCCGCGAAGGTGTAGCGCGCGTCCCAGTGGGCGCTTCCAGTCCGGGCGTCGGCGGAGACGGCACTGAATTCCAGTGTGAGGTCGCGCCCGCCGGCGCAAAGCATGCGCCACATCGCACCCGCACTTGGCCCTGCAGGTCGAAGACCTCGTCGCTGAAGTGCACCTCGGGGTGATAGCAGGCGGCCATGGTCGCGGCATCGCGGCGCGAGAAGGCCTGGTAGAAGCGCGTGATCAACTCAGCGTTGCGATGCATGGGAGGGTGCCTCCGGGCGGCGTGGGCAAGAGGGACCGACGGGCCCGCAGTATGGCCGCCGCTGGCCCGTTTCCCTTGGCGGCACTCTCGGATTGGTCGGCGCCCCCACTCCCCAACGTGCGCGCTTGCGAAAGAACCCCTTCGTGGTGTCGCGTGCGGGGCATCGGCAGTATGCCCCGGGGGGCGACCGTCCCGCATGGACACCCGCGCTGCAAGCCATACGGCCGAGTCGATTCACGAATCCGGCAGACCTCGCAAGAATCAGGTAAGCTTCGCACTAGGTAGTAACCCTTAGTCGCTGCCCTTTTGATGCTACCCCTCTGTGGGACCGCCGGGCTCAATGGGCTCTGCTGCGACCTTGACACCCTCCACGGAACTCTCAGCATGCAAAAGTCAATCCAGGCGCTCACTGCCGCTGCCTTGCTCGGCATCCTCTCACCCGCCTTTGCCACTTCGTCGCAAGCACAAACGACCGCCGACAAAGTGCCCCTGTACGGCACCTTCCACGACGTCCCCACCGGCTTCGTGTTCGTGAGGCTGCCCTCCGGCTGGGTCTTCGTCGCAGAGGACAAGGGGCCGAACGTTCACAAGGTCTTCCGGGACGGCCCGACCGGGTTCGTCTTCGTGCAACTGTCCAGTGGATGGAAGTTCGTCCCGGCCCCGCGCTAGCCAGTTTCAGACGCCCGGCGCGGCGGGCTTTCCCCCCGCGCGTCGCCGCTCGACATGCCCTGTGCGTGTTCGCGCCCCAGGGCCCACGCACTGCAGGCGTGCTTGTGTCGCACCCGCCGGAACCCGCCCACATCGGCAAACGTGCACTCGCTGACCTCGTGGCCATGCGATGAGTTCGCGCGAGGCCCGCGAACCAGACAAGAGCCGCATGGCCGGTGACCTGCAGCGGCTCAGCCCCGGGAACGCTCTGCGGGCGATCGCTCCACCGACCCATCGGGGTGCCTCGCAAATCGCGCCGCGTCGCGCCCATGGACCGGCGCAGCGTCGGGCCACGGCCAGGCGCCAAATTGCGTCTGCCGATAGTCGGCGAAGGCCTGCATGATCTCGGCCTGCGTGTTCATCACGAACGGCCCGTGCTGCGCCACCGGCTCGCCAATGGGACGGCCCTGCAGCAGCAGGAACTCGCTGGTTTCGTCGGCGTTGGTCAGCTCCACCGCCCTGTGGCCGAGGAGTTCGATGGCCGCAGGCCCGCTGACCGCCCGGCCTGCGACGTTGACGGAACGGCCCTTGAAGAAGTACAGGTTGCGCAGCGTCCCGAGGCCTGTGGCTGCGGGCAATGTCCACTTTGCGCCGGGGGCCATGCGAATCGTCCAGATGGCCACGTCGGATTCTGGGCGCGCTGCCCACGAGGCCGGCGGGGGCGCCAGAGGCACCGGGCTGTCGGCCGCGGCGTTCGCGCTTGGCAGACGGCCGGCAATGAAGGCAATCTCGGTGGCGCGGCCTTGCGAATCCCGCACCACGTGGCGCGGAATCGACTCGGACCAGAACATGGTGAAGTGCGGGGGCGCCATCTTGGACGCTGCGGGCAGGTTGAGCCAGATCTGGAACAACTCCAGCGGGTTCGGTCCGGCTGGCTCGAGCAACGGGAACATCTCCGAATGCACGACGCCCCGGCCGGCGGTGAGCCACTGCACGTCACCCCGGCCGTAGCGCGCGGCGGCGCCGAGCGAATCTGCGTGGTCGATGAGCCCACGGCGCACGACGGTGACGGTCTCGAAGCCCCGATGGGGGTGCGCCGGGAAGCCCGGCACCGTCAGGCCGTGGTACATGCTCCAGCCGTCCTTGCGGCTGAAGTCCTGCCCCAGGGCCCGACCGGCCAGCGAGGCGTTCGGCCCCATCTGCACATTGGCCGCCGGATAGGCGTCGTCGTGGTAGACGCAGAAGAGGAACGGGTCTGCTGTTTCCCACGGGAAGCCGAGCGGCTTGATCTGCACGACGGGACTGTGGGACATCGCTACTCCATGACGTGATGCGGGTCTGTCGCCGAGACACCAGGGCTCGGAATGGCGGGAGCCCCCTGCCCGCTTCGGCACCTCGGCTGCAAGGTGCGTCTGTGAGGTCGCTGCGGTGGCGACGGTCCAGGAGTTTGCCACTCGCGCGCCCCGGATGCCGCGTGGGACGCGTCGCGCCCTGCGAGGTCCAGGCCTGGACCTGAGCCAATGACGAACGAGTGGCGCCCGATCTCCCCGCGCGCGCCGGCCATGTGTCATGAGGTCACGTCCGGGCGCGGATGGGCCGGCCGCTATGCTCGCAACGCATGAAGACGCTGCTGATCGTTTACCACTCGATGACCGACGGCACGCGCCAGATGGTCGCTGCCGCTGCCGCCGGTGCCGCCAGCGAAGCGTCCACCGTGCAGGTGCGACTGTTGCACGCCAGCGATGCCGGGCCGGACGATCTGCTTGGCGCCGACGCGTACCTCTTCGCGACGCCCGAAACCCTGGCGTCGATGTCAGGGCTGATGAAGGACTTCTTCGATCGCAGCTACTACGCCGCGCTGGATCGCATCAACGGGCGCCCCTACGCGGCAATGATCTGCGCCGGCAGCGACGGCCTCAACGCTGCGCGCCAGATCGAACGCATCGCCACCGGCTGGCGCCTCAATGCGATCTCCGAAGCGCTGATCGTCTGCACGCATTCCCAGACCCCCGAGCAGATCCGGCGCAAGAAGCAGATCACGCCGGAGGATCTGGCACGGTGCGAGGAACTCGGTGGCGCCATGGCTGGCGGGTTGAGCCTGGGTGTGTTCTGAACGCAGGCTGAATCGTGCCCCTTGCGCCATCTTGTCGTCGATCGGATACCCCGCTGTCACGAGCGCCCGCGCTCTTGCATCGGGTCGGGTGCCTCCTGGGCGGCCGCCCTCGTCATTGATCGAGCGACTGGAAGGGGAGGCCGCACTTCGGACCGGGCCGCGGCGGTCCATCGGCGCTGACGCTGCGGCTACGTTCGGCCGTCGGCCAGCAGCTTCAACGGATGATCGGCAAGGACGGGGGGCACGACGGCCCTCGACGACGAACTCGCCGCACTCGGATTCGCCGCTATCGAAGCCTGAATCCTCGGGCGCAACAGGTTCGGTCCGGTGCGCCGGGCCGGCGCGCATCGCACTGGTCGGCCGGCCACAGGCACGCAAATCGGCATTGCGCCGCACGGTACGTGGCTGTCAGGCTTCGTCCGCTGGCGCCGTCTGGGCACCGATCGCGCGTCTCAGCCTTGCGCATTGCCCTCGCGTGGAAACGGCTGCAGCATGCTGACGCGGTTGCCTTCGGTGTCCATGAACGAGACGTAGTGCCCGATGCCCGGGATCTCCATCCGCTCGCCCAGCACCGTGCCGCCGGCCGTCAAGACCTGCTTCATCGCCGCGTGGATGTCGTCCACCGCGATGACGACGGATGGGTGCTGCGCGGGCCAGTCGGGGTTGCGTGCGTAGAAGCCGCCGTTGATGGTGCCGGGGCGCGCCGAGCCGGTTGGGCCGGTCTCGGCCGTGGCAACCGTCACGTAGTGGCCCATCTCCTTGCCGAGCATCTGCGTCTGCCAGCCGAAGGCCGTTTCGTAGAAGCGAGCCATGCGGTTGCGGTCGTCGTAGGGCATCTCGAAGTGAACGACCGGATTCATGATGGCGACTCCTTTCAGCTCGAAGCGCTAGCTACAACATTGCGGCCGGGTCGGCAGGCTGCTTGATGGCCGACAGCGACTGGGTGGCGATGCCCCAGCCGTCGGGAAAGCCCAACTTCTCGTGGGCGGCGCCGTCTTCGGCCGTCCGGTGGTGCGCCCGGGCGGTGCAGCGCGTGTGGCCCGCTGCATCCGCAAAGGCGAGGTGCCGGCAAGGAACGGCCTGGCCGGCGGCACCCGGGCGGAGGGGCATGCGTCGGCGAAGACGATCCACGCGTCCTTGACGACCTCGGTGTACCCGCCGCGGTGGGGCACATGCGTGCGGTCCGGTCCCTGCAGGGGGGTCAGGCTGGCGCTGCCAGTGCCGAGGTCGATCTCGGCGGCGACGACCTTCCATGGCGGTGGCGTGAACCATCGGCTGACGAGCGCAGGCTCGGTCCAGCAACGAGACAGGTTGTCGCGAGGCATGTCGATCAGGCGCGTGAGAACGAGTTCGTGCTCGGCGGTGCCCGCGGCCGTGCCGACGGTCATCGGCATCCCTTTCCACGGCCGGGGATCGCCGGGCTGCGGGCTCGCTGGCAACCGGGTGCCTCGCATTGCGATTCAGCATGCGTCTGGCCATCCCTGCTGCGGCCTAGCTCTCGACGATGGCCTCGATCCGCTTGTCCCGGATCGCCCGTACGAACGCCCGATAGTCGCTCCGGTTCTGGTCAGCGTACTCGACCGCGAACTCGCCGACCGCGTCGTCGAAGGTCTGCCCGGAGCCCACGTAGCCCGAGATCATTGCGGCGTCGCCCGAGCGGGCATGCGCGCGGGCCAGGGCATGCGCACACATGCGACCGTATTGCCGCAGCATGCCGGTATCCCAGTCTTCGATGACCGCCGAAATCTTCGTGTCGCGAAGCTGACGGATATAGAAGTCGCGGCCGTTCTTGCCGCGGGTCCAACCGAGGAACACGTCGCTCGCCGCCTGCATGATGCGCTGGCCCACCACGACGCGCTGGCCATGATTGGCGTGCAGGCTCTTGCCGGCATAGGGCTCGAGCACCGAGGCGCGCGCCTCCTTCACCTGCAGGAACAGCGGGTCGTCGTCGGCCGCCAAGAGCAGTCCGACGGAGCACATCGTGCCGACACTCCCGACGCCGACGACCTTCATCGCCAGATCGAAGAAGTGGAAGCGGTCGAAGAGAATCCGCGTGTGCTCGGGCAAGGTTTCCCGGTATGCGGCAAGGGCTTCGGCATACCCCGACGCGAGACCGGGCGCCTCCTTGGCCGTCGGATGGTAGATCAGCGGCGGATCGTCCTTGATCCTGGGCTTGCTTCCCTCGATCGAGACGAGCTTCGGATACAGGTGGTCGGGCACCGTCTTGCTCTGCTCCGCCTCGATCCGCTCGGCCATCCGCTTGCGGGCCTCCTTCAGGACAGCGGGATCGCCCGTCCGGTCCTCATACCGCTGCATGTCGATCTTGTCGTACCAGACGTCGAGTGCGCGCATCGACGCGTAGTTGGCCATCCGTTCGCGGTATTCGCGGACGAGATCCGTGGCCACGCGCGCAGCGTCGCTGTTGGCAAGTCGCAGATGTTGCGCCGCGATGACCACGCTCGCGGCAAGGCGCTTGAGGTCCCATTCGAAAGGCGCCGGCAGCGTCTCGTCGAGATCGTTGATGTCGAAGATGATGTTGCGCTCCGGTGTCGCAAAGCCGCCGAAGTTCATCAGGTGCGCATCGCCGCAGGCCTGCACGCGGATCCCGCTCGTTGGGGTCGTGGCGAGGTCGGCAGCCATCAACCCCGCCGAACCGCGGTAGAACGCGAATGCAGACGCCGACATTCGCCCGAAGCGGATCGGGATCAGGCTCTCGACGCGGCCCACATTCGATTCGCTCAGCAGTTCGATCGGGTCGCGCCGCCCCTTGGGGGGCTTCCATCCGGCATGCGACGCACGCGCAACGGTGTCTCGCAACGCACTACCCTTGGCGCGGCGTTCGGCGGCGGAGAGGTAGGGGCTCCCGGATGGAGGCGCGCCGGTCGCGTCTCTGGGCTTGTCGGTCTTGGCCATGTCAATCCTCTCGCCGATCGGTTATTCCAATCGGCCTCGTGATGTCAGGATAGCTCGGCCGCAGCGCCCAGGATTGACCTTCGTCACTGGAGCCAGCATACGGCGCATGCACCGGCCGGTGAAGCTCGGCGACACGGTGGACCTTGTCGTTCAGCGCACGGCAACCCCCATCCGGGGCACGGCCGATGGCATCCATGCCTTGGACCTGCACGCATGCACGCCACCCGCTTCAGCTCGCAGCCCATCGGCCTGGCCTGCCGTCCATGCACACCGAGGGGCGCTCCGTCGTACGGCGGTTTGCGCGCAGGCCCATTGGACGTAGATTGCCGTCATCGCCACACGAACCGGACCCTCGAGAAAGCGCCGGGCCGCCCCAGGTTTCCCTGGCCCCCACGCGGGGGCGGGTTGGGCGAAGCCCGACCCCGGGGGCCCTCAGCAGCCGACCATGTCCAGCCGCCTCAGCGCCGTCGCCGCCCTCTTCGCCGCAATGGCCGCCGCCTCGCTGGCGTTTGCCGCAGACCTGAGGCACGGCGTGCCCGCAACGCAGGCCGCACCCAGGCCGGCGCAGCTTGTCCAACTCGAGCGCGTCGTCGTCACCGCCAAGCGCCAGCCGGTGCAGCCTCGTTGAAACTCCATCCTTCAGCAGGAGATCGATCATGTCCTTGAGTGACGAACTGGGCAAGCTGGACGAATTGCACCGGCGCGGCGCCCTGTCGGACGGCGAGTACGCCCGGGCGAAGGCCCGCGTTCTCGGCCAGGCAGCGCCTGCGCGCACGGGCTCGGGCGTCGCCGCACTCAATTCACTGCACCGCAGCCGCAGCGATCGTTGGCTGGGCGGGGTGTGCGGCGGTCTCGCCGAACTGTCCGGCGTGCCCGCCTGGCTCTGGCGCGTCATCTTCGCACTGTCGGTGTTGTGCGCCGGGACCGGGGTGGCGATCTACATCCTGCTCTGGATCTTCGTGCCCGATGCGCACGATCAACTCGGCCCCGTTCCTCGGGAGTCTGCATGAAGGTCCTGCTGGTCGTCGTGGCCTGGTGCCTGCTGCTCGCGCTGAGCTGGCCGCTGGCCGTGGCCGCCCTGGTGTTGTGGCCGTTGGCCTGGGTCCTGTCGCTGCCGCTTCGGCTTGTCGGCATCGCGCTCGACGCCGTGTTCGCGCTGCTGCGCGCGGTCCTGCTCCTGCCCGCACGGCTGCTGGATCGCTCACGCACCCGGGCCTGACTGGGTGAACGCGGTCGGCCGCGGGCCTTCGAATCAGGCTGCCCGCTGCTGCCTTGACGGCGCCCTCATTCGATGCGAGGGGCCTTTGCTCAACCCGGCCGTTGACGGCGCGCGTCCACCCCGAAGGATGCGGCCGCACGCGACCGGGAGGGCTGCGGCCGGCGCGGCGATGGCCCGTCAGCGCTGCGTGCGCCGACCGGAAGCGACGCAGAAGCGGTATCGTGCCGCACCACCACTGAAGGACATCCGCCCATGAAGATCGCCTTTTTCGGAACCGGCCTGATGGGGTCGGGCTTCGTGCATCGCCTGCGCGCAAGCGGGCATGAGGTCAATGTCTGGAACCGCACCCCCGCCAAGGCGCGCGCGCTGGAGGCCAGCGGCGCCCGGGCGTTCGACGAACCTGCGGCGGCCCTCGTGGGTGCCGAGCGAATCCACTTGTCGCTGTCCGACGACACGTCGGTCGACGCAGTGCTCGAGCCGATCGCGGCGGCGATCCCCGAAGCAACCTGGATCGTCGATCACACGACCACGGCCGTCACGCCTACCGCCGAGCGCGTCGCGCGCTGGAATTCGCGCCAGCGCAGCTTCGTTCACGCACCGGTCTTCATGGGCCCCGTGAACGCGCTGGAGGGAACCGGCCTGATGCTGGTGTCCGGTGAGAAGGCGCGCCACGACGCGCTGCTGCCGGCGCTTCAGCAGATGACCGGCAGTGTGATCTACCTGGGCGAGGCGCCCGAGCGCGCGGCGGCGTTCAAGCTGTTCGGCAACCTGACGCTGATCGGGATCATGGGCGTGCTCGGTGACGTCAACCGTCTGGCGCACGCGGTAGGCATCCCGACCGGCGAAGCGTTCTCGTTGTTCAAGCACTTCAACCCCGGCCAGTTCCTGCCGGCCCGTGCTGCAAGGATCGAAGCGGGTGAGTTCGCCTCGCCGTCGTTCGAGGTCTCGATGGCGCGCAAGGACGTGCGGCTGATGATCGAGGAGGCGCATCGCGGCGGCGTCGACCTGTTCGTCATGCCTGGCGTCGCCGCGATGTTCGACGCCGCGATCGCGCGCGGCGAGGGCGCGCTCGATGCGGCCGCGGCGGCACGGATGCCGACCTGACCCCGGCGCGCGCTCCAGACACGCCCGAAGTCCGAGGCCGCTCGGATCGACGGCCGTGCCCCGTGCGCGTGGTTCAAGTCCGCGCGCGGGCCGCGGAGGCGCTGGTCGCGGCGGCGGCTGGCACTGCGCCCTGGCCCGTTCAGTGTCCGACAAGACCTTCCTTGCGCATCCAGGCCAGCGTATCGGCCAGGAGCGTGTCCAGCGGGGTTTCGATGTAGTCCAGCTCGCGCCTGGCCTTGGACGAATCGACGCGCAGGTCATGGCAGGTCAGCATCGCCCCCTCGGGCGTCACGTCCGGCTCCTTGCCGGTGAGCCGTGACCAGGCGTCGGCCCAGCGAGCGAATGCCATGAGGGCCCAGGCCGGCGTGGCGCTGCGCGGAGTGCGCTTGCCCAATGCGGCGCCGACGCGGTGCACGAAGTCGGCGAAGCTGGCGTGTTCGCCGCCAACCACGTAGGCCTGACCGAAGCGCCGCCGTTGCCAGGCGCGCACCTGAGCGATGGCGATCTGCCGCACATCGGCGAACGAACCGATCCCCGGAGGGATGCCCGGCAGCTTCTCGCGGTCCACCATCATGATGAGGCGGGCCCAGTTGTGGCGATCGCCGGGACCGAGGATGTGCGAGGGATTGAACACGACCCACGGCATGCCGGAGCTTTTGACGGCCTGCTCGCCCAGATGCTTCGTGCGCTCATAGTTGATCCAGCTCTCGCCCCCGCGCTGGGGCACCGACTCGTCGATCGTGCCGGTCACGAGATGCGAAAAGGCCGACACCGACGACGTGTGCACGAAGGCTCGAGACTGCGCCGCTTCGGCGGCGCGCAGCAGGTTTTCGGTGCCCCGCACGTTGGTGGCGGTTTGCGCCGCGGCCTGCCGCTTCCACATGCTCGTGTCGGCCGCCGCGTGGAACACCGCCTCGCAGCCGCTCAGCGCAGCCTTCAGCGATGGCAGGTCGAGGAGTTCCGCACGAACCGGCACGGCTCCCTGGGCGGCGATGCCCGCGTCGGCCTCGGAGCGACGCGATAAGGCCCTGACCTCGCAGCCCGCCGCGCGCAGCTCGCGCAACAAGTGCCCACCCAGAAATCCGCTGGCACCGGTCAGGAACACCCTGGTCATGTCGCACTCCGTGTTCGGTTCAACTGCGGCTTCAGGCACGGGTTGCCCACAAAGCCCCAAGGGCGGACCGCACCCGCTGCAGCGCGATCCTGCCTGGGCCGCGGCCAGCCGTTCAGCATACCGTGCCATCGCCGCCAGACCCCCGGCCAGCCCGTTTGGCGCCGTCGTGCCGGCAGTTGCCGACAATGCGCTGGATGCCGCCCCTCAGCAACCCTCAGACCGTATCGCCGAGCGGAGGCATCGAGGTGCCTCCCGCGAAGGATCAGGCCGACGCCGAAGCGCCCCTCACCATCCCGGCCTGGACCTATACCGTCGCCGTGCGCAGTCTGTGCGAGTTCACCGCCAAGCGCGGCGACCTGGACCGCCGCTTCACCCCTTCGGCAACGGCCCTGGAGGGCCTGATCGGCCAGACTGTCGCGGTGGCTCGGCGTGGCCTGGGCTACGTCAGCGAGATCGCCCTCGCGGGCGAGTTCGACGCACTGCGCGTCCGTGGCCGCGCCGATGGCTATGACCCCGAGCGAAACTGCCTGGAGGAGATCAAGACGATCCGCAGGCATCCGGAAGACATCCCCGCGAACCGTCGCCACCTGCACTGGGCGCAACTGGAGACCTATGGCGCACTCCTGTGCCGGGCCCGTGGGGTGCCCGAGGTGCACCTGGCCCTTGTGTATGTCGATGCCAGCACCCAGGCCGAGACCGTGCTGAGGCAGCTCGCCTCGGCTACCGATCTGGATGCTGCCTTCAAGCTGCGCTGCCATGAGTTCCTGGCCTGGGCGCAGCAGGAAGCAGCCCATCGGACGGCTCGCGATGCCGGCCTGTCCGAGCTGCCCTTCCCGCCTGGCGAATTCCGGCCCGGCCAGCGCGATCTCGCCGAGGCCGTCTATCGCGCCGCCGTCAACGGCCGCTGTCTGCTGGCCCAAGCGCCCACCGGAATCGGCAAGACGATCGGCACGCTGTACCCGCTGCTGCGGGCCATGCCGGGCCAGAAGCTCGACAAGATCGGATACCTGACCTGCAAGGGCAGCGGCCGCGTCGCCGCGTTCGAAGCTCTCGAACGCTTGCGTGAGGCCACGCCCGGCCGGTCGCTTCGGGTGCTCGCGCTCGTCGCCAAGGACCAGGCCTGCGAACACCCGGACAAGGCCTGCCACGGCGACTCCTGCCCGCTGGCAAAGGGCTTCTACGACCGCCTGCCGGCGGCCCGCGCCGAGGCCATCGAGGCATGCTGGCTCGATCCGTCCGCCCAGCGCCGCATCGCGCTGCGTCACGGCGTCTGCCCGTACTACCTCGGGCACGAGTTGCTGCGCTGGGTCGATGTGGTGGTGGGCGACGTTCACCATGCCTTCGATCCGAACGGCCATTTGTTCGGGCTGAAACAGGCGCTGGACTGGCGGATCGGACTGCTGGTCGACGAGGCACACAACCTCATCGAGCGCGCCCGCCAGATGTACAGCGCATCGATCGCACTGGGGCAGATCCGCGCTGCGATGCGCGTCGCACCGGCACTCCTCCGCCCGCCGATCGGCCGCTTCCTGCATGCGGCCAGCCACGTGGCATCGGGTCAGGCTTCCGGCTACGCCGCGCACGACACGGTGCCCGATGCGTTCAGCGATGCCCTGCAGGCGCTGAATGGCGCCCTGGGCGAGCACCTGCAAGATCAGCCGATGGCCACGGGGCCGCTGCTGACCTTCTACTTCAACCTGCTCAGGCTGCAGCGGTTGGTCGATCGGTTCGGAGCGCACTCGATCTTCGACCTTGCAATCGGGCGCGACCTTGCGCCCGTGTCACAGGCCAGGATGCGGCCGGACGCGGCGCGCGCGGCGGCGACCGGCGCGGCCGACATGGCGGTCCCGAAGGACCCACAGGGCGCCCGGACCGATCGGCAAGACGACGCATGCCCGGTCGTGACCGCGGATGACGATGGCACCGAAGCCACGTTCGCGGTCCGCAACGTCGTTCCGGGTGCCTTTCTGCGGCAGCGCTTCACGGCCTGCCATACGGTCACCCTCTTTTCGGCGACGCTGGGTCAAGAGGCCTACCAGCGAGACCTGCTGGGCCTGCCCGAGAACACGGCCTGGATCGACGTGCCACCAGCCTTCCCGCCGGAGAACCTGAGCGTGCGGATCGCCGACCGCGTGTCGACGCGGTATCCGCATCGCAAGGCGTCGCTCGATGCGGTCGTCGACCTGATGGCGCGCCAGTTCGCCGCGCAGCCGGGCAACTACCTGGCCTTCTTCAGCAGCTTCGACTATCTCGACCAGGCTGCGGAGCGGCTCGCGGCGAGGCATCCGGCGTTGCCGCAGCGGCGACAGTCGCGCTCGATGGACGAGGCCTCGCGGCGGGAGTTCCTCGAGGGCTTCGACGCCGACGGGCACGGCATTGCCTTTGCCGTGCTCGGCGGCGCGTTTGCAGAAGGCATCGACCTGCCCGGCACGCGGCTGATCGGCGCCTTCGTCGCCACGCTGGGGTTGCCACCCGTGTCACCGCTGCAGGAGCAATTCCGGTTGCGGCTGGATGCACTGTTCGGCCCAGGACACGGCTATGCCGATCTCGTGCCAGGCCTGCAGAAGGTCGTGCAGGCCGCGGGGCGTGTGCTCCGCTCTCCCAACGACCGCGGCTGGCTTTGGCTGATCGACGACCGCTATCTGCGGCCAGAGGTGATCCGCCTGCTGCCTTCGTGGTGGCGTATCGGCGATGTGCCGGATCGGGCCATCCGGGCCCCTTGCTGAACGCCGGCGCCGGCGCAATGGCCTGCCAGGGCCTCAGTGCAAGGCGCCTCCCGTGAGACGCGCTTCGAGCAACTGCTTGCGCCGCTGCTCGCCCTGTCGCTCGAGCATCCAGCCTGGGTACTCGGCGGGCAGGCGGCTCACCTCATCGAGCGCTTTGAGCTCGTCGGCGTTCAAGCTGAGCTGCGCTGCGGCCAGGTTGTCGGCCAGCTGATCGGGCCGCTTCGCACCGACGATGACGCTGGTGACCTGCGGCTGGTGCAGTAGCCAGGCCAGCGCGATCCGGGCGACCGAAACGCCGCGCGCCTGCGCGATGGGCCGCATGGCGTCGATGCAGTCGTAGGCCCGACCGCGGTCGACGGGCGGAAAGTCGAACTGGGTGCGCCGGCTGCCCTCTTCGCCCGGCTGCTCGCGCCCGAACTTGCCACTGAGCAGCCCACCGGCCAAAGGGCTCCAGACCATCAGCCCCACGCCTTCGCTGGCCAGCATGGGGATGAGTTCGCGCTCCAGGTCGCGCCCGGCAACCGTGTAGTAGGCCTGCAGCGATTCGAAACGCGACAGTCCAAGCCGCTCTGCGATACCGAGCGCCTTGACGATCTGCCAGGCCGCCCAGTTCGAAACCCCGAGGTAGCGCACATGGCCTTGGCGAACCAGCTGGTCGAGCGCTCGGACGGCTTCCTCGATTGGCGTGGCCGGGTCGAAGCCGTGGATCTGGTACAGGTCGATGTGTTCGAGTTGCAGCCGCCGGAGGCTGGCCTTGACCCCGTCGACGATGTGCCCGCGCGACGCGCCGCGTGCATTCGGACCGGACGACGTCTCGCCGAAGACCTTGGTCGCGACGATCACGTTCTCGCGCGGCACCTTGAGGTTCTTCAGTGCCTGCCCGGTGATCTGCTCGGACACGCCGCCCGCATAGACATCGGCAGTGTCGATGAAGTTGATGCCGGCGTCGATCGCCTGGCCGATCAGCCGTTCGGCGTCGGCCTGCTTCAGATCGCCGATCTGGCCCCAGATGCCGGTGCTGCCGCCGAAGGTCATGGTGCCCAGGCACAGCTCCGAAACGAAAAGGCCTGTCCGGCCCAGGGGCTTGTTGCGCATGTTGATGAGCTCCGCTATCAGGGGTTGGGTGACGAGCCCACAGCGATCGCGCCGCGTGCAGAGTCGCCGGGGGACCGAGAAGACCCGAGCATGCCATGCATCTTGTGGCGGCGCAGGCGACGGCCGTGATATCCGGGGCATGGCCGTGAGGGCCGTGCCCGCCGGTCGATGCCAGTGCGTCTGGGTGCAGGTGGCCACAATTCCGCGCCCGATGTTGCCGCCGGCATCACAGAGCGGGACCCAGAGAGACTAAGGCGCGGGTTGCCAGTGGAAAGCACCGCCCAAGGAGCGATTCGGCAGCGCCAGCGCGGTGCACAAGCGCTTCTTGGAATGGGAGGAGGCTGTCGAGTTCGAGTCGATCTGGCAGGCCGGGCTTACCGAGCACAACCAGATGGAGCGGATCGCTTGGCGATGGCAAAGCATCGACGTGGGAAGGGAAGCCGTGGAGTCAGCGAGCTCAAGTGCTACGAGGAGTGGCTGCGGCTGCTTGCGTCGTCATGACGTCCGCAGTCCGGCTCACCGCCACCGCCGCTTCGGTCGCCGCCGCTCTCGCTGCCGCTCCCACCGCAGTCCTCTCGTGGCAGCACGTCGCTGAACATCTCGAAGCGCTTCCACGCCGGCACCGGCGGCTCGACGCCCGGGCGCGGCACGTAGGGCGACGCTTCGGCGAGCTGCAGGCGGTGGATGTAGCGCGGGCAGTTCGGGAAGATGTGCGTGGCGCGCACGCGCACGACGAGTTGCGCGCCGGTGAACTCGCCCCGCAGCGGGTCGTCCGGCACCACCGACGCAATGCCGTTCACGCGCAGCCGCCGCGGCTGCTCGAAGTCGATGAAGAGCAGCCCCACCGGCGCGTGCGTGCTCAGGTTGCCGATGCTGCGGAACATGCCGTTGCCGTCATAGCTCGGGAAGGCCAGCTCGTCGTCGCCGGTCACGCGCACGAAGCCGGCGTCGCCGCCCTTGTACGAGCAGTCGGGCCGCCCCGCTTCGTCGGCAGTGGCGAGGAAGAACATCGTGCGGCTCTCGATGAAGGCGCGATCGTCGGCAGTGAAGCGGTTGCGCCCGAGCCGCTCCTCGAGCCGGTCGGCCAGGCGCCGGCTGTCGAAGCGGTCCTGCCAGGCGCGCATCCCCTCGTGGAAGAAGGGGCGCGGCGTGGAGTCGCCGTCGTCGGCCGCGCTGCCGTCAGCCGATGTCTTCATGCAGACACAGGATGTTGCCTTCGGGGTCGCGGAACCAGGCGGCGCGCTCGGAGCCGAGCACGCAGACGTGCTCTACCGTCTGGAAGCCCGGCAGGTCGTAGTCGTCGAAGACGACGCCTCGCTGCTTCAGCTCGGCGATCGCCGCCGCGATGTCGGCAACCTTGAAGCTGATGGCGGTGTGCTCGGCCTTGGTGCCCTCCGCCTTCGGGAACAGCGCCAGCTCGGTGCCGCCGCACCGATAGACGAACTTGCCGTCGGGCTTGGCGCCCAGCGCCACGAGGCCGAGCGCTTCCTCGTAGAAGCGGCGCGCCCGCGCCATGTCCTTGACCGGCAGCATGCAGGTCACCTGCGTCGACACCAGCACGCTCGCAGCGGCGGCGCCGGCCTGGCGGCTCGTCACTCCCATCGCCAACTCCTCGTCGGGCCCGATGCGCAGCGGAAAGAGGTGCTGCGCCTCGCCGGCAATAGTGCTCCCGCCGGCGCGCAATGGCAATGGGCCGGGCTGTGCACCCGTCCGGCGTGTCCAGGGCCGACTTCGTTGTCAAGTGACCGGCCGGGTAGTGCCATCGAGACTGGAGATGGTGTCGGGGCAACAGTTAGTATCCGGCCATGAACCCCGACGAACTGCGCCAGCTTCAGGCCCCGATCAAGGCTCGCTACAAGGAGCGCCCCGAAGCCGCAATGCACACCTTCCGCGCCAGCGGCACACTGCTGCCCGAACGCCCTTCGGTCCGCATCGAGACCGCATTCGCTCGCTACGACGCCGGCCTGCACGAGAAGGCCGGCGGCAACGGCACCGAGGCTTGCTCGGGCGACCTGCTGCTCGAATCGCTGGTCGCCTGCGCCGGCGTCACGTTCAACGTGGTCGCCACCGCGATGGGCATAGGCTTCCGCTCGGCGCGGGTGGTGGTCGAGGGCGAGGGCGACTTCCGCGGCACGCTGGGGCTGGCGAAGGACGTGCCGGTAGCCATCACCGACATTCGCCTGCGCTTCGAGATCGACACCGACGCCGGCGACGAGCAACTCGCCACGCTGTTGAAGCTGACCGAGCGCTACTGCGTGATCTTCCAGACCCTGCGCTCGCCGCCGCGACTGTCGGCCACGGTGAAGCGCAGCGGGGGCTGAGGACCGGTCGGCAGCGTACTGGCTGGATGTGCGCGGCGGCATGGTCGAGACGCCTCCCGCGCAGCCGCAAGCAGGCCTTCAGCGCGGCGATGTCGCGTTCGAGCCGAAAGCCTGGACGGCGTAGCCGGCACGAATGCAGCCGCTGCAGCCATTGTGGATCGTTGACGTCGCTCTTGCGGCCGGGAGCGCTGTAGACGGTCGGCACGGCCTGACGCAAGACTGAGCGCGGGAAAGGGAATCCAGGCAGAAATTTCAGCTTCGCCGCTGAGCGGCACAGGCTGCCCCGGCGCGATTGATCGTCGTATTGCAAGCTGAACGTCTGCCTTGGAACGGCTGCGCATTTCAGCACATCGCGGACGGCGTTTCTGAACTGCGGGTCAGAACACGCGGTAGCGGCGACGGATCGGAATTCGTTTCAGATCGGACCGTGAGATGGGCGATCACGGGTCATGGCGACTGAGCGGCGCGCATGACGACACGCTTTCAGGCGATGCCAAGCATGTCAGCAAGATCGGCGATTGATCCACTCGCGCTGCGACGCGGTGCTCGGTCGCAGCGAACGCAATGTAGTCACCGGTCAGTCACCAGCGCCCTGTCATAGACCCAGAAAGACTAAAGGGTCAGCAGGCGCTAACCGTCTGACCCTCGTCTTCTATGGTCGGGGCGGCGGGATTCGAACTCGCGACCCCTTGCACCCCATGCAAGTGCGCTACCAGGCTGCGCTACGCCCCGACATCGATCGCGATTATACGGGCAGGCCGTTGCGCTCAAGGCGACAGCAGCTCGCGGATCAGAAGCAGTTCCTGGCGCATCACATCGATCGACACTTCGCCCGCGTTGAGGGCCAGTGGCTCGACGGGCGCGTCGGAGCCGCGGTCGTGGCCGTTGCCAGAGGATGTGGCGGCCGGTTCAGAACCGTGATCGCCCTCGTCGCTCTCTTCGTCATCGAGCCGCTCCGACTCGACCGGGCCGCGCACCAGATCGTCGTGCCTTCGCCCCGCAGGTGCCTCGGACAATCGGTTGCGCGCACCGCTAATCGTGAAGCCCTGCTCGTACAGCAGCTCGCGGATCCGGCGGATCAACAGCACCTCGTGATGCTGGTAGTAGCGCCGGTTGCCGCGCCGCTTCATCGGCTTGAGCTGCGTGAACTCCTGCTCCCAGTAGCGCAGCACATACGGCTTCACGCCGCAGAGCTCGCTCACTTCACCGATCGTGAAGTAGCGTTTCGCGGGGATGACCGGGAGCGCTTTCTGCATATGAATCAATAAGATCGGCACAGAAAGCTAAGACTTTACTCGAACTCCCCCTCGGTCGGTATGTCGCCTTGCACGATGCCCTTGAGCTTGTGACTTGCGTGAAATGTGACCACGTTGCGGGCCTTGATCGGGATCGATTCGCCGGTGCGCGGGTTGCGCCCGGGCCGCGGGGCCTTGCGGCGGATGCTGAAGTTGCCGAAGCCCGACATCTTCACGTCCCTGCCTTCGGCCAGGGTTGCATGGATGATGTCGAAGAAGGCCTCGACCATGTCCTTGGACTCGCGCTTGTTCAGCCCCAGGCGCTCGAACAGGAGCTCCGCCAGCTCGGCCTTGGTCAGCGTGGGCGTCTCCAGGGTCGGCAACATCACGCGGTCGCCCGTCTTGTCGTTCATGGTGTACCGCCCGTCAGGCCCGCAGGCGCGCACCGAGGTGCGTGCGCAACACGTCGATCACCCGGGCCAGCTCGGCCTCGATGCGCTCGTCGGTCAATGTGGACTCGTCGTCGAGCAGTTCCAGCCGCACCGCCAGGCTGCGCTCGCCGGCGGCAATGTCCGGGGTCGCTTCGGCGGGCTTGTAGACGTCGAACAGGCGGGCCGAACGGACCAGCCGGCTGGGCCCGGCGGCGATGGCGTCCATCAGCGCATCGTGGCTCACCTGGTCCGAGACGATCAACGCCAGGTCGCGCCACGCAGACTGCTGGCGTGGGATCGGCACGAAGGCTGGCAGGTCGCGCTGCTCGAGCGCCGCCGCATCGAGCTCGAACAGCAGCGGCGCCAGCGGCAACTCGTAGGCCTGGCGCCACCGCGGGTGCAGTTCGCCGACGAAGCCGATGCGCTGGCCTTCGAGCTCGACCGCCGCGCAGCGCCCCGGATGCATTGCCGGGTGGGTTGCCGGCACGAAGCGCGCGCGGCGCGGCGCGAGCAGAAGTTCGAGGTCGCCCTTGATGTCGAAGAAGTCTTCAGTGCGCTCGCGGGCCCCCCACTGCAGCGCCTGCGCTGATCCGTAGGCCAGCGCGCCGATGCGCAGCGGCTGGTTCACGCCGGCGACGCTCGTATCGGTGTCGTGCACCGCTGCGTCGCGCAGGTAGACGCGGCCGGCCTCGAAGACGCGCACGCGGCCCGCCCTGCGCGCCAGGTTCAGGCGCAATACGGCCACCAGGCTGCCAATCAGCGACGAGCGCATCACCGCCAGCGGGCTCGCGATCGGGTTGAGCACACGGATCGGTTCTGCATTGCCGGCGAGCTCGTGCTCCCAGCGTTCTTCGACGAAGCTGAAGGTGATCGCTTCCTGGTAGTCGAGCGCGGCCAGCGTCCGGCGCAGCGTGTTCAGGCTGCGCCGCGATTCGCTTTGCACGCGCGCCGTGACCGGCGCGAGCGGCGGCGTGTCGGGCAGCTGGCCGTAGCCGAGCACGCGAATCACCTCCTCGATCAGGTCTTCCTCGATCCGTAGGTCGAAGCGCCAGCTCGGCGGCGTCACGCTCAGGATCCCCGGGTCGCTCGTGAACGGGAGGCCTAGCCTGCCCAGCACGCCCTCGCAATCGGCCTGGGTCACCGGCATGCCGATCACCTTGGCGGCCCGCGCGACGCGCAGCGCCACCGGCATGCGAGGCGGCAGGTTCAGCAGATGGTCGTCGATCGGGCCGGCTTCGCCGCCGCAGATGTCGACGATGAGCTGCGTGATGCGCTCGATGTGCTCGACCGTCAGCGCCGGGTCGACGCCGCGCTCGAAGCGGTGCCCGGCGTCGGTCGTGAAGTTGAAGCGGCGCGAGCGCCCGGCCACGGCCTCGGGCCACCAGAAGGCGGCCTCGACGTAGACATCGCGGGTGGCGTCCGACACCGCCGTTGCCTGGCCGCCCATGATGCCGGCGAGCGATTCGACGGCGGCGTCGTCGGCGATCACGCCCACGCTCGCATCGAGCTCGACCGTGCTTCCGTTGAGCAGCTCGAGCGACTCGCCGGCGCGGGCCCAGCGGACCGTCAGGCCGCGCTGGATCTTGCCCAGGTCGAAGATGTGCGAGGGCTGGCCGAACTCGAACATCACGTAGTTCGAGATGTCCACCAGCGCCGTCACCGGCCGCTGGCCGCAGCGGGCGAGGCGGTCGACCATCCAGGCCGGCGTCTGCGCACGCGGGTCGACGTTGCGGACGATCCGGCCCGAGAAGCGCCCGCAGAGATCGGGCGCCTCGACCTTCACCGGCAGCACGTCGCGGTGCGCCGGCGACCGCGCAGGGAACTGCGGCCGCTTCAGCGGCGCGCCGGTCAGCGCCGAGACCTCGCGCGCGATGCCGTACACGCTGAGGCAATGCGCAAGGTTCGGCGTGAGCTTGAGCGTGAACAGCGTGTCGTCGAGCTTGAGGTGGGTGCGGATGTCCTGCCCGACCACCGCGCCGTCGTCCAGCAGCAGCAGGCCGCCGTGATCGTCAGACAGCTTGAGCTCGCGCGCCGAGCACAGCATGCCCTGGCTCTCGACGCCGCGCAGCTTGCCGAGCTTGATCTGGAACGGCTTGCCGTCGTCGCCGCCCGGCAGCTCGGCGCCGACCAGCGCGCATGGCACCTTGATGCCCGGGCGCACATTCGGCGCACCGCAGACGATGGTGAGAGGCGCGCCGTTGCCCCCTGCCCGGCCCACATCCACCTGGCACACGCTCAGCCGGTCGGCGTTCGGGTGGCGCTCCACGGCGACGACCCGGCCCACGACCACGCCGGCGAAGGGCGGCGCGACCGGGCGCGCCTCCTCGACCTCCATGCCTGACATGGTGAGCAATTCGGATAGCGCATCGGTGCCAATCGGCGGGTCGCAGAACTCGCGCAGCCAGGACTCTGGGAACTGCATGTCGTGGGTTTCCCAGTCACTTGAACTGCGCCAGGAAGCGCAGGTCATTTTCGAAGAACAGTCGCAGATCGTTCACGCCGTAGCGGAGCATCGCCAGCCGGTCCGGCCCCATGCCGAACGCGAAGCCGATGTAGCGCTCGGGATCGAGGCCGAAGTTGCGCACCACGTTCGGGTGCACCTGTCCCGAGCCGGCCACCTCGAGCCAGCGACCTTCGAGCGGTCCGCTGGCGAATGCGATGTCGATCTCGGCGCTCGGTTCGGTGAACGGAAAGAACGACGGCCGAAAACGCAGCGTCAGCTCGTCAGTCTCGAAGAAGCGGCGGCAGAAGTCGGTGAACACGACCTTCAGATCCTTGAAGCTCACGTTCTCGCCGATCCACAGGCCTTCGCACTGATGGAACATCGGCGAATGCGTCGCGTCGCTGTCGACGCGGTAGGTGCGCCCGGGAGCGATCACGCGGATCTCGGGCATCGGCCGCCCGTCGGCGACCGCGCGCGCATGACGCGCCGCGTGCGCCCGCGCGTACCTCACCTGCATCGGCGAGGTGTGCGGACGCAGGTTGAGCCAGCGCCCCTCGGCATCCTTCAGATCGACATAGAAGGTGTCCTGCATCGACCGCGCCGGGTGGTTCTCGGGGTTGTTCAGCGCGGTGAAGCTGGTCCAGTCGTTCTCGATCTCCGGCCCCTCGGCCACGTCGAAACCCATCGAGCCGAAGATCGCCTCGATGCGCTCCATCGTGCGCGACACCGGATGCAGCCCGCCACTGCCGCGCTGGCGCCCCGGCAGGCTCACGTCGAGCGCCTCGGCGTGGAGCTGGCGCTCGAGTTCGGCGTCGGCGAGCGCCTGGCGCCGCGCGGCAAGCGCCGCCTCGACGCGCTGCTTGGTCGCGTTGATCGCGGCGCCGCGCGTCTTCTTCTCGTCGGACGCCAGCGCGACCAGCCCCTTGAGCAGTTCGGTCAGCCGGCCGGCCTTGCCCAGGAAGCGGGCCTTCGCGTCCTCGAGCTCGGCCGGCGTCGCCGCGTGCGCAAAGGCGGATTGCGCGGCATGCACCATGTCATCCAGGTCGTTCATCGCTTCGTCGTGGCAGCCGGCAGGTTCAAGTGGGCAAAGCGCTCGGCGCTTCGGTGAAGGCCCGTCATCGCGGAACGATGCGACAACATGGCAAAAAAAGAGGCCGCATTCTCGGGCGGCCTTCAGGTGCTTGCCTCCGGCGGCGCTGGGCCGACCCGGCAGGAGCTTGCCGTGTCGCCGGGCCGCGTCAACGGCCCGGCGCGGTCACGGCATTCAAGCGAGCTGGGCGCGCGCCTTCTCGACGATGCTGCCAAAGGCAGCCGGGTCGTTGACGGCCATGTCGGCGAGAACCTTGCGGTCGATCTCGACCTGTGCCTTCTTCAGGCCGGCCATGAACTTGCTGTAGGTCAGGCCGAGGCCGCGCGAGGCCGCGTTGATACGAGCGATCCACAGGTTGCGGAAGACGCGCTTCTTGGTGCGGCGGTCACGGTAGGCATACTGGCCGGCACGCATCACCGCTTGCTTGGCAATGCGGAACACGTTCTTGCGGCGGCCGCGGTAGCCCTTGGCGAGGGCGAGAACTTTCTTGTGGCGGGCGCGAGCGGTTACACCACGTTTGACGCGAGGCATCTGGTTTTCTCCTTCAAGCGTTGATGACGGTCACAGGCCCGCGAATGGCAGCATCTGCGCCATGCGGCCCAAGTCGGTCTCGTGCACCGCGGACGTGCCACGCAGGTGACGCTTGTTCTTGGTGGACTTCTTGGTCAGGATGTGGCGTTTGAACGCCTGGCCCCGCTTGACGGTGCCCCCCGGACGCACGCGAAAGCGCTTCTTGGCGCCGCTCTTGGTCTTCATCTTGGGCATGACTGCTCCTTCTAGGTTGCTCCTGCAGGCGCCCGCAAAGTGCTTGCGGTCTTGTTGGCCTGCAGGGGCTTCTTGGCAATTTCCGCGGCGACCAGACCGCGGCACTGCAACTCAAATCTCTCAACTCTTGCGCTTCGGCCCCAGCACCATGATCATCTGGCGCCCTTCGAGCTTGGGCATGTTCTCGACCACCGAGATATCGGCCAGTTCGTCGCGGATGCGCTCGAGCAGGCGCATCCCGATGTCTTGGTGGGTGATCTCGCGGCCGCGGTAGCGCAGCGTGACTTTGCCCTTGTCGCCGTCCTCGCCGATGAAGCGGCGGAGGTTGCGCATCTTGATCGCGTAGTCGCCTTCGTCGGTCCCGGGGCGGAACTTGACTTCCTTGATCTCGATGACCTTCTGCTTGGCCTTGGCGTCGGCGGCACGCTTCTGTTCCTGGTACTTGAACTTGCCGTAGTCCATCAGGCGACACACCGGGGGTTCGGCCGTGGCCGCGATCTCGACCAGATCGACGTCCAGCTCGCCTGCCATGCGCAGGGCTTCCAAGGTGCTCACGATGCCCAGTGGCTCGTTCTCGACGCCATTCAAGCGGATTTCAGGTGCCATGATCTCCCGGTTCAGGCGGTGCTTGCGCTCGACATTGGGGGTCCGACGGTCTAGGAAAGTAGCGATGGTGTAAGCCTTTCAATGGACTCGAAGGCAACGAGCCCCAACCGGAGAAAAGTGCGTGGGCGACGGCGCCCCAGGGTCAATGGCGCGATGCAACCTCGCCCGAGAGCTTCAGCGCGAAGTCTTCGAGCGGCATCACACCCAGATCCTGGTTGCCGCGAGCACGCACCGCGACGGTTCCGTTGGCCTTCTCCTTGTCGCCCACGACGAGGATGTATGGAACCTTCTGCATCGAATGCTCGCGGATTTTATAGTTAATCTTCTCGTTCCGCAAATCGGTCGCCACCCTAACTCCTTGTTTTTGAAGCGTTTTCGCGACGCCCCGGGCGTAGTCGGCCTGGCTGTCGGTGATATCGAGCACCGCCACCTGCAGCGGCGCCAGCCAGGCGGGCAGTGCGCCGGCGTGCTGTTCGATCAGGATACCGATGAAACGCTCCAGGCTGCCGACAATGGCCCGGTGCAGCATCACCGGCGTGCGCCGTTCGCCGCTTTCGGCTACATACTCGGCGCCGAGCAGCCCGGCCATCGAGAAATCGACCTGCATCGTGCCGCACTGCCATTCGCGGCCGATCGCGTCCTTCAGCGTGTATTCGATCTTCGGGCCGTAGAAGGCACCGTCGCCCGGCGAGACCTTGAACTCGCAGCCCGAGCGGCGCAGGCTCTCCATCAGCGCGAACTCGGCCTTGTCCCAGACCTCGTCGGCGCCGATGCGCGCCTCGGGCCTCGTGGCGACCTTGTAGATGATGTCCGTGAAGCCGAAGTCGGCATAGACCTTCTGCAACAGCGCCGTGTAGGCCACGCACTCGTCGAGGATCATGTCCTCGGTGCAGAAGATGTGCCCATCGTCCTGCGTGAAGCCGCGCACGCGCATGATGCCGTGCAGGCCGCCGGTCGGCTCGTTGCGGTGGCACTGGCCGAACTCGCCGTAGCGCAACGGCAGGTCACGATAGCTCTTGATGCCCTGCTTGAAGATCAGGATGTGGCCCGGGCAGTTCATCGGCTTCAACGCATAGTCGCGCTTCTCCGACTCGGTCGTGAACATGTTCTCGCGGTACTTGTCCCAGTGGCCGGTCTTCTCCCACAGCCCCTTGTCGAGGAGTTGCGGGCCCTTGACCTCCTGGTAGCCGTTGTCGCGGTAGACCGCGCGCATGTACTGCTCGACCTGCTGCCACACCGTCCAGCCCTTCGGATGCCAGAACACCAGGCCCGGCGCGTGCTCGTCGAGGTGAAACAGGTCGAGCTCGCGGCCCAATCTGCGGTGGTCGCGCTTCTCGGCCTCCTCGAGCCGGTGCAGGTGCTGCTGCAGTTCGTCCTTGGTCGCCCAGGCGGTGCCGTAGATGCGCTGCAGCATCTCGTTGCGGTGGTCGCCGCGCCAGTAGGCGCCGGCCACCTTCATCAGCTTGAAGTGCTTGAGGCGCCCCGTGCTCGGCACGTGCGGACCGCGGCAAAGGTCCTCGAACACGCCCTCGCGGTAGAGCGACACGTCCTCGCCGGCCGGAATGCTCTCGATGATCTCCGCCTTGTAGTGCTCGCCCATCGCCTTGAAGGTCGCCACCGCCTCGTCGCGCGGCAGCACGCGGCGCTCGACGCGCTCGTCGCGCTTGCTGAGCTCGGCCATCTTCTGCTCGATCGCGGCCAGGTCTTCCGGCGTGAACGGGCGCTTGTACGCGAAGTCGTAGAAGAAGCCGTTCTCGATCACCGGGCCGATCGTCACCTGCGCCTCGGGGAACAGCGCTTTCACCGCATAGGCGAGCAGGTGGGCCGTCGAGTGGCGGAGGATCTCCAGCCCCTCGGCATCCTTTTCCGTGACGATCGCGAGCGCCGTGTCGGCATCGATGCGATGGCTGGTGTCGACGAGTCGCGCGTCGGCGCCCTGCCCGACGCGCCCGGCGATCGCCGCCTTGGCCAGGCCCGTCCCGATCGATGCCGCCACCTCGGCCACCGTCACCGGCGCCGGGAACTCACGCTGCGAACCGTCGGGCAATTGAATCGAGATCATGGGAATTGGACTCCGAGAAAGCGAAAAGGCGCGGTGTTCGACCGCGCCTTTCGTACGAACAAGATGGACGTGACAACCTGGCGGGTCAGCAAACCTCGAAGAGACGGGGGCAAGTTCGCGGTGTCATAACCAGGGTGCCTTTCTCGCTCTTGTTCATGAAGTGACGCCCGATTGTAATTCAGCCCAAGGGCTACCCGAGAGGCCAGAGCTCTGGCCCTGGCGATCCGCTCGCCCAGGCCGCGAATTCGTCGTGCAGCCGCTCGCTTTCCTGCACCTCTCCCTTCAGCCCGCCCGCGGCCGCGGGAATCGCACCCACATGGCGCGCGCTCAGGCCGTGTTCACGCAGATGCTCCAAGGGCGCTGGCGCCGGCGTGGAGCTCGATCGCCTTCAGGCGTGCGGCCCACCCGACGAGCCCAGCACGTGCAGCAGGGTCTGCGCGCGCAGTGCATCGGGCTGATCCAGGCCTTCGGGCATCGACTCGAGTGCGGGGCGCAGTACGGCCTCGCCCTCGCTCGTGCGGCCCTGCCCGTGCAGCAGCCGTGCCAGGTCGGTCGCCGCCCGCAGCGCGAACAGTCGCGCCCCCTGGCCGCCGGCGATCGCGAGGGCCTCGCGCGACTTCGCCTCGGCGGCTGCGGCGTCACCTGCATGCTGAAACAGGCGGGCGCGCAAGCGCGACAGCTCGGCCGCGAAGAAGACTTCACCGATGTCGGCCAGCGCCTTCTCGCCAGCCCGGACGAAGGGCTCGGCCTCGGCGATGCGGCCCGCTTCGAGCAGCGCGTCGGCGGCGATCGCAGCGAATTCGGTGATGCCGGTCTGCGAGCCGTCGGCCGACCACAGCGCAAAGCCCTCGTGCAGTAGCCGCGCACCCTCTTGCACCTGCCCCTGGCCGACCATCGCGCGCCCGAGCAGCATGCGGCCCGAGCCGAGCTGCGACTCGAGCCCTAGCCGCTCCGAGAGCGCGAGCCGCTCCTTCGACAGGCGGATCGACGCTGCCATGTCGCCGTGGCGAAACGCCATCCAGCGCTCGAGCGACATCGCCCAGGCCTGCGTAGGCGGATGGCCGCGTTCGCGCGAAACCTGCATCGCCGCCAGCGTGTGGGCGTCGGCCTGGTCGAGCAGGCCCATCGGGACGCAGACCGAGACGCTCTGCGTCAGCGCGACGACGCGCGGATCGGCGCCGCTCACATCCTGAAGCTCGTCAGGCGGGATGGCCGCCAGGTCGCGCAGCGTGACCACCATCAATGCCTGGGACTCCTCCAGCCTGCCGAGGTGCAGCTTGATCAGGCCCGACACGATGGCACGGAACACGCGGCTCATCGGCTTCATGCTCGCCAGCTCGTCGGGCCCGAACTGGTCGAGCAGCGCCAGCCCCTCGGCGAAGCGCCCGCTCGCCCACAGCGTGGCGCCGAAGGCGCTGCACGCGACGACGCAGGTGTCGGTCTGGCCGAGCTGCGAGGCCAGCTCGCGGGCCCTTGCAAAGCTCGCCACCGTCGTCGGCGAGGTATAGCCCTCCGTCTGCATCAGCACGTGGCCGAGCTTCATCTGCAGGTCGAGCTCCCTCTTGTCGCGCTGCTGCGCCGACGCGTCCAGCCGCTGCAGCAGCGCGAGCGCAGCGCGGTAGTGCGTCGCGGCCTCGCGGTTGGACCAGCGCTGCACCGCCAGGTCTCCGGCGGCGGCCCAGAAGCGCAGCGCCGCCTCGGCCTGCCCGCCCTCCTGGCAGTGGTAGGCCAGCAGCTCGGGTTGCGCGGCCACCGTGTCGGGCGCGATCTGCTCGATCGCCGCGGCGATGTGCCCGTGGCGCAGCACGCGCTGGCCCTTGAGCATGCTGTTGTAGGCGGTGTCGCGGATCAGCGCGTGGCGGAAGGTGTAGACCGCATCGGGCGGCACGCCGCGGCGCGACACGAGCTCGGAGCGCACCAGCTCGTCGAGCGCCGCGTCGAGCCGCTCCGGCGGCATCCGGAGCACGGCGCCCAGCAGCCGGTGGCCGAACTCGCGCCCGATCATCGCGCCGACCTGCGCCACTTCCTTGGCCGGCGCCAGGCGGTCGAGCCGCGCCATCAGCGAGTCCTGCAAGGTCGAAGGGATGGCCAGCGCCGGCAGCGGCCCGCGCAGGCGGTAGCCGTCGGCGGTCTCTTCGAGCAGGCCCGACTGCACGACCGTCTTGGTCAGCTCCTCGACGAAGAGCGGGATGCCGTCGGTCTTGGCGATGATCTCGGCCAGCACCTCAGCCGGCAGGGCGCGCCGGCCCGCCACCGCGGCGACCAGCTCGGCGCACTGGCGCTGGCCGAGGCGGTTCAGCGCCAGTCGGGTCAGGTTGGCGTGGCTGCCCCAGGGCGGCGCGTACTCGGGGCGGCAGGTGACGAGCACCAGCAGCCGGGCGTCGCGCGACTGCTCGATCGCCAGGCCGACCAGTTCCTCGGTCGTCGGGTCGATCCAGTGCGCATCCTCGATCAGCAGCAGCACCGGCAACTGCCTGGCCAGCGCGTGCAGCAGGGCGATCGGTGCTTGCAAGATCTGATCCTTCTCCTGCTGCGGGTTCTCGCCCGCCGGTGGCAGGCGACCGCCGTCGGGCGCGCCCACCAGCCGCAGCAACTGGCCGTGCGACGCTGCCGACAGCTCCATCTCGGAGCCCATCAGCCGTTCGAGCTTCTGCCCGCGCAGCGCGGGCGGGTCGCCGGGCGCGATGCCGGTAGTGCGCTCGAAATACTGCAGCACCGGGTACAGCGCGCTGTTGCGGTGGTACGGAGAGCATTGCAGCAGCACGGTCGCATGGCGCTCGCCGGCCAGCCGCTCGCGCAGCGTCTGGCAGATGCGCGACTTGCCGATCCCGGCCTCGCCCGACAGCAGCACCACCTGCCCTTCGCCGTCGCGCGCCTGGCCCCAGCGCTCGAGCAGCAGCGAGACCTCGCTCGCGCGGCCGATGAAGTCGATCAGCTCGCTCTCGTGCTGCGCCTCGAAGCGGCTCGCCACGCTGCGCTCGCCGCGCACGCGCCAGGCCTCGACCGGCGCGGCGAAGCCCTTGAGCTGCAGCGCGCCGGTCGGCTCGAGCTCGAACAACGCACCCACCAGGTGGCGCGTCTCGGCCGCGAGCACGATCTCGCCCGGCGCCGCCTGCGCCTGCAGGCGCGCCGCGAGGTTCGGCGTTTCGCCGCTGGCCGTCTGCTCGACCGCCGCGGTGCCGGTGCCGATCTCGCCCACCACGACCAGGCCGGTGGCAATGCCGATCCGCGTCTGCAGTTCGAGGCCGCCCTGCGGCCTGAACGCCGCAACCGCCTGCAGCACATTCAGTGCCGCATGCACGGCGCGCTCGGCGTCGTCCTCGTGCGCCCTCGGGTAGCCGAAGTACACCAGGCAACCGTCACCGAGCAACTGCGCCACATGGCCGTCGTAGGGCGCGACCGCGGCGGTCACCGCGTGGTGGTAGCCGCGGATCAGGCGTTGCAGATCCTCGGGGTCGAGGCGGCCGGCGAGTTGCGTCGAGCCCACGAGGTCGCAGAACATCACCGTGAGCTGGCGCCGCTCGGCGTCGCGCGCCACCGCCGGCGCCGCCTCGGTGGACTCTGCGCCCGGCGCCGTTGCGCCCGCCGGCAACGCTGCGATCGCCTTGAGCAGCCGCTTGCGCTGGCCGAGCAGGGCGACGCCGAGCTCCTTCAAGTCGGCATCGGCAAGCTGCGGCAGCACATCGAGGCCGATGTCCTGCGCGACGAAGGCCGGCGCATGCTCGTCGAGCCCGAGCGCGTGGAGCCATTGCGTGACGTCGTTCATCAGGGGTCCGTGCGGAGTGCGCGCTGCCCTGGCATGATGCCCCAAAGCGCCGCCCACGATGTCGGCGCGGCCTGGCGCGAGGTAGGATTCACCGATGAGTCATGACCACGACCACGATCACGACCACAGCGAGCTCGGCGAGATGGAGCTGCGCGTGCGCGCGCTCGAGACCGTGCTGGCGCAGAAGGGCTACATCGACCCGGCCGCGCTCGACGTGCTGATCGAGACCTACCAGACGAAGATCGGCCCGCGAAACGGCGCCCGTGTCGTCGCCCGCGCCTGGACCGACGAAGGCTTTCGCGACTGGCTGCTGCGCGATGCCAGCGCGGCCATCGCGTCGCTGGGCTACAGCGGGCGCCAGGGCGAGCACATGGTGGCAGTGGAGAACACGCCCACGCAGCACAACCTGGTCGTCTGCACGCTCTGCAGTTGCTACCCCTGGCCCGTGCTCGGCCTGCCGCCGACCTGGTACAAGAGCGCGCCCTACCGCTCGCGGGCGGTGAAGGACCCGCGCGGCGTGCTGGCCGACTTCGGCGTGACGCTGCCCGAGACGACTTCGATCCGCGTCTGGGACTCGACCGCCGAGGTGCGCTGCCTCGTCATCCCGCAGCGTCCGCCGGGGAGCGAGGGCCTGTCGGAGGACGAGCTCGCCGCGCTGGTCACGCGCGACTCGATGATCGGCACCGGCCTCGCGCGCGCGCCGGGGGGCGCGTCGTGAGCTACGTCACGCAGGCCGACCTCGGCGGGCAGGACGGATACGGCGCGGTCACGCCCGAACCCGAGGGCGAAGTCTTCCACGCCGCCTGGGAGGCTTACGCGCTGGCGGTCACGGTGGCGATGGGCGCGACCGGCGCGTGGAATCTCGATGCGAGCCGCGCTGCGCGCGAGACGCTGCCGGACTACGCAAGGCTGAGCTATTGCGAGATCTGGATCGCTGCGCTCGAGAAGCTGCACGCCGAGCGCGGCCTCGCGCTGGCCGACGAGCTGGCCGCCGGCCGGATGCTGCACCCGCCGGCCCCGGTCGCGCGGGTGCTGCGTGCAACCGAGGTCGCCGCCGCACTGGCGCGGGGCTCGCCGACCGCGCGAGAGATCGCGGGCGCAGCGCGCTTCGGGCCCGGCGACCGGGTCCGCGCGCGCAACGGGCGCGTCGCCCACCACACCCGCCTTCCGGGCTACGTTCACGGCCGCCAGGGCGTGGTCGAACGCGTGCACGGCCCGCACGTGTTCGCAGACGCGCATGCCCGCGGCTTGGGCGAGCAGCCGCAGTGGCTCTACAGCGTCGCGTTCGAAGGCGCCGAACTCTGGGGCGCTTCGGCCACACCCGGCCTGCGCGTGTCGATCGACGCCTGGGAACCATACCTGGAGGCGGGATGACGACAGCAAGCCTGCCGCCGCTGCCGCAAGGCCTGCCCGCCGATCGCGACGGCCCGGTCTTCCGCGAGCCGTGGGAAGCGCACGCGTTCGCGCTCGCCGTCTCGCTGCACCAGCGCGGCCTGTTCACCTGGCCCGAATGGGCGCAGGCACTCGCCGCGCAGATCGATGCCGCGCAGGGCGGCGGCGATGCCGACCTCGGCGACACGTATTACCGCCACTGGCTCGCCGCGCTCGAGGCGCTGGTCTCCGCCAAGGGCGCCAGTTCGTCCGACGAGCTCGCGCGCTACCGCGACGCATGGGACCACGCCGCCGAGCGCACGCCGCACGGGCAGCCGATCGAACTGGGGGCGGCGGACTTCGGCGCTTGAACCTGCGGCGTGAAGGCGGGCGACGGCGCGGGCGAGTCGGGACGGCTCGTCAGGCCCTGGTCCGCCGCGTCGCGGCGCGCTTGCGGGGAGCCACCGCGGGCTCGGGCGATGCCGGCTGCGCAGCGGGCGGCTTCCTCCGCGCCGCCGCCTTCTTCGCTCGCGCGGCGAGCGCAAGTTCGCGCACGCGGGCGATGTCCTCGTCGGTGAAGACCCCGTTGACGCCCGAGATCGCCGCCAGCTTCATGCCGTGCTTCAGGCCGAGCTGATAGATCTCGCGCACCTTCTCCCACTCGATCGCGCGGCCGACGGTGTAGTTCTCGAACCGGCCCTCGAGCGCCAGCACGATCGTTTCGGCCAGGCACGCGTAGGCGACGTTCGGGGGAAGGCCGATGTTCTTCATCGACACCTCGCCGGGCAACTGGATCTCGCCCGACTCGATCACCAGCACGTCCGGCCTCTTGGCGACTTCCTCGGGCGGCAGGTCCAGCGGGCGGGCGACGTCGGTGATCACGCAGCCGGGCTTGACCTTCATGATGTCGAGCACCTTCTTGCCTGCGCCCGAGGTGGCGGTGACGATCATGTCCATCTCGCCCAGGTTCCTGTCGGTGCGCGCCGAGAGGTACACCTTGGCGTCGGGCGTCTCCTGCAGGATCGATTCCTTCAGCGCGAGCAGCTTGGCGGTCTCGGGCGAGACGAGGTAGACCTCCTCGGCGGCCTTGACGAGCAGGCGCGAGCAGGCCGAGCCGATGGCTCCGGTCGCGCCGACCACCATCGCCTTGAACTTCACCCTCTCCTTGCCCTTGGGCGGCGGCAGCAGGCGCATCCGCAGCACTGCGTCGTGCGCGGCCCACAGCGCGCCAGAGGCGCTGTAGCTGTTGCCGGTGGTGATCGGCAGCGGCGCGCGCTTGGCCACCGTCAGCCCGGCGTCGCCGACGACCTTGGTGAACGCGCCGAGGCCCATGATCTGCGCGCCCAGGCGCTTGGCCATCGCTGCGGCGTCGAGCAGGCGTCGGTAGGTGAACTCCGGGCTGCGGCTCATGATCTCCTTCGGCGTTCCGCCGACCGAGATCAGCCAACCCTCGGCCTCGGCGCCAGTGGGCGACTTGATGCCGGTGACCCTCGAGTAGACGAACGGCGGCGCGTAGGCCATCACCTTCTCCAGCGTGTCCATGAAGATCGGCGGCGAGACGCGCGACAGCATGTCGATCGGCTTGACGACCTTGAAGTATTCCTGCGACAGCGGGTGGATCACGAAGGCGAACCGGTTCATCCGCTTGAAGCCGCTCGGATAGATGATGCGCGGCTTCATCTGCAGCTCGGTGATGATCCCGAGGTAGTCGTCCTCGAGGATCTCGTCCGGACTCTTGCCGGTGGCGGCGACGATCATCGCGTCGAGCAGGTTCGGGCCGAGCACGTGGTCGAACATGAACGGCGAGCCGTCGATCACCATGTTGACGCCCTTGTCGCGGAACTGCGCGATGCGCTCGTCGTTGACGGTCGACGTGATGATCGTCTTGCCTGCAAGTTCCTCGAGTCCGAAGTCGTCGAGTTCGTGCACCGGCGCGACGACCACGCTCGCCTCCTGCAAGGCCTTGCGCAGCACGAAGCGCGTCCAGTCCTTGAGCAGACCCGGCGTCGCCAGGCCGGGCGGCATCCAGTCCGACACGTAGTGCGCGCCAGTCGTGTAGAGCGACAGCGCGTCGAGCGAGGTCAGCAGCTTGGGAACGCCGAGCTGCAGCAGCGGGTCGGCGAACTGCAGGTTCTCGGTGTATTCCGACATCGACATCGCCAGCTTGTATTGCGTCATGCCGGAGAAGAACAGCACGATGGCGTTGTTGAAATAGCCCCCAAGCTCGATCTGCGTGTGGCGCACGGCCCATTCCTGGAAGATCTCGCCCAGCCGGCTGCCGGCCGTCACCGGCACCTCGGTCACCAGCGCCTTCAGCCGTTCGCTTTCCTTGTCGACGAAGCGCAGCGAGCCGACGCTGTAGCGGTCGCTCACCAGGCCGAGACCGATCGCGTCGGCGTGCTTTTCCCAGTGCTTGAGCAACTTCTCGGCCTTCTCGGTGCTGCCGTTCGTGCCCAGGCGCCGTACGCTGATGCGCCGGCCCATGAACCGGGTCGTGAACTCGAAGTCCTGCTTACTCGAACCCAGACTGATGCTGATCACGTTCTTCATGGAATTCCTGCCGTCAAATGGTGGCCGTCGACCGTTTCCGCCCGGCATGTCGCCGGCGCGTCCGATGCAGATGATGGAGGATGATTGTGATAACCGAATTGATCGGCGACATGGCGCGTTCAGTTGGACTGCCGGTCGTGAAGCGCGCCGCGGGCGTGGTCACCCGGCTGCTGCCCATTCCGCAGCCGATCCTGCTGGTGGGGCCCGGCTCGAGCGTGCGCCTCGCCGAGGCCCTCAACGGCTTCGGCCACCGCAGGATCCTGCTCGTCAGCGACGAGCCCATCACCCGTCTCGGGCTCACCAAGCCGCTGACCGATGCGCTGACCGGAGGCGGCACCGCGTTCGTCGTCTTCGACGCGATCACCCCCGACGCACCGATCGCGCTGGTCGAGAAGGGCATCAAGCTATTCCGCCGCGAGCACTGCGATGCGATCGTCGCGTTCGGCGGCGGCTCGGTGATGGACGCGGCCAAGGCCATCGGGCTCTCAGCCGCCAACGACAAGCATCCCCGCGAACTGGTCGGCTACTTCAAGGCACGCCGCAGCCCGGTGCCGATCTATGCCGTACCGACCACGGCCGGCACGGGTTCCGAGGTGACCGTCGCCGCGGTGATCTCGGATCCGGCCAAGGGCCAGAAGCTCGTCATCGCCGACACGCGCATCGTTCCGCAGATGGCGGCGCTGGACCCCTGCCTGATGACGGGCCTGCCGGGCCACATCACCGCGTCCACCGGCATGGACGCGCTGACGCACGCCGTCGAGGCGTACATCGGCCACTGGGGAACCGACTTCTCCGACCGGATGGCGCTCGCCGCCGTCGGGATGATCTACGCCAACCTGCCGCTCGCTTACGCCGACGGCGCGAACCTCCTCGCGCGCGAGAACATGGCGCTCGCGTCGACCTACGCCGGGCTGGCCTTCACGCGCGCCAACGTGGGCAACGTCCACGCGATCGCCCACCAGCTGGGTGGGCGCTACCACACGCCGCACGGCCTGGCCAACGCCATCATGCTGCCGCTGGTGCTGCGGTACTCCAGCCCGGTCATCACGGCCAAGCTGGCGACGCTGGCGATCCGGGCGAAGGTCGGCCAGGAAGGCGAGCCCGAAGCCGAACTGGCGAAGACGTTCCTCGACTCGGTTGAGGCCCTGAACCGCCAACTGGGAATCCCGCAACACCTCGACGCGCTGCGCGAGAAAGACATTCCGGCGCTGGCCGAGGCCGCCTGCTGGGAGGCGGATACGAACTACCCGGTGCCGATCCGGATGTCCCAGGAAGCGTGCGAGCGACTGCTCCGCGAGGCCCTGCCGCGGCAGCCCCGACCCGGCCCGGCCGCGCGAAAGCGGGTCGCAACATCGAAGACCCTCGCGAGGAAGTCACGCGCCCGAAGCCCGACCGCGCGCTGAGCAATCCGCGTTCGAGGCCTCGCGACGAGTCACCAGGAAGCGCCGGGCCGCCCCGGGCTTTCTTGAGCCGCGCGGGGGGCGGGCTGGGCGCGGCGCGGCCCTGGGGCCCGCTCGCCGCGAAGCCGCCTGCGGGCCGTGGCCGCGGTCGCGCCGGCGCGGGCCGGGGTTCGGCTCCTCCGCCGCAACCTGGCGAATGCGGCCGCCATTGCAGAAGAGGTCGGGGCAGCCGGCGCTGTCGGACGCGCCTGGTCCCGAGCCTGCCGGCCGGGCGCCACCGCGGGCTGGCCACGCTCAAGCTCATCCCGGCCCTTGGCCCTGACTTGCGCGTCGACCTTCATCGTCAGCGAGACGCGCTTGCGCGCCAGGTCGACCTCCAGCACGTTCACCTTCAACACGTCGCCGGTGCGCACCACCTCGCGGGCGTCGTTGACGAAGCGGTTGGCGAGCTGGCTCACGTGAACCAGGCCACCGCGGCATCGATGACCGACAGCTACAGCCCCGGCCCGGTGCGCATGTCCGCGTGGATGTGCCAGACCGCGATGAACATCGCCGCGATCGCCGGGCCGACGACGAAGCCGTTGAGGCCGAACACCGCCATGCCGCCGAGGGTCGTGATCATCACCAGGTAGTCCGGCATCCGAGTGTCCTTGCCCACCAGCACCGGCCGCAGCAGGTTGTCCACCAGTCCGATCACGAGCACGCCGTAGGCGACGAGCGCGACGCCCTGCCAGATGGCGCCGGTCAGCAAGAAGTAGGCGGCGACCGGCAGCCAGACCAGTGCCGCACCGACGGCCGGCAGGAGCGACAGAAAGGCCATCAGCACCGCCCAGAGCAGGGCGGCCCTGACCCCGAGAAACCAGAACGCGATGCCGCCCAGCGCACCCTGGATCGCCGCCACCAGCAGGTTGCCCTTGACCGTGGCGCGGATCACGGCGCCGAACTTGTCGAGCAACTCCTGCTGGTGCTGGGGCGGCAGCGGAATCGCGCGCCGCACGGCGCGCACAACGCCTTCGCCGTCGCGGATCAGGAAGAACGCGAGGTACAGGGTGATGAAGAGGCTGGCGACGAGCTCGAAGGTGTTCTGGCCGAGGCTGAACGCCTGCGTCGCGATGAACTGGCTGGCCTGCGCCATCGCGGCGAGCAGGCGCCTTTGCAGCGTGTCGAAATCGATCAGGCCGAAGTGGTCGAGCAGCGTGGTCATCCAGCCGGGCAGTGCATCGAACGCACCGTGGAAGAACAGCGTCGGGTTCAACTCGCCCGACTGCAAGCGCAGATATACGGCGGCCGCTTCGCGCGCCAGCGAGGCGGTGATCGCGGCCAGGGGCAGCACCACGATGACGAGCACGATCGCCAGCGTCAACAACGCCGCCGCCGTGCGCCGCCGATCCAGCCGCCGCAACAGACGGCGGTACAGCGGCGCGAACAGCAACGCAATGATCGAACCCCAGAGGATCGTGCCGAACAACGGGAGCAGTATCCAGCCGAAGGCCGCCGAGACCGCGACCAGCATCAATGCAAGTGCCCGCTGCTCCAGGTACGCCGAAGCGTCTTCGGGGGACGGATTCATCGAAGTTCACCGCTGCATGCCGGAATCGGCGCGCCCATCGTACAGGCGGCGTCGAGGCGCGCACGCTTTCGGCCGGCGAATCCTGCCGGCTCCGCGCCGGTCTGGCGGCCGACACGGTCGCGCCGGATGCGCGCCAGCCGACCGCAGCGATCAGCTCCGGCGCTGCAGCTTCGCAAACGCCGCTGCCATCGCCGACGAAGCCTGGGCCGGCGAGCGCGTGCCAGCACCGACGCGCTCGCCACGCGCTGCCGGGCGAAAGCCGTTGCCATCGCGCTCGCCCCGCGGGGAGACCTTGGCGTCGAGCTTCATCGTCAGCGAGATGCGCTTGCGCGGCACGTCCACCTCGAGCACCTTGACCTTGACGATGTCGCCCGTCTTGACCACTTCGCGCGCGTCGGTGACGAACTTGTGGCTGAGCTGGCTCACGTGCACCAGGCCGTCCTGGTGCACGCCGAGATCGACGAAGGCGCCGAACTGCGCGACGTTGCTGACCGTGCCCTCGAGCGTCATGCCGGGCTGCAGGTCCCTGAGCTCGTCCACGCCGGCGTTGAAGCGTGCCACCCTGAAATCGGGACGAGGGTCGCGGCCGGGCTTCTCGAGTTCGGCGAGGATGTCCTTGACCGTGATCGCGCCGAAGGCCTCGTCGGCAAAGGCCTCGGGTTTCAGACCGCGGATCACGTCGCTGCGGCCCATCACCTCGGCCGCCGGCTTGTTCACCGCGACGAGGATCCGCTGCACGACCGGATAGGTCTCGGGGTGCACGCCCGAGCCGTCGAGCGGGTTGTCGCCACCCCGGATGCGCAGGAAGCCTGCGGCCTGCTCGAAGGTCTTGGCGCCCAGGCCCGTCACCTCGCGCAACTGCTGGCGGTTGCGGAACGCGCCGTTCGCATCGCGCCAGCGCACGATGTTCGCCGCCACCGTGGCCGACAGGCCCGAGACGCGCGCCAGCAGCGGGCTCGACGCCGTGTTCAGGTCCACGCCGACCGAGTTGACGCAATCCTCGACGACCGCGCACAGGCAGCGCGCCAGCTCGGCCTGGTTCACGTCGTGCTGGTACTGGCCGACGCCGATGCTCTTCGGGTCGATCTTGACCAACTCGGCCAGCGGGTCCTGCAGGCGGCGCGCGATGCTCACCGCGCCGCGCAGGGTGACGTCGAGCTCGGGCAGTTCCCGGCTCGCGTACTCGCTCGCCGAATACACCGACGCGCCGGCTTCGCTGACCACGACCTTCTCGATCGTCGCGCCCGGTGCCAGCCCCTGCAGGCGCCCGATCAGATCGGCCGCCAGCCGGTCGGTCTCGCGGCTCGCGGTGCCGTTGCCGATCGCGATCAGGTTCACGCCGTGCGCGGCGCACAGCCGCGCCAGCACGTGCAGCGAACCTTCCCAGTCGCGGCGCGGCTCGTGCGGAAAGACGGTGTCGGTGGCCAGTACCTTGCCCGTCGCATCTACGACCGCCACCTTGCAGCCGGTGCGGATCCCAGGGTCCAGCCCCATGACCACGCGTTGCCCGGCCGGCGCGGCGAGGAGCAGGTCGCGCAGGTTCTCGACAAAGACCTTGATCGCGACGCGCTCGGCCTCTTCGCGCAGGCGCGTGAACAGGTCGCGCTCCAGGCTCAGGCTGAGCTTGACCTTCCAGGCCCAGGCGATGGTCTTGCGGATCAGGTCGTCGCTCGCGCGCTGTTGGTGGCTCCAGCGCAGGTGCAGCGCGATGCGGCCTTCGACGAGCGCGGTCGAGGCCTTCGCGCCCGGCGCGCGCGTTTGCAGCGCAAGGGCTTCGTCGGGCGTCAGCAGTGTCACGTCGAGCATCTCGAGCGTGCGGCCGCGAAATGCCGCCAGCGCACGGTGCGAGGGCACGCTGCGGATCGGTTCGTCGTAGTCGAAGTAGTCGCGGAACTTGGCGACGTCGGGGTCGTTCGCGTCCCTGCCTGCGACGAGACTCGCCTTCAGCAAGCCCTCGGCCCACAGGCACTCGCGCAGCGTGCCCACGAGGGCCGGGTCTTCGGCCCAGCGTTCGGCAAGGATGTCGCGCACGCCGTCGAGTACCGCCGGCGCATCGGCGAATCCCGCGTCGGCATTGACGTAGGCTGCCGCCTCGGCCAGCGGGTCGAGCGCCGGGTCGGCAAACAGGCGGTCGGCCAGCGGCTCGATGCCGGCCTCGCGCGCGATCATCGCCTTGGTTCGCCGCCGGGGCCTGTAGGGCAGGTACAGGTCCTCGAGCTCCTGCTTGGTGGGCGCGGCATCGATGGTGGCGCGCAGTTCGGGCGAGAGCCTGCCCTGCTCGTCGATGCTCTTGAGCACCGCCACGCGGCGTTCTTCCAGCTCGCGCAGGTAGGCCAGCCGCCCCTCCAGCAGGCGCAGTTGCGTGTCGTCGAGGCCCTCGGTCGCCTCCTTGCGGTACCGCGAGATGAAGGGAACCGTGGCCCCGCCGTCGAGCAGCGAGATGGCGGCGCCAACCTGTGCCGGACGAACCTGGAGCTCGGCGGCAATCTGCAAAAGAATCTTGTTCAAGGAAGGCCATCTGGCAGTGAAGGCGGCGCAGTGTGCCACAGCGTCACGCCACGAACCGCGCCCTTCGCTGTGGTATCGCGTCGTCGCCAGCCCGAGGGTCCGCTGGCGCAGCCGGCTTCGGGGGCGACAGCCTCGCTCAGGATGCCGCGAGCCAGCGCGCCGCCGCCCTGCCCGCGACGCGCCCGCTGGCAAAGCAAGCCGTCAGCAGGTAGCCGCCGGTCGGGGCTTCCCAGTCGAGCATCTCGCCGGCGCAGAAGACGCCGGGCGTCGCGCGCAGCATCAGCCCGGCGTCGAGTGCCTCGAACGGCACGCCGCCGGCGCTGCTGATTGCTTCATCCAGCGGCCGCGCGCGCACAAGCCGCAGTGGCAAGGCCTTCAGCGCCGCCGCCAGCTGGGGAGCGTCGTGCATCACCGCGCGCGGCAGCAATTCATGCAGCAGTGCGGCCTTCACGCCGCCGACGCCGAGCCGGCTCTTGAGATGCGTGGCCAGCGAGCGTGGACCGCGCGGATGCGCCACTTCGCGCAGCACGCTCGCGGCATCGCGACCGGGCAACAGGTCGAGGTGGACGGTGGCCCCGCCATGGGCTTCGATCGCATCGCGGATCGCGCCCGATGCGGCATACACGAGGCTGCCTTCGACGCCGGTCTCGGTGACGACGAACTCGCCCTGCCGCGCGAAGCCGGCCACTTCGAACGCCAGCGCCACCGGCTTGATCGGCTGGCCGGCGAAGCGGCTGCGGAAGTGCTCGCTCCAGCCGCCGGCCTCGGGCCCGGCTTCGGTGCGGCCGACGTCGAAGCCGCAGTTCGCTGGGCGCAAGGGCGCCACCGGCACGCCCTGCGCCGCGAGCAGCGGCACCCACGCGCCATCGGACCCGAGCCGCGCCCAGCTGCCGCCGCCCAGCGCCAGCACCACGGCCGCCGGTGCTGCCGTCTGTTCGCCGGCTGGCGTGGCAAAGCGCAGTGCGCCGCGCTCGTCCCATCCCAGCCAGCGTTGGCGCATGTGAAAGCGCACCCCGGCGGCACGCAGACGGTGCAGCCAGGCGCGCAGCAGCGGCGCGGCCTTCAGGTCGCTCGGGAACACCCGGCCCGAGCTGCCGACGAAGGTGCTGACGCCCAGCCCCGCTGCCCAGGCCCGCAGTTCGGGGGGGCCGAAGTCGCGCAACATCGGCTCCAGCACGGCGCGGCGCGCGCCGTAGCGGCCCAGGAAGCGCTCCAGCGGCTCGCTGTGCGTGAGATTGAGGCCGCCCTTGCCGGCCAGCAGGAACTTGCGCCCGACCGAGGGCATCGCGTCGTGCACATCGACGCTCAGGCCGGCTGCGGCGAGCGTTTCGGCGGCCATCAGGCCGGCCGGGCCGGCGCCGACGACGACCGCGCTTGCGCCGCGGCCCCGGTCTTCGGGTGGGAGGGGGTTCGTCATTCGGGTATCGGATTCGCAGCCGTTGCGGCGCAAGCGCATTCTGGGGCCAGCCGCGATGCGAGACCTGGAACCGACTGTCAGGTCGCGTGCGCCTTCGTGACCAAGCGACATGTCGGCATCGGAGCTCGCGATGCACCACTGGCCCCAGGTCCCTGCTCTGGCGCTGCTGCTCGCGGGCGGTTTCGAAGTCACCGCTGCCGAGCCCGCAGGCACCCCGGTCTGCAATGCGACAAGCGGCGTCACCGTGCCGACCGTGGTCGAGCTCTACAACTCGGAAGGCTGCAACCCGTGCCCGCAGGCCGACAGTTCGCGCAGCGCCCTGCGTGGGCAGCCTGGCATCGTGGGCCTCGCCTTTCACGTCGACTGCTGGGATCGACTCGGCTGGCAGGACCGCTTCGCCGACCCCGTCTGCACGCGATGGCAGCTCGAAGGCAGCGCACGCGCCGGCGCACGCTTCGTCCGTGCGCTGCAGGTGATCGTCGCGGCGCCGCCTGTCGCGGCTGGCCCGGCGCTCCGCGCCGACACAGCCGGCCGGCGAAGGTGCACTTGACATTGACGCAAGACCGCGGCGCCTCCGTCGCCCGCCTCGTGCGCGGGCCCGGTGCGCCGATGCGCCTGGCTGCCTGCTGGGTGGTGACCGAGGACGGCCACGTCTCGCCTGTCAAGGCGGGGGAGAACCGCGGCGCGACGCTCCGCCACGATGCCGTCGTCCGTGACTACAGCGAGCTGCCGTCGGTGGGCGATGCGCTCCTGCCGTTCGAGCCGCGGACGCGCGCCGAGCCAACGGTGGCATGCCGCGTCCTGCTCGTTGTCACCAATGCCAGCGAAGCCAAGACGGTTCAGGCGGTGGGCTGCCGAGCGCAGTCAACGCGTGATCGGTCCCGCAGCGGAGCCTTGGCCGGGCGGCCAGACCCGCTCGAAATACTCGAGCACCAGCACTGCCGTCTCGTCCATCACGAAGCCCTCGCGCTCGGCGCGTTCGGAGAAGTCCTGCCGGTGCGCGACCAGCCACCAGCGCAGGCTCAAGTCGCCCTCGCCGGCTTCGAACGCGAACGCGTCGTCGATCTCGTTGAAATGGCGCAGCTCGACATGGGTGTGGCGCACGATCGCGCGCGGGCAGCCCGCGCCGTCGAGCACCACCAGGTGGTCCCCGGGCAGCGGCAGAGGGTCGAGATCCTTCTCGAAGTCGCGCCGCAGCGTGGCGTGGGCGCGCTTGCCCCCGGCGAGCACGGCTTCGGCCAGCGTGTCGGCAAGCGCACGGGTCGAGCCGAACGCGCTCGCGGAGAATCCCTCGACGCAAACGTCGCCTGCGCGTTGATAGGCGAGCCAGAACGGTTCGATGAGGTCCGCCCGGCCCGCGGCGGGCGCAGTCTCGGCCGCGCCCTCACGCATCCGACGTTCTCATGGGGCTGCGCGCAGCGCGGCGCGGAGTTCGGCGCCAATCTCGGGCTTGTGCGCGAAGGGGTCGGTCGGGTTGCGTGCCTGCATGATGTCTTCCAGCCGCGTCTGCACGCTGGCCAGTGCTTTCGGGTGGCTGTAGATGTAGAAGCGGCGTTCGGCAACGGCATCGAACACGAGCTGCGCCACGTCCGCCGCGCTCACCTTGCCCGAACCCACCGCCTTTTCGCTCAGCGCCTGCTGGATGCGCTGGCTGCGCGTCGGCACGGCGCCATCGCTCACCTCGGCCGGCCGGTTGCGCTGGCTCTGGTGGATGCCGGTGGGCACGAAGAACGGACAGAGCACCGACGCGCCGACCTGCTCGGTGACCAGCGACAGGTCCTGGTACAGCGTCTCACTGAGCGACACCACCGCATGCTTGGACACGTTGTAGACGCCCATGTTCGGCGGGTTCAGCAGGCCGGCCATCGAAGCGGTATTGACGATGCGGCCTTCGTAGGCAGCGTCCTTCCTTGCCGCCTCGAGCATCATCGGCGTGAACACGCGCACGCCATGGGCCACGCCCATCAGGTTGACGCCGATGACCCACTCCCAGTCCTTGACCGTGGTTTCCCAGATCAGGCCACCCGCACCCACACCGGCGTTGTTGAACACGAGGTGCGGCGCGCCGAAGCGTGCCAAGGTGGCTGCGCCCAGGGCTTCGACCTCGGGCGCCTTCGAGACGTCGAGCCGGAAGGGCAGCACCTGCGAACCGAGCGCCGACACTTCGGCCGTGGCGCGATCGAGCGCATCCTGCTGCACGTCGGCCAACACCACGTTCATGCCTTCGCGCGCAGCGATGCGCGCGGCCTCGAGGCCGAAGCCCGAGGCGGCGCCGGTGATCACCGCCGTGCGGCCCTTGAATGTCTTCATTGCGTCGCGTCCTTGCTGACTTGAAACCCGATGCGCGGAAAGTGCACCACGACCCGCCCCGCCCTGGCGTCGGTGCGTTGGATCGCCACTTCGTCCCGGTTCAGGCCGCACAGGCTGCCGCTCACCGGGTCTTGCGCATAGTCGGTGGGCGTCACGGTGACGGCATCGCCCGGTGCGAAACCCTGATCGGCTTCGACCGTGGTGGGTAGCGTGCGCTTCGCCGCGGCTGCGATCGCCAGCGCGTCTTCGCTGCCGATCGGCCCGGGCTGCCCGTGGCCGAACGCGTGCACGCGCTCGTACCACGCGCCGACACGCACGAAAGGCCCCAGCACGGTGGCCACCGGCGGCGCCCGCCGCAGGAACCAGACGGACTGCGCGACCGAGAAGTCGGCGATGCTGGCCGCGTCGCCGCACAGGAAACGGCGGCCGTCGGAGAGCTGCCGCTCCAGCCAGTCCAGGTAGGTCAGCAACTGCGCCCGCGCGTCGTCCATGGTCGCGCGGCGCAGGCCCGCGGTCATCGCGGCGCGGTCGGCACCGAAGGCCTTGATGAATTCGGGGGGCACGCCGCCGAAGATGTGTTGCACGCCGGCCGGCTGCATTGCATACGGCACCGCAACCCAGAACAGTGCCGAATCGGCCCACTGCGCAATGATGTTCGCCGCGCCGCCGCCTGCGGCCGGAAAGAGCGTGGGCACCGGCGCGACGCGCTCGATCACGCGGCACATCAGTGCGCTGTCGCAGTAGATGTCGGCGCCGATCTGCAGGAATGGCGTGCGCCGGTAACCGCCGGTCAGCGCAACCACGTCGGGCTTGGGCAGCATCACCGGCACGGTGACGGACTTCCAGGCCAGGCCCTTGTAGCCGAGCACCAGGCGCACCTTCTCCGAGAACGGCGAGCCGGCGTAGTGGTGCAGGATGAGTTCACTCATGGGCTTCCCGTTGGAGGTGCTCGGTCAGTCCGGATTCAAGGCTGCTGGCGCGCGTGTTCGTCGTGGCTCGCCACCGATGCGCCAGCCCGGAGGGCGCTTGCCACCAGAGACGGGCGGTGGCCATGCCGCACGCTGGGTGCTCCTGTCCATGGGCGGTTCACGACCATCACCCGACGTCGGATCGCCTGCCTAGACAAGCTTGACCAGCTGCTTGCCGAAGTTGCGTCCCTTGAGCAGCCCGATGAAGGCCTCGGGCGCCGACGCGATGCCCTGGGCGATCGTTTCGCGGTACTTGATCCTTCCGGTGGCAACGAGGCCGCCGATCTCCGCCAGCGCCTCGGGCCAGAACTCCATGTGCTCGCTGACGATGAAGCCTTCGACCTTCAGCCGCGATTGCAGGATCAGTTGCGGCTGCGTGATCGGGATCGGTGCGCCGTTGTAGCCGGCGATCATCCCGCATATGGCGATGCGGCCGAAGGCGTTGATGCGCTGCAGCACGGCGTCGAGCGTGATGCCGCCGACGTTCTCGAAGTGGCCGTCGATGCCGTTCGGGCAGGCCTCGTTCAGCGCCGCGCTGAGCGACTTCAGGTCCGGGTGCAGCCGGTAGTCGATGCAGGCGTCGAAGCCGAGTTCGTCCACAACGTAACGCGTCTTCTCCGGCCCGCCGGCCAGGCCGACGGCGCGGCATCCGCGCACCTTGGCGAGCTGGCCGACCACGGTGCCCACGGCGCCGCTGGCCGCACTCACCACCACCGTCTCGCCGGGCTTCGGAGCGATGATCTTGGTCAGCCCGTACCATGCCGTCACCCCCGGCATGCCGACCGTGCCAAGGTAGGCCGACAGCGGGATGTGCGCGGTATCGACCTTGCGCAGCATGCCGCGGGCGTTGCCCTCGACGATCGAATACTCCTGCCAGCCGCCCATGCCGACGACCTGGTCGCCCACGGCGAAGTCGTGGTGCTTCGAGGCCACGACTTCGCCCGCCGTGCCGCCCCCCATCACCTGGTCGAGCGGCTGCGGCTGGGCGTAGCTCTTGGCGTCGTTCATGCGCCCGCGCATGTACGGATCGAGCGAGAGGTAATGGTGCCGCACCAGCACCTCGCCGTCCTTCAACTCGGGCAAGGGTGTCTCGACGAGGCGGAAGTTGTCGGCCGTGGGCTCGCCCTTCGGACGGGAGGCGAGGTGCCATTGGCGGTTGAGCGTGGTCATGGTCGGTTCCTGGTTTGGAAGAAGGGAGGAGTCAGTCGGAGGCATCCGCGCGCTGGATCTTGCGCCCGCCCGCGGGCAGGCCCTTGAGGTACTTGAAGGTGCCGGTGGCGTGGGCGACGATCTGGCCCGACGCATCGAAGACCGAGGCTTCGCAGAACGCCATCGACGCGGTACGCTGCAGCAGCCTGCCCCTGCCGACCAGGCGGCCGAGCCCGGGGCGCATGAAGCTCGTCTTCATCTCGATCGTCACCACGCCGGAGCTCGTCGGGTGGCCCGGCTGGTTGGGGCTGCGCGCGGCGCGCGCCATCGCCACGTCGAGCAGCGTCATCGTCACGCCGCCATGAACGACGCTCCACGAGTTGCACAGTTCCTCGCGCAGCGTCAGCGCGATCTCGGAGCTGCCGCCTTCCCAGGCCACGAACTCGAGGCCGAGCATCTCGACGAACGGGATGCGGACCGCGGCGTTCAATGCGTCGCCCCCACCCACCTCACATGTGCACCGCGCTGACGCCGCCGTCGACGGCGAGGATCTGCCCGGTGATGTGCTTGCCGGCCTGCGACGCGAACAGCAGCGCGGCGCCCTTGAGGTCGTCGTCGTCGCCGAGGCGGCGCAGCGGCGCATTGGCCGCCAGCTTGTCGGCGCCGAAGGTCTGCAGCACGCCCTTGGTCATCTTGCTCGGGAAGAAGCCCGGCGCCAGCGCGTTGACGGTGATGCCGTACTGCCCCCATTCACCGGCGAGCGTGCGCGTGAAGTTGACCACCGCCCCCTTGCTCGTGCCGTAGGCGATGAACTGGATGTCGGCACCAGCGCCCGACAGCCCGGCAATCGACGCGACGTTGATGATGCGGCCATGGCGGTTCGGGATCATGCTCGCCTTGCCGATCGCCTGGCTCATTAGGAAGACGCTGCGGATGTTCAGGTTCATCACCTTGTCCCAGGCCTCCAGCGGGTAGTCGGCGGCCGGTGCGCCCCAGGTGGCGCCGGCGTTGTTGACGAGGATGTCGACCCGACCCAGGCGCTGCATCGCCTCGCTGGCGACGCGCCTCACCTCTTCGGGCTGGCTGGCGTCGGCGGCGATCCAGCGCGTGTCGATGCCCTTGGCCTGCAGGTGCGCGGCGGCCTCCTCGAGCTCGCTCGCCTTGCGCGACGTGATCAGGATCTTCGCGCCCGCCTCGCCCAGCGATTCGGCGATCTGCAGCCCGAGGCCGCGCGAACCCCCGGTGACGAGCGCGATGCGCCCGGTGAGGTCGAAGAGTCTCTGGATCGGGGTGCTCATGGTGTGGCTTCCGGGGTCGTTGGATAGTCGATGACGTAGCGCGATTCTCGCAAGGGGCCGAGTTGCGCGCCGACAGCGTGGTGAAGGGGGTGGTTCTGGTACGCATCGAGTGCCGCCCGGTCGCTGAACAGCGACACGAGCACGACATCGACGTTCGCGTCGAGCCCATCCTGACGGATGCCGACATCGAACTGGTGCATGCCGGGCACCAGGCCGTTGCAGCTATCGAGCAGCGCCTTGAAGCGCGGCGCGTCGCCCGCGTCGCGCAGCTTCCACAGAACGACGTGGCGAATCATCCGGCCCGACCCCCCGCGCCGGACCGAACCTGCGGCGCCTGGTCAGACGGCCGAAGCGTCTGCTTTCGGCCCGTTGCTGCCGTCCGCGTGCGTCCGCTTTCTGGAGGCTTCGGCGCGGCGCGGCAGGCGGAGCCCGGCAGGGGCTCATGCTGTGGCGGTCTCCGCTTCGCTGCGACTCCACTGCGATGCTCGCCCTGGGGTCGCGTCGCAGAACTCACTGCGTTCGCTGCGCTCACTCCGTTCAGACAGCTGCGACGAGTCAGTCTACGAAGCGTGCTTCGCACGCCGACCCCAGGCCTGCGCTTCTCGTCGCCACAGAAATCGCCCCCACCGGGCACCGCCCGCCGCGCGGCAACGCTTGTGGTTCTTGTCGCGAACAGCGCCCGCGTCCCAGCAAAGGCGCGTTCGGGCAGGACGGGGCGCGCCTCTGGGGCGCCGAGAAGGTGAGCCCGGGGGCAAGTGGTCCGGGGGACCGCTTGCGCCTTGCGAACGGCCGGGCCGATTGGCCCGGCGCGGCCTGCAAGGCCAGGGCTCGTGGCCCCGCGCGAAGCGCGAATCGTCCACTGGCTCGTCGCGGATGTCCGAACGCAGCGAAGGCAGTGAACGAAGTGAGTTCTGCGACGGGGCCACGAGACCGAGCATCGCAGGGAAGTCGGCGCGCAGCGCCGACCGCTCCAGTGAAGCGCCACGGCCTGCCCGGACGCGCCTTTGCCGCGCCGGTCGTGTCCTGCATAGCGGACGTTAAAGGACGGCAATGGGCCGAAAACCGACCACCAGCCCACCTGGACGCAAGAACGCCTCAAATCAGAACCACGCTTCCGCCATCGTGCGGCAGGTGTCGTCGCGCGTCTCGACGACCTTCAACCAGGCTTCGACGCGGGGCAGCTCGTAGCGGAAGAAGTAGCGGCACGCGGCCAGCTTGCCGTGAAGCAGCTCTGCCTCGGCACCCTGACTCAGACGGACCTGCGCACATTGCGCCACATCGAGCCAGATCCATGCCAGCACGGTGTGGCCAAAAGCTTGCAGGTAGGGCGTGGCGTTGGCCAGCGCCTCGACGGGCTCGCCGCTGGCCCAGGCCGACTTCGTCGCCTGCGCGAGACGCGCCACTGCGCCGGCGAGCGCCTCCGCGTGCTCGGCCAGCGCGGGTAGCTGCGCTGCGCGTTCGGCCGTCGCGCCGATGCGTTGAGCGAGCAGACGCAGGCCTTGCCCGCCCAGCATCGTGACCTTGCGGCCGAGCAGGTCCAGCGCCTGGATGCCGTGCGTACCTTCGTGGATCATGTTCAACCGGTTGTCGCGCCAGTATTGCTCGACCGGGAAGTCGCGCGTGTAGCCGTAGCCGCCGAGCACCTGGATCGCCAGGCTGTTGGCTTCGAGGCACCATTCGCTGGGCCAGCTCTTGGCAACCGGCGTCAGCATCTCGAGCAGCAGGCTGGCCTCGGCAGCGGCATCGGCCGCTCCGGTGTGCAGTTCGTCGACCAGGCGCGCGCAGTACAGCTCGAGCGCAAGCGCGCCTTCGCAATAGCTCTTTTGCGCCAGCAGCATGCGCTTGATGTCGGCGTGACGAATGATCGGCACCTGCGGCTGCGTCGGGTCCTTGCCGCCGGCGCCCATCGGGCGGCCCTGCGGTCGCTCTCTTGCATACGCGAGGCTCGCTTCGTAGCCCGCGTAGCCCAGCATCGCGGCGCCCAGCCCGACGGCGATGCGCGCCTCGTTCATCATATGGAACATGCAACGCAGGCCCTCGCCCGGATGGCCCACCAGATATCCAACGGCGCCGGCACCGGCACCGTCCAGACCACCGCCCGAACCAGTTCGCACCGGATGCTTGCCTTCGCCGAAGTTGAGCAAGGTGTTCGGAATGCCGCGATAACCGAGCTTGTGGTTCAAGCCCGCGAGCGCCACGTCGTTGCGCTCGCCAGTCAGCTCGCCTTCGGTATCGACCAGCTTCTTCGGCACGATGAAGAGCGAGATGCCCTTCGTGCCCGGAACCGGTCGGCCGTCGGGCCCGGGGATCTTGGCCAGCACCAGGTGGATGATGTTCTCGGTGAGCTCGTGCTCGCCGTTGGAGATCCACATCTTGTTGCCGCGCAGGCGGTAGCGCGGGCCGAGCGGGTCGGCCGCGAAACCCTCGCCGTCGGGGGTGGCCCGGGTGGCGACGTCCGACAGGCTCGAGCCCGCCTGCGGCTCGGACAGGCACATGGTTCCCGAGAAGCGCCCGTCGAACTCGTTGCGCGCGAACACGCGCTGCTGCATCTCGGTGCCGTGCGCCATCAGCAGGTTGGCATTGCCACTGGTGAGCATCGCGCCGCCGCCGACACCCATCGTGGCCTTCGCGAAGAACGCGTTGGCGGCCATCTCGACCACGCACGGCAGCTGCATGCCGCCGATCTCGTAGTCCTGCGCCGCGGCGAGCATGCCCGACTCGGCATATGCGCGCGCCGCGGCGTGACTTGCCTCGGGCAGATGGACGCGCTCGCCATCGAACCAGGGCTCCTCGGTGTCGACCAGGCGATTGAAGGGCGCGAACTTCTCGGCGGCGAGCTTCTCGCACATGTCGAGCACCGAAGCGAAGGTCTCGCGCGAATGGTCGGCAAAGCGCGGGCGCTGCGCGAGGCCCTCGACCTCGAGCCAGTCGTGGAGCAGGAAGTCGAGTGTCTTTCGCATCGGCGTCTCAGGCCAGATTCTTCTGACTGATCATGGCCATCGTCGCACTGACCTTGGCGACCAGATGCTCCTTGCCGCCCGCGACGCAGTGCACCTCGGCCTCGACGAACGAAAGCTGCCGGCCTGACTTCAGCACCCTTGCGCGGCAGACCAGGCGCTCGCCCTTGGCCGGGCGCAGCAGGCTGATCTTCATCTCGATCGTGGCGACGAACATGCCTTCGGCAGCCAGCGTTTGCGCTGCCGCGCCGGCGGTGTGGTCCGCCATCGTCGTCATCACGCCCGCATGCACCTGGCCGCTGTGCTGCAAATGGCGCGGCTCGACTTCGAGCGTGGTCGTGCAGTGGCCCTCGGACACCGCTTCGAGTTCGAGCCCGATGTCGGCGATGAAGGCCGCACGGCGGAAGAACTCGCGGTAAGTCGCGAGGTCTGGCGGCGGCGCCGTGCGCCCGGCAGAGTCGCTCACAGTACCTCGAACACGCCGGCCGCGCCCATGCCGCCGCCGATGCACATCGTCACGAGGACGCGCTTCGCGCCGCGCCGCTTGCCTTCGATCAGCGCATGGCCGGTGAGCCGCTGCCCGCTCACGCCGTAGGGGTGGCCCACCGCGATCGCACCACCGTTGACATTGAGGCGATCCATCGGGATGCCCAGCGTGTCGGCGCAGTACAGCACCTGCACCGCGAAGGCTTCGTTCAGCTCCCACAGGTCGATGTCGCCGACCGTCAACCCCAGACGCTTCAGGACCTTGGGCACCGCGAACACCGGGCCGATGCCCATCTCGTCGGGTTCGCAGCCGGCCACCGCGAAACCGAGGAAGCGGCCGAGCGGATTCAGCCCCTTCTGCTCGGCGAGCTTCTCGTGCATCACGACGCAGGCGCCGGCGCCGTCGCTGAACTGGCTGGCGTTGCCGGCCGCGATCACGCCATCGGGGAAGACCGGCTTGATGCCTGCCACCGCTTCGTAGGTCGTGCCGGGCCGAATGCCCTCGTCGTTGCTGACGGTCACTTCCTTGGTCCGCAGGCCCAGCACCGCGTCGGCCACACCGGCGGTCACGGTGATCGGTGCGATCTCGTCCTTGAACTTGCCGGCTTCCAGCGCGGCCGTGGCCTTCTGCTGGCTGGCAGCACCGTAGCGGTCCATCCGCTCGCGTTCGATCTTGTAGCGCTTGGCCACCTGCTCGGCAGTCTGCAGCATGTTCCAGTAGATCGTCGGCTTGTGCTCGAGCAGCCAGGGATCGGCAATCATGTGCCGGTTGGCTTCGTTCTGGACGCAGGAGATGCTTTCGACGCCGCCGGCCACATAGACCTCGCCCTCACCGGCGACGATGCGTTGCGCGGCCATCGCGATCGTCTGCAGCCCGCTGGAGCAGAAGCGGTTGATCGTCATGCCGCTGGTCGTGATCGGGAGGCCGGCACGCAGCGCGATCTGGCGCGCGATGTTGCTGCCGGTGGCGCCTTCGGGCGTGGCGCAACCCATCAGCACGTCGTCGACCAGCGCGCCGTCGATGCCGGCCCGCTCGACGGCGGCCTTGACGGCGTGGCCGCCGAGCGTCGCGCCATGGGTCATGTTGAAGGCACCCTTCCAGCTCTTGGCCAGGGGGGTGCGGGCGGTGGAAACGATCACGGCTTGGGACATGCTGCTCTCCTGAAGGGGGTCTGTGTGCGTTCGCTCATGTCAACTCGCCGCGACCCATCGAATGGGCCCGGTCAAGTCAAGCTCTTGCCTTCGGCCGCCAGCCGGGCCAGCAGCGGCGCGGGCTCCCAGAAGGCGGCATCGTCGTGCGGGTTGCGCTGGAATCGCCGCATCGCCTGCACCACGTTGAACAGCCCCACCGTATCGGCATAGCACATCGGCCCGCCGCGGTGCAGCGGGAAGCCGTAGCCAGTGAGGTAGATCATGTCGATGTCGGACGCGCGCAGCGCGATGCCCTCTTCGACGATCTTCGCGCCCTCGTTCACCAGCGAAAAGACCAGCCGGTGCACGATCTCGTCGTCGCTGATCTTGCGCGGGGTGATGCCGAGCTCGGCGCGGTGCTTCTCGATCATGTCGGTAACGAGCTTGCTGGGAATCGCCTCGCGCTTGCCGGGCACGTAGTCGTACCAGCCGGCGCCGGTCTTCTGGCCGAAGCGGCCCATCTCGCACAACAGGTCGGCCGTCTTGCTGTAGCGCAGGTTGGGCTTCTCCAGGTAGCGGCGCTTGCGGATGTACCAGCCGACATCGTTGCCGGCCAGGTCGCCCATGCGAAACGGCCCCATCGCGAAGCCGAACTTCTCGACCGCCTTGTCCACCTGCTGCGGCGTGCAGCCTTCTTCGAGCAGGAAGCCGGCCTGGCGGCTGTACTGCTCGATCATCCGGTTGCCGATGAAACCGTCGCAGACGCCCGAGACGACGCAGGTCTTCCTGATCTTCTTGCCGAGCTGCATGACGGTCGCGAGCACGTCCTTGGCGGTCTTTTCGCCCCGCACGACCTCGAGCAGCTTCATCACGTTGGCCGGGCTGAAGAAGTGCGTGCCGATCACGTCCTGCGGGCGCTTGGTGAAGGTCGCGATCTTGTTGACGTCCAGCGTCGAGGTGTTGGTGGCGAGGATCGCGCCGGGCTTCATCACCGCGTCGAGCGCCTTGAACACCTGCTCCTTGACGGCGATGTCCTCGAACACGGCTTCGATCACCATGTCGGCGCCGCCGAGGTCTTCGTAGTTCAGCGTGGTGCTCAGCAGGCCCATGCGCGCATCGAGCTTGTCCTGCTTGAGCTTGCCCTTCTTCACCTGCGCTTCGTAGTTCTTGCGGATCGTCGCCACGCCCTTGTCCAGCGCCTCCTGCTTCATCTCGAGCATCACGACCGGAATGCCGGCGTTGAGGAAGTTCATGCTGATGCCGCCGCCCATGGTGCCGGCGCCGATCATGGCCACCCTGGCGATGGCGCGAGTCGGCGTGTCGGCCGGCACATCGGGGATCTTGCTCGCGGCTCGCTCGGCGAAGAACGCGTGGCGCAGCGCCTTGCACTCCGGCGTGTACATCAGCGCGATGAAGATCTCGCGCTCCTTCTTCATGCCGGCGTCGAACGGCAGCCTGACCGCCGCCGCGACCGCCTCGACGCACTGCAGCGGCGCCGGGAAGTTGCGCGACATCGCACCGACGGTATTGCGCGCGAACTGGAAGTAGGCGTCGGCGTTCGGGTGCGCGGCCTTCAGGTTGCGCACCAGCGGCAGCGGCGCGCCCCGGGCGTGCTCGGCGGCCTTCTCGGCGGCAAAGGCGAGCGCGGCGGCCATCAGGTCGCCATCGACCAGCTTGTCGAACAGCTTCTGGCCAGGCGCCGCGGCGAGCAGCTCGCTCTTCACCGGCTCGCCGCTGACGATCATGTTCAACGCGTTCTCGACCCCGATCGCGCGCGGCAGGCGCTGCGTGCCGCCGGCCCCCGGCAGCAGCCCGAGCTTGACCTCGGGCAGCGCCACCTGCGTGCCGGGCGATGCAATGCGGTAGTGGCAGCCGAGCGCGAGTTCCAGCCCGCCGCCCATGCACACACTGTGGATCGCGGCGACCACCGGCTTGGTGCTCGCCTCGATCGCGAGGATCACGCTCAGCAGGTTGGGCTCGGCCAGGGCCTTGGGCGAGCCGAATTCGCGGATGTCGGCGCCGCCCGAGAAGGCCTTGCCGGCACCGGTGATGACGATCGCCTGGACCGCCGCGTCGGCTTGGGCCCGAGCCAGGCCGTCGGTGATGCCGAGGCGCGTGGTGTAGCCCAGTCCGTTGACCGGCGGGTTGTCCATCGTGACGACGGCGACATTGCCGCGAACTTCGTAAGTGGCGCTCATGAAAGACCTCGGCGAATGAATGGAACGGTCGTTCGATTTTAGATTGCGGGAAGCAGCGGCGCTTGTCCCAGCGGTGACAGTCCCAGCGGTGACAGCATCAGCGGCAAACGGGCGATGGCAGCCCAGCGAATCCGTCGCCGGACCCCGCTCACGAGGGTTGCGCTCCCCTCGGGGACGAAGCCGAAGGTGCCTTGGGGCCGTCGGCTAGACCTCGAGCCACTCCTTGCGAACTTCGTCGTTGGCGCGCAGGTCGTCCGGCGTACCCTCGAACACGATGCATCCATGCCCCATCACGTAGCAGCGGCCCGAGATCTGCAGCGCGATGGTCAGCTTCTGCTCCACCAGCAGCACCGAGACGCCGCGGCGCTGGAGTTCCTTCAGATACTCGGCGACGAGTTCGACGATCTTCGGGGCCAGGCCTTCGGTGGGCTCGTCGATCATGATCAGGTCGGGATCGCCCATCAGCGTCCGGCACAGCGTGAGCATCTGCTGCTCGCCGCCGGACAGCACCCCCGCTTCGGCGTTCCGGCGCTCCGCGAGGCGGGGGAACATCGCGTAGATGTCGCCGAACGACCAGCGCGGGTTCGGCTTGCCGCGCTTTTCGCCCAGCACCAGGTTCTGGTGCACCGTCAACCTCGGAAAGATGTCGCGGTTTTCCGGGACGTATCCGATGCCGCGGTGGGCGATGTCGAAGGCACGCAAGCCGAGGATCTCGTCGCCATTGAACCGGACCGATCCCTCGCCGCGCACCAGGCCCATGATCGTCTTCACGGTGGTCGAGCGGCCCGAACCGTTGCGTCCGAGCAGGCTGACGATCTCGCCCTCGCCGACCTGCAGGTCGACCCCGTGCAGGATGTGGCTCTTGCCGTAGAAGGCGTGCAGGCCGGTCAGATGCAGCATGGTCGTCGCGCGCTCAGGCTTGAGGTTCGGCCAGCACCGAACCCAGATAGGCCTCCTGGACCCGCGCATTCGCGCGCACGGCTTGCGGCACGTCGAACGCGATGACCTCGCCATAGACCAGGACTGCGATCTTGTCGGCCAGGCCGAACACCACGCCCATGTCGTGCTCGACCGTCAACAGCGTCTTGCCGACGGTGACTTCGCGGATCAACTCGACGAAGCGGGCCGTCTCGCTCTTGCTCATGCCGGCGGTCGGCTCGTCGAGCAGCACCACGCTGGCCCCGCCGGCGATCGTCACGCCGACCTCGAGCGCCCGCTGCTCTGCGTAGGTCAGGTTCATGGCCAGCGTGTCGCGCTTGCGTTCGAGCCTGATCATCTGCAGCAGCTGCTCGGCGCGCTCGTTCGCGTCGGTCAGGCCGGCGAGGAACTTCCAGAATGCATATCGGTACCCGAGCGACCAGAGCACCGAGCAGCGCAGGTTCTCGAATACCGACAGGCGACCGAAGATGTTGGTGATCTGGAAGCTGCGCGCCAGCCCCTTGCGGCTGATCTCGTACGGCTTGAGACCGTCGATGCGTTCGCCGTTGAGCAGGATCTCTCCGCTGGTCGGACCGAACCGGCCGCTGATCAGGTTGAACAACGTCGACTTGCCCGCCCCATTCGGCCCGATGATCGCCACGCGCTCGCCGGGTGCGACGGCCAGATTCGTGCCGCGGATGATCTCGGTCTTGCCGAAGGCCTTGCGCAGGTTCTTCAACTCGACGGCAAACGGCGAACTCATGCCATCTCTCCCGAACCACGGCGATCCGCGGCGCTGAACCGTCGGTGGCCCGGCCACGCTTCGCGGGGGGTCGATCCCCGAAGGAGGCTCCTCGTCGTTCGCGTCATGCGCCTAGCCTCGCCTGGATCGCGGCCTCGATCTCGCCCTGCACATCGCTCCAGCGGCGGGCAAAGCGCCGCCGAGTCGCCTCGAACAACGCCCCTGCGACCACAGCGACCGCGAGCGCACCGATCCAGTTCGATGCAGCCTGCACGTCCAGCTCCAGACTCATGAAGCGAACCGACGGGCCCAGCCCGGATTCGAGCTGCAGGTGGTAGACCATCTCGATCAGCGCAGCGGCGCCGACGAACATCGTCGCGCCGGTCACCCCCAGCAGCAGGTACCAGCCGAGCAGCCCGCGCAACTTGCCGAATGCCGCGACGCGCCAGTTCATCATGATCAGACTGGCAATGCCACCGGGCGCAAACATGACCATCAGCATGAACACGAGCCCGAGGTAGAGCAACCAGGCCTTCGTCAGCTCGGACAGCATCACGAACGCGACGACCATCAGGATCGCGCCGATGATCGGGCCGAAGAAGAAGGTGGCGCCTCCGAGAAAGGTGAACAGCAGGTAGGCACCCGATCGCCCCGCGCCGAGAACCTCGGCGGTGGCGATCTCGAAGTTGAGCGCATACATGCCGCCCGCAACACCCGCGAAGAAGCCGGCGATGATGAACGAGATGTAGCGCACGCGCTGTGTGCTGTAGCCGATGAACTCGACCCGCTCGGGGTTGTCGCGCACCGCGTTGAGCATGCGGCCCAGCGGTGTGCGCGTGAAGGCATACATGCCTGCGGTGCACAGCAGCGTATAGATCGCGAGCAGGTAGTACACCTGGATCTGCGGCCCGAAGCTGATGCCCAGCACCGGCTTGCCGACGACGCGGTTTGCAGCGATGCCGCCCTCGCCGCCGAAGAACTCCGGCATCATCAGCGACATCGAGAACACCAGTTCGCCGATGCCCAGCGTGATCATCGCGAAGGTGGTGCCCGCCTTCTTCGTCGTCACGAAGCCGAACAGCACCGCGAATACCAGGCCGGCCACCCCGCCGACGAGCGGGATCAGGCTGACCGGAATCGCCAGCGTGCCGCCGCCCGCGGCCTTCAGCGCGTGGATCGCGACGTACGAGCCGAGGCCGGTGTACACCGCGTGGCCGAAGCTCAGCATGCCGCCCTGTCCGAGCAGCATGTTGAACGACAGGCAGGCAACGATCGCGACACCCATTTGCGACAGCATCGTCACGGCCAGGCTGCTGGAAGTGAGCAGCGGCGCCAGCCCCATGACCACCACGGCGAGGCCCCAGACGATGAGGTCCCGCGGGCCCAGCGCGCCGAACCGGTTGCTGGCTGGCTGCTTCACCGTCAGTCCTCCCGCGTGCCCATCAAGCCCTTAGGCCTGAAGATCAGGATCAGCACCAGGAACAGGTACGGAAGGATCGGCGCCACCTGGGCGAGCGTGAGCTTCATCAGCGAGTGGTCGGCCGCCGCCGGTCCGGGCGTGAGGCCGATGCCCTTCAAGGCACTGAAGACGGAGTAGTCCAGTGCCACCGCGAAAGTCTGGATCACGCCGATCAGCACCGACGCGACGAAGGCGCCCCCGAGCGACCCCATGCCGCCGACCACGACGACGACGAAGATCACCGAACCGACCGTTGCCGCCATCGACGGCTCGGTCACGAACGTGCTGCCGCCGATCACGCCAGCCAGGCCCGCAAGCCCGGCGCCGGCGCCGAAGACGAGCATGAAGACGCGCGGCACGTTGTGCCCCAGTGCCTCGACCATCTCGGGGTGCGTGAGCGCGCTCTGGATCACGAGGCCGATGCGCGTACGCGTGAGCATCAGCCACAGCGCGACCAGCATCACCAGCGCGATCAGCATCATGAAGCCGCGCGTCGCCGGGAATGGCGAACAGACGATCCGCACCGCCGCATCGGTAGCGCTGCACAATTCGGCCGGCACCGCGCCCCACATCAGGCGCAGGCCGTCGATCGACGAATTGACCAGCGTGAACACAGGCCCGCGCAGCGCTTCGGGCGGCTCGAAATTGACCGCGGTGCGGCCCCAGATCAGCTGCACCAGCTCGAGCATCACGTACGACAGGCCGAAGGTGATCAGCAGTTCCGGAACATGACCGAACTTGTGCACGCGGCGCAGGCAGTAGCGCTCGAACAAGGCGCCGAGCGCGGCCACCACGAGCGGCGCGAGGAACAGTCCGGGCCAGAACCCGACCACCGTTGCGATCGAATAGGCGACGTAGGCGCCCACCATGTAGAAGCTCGCGTGGGCGAAGTTCAGCACCCCCATCATGCTGAAGATCAGGGTCAGGCCCGAGCTCAGCATGAACAGCAACAGCCCGTAGCTCAGGCCGTTGAGCATCGAAATCGTGAAGAACTCCATCGTGCGGCGAGCGTGCGGTGGCGGATGTAAAAGAGTCTCGACCGACGGTCACGAACAGGGCCCGACGGGACTTCCCCGATCGGGCCCTGGCTGCAGATGCTAGCGCTCAGGAGGCCGCAGGACGCACCATCTGGCAACTGGTCGGCGTGCTCGACACGTAGTTCGGGTACTCCTTCAGCGGCACCAGCGTCATGCCTGTCTTCTCCGGACTGTACGGGAACTTGGCGTCGGCCTTCTGCCAGACACTGATGTACAGCGGCTGCTGCAGCTGGTGGTCGGCCTTGCGGATCTCGACCTCGCCATTGACGCTCGTGAACTTCAACCCCTCGAGCGCGAAGGCCACCTTCACCGGATCGGTCGACTTCGCCTTGGCCATCGCTTGACCCAGGCTCTCCAGGATGCGAATGGTCGAGAAGGTGTAGAAGTCGTCGTTGTACTTCTGGTTGAACTCGGTCATCCAGGCTGCCATCTGGCCGGGAATGTTGTAGTGGGCGTTGGCAATCTGGAAGACGCGCCCGGCGCCGTTGGTGCCCAGCGCCGTCGGCGTGCCGGTCACACCCGTGTAGTAGGTGTAGAACTTGCCCGTGTAGCCGCCTTCATTGGCCGCCTTGACCAGCAGCGACAGGTCGGAACCCCAGTTTCCGGTGACCACCGTGTCGGCGCCGGAGGCCTTGATCTTCGCGATGTAGGGCGCGAAATCGCGCACCTGGGCCAGCGGGTGCAGGTCCTCGCCGACGATCTGCACGTCAGGGCGCTTGCGGGCCAGGTTCTCCTTCGTGAACTTCGCGACCTGCACGCCGTGCGAGTAGTTCTGGTTGAGCAGGTAGACCTTCTTGATGTCGGGCTGGTCCTTCATGAACGCGGTCATCGCCTCGACCTTCATCGAGGTGTCGGCGTCGAAGCGGAAGTGCCAGAAGCTGCACTTGCTGTTCGTCAGGTCGGGGTCGACTGCCGAGTCGTTGAGGTAGATGACCTCCTTGCCCGGGTTGCGTTCGTTGTGCTTGTTGATCGCGTCGATGAGCGCCAGCGCCACCGACGAGCCGTTGCCCTGCACGATGTAGCGCACGCCCTGGTCGAGGGCCGATTTCAGGGCGTTCAGGCTCTCGGTCGGGCTGAGCTTGTTGTCGATGAAGCTGACCTCGAACTTGACGCCCGCAGGGTTGGTGGCACTGATCTTCTCGGCGAAGAACTGGTAGCCCTTGCTCTGGCTCACACCCACCGGCCCGAGCAGGCCCGACAGAGGATCGATGCGCACCAACTTGACCACTTGGCCCTGCAACGGCTTGGCCTGCCCGAACGCGACCGACGCCGAGGCAACGAGGGCAGCGCCCACGGCCAGGGTGAACAACCTGCGCGATGTCTGGATATGTCCAAGGCTCATGAGAAGCGTCTCCTGCGATAAGTGGGGTGACCCCGAGGGTACGGGAGGCTCAAGTCGTACGTTACAGGGACTTCCCTCAATGGGCTGTCACGTGCGCAGTAGATTGATTGCCGCAGGGCGCCGCCCGTCGCGCCCCGGCCGTCGTCGAGAAGACCCTTCGCCGCACCCAGCCGCCTGCCCTGACTACACTGCGCCGATGAACGCCGTCCTGCAGCCGCGGGTCGCACCGTCGCCGACACTGCGCTGGACCAATCGCTTCGCAAGCTTGGGCGACCCGTTCCATGTCGAACTTGCCGCGGAGCCCTTGCCTGCGCCGCACTGGGTCGCCCGAAGCCCGGGCTGCGCCAAGCTGCTGGGCCTGCCCGCCGACTGGTGGGAACGCGACGACGCGTTGGAAGTGTTCAGTGGCAATGCGGTCTGGCAAGGCATGCAGCCCCTGGCCAGCGTCTACAGCGGGCATCAGTTCGGCGTCTGGGCCGGCCAGCTCGGCGACGGCCGTGCACTCTGGCTTGGCGAGATCGACGCGCCCGGCGGCCCGCTCGAGCTCCAGCTCAAGGGCTCGGGGCAGACGCCCTACTCGCGCATGGGCGACGGCCGTGCCGTGTTGCGCTCGTCGATCCGCGAGTTCCTGTGCTCGGAGGCGATGCACGGCCTCGGCATTGCGACCACGCGCGCGCTTTGCGTCACCGGGTCGGCGCAGCCGGTGCGCCGCGAGACGATCGAGACCGCCGCCGTCGTCACCCGCGTCGCGCCGAGCTTCATCCGCTTCGGGCACTTCGAGCACTTCGCCCATCACGACCAGCACGCCGCGCTCGCGCGGCTCGCCGACTTCGTGATCGATCACCACTACCCCGCGTGCCGCGATGCCGCCGAGCCAGTGGCGGCGCTGCTCGAAGCGGTGGCGCTGCGAACCGCCGAGATGGTTGCGCAGTGGCAGGCCGTGGGCTTCTGCCACGGGGTGATGAACACCGACAACATGTCGATCCTCGGCCTGACGATCGACTACGGCCCGTTCGGCTTTCTCGACGGGTTCGACCCCGCCCACATCTGCAACCACTCCGACCACCAGGGCCGCTACGCCTTCGCCCGGCAGCCCAGCGTGGCGCTGTGGAACCTGCACGCGCTGGCGCAGGCGCTGCTGCCGCTGCTGGGCGAGCCCGACGCCGCGAGCGAACGCGCACTGGCCGCGCTCGAGCCCTACCGGACGGTCTTCCCGCAGGCGTTGCTGTCGCGCATGGCGGCCAAGCTGGGCCTGCTGACGGCCGACGAGGCGGCGCGCACGCTGGTTGACGAGCTGCTGCGCCTGATGGCTGCCGACCGCGCCGACCTGACGATCACGATGCGGCGGCTGTGCGACTTCGACAGCGCGCCCGGCGCCCGCAACGAGCCGCTGCGCGACCTGTTCATCGACCGCGCGGCTTTCGACGCCTGGGCCGCGCGCTATGCCGAGCGGCTGCGCCACGAGGGCGGCGACGACGCCGAGCGGCGCGTGCGCATGCGCCGCGTCAACCCCCGCGTCGTGCTGCGCAACCACCTCGCCGAGACGGCCATCCGCCGCGCTGCCGAGGGCGACTTCTCGGAAGTCGAACGCCTGCAGAAAGTCCTGGCGCAGCCGTGCGACGAACCCGCTGACGCGTTGCCGCAAGACCGGTCCGACGCCGGATTCCCGCCCGACTGGGCGCAATCGATCGAGGTGTCCTGCTCATCATGAAATCCCCTGCCGACAAGCGAAACTACGCAGTGCAGAAGACCGACGCTGACTGGCGCGCCGCGCTCGACCCGATGGCCTACCAGGTTGCGCGCCAGGCGGCGACCGAGCCGCCGTTCAGCGGCCGCTACTGGGACCACTTCGAGGCCGGCCGCTACGACTGCGTCGGCTGCGGCACGCCGCTGTTCGCGTCGGAGAAGAAGTTCGACGCCGGCTGCGGCTGGCCGAGCTACTGGCAGCCGATCAACGCCGAAGTCGTCGAACGGGTGGAGGACCGCAGCCACGGCATGGTGCGGGTGGAAGTGCGCTGCAACCACTGCGGCTCGCACCTCGGCCACGTGTTCGAGGACGGTCCCGCGCCGACCGGCGAGCGTTTCTGCATCAACTCGGCGGCGATAAACTTCAAGCCTCCGCGCTAAGGCGCCGTTCCAGAGAAGACTGACTTGCACACAAGTCATGTCGCAACCCAGGCCCTCCCCCGGCGTACCCCCGATGAAGATCCTGTTCGACTTCCTGCCGATCCTGCTCTTCTTCGGCACCTTCAAGTTCGCCGAGCACGACGCCCAGGGCGCGGCCGATTTCGCGACGCGGCACTTCGGCTTCCTGGTGTCCGGTGGCGTGGTCGGGCCCACGGAGGGGCCGGTACTGCTGGCCACGCTGGTGGTGATCGTGGCCACGCTGGCACAGATCGCCTTCCTCGTGGCGCGTGGCCGCAAGATCGACCTGATGCTGTGGATCAGCCTCGGGCTCGTCACCGTGCTCGGCGGCGCCACGGTCTGGTTTCACAACGAGACCTTCATCAAGTGGAAGCCGAGCGTGCTGTACTGGGCAATGGGCATGACGTTCTGGGTCAGCCAGTTCGTCTTCCGCAAGAACCTGCTTCAGGCCATGATCGGCGAGCAGCTCGATCTGCCGCCCGAGGTCTGGCAGCGCCTCAACTGGGCCTGGATCGCGTTCTTCGGCCTGATGGGGCTGCTCAACCTGTTTGTCGCGTACAGCTTCTCGACGGCCACCTGGGTCAACTTCAAGCTCTTCGGCGGCATGGGCCTGATGCTGCTGTTCACGCTGGCGCAGGGCCTGTACCTGAGCCGGCACATCAAGCCGGTCGAGGGTGTGGTGGACAACCCGCCAAAGGCGCCGTGAGTGCAATGGTCGTCACTGGCGCAGACATCGAGCGTGCGCTGCGCCAGACGCTGGCGCCCCTGCGCGTCGAGGTGCATGACGACAGTCATCTGCACGCGGGCCATGCGGGTGCGCGCGAGGGCCGGCACTTCAGCGTCGTCATCACCGCCGACGCGTTCCGCGGCCTGTCGAGGGTCCGCCGGCACCGGCTCGTATATGATGCCGTCGGTCCGCTGATGTCGCAGGGCATTCACGCGCTGGCGATCGACGCGCGGGCCCCGGACGAGACCTGACAACCGCCCTCCTCCCGCACGGCCCTCGCGCCTCCCGCGCCGCAGGGCCTCCCGTGTCACCCGCATCCCCTCCGAAAGGCACGTGCCCATGTTCGCTCCGCTTTCCGTCTCGTCCCTGAACAGGCCGCTGCGCATCGGCGCATGGCTGGTCGCGTCTGTCGCGATGTGCTTGCCGCTCGCGGCGGTGGCGCAAAACGTGGCCATCGTCAACGGCAAGGCCGTGCCGAAGGCGCGCGTCGAGGCACTGCTGGTGCAGGCCACCAGCCAGGGCCAGCCGCGCACGCCCGAACTCGAAGCCCAGGTGCGCGACGAGGTGGTGCTGCGCGAGATGTTCACCCAGGAAGCCGAGCGGCAGGGCCTGGCCGCCTCGGCCCAGTACAAGGCGCAGATGGAGCTCGCCCGGCAAAGCATCCTGATCCGCGAACTGTTCACCGAGTACCAGAAGAAGAACCCGGTCACCGACGCCGACATCGCGGCCGAGTACGAGAAGTTCAAGGCCCAGGCGAGCGGCACCGAGTACCGCACCAGCCACATCCTGGTGGAGACCGAAGACCAGGCCAAGGCACTGATCGTGCAGATCAAGGGCGGCGCCAGCTTCGAGGAACTGGCCAAGAAGAACTCGAAGGACCCGGGCTCGGGTGAAAAGGGTGGCGACCTCGACTGGGCCAATGCAAGCTCCTACGTTCCCGAGTTCTCGCAGGCGATGGTGAAGCTGAAGAAGGGCGAGATGACCGAAGTGCCCGTGAAGTCGCAATTCGGCTACCACGTGATCAAGGTCGTCGATGTCCGCGAGGCGCAGTTCCCGCCGCTCGACGACGTGAAGCCGCAGATCCAGCAGCGCCTGATGCAGCTGAAGATGGCCCAGTTCCGCGACGAGATCCGCGCCAAAGCGAAGACCGACTACAAGTTCGCGAACTGAGAGCCTGAGCGGTCCGGCTCCGGCACCAAGGCGCCCTGCGGGGCGCTTTTGCCATTCCCGCGGCGGCCTCTCGCCCAGCAGCCCTGCGCCTTGCAAGCGGGCCTGGCGCCCCCACGTCCAAGGCATGGCGACACCTTGTCGCCGATGCATTGGAAGTCCGCCATGAAAGTCGCCGCACCGCGTCTGGCCCCGGCCAGCCTGTCCGTCATCCTTACGCTCGCTCGCCTGCTCGAGCGCCTCGAGGGTAGCCCGACGCCGGTCGGTGCCGACCAGTACCGCAGCGTCGTGCAGTACCTGAGCGCCGCGTTGAGCAATGTGCCGGCCGACCTGCCACTGCAGGCCGTGCTCGACGCCTACCCGGCCGCAGCCACCTTGTACGAGAACCTGAACTACGGCCACGCCGGGCTGTGCCGCGCTGCGCTCGAGGCATCAATGACGTCGGAGATCCGGGCCCGGGACGTGATTGCCAACGCCATGCGGCGCGAGGCCGCACCTCCTGCGGCCTGATCCGGCGCGAGATCAGAGCACTTCCAGCGGCATCTCGACACGCCCCGCCTCGATACGCAGTTGCCGGTCGCAGCGCGCGGCGATGGCACGGTCGTGCGTCACCAGCACCAGCGTCGTGCCGATCTCGCGATTGAGCTCGAACATCAGCTCCATCACGGTGGCGCCGGTGGCGAAATCGAGGCTGCCCGTGGGTTCGTCGGCGAGCAGCACCGCCGGCCGCACGACGAACGCGCGCGCCAGCGCCACGCGCTGCTGCTCGCCGCCAGAGAGCAGCTTCGGATAGTGCGACAGGCGTTCGCCGAGCCCGACCCGGCGCAACATCTCGGTGGCCTGAGCCCGCGCATCGTGCCGGCCCTGCAGTTCAAGCGGCAGCATCACGTTCTCGAGCGCGGTCAGGTTGGCGAGCAACTGGAAACTCTGGAACACGAAGCCCAGCCGCTCGCCGCGCACCGCCGCGCGCGCGTCCTCGTCGAGCGCGAACAGGTCGACGCCGCAGACGCGCACCGTGCCGGTGGTCGGCGTGTCGAGCCCGGCGATGATGGCCAGCAGCGTGCTCTTGCCCGAACCGGATGCGCCGACGATGGCCGCAGACTCCTCGGCCGCGAGCGTGAAATCGATCTCATGGAGAATCGTCAGCGTGCCGGTCGAGTCGCGCACCTGCTTGGTGACGCGCTCGACTGCGATGATGGGTTCGGACATGGGTGATGGTTCGCGGATGAAGATCGATCGGCGGGTGTTCGTCGGGCACTGTAGCGCGTGGCTGGCCGCAGCGGCGGCGATGCTCGCGATGCCCGCCCTCGCCGAGGGCCCGCGCAAGACCGTGCTGGTGGTCGGCGACAGCCTGTCGGCCGAGTACGGGCTGGCGCGCGGCAGCGGCTGGGTCGCGCTGCTCGAACAGCGGCTGATGCAGCAGAAGATGAACGTCGGCGTCGTCAATGCCAGCATCAGCGGCGATACCACGTCGGGCGGGCGCTCGCGCCTGCCCGAGTTGCTGGCGCGGCACCGCCCGACGCACGTGATCCTGGAACTCGGCGGCAACGACGCCTTGCGCGGCCTGCCGCTGGCCATGACGCAGAGCAACCTGAGCGAAATGGCCCGCGCGGCCCGCGGCGCGGGCGCCAAGGTGCTGCTCGTCGGCATGCAGGTGCCGCCCAACTACGGCCGCCAGTACGGCGACGATTTCGCGGCGCTGTTCGCGAGCGTCGCCAAGGCCGAAGGCGCCGCGCTGGTGCCCTTCCTGCTCAAGGGCGTGGCCGACGGGCCGCAGTCCGAAGGCTTGTTTCAGGCCGACCGCATCCATCCGAACGCGCAGGCCCAGGCCACGCTCCTCGACAACGTCTGGGCGGTGCTCAAGCCACTGCTGCGCTGAATCCGGCAGCTCGCGGCATCAGCGTCGACACCGGAGCCCCGATCACTTCTCGGCCTTTCCGGCTTCGCGCGGCTCGTCCTTGGGTTCGCGGACGCGCGGCGGGGGTGCCGGCTTCGGCGCCACGGGCGCCACCCCCGGGACGGCCACCTGCCCGGCCGGCGGTGCGGCAACCGGTGCGGGGAGCACGGGAGGTGCCAGCGGCGCGGCCCGGGTCGGCGGCTGCGCCGTGGGCGGGGACGGTTTCGGAACCATGACCTCGGGCGGTGGAGGCGGGCGCCTCGGCGGCGGCGCCGCCATTGGCACCGGGGCTGCCGGCTGGGGCGCCACCACCGGCCCTGGAGGCACCGGCTGGGGCGTTGCCAGCGGCGGGACCGCTGCCGGCGGGGCCACCCGTGCTCCTGGCGGCGCGGGCGGCGATGGGCGTGGCGGCGTTGCCGCCGCCGGATTCAAGGGCGCGGGCAGCGCCGTAGCTGGCATCGCCGGGGCGGGCAAGGCTGTCGCCGGGGTTGCGGGGGTGGGTCGCGCCACCGCCGGCGGCAGGGGCGCGGGCGGCGCTGTCCTTGCCGGCACCGCTGGCGTCGGCAGCGCCGTCGATGGCGTTGCGGGGGCTGGCAGCGCCGTCGCCGGCGTTGCGGGGACGAGCGGCGCTGCCGCCGGCGTTGCGGGGGTGGGCAGCGCTGTCGCCGGCGGTGCGGGGACGAGCGGCGCTGCCGCCGGCAATGGCATCTGGCGTGCGGGAGCCCCGGCGCCAGGCACCTGCCGTGCCGGGGCACCGCTACCGGGCAGCGGCATGGCGGCATCGGTGGCGGGCCGATGCTGTCCGCGAATCTCCGGCTGCGTCGCGGGTGGCGGCGGCACCGCTCTGTGGGCCTGCGGGGGCACGATCGCAGGCACCGCTGCCGGTGGCGGAGCCTCGGGTCGCGTCGGCCTCGCCGCCGCGCCGCCGCCAGCGATCGGTGCACCCGGCTGCCCCTGGACTGCGGCATTGCCATGCCGCGGCGCGGGCGCCTGGACCGGCGGCGACGCCGTCACGGTGGCCAGCGCGGCCATGTCGTGCCGGCCGCCCGCGCCGGGGCGAGGGTCGGTCAGCTGGACCCGCGACGGCGCCACCGGCTGCCGACCGCTGACCACAGTGGCCGGTACCACCGTCATCGCGCCCGGCAGCCCACGGTTGATGTAGTTCGCCTGCCCCACCACGCTGTTCGGGCTGTTGATGATCTGGGTCACGTTCGTGATGTTCGTGACATGGGTGCTGTTGACGTTGCGAACGTAGTGCGGGCTGCTGCGGTAGCCCGGCACGAAGACCTCGCGCGGCCCGAGCGGGAACCAGCCGACGCTGGATCCGACACCGATCGACATCGACAACCCCGCCTGCGGTGCGCCGACCCAGGCCACCAGCGCCGGCGCATAGACCGGCCGCGCGACCCAGCGCCCGGGCGCCCAGCGCCAGGCGTTGCGCAGATAGACCCAGCGTCCGTAGTGGAACGGCGCAAAGCCCCACCGCGCATCGTCGACCCAGGTCCAGCCCCAGGGCCTGACCCAGGTCCAGTGGCCGAAGCGGTAGGGCGCCCACCCCGGCTCGACGGCCTGCGGCACCCACAGTGCGCCGTACTCGGCATCGTTCTCCCAGCGGCCGTAGCGATCGAGGTCTTCCACGCCGGTCATCTCGGGCGAGACGTACTTGGCCGACACGCTGCGCTCCTCGGCGAGCTCGCTCGCCGCCACCTCGTCGGCGAACGCATCGCGCTGCGGCTGCGTCAGCGTGTACTGGGTGCGGCCGCTGTTCCAGATGTCGGCCCGCTGCCCGGCGACGATCGTCGCCGCGTTGTCGGGCGCCTCGAACAGCAGCTGGCCACTCCAGACGGTGATGCTGCTCGTCGCATCGACGCGATCGAGCCGATAGCGCCCCGCCCGATCGGGCTTGAAGCGCCCTTCGGCGGTGACGAGCTCGAGCTCGCGCGCCGCCTCGTGACTGCGCAGGCGCAAGGCGAGCAGGCCGTTGTGCAGCTGCACGCGAATGATGTCGTCGTCGAGCTGCAGCAGTTCGACCTCGGTGCCGGCGGCCAGCCGCAGCGTCGTCGAACCGATGCGCAGATCGGCGCGCGCCATGCTGTCGGTGGACACCCGATCGCCGCCGGTCAGCGGGCGGTTGCGCCCGGCGGGTACCCACTCGCCCGACTCGGCGTCATAGAGCCAGACCGGCCCCTGCAGGTCGGCCAGCCGCCCGACGCGCCCCGGCGGGTCGGCGACGGCCGCATGGGCGAACAGGGCCAACAGCAGTGCCGCCAGCAAGCGTGTCAGAAGGCGTGATTGAGGTGCCATGGGAGGCTCCGTGCAGGTCGGGGTCGGCGGCTCGCGGCCAGCGCACGGCCTGCGCGCGTTGTGGCTGCGATCGTGATGAGCCTCTAACGCGGCAGCCGGCGAGTCGGCCGACCGGGGAAACATGTGCTTGCGATCGCGGCACGCTCGCCGTGCCAGCACGGCCACGCCGCCTCGTGCTCCCGGCGGCCGGCTGCGATCGCGCGGCGCGCGCCGCGTCTCATCCGTCGCCTTCCTGCGCCAGGTCGGGAAACAGCACGCTCGTGTAGCCGAACTGCGTGAAGTCGCGCATCCGCGTCGGGTACAGGCGGCCGATCAGGTGATCGCACTCGTGCTGCACCACCCGCGCATGGAAGCCTTCGACCTCGCGCTCGATCGGCTGGCCGAGCGGGTCGAACCCGCTGTAGCGGATGCGCTTCCAGCGCGGCACCAGGCCGCGCAGCCCGGGCACGGAGAGGCAGCCTTCCCAGCCTGCATCTTCCTCGTCCGACAGCGGCACGATCGTCGGGTTGATCAGTACCGTTCGCGGCACCGCCGGTGCCTCGGGGTAGCGGTCGCTGTGACTGAAGCCGAAGATCACGAGTTGCAGATCGACGCCGATCTGCGGTGCGGCCAGGCCGGCGCCCTGGGCCGCCTCCATCGTGTCGAACATGTCGGCGATCAGCGCGTGCAGATCCGGCGTGTCGAAACGCAGCACCGCAGGCGCCACGCGCAGCAAGCGGGCATCGCCCATCTTGAGGATTTCCCGAACGGCCATGGCCAGAGCTCCTTCATTGCACAAGCGCGATGATGCCCCAGCGCGCCGCCCATGCATCCGCGCACCTCAGGACGGTGACCGCTTCGCCCCCTGGGGACGGGCCGGCGTGTACGGCGCGTCGAACGCCTCGACGAAGTGCCCCTTGCCGCGCTCCTCGAGGGGGCCGAAGTAGCGCGGGCGCGGGCTGCCGGCCGACACCTGGGCCACGAAATACCATTGCGTCAGCGGATCGAACGCGAGCCGGACGGCGTCGCCACCGGGCCGCGGCGCAAGGCGGCGCGGGTACCAGACGAGGCGCGCAGTCGCCGGCGTGAGGATCGATTCCTTCCAGGGCAGCGCGAGGGGCCCCTTGCGACCCGACCACTGCTTCTCCAGCACCGCGGCGAGTCGCGCCAGGCCGCCGCCATCCGGGCCCTGTGCCCGCACCGGACGAGCCAGCACCAGCGCGAGCGCCAGCGTCGCGCGACGCCGCATCCTCACGCCGCCGCTTCCAGCAGCGTGCGCAGCGCCGGCTCGTCGAGCACGGTCACGCCCAGTTCCCGCGCCTTGTCGAGCTTGCTGCCGGCTTCGGCGCCAGCGACGACAAAGTCGGTCTTCTTCGATACGGAGCCGGTCACCTTGCCGCCGGCCGCCTCGATCATTGCCTTGGCCTCTTCGCGCGTCAGCGAAGGCAGCGTGCCGGTCAGCACCAGCGTCTTGCCGGCGAGCGGCTTCGGGCGGGTGTCGGCGCTGCCGTCGGGCTCGTCCCAGCAGACGCCGCAGGCACGCAACTGCTCGACGACCTCGCGATTGTGCGGCTGCTCGAAGAAGGTGCGAATGCTCTGCGCGACGACCGGCCCGATGTCGCCGACTGCCAGCAGCTGCTCGACGCTCGCGTCGAGAATGCGGTCGAGCGCACCGAAGTGCCGCGCCAGGTCCTTCGCCGTCGTCTCGCCGACATGGCGGATGCCGAGCCCGAACAGGAAGCGCGCCAGCGTCGTGCGCTTGCTCTTCTCGATCCCCGCGATCAAGTTCTGTGCGCTCTTGTCGGCCATGCGCTCCAGCGCCGCGAGCCGCGCCCTCCCCGCATCATTGCCGAGCGTGTAGAGGTCCGGCAGGGTGCGGACCAGCCCGCCGTCGACCAGTTGATCGACGAGCTTGTCTCCCAGGCCCTCGATGTCCATCGCCCGCCGGCTGGCGAAGTGCAGGATCGCCTGCTTGCGCTGCGCCGGGCAGAACAGGCCACCCGAGCAGCGCCAATCGACCTCGCCCTCCTCGCGGGTGATCGCGCTGCCGCACACCGGGCACCTGCCGCCGAGGCGCCGGTAAAGGTCGAACGGTTCGCCGGCGTCGGGCGAGCGCCGTTCGAGCACGACGCCGACGACCTCCGGAATCACATCGCCCGCGCGGCGCACGATCACCGTGTCGCCGATGCGCACGTCCTTGCGTCGCGCCTCGTCCTCGTTGTGCAGCGTCGCATTGCTGACCGTGGTGCCGCCGACGAACACCGGCGCCAGCCGGGCCACCGGCGTGAGCTTGCCAGTGCGGCCGACCTGGACATCGATGTCCACCAACGTCGTCATCTGCTCCTGCGCCGGGTACTTGTGCGCCACCGCCCAGCGCGGCTCGCGCGAGACGAAGCCCAGGCGCTGCTGCAGTGCGAGCGAATTGACCTTGTAGACCACGCCGTCGATGTCGAACGGCAGCGCGTCGCGCCGCTCGCCCATCGCGCGATGAAAGCCGATCAGGCCCTGCGGCCCCTGCACCACGGCGCGGTCGGCGCAGACCGGCACGCCGAGCGCCTGCAGCGCATCGAGCAGCGCGCTGTGCGTCTCGGGCAGCGACCAGCCGCGCACTTCGCCCAGGCCATAGGCGAAGAAGCTCAGCGGCCGCTGCGCGGCCATGGTCGGGTCGAGCTGGCGCACCGCGCCGGCGGCGGCGTTGCGCGGGTTGACGAAGGTCTTCTCGCCCTTGGCGCGCTGGCGCTCGTTGAGCGCCTCGAAGTCGTCGCGGCGCAGGTACACCTCGCCGCGCACTTCGATCACCGCGGCCTCGGCGGCGCCGAGTCGCAGCGGAACCTGATGGATCGTGCGGATGTTCTGCGTCACGTCTTCGCCCGTCTCGCCGTCGCCGCGCGTCGCTGCCTGCACCAGCACGCCGTGCTCGTAGCGCAGGTTGATCGCCAGGCCGTCGAACTTGAGCTCGGCCGCGTACTCGACGGGCGGCGCGTCGTCGGCGAGCGCGAGTTCGCGCCGAACGCGCGCGTCGAACGCCGCTGCGCCGTTGGCGGTGGTGTCGGTCTCGGTGCGGATGCTGAGCATCGGCACCGCGTGGCGCACGGGCGCGAAGCCCTGCAGCACCTGGCCGATCACGCGCTGGGTCGGCGAATCGGCGCTCAGCAGCTCGGGCAACGCGGCCTCGAGGGCCTGCAGTTCCTGGAACAGCCGGTCGTACTCGGCATCCGGGATCGACGGGTCGTCGAGCACGTAGTAGCGGTGCGCGTGATGGTTCAGCGCGGCACGCAGTTCCGCCGCGCGCGTCGCGGCCCTCTGCACGGCGGAGATCGGGGCGGGGGCCGGGTTCGGCGTCATTGGCGGCAAGTGTAGACAGACCGACGGCGGCCGCGGCACAGCGCCGCTTGTGCGACAGTGCGCCAGGCTTGCATGCCGACGGGTCGTCGGTCCCCGGGCCAGACGATGGAGAACCCGCGATGCCCAACGACTTCGACCTGCTCGTCCTCGGCGCCGGCTCCGGCGGGGTGGCGGCCGCGCGCCGCGCCGCGCTGCACGGCGCACGCGTGGCCATCGTCGAGGGCAGCCGGGTCGGTGGCACCTGCGTCATCCGCGGCTGCGTGCCGAAGAAGCTGCTGATGTACGCCGCACAGTACGGCGACGCGTATCGCGAAGCCGCCGGCTACGGCTGGGCGGCCGGCGACGCGCGCTTCGACATGGCGCGTTGGGCCGCCTCCAAGGCCGCCGAGACCAGTCGGCTCGAGGGCGTGTACCGGCAGATGCTCGCCACCGGCAAGGTCGAACTGGTCGAGGGCTGGGCGCGCGTCGCCGGGCCGAACCGGGTCACCGTCGGCGACCGTGCGCTGAGCGCCGCGCACCTGCTGATCGCCACGGGCGCCGCGCCGGTACGCGACAGCATCCCCGGCATCGAACATTGCGCCACCTCCGACGATCTGCTCGACCTGACGGCGCTGCCCGAACGCGCGGCGGTGATCGGCGGCGGCTACATCGCGGTGGAGTTTGCGAGCATCCTGGCCCGGCTCGGCGTCGCGGTGAGCCAGTTCTACCGCGACCGGCTGCCGCTGCGCGGCTTCGACGAAGACTTGCGCACGCGTGCCGCCGCTGCCCTGCAGGCAGCGGGCATCGCGCTGCATCCGGGGGCCGCACCGCAGCAGCTGCGCCGCGACGGCGACAGCCTCGTGCTGACGTTCGAAGGCGGCGTGGCGCGGGATTTTCCGTTTGCCCTCAACGCGACCGGCCGCCGCCCCAACACGCACGGACTCGGCCTGGAGAAGCTCGGCCTCAGCCTCGGCGCGCAGGGCGCCGTGCCGGTGGACGCGCGCGGCCACACGTCGGCGCCCGGCGTGTATGCGATCGGCGACGTGACGAACCGCAAGAACCTGACGCCGGTGGCGATCGCCGAGGGCCGCGCGCTGGCCGATTCGCTGTTCGGCGCGGCATCGCGCGAGCTCGACCTGAGCCTCGTGGCGAGTGCCGTGTTCCTGCTGCCGCCGATCGCGACGGTCGGCCCGAGCGAGGCCGAGGCACTGGCTGCCGGCCATTCGCTGAAGATCTTCGAGGCCGATTTCCGGCCGATGCGCCAAGCCTTCATCGGCGGCGCCGAGCGCAGCTACATGAAGCTGCTCGTCGACGCCGCGAGCGACCGCGTGCTGGCGGTGCACATGCTGGGCGCCGACGCGCCCGAGATCGTGCAGAGCCTGGCGGTGGCGCTGAGCTGCGGAGCGACCAAGACGCAGTTCGACCGCACGATCGCCGTGCACCCGACGGCGGCCGAAGAGTTCGTGCTGATGCGCGAGCCGGCGCGCACGGCGACGCCATCAGCCGCCGGATGAGTGCAGCGCGCCGACGGTCGGTGGCGCCCTACGCAGCGCCTTCCATCGCCGCGTCGTAGCGCCCGCCGCGCGCGGCGCCGTTCAGGCGCGCCCGCTTGAGCAGTTCCTGCTGCGCCGCCTGCGCCCGCCCTGCCTCGCCCTGCCAGGCCTTGAGCGCCGTTTCCTGCAACGCCCGCCCGTACGAGAAGCTGAGCTGCCACGGCTGCGGGCCGGTGCGGTTGATCGCATCGAGGTTGGCCGTCGCTTCGGAAGGTGTCTGCCCGCCGGAGAGGAAGAAGATGCCCGGCACCGCCGCCGGCACGGTGCGCCGCAGCACGCGCACGGTCTGCGCCGCCACCTCGGCGGGCGTGGCGCGTGGCGGGTGCTCCTTGCCCGGGATCACCATGCTGGGCTTGAGCAGCATGTGCTCCAGCACCACCGCATGGCGGTGCAGCGCGTGGAACACCTCGTGCAGAACGGCATCGGTGACCTCGGCGCAGCGCTCGATGCCGTGGCTGCCGTCCATCAGCACCTCGGGCTCGACGATCGGCACCACGCCCTGCTCCTGGCAGATCGCGGCGTAACGCGCCAGCGCATCTGCGTTGGCCTCGATCGCCAGCCGTCCCGGCAGCGCGGCCGAGACGTTGTAGACCGCGCGCCACTTGGCGAAGCGCGCGCCCTGCCGGCGGTAGCCGGCGAGCCGCAGCGCCAGCCCGTCCAGGCCCTGCGTGATCTCGTCGCCCGGCGCGTGCGCGAGCGCGATCTTGCCGGCGTCGACCTTGATGCCGGGCACGATGCCCTGGCGCGCCGCCAGCTCCGGCAGCGGCGTGCCGTCGTCGGCGCATTGGGCGAGCGTCTCCTCGTACAGGATGACGCCGCTGACGAACGCGCCGAGGCCGGGCGTGCCGAGCAGCAGGCTGCGGTAGGCGCGCCGGTGCGCCTCGGTCGACTCGACGCCGATCGCCTTGAATCGCTTGGCGATCGTCGGCCCGCTTTCGTCGGCCGCTAGGATGCCGCGACCGGGCCGGATCATCGCCTCGACCGTTGACTCGAGTTCGCTGGGTGCACTCATGCCAGACTCCTCCGTGGATTGTCCATGCCGCGCCCTTGGGCCAGAGGGCGCCGCATGCCCTCTGACCGGCTCGCCGGCGTTGCGTCAGGCCCGGAGATCATGCCGGCTCGACGCCGACCGGCCCTCTGCCTGCCGTCGAGGCGCCCCGGCGCACAGGAATCAGATCAGCCCGTCCTTCGCCAATGTGCCGGCGATCAGCGCGGCGAACTGTTGTAGCAGCGACGCGGTGTTCGCCGAGCCGCTGGTGGTGGTCGTGGTGGACGCCGACCAGACGACCGCGAAGTCCTTCGCCTCGAAGAGGCGGGTGTCGGCCGCCACGTTCTGCTCGACCGTGATCGTCGGCGGCGTCTGGATGCTGCCCGCCCACATGCCGCCGTAGAAGCCGTAGAAACCGCGGAAGCCGAACCCCGCCGGCGGGCCCATGAACACGCCCGGCGTCACGTGCACCGACTGCGCGACGTTGACCACCCGCGACAGCAGCACGCCGGTCGCGCCGGATTCGCTCATCGCGCGCTGCATGCTCTCCTCGGACATCGGGCCGGGGTCGGGCGCGAAGCGATACGACGGCGAGGCCTTGACGCCGCGCTCGACGAGCAGCGCCACCATCGCATCTTCGAAGACGCGCCGGTTGGTCGAATCCCTGGTGATGCCGACGACAAGGATGGCCTTGATCGGCTTGGCGCTGAACTGCGGATCGAGCCATTGCGTGTTCAGCACCGTCGGCGCCGCACAGGCGGTGACCGCCAGCAAGGCGAGGATGGACACGATGCGCCAAAAGCAGCGAATGGAGAGTGCATTCATCGGGATTCCTTGACTCCACGAGGTTCGGTCGAGGTGACCACTGTACGCGCTGCGCTGGGCACCCGCAGGCGACTTGCGGCGGCACGGTGGTGCCGGGCGGCGCCTACCGGGCATTCAAGGCGCTCTGGACCGATCCCTTCGGCGAAGGCCACAAGTTCCGGGCCGGGCGCACGGCGCAGCCGCGTCGCACCGGTCAGCTGAACAGCCTGCGCGCCGCCGCCGAACCGGCCGCCAGGTCGTGCGCCGCCAGCGCAGTGTAGAGGCGTTCGAGCTCCGCGCCGATGCTGGCGAAGCCCGCTGCGGTGAGGGGCCGGCCCTGATCGTCGACGACCAGCGCGTCCATGCCCTGCGCCAGGGCCTGCGCGCAGGCCTGCCAGGCAGCGAAGGGTTGCTGCGCCGGGTCGGTCTGGGCGACGTCGAAGCTGAGCGTCACCTCGCGCACGGCGGCAAGGTTCGGGTCGTCGGCCAGCGCGGCCTGCGCGGCAACGCCGAGCACGAGCACCGGCGGCGCGCCCTCCTCTGCCGCGGGCAGCACCATGCGCCCCGGCACCGCGCCGGCGACGAAGCCCTGGCGTGCCGCGTGCTGCTGGACGTAGCCCACCGACCAGGCGGCCGAGCGGGCGCGCAGATTGAGCGCGAGCTGGGCATCGTGCTCGCCGGCAAAGGCGTCGAGCTCACGCGCCCGCGCCACCACGTCGAGCATGTCGGGCAGTTCGGCCATCGCGCCGAGGGCGTCGGCGAAGGCCTGCACCTTCTGCACGAACTCCGAGTATTCGATCTCGTTCAGCGCCCCAGTCCGGTTGGCCATCTGCACGCCGGCCTGCAGTTCGCCGTACTGCGCACCCGTGGTGATGGCCTCCCACTCGCCGGTGCTGCCGTTCAGGCCCTCGACCAGCAGCGGCTTGCTTCCCACGCGGCGCGTCGGCGGCAGATGGGCGAGCACCAGCTCGGCGGCCAGCGGGGCTTCGGGCCTGAGCGTCGCGATCGCGTCGATCAGGGCGTCGAGTCGCGGGCTCGGCCGCCGCAGCGCGGTACGCGGCAACATGGCCACGCGGTCGTCGGCCTCGGCCGGGGTTTCGCTCAGCACCGGCTCCATCTGCGCGACAGCGGAAACTTCGCTTGTCGGCGCGGCCCGGCGCGGGCCGGCCTTCCGGGCCTGCCAGGCGCCGTGGGCCACCACGGCGGCGAGCACGACACCGCCGACGATCGCCAGCCCAACGGTCAGGTCGCTCATCGCCTGGCTGGCCCGGTGGGCCGATTCCGACCGCCGGGCATCATGCCGGCTCCGCCATGCCGACCGCGGCCTGCATGTCCACCGCGACGATGCGCGATACGCCCTGCTCCTGCATCGTGACGCCGATCAGTTGCTCGGCCATCTCCATCGCGATCTTGTTGTGGCTGATGAACAGGAACTGCGTGCCCTGGGCCATCTCCTTCACCAGCGCGGCGTAGCGGTCGGTGTTGGCGTCGTCGAGCGGCGCATCCACTTCGTCGAGCAGGCAGAACGGCGCAGGGTTGAGCTGGAAGATCGCGAACACGAGCGCAATCGCGGTCAACGCCTTCTCGCCGCCCGAGAGCAGATGGATCGAGCTGTTCTTCTTGCCCGGCGGCTGCGCCATCACCTGCACCCCGGCGTCGAGGATCTCGTCGCCCGTCATCACCAGCCGCGCCGTGCCGCCGCCGAAGAGCGTCGGGAACATGCGGCCGAAGTGCGCGTTGACGGCGTCGAAGGTGCTGGAGAGCAGTTCGCGAGTCTCGAGGTCGATCTTGTGGATCGCTTCTTCCAGCGTGCCGATGGCGTCGAGCAGGTCGGCCATCTGGGCGTCGAGAAAGGCCTTGCGTTCGCGCGACGTGGTCAGCTCGTCGAGCGCGGCCAGGTTCACCGCGCCGAGCGCGGCGATCTCGCGGTTGATGCGGTCGATCTCGGCCTGCAGCCCGGCGAGCTTCACCGCGCCGTCGGCCACGCTCTGGGCCAGCGCGGCAAGGTCGGCCTCGGCCTGCGTCAGCTGCTCCAGGTACTGCGCGCCGCCGAGCGCGGCCGCCTGCTCTTCGAGCTGCAGCTTGACGATCGCTTCGCGCAGCGGCTGCAGGCTGCGCTCGTAACCCATGCGCTGCTCGTCGGCGCGCCGCAGTTGGGCGCTCAGGTCGTCGTAGGCGCTGCGCTGCGCACCGAGTGCCCTTTCGCGCTCGATCTTGAGCGCGAGCGCGCTCTGCAGGCCAGCCTGCTCCGGCGCGTCGGCCAGCGCGTCGAGTTCGGCTCGAAGTTGCGCCTCGGACTGTGCGTTGGCCTCCAGCTGCTGCCGCGCCGTCTCGACGCTGCGCGCAAGCTCACCCTGCCGCGCCACCAGCGAACGCGACGCAAACTGCGCCTCCTGCGTCTGGCGTTCCAGTGCGCGCAGTTGCTCGCGCGCGGCGGCGAGCGCCCGTTCGGCAGCGATCACGGCCTCGTCGAGCTCGGCATGGCGCTCTTGCGTCGTGCCGAGTTGCAGGTCGAGTTCCTCGAAGCGCGCCTCGCCGGTCGCGCGGCGCTCGGTGAGCGACTCGAGCTCCTCGTCGGCTTCGGCCAGTTCGTCCTTCAGCCGGTCGCGCCGCGCCTGCGCGGCCTGGGCCTGCTCGGTCAGGCGCAGCAGCTCGACCTGGACCTGGTGCGCCCGCGTCTGCAGTTCGGCGGCCTCGCGCCGCGCATGGGCCAGGCGCTGTGAGGCGTCGGTGTACGCTGCCTCGCAGCGCACCAGCGCGCTGCGCGATTCATCGGCGATCAGCGCCTGCGCCCGCAGCTGCAGCACCAGGTTCTCGATTTCCTGCGCCCGCGCGAGCATCCCTGCCTGTTCGGAGTCGGGCGCGTAGAAGCTCACCGCAAACGCGCTCACCGCATGGCCGGCGGCCGTCATGATCACCTCGCCGTGGGTCAGCCTGCCGCGCGCGGCGAGCGCCTCGTCGATCGACGGCGCGGTGTACACGCCTTCGAGCCAGTCGCCCAGCAGTGCCTGCAGGCCGCTGTCGTTGAGGCGCAGGAGGTCGGCGAGGCGCGGCAGCGTGTGGTGCGTGTTCGCGATCGCCGTGCCGGGCGTCGTGTAGAACGCCAGGCGCGCCGGCGGCGCATCGTCGGCAAAGGCGCGCACCGTCTCGATGCGGCCGACGGCCAGTGCGTTCAGGCGCTCGCGCAGCGCGGCCTCGAGGGCCGTTTCCCAGCCGGGCTCGATGTGGACCCGCGTCCACAGGCCCTGCAGGCTGTCCAGGCCGTGGCGGGCGAGCCAGGGCTTGAGCTTGCCTTCGGTCTGCACTTTGTCCTGCAAGGCGCGCAACGCGTCGAGGCGCGCGGCGAGGCCGGACTGGCGTGCGGCCTCCCGGTTCAAGGCCTCCTGCTTGGCGCGTCGCTCGTCGTCGAGCGCAGGTACCTGCGCGCCGAGTTCCTCGAGGCGCGCGTCGGCCACCGCCTTCATCTCGCCGGCCTCCTGGCCCTGGCGCTGCAGTTCGGCGAGTCGGGCAGCGTCGGGGGCGGCCAGAGCGCGGTCCTCGGCCGCCATCCGCTCGCGCCGCAGACTGACCTGGCGGATCTGGTCATCGAGGTTGCGCGATTCCGCGGCAAGCACCTGGATCTGCTGCTGCACCTGCGCCACCTGCGCGCGCTGTTCGTTGCTGCGCCCCTGGGCGACGCGCAGCGCGTCTTCGGCAGCGGGCAACTGCTCGGCCTGGGCCTCGGCCTGCGCCGCGAGCAGTTCGCCCTGTACGCCCGCCTGTGCGATGCGGTCGCCCAGCTGCGCGAGTTCCTGCTGCGCCTCGGCCTGCTGGCCGCTCCAGCGCGCGTTCTGCGCCTGCAGTTCGAGCAGGCGCTGCTCGAGCCGCTGCCGGCCCTCGACCACGTAGCGGATGCGCTCCTCGAGCCGGCTCACTTCGAGCGACGCCTCGGCCAGCAGCCCCTGCGCGGTGTGGAGATCGTCGCCGGCCGCGTAGTGCGCCTGGCGCAAGCTCTCGAGCTCGGCCTCGCCGTGGCGCAGCTCGGCCAGCCGCGCCTCGAGCGCGTTCGTCGCTGCCAGCACCTCGCGCTTGACACGCTCTTCCTCGCTCGCCGCGTCGCGGTGCTTCAGAAACCACAGCTGGTGCAGCTTCTGGCGGCCCTGCTCCTGCAGGCCGCGGTACTGCGCGGCCACTTCGGCCTGGGCTTCGAGCTTTTCGAGGTTGGCGCCCAGCTCGCGCAGGATGTCTTCGACGCGCGTCATGTTCTCGCGCGTGTCCTTGAGGCGGTTCTCGGTCTCGCGGCGGCGTTCCTTGTACTTCGAGACGCCGGCAGCCTCTTCGAGGAACATGCGAAGTTCCTCGGGCTTGCTCTCGATGATGCGGCTGATCGTCCCCTGGCCGATGATGGCGTAGGCCCGCGGGCCGAGCCCGGTGCCGAGGAAGACGTCCTGCACGTCGCGCCGGCGCACCGGCTGGTTGTTGATGTAGTAGCTGCTCGTGCCGTCGCGCGTGAGCACGCGCTTGACGGCAATCTCGGCGAACTGGTTCCACTGCCCGCCGGCGCGCGCGTCCTCGTTGCTGAAGACGAGTTCGACGCTGGCCCGGCCGGCGGGTTTGCGCAGCCCCGATCCATTGAAGATCACGTCCTGCATAGACTCGCCGCGCAACTCGCTCGCCTTGCTTTCGCCGAGCACCCAGCGCACCGCGTCCATGATGTTGGACTTGCCGCAGCCGTTGGGCCCCACCACGCCGACGAGTTGGCCAGGCAGCTGGAAGTGCGTCGGTTCGGCGAACGACTTGAAGCCGGAGAGCTTGATCGAGTTCAGGCGCATGTCAGTACCGACTGGCCGGCCCAAGGGACTGACACAGCCCCCTGGGGGGCAGCGAACGAAGTGAGCGTGGGGACTTGGTCATCCTGGAGCGGCGGGGGTGCTGCGCAAGAAGCGCGCAAGTCTTTGATTTACTTGAGAAAACACGCGCATCTGCGGGCTCTCTGGCGGGCCTGATGATACCATCGCGCCCCTGTCGCCCACCCTCTCGAAACGTGACCGCCATGGCCAACAAAGCCGCCCCCGCATCGCAGCCGAAGGCGCGCCCGGCACCCGCTGCCCCGCCCACCGCGCCCAGCAGGGAACTCCACGTCTTCCCCAATCCGGCGCCGCAGCGCGATTACGTCATCCAGTTCCAGGTGCCCGAGTTCACCTGCCTGTGCCCCTTGACCGGCCAGCCCGACTTCGCCCACTTCACGATCGACGTGGTGGCCGACCGGCTGTGCGTGGAACTGAAGAGCCTGAAGCTGTACTTCTGGAGCTACCGCAACGAGGGCGCGTTCCACGAGAAGGTGACGAACGACATCGTCGACGACATCGTGCGGGCGATCGCTCCGCGCTTCATCCGCATCGCCGCCAGGTGGTACGTGCGCGGCGGCATCTACACCAACGTAGTGGCCGAGCATCGCAAGCCGGGGTGGAAGCCGCAGGCGCCGATCGAGCTGCCGGCCCATGGCGCGCAGACCGGGCTGCTCGGCTGAGGCGGCGCCGGGCTTGCGGCCGGCATACCAGAAGTACGAGGTCGCAGTGCGCGCCAGCGCCATCGACGGCCAGGGTGTGTTCGCGGCCGAGCCTGTCGAGCGCTGGCGCAAGATCGGCGAGATCCGCGGCGAGGCGATCAGCGTTGCCACCGCGCGCATCCGCGCCACGCGCCAGGAGCGGGTGATGATGGTCGAGGTCTCGCCAGAACGGGCCATCGACTTCTCCCGCTCGACCGACCCGATGCGCTACACCAACCACTCGTGCTCGCCCAATGCGCGCTTGAGCATCCGCCAGGGACGCGTCGAGTTCTACGCGCTGCGGGCCATCGACCCCGGCGAAGAGATCACCGTGAACTACGGGCCGACGCATCACGAGGGGCGCCTCGCCTGCCGCTGCGGCGCGCCGGGCTGCGCCGGCTGGCTATAGTCCGCAGCGGTGGCAAGCTTCAGGAAGACCCTGCCATGGCGGTGACCTACCAGGCGCTCGATGGAGATGGTTCGCGGGTCGAATACCGCGACCGCAAGCGCGCCTGGTGGGCGCTGTCGGTCGTGTACCCGCTGCTGCCGTTCGCCGGCATGGCCGCCCATGCATTCACCGGCAGTCAGCTCGCGCTCGGCCTGCCGCTCGTGATCAGCTACGGACTGATGCCGCTGCTCGACGCGCTGATCGGCGAGGACGAGAACAACCCGCCCGAGGCCGTCGTGCCGCAGCTCGAGGAGGCGCGCTACTACCGCTGGCTGACCTGGGCCACCGTGCCGCTGCACTTCGTGGCCCTCGTCGGCTGCGCCTGGTGGGTCGGCACGCAATCGTTGTCGTGGTGGGCGGTGCTCCTGCTCGCCTATGTGGCCGGCACCGACTCCGGGCTCGGGATCAACACCGGCCACGAACTCGGGCACAAGCGCACGGCCATCGAGCAGTGGCTCGCGCGCCTGGTACTGGCCGTGCCGGCCTACGGCCACTTCACGGTCGAACACGGTCGCGGGCACCACCGGCACGTGTCCACGCCGCAAGACCATGCCAGCGCGCGCATGGGCGAGACGATCTACCGCTTCGTGCTGCGCGAGACCCCGGGCGGCATCCGCCGCGCCTGGCGGCTCGAGGCCGAGCGCCTGGCGCAGCAGGGAAGGCGGCCGTGGAGCCTGGGCAACACGATGCTGCAGTCGTACGCGGTGACTGCGCTGCTGCAGCTCGGCCTCGTCGCCGCCTTCGGCTGGGTGATGCTGCCCTTCCTGGCAGTGCACAACCTCGTCGCCTGGTGGCAGCTCACCTCGGCCAACTATGTCGAGCACTACGGGCTGCTGCGCGAGCGTGGGCCCGACGGGCGCTACGAGACGCCCAAGCCGCACCACTCGTGGAACACCAACCACCTCGTGACAAACCTGGCGACCTTCCACCTGCAGCGCCATTCGGATCACCATGCCCATCCATCGCGGCGCTACCAGTCGTTGCGGCACTTCGAGCAGCTGCCACAACTGCCGAGCGGCTACTTCGGCATGTTTCCGCTGGCGTACCTGCCGCCGCTGTGGTTCCGGGTGATGGACCCGCGGCTGCTCGCGCTGCCGCACGTGCAGGGCGACCTGGACCGCGTCAACGTCGACCCGCGGCGGCGCGCCGAGTTGTACCGGCACTACGGCCAGGCCGACCGCCTTGCGCGTGGCGCCGAAGCACGCGCTGCCTGAGCCGCGGCGCGCAGGGTCGTCACCGATAATCGGGCACATGAATCCGCTGCTCGCGAGGCTGCATCCGTACCCGTTCGAGCGGCTCAAGGCGCTGACATGCGACATCGCGCCGACGCTGGGCCTGCGCCCGATCGGCCTCGGGATCGGCGAACCGCGCCACCCCACCCCATCGCTGATCGAGCGCGCATTGATCGAAGCCCTGCCAGGCCTGGCCAGCTACCCGGCCACCGCGGGCGAGCCGGCCCTGCGCGAGGCCTGCGCGCAATGGGTGCAACGCCGCTACGGCGTCGCGCTCGACCCGGCGAGCCAGGTGCTGCCGGTCAACGGCTCGCGCGAGGCGCTGTTCGCGCTGGCGCAGACCGTGATCGACCCGACCCGCGCCGGCGCGACGGTGGTCTGCCCGAACCCGTTCTATCAGATCTACGAAGGCGCGGCGCTGCTCTCCGGGGCGGGCACGGCGTTCGCCAACAGCGACCCGCGGCGCAACTTTGCGGCCGACTGGTCGCAGATCGACGCCGCCACCTGGGAGCGCACGCAGTTGCTCTACGTGTGCTCGCCGGGCAACCCGACGGGCGCGGTCATGCCCTTGTCCGAATGGCGGATGCTCTTCGAGCTGAGCGACCGCCACGGCTTCGTCATTGCGAGCGACGAGTGCTATTCGGAGATCTACTTCGGCAACGAAGCGCCGCTCGGTTCGCTGGAGGCGGCAGCCAGGCTCGGCCGCAAAGGCTTCACCAATCTCGTCGCCTTTACCAGCCTGTCCAAGCGATCCAACGTGCCCGGGATGCGATCCGGCTTTGTGGCCGGCGATGCGCGGCTGCTCAAGGCCTTCCTGCTCTACCGCACCTACCACGGCAGCGCGATGAGCCCGCCGCTGCAGCGGGCGAGCATCGCGGCGTGGAACGACGAGGCGCACGTGCAGGCCAATCGCGCGCTGTATCGCGCGAAGTTCGACCGCGTCACGCCGCTGCTGGCGGGGGTGCTCGACGTCGCGCTGCCCGACGCCGGCTTCTACCTCTGGGCCGGCGTGCCCGGTGGCGACGACGTGGCCTTCGCGCTGCGACTGCTGGCTCAATACAATGTCGCGGTATTGCCGGGCAGCCTGCTGGCCCGCGAAGCACACGGCGGCAACCCTGGCGCCGGCCGCATCCGGCTGGCGCTCGTGGCCGGCGTGGACGAATGCCTGGAAGCGGCGCAGCGGATTGTCGCCTGCGCAAAGTCACAGTGAACCCACCATGACCCCACCAACGACCCGACAGTTGCAAGACATCATCGACCTCGCCTGGGAGGCCCGTGCACAGATCAGCGCCGTCAGCTCGCCCGAGGTGCGCGAGGCGGTGGAGCACGTGATCGGCGAGCTCAACGCCGGCCGGCTGCGGGTCGCCGAGCGGCAGTCGGTCGGCCAGTGGACGGTGAACCAATGGATCAAGAAGGCGGTGCTGTTGAGCTTCCGCCTGAGCGACAACAAGCTGATGCGCGCCGGCGACCTGGGCTTCTACGACAAGGTGCCCACCAAGTTCGCCCACCTCGACGAGGCACAACTGCGCGCCAGCGGCGTTCGGATCGTGCCGCCGGCAGTGGCGCGGCGCGGCAGCTACATCGCGCCCAACGTGGTGCTGATGCCGAGCTACGTCAACATCGGCGCCTACGTCGATGAAGGGGCAATGGTCGACACCTGGGCCGCGGTCGGCTCCTGCGCGCAGATCGGCAAGAACGTGCACCTGTCGGGAGGCGTCGGCATCGGCGGCGTGCTCGAGCCGATGCAGGCCAATCCGACGATCATCGAGGACAACTGCTTCATCGGCGCGCGCTCCGAGGTCGTCGAGGGCGTGATCGTCGAGGAGAACTCCGTGCTGTCGATGGGCGTGTACATCGGCCAGAGCACCAAGATCTACGACCGCGCGACCGGCGAGGTGAGCTACGGCCGCATCCCGGCCGGCTCGGTGGTGGTCAGTGGCAACCTGCCGAGCGCCGACGGCAAGTACAGCCTCTATTGCGCGGTGATCGTCAAGCGGGTCGATGCGCAGACGCGCGCCAAGACCAGCATCAACGAACTGCTTCGCGCCTGAAGTGACAACCCCAAAGCACCTGCGGTGGCGTCCCGAGGGCCACTCAGAGACCCGCTTTCACGGCCCAGGGGAATCAATCCTCTCGGGACGGCCGGACAAGGACTGAACGCATGGCCCACCCCGAACAGCCGACGATGAGCAGCGGCAACATGGAGCGCGTGCTCCGGCTGATGGCCGACAAGGGCGCGTCCGACGTGTACCTGTCGGCGAACACGCCAATCCTGATCAAGATCAACGGCCAGATCCTGCAGCTCAGCGACCAGCCCCTCACGCCGACGCAGCCGCGCCAGCTGCTCGCCGAGCTGCTGACCCCGACGCAGCTCGAGGAGCTCGAGGAAACCGGCGAGTTGAACGTGGGCATCGGGCTGTCCGGCGTCGGCAGCTTTCGCCTGAGCGGCTTCAAGCAGCGCGGCACGGTGGCGGCCGTGTTCCGCTGCATCCCGCACCAGATCCCGACGCTCGAGAGCCTGAACATGCCGCCGATCCTGAGCACGCTTGCCGTCGCCAAGCGCGGCCTGGTGCTGATGGTCGGCGCCACCGGCACCGGCAAGAGCACCACGCTGGCGGCGATGCTCGAGCAGCGCAACCAGCAGATGGCGGGGCACATCCTGACGATCGAGGATCCGATCGAGTTCCTGTTCAGCAACAAGAAGTCGGTCGTCAACCAGCGCGAGGTCGGCCGCGACACGCAGTCGCTTCAGGTGGGACTGCGCAATGCGCTGCGCCAGGCGCCAGACTGCATCCTGATCGGCGAGATCCGCGACCGCGAGACGATGACCTCGGCGCTGAGCTACGCGCTCTCGGGCCACCTGGTGCTGTCGACGCTGCACGCCAACAACAGCTACCACGCGCTGAGCCGCATCATGTCGTTCTACACGCCGGAGGCCCGCCCGGCCCTGCTGGCCGATCTGGGCGCCGGGCTGCGCTCGGTCGTCTCGCAGCGCCTGCTGCGCGCCACCGCCGGCGGCCGCATCCCGGCGGTGGAGGTGATGTTCAACACCAAGCTCGTCTCCGAGATGATCGAGCAAGGCGACTTCGGCGCCATCCGCGAGGCGATGGAGAAGTCGATGGCCGAAGGTTCGCAGACCTTCGAGCAGGACATCGCCCGCCTGATCACCGAGGGGGTGATCTCGCGCGAGGAAGGGCTGGCCCACGCCGATTCGCCGACCAATCTGATGTGGCGCCTGCAGAACGACCTCACGCCGCAGAACCGCCTCCTGCCGAAGACCGAGGAAGTCGAGGAAGGTGCCACCTTCACCGAGATCCTGCTCGACGCGCCGGTGAACACGCGCTTGTGATGCCGCGCACGCTGCACCTCGCCGAACAGCTGATCGCCTGCCGCTCCGTCACCCCGGACGACGGCGGCTGCCAGGCGCTGATCGCCGAGCGCCTGCGGCCGCTGGGTTTTGCGTGCGAGACGCTGCCCTTCGGGCCCGCCGGCGCGCCGGTCACCAACCTCTGGGCATTGCGCCGCGGCGCCAAGGGCGGCAAGCTGCTCGTCTTCGCCGGCCACACCGACGTGGTGCCGACCGGCCCGTTGACGCAGTGGCACAGCGACCCGTTCGTGCCCAGTCACCGCGACGGCAAGCTGTATGGGCGCGGGGCGGCCGACATGAAGACCTCGATCGCGGCGATGGTGGTCGCGGTCGAGGAGTTCGTCCAGGCCCACCCTGCCGCGCCGGGCTCGATCGCGCTGCTGATCACCAGCGACGAGGAAGGTCCGGCGATCGACGGCACGGTGAGAGTCTGCGCCGCGCTTCGGACGCGCGGCGAGCGGATCGACTACTGCATCGTCGGCGAACCGACCTCGGTCGAACGCCTCGGCGACATGGTGAAGAACGGCCGCCGAGGCAGCCTGTCGGGCACGCTCACGGTGCGCGGCGTGCAGGGCCACATCGCCTACCCGCAGTTGGCGAAGAACCCGATCCACCTCGCCGCTGCGGCACTGGCCGAGTTGGTGGCGATCCAATGGGACAGGGGTAACGACTACTTTCCGCCCACCGCCTGGCAGATCTCGAACCTCCACGCGGGGACCGGCGCGAGCAACGTGATCCCCGGCGAGCTGGTCGTTGACTTCAACTTCCGCTTCAGCACCGAATCGACGCCCGAGTCGCTGAAGCGGCGGCTGGTTGCCGTGCTCGACCGCCACGGCCTCGATCACGACATTGCCTGGACGCTGGGTGGCGAACCCTTCCTGACGCCGATCGGCGAGCTGAGCGACGCACTGTGCGGCGCGATCCGGAGCGAAACGCAGGTCGAGCCGCAGCTCTCGACCACCGGCGGCACCTCGGATGGCCGCTTCATCGCCACGATCTGCCCGCAGGTGGTCGAGTTCGGCCCGCTCAACGCGAGCATCCACAAGATCGACGAACATGTCGAGGTGGCCAGCATCGAGCCGCTGAAGAACATCTACCGCAAGACTCTCGAAGCCCTGCTGACATGAGCCCCCAGGCCCACTGCGCCGGCAGCCCCCCTCAGGAGCCACCAGGCTCGGCGAGGCTCGGCGCTGACTGACATGACACTCATCGAACTCATCACCGCGCAGTGCGCCCGCCTCAAACAGGCGGGCGTTTCGTTTGGGCACGGCACCACCAACGCCTTCGACGAATCGGCATGGCTGGTGCTGTGGTCGCTCGGCATGCCGCTGGACGAACTCGAGTCGCAGGCCAAGCGCGAGCTGGCCGACGAAGAACAGTCGCGCGCCGAGGCGCTGGTCACGCAGCGGATCGAAACGCGCCGGCCCGCCGCCTACCTGACCCACGAAGCCTGGCTGCAGAACGTGCCCTTCTATGTCGACGAGCGCACTATCGTGCCGCGATCGTTCATCGCCGAACTGCTGGCCGACGGCGAGGGCGAAGGCACGCTCGACGCCTGGCTCTCGGACCGCACACAGCGCGTGCTCGACCTGTGCACCGGCAACGGCAGCCTCGCGGTGATTGCGGCGATGGCCTACCCCGAGATCACGGTCGATGCCTGCGACATCTCCGCCGACGCGCTCGCGGTGGCACGCATCAACGTCGAGAGGCACCAGATGTCGCATCGGATCACGCTGACGCAGTCCGACCTGTTCGAAAACGTTCGCGGCCGCTACGACTTGATCGTCTGCAATCCGCCCTACGTGAATGCCGCCAGCATGGCCGCGCTGCCGGCCGAATATCAGGCCGAGCCCGCGCTCGCGTTGGCCGGAGGCGACGACGGCATGACGCTCGTGCGGCGCATCCTCGCCGACGCGCCGGCGCACATGAGCGACGAAGCCGTGCTGGTGCTCGAGATCGGCCACGAGCGGCACCACTTCGAGCACGCGTTCCGGCGCCTGGAAGTGGCGTGGCTCGAAACCAGCGCGGGTGCCGATCAGGTCTTGCTGGTCACGCGCGACGCGTTGCAGAAGTGGAGCCGCCGGTGATCACGCTGCGCAACCTGACGCTGCGTCGTGGCACCAAGGTCGTGCTGAACCAGGCCAACCTGACGCTGAACCCGGGCGAGAAGATCGGCCTCGTCGGCCGCAACGGCGCCGGCAAGTCTTCCCTCTTCGCGCTGCTCACGCATAAACTGCAAGCCGATGCCGGCGATGCCGAGGTCCCGGCGCGCTGGCGCCTGGCCGAGGTCGCGCAGACGATGCCCGAAACCGACGACGGCGCGACCGACTACGTGCTCCAGGGCGACACCCGGCTGATGGAGGCCGAGGCCGCGCTCGCCGCCGCCGAGGCCGCCGACGACGGCCACGCGATGGCCGAGGCGCACCACGAGCTCGCCGAGGCCGGCACCTTCGACGCCCGCCCGCGCGCCCAGGCGCTGCTGATGGGCCTCGGCTTCAAGCTCGAACAGCTCGACGCGCCAGTGAACAGCTTCTCCGGCGGCTGGCGGATGCGGCTGCAACTCGCCCGCGCGCTGATGTGCCCGGCCGACCTGATGCTGCTCGACGAGCCGACGAACCATTTGGACCTCGACGCCCTGGTCTGGCTCGAAGCCTGGCTGCAGCGCTACGAGGGCACGATGATCGTGATCAGCCACGACCGCGAGTTCCTCGACGCGATCACGCGCGTCACGGTGCACCTGGACGAAGCGCAACTGACGCGCTACACCGGCAACTACAGCGCCTTCGAGGAGATGCGCGCGATCCGCCTCGAGCAGGCCGCCGCCGCCTTCGGCAAGCAGCAGGAGCGCATCGCCCACCTTCAGAAGTTCATCACCCGCTTCAAGGCCAAGGCGAGCAAGGCCAAGCAGGCGCAGAGCCGCGTCAAGGCACTCGAACGCATGGAGCGCCTGGCGCCGGTGCTGACGGCCAGCGACTTCAGCTTCGAGTTCCGCGAGCCGCTGTCGCTGCCCAACCCGATGCTGAGCTTCGATGACGTCTCGTGCGGCTACCGCAGCGACGAAGGCGAGACGACGATCGTGCGCGGCATCCGCCGTTCGGTGCTGGCCGGGCAGCGCATCGGCATCCTGGGCGCGAACGGCCAGGGCAAGTCCACCCTCGTCAAGACGGTCGCGCGCATGCAGCCGGCGCTCGGCGGCCACATCGTCGAGGGCAAGGGCCTCGTGATCGGCTACTTCGCGCAGCAGGAGCTCGACGTGCTGCGGCTCGACGAAGGGCCGCTGGCGCACATGGTGCGGCTGGCCCGAGACATCGGCCCCATGGCGCGCGAGCAGGAACTGCGCGATTTCCTGGGCAATTTCCGCTTCGTCGGCGAGATGGTGCACCAGGCGGTGGGGTCGCTCTCGGGCGGCGAGAAGGCGCGGCTCGTGCTCGCGATGCTGGTCTGGCAGCGCCCCAACCTGCTGCTGCTCGACGAGCCGACGAACCACCTCGACCTGCAGACGCGCGAGGCGCTGTCGATGGCGCTGAACGAATACGAAGGCACGGTCATGCTCGTCAGCCACGACCGCGCGCTGTTGCGCGAGGTCTGCGACGAGTTCTGGCTCGTCGCCGGCGGCGCGGTGCGACCCTTCGACGGCGACCTCGACGACTACCAGCAGTGGCTGCTCGAACAGTCGCGCGAGGCGGCGCGCGCCGCCAAGGCAGCGCGCAGCGACGGCGCGCCCGCCGCCGTGGCGATCGCGCCCCTCAAGCCAACGGCGGCGGCCTCGACGCAGACCCCCGCAGCGCAGACCACGGGCAAGCGCGAGGACCGCAAGGCCGCAGCGGCCGCACGGCAGAAGCTCGCCGACCAGGCCAAGCCGCTGAAGGCCGAGCTGGCGACGCTGGAGAAGCGCATGGCCGACGCGATCGCGTTGCGCGACCGGTTGACCGAATCGCTGGCCCGGCCCGGCCAGAGCCCGGCCGAGCGCGCCGAACAGGGCCGGCAGCTGCGCCAGGCCGGCGACACGCTGGGCGCGCTGGAGACGCGCTGGCTGGAACTGGGTGCGCAGATCGAGGCGATGGCCGGCCCTTGACGGGGCCGCTGCGCCCAACGCGATACCCCTGCCACTGAATCGCCATCGAAACGGCGCGGCCCGCCGTTCGACGGCGAGATGGCTAATATTCCACTCGCCCGAATCCTTCGTCACCGACCCAAAGGAACCCGCCATGGCGCTCGACAAAGTTCTCTACACCGCCCATGCCACGTCCACCGGCGGACGCGCCGGCACCTCGCAGACCTCCGATGGTGCGCTCAAGGTCACGCTTTCGACGCCGAAGGAGCTCGGCGGCGCCGGCGGCCCGGGCACCAACCCGGAGCAGCTGTTCGCCTGCGGCTACTCGGCCTGCTTCATCGGCGCGATGAAGGCCGTCGCCGCGGGGCAGAAGATCGCGCTGCCCGCCGACGTGTCGATCAGCGCCGACGTGGGTATCGGACCGATCACCGGCGGCTTCGGCATCCAGGTCGCGATGGCGATCACCGTGCCCGGCATGGAGCGCGCTGCCGCCGAGGCACTCGTCGCCGCGGCGCACAAGGTGTGCCCGTACTCGAACGCGACGCGCGGCAACATCGACGTCACGCTGACGGTGGTCTGAAGGCGCCGCGGCAGGGCAGCGCCCTTCCCCCCGGCGCCTCATGCCGAGCCCATCAGGCGCAGCAGCAGTTCGACCCGCGCCTGCCCGGGCGTGAGTGCGCCGGCCGACTCGAACGCGTCGTCTGCGGTCGGCACCACGGCGCCTTGCGCCACGCGTGAGCAGCGCAACACCTGGACGCCGCCCTCCTCGCGCGCACGGAGCAGCGCCGCCTCGAGGCGCCGATGCAGCGTGCCGTTGCCGGTGCCGGCCACGACGATGCCGTCGATGCCGTGCGCGCGCAGCGCATCGACGATGCTGCCGTCGGCGTCGCCATGGCTCGTCACGATGGCCACGCGCGGCGGCTTCTCGCGGGCCAACAGCGGCAAGCCGAGCGCCGCGCCGCCGGGCCATGGCCGCCACAGTGTCAACACCCCTTCCTCCACCTTACCGAGGGGCCCCGCCTCGCCCGAGCCGAAGGCATCGACGCGGTAGGTGTGCCGCTTGCGAACGTCGAGCGCGCTGTGGATGCGGCCGGCCAGCACTGCCACGACACCTTGGGCGCCGGGGTGCTGCGCCACGCGCACGGCGTCGAGCAGGTTCTGCGGGCCGTCGCTGAGCAACGCGCCGGCGGGCCGCATGGCCGCGGTCAGCACCACGGGCTTGTCGGGCGCCAGCACGCGCTGCAGCAGGTAGGCGGTTTCCTCGAGCGTGTCGGTGCCGTGAGTGACCACGACGCCCGCCACGTCGCTGCGGTCGACGTGGTAGGCCACGCGCGCGGCAAGCGTGCGCCAGATCGCGAAGCTCATGTCCTTGCTGTCGACCTGCGCGACCTGCTCGGCCTGCAGAACGTAGCCGCTCAGGGCCGGAATTCGCGCCACCAGGTCGGCCACGCCGATCTGCGCGGCGCGATAGCCGACGTTGTCACCCGGGTCGCTGGCAGTGCCGGCCAGGGTCCCGCCGGTGCCCAGGATGACGACTTTCGAATCGGCGTTTTGCATTTTTCGCGAAGCTGGATGAAAATACAGGTACTGGATGGAACTTCAGCCATCGTCAGACCGAGGTCGCCATGGAAGAAAGCCCGAAGCTCACCCCGCGCCAACAACAGGTTCTCGATCTGGTGCAAAGCGCCATCGAACGCACCGGCGCGCCGCCCACCCGTGCCGAAATCGCCGCCGAGCTGGGTTTTCGCTCCGCCAACGCGGCCGAGGAGCACCTTCAGGCATTGGCCCGCAAGGGAGTGATCGAACTGATCGGGGGCACCTCACGCGGCATTCGCTTGAAGTCTGACACATTGCGCGCCCTGAATCTATCGCGCAACCGGCAGTTCTCGCTGCCACTGCCCGGCTTCGCGCAACTGACGCTGCCGCTGGTGGGCCGCGTCGCCGCAGGCAGCCCGATTCTGGCGCAGGAGCACATCGACCAGACCTACCTGCTCGAGGCCAGCATGTTCCCGCGCCGCCCCGACTACCTGCTCAAGGTGCGCGGGATGAGCATGCGCGACGCCGGCATCATCGATGGCGACCTGCTGGCGGTGCAAAAGACGAGCGAGGCGAAGAACGGCCAGATCGTTGTCGCGCGCCTGGACGACGAAGTGACGGTGAAGCGCTTCAAGCGCACGGGCTTGCGCATCGAACTGCTGCCGGAGAACCCCGACTTCGAACCCATCGTCCTCTCCGGCAGTGGCGGCGGCGGCCACACGTTCGCCATCGAAGGCCTGGCCGTCGGCCTGATCCGCAACAACATGATGCTTTGAGCATGACCCTGGCCAAGGCGCGCACGGCGGCCGAGTGCGAGGTGCTCGAAGCGCTGCCCAATATCGGGCCTTCGCTCGCCGCCGATCTGCGAGCGCTCGGGATCTTGCATCCTCGCGAGCTGGCGACGCGCGATCCGTTCGTGCTCTACCAGGCGTTGTGCACCTACACCGGCCGGCGCCAGGATCCCTGCGTGCTCGACACCTTCATGGCGATCACCGACTTCATGCGTAGCGCCCCCGCGGCGCCATGGTGGACGTACACCGCGCAGCGCAAGCTGCTGTTCGGCCAGGTCTGATCGCGCGGCTCGCGGGGTTCGGCTCGGACTCTCTCGGCGGGACACGCCGGATCTGGCCGGCAAGTGCGCCTTTTTTCACGCTTTCTGGATAGAGCCGGGTGGGCAACACTGGACCTTCGTGCCACCACCCACGCCGGCTGCCGCCGGCCGATCGCCATGTTCAACGACCTTCTGCGTCGAATCCGTCGCCAGGCCCGCGCCCTTGGCGGCTCGCGCCGCGACGGCGGATCGCATCGGATCGAGATCTGCCCGCCTGCGCTGCTGCATGGCTGCGTGGCCGGCACGGTGGGTTGGCGCGCGGGATTGCGGGACTGGCTGAGTACCGGGTGGAGCCCGTCGTCGAGCGCTCTGGCAGGCACCACCCCGGCACGGCCCGCCGATGATTCCCGCTTCGTCCGGGTGCGCGACGAGTTCCTGCTGACGCTGGAAGACATCCGGACGCAACAGGCCGGGCTGGTGCAGGCCCGGATCCGCGTCGCGCGCTCGCTACGCGAGCTGTGGCACCTGCGCCCGGAACTGTTCAGACTGGTGGCGTTGCACTTCAGCCAGACTGAAGCGCAGCGCCGCCTCGAGCGCTTGAACCGCCACTTCCCAACGCGCTCGCCGCGTTCGGGCTTCGCGCCGCTCGAGCCAGCATCTGCAGAGGCACGGCCAACCCGCAGGGCCTGAATTCGCCACCGCCGTCAGGCCAGCGGCTGCAGCGCTCCGAGATAGTCGCCCTTGCCCAGTTCGACGCCGTTGTGGCGCAGCAGCGCATAGGTGGTCGTGACGTGGAAGTAGAAATTCGGCAGCGCAAAGTGCTTCAGGTAGGTCTCGCCCTTGAGCACGATGGCGCCGTCACGCCTTGGCACGGTGATCTCGCGCTCGTCACTGCCGTCGACCTGCGCCGCCGCGACCGACTGCAGGAAGTCGATCGTCTTGCCGACGCGTTCCCTCAGCTCGGCCAGCGTGCTCTCGGTGTCGTCGAACCTCGGGGCCTCGACGCCAGCCAGGCGCGCCACGGCGAACTTGGCACCGTCGCAGGCGATCTGGACCTGCCTGTTGAGCGGCAACATGTCGGGCGCGAGGCGCGTCGTGAGCAGCACCTCGGGATCGAACTTCTTCGCCACGGCATGCGCCTCGGCCTTGTCGAGCCACAGGCGGAGGTTGCCGAGCATGCGCACGAATACCGGCGCACTGGCGGAATGCATCGAAAGGGACATCGCGGATCCTTTACGGGTGGGCAAGCATCGGATGCTATCGGCAATGCAGCCGGCGTGCACAATCGCGGCAAAGCAGCCATCGCGCACCGCCTGTGAACATCATCATCCTCGACGACTACCAGGACGCGGTGCGCAAGCTCAAGTGCGCGGCGCGCCTGGAACACCTCAACGCCAAGGTCTTCACCAACACCGTCAAGGGCATCGGCCAGCTGTCGGTTCGCCTGCGTGAGGCCGAAGTGCTGGTGCTGATCCGCGAACGCAGCCACTTCCCGCGCCAGTTGCTCGAGAAGCTGACCAAACTCAAGCTGATCTCGCAGACCGGCCGCGTCGGCCCGCACGTCGACCTCGAGACCTGCACCCGGATGGGCATCGCGGTTGCCGAGGGCGTGAGCTCACCGGTCGCGCCCGCCGAGCTGACCTGGGCGCTGATCATGGCCGCGATGCGCCGGCTGCCACAGTACGTGGGCAACCTCAAGCATGGCGCCTGGCAGCAATCGGGGCTCAAGGCTGCATCGATGCCGCCGAACTTCGGCATCGGCATGGTGCTGCGGGGCCGCACGCTCGGCATCTGGGGATACGGCCGGATCGGCGCCCTGGTGGCGGGGTACGGGCGCGCCTTCGGCATGAACGTCGTGGTCTGGGGCAGCGAGGCGGCGCGCCTGCGGGCCAGCGCCGACGGACTGACGGTGGCGCCTTCCCGCGACGCCTTCTTCGAAACCTGCGACGTGCTGTCGCTGCACCTGCGCCTGACGGACTCGACACGCGGCATCATTCGCCTGGGCGACCTGTCGCGGATGAAGCCGACGGCACTGCTCGTCAACACCTCGCGCGCCGAACTGGTGGAAGACGGCGCCCTCGTCGGCGCGCTCAATCGTGGCCGCCCCGGCATGGCGGCCGTCGACGTCTATGAGAGCGAGCCCATCCTGCAGGGTCAGCCGCTGCTGCGGCTGGAGAACGCGATCTGTACGCCGCACATCGGCTATGTCGAGCAGGACAACTACGAGACGCTGTTCAGCGCGGCGTTCGACAACGTCGTCAACTTCATCGACGGCAACCCGACCCACATCGTCAACCCCGACGCGCTGCGCGTGCTGCGCTGATCCGCCCGCGACGACGCGGCGACAATCCCTCTGGCGACACTCAGATCGCCGCCCGCAGGAACCGGTGCCACCCGTTTTCGGAAGCACCTACTGAGCACCGGACATGGAGCCCCTTCCGTCGCCGACACCGCCTGCCTGCCTGCGCGCAGCGCCGCGTTCACGGCTCGATCTGTACCGCGTCTTCAACCGGATGGCATTGCAGGGTTTCGGCGGCGTGCTGGCGGTGGCCCAAATCGAGCTCGTCGAGCGCACCGGCTGGCTGACGCGCGAAGAGTTCGTCGAGGCGCTGTCGGTCGCGCAGGTCCTGCCCGGCCCGAACGTGTGCAACCTGGCGCTGACGATCGGCGACCGCTACTTCGGCTGGCGCGGGGCCTTTGCCGCGCTGGCGGGCATGATGGTCGTGCCGCTGCTGATCGTACTGGCGCTGACTGCCGCCTACCAGCACTGGGCTCATCTGACGGTGGTCAGCGGCGCGCTACGCGGCATGGGGGCGGTGGCTGCCGGGCTCGTGATCGCCACCGCGCTCAAGCTGGCGGCATCGCTCAGGGCCAATCCACTCGGCCTGCCACTCTGCGTGGCCTTCGGCAGCACTACGTTCGTGGCCATTGCACTGGCACGCCTACCGCTGCCCTGGGTCGTCTGCAGCCTCGGAGCGCTGGCCATCGCAACGGCATGGCGGCGCCTGCGATGAGACTGGCTGTCCGTCAGCGCGCGATGCTGATCGCCAGAAGCTGCGGAGTCGTGGCGGCGGGAGCCGGCCCAAAGCAGGCCCTCGCGGCGCACCCCGAAGCCGGTATGCCGACATGGGCGCGCACAAGCCGGTGGGCAAGGCCGTTGGCGCTTCGCTTCGACGCCCGGCCCTGTGGGCCGGGTCCCCTGTGGTGCTCGGGCCTGGCAGGTGGCTGCGAAACTCGCCCTCCCGAGGCCGCGCTGCGCGCGAGCCCGCTCGGCGCTCGGCCAGTCCTCGCCACCGCCGCGCCTGCGGCGCGTCGGAATCTGCCCGGCCCTGCGCTCCTCGGCGTCGAACAGGCGCGCCACCGGCCTCGCCCACCGCCTTGCCGGAGACAGCGAGGCATTCCTGCAAGCAAAGCCCGGCGCTACCCCAAGGCCGGGGCGGGCGGGTGCGGCGGCGCCTGTGCGGCGCCGAGCACCGCAGCGCAGCGGGGGCTGAGCCCGGACACAAAGCCTGCCTGCGCAGGCTTTGTGCCTGGCGAAGGCCGGCCGCGTCTTGCGGCGGGCCGGGCCGTACCCGGCGGACCGGCGAGAACGCTCTATGCAGCGCCGCGTCCAGCGGCACTGCGGAGTGATCGCAGCCGCCCCGCGGAGCGAGGAGCGCAGGTGACCCGGAGCGCAGCGAGGGGCGCCGCAGTGCAACCGCCGCGCCCGCCCGCCCCGGCCTTGCCGCGCCGATGCCGGCAGGCCGCAAAGCGGGCGTTGGCAATGACCGCAACCGGCCGCAGCCAGACATTCGGCATGCGTTGGCGTTCGCTATTTGCCATTATTGCCTTGAGATGCGAGCGCGCAATTCTTCGGACTCTGCGCAATGCGTGGGACGAAATGCCGTGGGGCCGCTGACATGACCGGGCTCGGCGCGGAAGACCTGCTGGGGCTGTTCACGCACTTCCTGGTGCTCTCGCTGCTGGCCGTGGGCGGGGCGATCACGACGGCACCGGACATGCACCGTTACCTGGTGATCGATCAGCGCTGGATCACCGACGCGCAGTTCACCGCCTCGGTCGCGCTCGCCCAGGCCGCACCCGGGCCGAACGTGCTGTTCGTGGCCGTCCTCGGCTGGAACGTTGCCGGGCCGCTGGGCGCGGCGGTCACGCTGCTGGGGATCATGCTGCCCTCGACAACCCTCGCGCTGTGGGCCACGCGCTGGGGAGCGAGACGGCGCGACACGCTCGGCGTGCGCGCCTTCACCAGCGGCCTGGCGCCGCTGACCATCGGCCTGCTGCTCGCCACCGGCTGGGTGCTGACCGACCCGGCTCGCGGCCACTGGGGCCTGATGGCGTTGGTGGCGCTGACGGTGCTGGTGATGCTGCGCAGCGCGCTGAGCCCGATTTGGATGGTGGCCGTCGGCATGCTGGCCGGTGCGCTGGGCTGGGTATAGCGCCGCTGGCGGCTGTGCGCGATGCTCAGGCCCGCAATGCGTCGCCCAGCACCTCGCTCAACTGGGCGAGGTCGAATGCCAGCGCGTTCGGCATCGCCTCCCAGTCGTTTGCCGCGCCGAGCAACACCTCGGCCCGGCCATCGCCCGCCACGCGCACGATCAGGCTCAACGGCAACTCCATCTGCGCCGGCAGGGCTCCCATCAGCACCGGCGTGCCGCCCTGGCTCGACTCGAGCACGATCACCTGCGCAGCCATGCCTTGTCCGATCGGCTCGGCGCGGCGCGGGCGCTGCTCGACGCGTGCGAACACCGCCATGCCGTGTTGCCGCGCCGAGCCCTCGATGCGAAGCACGGTTTCGGCCACGCTGTAAGGGCTCTGGCGGCGCACCAGCAGGCGCTCTTCGACCTCGCCGCGGCCAGCGCAGTTCCCCGCCTGGCTCAGCGCAGCCATCACCACCGCAACCGCGCCGGTCCTCCAGTAACGCAAGGGATTCTTCATCGCAGCCTCCTGCAAGCCAGGACGCGACCTTGACAGCTTGATGTGACCGGCACAAGACAGCGCCGGGCCAAGATGTCAGCAGGCGTTACACAACGCCCGCCATGCCTTGGAGGGGGTGTCTGCGCCGTTGCCCCGCGCCGGGTGGGCGCTGGCCTTGCCGTTCAGCCGCGGCCGATGAATGGCATCTTGGTCGCCATCACGGTCATGAACTGCACGTTGGCCTGCAGCGGAAGGCTCGCCATGTGGACCACCGCGTTCGCCACGTGCTGCACGTCCATCACCGCTTCGACGGCGATCTGCCCGTTGGGCTGCAGCACGCCGGCCGTCATCGGACGCGCCATCTCGGTCAGCGCATTGCCGATGTCGATCTGGCCGCAGGCAATGTCGTACTGCCGCCCGTCGAGCGAGGTCGACTTCGTCAACCCGGTGATCGCATGCTTGGTCGACGTGTAGGGGGCCGAGTTCGGCCGCGGCGCGTGGGCCGAGATCGAGCCGTTGTTGATGATGCGCCCGCCGCGCGGCAACTGGCGCTTCATCAGCCTGAAGGCCTGCTGCGTGCACAGGAAGGCGCCGGTGAGGTTGACGCCGACGACGCTCTGCCACTGCTCGAAGCTCAGGTCCTCGAGCGCGACGCCCGACGTGCCGATCCCGGCATTGTTGAACAGCAGATCGAGCCGCCCGAACGCATGCTCGGTACGCTCGAACAAGGCCTGCACCGACGCCGGGTTGCTCACGTCGGCGGCGTGCGCCAGCGCCCGTTGCGCGTCGGCACCGGCCTCGGCCACCGCCGCATCGAGCAGGGCCTGCCGACGGCCGGCCAGCACGACCCGGTAGCCATCGGCCAGCAACGCCAGCGCGACCGCCTTGCCGATGCCGGTGCCGGCGCCGGTGACGATCGCGACCTTCGGGGTTGGATTCATGCCGCGTCTCCGTTGGAACCATCCGTTCGTCGCGGCGCCGACGTCCCTTCCGGCAGCGGGCTCGCTGGCGCGAACATCGCCTCCATCGCCTTGCGGGTGCGATAGGCATCGGTCGTGGTGTCGATCGCCACGTCGTCCCAGGCGAGGCTCTGGCCCTTGCCCACCGGCCGCACGAGCCTGACCTTGTGCGCCAGGCCAAGCGGCAGGCCCCCCATCGCCGACGAGGTCGCCGCCGGAAGCAGCTTGCCCCAGACGGTGTAGCCGCCTTCGCCGTCGAGCATCTCGCCCGGCGCGAGGTCGCGCTTGGCCGTGGCGACCACATCGGCGTTCCAGCCGGTCGCCACGCCGGTGGCCTCGCCACGCAGCGCGACACTGGCCACCGAGAACCCGACTTCCAGCCCGATCAGATGCCAGCGCTTGTACAGCGTGAAGTAGCGGCCGCTCGGGTCGGTATGTGCGTTGTACTCCTCGAAGCAGTGCTTGATGTACTCGGTCTCGGCCTCGACCGTGACCCACACGCCCATGCGGATGTCGTACGGGATCTTGCGGCCGTCGGCCTCGAGTGACGAGATCACCTCGACCATGCCCTTGCGCTCGAGCACGCCGCCCTCGGCGATCGGACGGGTCACGAACGGGATGTCCTCGACGCTCGCCGGCGGGTAGCGCAAGCCCTTGCTCGGTACCGTGAGGCCGGTGGCGTTGGAAACGGCGGTCGATTCGATCGCCGGCTTGGAGCCGTCGAGGAAACTGTTGAACATCTTCGGGTTCAGGCCGCCTCGCGCTGCCTGCTCGGGCGTCAGGCCGTAGTGGCCCCACACCGTCTCGGGTGTCGACTCGCAGAAGTGCGGCAGCCACTTGTGCCCGCGCCCAGCGGCCACGACCGGAAAGCCACAGGTGCGTGCCCAGTCCACCAGATCGCAGATCAGCGCCGGCTGGTCACCGAAGGCCAGCGAATAGACGACCCCCGCCTTGGCCGCCTGGCGCGCCAGCAAGGCGCCACAGAAGGCGTCGGCCTCGACCGTCACGTTGACCACGTGCTTGCCCTGCGCGAAAGCGGCCAGGCAGTGCTCGACCGCGGCGATCGGGTTTCCGGTGCATTCGACGATCACGTCGATCGCCGGATGCCGAACCAGCGCCAGCCAGTCGTCGCCGACATGCGTGTTGCCGCGACGGATCGCATCGTCCAGCGATGCCGCCTGCGCGCGTTGAGCTTCCCAGCCGACCCGCTCCAGGTTGGCGCGGGCTGCGTCGGGCGACAGGTCGGCGATGCCGGCCAGGTGCACGCCCGGCGTGCGCGGAATCTGCGCCAGGTACATCGAACCGAACTTGCCGGCGCCGATCAGGCCGACGCGCACCGGCCGGCCTTCGCTGGCACGCTGTTGCAGCTTCGCGTACAAACTCATCTCACTCGCTCCAGCGCGCCTGGCGCGAGCCGCGATGCGTGAAGCGCCGCTGCACCAGGATCTGCCCTCGACCCTTCGCGGTCATTGGCGCTCCCTCGACGATGCCTGCGCCGGAGCGCGCCAAGGGCCACGACGGGCCGAAGGCCGAGCGCCGGGCGCGTTGGTTGTCCACACGCATGCTCTCAGCGCGGGCTCTCGAAGAACACGTACTGGGTGAAGTCGCTGACCTCGAAGTACACGCGCTTCTCGCCGTTGTCGACGATGCCGTTCAGGTTCTCGTCGAGCACGCCGTAGCCGAAGCGGTAGGCGCGAGCCACCTGGTCGTCGGTGCCCAGCGCCGTGCTGAGCTTGTCGATCTTCAGGAAGCGCTTGACGACCTTCTCGCCGCCATACACCTCGAGCACGCCGTTGGTGCCGGTCCAGTTCTGGATTTCGCGCTTGATCTGGTTCTGCCGCTCCTGGGTGCAGGCGGCGAGTGCCAGCGCCGCGGCGACCGTCAACAGCATGGCTCTCATCATGTCTCCCGCGTGCCGAAGATCTTGTCGCCCGCATCGCCGAGACCGGGGATGATGTAGCCGACCTCGTTCAGGTGGCTGTCGATCGCCGCCGTCCAGCAGCGCACGTCCGGATGCGCCTTGTCCAGCGCCGCGATGCCCTCGGGCGCGGCCACCAGCACCAGCGCGCGGATGTCCTTGCAGCCGCGCTGCTTGAGCAGGTCGATCGTGGCGATCATCGAGCCGGCCGTGGCGAGCATCGGGTCGACGATGATCGCGGTGCGCTCGTCGAGGTGGCCGACGAACTTCTCGAAATAGTTCTCCGGCTGCAGCGTCTCGTGGTTGCGGGAGAGGCCGACCACGCTGACCTTGGCGCTCGGGATCATGTCGAGCACGCCGTCGAGCATGCCGAGCCCGGCACGCAGGATCGGCACGACCGTCACCTTACGGCCGCGGATCTGCTCGATCTCGGTCGGCCCGCTCCAGCAGGCGATGGTCGTCTTCTCGAGCGGGAAATCCGCCGTCGCCTCGTACGCGAGCAGGCGCCCGAGCTCGTTGGTCAGCTCGCGGAACTTCTTGGTCGAGATGTCGTCCTCGCGCAACAGGCCGACCTTGTGCTTGACGAGCGGATGTCTGACGTCGATCACGGGCATGGGGGGTTCCTCAGTGCTTCTTCATCCGTTGCCGCAGCGCCTCGTACATGCACACGCCGCTGGCCACCGACACGTTCAGGCTTTCGACCGCGCCCCGCATCGGCAGGCGCACCAGATCGTCGCAGGTGCGGGCCGTGAGCTGGCGCATCCCCGCGCCCTCGGCGCCGAGGACCAGTGCCACCGGGCCGCTCAGGTCGACCTCGTAGAGCGACTTCGTCGCGTCGTCCGACGTGCCGACGATGCGAATGTCGCGCTCCTTCAGCTCGTTCAACGTGCGCGCGAGATTCGTGACCATGAAGTACGGCACCGTCTCGGCCGCCCCGCTGGCCACCTTGGCCACGGTGGCGTTGATGCCGACCGCGTGGTCCTTCGGCGCGATGACCGCGTGCGCGCCTGCGCCATCGGCGACGCGCAGGCAGGCGCCCAGATTGTGCGGATCGGTCACGCCGTCGAGCACCAGCAGCATGGCCGGGCCCTCGACGGCGTCGAGCGTGTCGTCGAGCGAGTTCGAGCGGACGACGGGCGTCACGCGCGCCACGACGCCCTGGTGGCGCGACGAGCCGCACAGGCTGGCCAGCCGCGCGTCGTCGCTCTCGATGAGCTTCGCGCCGGCCTCCTTCGCCCGCTCGATGAAGGCGCGCATCCGCTGGTCGCGTCGGCTCGCGTCGAGGTGGATCTCGACGATCGTCGTCGGCGCCGTCTTCAGGCGCACGGCGACGGCATGGAAGCCGAACAGGATCTTGGTGCTCATGGCCCGATGGTAGCCGCAGGCCTCGCGCGGCGACTCAGGCGCGCAGCCGGAGCCAGAGCATCAGGCTGCCGATCAGCAGCGGCTGGTGGATCATGTAGAAGCTCAGCGACCAGCGCCCCAGCGCCGCCAAGGGGCGCAGCGGATTCGGCAGGGCACCGGTCAGCCACGCGCCCCGATGCACGAGCAGCCACTGCCCCGCCGCCAGACCCCACCACATCACGCCCAGCCACGGCAGCAGGGGCACGTAGTCCTCGGTGATCGGCTTGTGCGTGACCAGCCCGAGCCAGCTCACGAAGCGGCCGTCGAAGAACGGATGGGCAGCAACGCGCGGCAGTGCGATGGCCAGCGCGCCGAGCAGCCACAGCCAGCGGCCCCAGTGGGCGCTCAGGCGGGTCACGATCAGCATCAGCGCGATGCCGTGCAGCACGCCGAACGCGATGTAGCTCTTGGGGAACATCTGATAGGAGCCGACGGTCACCAACACCGCGCATCCGGCCACCTGCGCCCAGCGCTTCCAGAATCGCGGCCAGCCCTGGCCCTGCCGGAACGCGACGGCCTGGCCGAGACCGGCGCAAAAGAGGAACAGGCTCACGATGCAGGCCCGCTGCACCGTCCACAGCGGGTCGGTGTAGAAGTTCTGCTTCGGCACCAGGCCGAAGTGGTTGAGGTCGAACGCGAAGTGGAACAGCGCCATCCAGACGATGGCCAGGCCGCGCAGCGCGTCGAGGCGGTCGAATCGTTGCAGCGCAGGTCGGATCGCGGTCATCACCGCGCAACGATATCCCAAGCGCGTGGCGCAGCCAGCGTGCACTCAGCCGGCCAGGGCCTGCAGCCGCCCCGGACGCAGCTGCGACAATCGCCAGCCCCTCCGAGCCACGCCGCACGCGATATCCTCGCTCCAAGATGACCACCGAGCCCGCTGTCGAAGCTGCCGTACGCCGTGAGCTGCTGCGCCTGGCCTTGCACAACTCGGGGCGCAGCGTGCCGCTGCAGTTGGTGGCAATCGCGTTCCTGGTCTACCTGGGCTTTGACAGCGACCGCGCTGTGGTGGGACTGGTCACGGGCCTGATCGGGCTGGTGGTTGCAGCCTGGCGGATACGCATCTCGCGCCGCTACGCCAACCCGGCCACCTTGCCCGACGCCGACCTCGCGCGGGCGCAGTGGGAGCTAGAGGGCAATGCGGCGCTCGCCGGTAGCATGTGGTGCCTCAGCACGCTCGGCATCTACCCGGTGCTGAAGGGCACGATGCCAATCGCCTATGTCGCCATGGCGCTCGGTTCGATCACTGTCGCTGCCTTCTTCATGACGCTGGTCGGCCGCTCGTTCGTGATCTTGGCGTCGCTGCAACTCGGCGCCCTGGTGATGGTCAGCGCGTTCGTTGAGTCGGTGGCGTCGCTGCCCGTGGTGGTGCTGGCAATCACCTTCGGCCTGACCTTGGTGCGCGGGTCGCGCGAGCTCAAGCAATCGGCCACGCAGGCGATCCGCCACAGCCACGAAGCCGATGCCGCGAACGCCTCGCTGCAGCAGGCCAAGGAATCAGCCGAGGCGGCCAACGTCGCGAAGTCGCAGTTCCTGGCGACGATGAGCCACGAGATCCGCACCCCGATGAACGGTGTGCTCGGGGCGCTCGATCTGCTGCGCCATTCGCAGCTCGACGCGAGCCAGCGGCGCCTCGTCAAGACGGCCGCGTCGTCGGGCGAGTCGCTGATGAGCATCCTCAACGACGTGCTCGACCACTCGAAGATCGAGGCCGGCAAGCTGAGCCTCACCCACGCGCCGATGTCGCTGCACAGCCTGGCGGCTTCGGTGGCCGCGCTGTTCCGCGCCAACGCCGAGAGCAAAGGCCTCTTGCTGCAGTTCGAGATCGAACAGGATGTCGCCAACTGGGTGATCGGCGACGCCCAGCGCCTGAAGCAGGTACTGCTGAACCTGGTGGGTAATGCGATCAAGTTCACCGAGCGCGGCGGCGTGACCTTGCGCCTGGCGCCGCTGCCGGCGCCCGAGGGCTGGGCCCGGGTGGCCTTCGAGGTGCGCGACACCGGTATCGGCATGGCCGCAGACGCGCGGGAGCGCCTCTTCCAGCCCTTCCACCAGATCGACGGCACGCGCAACCGCCGCCGCGGCGGCACGGGGCTCGGGCTGGCCATCAGCCAGCGCATCGTCGAGGCGATGGGTGGCACGATCCAGGTGCACAGCGAGGTCGGCCGCGGTTCGAGCTTCCACTTCGCGCTCTCGCTCGAACTCGACGCGTCGCCCGTGCCGCCGCTGCTGACGGACTCGGCGATGGGCGGCCTGGACGAACCGATGGGCCTCTCGGGCACAGTGCTGCTGGTCGAGGACAACCCGGTCAACCTCCTGATCGCGCTCGAGATGCTGCAATCGCTGGGGCTCGACGTGATCGAGGCCGAGGACGGGGCACAGGCGCTGGAGCAACTCGCAACCCACCCTGTCGACCTGGTGTTGATGGATTGCCAGATGCCGGTGATGGACGGCTACACCGCGACACGGCACATCCGAGAGCGCGAACTCGAGCAGGGCCTGACCCGACTTCCGATCGTCGCGCTCACCGCCAACGCCTTCGACGACGACGCCCGCCAAGCCGAGGAGGCCGGCATGGACGCCCACCTCTCGAAGCCCTACACCCGCGCACAGTTGCGCGCGATGCTGACTCGATGGCTGTAACTTGACCCCAGGACCGCGAGTCCTGACACGAACCGTCTGCCGGATTGTCTAGGCGCGGCCTGCGAGGCCGCCGACTCTGCCGAGCTGCTTCAGTGCGGCGTGGCCCACTCGGTGATCCCGGTCGGCTCGTCGCCCCAGCCGGTGTTGCCCGATCGTTCCTCGCCCCAGGCGGTGTCGAGTTCGAGCCGCTTGATTTCCTCGACCGCACCTTCCTCGGCGCCGCCGGCCTTGCGAACCTGCGCCCGGGCAAGACGCTCCATCAGCCGCAGGTCACGGTCGGTCAGCATCATCGCCGCTTCGGTCCACTGATCGACGATCGCCATCAACGACTCGTAGGTGATCGGCGCGGCCAGGCGCCGCGCCTGCAGCGCGGCCAGCGTGCCGCGCAGCCGCGGGTGCACCGATCGGACGACGCAATCGATCGCGGCTTCGCCTTCGCCGTCTTCCACCACGAGGTCGACCAGGCCTCGCCGGTGGAGTTGATCTGCGGTATAGAGCCGGCCCGAGAGCACCATCTCGTTGGCCACCGCGAAGCCAGCCTTGCGGATCGTGAAATTCCATGCCCCCATGCCCGGGAACAGATTGAACAGCACCTCGGGAAAGCCCGCCTGCGCGCTGCGCTCGAAGATGACCTTGTGGAACGGCAGCACCGATTCGAGCCCGCCACCCAGCGTGTCGCCCTGCACCAGCACCGTCGTGTGCACACCGCGCTGAGCGGCGTTCTCCATCCACCACACCAGATCGACGCAGCGCCGGCCGTACATCTTCAGCGACTCTCGATCGCGCGCGCGGATCAGCAGCACGAACAGCGACAGGTCGCCGCCGAAGTTGAACACGCCGGCCACGTCCGACGTCATCACATGGTGCTTGACCAGCCCGGGGTTGGCGGAAATGTCGGCGAGCACTTGGTGCAGCTCGGTCATCGCCGCCAGGCTGTAGCACTGGATCGGCTTGACGCAGGTGCGCAGGCGCAGCATCGAGAGCTCTGAGCTCCACTCCAGCCGGAGGTACCGGTACGGGCGCCCGAGCAGGCCCGGAATGCCGGACAGCTGCGCCTGTGTCATACGCTTGCGAAGATGCGGGTGACGAGGTGAAAGTTGACCAGCGTCGACTCGACGATGGCGTTGCGCGAGGCGTCGTCGTAGAGCGTGTTGAGTACCGTGCGCAGGCTGGCCATGTGCTCGACGTCCATCGTGGCGTGCGAGCCGATGAACGAGACCCCGCGTTCACCCTCGAGCAACAGCGACTCCTTGACCGCCGAGGCAAACGGGCCGCCGTACACCGAGGCAATCACCTCCAGCACGTAGATCATGCCGAGCACCGAGCAGGGGTGGCCCCGGTCGGCGGCCCAGTAGTTGTAGCCGCACAGCGCCAGCGTGTCGGCGCTCGGCGGGTAGGCCCGGGTGTCCTGCGGGGTGACGCCTACCGCATCGAGGTCGTTCATGACCCATTCCTCGTGTCCGGACTCCTCGTGCATGTGTTCGTACAGGTGGTAGCGGATCTGGCGATGCGAGTCCGGGATGCGGCTCGCTGCTGCGGCCGTGACGGGGTTGAAGTGCCACACCACGTGATAGAGCTCGAGCAGGAACCTGCGGTAGCGTTCGATCGACATGCCATTGGCCACGGCATCGAGCACGACCGGGTGGGTTTCGAAGGCGCGGCGCGCCTCGTCGGTGCGGATCACCAGATCCGAGAAGAACTGTTGCATTTCAGTGGGTTCCCCAACTCGTCATCATTCTTGAAACCTGCCCACCGCCGTTCGCGCGCGGGCAGGATGTGCGCAAGCGTGAATTTTGCGCATTTCGGGCGCCATCCGGACCTGTCAGGTGTGACAGGGTGCTGCGGCGCAACAGTTCGCCGACGTCGCAAATGGATACCTGCCTGCGGCCGTCCACTCGTGGACCGGGGCGGCTCGCCTCGGGCGGGGTCGACGCGCCTTCATTGCAGACCAGGGCCGAATCGGAGCACGATTCACTGCAAGACGGCCTCGAGGAGGCTCGGCCGGCGATCGGCTGGGCCGGGCTTCGGCCGCTTGCCCGGATGAGGCCGATGCTCAACCGGCCGGCCCGACCGCTGCGACCTGCGCCGCGTTGTCACGCAGCCACTGCGCGCCGAGCGCGCCGCCCTGCTTCGACGGGTGAAAGTCGGCCTGGAAATAGGCGCGCCAAGGCTCGAAGCTGCAACGTACCAGGCCGTCGCGGCCGAAAAGGTAGCCCGCCGCGCTGCGCCAGGTTCGCCACTGCGCGAGTGTCCGGTCATGCCACAGGTTGCGCACCGTCTGGCGCAGCAGGTCGGTGGCGAAGAACAGCGTCACGACGCGCATCCAGCGGCGGCGCCAGCGTTCGCTGCCGCCAAGCTCGCGGTAGAGGTCGAAGGCCGTGCTGCGGTGCTCCGACTCCTCCGAGGCATGCCATTGCCACAGCGTGCGCAGGCGCGGCTCGGCACCCGACAGGAAACGAGGGCAGGCCAGCAGGTGCTCCGCGAAGATGGCGGTGAAGTGCTCGGTCGCCGCGGTAATGGCCACGGCATGGCGCGGGTCGGCGCCCTCGAGGCGCTTCATCCGGCGCAGGATCCGTGGCTCCCAGGCATTGACATGGCCCTGCCGCTCGAGGTGGGCGTTGAACAGCGCATGGATGCGCCGGTGCGTCGCCTCCTGGCCGATGAAGCCCTGCACTTCGGTGGCGAAGCCAGCCTGCGCGTCCGGCGGCAGCGTCTTGACGCCGGCCCGAACGGCGTCGATGAAGAACTGCTCGCCGGCCGAAAAGCTCATCGACAGCGCGTTGAACAACGCCGTGCGGAACGCGTCGCCGCCATTCCATCGGCTCTCGAACGGGGCGTCGAGGTCGATCAGCAGGCGGCGAACGGTCAACGGCGTCATCGGCTTCACAGTCTGTCCAGGCGCAGGGGCCGATGATTGCACGGCGGGCGGCGCATTGCTCAACCCACCCAGCGACGCGCGTTGCCGAACATGCGCATCCACGGGCTGTGCGTGGCGGCGTCGCCCGACGTCCAGCTCATCTGCAGGTTGCGAAAGACACGCTCGGGGTGCGGCATCAGTGCAGTGAAACGGCCATCGCCCGTGGTCACCGCGGTCAGGCCCCCGGGGCTGCCGTTGGGGTTGAACGGATAGACCTCGGTCGCCGCGCCATGGGGGCCCACAAAGCGCATCGCGGCACGCACAGCGCCCTGGTCGCCGCGCTGCGAGAAGTCGGCAAAGCCCTCGCCGTGCGACACCGCGATCGGCAGGCGGCTGCCCGCCATGCCCGAGAAGAAGAGGCTCGGGCTGTCGAGTACCTCGACCAGCGAGAGCCGGGCCTCGAACTGCTCGCTCTTGTTGCGGGTGAACTTCGGCCAAGCCTGCGCGCCAGGAATGATCGCAGCGAGCTCGGCCATCATCTGGCAGCCGTTGCACACCCCGAGCGCAAAGGTGTCGCGGCGATGGAAGAACGCCGCGAACTGCTCGACAAGCCGCTCGTTGAACAGGATCGAACGTGCCCAGCCGACGCCCGCGCCCAGCGTGTCGCCATAGCTGAAGCCGCCGCAAGCGACGAAGCCCTGGAACGGGTCGAGCCGCGCTCGGCCGGCCTGCAGGTCGCTCATGTGCAGGTCGAAGGTGTCGAAGCCGGCCTGCGCCATCGCGTAACTCATCTCGACCTGGCTGTTGACGCCTTGTTCGCGCAGGATCGCGAGCCTCGGGCGCGCGGCGTGAATGAACGGCGCTGCCACGTCCTCCGCCGGGTCGAAGTTCAGCTGCAGATGCAGGCCCGGGGCGCCGGGGGCGCCCGCTGCGGCGTGCTCCGCGTCGGCGCAGGCCGGGTTGTCACGCAGCCGCGCGATGCGCCAGCTGACCTCGTCCCAGGTCTTGTGGAGTTGCTCGAGCGGTGCGCTGAACACGACCTTGGCGTCGCGCCACACCTCGACCACGCCGCGCGGGTTCGGCTTGCCGACGACGTGGCTGTGCTTGCTGAGCCCATGCTCGCGCAGCGTGGCGAAAACGACGTCGCGATCCTCGGCGCGGACCTGGATCACCACCCCCAGCTCTTCGCAGAACAGCGCCCCGAGCGTGAGTTCGTTGCGCCGCTCGCCAACCTGCGCGGCCCAGTTCTTCGAGTCGCCGACCTCGGCGCGGCTGTCTTCGATGCCGTCGCCTTCGGTCACCAGCATGTCGACGTTCAGGCTCACTCCGCCATGCCCGGCGAAGGCCATCTCGCAGACCGCCGCCCACAGCCCGCCGTCGCTGCGGTCGTGGTAAGCGAGCAGGCGGCCGGCCGCGCGCAGGCGGTTGACGGCATCGAACAGCCGCGTCAGCAGCGTCGCATCGTCGAGATCGGGCACCGTGTCGCCGGCCTGGCCCAGCGTCTGCGCCAGGATCGAGCCGGCCAGGCGGCGCCGTCCCTGCCCAAGGTCGATCAGGATCAGCGACGTGTCGCCCGGCTGCAAGCTGCGGCGTGAGCGTGCCGCGCACATCGTCGAGCGTCGCGAACGCCGTGACGATCAGCGACACCGGCGCCGTGACCTGCCTGCCCTCGGCGCCGTCGCTCCAGCGGGTGCGCATCGACAGGCTGTCCTTGCCCACCGGCACGCTGATGCCGAGCGCCGGGCACAGCTCCATCCCGACCGCACGCACGGTGTCGTACAGCGCAGCGTCCTCGCCCGGCTCGCCGCAGGCGGCCATCCAGTTGCAGCTGAGCTTGACGCGATCGAGCGTCACCGGCGCCGCGAGCAGGTTCGTCAGCGCCTCGGCGACCGCCATGCGGCCCGATGCCGGCGCGTCCAGCGACGCTAGCGGCGTGCGCTCGCCCAGGCTCATCGCCTCGCCGCGCAGACCGCTGAAGTCGGCCAGCGTGACCGCGCAGTCGGCCACCGGCACCTGCCACGGGCCGACCATCGGATCGCGATGGCTCAAACCGCCGACGCTGCGGTCGCCGATGGTGACGAGGAAGCGCTTGCTCGCCACCGTCGGGTGGCGCAGCACGTCGAAAGCCGCCTGCGCCAGCGTGACGCCGGTCAGCTCAAGCGGCGTGCCGCACCGCGTCGCGCGTTGCACGTCGCGCTGCATCCGCGGCGGCTTACCGAGCAGCACTTCCATCGGCATGTCGATCGGTCGGTCCGCGGGCATGGATGGCCCGATCGGGTTGTCGAGAACGAGTTGCCTTTCATCGGTGGCCCTCCCGACGACCGCGAACGGGCAGCGCTCGCGCTCACAGATCGCCTCGAACAGCGGCAGCGCATCGGCCCGCACCGCCATCACGTAACGCTCCTGACTCTCGTTGCACCAGACTTCTTTCGGTGCCAGACCGCTTTCTTCCAGCGGTACTTTCGACAGGTCGAAGCGCGCGCCCTTGCCCGCTCCGTCGACCAGCTCCGGGAAGGCATTGCTGATGCCACCCGCGCCGACGTCGTGGATGGCCAGGATCGGGTTCGCGTCGCCGAGCGACCAGCAGCGGTTGATGACCTCCTGCGCCCGGCGCTGCATCTCGGGGTTGCCGCGCTGCACCGAGTCGAAGTCGAGCGCGGTGGCGTTCGCACCGGCCGCCATCGAGCTCGCGGCACCGCCGCCCATGCCGATACGCATGCCCGGCCCGCCGAGCTGGATCAGCGGCGTGCCGGCCGCGAACGCGATCTTGTGCGTCTGGCCGGCCGCGATCTGGCCCAGCCCGCCGGCAATCATGATCGGCTTGTGGTAGCCCCGCAGCACGCCGGCGACCCGTTGCTCGTAGACGCGGAAGTAGCCGGCCAGGTTGGGCCGGCCGAACTCGTTGTTGAACGCCGCGCCGCCGAGCGGCCCGTCGATCATGATCTGCAGTGCGCTGGCGATGTGCTCGGGCTTGCCCGGCGGCGAGCGCTCCCATGGCTCGTTCGTGCCGGGCAGGTGCAGGTTCGACACGCTGAAGCCGGTCAGGCCCGCCTTCGGCTGCGAGCCGCGGCCGGTCGCGCCCTCGTCGCGGATCTCCCCCCCGGCGCCGGTCGCGGCGCCCGGAAACGGCGAGATGGCCGTCGGATGGTTGTGCGTTTCCACCTTCATCAGCACGTGCATCGTCTCGCGCCGCGCGCCGTACAGCGGTGCGTCGGTGCTGCCCAGCGGCGCCCAGCGCTCGACCACGCCGCCTTCCATCACCGACGCGTTGTCGCTGTAGGCGACCACCGTGCGCTGCGGCGCCAGCGCGTGGGTGTTGCGGATCATCTGGAACATCGAGCGCTCCTGCGCCACGCCGTCGATCGTGAAGCTCGCGTTGAAGATCTTGTGGCGGCAATGCTCGCTGTTGGCCTGCGCGAACATCATCAGCTCGACGTCGGTCGGGTTGCGGCCCACTGCGCCGAAGGCGTCGATGAGGTAGTCGATCTCGTCGGCGCTGAGCGCGAGGCCGAAGGTCCTGTTCGCGGCCTCCAGCGCATCGCGGCCGCGGCCCAGCACGTCGACGTGCTCCATCGGTGGGCCGCGTCGCTCGTCGAACAACTGCGCGGCCTCGTCGCGCGCGAAGAACACGCTCTCGGTCATGCGGTCGTGCAGAAGCTCGGCGCAGGCCGCCAATTCGTCGCGCGACAGGGGCTTGGCGCCGCCCAGCAGGCCGCTGCGCGTCGCCAATCGCCACTCGGTCACGCGCTCGACGCGGTGCACGGCCAGGCCGCAGTTGTGGGCGATGTCGGTCGCCTTCGAGGCCCAGGGCGACACCGTGCCCAGACGCGGCGCGACCACCACGAGCGCTCCTTCGGCGGTGCCCGCCACCGCCTCGCCGTAGTCCAGCAGCGCGGCCAGGCGGTCGGCCTCGGCCGGCGCGAGCGGCGCGTCGCTCCAGGCCCAGTGAACGTGCCGCGCCTGGACGCCGACGATCCGCTCGCTGAGGGCTTGCAGGCGCCGCAGCATTGCCTGGGCGCGAAATCCGGACAGGGCGTTGCCGCCTTCGAAGGAGCTCAGGTGCTTGGCGGTCGAGGTCACTGTGGGAGCCGGTGGCGACGCGAAAGCCCGGTTCGGGCCATGGCCGCCCGGGCGCGAAGCCGTCGATTTTACGGGCCGGGTGAGATAATCCGCGCCCATGACGATCACCATCAAGACCGCCGAGCACATCGAAGGCATGCGCGTCGCCGGGCGGCTCGCAGCGGAGGTGCTCGACATGCTGACCGCGCATGTCAGGCCCGGCATCACGACCGAACAACTCGACCGCCTCGCGCACGACCACATCGTGGGCGTGCAACAGGCCATCCCGGCGCCGCTGAACTATGCGCCGTCGGGCTACAAGCCCTACCCGAAGTCGATCTGCACCTCGCTCAACAACCAGGTCTGCCACGGCATCCCGAACGAGCGGCCGCTAAAGAACGGCGATATCGTGAACATCGATGTCACCGTCATCAAGGACGGCTGGCATGGTGACACCAGCCGCATGTTCATCGTCGGCGAAGGCTCGATCGCGGCCAGGCGCCTCTGCCAGCTGACCTACGAGGCGATGTGGCGCGGCATCGCGAAGGTGCGGCCGGGCGCGCGGCTGGGCGACATCGGTCACTCGATCCAGACCTTCGCCGAGAACGCGGGCTGCTCCGTCGTGCGCGAGTTCTGCGGCCATGGCATCGGCGCCAAGTTCCACGAAGAGCCGCAGGTATTGCACTACGGTCGCCCGGGGACGCTCGACGAACTGGTGCCCGGCATGACGTTCACGATCGAGCCGATGATCAACGCCGGCCGGCGCGAGATCCGCGAGATGGGCGACGGCTGGACCATCGTCACCAAGGACCGCTCGCTGTCGGCGCAATGGGAGCACACGGTGCTTGTCACCGAGACGGGCTACGAGGTGCTCACGGTATCGGCGGGCACACCCGCGCCGCCGGCCTTTGTTGCGCTCGACGCGGTTGCGGCCTAGGGACCGAGACCTGAAGCCCACTGCGTACCGTGCCGCCGCAGGCCGCGTCGCCCTCCTGCGAACGGCCCGGCGCCGGTCGAGATGAGAACGAGTCGCACCAGAGACGTGCGCAGGCCCGCAACGGGCCGCAAGCAGCCGCTCAGGTTCCAGCGCGGCGTGAGATGCCACCGGGCCGGCCCGGCGTGGTGGAGCCGCTGAGATGCCAAGCGCGCTGCCGCCTGCGCCCGAAACCTCGCTGGGCGAGCTGCGGGTCCGCTTCCGCGAGGGCAAGGCGGCACTGATCGAGCGCTTTCGCTGCGCGCGCCCGACGGCGCCGGCAGCGACCCGCCTGACACGCAGCCTGACCCGGCACGTCGATCGGACGCTGATCGAACTCTGGAGCCGCGTGCAGATGCCTGCAGGCGCTGCCCTCCTCGCGGTCGGCGGCTATGGCCGCGGCGAGCTGTTCCCGCATTCGGACGTCGATGTGTTGGTGCTGCTGCCTCCGCTGCACTCACAAAGCGCCTGGGGCGTCCCGGCCACGGCGGCCGACATGAAGGCCGCGATCGAGGGCTTCATCACGGCCTGCTGGGACATCGGCCTCGAGATCGGCTCCAGCGTGCGCACGGTCGACGAGTGCATCGCCGAAGGCCAGCGCGACGTGACGGTGCAGACGGCGTTGCTCGAGTCGCGGTTCGTGTGTGGTTCGCGGCGGGTCTTCGCCACCTTTCGCATCGCCAACACGACCGCGATGGACGCGAAGGCGTTTCTCGTCGCCAAGACGCTCGAGATGCAGCAGCGTCACCACAAGTTCGAGGACTCGCCGTATTCGCTGGAGCCCAACTGCAAGGAGAGCCCCGGCGGCCTGCGCGACCTGCAGACGGTGATCTGGGTCGCCCGCGCGGCCGGTCTCGGCAAGACGTGGAGCGAGATCGCTGCCAATGGCCTGGTCACTGCGTTCGAAGTCAAGCAGCTGCAGCGCAACGAAGGCCTGCTCAAGCTGATCCGTGCCCGCTTGCACATGGTGGCCGGACGGCGCGAGGACCGGCTGGTGTTCGACCTGCAGACGGCCGTTGCCGAGAGCTTCGGCTACCAGTCGACCCCGGACAGCAGGGCGTCGGAAGTGCTGATGCGCCGCTACTACTGGGCGGCCAAGGCGGTGACGCAGCTCAACCAGATCCTGATGCAGGGCATCGAGGAGCGCGTCAACGGTTCGCAGGATGCGCCGATGCGCCCGATCGACGCGCGCTTCCTCGACCGCGGCGGCATGCTCGAGGTCGCCCGCGACGACCTCTACGAGCGTGAACCGCACGCGATCCTCGAAACGTTCCTCGCCTACCAGCGGACACCGGGCATCAAGGGGCTGTCGGCGCGAACGCTGCGGGCGCTGTACAACTCGCGCGACGTCATGGACGCCGCGTTCCGCAGGGATCCGATGAACCGCGCGCTGTTCCGCCAGATCCTGCAGGCGCCCGAAGGGCAGACGCACGCGTTCAGGCTGATGAACCAGACCAGCGTGCTCGGGCGCTACCTGTGGGTGTTCCGCCGCATCGTCGGCCAGATGCAGCACGACCTGTTCCACGTCTACACGGTGGACCAGCACATCCTCATGGTGCTGCGCAATGTGCGGCGATTCTTCATTCCCGAGCATGCGCACGAGTACCCGTTCTGTTCGCAGCTCGCATCGCAGTTCGACAAGCCGTGGGTCCTGTTCGTCGCCGCGTTGTTCCACGACGTGGCCAAGGGCCGCGGCGGCGACCACTCCGAGCTCGGCGCGGCCGAATCGCGGCGTTTCTGCCGCGACCACGGCATCGGCCGCGACGATGCGGCGCTGATCGAGTTCCTCGTCCGGAACCACCTGCTGATGAGTCGCATCGCGCAGAAGGAGGACCTGAGCGAACCCGAGGTGATCGAGGCCTTCGCGCGGGGCGTCGGCAGCGAGCAGCGGCTGACCGCGCTGTATCTGCTGACGGTTGCGGACATCCGCGGCACCAGCCCGAAGGTCTGGAATGCCTGGAAGGGCAAGCTGCTGGAAGACCTTTACCGGCTCGGCCTGCGCGCGCTCGGTGGCGCGCACCCGCACATGGACGCCGAGATCGAGGCCCGCAAGCTCGAAGCGCACCAGCTGCTCAACCTGGCCTCTCTGCCCGCCGGCGTCGAGGCGCCGCTGTGGAAGACGCTCGAGATCAGCTACTTCGCACGTCACGACGCAGGCGACATCGCCTGGCACGCGCGCATGCTGCACCGCTATGTGCGCAGCACGCGGGCGATCGTGCGGGCCCGGCTCTCGTCGCTCGGCGAAGGGCTGCAGGTCCTCGTCTATGCGCCCGACCAGCCCGACCTCTTCGCCCGCATCTGCGGCTACTTCGACGGCGCGGGCTTCAACATCCTCGACGCCAAGGTGCATACCTCGCGCAGCGGCTATGCGCTCGACACCTTCCAGGTCATCAGCCCGCACGTCGATCTGCACAGCCGCGACCTGATCGCCCTCGTCGAGACGCAGCTCGCCCTCGCGCTGGCGGCCGTCGGTCCGCTGCCCGAGCCCAGGCGCGGCCGCGTCTCGCGCCGGGTCAAGAGCTTTCCGATCACGCCGCGCGTCACCTTGCGCCCCGACGAGCGTGCGCAGCGCTGGCTGCTGGGCGTCTCGGCGAGCGACCGCACCGGGCTGCTGTACGCGATCGCCCGCGTGCTGGCGCGCCACCACGTCAACCTGCAACTGGCCAAGATCACGACGCTCGGCGAACGCGTCGAAGATACCTTTCTCGTCGACGGCCCTTCGCTGCAGCAGAACCGGGAACAGATCGCGATCGAGACCGAGTTGCTCGAAGCGATCGCGCCGTGAAGGGCTGCCTGCCATCGTGTACACGCTGCACGGCGCGCCGGCGGTCCGCCGAGCGTCGGCTGTCTGTGGGAACATCGCCTCCGCGCCCCTCCACGCGCGCCCGCGCGACCTGAGCCCCGTGTGAAGCCCGACCCGCCCCTCGACCCATCGCAACGCGTCGGCGTCAAGCCGCTGCGGGTGCTGCGGCCGCTCGCCTGGCTGGCGCTGGGCTGGCACGACCTGCGGCGCTGCCCCGGTCCCGCCCTGCTGCACGGCGCGGCGCTTGCCCTGTTCGGCGCGGTGCTGCTCTGGGCAGCGCGGGACGAGTTCTGGCTGCTCGCCGGCGCCTTCTCGGGCTTCCTGCTCGTGGCACCGGTACTCGCCACCGGGCTCTATGCAATCAGCCGCGCCCAGTCGCGGGGCGAGGCGGCCTCCCTGCAGACCGCGATCGACGCCTGGCGCCCGCGCGACGGGCGGCTGGTGGCTTTCGGCCTCCTGCTGGCGCTCGCCGGCACGGGCTGGGTGCTGACCTCGGCGTCGCTGATCACGGTCTTCGCCGCCGAGCCGGTGCGCAATCCGGCCGACTTCCTGCAGGTCGTCGTGCTGCGCGAGAACTCGCGGCTGTTCGAGCTCTGGCTCGCGCTCGGCGGTGCGCTGGCCGCGCCGATCTTTGCCTCCAGCGTGGTGGCCATCCCCCTGCTGCTCGACTGCCGCATCGGCGTGCTGCCGGCCGTGCTCGCGAGCTGGCGGGCCGTGTTGCGCAACCCCGTGCCGCTGGCGTTCTGGGCGGCGCTGATCATGCTGCTGACGCTGCTCGGCATGGCCACGCTGATGCTCGGCCTGGTGCTCGTCGTGCCGCTGCTCGGCCACGCGAGCTGGCATGCGTACCGCGACCTGGTGGACAGCCGGGGCATGCCAGTGCAGCCTTGAGCGGCCACCGCCGAAGACCACGATGTTCGGCTTCACCGAAGACCAGATCGCCCAGTTCGGGCTGACCTTCGGTGTCGGCGCGTTCATGATCTACATGGTGTTCATCATCGTGCAGCTCGCGCGCGAATCGAAGGCCGGCCGCTTCGGCACCTTCGTGCTGCTGCTCGGACTGGGCTTCGGCATGGTCGGGTTCGTCGCCAAGGGCCTGCTCAAGTGGCTCTTCGCCATCGAATGAAGCGCGTCGCCCGTACCCGGCTCAGCACCGCAGGCCACGCCGGCTGCGTTCGCGCATGACCGTTCAAGTGCTCACCGCGGCGCAGGCGATCGCCAGGATCGACGGCTTCGGCGCCCTGATCGATGCGCGCTCGCCCGGCGAGTTCGCCGAGGATCACCTGCCCGGTGCCGTCAACTGGCCGGTCCTCGACGACGCCGAGCGCAAGCTCATCGGCACCGAGTACAAGCAGGTCTCGCCGTTCGAGGCCCAGAAGCGCGGCGCGGCGCTGGTGGCCCGCAACATCGCCGCCCACATCGAGCGCCACGTGATGCGCCAGCCCAAGAGCTGGCAGCCGCTCGTGTACTGCTGGCGCGGCGGCAAACGCTCCGGCAGCATGGCCTGGTTCCTCGACCAGATGGGCTTTCGCACGCACACGCTCGAGGGCGGCTACAAGGCCTTCAGGGCGGCGGTGATGGCCGAGCTGGAGGCGCTGCCGCCGCGGCTGCGCCTCACGGTTGTCTGCGGCCGTACGGGCAGCGGCAAGACGCGCCTGCTCGGTGCGCTGCGCGAGGCCGGCGCGCAGGTGCTCGACCTCGAAGCGCTGGCCAGCCATCGCGGATCGGTGCTCGGCATCCTGCCCGGCCGGCCGCAACCGTCGCAGAAGGCGTTCGAGACCGCCGTCTGGGACGCGTTGCGCCGCTTCGACACGCAGCGCCCGGTATTCGTCGAGAGCGAAAGCAAGAAGGTCGGCAACCTGCGCGTGCCCGAAGCGTTGATCCGCCAGATGCGCGAGCACGGCCGCTGCGTCACGGTCGAGATGCCCGACCACGCACGGCTCGCGCTGCTGCTGGAGGACTATGACTTCCTGGCCCGCGACGTCGAGCTGTTCTGCCGCCTGCTCGACGGCCTGGCGGCCTTGCGCGGGCGCGACACGGTCAAGCGATGGCAGGCCGATGCGCGCGCCGGGCGACTCGCCGCGGTCTTCCTCGACCTGATGCACGCGCACTACGACCCCGGCTACCTCAAGTCGATGCAGGCCAACTTCAGCGGCTTCGAAGGCGCCACGGTCGTCGCGCTCGCGGATGCTTCGCCGGCGACCCTGTCAGATGCCGCCGCCGCGCTCGTGGCCGACGGCGAGGGTGCATCCTGAGCGCTCGCCCGGCCTTCGCGTCACCCCATGTGCAAGCCGCCATTGACCGAGAAGTCGGCCCCGGTCGCGAAGCCCGACTCCTCCGAGGCCACCCACGACACGATCGACGCGATGTCCTCCGGCGTGCCCAGGCGCTTGACCGGAATGCCGGCGACGATCTTGTCGAGCACCTCCTGGCGGATCGCCTTGACCATGTCGGTCGCGATGTAGCCCGGGCTGACGGTGTTCACCGTCACGCCCTTGTTGGCCACCTCCTGGGCGAGGGCCATCGTGAAGCCGTGCATGCCGGCCTTGGCGGCGGAATAGTTCGTCTGTCCGAACTGGCCCTTCTCGCCGTTGACCGAGCTGATGTTGATGATGCGGCCCCAGCCCTTGTCGAGCATGCCGTCGATGACCTGCTTGGTCACGTTGAACAGGCTCGTGAGGTTGGTCTCGATCACCGCGTCCCAGTCGGCACGGCTCATCTTGCGGAACAGGCCGTCGCGGGTGATGCCGGCGTTGTTGACGAGCACGTCGACCGTTCCGTGCCCGGACTTGACCGCGTCGAACGCGCCGACCGTGGAATCCCAGTCGCCGACATTGCCCACCGAGGCGTGGAACGTGTAGCCCAGCGCCGTCTGTTCGGCGAGCCACTTGGCGTGGTCGCGGCTCGGCCCGCAGCCGGCGATGACCTTGAAGCCGTCCTTGTGCAGGCGCTGGCACATCGTGGTCCCGATGCCGCCCATGCCACCGGTGACGTACGCAATTTTCTGGGTCATGCCTGTCTCCTCGAATCAAGTGGGGGTGCCATTGTCGGCACTGTGCGGCTTTGAATCAACGATTCCCCGCCCGATTCCCGCCCGAGCGCTCAGGCAGAGGCCTTGGCCTTCACATAGCGCCCCGGCGCCGGCTCGATCGCCTTGTAGGTGCGGCTGCCCGGACTGCGCGGTGCGGCAACGAGCTTGCCCGCGTGGCTCTTCAGCCAGGCGGCCCAATCGGGCCACCAGCTGCCCGGAATTTCCTGCGCGCTGGCCAACCAGTCCTGCGCCGCGTCCGGCAATGCATCGGCGGCGCCGCGGCCGCTGGCCGGGCTGGCCCAGTAGTTGCGCTTCTTCTTTGCGGGCGGGTTGATCACGCCGGCGATGTGGCCCGACGCGCCGAGCACGAAGCGCTTCTTGCCGGCCAGCGCCCGCGTGCTGAGGTACGCGCCGTCCCACGGCACGATGTGGTCCTCGCGCGATGCGTAGAGGTAGACCGGCGCGTCGAACGAGCGCAGGTCCACCGGCACGCCGCAGGTCGTCGCCCTGCCCGGCTTGACGAGGTTGTTCTCGTGGTAGGTGTTGCGCAGGTACCAGCAGTACATCGGCCCCGGCAGGTTCGTGCCGTCGCCGTTCCAGTAGAGCAGGTCGAACGGCGGCGGCGCCTCGCCCTTCAGGTAGTTGCCGACCACGTAGTTCCAGACCAGGTCGTTCGGGCGCAGGAAGCTGAAGGTCGAGGCGAGTTCCTGGCCCTTGAGCAGTCCGCCACCGTTCGGGCTGTTCGGCCCGAGCGTCATCTCGCGCATCTTCACCATGGTCTCGTCGATGAAGATGTCGAGGATGCCGGTGTTGCTGAAGTCGAGCAGCGTCGTCAGCAGGGTCACGCTGGCGGCCGGTTGGCGCCCGCGCGCCGCCAGCACGGCCAGCGCCGTGCCGAGGATGGTGCCGCCGACGCAGAAGCCCAGCGTGTTGATCGTCTTGGCGCCGGTGATTTCCTGCACCACGTCGATCGCGCGGATCGCGGCGTGCTCGATGTAGTCGTCCCAGGTCTTCTTCGCCATGCTCTGGTCGGGGTTGCGCCAGCTGAGCACGAAGACCCGGTGCCCTTGCTCCACCGCGTAGCGGATCAATGAATTCTCGGGCTGCAAGTCGAGGATGTAGAACTTGTTGATGCACGGCGGCACCATCAGCAGCGGCCGCTCGTACACCTCGGCCGTGAGCGGCTTGTATTCGAGCAGCTGGAAGAACTCGTTCTCGAACACGACGCTGCCCTCGCTCGTGGCGACGTTGCGCCCGACCTCGAACGCGCTTTCATCGGTCTGCGATAGGTGGCCTTGCTGCACGTCCTGCCACAGGTGGCGCAGCCCCTGCGCGATGCTTTCGCCCTTGGTCTCGAGCGCACGGCGCTGGGCCTCGGGGTTCAGCGCCAGGTAGTTGCTGGGCGAAGCCATCTCGACCCACTGCTGCACGCCGAAGCGGATCCGCTGGCGCGTCTTCGGGTCGCCTTCGACGTTGTCGGCCATCTGCATCAGCATGCGCGCGTTGAGCAGGTACATCTGTGCCATGTAGGTGGCCGTCGGGTTGGCGGTCCAGTCCTGCCCGGCGAAGCGGCGGTCCGAAGGCAACTCGGGCTGCGGCTGCGAGACGGCCTGGTTCCACAACGCCGTGGCCTGTTGCAGGTACTCGGACTGCAGCTTCGTCAGCGCCGGCAGTGGCAGGCTCGTTCCGGCCAGCGTCTGCAGGTTGCGGGCGAGGTCTGCGCCGAGTTCGGTCACGCCGGCCATGACGCCTGCAGTCTTCGGGGCGGTCTCGGCCGCGCTGGGCTTGCTCTTCATGTTGTCTCCTCGGCTGAACGGTGCAGCCTTGACTGGCAGCGGCACAATGCCGCTGCGTCGCCAGCGCCGCCATTTTGCAGTCCGGGCCGGCAGCGTGGTTTTAGCCCGTGTTGCTTACCCTGCCATGACGTGCCGCAACGCCGCGTGACCTCACCTGCCCCATCCCCATGCTGATCGTTGCCATCGCCTGGTTGTACGTCGTGGTCCTGATGGCGATCGTCGAAGCCGTCAGCAGCACCGGCACGGTGCTCGGCGCGTTCTTCACCTTGCTGCTGTACGGCTTTCTGCCGCTGGCACTGGTGCTGTACCTGCTGGCGACGCCGGCACGGCGCCGGGCCGCCAGGCAGGCCGAGTTGGCATCAGGGCCGGATCCAGATGGCAGCAGCCATGCGCCCGGTGATGCCGTCGCGCCGGTACGAGAAGAACCGTGAGCGATCCGCGGCAGTGCACCAGGTGCCACCGCTGACGGCACGAACCCCGGCGACTTGAAGGCGATCGCGCGCCAGCTGCGGCAGGTTGGCGAGCCACTTGTCCGGCAGGCCCGCCGCGCGCGGCGCAAAGCGCATCGGGTCCGGCCGCGCGGGGTCGGCGTCGAAGGCCCGCAGCACCTCCACGCCGACCTCGAAACGTTGCGGCCCGATGCACGCGCCGAGCCAGACGCGCACCTCGCCGGGCTCGCAGCGGGCGGCTTCACACAGCGCGCCGAGCGCCGCTTCGACCACGCCGCCGGCCAGGCCGCGCCAACCGGCGTGGGCCGCCGCCACGGCGCGCCCGCCCGGCGCCGCGAACAGCACCGGCAGGCAGTCGGCCACCAGCACCGTGCAGGCCACGCCGGGCTCGGTGCTCAGGCTCGCATCGGCTTCGTGCGGCGCGGCCTGTGCCAGCGTGTCACGCGAGCCCACCTGCACGACCCGCGTGCCGTGCACCTGTTTCAGGTACACCGGCGCGGCGCCGATCGCCTGCGCGAATGCCTGCCGATTGCGCGCCACGGCGTCGGCGTGGTCACCCACGCCAATGCCCAGGTTCATGCCATCCCACGGCGGGCCGCTCGAGCCGCCCCGGCGCGTGCTCATCGCAGCAGCGGCCTGCAGCGGCAGGCCCGCGGGCTGCAAGCAATCGGCGTGCAAGTTCAGACCTCGGAGGACCGAGACCGCCTCGGGCGGCGAACCCGAAGGCGCCGGGGGACGTTCATTCAAGCGGCGTCCGGGCAGCGGCCGGGCTGCGCGCTCTCGAAGGCAGGCAAGCGCATGCACGCGTCGAACACGCGCATCACGGTGGGTACATGGTCGAGCCGGCACTCGAAGCGCTGCGCGTTGAAGATCTGCGGCACCAGCGTGCAGTCGGCCAGCGTCGGCGCGTCGCCATGGCAGAACCGGCCGGTTGCCGGATGGCCGGCCAGCTGGCGCTCGACCGCCTCGAGCCCGCCCTCGACCCAATGCCGATACCAGGCGTTCTTCGCGTCCTCACTCGCGCCGAGCTCGTGCACCAGGTAGCGCAGCACGCGCAGGTTGTTCAGCGGGTGGATTTCGCACGCGATGTCGAGCGCAAGCGCGCGCACGCGCGCGCGGCCCAGCGCGTCGCCCGGCAGCAGCGGCGGCCGCGGGCAGACTTCGTCGAGGTACTCGATGATCGCCAGCGACTGCGCGATGCTCGCATCGCCGTCGATCAGCAGCGGCACCAGTCGGGTCGGCGCCAGCGCCGCATAGGCCGGCTCGAACTGCTCGTTGCGCGCCAGCTGCACCGCAAGGTATTCGTAGGCCAGGCCCTTGAGCGCGAGCGCGATCCGAACCCGGAACGACGCCGACGAGCGAAAGTAGCTGTAGAGCTGCATGCCCGGTCAGACGAGCTTGACCTGGAGCGTCCCCACGCCGTCCACGCTGGCATTGAGCGTGTCGCCGCGAACGACCGCCCCGACGCTCTCGGGCGTGCCGGTGTAGATCAGGTCGCCCGGCGCGAGCGTCCACGCGGCGGACAGATGCTCGATGATCTCGGCGACGCTCCAGATCAGCTTGCCGATCCGGCTAAGCTGCCGCGTGTTGCCGTTCACATCGAGCCGGATTGCGGTGTCGGCGTCGATCCTGCACTGCGCGGCCGGTCGCAACTCGCCGATCGGCGCCGACTCTTCGAAGGCCTTGCCGATGCACCACGGCCGGCCCTGCTTCTTCATCTCGGCCTGCAGGTCGCGCCGCGTCATGTCCAGCCCGACCGCGTAGCCCCACACATGCGCCAGCGCATCCTTCGCCGCGATGTCCCGCCCGCCCTTGCCGATGGCCACCACCAGTTCGACTTCGTGCTGCAGGTCGCGCGTCTGGCTCGGGTAGTGCATCTCCCCGACCGTGCCTTCGCGCACCGGCAGCACCGTGTCGGCGGGCTTGAGGAAGAAGAACGGCGGCTCGCGCCCGGTGAAGCCCATCTCGACGGCGTGTTCCACGTAGTTGCGGCCCACACAGTAGATGCGGTGGACGGCAAACCGCGCGCCTTCGGCACCGGCGACAGGCACACTGGCAGGCGGAGCGACCGGAAGGACGAACGGCATGGGTTGGATCTCCGGGAGCGGTGTCGATCGGGCTGGCCCGGATCATGCCACGCGGCGCCCGGCGCGGGCGCTCCGCACGAGGCCGCGCGATACACTGCAGCCATGCTCCCAGCGCGCGGTTTCAAGCATTGCAAGGCCTGCGGCGGGCCGGTGCGCTATCAGGTGCCGGCCGACGACAACCGCGACCGCGCCACCTGCACCGTCTGCGGGCACGTGCACTACGAAAACCCGCTGAACGTCGTCGGCACGGTGCCGATCTGGGGCGAGGAAGTGCTGCTGTGCCGCCGCAACATCGAGCCGCGCTATGGGCTGTGGACGTTGCCGGCGGGCTTCATGGAACTCGGCGAGACGATTGCCGAAGGGGCCGTTCGCGAAACGGTCGAGGAGGCTGGCGCGCGGATCGAGCTCGAGGGCCTGTACGCGGTGCTCAATGTGGTGCGGGTCGGCCAGGTGCACCTGTTCTACCGCGCCCGCCTGCTCGACACCGACTTCGCGCCCGGCCCCGAGACGATCGAAGCCCACCTGTTCACCGAGGCCACGATACCCTGGGACAAACTCGCCTTTCGCACCGTCCGCGAAACGCTGCGGCGCTACTTCGAAGACCGCCGGCGCGGCCAGTTCGGGCTGCACTGCGCCGACGTCGGCTGAGAGGCGACCCAGGCCGACGCAGGGCAGCGGTCTGGACGAGAGCGTGAGGACATCACGCCGAGACGGATTCCGTCACTGACGCCCCCTCGCTTGCGTGTGCAATGCACTGCTGATGCGCCCGTCGAGCGCGGCCCGCTCGGTGAGAATTTGGTGCATGGCAACAGGTCTCTTCCAGTACATGGCTGGGCACAGGGCGCGCTTCGCGATGGGCGTAGCGATCGTGCCTTGCGCGATGCTCCTCGCGTCGCCAGCGTCTGCCCTCGCCGCGCCGGCCAAGACGGTCGCGCGGCCCTCCATGGCGGTGTTGGCCGAGTGCAGCTGGGACCGCCCCGGTCACAACCCGTTCATGGGCGATGTCGTCGCGGCGGTCGATCGCTATGCCGACATCCCACCGGCCGTGCGCAGCCGGCTCAAGCAGCGAATGGCACAGCGCGAGTACGACGAGATCGTCAGCATCCGACGCGACCGCATCGAGGGCCGGCAACACTACGACAGTGAAATCCGCGACATGCACTTCGGCGCCGGCAGCCTGTGCGGCACCGTCACCCGTGCGCGCTGGAGCCCGCAGATGCAGGAGCGTGGCCTGGTCTACTGCGATAGCGGGCAGTGCATCCTGGTGCCCACGGTCTGCCGCAACGTCAGCCGCATCGTGCGCCGCGACGCGTCTGGCCCGGCCGCCGCGACCGCGCCGGGCGCAGCCCCCGCGGAGGGCGAACTGGCATTCGATCCGCCCGGCGCCGGCGTGCCGGCGCTGCCGGCCAACGCAAGCCCACCCGCCGGCGGCATTGGCGGCGGAGCGGACAGTTTTGCCAGCCGAAGCGCCGAGCCCGTGCCGCCGCCCCTGTTCACCGTGGCCGGCGCCGGGCCAAGCAGGGGCACAGCGGTCGGCGCCGCACCGGCATTCGAGCTAGACGCGGCCGAGCCCTTCCATGCATCCGCACCCGACCTGGGCTGGCCCGCTGCGCCGCCACCGGGAGTCGGCCCGTTCCCGACGCTGACCACCTCGGTCACTGCGGTACCCGAGCCAGGCACCGGGCTGATGCTGGCCGCAGGCCTGGCGTTGCTCCATGCCGCGAGTCGGCGCCGGGCCAATGTCCTGGATTGCCGCGAGCCGCGGGGCCTCGCAACGCCATGAAACCCCGCCCCGGCCGGGGTGGGGACGTTTCAACCCGACGCTGCCAACGCACTGGATGCTTCGGCCGCTAGGCGGCAGCGCCCGCCTGCGCGCTGGCCCACGGCCCGGTGATGCCGTCGATGCCGATGTCCCACAAGGCGCGGGCGTCGTCGGCAAGGCTGACGCCTTCGGCGTAGACCTGCAGCGAAAGGCCATGCAGCAGCTCGACGCTGCCGCGCACGAAGGTCATCCGCTGCGGATCGCTTCCGACACCCCGGCTGGCGGTCGGGTCGAGCTTGACGAAGTCGAGCCCGAGCGCGAACAGGCGATCGATCTGGGCCAGGCGCGCCCCGGCGTGTTCCAGCCCCAGCCGCACGCCACAGGGGCGGAGCTGCCGGGCGAGCTCTTGCAGCAAGGCGAAGCGCTCGATCGCCGCGGCTTCCGCCACCTCGAGCGATAGCTTGCTCGCCATGCGAGGCGCGGCGAACAGCAGCGCGCGCAGGCGCCCCGCGAAGGCGCTGTCGGCAAGGGATGCCGGTGCCAGGTTCACGCTGCGCGGTCGGCCGTCGCGGCCGATCGCGTCGAGCGCCAGCGCCACCGCGCGCGCATCGATGTCGGCCGTCATCCGGCAGCGGATGGCCAGCGGCAGCCAGCGCGCCGCCACTTCGTACGCGCCGCCCAGCTGGAGTTGCAGACGCAGCGGGCACTCCAGGTGCACCAGGGCGCCGGCGGAGTCGATCAAGGGGTAGTCGGCCAGCTTCGCTCGGCCGTGGGTCAAGGCGTCGTCGATATCCTGGCGCCAGGCATCCTCGCCCACGCCCCGGCGATCGCCGGCAGGCTCGCCGCCTTGCTCCACTTCGTAAGCGCCGCGCGCCTCGGCCCGAGCCAGTGCCTGGTCGGCAGCGGCCAGCGCGTTGGCGAGCGGCGTCTCGCGCCGCAATTCGACCGCGCCCACGGCGACCTCGGCGCCTTGCCCGAGCCCGGGCAGAACGGCGCGCAGCGCGGCAGCCAGCGCCTGTGCCGTCTCGTGCGCCATGCCGCCCACCGGCAGGCACAGCGCGAAGTCGGCTCCGTTCAGGCGGCCGAGGAAGCAGCCCTGCACCCGTTCACCGTAGGGATGCAAGGTCTGCGCGATCGCCCCCAGCAGGCGGTCGGTCGCCACGCGGCCGAGCGTGCGGTTGACGCCGGCCAGGTCGCGCATGCGCAACAGCACCAGCCCGCAGTGCTCGGCGCCGTCTTCGCGCTGCAGCGCCGCCTCGAGCTGGCCGAGAAAGTGGCTGCGGTTCGACAACCCCGTCAGCGCGTCGAAATGCGCCTGCTGGCGCAACTGCTCGACCTGGGCCGCCTGCTGCTCGAACGTCACCTTCAGGCGGGCGACCATCGAGTTCATCGCCTGCGTCAGGGCGCGAAGCTCTACCACCGCGGGCTCGGGCACGGTGACGAACTTGCCCTCCACCAGCGCCCGCGCCTGCGCCACCGCGGCGTCGAGCGGGCGCCGGATGCGCCGCACCGCGAGCGCCGAGAGCAGGCCGGCCACCAGCCCCACCGCAGCCATGGCCGCCACCGCACGCAGGCTGCCGCGCCAGAGCTCGTCGTGGGCGAAGGCCACGCTGCTCGCCACCTCGACCGATCCGAGCGCGCGCCAGCCGTCGGAGACTTGCGCCACGCCCGGCGCGGGCTCGATCGCGACCCAGCGCACAAACCACTGCGGCGCCTCGCGCGCGGCCTGCTCGCTCGCGCGCACGAACGGCACGCCGCCGTCAGCGGCGTCGAAGCGGATCTGCCGATAGCCACCGGTGTCGAACAGGGCTGTCAGCAGCAGCTCCATCAGCGCGCGGTCGCCGTGCTGCTGCGACATCGCCAGGGCCAGCGCCGCGGCGTTGTCGCTGTTCTTGAGTTGCAGCTGGGTCTGCAGCATGCTTTTCGCCGACAGCAGGTTCACGCCCACGCTGCCGACCAAGGCCAGCAGCAGTGTGAAAAGCAAGAGCAGCCAGATCTGGCGAATCAACGACACCTTCGCTCCCTTGTGCCGCACATCATAGGAAACCTTCGGCGCGCGCCTTGGCGAGCACCTCGCGCCAACGCGACAGGCGGGCCAGCGGGTTGCCGGCCGTCTGCGCGCCAAGGCCCTGCCACAGGCCGTCGCTGTTGAAGCTGAACACGGGCGTGAGGTCGGCGCGCTGCGAGGCGGGCCGTACCTCCGCGACGAGGTTGTCGAGGATTGCCGGATCGCCACCCGGCGAGGCATAGTGCGCGAGCACCATGTGGGGCTGGGCCCGGATCTGCGCGCCGGCCCGCTGGGCCTGCACATAGACCAAGCGCAGCTGCGAGCTGGGCATTCCGAGCGCGAGCAGGCTGAAGTACTTGGCGATCGCGAAATCCTCGCAATCACCCTCGCCCTTGGCGAGCAGTTCGAGCGGGCTGGCCCAATAGTCGGCCTGGCCCCAGACCTCGGCATCCTCGCGAAAGCGGATGCGACGGTTGAAGAACTGGTTCACCGCGAGCAGCTTGCCCGCGTCGTCAAACTCGGACGCAGCGTCCAGCAGCGGCTCGAGCGCGTGCAGACCCGCCACCGCCTGCGGCCCCAGGTGCCGCGCGGCTGCCTGGAGCCGCTGCGCGTCGCGCGCGCGCAGCGGCGCCGGCGCCGCGACGAGCCAGGCCAGGAGCAGCGCCGACAGCCCGAACACGATCTGGCGCGCCACCCCTTCGCGGGCGCAGGGCCCGGCACGGGACGGCGAAACGTAGAGAACGAGCGACGACGAATGCGCAAGCATTGCCTAGATGTCGTCCGCAGCGGGGCCGACTTGAGCGGTTTGCCCGCGCACCCGCTGGAGCAAGGGCTGGCGCACGCCGCTCCGCTGCTGGCCGAACGGGTCGTCGAAGCCGGACTGCTGCAGAGCGCAACCCGAGAACCATCGGCGCCTCTTCGGCGACAACCTGCAGGTGCAGCGCGACCGCATCGCCGATGCGTCGGGCAACCGCGTCATCGACGGTCCGCGCTACATCGAGGCCTGCAGGAGACCTCGGTTGCCAGGCCCTTCACGCACCGGGCAGACATTCATGGCAGCGCGGCGTGACGAAGATCGGCGGCAACGCGCACCAGCGGGGCTTGGGCTTCCCGGGCCGGGATTGAAGCCCTGTGCGTTCGGCCTTACGTTCGGCGACGATCGCGACGCGCAGGCAGCGCAAAGTGGAAGGCCGGCAGAGCTCGGCGCTCGCGGCCGACCGAGCAGCCAGGCCTCCTCTGCGTGGCGACCTTCAGCGCTACTTCTTCACCGGCGGCAAGTCTGTGCACGCCCCCTCGAACGCCTCGGCCGCCAAGCCGATGCTCTCGCCCAGCGTCGGGTGCGGGTGGATGGTCTTGCCGATGTCCACGGCGTCGGCGCCCATCTCGATGGCCAGCGCGATCTCGCCGATCATGTCGCCGGCATGGGTGCCGACGATGCCGCCGCCGACGATGCGGTGCGTCTCTTCGTCGAACAGCAGCTTCGTGAAGCCCTCGTCGCGGCCGTTGGCGATCGCGCGGCCGGAGGCCGTCCACGGGAACAGGCCCTTCCTGACCTTCATGCCGCCGGCCTTGGCCTCGTCCTCGGTCACGCCGACCCAGGCCACCTCGGGGTCGGTGTAGGCCACGCTCGGGATCACGCGCGCGTCGAACGCGGCCCGGCGCAGGCTCGCGTCGTTCAGTTGTTCGCCGGCCGCGACCTCGGCCGCCACGTGCGCCTCGTGCACCGCCTTGTGCGCCAGCATGGGCTGGCCGACGACGTCGCCAATGGCAAAGATGTGCGGCACGTTGGTGCGCATCTGCGAATCCACTGCGATGAAGCCGCGCTCGCCGACGATGACGCCGGCCTTCTCGGCCGCGATCTTCTTGCCATTGGGCACGCGGCCGACGGCCTGCAGCACGAGGTCGTAGAGCTGTTCCTTGAGCTTGCCCTCGCCCTCGAACCTGACCAGGATGCCGTCGGCCCTCGCCTCGGCGCCGACGGTCTTGGTCTTGAGCATGATGTGGTCGAAGCGCGGCGCGTTCAGCTTCTGCCACACCTTGACGAGGTCTCGGTCGGCGCCCTGCATCAGACCGTCGAGCATCTCGACCACGTCGAGCCGCGCGCCGAGCGTCGAGTACACGGTGCCCATCTCGAGGCCGATGATGCCGCCGCCGATGATCAGCATGCGCTTCGGGTTCTGGCGCAGCTCGAGCGCACCGGTGGAGGTGACGATGCGCGGGTCGTCCTTGGGCAGGAAGGGCAGCTTCACCGCCTCCGAGCCGGCGGCGATGATGGCTTGCCGGAATCGGATGGTTTGCGCGCCGCCCTTGGCGAGACTCACGCCGAGCTGGTAGGGGTCGATGAACTCGCCCGTGCCCTGCACCACCGTGACCTTGCGCATCTTGGCCATCGCGGCCAGGCCCCCGGTGAGCTTGCCGATCACCTTTTCCTTGTGGGTCTTGAGCTTTGCCAGGTCAACGGCCGGCGCGGCGAACGTCACGCCCAGCGACGCGAAGTGCCTGACCTCGTCCATCACGGCGGCCACGTGCAGCAGCGCCTTCGACGGAATGCAGCCGACGTTCAGGCACACGCCACCGAGCGTCGGGTAGCGCTCGACGAGTACGGTCTTGAGGCCCAGGTCGGCAGCGCGGAACGCTGCCGAATAGCCGCCGGGCCCGGCACCGAGCACGAGCAGGTCGCATTCGAGGTCGGCCCCGCCCGAATAGCGGGCCGCCTCCGTCGTGGGCGCAACGGCTACCGGCGCGGGTGCGAGACTCGATGCCGCCACCGCGGCTGCCGCGGGCGCGGCAGGTTTGGCAGCCGCAGCGCCCTCCGCGTCGAGGCTCAGGATCAGCGAGCCTTCGTTGACGGTGTCGCCGACCTTGACTTTCAGCTCCCTGACCACGCCGGCCTGCGACGACGGAATTTCCATCGACGCCTTGTCGCTCTCGACCGTGATCAGGCTTTGCTCGGCCTTCACAGCGTCGCCCGGCTTGACCAGCAGTTCGATGACGGCGACGTCCTTGAAGTCGCCGATATCGGGAACCTTGATGTCGATCAGTGCCATCGTGCGCTCCTCACAGCAGCACCCGGCGGAAGTCCGCCAGGATCTGACCGAGATAGGCGTTGAAGCGCGCCGCCGAAGCGCCGTCGATCACGCGGTGGTCCCAACTCAGCGACAGCGGCAGGATCAACCTTGGAGCAAAGGCCTTGCCGTCCCAGCGAGGCTCGGTGCTGCTCTTGCACACACCGAGGATCGAGACTTCCGGCGCGTTGATGATCGGCGTGAAGTAGCGCCCGCCGATGCCGCCGAGCGAGCTGATCGAAAAGCACCCGCCGCTCATCTCGGCCGGCGAGAGCTTGCCGTCGCGCGCCTTCTTGGCGAGCTCGCCCATTTCCTGCGAGATCTGGAAGATGCCTTTCTTGTCGGCATCCTTGATCACCGGGACCATCAGCCCGTTCGGCGTGTCGGCGGCGAACCCGATGTGGAAGTATTGCTTGAGCACGAGCTGATCGCCGTCGAGAGAGGCGTTGAACTCGGGGAATTTCTTCAATGCCGCGACCGAGGCCTTGATCAGGAAGGCGAGCATCGTGACCTTGATGCCCGACTTTTCGTTCTCCTTGTTCGTCTGCACGCGGAAGGCCTCGAGCTCGGTGATGTCGGCGTCGTCGTGGTTGGTGACGTGCGGGATCACGACCCAGTTGCGGTGCAGGTTGGCGCCGCTGATCTTCTTGATGCGCGAGAGATCCTTGCGCTCGACGGGGCCGAACTTCGCGAAGTCGACCTGCGGCCACGCCAGCAGCCCAGGGAAGGCGCCGCCCGCGGGTGCCGCGGCGGGGGCCGGGGCCCTGGCCTGCTGCGCCGCGGTCTGCACGCTGCCCGACATCACCCCCTTGACGAAGCCCTGCACGTCGGCCTGGACGATGCGACCCTTGGGTCCGCTGCCGCGCACCTCGGCCAGCGGCACTCCCAGCTCGCGGGCGAACTTGCGGATGCTGGGCGACGCGTGCGGCAGCGCAGCTCTCGGCGCCGCCGGCTCCACTGCCGGCAGTGCCGCGGTCGGCACGGCACGTTCGGCCGCCGCGGGCATCGCCCGCGCGGCCGCCGCGGGCGCAGTGGCGGCAGATGTCGCGGCGATCGGCGCGGCCGCAGACGCCGGCGCCGCCGCCGCCGCGTCGAGCACCGCAACCACGCTGCCCTTGGCGACCTTGTCGCCGAGCTTGACGCGCACCTCCTTCACGACGCCGGCGTGCGACGACGGAATTTCCATCGACGCCTTGTCGGACTCGACGGTGATCAGGCTTTGCTCGATCTTGACGGTGTCGCCTACCTTGACCATCACCTCGATCACGGCGACTTCGTCGAAGTCGCCGATGTCGGGGACGAGCACTTCGACCGGGCCACTGCCGGCCGAAGGCACCTCCACCGGCGGGGCGGCGGCAGGCGCCTGGGCCGCGGCGGCCGGCGGGGCTGCGACGCCAGCGGGTGCGGGTGCGGCTGCGGCGCCATCCGCCTCCAGCAACAGCACCAGCGAGCCCTCGCCCACCTTGTCGCCGATCGAAACCTTGAGCTCCTTGACCACACCGGCGTGCGAGGACGGAATCTCCATCGACGCCTTGTCGGACTCGACGGTGATCAGGCTCTGCTCGGCCGTGACGGTGTCGCCCGGCTTGACCAGCAACTCGATGATCTCCACTTCCTTGAAGTCGCCGATGTCGGGGACTTTCACTTCGACCAGTGCCATGGCTTGTCTCCGTTGTCGTTCTCAGGCGTACAGCGGGTTGACCCGGTCCGCGTCGATGCCGTACTTCCGGATCGCCTCGGCCGCCTTCGTCGCCGGCAGCGCGCCCTCGTCGGCGAGCGCCTTCAGCGCGGCGACCACGATGTAGTGGCGGTTGACCTCGAAGTGCTCGCGCAGCTTGCTGCGGAAGTCGCTGCGCCCGAAGCCGTCGGTGCCGAGCACCTTGTAGCTGCGGCCCTTGGGCAGGAAGGCGCGGATCTGGTCGGCGTATGACTTCATGTAGTCGGTCGACGCAACGACCGGCCCGGCGAACTTCTCGAGCTGCCGGGCGACGAAGGGCAGGCGCGGCTTGTCGGTCGGGTGCAACAGGTTCCAGCGTTCCACGTCCTGGCCGTCGCGCGCCAGTTCGTTGAAGCTCGGGCAGCTCCAGACGTTGGCGGCAACGCCCCAGTCCTTCTCCAGCAGTTCGCGAGCCGCCATGCTCTCGCGCAGGATCGTGCCGCTGCCGAGCAGGTTGACGCGCGGCGCGGGTCCGGAGGGGCCCTTCGGCAGGCCCTTGGCGCCCTCCTCCAGCAAGTACATGCCCTTGATGATCTGATCCTCGGTCCCGGGCTTGAGCCCCGGCTGCGGGTAGTTCTCGTTGAGCAGCGTCAGGTAGAAGTACACGTTGTCCTGCTGCTCGACCATGCGCTTCAAGCCGTGGTGAAGGATCACGCCCACCTCGTGGGCGAAGGTCGGGTCGTAGCTGATGCAGTTGGGAATGGTGCCGGCGAGGATGTGGCTGTGCCCGTCCTCGTGCTGAAGCCCTTCGCCGTTGAGCGTGGTCCGCCCCGAGGTCCCGCCGAGCAGGAAGCCGCGCGCCTGCATGTCGCCGGCCGCCCAGGCGAGGTCGCCGATGCGCTGGAAGCCGAACATCGAGTAGTACACGTAGAACGGCACCATGATGCGGTTGTTCGTCGAGTACGAGGTGGCCGCAGCGATCCAGCTGCTCATGCCGCCCGGCTCGTTGATGCCTTCCTGCAGCACCTGGCCGGCCTTGTCCTCGCGGTAGTACATCACCTGGTCCTTGTCGACCGGCGTGTAGTTCTGGCCCGCGGGGTTGTAGATGCCGATCTGGCGGAACAGGCCCTCCATGCCGAAGGTGCGCGCCTCGTCGACGAGGATCGGCACGGCGCGCGGCCCGAGCGCCTTGTCGCGCAGCAACTGCGTCAGGAAGCGCACGAAGGCCTGCGTGGTCGAGATTTCGCGGCCTTCTGCCGTGGCTTCGAGAACGGCCTTGAAGGTGTCGAGCGGCGGCACCGCGAGCTTCTCGTCGGCCCGCGTGCGCCGGTGCGGCAGGTAGCCGCCGAGCGCCTTGCGGTGACTGTGCAGGTACTTCATCTCCGGCGTGTCTTCGGCCAGCTTGATGAACGGGATGTCGGCCAGCTGGTCGTCGGGGATCGGGATGTTGAAGCGGTCGCGGAAGGCCTTGACGTCCTCGTCGATCAGCTTCTTGGTCTGGTGCGCGGTGTTCTTGCCCTCGCCGCTCTTGCCCATCCCGAAGCCCTTGACGGTCTTGATCAGCAACACCGTCGGCTGGCCCTCATGGTGGACCGCGCGGTGGAACGCCGCGTAGACCTTCTGCGGATCGTGGCCGCCGCGATTCAGGCGCCAGATGTCCTCGTCGCTCATCTTGGCGACCATCTCCAGCAGCTTCGGGTGGCGGCCGAAGAAGTTCTTGCGCACGAAGGCGCCGTCGTTGGCCTTCATCGCCTGGTAGTCGCCGTCGACGGTCTCCATCATCACCTTGCGCAGCAGGCCTTCCTTGTCGCGCGCGAGCAGCGGATCCCAGTAGCTGCCCCAGAGCAGCTTGATGACGTTCCAGCCGGCGCCGCGGAACTCGCCTTCGAGCTCCTGGATGATCTTGCCGTTGCCGCGCACCGGCCCGTCGAGCCGCTGCAGGTTGCAGTTGATGACGAAGATCAGGTTGTCGAGACCCTCGCGCGCCGCCAGGCCGATGGCGCCGCGCGATTCGGGCTCGTCCATCTCGCCGTCGCCACAGAACACCCAGACCTTGCGCTTGGCGGTGTCCGCGATGCCGCGCGCGTGCAGGTACTTCAGGAAGCGCGCCTGGTAGATCGCCATCAGCGGGCCGAGGCCCATCGAGACGGTCGGGAACTGCCAGAACTCGGGCATCAGCTTCGGGTGCGGGTAGCTCGAGATGCCCTTGCCGTCGACTTCCTGGCGGAAGTTGAGCAACTGCTCCTCGCTGATGCGCCCTTCCATGAAGGCTCGCGCGTAGATGCCGGGCGAGGAATGGCCCTGGAAGTAGAGCAGGTCGCCGCCATGGCCCTCGCTCTCGGCATGCCAGAAGTGGTTGAAACCGGTGCCGAACATCGTGGCGACCGACGCGAAGCTCGAGATGTGACCACCCAGGTCGCCGCCGTCGGCGGGGTGCAGGCGATTGGCCTTGACGACCATCGCCATCGCGTTCCAGCGCATGGTGGTGCGCAGGCGCTCCTCGATGTCGATATTGCCGGGCGTGCGCTCTTCCTGGTCGGCCGGAATGGTGTTGACGTAGGCGGTGTTGGCCGAGAACGGCACGTCGATGCCGGCCTGGCGCGCATGGTCGATCAGTTGCTCGAGCAGGAAGTGGGCGCGCTCGCCGCCTTCGGCGCCGATGACGGCCGAAAGCGCTTCGAGCCATTCGCGCGTTTCCTGCGCGTCGAGGTCGTTCGCGGCGGCGCCGAGGAAGGATTCGGGAAGTGCTGACATGCTCTTGTCTCCTGGTTGAGCCCCGAGGGGCGGCGCCACCATCGAACGGCGGCTGCTGGCTCAGGCCTTGAATTTTTCGGGGAGTGTCCCACAGTTCCCGCGATTTTCAAATTATGCTATTCAGTTTCATATTGCGATACGAAGCCACTGATTCGATCTGTTGGCGTCGTGAACGCGATCGCATCGAACTCTTCATCCGGCCGGGGCCTCGATAATCCTCCAATGCATACGATCGACAGCCCGACGCCCCCGCCGGCTCGCCCACGCGGACGGCTCGAGCGCTTGCTGGGCCGCTGGTGGCGCCGCCAGACGCCCGCCCGGCAGGATCGCTTTGCCACGCTGGGCCCGCTGGTTTCGGTGCTGCTGTTCCTTGCCGCGATCATCTCGGCCTTCTGGTATCTGCGCAACGAGGAATTCGAGCGCGAGCAGGAAGCCGTCAAGCGCGACGCCGAAGTCGCGCAGCAACAGATCCGCCTGCGTCTGATCGAGAACCAGGAGCAGCTCGTGCGCATTGCGCGCGAAATCGCGACCCGCGCGATCGACAAGGATGAGTTCGTGGGCCAAGCCGCGAGCTTCACCCGCGAGCGCCCGGAGGTGAACCACCTCGTCTGGCTCAGCGCCGACCGCAAGAACAAGGCGAGCTACGCGGCCAACGGCCTGCAGGCGCAGCCGGGCGACGCCGACGACGATCGCGCCCTGGCGTTGCCGCGCGAGAACGGCAGCGACGAACCCGAGGCCGCCTTCATCGCCGCGCGCAGCCAGCGCCAGCCTGCATATTCCAGGCCGTTCACCAACGCCGCGGGCAATGCCGTTTTCCAGGTGCAGGTGCCGCTGATCGACCGCAGCATCTTCTCCGGCATGCTGGTGGCCGAGTACTCGATCGAAAGCCTGCTGCGCTACTTCGTGCCGGCCGAAGTGACCAGCCGGCACGCCGTGACACTGTTCGACGAGCGCGGCCATACCCTGGCCAGCACGGTGCTGCCGATGCCGGGCCGCGCCGCGCGGCCGGCGGCCATCGTGCACGACCTGCCGATCGCGCCCGGTGGCAACGGCATCGTGCTGCGCAGCCAGGGCTTTCGAACCTCGATCGGCCTGATCAGCAACACGCTGTTCTGGATGGTCGTGGCGCTCAGCGTGCTGACGCTATGGATGCTGCTGGGCACCTGGCGCCACATGCATCGGCGCGCACAGATGCAGAACGCCCTCGTCTCGGAGACCAACTTCCGGCGCGCTATGGAGAACTCGATGCTCACCGGCATGCGCGCGATGGACATGGAGGGCCGCATCACCTATGTCAACCCCGCCTTCTGCGCGATGACGGGCTTTTCCGAGGCCGAACTGATCGACCGGCGCGCCCCGTTCCCGCATTGGCCGACCGACCGCCAGGAAGAGAACAACCGCCTGCTGCAGCAGGAGTTGCACGGGCGCAGCCCGGCCGGCGGGATCGAGGTAAAGGTCATGCGCAAGAACGGCTCGGTGTTCGACGCTCGCATGTACGTCTCGCCGCTGATCGACCCGAACGGCCACCAGACCGGCTGGATGACCTCGATGACCAACATCACCGAGGCCAAGCGCGTGCGCGACCAGCTGTCGGCCTCGCACGAGCGCTTTACCACGGTGCTCGAGGGGCTGGACGCCGCCGTCTCGGTGCTCTCGGTCCAGCAGGGTGAACTGCTGTTCGCCAACCGTTCGTACCGGATCTGGTTCGGCGCCGACGGCGCCGGCCACGCGCTGCTGGCCGGCGGCGAGCACGGACCGCTGCCATCGAACAGCGAATTCGACGATTCGATCGACAGCCTCGGCGGCCTGCCGACGCAGGAACTCACCGACGCCGGCGCCGACACGCGTGAGGTCTACATCGAGTCGCTGAAGAAGTGGTTCGACGTGCGGGCGCGCTACCTTCAGTGGACGGACGGCCGGCTGGCCCAGATGCTGATCGCGACCGACATCACGGCGCGCCGCAGCGCCGAGGCGCTGGCCGCCCACCAGGCCGAGAAGGCGCAGGTCACGAGCCGGCTGGTCACGATGGGCGAGATGGCGTCCTCGGTGGCGCACGAACTCAACCAGCCGCTGACGGCGATCACCAACTACTGCAACGGCATGGTCACCCGCGTCAAGGCCGACGTGATCGAGAAGGCCGACCTGATCGCCGCGCTCGAGAAGACCGCGCGCCAGGCGCAGCGGGCCGGGCAGATCATCCACCGCATCCGCGCTTTCGTGAAGCGCAGCGAGCCGCAACGGCAGCTCGCGCAGGCGCGCACGATCATCGACGACGCGGTCGAGCTGGCCGGCATCGAACTGCGGCGGCGCAATGTGTCGATCCACACCTATGTCGCGCAGCGCCTGCCGCCGCTGCAGGTGGACCCGATCCTGATCGAGCAGGTGGTGCTCAACCTGCTGAAGAACTCGGCCGAGGCGATCGACGCCGCCGGCCTGCCGCCCGCCCGGCGCAACATCGAATTGCGCGTCGTGCCCCGCCACACCGCCGACGAAGGCAGCGTGATCGAGTTCAGCGTGACCGACATGGGGCCGGGGCTGAAGGACGAGGTCATCGCCCGCCTCTACGAGGCCTTCTTCTCGACCAAGTCCGAGGGCCTCGGGATCGGCTTGTCGCTGTGCCGCTCGATTGTCGAGTCGCACCGCGGCCGGATCCGGGCCGAGAACTTATACAATGGAGACTGTGCCGTGGGCTGCCGTTTCTCGTTCACGTTGCCCGTCGAATCGTCCCGAATCGAAGGCCCCGCCGTTTCCATGAGTCTGCTTTCATGAGCCTGATCCCCAAGCGCGGTACCGTCTATGTCGTCGACGACGACGAGGCCGTGCGCGATTCACTGCAATGGCTGCTCGAGGGCAAGGACTATCGCGTCAAGTGCTTCGATTCCGCCGAGTCGTTCCTGTCGCGCTTCGACCCGCGCGAGGTGGCCTGCCTGATTGCCGACATCCGGATGGACGGGATGAGCGGCCTGGAACTTCAAGACCGCCTCGTCGAACGCCGCTCTCCATTGCCGATCGTCTTCATCACCGGCCACGGCGACGTCCCGATGGCGGTGACGACGATGAAGAAGGGTGCCGAGGACTTCATCGAGAAGCCGTTCAAGGAAGACGAACTGGTCGGCCTGGTCGAACGCATGCTCGATCGGGCGCGAACCGCCTTCTCCCAGCACCAGGAAGCGGTCAGCCGCGACGCGCTGCTCGCGCGCCTGACGACGCGCGAGGCGCAGGTGCTCGAACGCATCGTCGCCGGGCGGCTGAACAAGCAGATCGCCGACGACCTTGGCATCAGCATCAAGACGGTCGAGGCGCACCGCGCCAACATCATGGAAAAGCTCAACGCCAACACGGTGGCCGACCTGCTCAAGATAGCGCTCGGGGCGCAAGTCAAGGCGTGAGACTCGCGACTGCCCACAGGCCGCTGCGAAGCGGCCTTTGTGTTTTCTGAAAGGCCCGCATGACCGCCCGAACGATCGACGGCAACGCCCTCGCCCAGACCATCCGGGCCGAGGTGGCGCGGCGTGCGGCCGCGCTCACGGCGCGTGGCCATCGGCCCGGGCTGGCCGTCATCCTGGTCGGCGAGGATCCGGCTTCGCAGGTGTACGTCCGCCACAAGGTCAAGGACTGCGAGGACAGCGGCCTGCGTTCGGTCCTCGAGCGCCACGACGCGTCGATGTCCGAAGCGGCCCTGCTGGCGCGCGTGCACGCGCTCAACGCCGATCCGGAGATCCACGGCATCTTGGTTCAGCTGCCGCTGCCTGCCCACATCGACACGAACAAGGTCATCGATGCCATCTCGCCGCTGAAGGACGTCGACGGCTTCCACGTCGCCAATGCCGGCGCGTTGATGATCGGACGCCCCGGTTTCAAGGCCTGCACGCCCTATGGCTGCATGAAGATGCTCGAGTCCATAGCCTGCGACCCGCGCGGCAAGCACGCGGTCGTCATCGGGCGCAGCAACATCGTCGGCAAGCCGATGGCGATGCTGCTCTTGCAAGCCAATGCAACGGTCACCATCTGCCACAGCGCGACGCCTGATCTGGCCCACCACACGCGGCAGGCCGATATCGTCGTCGCGGCGGTGGGCAAGCGCGACATGGTCACGGCCGACATGGTCAAGCCGGGCGCGGTCGTCATCGATGTCGGCATGAACCGCGGTCCGGACGGGAAACTTTGCGGCGATGTCGACTTCAAGGGCGTGAGCCAGGTCGCCGGCTACATCACGCCGGTGCCCGGTGGCGTCGGCCCGATGACGCGCGCCATGCTGCTCGTGAACACGATCGAAGCCGCGGAACGTGCGGCCGTCTGAAGGAACGAACCGATGCACTCCGAATCGATCAATCCGCTGCTCGATCCGCGTCCGCTCCCGGCCTTTGCCGACATTCATCCGGCCCACGTCACGCCGGCGGTCGATGCGTTGCTGCGCGATGCCAACGCCGCGCTCGAGCGCGTGACCAGCGACGCGGTGCCCGCCGAGTACGACGCGATCTCGGCCGTGCTCGACGTCGCCACCGAGCGCCTGGGCCGGGCCTGGAGCGCGGTCAGCCACCTCAATGCCGTTGCCGACACACCCGAACTGCGCACAGCCTATACCGAGAACCTACCCAAGGTGACCGAGTTCCACACCCGCCTCGGGGCCGACGAGCGTCTTTATGCCAAGTACAAGGCGGTGCTGGCCGGCTCGAAGGCAGCCGGACTGAGCGCGCCGCGCCTGCAGGCCTTGTCGAACGCGATGCGCGACTTCGTGCTCGGCGGCGCCGAGCTGCACGGCGAGAGCAGACAGCGCTTCACGCAGATCCAGGAGCGCCAGGCCGACCTCGCGCAGCAGTATGCCGAGCACGTGCTCGATGCCACCGACGGCTTTGCCTATTTCGCAGAAGCGCACGAATTGGCCGGCGTGCCGACCGACGTGGTACAGGCCGCCCGGGCGGCGGCCGAGGCCGAGGGCAAGGATGGGCACAAGCTCACGCTGCACTACCCGAGCTTCGCCCCGCTGATGCAGTACGGCGAGAACCGCGCGCTGCGCGAGCGCCTCTACACCGCCTACGTCACCCGCGCCAGCGAGCTCGGCGAGCCTCGGCTCGACAACAGCGCCCCCATGCGCGAGATCCTGGCCTTGCGCCACGAGGAAGCCCGGCTGCTCGGCTACGCCAGCTTCGCCGAGCTCTCCGTCGTGCCCAAGATGGCCGAGTCGCCGGCGCAGGTGATCACCTTCCTGCACGACCTGGCCGCGCGCGCCCGCCCCTACGCGCAGCGCGACCTGGCCGAACTGCGCGATTTCGCCGCCGCCGAGCTCGGCCTGCCCGAGTTGCAGGCCTGGGACCTGGCGTTCGCGTCCGAGCGCTTGAAGGAGCGGCGCTACGCCTTCAGCGACCAGGAGGTCAAGCAGTACTTCACAGAGCCCAAGGTGCTCGAAGGGCTGTTTCGCATCGTCGAGACGCTGTTCGACGTGAGCATCCGCGAGGACAGCGCGCCGGTCTGGCACCCCTCCGTGCGCTTCTTCCGCATCGAGCGCCGCGACCCCGCCAGCGCGCACGGCAGTGCACTCGTCGGGCAGTTCTACCTCGACCTGCATGCGCGGCCCGGCAAGCGCCCCGGCGCGTGGATGGACGACGTTTGCGGGCGCTGGGCGCGCCCGGACGGCGCGCTGCAGACGCCCGTGGCGCACCTGGTCTGCAACTTCGCGCCGCCGGTCAGCGTGGGCGGCGTCGTTCGACCGGCCCTGTTGACGCACGACGACGTGACCACGCTCTTCCACGAGTTCGGCCACGGCCTGCACCACATGCTGACCCAGGTGAACGACCTCGCCGTCGCCGGCATTTCGGGCGTCGAATGGGACGCGGTCGAGCTGCCGAGCCAGTTCATGGAGAACTTCTGCTGGGAATGGGACGTCCTGAAGCGTCTGACCGCCCACGCGGACAGCGGCGCGGCACTGCCGCGCAGCCTGTTCGACCGGATGCTCGCTGCGAAGAACTTCCAGAGCGGCCTGAACACGCTGCGCCAGGTGGACTTCGCGCTGACCGACATGCGCCTGCACGCCGAGCCGGGGAGCGAAGAGCGCATCCAGCAGGTGATCGACGAGGTGCGGCGCGAAGTGAGCATCGTCCCGACGCCGCCGTTCAACCGCTATCAGCACAGCTTCTCGCACATCTTCGCCGGCGGCTATTCGGCCGGCTACTACGGCTACAAGTGGGCCGAGGTGCTGAGCGCCGACGCCTGGAGCGCGTTCGAGGAAAGCGGCGTCTTCGATGCCGCCACCGGCCGCCGCTACCGCGAGGCCATCCTCGAGGCTGGCGGCAGCCGCCCAGCGCTGGAGAGTTTCAAAGCCTTCCGTGGCCGCGAACCGCGCATCGATGCCTTGCTGCGCCACCAGGGCATGGAGTGAGCGCCGGGCGAGGCGCTTGAGTTTCCCGCTGCCGCGCCGATAAACTCGAACAGGGCATTGCCGTCGCGCAGCCCCTTCAGGAGCCTGGATGAGCAGCCACCGATTCCATCGAACCAGCCCGGCGGCCTTTCTGCTGGCGCTTTCGGCCGGGTTGCTGTGCTTCCCGGCGCATGCGCTTTACAAGGTCGTCGGCCCCGACGGCAAGGTGACCTATACCGACCGTATCCCCAGCCCGGCCGATGGCAAGGTCACGCCGCTCAACGCGGCTGGCAACACCGTCGCCGCCCCGGAGGCCCTGCCCTTCGAGTTGCGCCAGGTGACGCTGCGTTATCCGGTGACGCTGTATTCGATCGCCGACTGCGCGCCGTGTGACAGCGCCCGCGCCTTGCTGCGCCAGCGCGGCATTCCCCACGCCGAGAGGCTGATCCTGACTGAAGAGGACGCCGAGGCCTTGCAGCGCCTCACCGGCACCCGCGACGCGCCGACGCTGATGATCGGCCAGCAGCCCTTGCGCGGCTTTTCGGCCGACACCTGGAATGCCTACTTCGACTCGGCCGGCTACCCGCGCGAGTCTCGCCTGCCCGCCGGCTACCAGTTTCCCACCGCGACCGCGCTGACCGAGCGGCGCGAACCGGCGCGGAGCGCATCGGCCGCATCGGCCGCAGCGCGGGCGCAGCCCGAGGCCGCGGCACCCGAGGCGGCGGCCGCAACGAAGCCGGGCATCCGGTTCTGAGCGCCCCCAAGGCCGCCGCCGTGCGGTGTCAGCCCCCCGAGGGCGAGCAAGAAAACTGGGGCGGCCCGGCGTTTTCATGAGCGCCCGAACGGGCGCGCTTCGAGCTTGGTCCGTCCACCGCAAGGCGATCGGGCCTGAGCGCGGCGAGAGCCAGTCCGCAGGGATGTCCTCCCGCCCCCTCAGAGCCGGCGCGCCGGCCAGGCGCCCGCGCCGACCGCCGCCGCCATCACCCAGAACAAGGCCCCCGCACCGAAGGCCGCGCCGCCGAGTCCGAACAGCAGCGGCATCGCGGTGCTGGCGAAGTTGATCGTCATCGAGCGCAGCGCGATCGCCTCGCCGTGGCGCTCTGCCGGGGTGATGTGGTGCAGGGTGGACATGATCATCGGCTGCACCGATCCGAGCGCCAGCCCGAGCAGCACGGCGCAGACCGCCATCAACCAGGCCGCATGCACCAGCGGGTAGACGCCGAGCACCGCCGCCGTACACGACATCGCGCCGACCAGCACCTGGCGCTCGCGCAGGCGGTGCGCCAGCAGCGGCACGAGCAGCCGGACCGCGGCCACGGCGAAGGCGAACATTCCCAGGATGGTGCCGATCGCCGACGCGCTCATGCCGCGCTCATGCCCGAGCACGGGCAGCACGAAACTGTGCACGTCCCAGCACGCCGAGAGCAGCCAGTTCACGAGCAGGAGGCGCCGCAAGGGCGGCGACAGCAACAGTCCCCAGGCGGCCCGACGCGGCCGCGCCGGCGGCGCAGGCGTGCGTCCCGCTTCACGCTCGACGCCGCGCGACCAGGCGAGCGCAGCCAGCGGCATCAGCATCAGCACACCGAAGGCCGCGCGAAAGCCCGCGTGGTCGATCAGCACGCCGGCGGTGACCGAGCCGACCACGTTCGCCAGCGCCGGCGCCAGGCCGAGCCAGCTGAACACGCGTATCCGCTCGGTCGCGTTGATCGCCAGCCGGCCGGCGCTGCGCTGGATGGTGATCATCCCGACGTTGGCACCGATGCCGGTGAGCACGGCCGCCAGACACAGCGCCAGGTAGTGCTGCGACACGCAGGCCGCCAGGCCGCCGGTCACGCACAAGGCGACGGCCAGATGCAGCGGGCGGTGATAGCCGTGGCGATCGGCCAGGCGGCCGGCCTGCAGCGCGAACGCGATCGGGCCCGCCGAGAAGAGCGCCAGCAGCACGCCCACCGCCCACGCGCTGTGCCCGGCGCGCAGGGCCTGCAGCGGCGCCGCAACACGCACCCCGGCCATGCAGGCATGCAGGCAGACCTGGCCAACGATGATCGCCACGAGCGGCAGCGCCGCCACGCCGCCAGGGACCGCGCGCTGTTGCGCGCCCGTATCAGGAGACGTCTTCATCGGCCGCCGACGCCTCGGCGCCCGGCAGCAGCAGGTCGGTCCGGGTCTGTGGCAGCGCCTCGACGCTCTTGAGCTTGCGCGTCATCACGTTGGCGCGCGTCTGCGCCTTGTCGATGCTGTTCGACGCTTCGTCGAGCTTCTTCTTCGTGTTGGCCAGCACCGCACCGAAGCTGGCGAACTCGGTCTTGACCGCGCCGAGCACCTCCCACACCTCGGACGAACGCTTCTCGAGCGCGAGCGTGCGAAAGCCCATCTGCAGGCTGTTCAGCGTGGCCAGCAGCGTGGTCGGGCCGGCCAGCATCACCTTGTGTTCGCGCTGCAGGCCCTCGAGCAGCCCGGGCCGGCGCAGCGCCTCGGCATACAGGCCTTCGGTCGGCACGAACATGATGCCGAAGTCCGTCGTGTGCGGCGGCGCGACGTACTTCTCGCGGATCGTCCGCGCCTCGGCGCGCAGGCGGCTCTCGATCGCCTTCGCCGAGGCCTCCACCGCGAGCGGATCGGCGCGTTCCTGCGCCTCGACGAGACGCTCGTAGTCCTCGCGCGGGAACTTGGCGTCGATCGGCAGCCACAGCGGGGCGCCGTCGTCGCGCCGGCCCGGCAGGCGGATCGCGAACTCGACCCGCGCCCCGCTGCCGGGCACCGTCTCCACGTTGACGGCGTACTGCTCGGGCGTGAACACCTGCTCGAGCAGGCCGGCGAGCTGCACCTCGCCGAAGATGCCGCGGGTCTTGACGTTGGTGAGCACGCGGTTGAGCGAGCCCACATCCTTGGCCAGCACCTGCATTTCGCCGAGGCCCTTGTGGACCTGGTCGAGCCGGTCGGCGACCTGCTTGAAGCTCTCGCCCAGGCGCGCCTCGAGCGTCGCGTGCAGCTTCTCGTCGACCGTGGCGCGCATCTGCTCGAGCTTCTTCTCGTTGTCGGCCTGCAGCGCGGTCAGGCGCTGCTCGACCGTGTTGCGCACTTCGAGCAGGCGCCGCTCGTTCACGTCGGAAAGCAGGCGCAACTGCTCATTGAGCGTGTCGGAGAAGCGCTTCAGGGTGTTGGCCTGCTGCTCGGCGATCCGGGCCAGCGTGACGTCCTGCCCGTCGCGCGAGGCCTGCGCCTGCGCCGCCTGCGCGCTCACGGCGCCCTGCAGCGCCGCGCTGACGGCCTGCTGCATCGCCGCGAGCTGGGTGCGAAAGCTGTCGATCTGCTCGTTCTGCGTCCGCGCCACGTCGCCAGCCTGGGCGAGCAGCGTCTGCTGGAACACGGCGAGCGTCTGCCCGATCTCCTGCCGCGTGCCGCTGCCGCTGCGCGCCACCTCGTCGCGAAGTTCGCGCTCCAGGCGCTCGCTGTCGGCGCGTCCGGCCTGCTGCAACGTCGCGGTGGCGCGCTCGAGCGCGGAGTCGTCAGCCCGCCGCATCAGCAGCCAGAGCAAAAGCAGCAGGTTGGCCGCGGCCAGCGCGACAAGGAGCCAGTCGATCATTGCGCAGATTGTCGCAGGGCACCCGCGGCCAGTCCCGCCGGGCGAAGCGCCTGGACGGCCCTCGCCGGCGCGGCCGGGCTAGGCCTTGCAGGCGATGCTCAGCTGGGCCTGATCCGGCTGCAGGTCATAGCTCAGCGCAGCGGTGCGGAGGAACCAGTTCGAGACCGTGTCGCCCTCACCGGCGGCGCGGTTGCTGCGCTCCCACTGGCGCATGACTGCATGGCCCTGCGGACACAGCCGCTGGGCCTGCGCGGCCAGGGTGCCGAGGTCGGGCCCGGAAAGGTCGTAGGCGGGCTGGCCCGTGTTCGTGCCGACGCTGCGCACCTGCACGCTGGTGCACCCGGCCACGGTGGCCGCAGACAAGACCCCCACAACGAACCGGACCATCGGCTGCACGGCAAGCTCCCTTACAACGCAATGCGCGAACCGCGCCGCCGCAGTGGCGGCGCATCGGCAGCGACATTGTCGGGCCCGGCGGCTTGCGGAGTGCCCCGGAAGTGGGCGGCGAAAGCCTGCCTGATGCCATGCCGCACTCACTGTCGGGAGAGTACGCCGGGGTTGACCGGCGTCGGCGGCCGGCCAGCATTCGGCCCGCAACCGAGCGCCGCGATCAGGTTGTCGGCCGCCAGATCGGCCATCGCGAGCCGCGTGGCGACCGTGGCGCTCGCGATGTGCGGCGTGAGCACGACATTGGGCACCTCCAGCAGGCCGGGATGCACGCTCGGCTCGCCCTCGAACACATCGAGCCCGGCCGCAGCGATGCGCCGTTCGCGCAGCGCGAGCGCGAGCGCGGCGTCGTCCACCACGCCGCCGCGGGCGATGTTGGTCAGCGTCGCGGTCGGCTTCATCAACGCGAGTTCGGGCGCGCCGACCGCGTGGTGCGAGGCCGCCGAATAGGGCACGACGAGCACCACGTGATCGGCCTCGCGAAACAGGCCTTGCTTGTCGACGTAGCGTGCGCCGAGCGGCGCCTCGGCGGCGGCATCGAGCCGCGAGCGGTTGTGATAGATCACCTTCATGCCGAAGCCGAGCGCGCCGCGCCGCGCGATCGCCTGGCCGATGCGGCCCATCCCCAGGATGCCGAGCGTCGCGCCGTGCACGTCGCTGCCGGTGAACATGTCGTACGACCACTTCGTCCATTTGCCGGCACGCAGGAAGCGCTCCGATTCGGCCATGCGCCGCGCCGCGGCCATCATCAGCGCAAAGGCAAAATCGGCCGTCGTCTCGGTCAGCACGTCGGGCGTGTTGGTGACGAGCACGCCGCGCGCGGTGCAGGCCTCGACGTCGATGTTGTTGTAGCCCACGGCCATGTTGCACACCGCCCTGAGCCCGGGGCAGGCGCCCAGCAGCGCGGCGTCGATGCGTTCGCTACCGGTCGTGAACGCGCCGGCCTTGCCCTGCAGGCGGCGCGCCAGCTCGGCGGCGCCCCAGGCATCGTCGGACGCATTGCACTCGACCTCGAAATGCGCGCGCAAGCGCTCTAGCACCGAGGGGAACACGGCGCGGGCAACCAGGATCTCGGGCTTCATCGTCTGACCTTTCTGTGACTTGCGGATGTCGATGTCTCGCCGGCCATCACTCGAGGAAGCGCGCGAACTCGGCCACCGGCGCGCGCTCGGTGGCGAGCGTGTTGACGATCGCTGCCGGATCGGCGTGGCCGAGCGACATGCCGCAGACCAGCATCTCGCTCGCGCCCGCGCCCACGTGCTCTAGGATGATCCGATGGAACTGAAGGAACGCAACCTGCGGGCAGGTGTCGAGCCCGCGGGCGCGTGCCGCGACCATCACGTTCTGCACGAACATGCCGTAGTCGAGCCAGCTGCCCTGCTGCATGACCCGGTCGATCGTGAACATCAGCCCCACCGGCGCGTCGAAAAACAGGTAGTTCCGCCCGAGTTGGGCGTGCATCAGGGCCTTGTCGGCGCGGCCGATGCCGAGCAGGCCGTACATGTCCCAGCCGATCTTGCGCCGGCGGTCGATGTACGGCGAGACCCACTCGGTCGGGTAGTAGTTGTATTCCTCGTGGTGCGCGTCGCGCGCCTGCGGATCGTCGTAGACGTCGAGGATCTTGCGCGACAACGCCGCCTTGGCCGCGCCGGTCAGCACATAGACCTTCCACGGCTGGGTGTTGGTGCCCGATGGGGCCCGCGACGCGACGGCGAGGATGTCCTCGAGCGTGTGCCGCGGCACCGGCGTGGGCAGGAACGCGCGCACCGAGTGGCGCGAGGTGATGGCGGCATCGACCGCGGCGATGGCTTCGGGGCTGGGCGTCACGAGGATCCTTGCGAAGAGTGGGTGTGCGCCGGCGCGGGCCGGCTTGCCCGGGGCATTGCGGAGATCTGTGGTCGGAGCCCGCGCTTGCGGCCGCGCCGCTTCGCCGCCCGCAGGGGAACCCGCCGCCCCCTGGGGCGACCCGGCGGCGGGCGAAGGCCTTCAATGGGCCGCATTGTTCCATTGCCGCCAGCTCTGGAACGCCGCCTCCAGCGTGCCGAGCTGCACGGCGACGGTGTCTTCGATCACCCGGCCATAGCCGCCCGCCATGGTCAGCACCAGCGGAATGCCGCGTTCGCGCGCAGCGGCGAGCACGCGGCGATCGCGCTCGGCCAACCCGGTGGCCGTCAGTTTGAGCCGGCCGAGGCGGTCGCCCTCGTGCGGGTCGGCGCCGGCCAGGTAGAACAGCAGGCCGGGCGGCGTGGAGCCGTGTCGCGCCCACAGGACGTCGAGCGCATCGTCGAGCGCGGCCAGGTACTCGGCGTCGCGGCAGCCGTCGGGCAGCGGCACGTCGAGGTCGCTCGCCTCCTTGCGGAACGGAAAGTTGTGCTCGGCGTGCAACGAGAGCGTGAACACCGTCGGGTCGTCGCGAAAGATCGCCGCGCTGCCGTTGCCCTGGTGCACGTCGAGGTCGATCAGCGCGACGCGCAGCAGCGAGCGGTGTGTCCGGTGCCACTCGGCCTGCATCTGGCGGGCGGCGACCGCCGCGTCGTTGAAGACGCAGAAGCCGCTGCCGCGGTCGGCACGCGCATGGTGGGTGCCGCCCGCCAGGTTGGCCGCGACGCCTTCGCCGAGCGCGGCGCGCGCTGCGGCAATCGTCGCACCGACCGAACGCCGGGAACGCTCGACCATGCCTGGCGTCCAGGGGAATCCGATCTCGCGCTGGTGCGCCGAGTCGAGCCGGCCTTCGACGACCTCACGCACATAGGCCGGCGCGTGCGCCAGTGCCAATTCGGCATCGCTTGCCGGCGGCGCCTCGTGCAGCGTGATCCGCGGCAGCACCGCCTGCACGCCCTCGCGCAACAGGCGGTACTTCTCCATCGGAAAGCGGTGGCCTTCGGGAAGCGGCAGCACGAACAGGTCGGAATGGAAGGCACGCATCGGCGCGGTGGGGGATCGAGGGTACTCTGCGATTGTGCCCAGACGTCGACCTGATCGTGGCAGAGGTGACGCGAGCCTGCCCCAAGCGGGGGAGCGGATGCACCTGACCATTGGTCATTGCAAGCCGCTCATCGCCAGAAGCTGCGCAGTCCCGGTGGCGGCAGTCGGCCACTATGCATAGGGCGCAGCTATGCGTAGATGAGGAGCGCCGAGGTCCTGCGGCTGAGGATCTCCGCGGCCTCTGAGGATGCACTGCCAGCCAGACCTTGACATAGTTTTCACGAGCATGAGGCTTCGCGACGGCCACAAGCGGGCACTCCCGGGCGCCAGCTTTGCGGCGCGCTGCTGCCGTGGATCAGCTTCAATGCGATCGGCCATCAACGCCTTGGCGCGCTTGGCGTCTCACCGCGTTGCCCGCAGCGTTGAACTCCGTCGTCTAGTTCGCGGCCGCGGTGACACCTGAACAGATCCCGTGGGACGACCTTGCCTCTTCGTCAGGTATTGCGCAATCCTGTCAGCCTAAGTATGATGAACATCATGCGAAAGTCAAGACCCAGCGCAAGAGCAGCAGCTAAAGATGCCACGCACGAACGCATCGTGGGTGTGGCCGCCCGAGCGATCCGTCGCAGCGGGTACGGCGGTACTGGCGTCGCGGACATCATGAAGGAGGCCGGGCTGACGCACGGCGCCTTCTACTCTCATTTCTCGTCACGCGAGGCCATGCTGGCCGAGGCGGCGCGAAGGGCGTGCGCGGAGTCCGCTGCCGCCGTGGCCGAGGTCGTGGCCAGCGTACCCCCCGGCCAGGCCCTGGCATCCATGATTGGCGCCTATCTCTCTAGGGAACATCTCGAGCGTGTCGACGTGGGATGCCCGCTCGCAGCGTTGGGCTCGGAGACGTCTCGCCAGATCCCCGAAGTGCGTCGGGTGGCGACCCGGCACATCAAGGAAATGATCGACCTCATCGCCCGTCAATCGCCGGACTGGGGACAACCCGCAGCTCACGAACGGGCCATGGTGGCCATCGCCACCATGGTCGGCGCGTTGATGTTGTCACGCGCAGTCGATGAGCCGGGTCTGTCGGACAGCCTGCGCGAGGCCGCGCTCAAGTCCCTGACCCCCGCCGGTCACTGAACCGACTGATCGACACGGCCTTTTCGTTCGACATTACACATGATAAACATCATGCGACACGGACACTCTGGGCAAGCGCGATGCACAAGGACGAGTTTCCCGCAACCCGACCGGCATCCCGGATCAGCCCCGGAACAGGTAAGCACATGACGGACACCCATATCACCACGCCCACCCGTTTCGTGGAAGTCGGCGGTACCCGATTCGCCTATCGCCGCTGGGGCAACAACGCTTCTTCGCAGCCCCCTTTGCTGCTGTTGCAGCACTTCAGGGGTGGCATGGACCATTGGGACCCATTGATGACGGACGGCCTGGCCGAAGGCCGCGAAGTCATCCTCTACAACGGCCGTGGCGTCGCATCCTCAGGTGGGACGCCGCGGACACGAATCGAGGACATGGCCGACG
>CAVZXE010000024.1:0-13586 GCA_963779155.1 uncultured bacterium | reverse complement strand
GCGCGCGACGTACCCGGTTGATGGCTGTATCCTGGCTGGCGCCGACTCCACGCTCCGTTGGCCTGACTGTCGGCTTGCGACCCTCTGCTGCCCTTCGCCGCGCCGAGCTGAGCGACAGCAATGCAGGGTAAGCGGCCGTTCGCGCTGCCGCCGCGGATTCGCGCAGTCGGCCAGTTCAATGCGGTCACCATCGGCTTCTGCTGGGTCATGGAACGACGCCCCGAAAGGGCATGTGGCCTCGAGCAGCCGTAGACACACCTGACTTTCGATACAACATCTGCGTGATGCAGACCTGGGAGTCAGGCGTCGGCATCGTTCCCTATGGGAAGACCCCACTTGAGAAGGAGCCATCGCCACTTGGCGATTGCATGGAATGCCTTGACTCGGCCCATCGAATCGGCAACCGGCACGCCCTTGGACATCTGCAATGTGATCGTGCGTGGGGCCTCGGCGTTGGGTTTGCAGAGCCAGTTCCGGCCGTCCTCGATATCGCAGTCCGTGAACTTGCCAGAGGGATCCTCAGCGCCGACCGTCCAGAAGACGACCTCGCGGTGCGGCTTGAGCGCGCGAAACCTGAAGCGGTCTGCTGTGACGAGCCGGCCCGAACACTGGAGGCCCTGCCATGCGCCGTCGCGGCAGTCGACGGTGTAGATCGTGCGCTCCCCCTGGAGCGTGACCTTGTCGCTCGCCCACACGAAGGCGACCACGGCTACCAGTACGGCAAAAACGAGCAGACTGATACGCATACGGGGATTGTCTCCGACTGTCTCGTGACGGTTGAACCCGGACCTACGGCGGCGACAGGGCCGTGCCAGCGACTTCGCTGCCTCAAGGCGTCCATGCGTGCCTGCTTGGGGACCGCCATCACGATCTTCCGGCGCGGGATGACGTGCATCGGTGCGAAGGCGCCTGCAGGGCCGCCGGTGCGGTCAATGGGTGTGGGCGTGGTGCGCGTCCGGCACATGCGGGTGCCCATGTCGCGCAAGTTCATGCTGGTGGATGTGGCTGTGCGATCCGACCGGTATCAGTTCATGCCGGTGGTCGTGGTGGCCATCATCGTGGCTGTGGGCATGCTCATGCTCGATCGCCTCGTGTACGTGCACGTGCCCGTGCGACTCCGCCAGGTGCAGCGCGACGCCGGCCAGCATCAGACAACCGCCGGCGGCCATAGCCCAGCTCAACGAGCGATCGCCAAGTGCGATGGCCAGTAACGTACCGATGAAAGGCGCGAAAGCGAACACCGAACCCGTGCGTGCCGCCCCGAATGCACGCTGGGCCAGCAGGTACAGCCTCAGGCTCAGGCCGTACCCGCTTGCGCCGATGGCCAGCAGAGCCGCGACGGCATCCCAGCCTGGAAGCGGCTCCCCAGCGATCGCTGCCAGCGCGGCGGTTGCCGCGGCGCCGAGCGCCGACTTACCCAGCACAACCTGAGCCGGATCACGCTCGGCAAGCGCGCGCGACAAGGTGTTGTCCACACCCCAGGCAGCCGCGGCTACCAGCACGGCCAGGAGCCCCAGCATCTGAACCCCGCCGGTCAAGCCGCGATCGATGATCAGCACGATGCCGCCAGCCAGTAGCAATAGCATCGCGGTCCAGACCCGCCGGTCCATCACCTCGCGGTAGAGCACCTGGGCGAGCACGGCGGTAAACAAGGCTTCAAGCGCCAGCATCAGCGACGCACTGGTCCCGCTGGTGCGCTGCAGACCCCAGGCCAGCGCCACCGGTCCGATGGCCGCGCCGAACAGCGCCATCAGGCCCAGGCGCCGCAGGTCGCCCCGGCGGAGCGCCGCTTCGCGCTCTATCGGTTCACGCAGCAATGCCCCGATCGCAGCCGCACCGCCGTAGAGCAGGGCAGCGGTAGTGAAGGCACCCAGGCCAGCGCCCGCCCATTGGACCAGCGGGGTGCTGATGCCGAAGAGTGCAGCAGCGGCCAGGGCGAAGAGCCCCCCTTGCAGAGCGGGGAACGACTGTTTCATGGGGAGTCGCGTTACGTAGGCGCATTGTGGCAGGGCGTTAGTGCCGTCGAACCGATGCTGTCGCATTGCACGCCATAGCGCGAGGCCATACCCAAATTTGGCTCGCCGCAAGCAGGTGCGTGGACAAGGCGAGCGCGAGAGACTGCATTTGGCATAGCCAGTCACACAAGCGAGAGGCCGAACCAGGTCGGGTCGACAACTGACTCGCCGAGCCGTAAGCCTTTGCTGGCCGGCCCAGCCAAGTCGTCAGCAATCAGTCTTCTCCGGACTTTCAGCTCACGGACTCGAACGTCAAGTCATGGCCGATCGGAGACTTTCGCAGATCGGCGCTTGGCACCTGCCAGCATCCATCGCCAAAGCGCTGGCGAGCCACTGCGATCCGTGTCGGCTTCAGCGACGACGGCATGGTGTCGTTACCGCGTCACGGCTGCTCGAACCGCGCCCTCAGTGCCTCGATGCGCGCCCGGTTCGCCCCCAGGTCGCTCTTGCCGAGGCGCGACGCCGAACGCACCTGGACGACGCCGGCCGCCGGATCGAGCCAGAACTCGACGTCGTCCACATAGCGCATCAGCGCCGTGGTGTAGGTGGCGTACAGATAGCCCGGCTCGCTCTTCACGATCTGCGCGCCCGCGCTCGCCTCGACCAGCGCCTTCAGGCGCGCCATGGCCACGGCGGCATCGCCCTGGAAGCGCAGCGGCGCGATCTGCGCGTCGATGTGGCGCGGATGCTCCGGGTACAGCGCTGCCTGGCTGCTGACGCTGTTCGGCGTCGTCGAGGGCGGCTTCAGGCGGCCGCCCTGCACGCCCAGGTCGGGCGGTGCGCTGCCTTGCAGCAGCCCGAGCCAGCCGGCGCCGATGCTGGCGGCAGCGAGCAGCACGACCGCAGTGAGCAGCCATTTCACGATCCGCATGCGGGAGCCTCGTTGTGCCGGGGACGCGCGATTGTGCGGCAGCCGGCCGGCGTGGCCCGCAGGGCGCGGAATGCCGGCCCTTCAGTGGACGGGGATGGAACGGATGCGGTCGAGCTTGGCGGCATACAGGTCGTGGTCGCCACGCGTGGTGCTGCTCTCCATCGCCAGCGCAAGGTGCTTGCTGGCCTGCGCCACGTCGCCCAGCTTGGCGTAGGCGACGGCGAGCCCGTAGTGGAACTCGTGGTAGTGCGGCGCGCGGGCCACCTCGCGGGCGAACAGGTCGCGTGCGGCCGCGTAGTCGCCGTTGCGAAGCGCCGCCTGGCCGCGTTCGAAGAAGAAGAACGGCGGCTCCGACTCCAGTTGCGCCAGCCGCTGCCGGAGCGCACCGGCCTCGGCCGCGCGCCCCTGCTCGGCCAGCACCTGCGCCAGGTTGGAGACGACCTGCGGGTTCGACGGCTCCTGCGCCAGCGCGTGGCCGAGCACGCCTTCGGCCAGCGCCAGGTCGCCGTGGCGGCGATAGACGACGCCGAGCGTGTTGTAGGCGCGCGCGAACGCCGGGTCCTGCAGCACCGCTTCGCGCGCCCACCAGTAGGCCTCGTCGACCTGCCCGCGCGCCAGCGTCTCGGCGGCGCGGTTGTTCATGTACATCGCGACCACCGTGTTCTCGGGCAACGGCCGCACCCTCTGGTTGCGCAGGTCCTGCGCCGGCAGGAAGTCGATCGTCAGCACGTCGCGCCCCTGCGCTGCGCCGGCCCATTCACCGAGCCGCTTGCCCAGGCTCAGGTTGATGTGGTCGATCACGAAGTGCAGGCCGCCGCTGCGGGCCCAGGTCTCGTCGGTGAACACGCTCTGGTAGCGCACCGGCACGCCGAGCTCCTTGGCGAACGCCGCCGTCATGATGACGAGCGACAGGCAGTTGCCCGAACGCGCCTCGAACGCTTGCGCCGCGTTGCGCGTCATCGCCGAGTCGTATTCGAGCCTCAGTTCGCCCTTGGCGTAGAGCGCATCGACCAGCCCCTGCTGACGCCCGCGGCTGCGCAGCTTGTCGGCCATATCGTGGGCGAGGAAGTGCCGCATCGCCGGGCTGAGCGCGAACACGTCTTCGGCGCGGATGCGCTCTGCGGGCGGGGCGAAGTGCGCGTCGGCGAAGAAGCGCGCGTCGGCGAGCCGCTCGGGCGGCGCGGCGCAGGCCGCGAGCAGCAGGCAGAGCAGGCAGGCGAACCAGGTCTTCATGGTCAATCCCCTCTCACGCGGCGGCCGGCGTTCCACGGCCTGCCGCGCAAGTCGCGGTGTGGTCGCGCGCGCGCACCGCGCCAAGCTTGATTCGACTGTAGTCCCCAGGGCCGATCGGCGCCAGGCCCTTCACCGACCGGCCGGCCGAACCGCCCGCCGGATCAGCGGCGCTTGGATCCGCCCAGCAGCGAGCCGAGCACGCCGCGCACGATCTCGCGCCCGACCGATGAACCCATGCTGCGCATCGCCGAGCGCGCTGCCGATTCGGCCAAACCCTCGTGCTTGCCGCCGCGCGGGCCCGTGGAGCCGAACAGCACGTCCTTCAGGCCGCCGAGCAGCCCGCCCTCGGCTGCCTCGGCCGGAGCGCGTGCGCTGCCCGCAGATGTGGCGCGCGCGCCTTCACCGGCCAGGCTGCCCGTTGCCTCGCCCGGCGCGGCGACACGACCCCTGAGCTTCTCGTAGGCCGATTCGCGATCGACCGCCTTCTCGTACACGCCGGCCACCAGCGAGCCGGCGATGAGCGCCTGGCGCTGTTCGGGCGTGATCGGCCCGATCTGGCTGCCGGGCGGCAGCACGAACACACGCTCGGTCGGGCATGGCCGGCCCTTGGCATCGAGCAGGCTCACCAGCGCCTCGCCGACCGCAAGCTCGGTGATGGCGGTCGCGATGTCCAGACCGGCATTGGCGCGCATGGTGTCGGCCGCCGCCTTCACCGCCTTTTGGTCGCGCGGGGTGAACGCGCGCAGCGCGTGCTGGACCCGGTTGCCGAGCTGGCCGAGCACGCTGTCTGGGATGTCGAGCGGGTTCTGTGTCACGAAGTACACGCCGACGCCCTTGGATCGCACCAGCCTCACGACGAGTTCGATGCGCTCGACCAGCGCCGCCGGCGCGTCCTTGAACAGCAGGTGCGCCTCGTCGAAGAAGAACACCAGCTTCGGGGCGTCGAGGTCACCCACCTCGGGCAGCGCCTCGAACAGCTCGGAGAGCATCCAGAGCAGGAAGGTCGCGTACAGGCGCGGACTGTTCATCAGCCGGTCGGCGGCGAGGATGTTGACGACGCCGCTGCCGGCATCGGTCTGCATCAAGTCGGCGATGTTGAGCATCGGCTCGCCGAAGAAGGTGTCGGCGCCCTGTTCGCCGAGCTGGAGCAGCCCGCGCTGGATGGCGCCGATGCTGGCTGCACTCACATTGCCGTATTCGGTGGTGAACTGCGCCGCGTTCTCGCCGACGTGCTGCAGCATCGCGCGCAAGTCCTTCAGGTCGAGCAGCAGCAGGCCGTTGTCGTCGGCCACCTTGAAGACCAGGCTCAGCACGCCCTGCTGCGTTTCATTCAGTGCCAGCATGCGCGCCAGCAGCAGCGGGCCCATGTCGCTCACGGTCGCGCGCACCGGGTGGCCCTGCTCGCCGAAGACGTCCCACAGCGTCGTCGGGCAGGCGACGGATTCCGGCGGCTCGATGCCGCGCTCTTTCAGCGTCGCGGCGAGCTTGGCGCTGGCCTTGCCGGGCTGGCTGATCCCGCTCAGGTCGCCCTTCACGTCGGCCATGTAGACCGGCACCCCGCGCCGGCTGAAGGCCTCGGCCAGCGTCTGCAGCGTGATCGTCTTGCCGGTGCCGGTGGCGCCGGTGATCAGGCCGTGGCGATTGGCCAGCGCAGGCAGCAGATGGCACTCGGTGTCGCTGCGCTGGGCAAGAAGAATCGGCTCGGCCATGGGGTGCTCCGGAGACTGCAAAGTAAAATCGCAGTCTATCCAAAGAACCCCAGCAGATTCGCAGCAGCCGGCGCGTCAGGCCCGGGCTGTCACCAGGAGCACACAACGACATGGCCGGACATTCCAAGTGGGCCAACATCCAGCACCGCAAGGGGCGCCAGGACGAGAAGCGCGGCAAGGTGTGGACGCGCGTCATCCGCGAGATCATGGTCGCGGCCCGTCTGGGCGGCGGCGACCTGGGCATGAACCCGCGCCTGCGGCTGGCGGTGGAGAAGGCCAAGGCGGCCAACATGCCGGCCGACACGGTGAAGAAGAACATCGACAAGGCCACCGGCAACCTCGAAGGCGTGAGCTACGAGGAGATCCGCTACGAGGGCTACGGCATTGGCGGCGCGGCGGTGATCGTCGACTGCATGACCGACAACCGCGTGCGCACGGTGGCCGAGGTGCGCCACGCGTTCAGCAAGTACGGCGGCAACCTGGGCACCGAAGGGTCGGTGGCGTTTCAATTCAAGCATTGTGGACAGTTCGTCTTCGCGCCCGGCACGAGCGAGGACAAGGTGATGGAAGTGGCCCTCGACGCCGGCGCCGAAGACGTGCTGACCGACGACGACGGCGCGGTCGAGGTGCTCTGCGCCGCGCCCGCCTTCGAAGCCGTGAGAGCCGCGCTCGAAGCCGCGGGCCTGCAGCCCGAGTTGGCCGAGGTGACGATGCGCCCCGAGAACACGGTGGGACTGACGGGCGACGATGCGGCCCGCATGCAAAAGCTGCTCGACGTGATCGAAGACCTGGACGACGTGCAGGACGTGTATCACAACGCCGAGATCGGCGAGTGAGCGCGAAAGAGGGGCCCCGCGAAGCGGGGATCGAAGCGCGAACTCGCCGGGGGCGCCGACCCACGTGCGCGACGGGCTGTCTGGCTTTGCGGAGGCGATCAGAGTGAGCGCGAAAGAGGGGCCCCGCGAAGCGGGGATCGAAGCGCGAACTCGCCGGGGTCGCCGACCCGAGTGCGCGACGGGCTGTCTGGCTTTGCGGAGGCGTTCAGAGTGAGCGCGAAAGAGGGGCCCCGCGAAGCGGGGATCGAAGCGCGAACTCGCCGGGGGCGCCGACCCACGTGCGCGACGGGTTGTCTGGCCTGGCGGAGGCGATCAGAATGAAGGTGCTGGTCATCGGCGCCGGCGGGCGCGAACATGCGCTGGCGTGGAAGATCGCGGCTTCGCCTCGGGTGCAGAAGGTGTTCGTTGCGCCCGGCAACGGCGGCACGGCGCGCGACCCGCGGCTGCAGAACGTGGCGATCACCGAGGTGCGCGCCCTGGCCGACTTCGCGCTGGCCGAGAAGGTGGCGCTCAGCGTCGTCGGCCCCGAGGCGGCGCTCGCGGCGGGCGTGGTGGACGAGTTCCGCGCCCGTGGCCTGCGCATCTTCGGGCCGACCCGCGCCGCGGCGCAGCTCGAGAGTTCGAAGGCCTTCGCGAAGGACTTCATGCAGCGCCACGGCATTCCGACGGCCTTGTATGCCAGCTTCACCGACCCTGCGGCTGCACATGCGCACGTCGATCGCCACGGCGCGCCGATCGTCGTCAAGGCCGATGGCCTGGCCGCCGGCAAGGGCGTGGTGGTGGCGATGACGGCCGGCGAGGCCCATCAGGCGATCGACTGGATGCTCCAGGCCGTGCCGGGCGAGGGGCGCGGCGTGCAGCACAACGCCGGTGGCGCACGCGTGGTGATCGAGGAGTACCTCGAAGGCGAGGAGGCGAGCTTCATCGTGATCTGCGATGGCCGCCATGTGCTGCCGCTGGCCACCAGTCAGGACCACAAGCGCCTGCTCGACGGCGACCACGGCCCCAACACTGGCGGCATGGGCGCCTACTCGCCGGCGCCGGTGGTGACGCCGAACGTGCACGCCAAGGTGATGCATGAGATCGTCAACCCGACGATCGCGGGCATGGCCAGCGACGGCCTGCCCTTCACCGGCTTCCTCTACGCCGGGCTGATGATCGACTCGCGCGGCCAGGTGAAGACACTCGAGTTCAATACCCGGATGGGCGATCCCGAAACGCAGCCGATCCTGATGCGCCTCAAGAGCGACCTGTTCGACGTCCTGATGCACGCCACCGACGGCACGCTGCGCGAAGTGGCATTGGAGTGGGATCGGCGGGTCGCGCTCGGCGTGGTGATGGCGGCTGCCGGCTACCCGCTCGAGCCGCGCCAGGGCGACCCGATTGTCGGCCTGCCGCCCGACAGCGAGGATTTGATGGTGTTCCATGCCGGCACCGCGCCTCGCGCCGGACAGACCGTGACCGCGGGCGGGCGCGTGCTGTGCGTCACCGCGCTCGGCGACTCGGTCAAGATGGCGCAGCAGCGGGCCTACGAGGCGCTCGCCGGGATCGACTTCGCCGGCGTTCAGTACCGGCGCGATATCGGCTTTCGGGCCATCAGACGCTGAGGATGCGCATGGACACTCGCGCGGTACGCGACTACCTGCTCGGCCTGCAGGGCCGCATCATCGAAACGATGCAGGTCGAGGATGGCACGCCGTTTCTCCGCGACGGCTGGAGGCGCGAGCCTGGCGGCAACCTGGCCCCCAAGACGCCAGCGGCGTCGCCCCCCCAAGGGGGAGCGCCCGGCTTGGGGCGGCCCGGCGCTGATGTCGCCCCCAAGACGCCAGCGGCGTCGCCCCCCCGAGGGGGAGCGCCCGGCTTGGGGCGGCCCGGCGTCGGGCTCGAAGGCGAGGGGCTGTCGCAGGTCGTGGAGGAGGGCGGCCTGCTCGAGCGCGGCGGCTGCAACTTCAGCCATGTGAAGGGGGCCTCGCTGCCGGCATCGGCGACCGCGCAGCGCTCCCACCTGGCCGGTGCGCCGTTCGAAGCGATGGGTGTGTCGCTCGTGTTCCATCCGCGCAATCCCTATGTGCCCACGGTGCACATGAACGTGCGCATGCTGGCCGCATTTCCAGCGGGCGGCGAGCCTGTCACCTGGTTCGGCGGCGGCATGGACCTGACGCCGTACTATGGCTTCGAGGAAGACGCGCAGCACTTCCACGCCACTTGCCGCGACGCGCTGGCGCCGTTCGGCGCCGGCTTGCACCCGCGCTTCAAGCAGTGGTGCGACGAGTATTTCTACCTCAGGCACCGCGCCGAGCCGCGCGGCATCGGCGGCATCTTCTACGACGACTTTTCCGAGCTTGGCTTCGAGCAGAGCTTCGCAATGACGCGCGCGGTCGGCGACGCCTTCCTTCGCGCGTACCTGCCGATCGTGCAGCGCCGCCGCGACGTGTCCTATGGCGAGCGCGAACGTGACTTCCAGGCTTACCGGCGCGGACGCTACGTCGAGTTCAACCTGGTGTTCGACCGCGGGACGCTGTTCGGCCTGCAGTCGGGTGGGCGCACCGAATCGATCCTGATGTCGATGCCGCCGGTCGTGAAGTGGCGCTACAACTGGGCGCCGGAGCCGGGCTCGGCCGAGGCGCGTTTGTACAGCGACTTCCTACGGCCGCGCGACTGGGCGCGCTGGGCCCCGGCTTGATGCCCGTGGGCGACCGCCCGCGGCGGGTCGGCCTCTTCGGCGGCAGTTTCGATCCGGTCCACAACGCGCACGTTGCGCTGGCGAAGAGCGCGCTCGATGTGCTGGCGCTCGACGAGATCCGCTGGATCCCGGCCGGAGTGCCGTGGCAGAAGGCGCGCCGGCTGGCGCCGGCAGTGCAGCGCGCCGAGATGGTCCGGCTGGCGATCGCCGGCGAGACGCGCTTCCGGCTCGAGACCTGCGAGCTCGAGCGCAGCGGCCCGAGCTACTCCATCGACACCGTGCTCGAGCTGCGGCGGCGCGAACCCGCGGCGCAATGGTTCCTGCTGCTCGGGCTGGACCAGCTGGTTCGCCTGCACACCTGGCACCGCTGGCGCGAACTCGTGGCTGTCGTGACCTTGGCGGTGGCCAGCCGCAGCGGCGAGGCCCCATGCCTGCCGCCCGAACTGGCCGACGCCCCGGTGCCGATCGCCAATGTGCCGCTACCGGCGATGCCGGTTTCATCGACGGCCATCCGCGCCCGCGTGGCGGCCGGTCAGGACATCGGCGCACTGGTGCCCGCGCCGGTGGCACGCTATATTGCCGCACACGGTCTCTACCGTCACCGCCTCAGGAGCTGAATGGACATTCGAAAACTGCAACGTGCCATCGTCGATGGCCTGGAAGATGTGAAGGGCCAGGACATCGTCGTCTTCAACACTGAACACCTGTCGGCCCTGTTCGAGCGCGTGGTCATCGCCTCGGGTACGAGCAACCGGCAGACCAAGGCCCTCGCGGCCAGTGTGCGCGATGCGGTGAAAGCCAAGGGCTTCGGTCCGACCCGTACCGAGGGCGAGGAAAACGGCGAGTGGATCATCGTCGACTGCGGCGCCGCGGTGGTGCATCTGATGCAGCCGAGCATCCGCGAGTACTACCACCTCGAGGAAATCTGGGGCGACAAACCGGTCCACCTCAAGCTCGCGAGTGCGGCGCCCCGGCTGGTCAAGGCTTCCGAACCCGCGCCCGCGCCGGCGGTCAAGAAGGCCGCCGCGACGAAGAAGTCAACCGGCAAGAAGGCGCCCGCCAAGAAGGCGTTGGCGAACAGGACGCCCGCGAAGAAGGCAGCGGCGAAGACGGCGCCGAAGCAGACTCCGCTGTCCCCGGTGCGCAAGTCTGCGCCGCGGCAGCCCGCGGCCGGGCCGGCGCCGGCGAAGAGGGCCTCGGCGACGAAGGTCGCAGCGCGCAGGGCCCCGCCCGCGCGGAAGGCCGTCACACGCACGGTTGGCGTGAAGTCCAGCGCAGCGCCGTCCATGGCGCCTGCCGCGCGCAAGGCGCCGGTGGCGAAGGGCAAGAGCCCGGCACGCAAGACCGCACGCCGCACGGCATGAAGCTTTGGCTGGTAGCCGTGGGCCAGCGCATGCCGGCCTGGGCCGACGCGGCCTACCAGGAATTCGCCAAGCGCTTTCCCCCCGAACTGCGGCTGGAACTGAAGGCCTGCAAGGCGCAGCCGCGCAGCGGCCGCAACGCGGCGCAGCTGATGGCCGCCGAAGCGCAAAGCATCGAGGCCGCGATCCCCCGCGGGGTGCGCCGGGTCGTGTTCGACGAGCGCGGCAACCGCCTGAGCACCATGCAGCTCGCCGCTCGCCTCGAAGCCTGGATGCACGATGGCCGCGACGTCGCGCTGATCGTCGGCGGCCCCAACGGACTGGATCCGGCGATCAAGGACAGCGCTGACGAGACCTTGCGCCTTTCCGACCTGACCCTGCCGCACGCCCTGGTGCGCGTGCTGCTGGCCGAGGCGCTGTACCGCGCCTGGTCGTTGACGGTGAACCATCCCTACCACCGCGAATGACGACGACCCCCACGCCCACTTCGTTCGCTGCCCCCCGAGGGGGTGCTCAGCCGCCTTGGGAGCGGCCCGGCGCCGGCAGGGATGACGACCCCCACGCTCACTTCGTTCGCTGCCCCCCGAGGGGGTGCTCAGCCGCCTTGGGAGCGGCCCGGCGCCGGCTGACGTGACGACCCTTCGGCACGAGTTCATCTACCTCGCCTCGCAGAGCCCGCGCCGGCGCGAGCTGCTCGACCAGCTCGGCGTGCGCCATGAACCGCTGCTGGCCGGCCCCGACGAGGACGTGGAAGCGCTGGAGGCCACGCGTGCCGGCGAGCTGCCGGCGGCGTATGTCGAGCGCGTGACGCGGGCCAAGCTGCAAGCGGCGCGGCGCCGTCTCGCGAGGCGCGGCCTGCCCATCGCGCCGGTCCTGTGCGCCGACACCACGGTCGCGCTCGGGCGGCGCATCCTCGGCAAGCCGATCGACGCGGACGATGCGCTTGCGACCTTGCGCCTGCTGTCGGGGCGCGCGCATCGCGTGCTCACTGCCGTCGCGCTGGCCTGCCCGCGCCACACGCGGCTCGCGGTGAGCGTATCGAGCGTTCGTTTCGCGGCAGTTCGCGAAGGCGAGCTGGCGCACTATGTGGCCAGCGGCGAGCCGTTCGGCAAGGCCGGTGCCTATGCGATCCAGAGCGCCGCCGCGCGCTGGATAGAGCGCATCGAAGGCAGCTACTCCGGTATCATGGGTTTGCCCCTGTTCGAGACGGCCGTGCTGCTGCGACAGGCGGGCGTTCATTTCTAGACCCTGGCTCCAGGCGCCGCCCCCGGCGTCGCGCACCAGCGAACCGACGCCCAAGGTCCCCATGCAAGACATTCTCATCAACTGGGCGCCCAGGAAACGCGCGTCGCGATCGTCGAGAACGGCGCCGTGCAGGAGCTGCATGTCGAACGCGCGCTGGAACGCGGGCGGGTCGGCAACATCTACACCGGGCGCGTGGCGCGGGTGCTGCCGGGCATGCAGTCGGCGTTCATCGACATCGGGCTCGAGCGCGCCGCGTTCCTGCATGTGGCCGACCTGCAGCTGGGCAGCGGGCCGCGCGGCGGCGCGGGCACGTCACGCGGCGAGAGCGGCAGCCCGCCGCCGCCGCCGATCGAGAAGCTCGTCTTCGAAGGCCAGACGCTGATGGTGCAGGTCATCAAGGACCCGATCGGCAGCAAGGGCGCGCGGCTGTCGACGCAGATGAGCATCGCCGGACGGCTGCTCGTGTTCCTGCCGCAGGACGACCACGTTGGCGTCAGCCAGAAGATCGGCTCGCATGAACTGCGCGAAGAGCTGCGGGCAAGGGTCGTGGCGCTGGCGGGCGACGGCGGGGGCGGGTTCATCCTGCGCACGAACGCCGAGGACGCCAGCGACGACGAACTGGCCGACGACATCCGCTACCTGCGCAAGACCTGGGCCGCGGTGCGCGAGCGAGCTTCAAGACGCCGCCAGGCACCCTGTTGCACCAGGACCTGAGTCTGGCCGAACGCGTGCTGCGCGACATGGTGAACGACGCCACGCAGTCGGTGCGCATCGACTCGCGGATGCAGTTCGAGCTGTTGCAGCAGTTTGGCGCCGAGTTCACGCCGACCTCCGTGCAGAAACTCGAGCACTACGCCGGCGAGCGGCCGATCTTCGACCTGCACAAGATCGACGACGAGATCGCCGGCGCATTGGCGCGCCGGGTGGACTTGAAGTCGGGCGGCTACCTGATCATCGACCAGACCGAGGCACTGACGACGGTGGACGTGAACACCGGCGGCTACGTGGGCGCGCGCAACTTCGACGACACGATCTTCAAGACCAACCTGGAGGCCGCGCTCGCCATTGCGCGCCAGCTGCGCCTGCGCAACCTGGGCGGGATCATCATCATCGACTTCATCGACATGGCGCGCGAAGACCACCAGGCCGCCGTGCTGGCCAGCTGCGCAAGCAGCTGGCGCGGGATCGCACCCGCATCACGGTGAGCGGCTTCACCCAGCTCGGACTGGTGGAGATGACGCGCAAGCGCACCCGCGAGTCGCTCGCGCACCTGCTGTGCGAGCCCTGCCCCACCTGCCAGGGCCGGGGCCAGGTGAAGACGGCGCGCAGCGTGTGCTACGACATCCTGCGCGAGATCCTGCGCGAAGCGCGGCAGTTCAACCCGAAGGAGTTCCGCGTCATCGCCTCGGCGGCGGTGGTCGAGATGCTGCTCGACGAGGAGGGGCAGTACCTGGCGGATCTGAGGACTTCATCGGCAAGCCGATCTCGCTGCAGGCGGAGGCGACGTGAAGCCGGAGCAGTACGACATTGTGCTGATGTAGGGTTTCACGCGCCTTGCGATGACCAAGCCAAGCTGATGTCATTGCCCGATGGCCTCTACGACCTGCTGCTGACCGAGCGCCTGGCCCGATCG
>CAVZXE010000023.1:0-83222 GCA_963779155.1 uncultured bacterium | reverse complement strand
GCTGCTGCATCAGCGCGGCAAAGCGGCCAATGTACTCGTCGAGCTCCTCCACCGACGGTGAGGACTCGATCAACGCCTGCGCGCCCAGCTTGAAGCTCTCGGCCAGCGCGCCTTCGATGAAGATCTCCTTGCGCGCGAACTTGTCGACGATTTCATACCCACCACGGGTCAACGCACCATCACCGGCATGGCTACGCTCGGCTGGCACTTCAAATTGCACCACGGCAAAGCTTTCGGAGTTGTAGAGCATGTTCATCAATGGACCTCCCGCAACCATAGCTGAGGGTGACGGCGCCGTCTTCAAGGCTCGACGGCGCCGCGTCGGGGCGCCGGCAGCCGCCCTTCCGCCGCTCTCGAAGCGGGAAGGCCGGGCTCGCTGGGCTCGGTGCCAGATTCCTCAGGGCGCTGCCAGCACCTCGCGCAGCATGAGCTGCAGCGCCTGGCCGCCGGATCCATTGGACAGCCTCGCGCGCACCGGCAGGTAGTGCCGCTCGGGGTCGAGCCACACCTCGACCCGCGTGTCGAAGGCGCGCGCGGGCTCACGCAGCAGGTGCAGGGTCGGGCGCTGCCCTTGCGGCAGCGCCAAGGCCTCCTCGGCGACATGGACAAAGGTCCACACGTCGGCATCGCCGCGGGCGCCGACCACCAGAAACGACACCCGCCCGCCCGGCCCGACGAGTGCCGGCTCGGCCGCCGCGATGGCCGCGAGACTGCAGCATCCAGCTCAGCCTGTCCTGCGCGCCGGGCGGCAGCGCATGCTCCACCGCCGGACCGGAGAACGTGACCTTGCCCGCATCACGCCGGAAGTTCGCCGCCTGCGCGCCACGCCCGCGGCGGCGGTCGGTGTAGCGCGCCGGGGCCAGGCCCGCCGCGTCGAAGCCGCCGACGCTTTCCCACGCCAGCAGCGGCACGCCCTCGCTGGCGCCCACGAAGCGTGACTCGTAGCGCTCACCCTGCGGCCGCCACTTCAGCTCGCCGCTGCCGCTCGAAGAGCCGCGGCGAAGGTCGTAGCCAAACGCGAACGCGGGCGGCAGCACGGTGCGGTAGATCGGCAGATCGCCCGCTGGCGTTGGAGCGGCCACGTCGGCACTCGCCAGGCCCGCTGCGTCGTCCATGGGCTGCGCCGGCAGCGCGGCAAGCGGAGGGGTCGTGGCAGCGGGCGGGGTCGGTGCCAGGGCGGTTGCCGCTGGGGCCGGCCGCGACGGTTCGGCGGCGGGTGCCGCGGAACGCTGCGCCGCCCCTTGCCCGCGGCGCGCCAGGCTAGATGCCTGCGCCGCGGTGGTCGGGCGCATCGCGACGTTCGGCTCCGCGTTGGGCAATGGCACTGCAAGCACCACCATGCGCACCTGGATGCCCGGCGGGGGCCGGTGCGGTGCGGCGGTGTCGAGCGCGGCGAGCGCGTCATGGACGCCCCGCAGCAGCAACCCGTGCAGCGCCAGCACGACGATAGCAATCGTCCCGAGGCGGCGTGCGTTCAGCGTGGCGCGCCGCATCAACGCCTCGCGGCGCGCGTGCGGACGCTGCACGCACAATAGCGCCCTCGTGCAATCAACGCGGCGCTGCTGATCGACATGGCGCCCGACACCCTGACCATGAAACTCGCAAGCTACAAGGACGGTTCACGCGATGGCCAACTGGTGGTCGTGTCGCGCGACCTGAGCACGGCCCATTATGCGACCGCCATCGCGACCCGCCTGCAGCAAGTGCTCGACGACTGGGGGTTCCTCTCGCCCCAGCTCGAAGACCTGTACACGACGCTCAACCAGGGCAAGGCACGCCATGCCTTTGCCTTCGAACCGGCCCGTTGCATGGCGCCGCTGCCGCGCGCCTACCAGTGGGCCGATGGCTCCGCGTACATCAACCACGTCGAGCTGGTGCGCAAGGCGCGCGGCACCGAGGTGCCCGAGAGCTTCTACACCGACCCGCTGATGTACCAGGGCGGGAGCGACGACTTTCTCGGCCCGACCGAGCCCATCGTCTGTGCCGACGAAGCCTGGGGGATCGACTTCGAGGCCGAGGTCGCGGTCGTGACCGGCGACCTGGCGATGGGCACCGCGCCCGAAGCGGCGCTGGAGGGCATCCGATTGCTGATGCTCGCCAACGACGTGTCGCTGCGCAACCTGATCCCGGCCGAGCTGGCCAAGGGCTTCGGCTTCCTGCAGAGCAAGCCGGCCACCGCATTCAGCCCGGTCGCGGTGACGCCCGACGAACTGGGCGCCGCCTGGCACGGCGGGCGCGTGCACTTGAACCTGGAAAGTGTGTGGAACGGCAAACGCGTCGGTCTCTGCGACGCCGGGTCGGAAATGAGCTTCCACTTCGGCCAACTGATCGCGCACCTCTGCAAGACGCGCAATGTGCGCGCCGGCAGCATCGTCGGTAGCGGCACCGTCAGCAACAAGGACTGGGCGCGCGGCTACAGCTGCATCGCCGAGAAGCGCGCCATCGAGACGATCGAGGGCGGCAGCCCGAAGACAGACTTCATGCGATACGGCGACACCATCCGCATCGAGATGAAGGGGGCGGACGGTCTGAGCGTGTTCGGGGCGATCGAGCAGCGGGTGGCGCCGCCGGCGTGAACGGCGGCTCGTGGGCCGGATCCAGCCGGGCCGGACTCGCATCGACTGGCAGTTGGATGCGCTGGCGCAGACATGCGCGGGTGAGCGGGCGCTGCCACGCGCCCGGTTCAGGCGTCATCAACCGCATCGAGCGACCTGAAGCCCTTGACCTCGATCGGGTTGCCCGACGGGTCGCGGAAGAACATCGTCCACTGCTCTCCGGGCTGGCCTTTGAAGCGGAGCGAACGCTCGATCACGAAGCGCTGGCCGGCGTCGCGAAGGCGCGCCGCGAGCGCCTGCCAGTCGGGCAGGGCCAGCACCACGCCGAGGTGCGGCATCGGCACCCGATGCCCGCCGACCTGCCCGGTGTCGGCGGTGGCGAACGGTTCGCCCAGGTGGAGCGAGATCTGGTGGCCGAAGAAGTCGAAGTCGACCCAGCTTGGCGCGCTGCGCCCCTCGCGGCAGCCGTGCATGCCACCATAGAAGCGGCGCGCTTCGTCGAGGTCGTGCACGTGGTTGGCGAGGTGGAAGGGGCTGCACATGGTGGAGTGTCCGGGCCGGGGGTCCGCCCGTCTTCGCATCGAAGCTGCCGCCGCGCAGCGGGTCGGTGCGGGGCATGGTTCACGACAGTCGGCGGCGGCGCGCAAGTCGCGGGGCGCGCGTCGCCTCCGCTGCCATCGGACTGCCCCCATTGCCCAGCAGCGCAAGCACCCTCGCAAGGTGTCCACGCTGGGTTCGGTCGGCTGAGAGCCCGATCGCCAGGCCGGTCACTCGGCGACTCGGGCCGGCGTCAAGGCAAAGTGCTGCCGGTCGCGCCCGTCGCCCTGCCTGCACCGACCTTCCAGCGTCGGCATCGGTGGCGCCGGTGAGGCCCGCTGGAGGCCGAGGGCGGTATCCTACCCCCACGCCTGCGCGCGGGCCATCGACGCGCCGGCCAAGCGCGGTGGAGCAACGGACATGAGGTCGATCGTGATCAGGCTGGCCATTCGCCTGACGCTGTGCGCCGGGCTCGCCTGGGCCGGCTGGCGGCTGATGGGCGCGATCGGCCTGCTGGTTGGCGGTCTCGCGCTGGGCCTGGCCACCGCCCGGCCGTTGCTGGACCTGGCCAGTGAACTGCGCCACCTCGTGCGCGCCCGGGTCTGGCGTGAGCTCGAGGGTCGTCACTATGTCTATCGCGGGCATCCGGTGCAGGTGCTGGAGGACGTGTCGCATTGCCGCTGGGTGCTGGCCGCCGATGTGCGCGGCATCGTCGGCGCCACCGCCAGCGACGGCGCACTCGCGCTGAGCTACCCGCACGGCTTTCGCCGTCTGGGCGAACCCGCACAGGCGTACTTCAGCGACGAGGCGCTGCTCATCCACCTGGCCAAGGCGCCGGGAGCGAAGGCACTGCGCTTCAGGCACTGGGCCGAGCGCGAAATCGCCTTTCCGGCGCGCCGCGTGCGTGAGCGCCTGGGAATCCGGCTCGTGGCGCCGAAGGCCCCGGCGCACGACTGAGCCCGACGCGACCGCCGCGGCGCCGTCGGCTTTGCCGCGCGGCCCCTTAAAATGCGCAGTTCCCCTCCCACCCTCGCCTGGAGCACCATGGCCTCGACCGACACCTCCCTGATGGCCAATACCATCCGCGCGCTGGCCATGGACGCCGTTCAGCAGGCCAATTCAGGTCACCCGGGCGCCCCGATGGGCATGGCCGAGATCGCTGTCGCGCTGTGGAGCCGCCACCTGCGGCACAACCCGGCCAACCCGCACTGGGCCAATCGAGACCGCTTCGTGCTCTCCAACGGCCACGCCTCGATGCTGCTCTACGTGCTGCTACACCTGACGGGTTACGACCTGCCGATGAGCGAGCTGCGCAACTTCCGCCAACTGCACAGCAAGACCCCGGGGCACCCGGAGGTCGGCGCCACGCCCGGCGTCGAGACGACCACCGGGCCGCTCGGGCAGGGCATCGCCAACGCAGTGGGCATGGCGCTCGCCGAGAAGCTGCTGGCGCAGGAGTTCAACCGCGACGGCCACCCGATCGTCGATCACCGCACCTATGTCTTCCTCGGCGACGGCTGCCTGATGGAGGGCATCAGCCACGAGGCCTGCGCGCTTGCCGGGGCGTGGAAGCTCGGCAAGCTGATCGCGCTGTACGACGACAACGGCATCTCGATCGACGGCCCCGTCTCGCCCTGGTTCATCGACGACACGCCCAAGCGCTTCGCGGCCTACGGATGGAACGTGCTCGCCGGCGTCGATGGCCACGACGCGGATGCCGTGGACGCCGCCATCCGTGCGGCGCAGGGTGCCGACCGGCCGACGCTGATCTGTTGCAAGACGACCATCGGCAAGGGCTCGCCCAACCGCGCCGGCACCGCCAAGGCGCATGGCGAGGCGCTCGGCGCCGACGAGATCCGTCTCACGCGCGAGGCGCTGGGCTGGACGGACGAGCCGTTCGTGATCCCGGAGACGATCTACGCACTGTGGGACGCCCGCGCCACCGGCCTGGCCGCCGAGACGCAGTGGGTCGATGCCTTCGCCGCCTACGGCAAGGCCTACCCCGAGCTTGCGCTCGAGCTGGTGCGGCGCATGGACGGCGAGTTGCCGGCCGGCTGGACGCAGGCCGTGGTGGACGCGGCCATCGCGGCGCAGGCCAAGGCCGAGACGGTGGCCAGCCGCAAGGCGAGCCAGCTCACGCTCGAGACCTTGACCAAGACGCTGCCCGAACTGCTGGGTGGCAGCGCCGACCTGACCGGCTCGAACCTGACCAACACGTCCAGCACGCCCGCGCTGCGCTTCGCCGCCGACGGCCGCGTGAATCTGGTCGATGGCAAGGGCGGCCGCCACATCAACTACGGCGTGCGCGAGTTCGGCATGGCGGCGATCATGAACGGCGTGGCGCTGCACGGCGGCTTCATCCCCTACGGCGGCACCTTCCTGACCTTCAGCGACTACAGCCGCAATGCGATCCGCATGGCGGCGCTGATGAAGCAGCGCGTGATCCACGTCTTCACGCATGACAGCATCGGCCTCGGCGAAGACGGGCCGACGCACCAGAGCATCGAGCACGCGGCGTCGCTGCGCCTGATCCCGGGGCTCGATGTCTGGCGGCCGGCCGACACGGCCGAGACGACAATTGCCTGGGCCTGTGCGATCGAGAACAGGGCGCGCCCGTCGGCGCTGCTGCTGAGCCGGCAGAACCTGCCCTATGCGCCCAAGAGCGGCCTCGACGACATCGCCAAGGGCGCCTACGTGCTGGCCGAGCCGAGCGAGGTGGGCCTGCGCGGCAAGGCGCGCGCGGTGATCATCGCCACCGGCTCCGAGGTGCAGCTCGCACTGCAGGCACAGCACTTGCTGGCCGAGACCGGCATCGCGGTGCGCGTGGTCAGCATGCCGTCGACGAGCGTGTTCGACCGCCAGAGCCGCGACTATCAGCAGCGCGTGCTGCCCAAGGGCATGCCGCGCGTCGCGGTCGAGATGGGCGCGACCGACGGCTGGTGGAAGTACGGTTGCGCGGCGGTGGTCGGCATCGACACCTACGGCGAGTCGGCGCCGGCGCCGCAGCTGTTCAAGCATTTCGGTTTCACCGCACAGAACGTGGCCGACACCGTGCGCAAGGTCCTGCTTTAGTTGCGACATGACTTGGGTACAAGTCAGTCTTCACTGAAGCTTCGCTTTCCCATTGACAACGAGGAGTTTCCATGACGATCAAGGTGGGCATCAACGGCTTCGGCCGCATCGGGCGGATGGTGTTCCGCGCCGCGACCAAGCACTTCGACGACATCGAGATCGTCGCCATCAACGACCTGCTCGAACCCGACTACCTCGCCTACATGCTTCGCTACGACTCGGTGCACGGCCGCTTCAAGGGCGAGGTCGCGGTCGACGGGCACACCCTCGTCGTCAACGGCCGGCGCATCCGCCTGACCGCGGTGAAAGACCCGGCGGAGCTGAAGTGGGGCGAGGTCGGCGCCGACATCGTGGTCGAATCGACCGGTTTGTTCCTCACCAAGGAAACGGCCGAGAAGCACCTCGCCGCCGGCGCGAAGAAGGTCATCATGTCCGCGCCGAGCAAGGACGACACGCCGATGTTCGTCTACGGCGTCAACCACACCAAGTACGCGGGCGAGGCGATCGTCAGCGCAGCGAGTTGCACCACCAACTGCCTGGCCCCGGTGGCCAAGGTGCTCAACGACAGCTTCGGCATCAAGCGCGGCCTGATGACGACGGTGCACGCCGCCACCGCGACGCAGAAGACGGTGGACGGCCCGAGCAACAAGGACTGGCGCGGCGGCCGCGGCATCCTCGAGAACATCATCCCCAGCTCCACCGGCGCGGCCAAGGCGGTCGGCAAGGTGATCCCGGAGCTGAACAAGAAGCTCACCGGCATGGCGTTCCGGGTACCCACCTCCGACGTGTCGGTCGTCGACCTGACCGTCGAACTGGTCAAGGAAGCGAGCTACGAAGAGATCTGCGCCGCGATGAAGGCAGCCAGCGTCGGCCCGATGAAGGGCGTGCTCGGCTACACCGAAGACAAGGTCGTCGCGACCGACTTCCGCGGCGAGAGCTGCACCTCGTTCTTCGATGCCGATGCGGGCATCGCGCTCGACAAGACCTTCGTCAAGGTCGTGGCCTGGTACGACAACGAGTGGGGCTACTCCTGCAAGGTGCTCGAGATCGCGCGCGTGATCGCCTGATCGCGGGCACACGCCGGTGGTGGGGCATCCGCCTGCATGCGGATGCGAGGGCTGCAGGCCTGAGGTCTGCGCCGGACGACGCCCGGCCAGCGATGGAGGCGGCGCTGCCGCAGATTGAGCCGAATGGCGCCGCAAGGCGCCATTCGCTCGCGCCGGCGCACCGCGCTCGCCGCTCCGGCGCGAGCCGCGGCCGGCCCGGCGTGCGACAACCCGTCACAGCAACGATCGGTGTGAAGGAATAGACTGCTCGGCTGTCCCGCCGCGCCCCTGGAGTCTCGATGCGCTTGCCCCTGCTGCCAATGGCCGTTCTCGCGGCCGCCTTGATGTCGCCGCTTTCGCTGCAGGCGCCGCTCGCCGCGGCGCCTGCTGGGGACGCCCAGGCGCGCGTCATCGTCACCTTCAAGTCCGACGCACCGCTGGCGCGCCGACAGGCGCTAGGCGCAGGCAGGCACGCTGCTGCCGCCGAGCTCGGTATCGAGCGGGCGAGCGTGCTCGGCGGGCGCACGGGCCTGGGTCTGCGCGCCGGTCGCCATGTGTCCGAGCGCACGCAGGTGATGTTCGCCAGCGGGATCAGCTCGGCACAACTGGTGCGGCGCCTGGCTGCCGATCGCGACGTCGAATCGGTTGTCATCGACCAGCGGCGGCAACGCCTGAGCGCGCCCAATGATCCCTTGTACGCCGACGGCCAGCCCGCCAGCCCCGGCCCGGCGGTCGGGCAGTGGTACCTGCGGGCGCCGGCGGGGGCCACGCAGTCTTCGATCAACGCCGAAGCCACCTGGGCGGTGACGACCGGCCGGCCCGAGGTGGTCGTGGCGGTGCTCGATACCGGCGTCCGCTTCGATCACGCCGACCTGAAGCGTGCCGCCGAGGGCGGCAACTTCCTTCCCGGCTACGACATGATTCACCAGGCGTCGATCGCCGGCGACGGCGACGGGCGCGACGCCGACGCCAGCGACCCGGGCGACTTCGTGTCCGCCGCCGACTTGGCGAGCGACCCCGCGGCGTTCTCCGGCTGCAGCGAAGAACCCAGTTCCTGGCACGGCACCCAGACGGCGAGCCTGATCGGTGCGCAGACCGGCAACGGCATCGGCATGGCCAGCGTGGCCCGCAACGTGCGCGTGCTGCCGGTGCGCGTGCTCGGCAAGTGTGGCGGCTACGACTCCGACATCCAGGCTGCGATGCGCTGGGCGGCCGGGCTCGACGTGCCAGGGGTGCCGCCGAACCTTCACAAGGCCGCGATCATCAGCCTGAGCCTCGGCAGCGCCGGCGTGTGCGGCGCAAAGAACAGCTACCCGGCGGTCGTGAACGAGGTGATCGCCGCCGGCACCGCGATCGTCGCCTCGGCCGGCAACAGCACCGGGCGGGCGGTCGGCCTTCCGGCCAACTGCGCTGGCGTCATCGCGGTGGGCGGCCTGCGCCACGCGGGCAACAAGGTCGGATATTCCGACGCTGGGCCGGAGATCGCGCTCAGCGCACCCGCCGGCAACTGCGTCAATATCGACGGCGGGCCCTGCCTGTACCCGATCGTCACCGCGCTCAACAGCGGCACGACGACGCCGGTGGCCGGCGGTTCGACCTACAGCGACAGCCTGAATCCGTCGTACGGGACCAGCTTTTCCGCCCCGCTGGTTGCCGGCACGGCGGCATTGATGCTGTCGGCCCAGCCCGCACTGACCCCGGCCGATCTGCGGCGCCTGCTGCAGGGCACGGCCCGTCCCTTCCCGACCACCGGCGGCGACAACGGCGACGGCACGCCGGTGCCGGTGTGCCAGGCTCCGACCGCCAGCGACCAGTTGCAGTGCTACTGCACGACGAGCACCTGCGGCGCCGGCATGCTCGACGCCGGCGCTGCGGTGCAGGCTGCCGCCAATCTCGTCGTCGCCCGCATCGGCGTCACGCCCGCCGCGCCGCTGGCCGGGCAGCCGATCGAGCTCAGCGCGGCCGACAGCGCGGTCGCCACGGGGCGCAGCGTCGCCTCGGCGCACTGGTCGCTCATCGATGGCGGCGGCATCGTCGAGGGGTTCACGGGCGGTGCCGACGGCCTCTCGGCCAGCGTCGTCGCGGCGGCCGCGGGCCGCTTCAGCGTCAGCGTGACGGTGCTGGACAGTCTCGGCGCGCGTGCCACGACCACGCTCGCGGTCGAGGTTGGTGCGGCGCCGGCGCCGGAACCCGAACCTACGGGGTCGGGCGGCGGCGGCGCGGTCGGCGTGCCCTGGCTGCTGGCGCTGCTGGTCTCTGTCGTGGCGGTGCGCAGCCGCCACGGCGAAGCGCCTCGGAACGGCCGGCGCGCGGACGTCTGACGCGGGCGCCCCGGGCGCAACGCGGAGCGGGTGCGGTTCAGGGCGCCGCGCCGCGCTCGCCGCGGGCAAATGGGCCGCGAAGGCACCGCAGTTGAGGGGCTGGCGCCAGGCCGGGTTCGGTCAGAATCGTGCCCGCAGGGTGCCCTGCCCGGCCCAGGCGCAGCCTGGAAGGTTCCAGACGAGGGTGCGCCATGCACGGTGACATGATGATGACATTGCTGCGCCGCGGCCGCCGCTTCGGGCTGGCTGCCCTGGCCGGGTTGGCGGCGATGCCCGCGCTCGCGCAGCCTGCCGAGCGGCCGGCCAACGGGTTGATCGTCAAGCTCAGGGACGCGCCGGCGCACGAGCGGGCACTGGCGATGGCACCCCCCGGACGAGGCGAAGACAAGCTCGAGAACGGCCGCCTGCAGCGCGTGCTCGAGGCGGCCGGTGTCGTCGGTGCCAAGACACGCCCGGTCGGGCGCGCAGCGCAGCGCGTCGACCTCGGCCGCGTGCTCAAGGGCGGCGAAGCCGGACGCCTCGCGGCGCAGTTGCGCCTGCAGCCCGACGTCGATTGGGTGGTGCCAAACGAGCGCGAGCAACGCTCCGAGGTGACCCCGTCCGACCCCTACTTCGCGAGCCAGTGGTGGCTCAAGAACCCGGGCGGCAACAACGCCAATGCCCTCGACGCTCGCCTGCGCGGCTTACCCGGCTTCCAGGGCGCATGGGCCAGCGAGACGGGCCGGCCGGGCGCCGTCGTCGCGGTGCTCGACACCGGCATCACCACCCATCCTGACCTGGCCGGCCATGTGCTGCCGGGCTACGATTTCGTCTCGACGCTCGAGTACGCGAACGACGGCAATGGGCGCGACGCCGACCCGAGCGACCCGGGCGACTGGGTCAGCAAGGCCGACATCGACCAGCCGGGCACGGCCTTCGACACCTGCGCCGTGGAAGACAGCTCCTGGCATGGCACGCAGATCGCCGGCATCGTCGCCGCCGTGACCCACAATGCGACCGGCATCGCCGCCACCAGCTGGAACGGGCGCGTGTTGCCCGTGCGGGTGGCGGGCACGTGCGGCGCCGAGGTGGCCGACATCATCGACGGCATGCGCTGGGCCGCCGGCTTGCCGGTCCCCGGCGTCCCGCCGAATCCGAACCCGGCGCGCATCGTGAGCATCAGCTTTGGCAGCAACGCGCCCTGCAATGCAGCCTATCAGGAAGCGATCGCCGAGCTCGCCACGGTCGGCGCGGTCGTGGTGGTGGCCGCGGGCAACGAACATGCCGGGCCGATGCGCCCGGCCAACTGCCGGGGCGCGATCGGCGTGGCCGCGCTCAACCGCGACGGGTTCAAGGCCACCTACTCCAACTTCGGCGCCGGGCTCACCGTTTCGACGGTCGGTGGCGACCCGACGGGCGAAGGCCTCTGGGGACCGAGCCTCGGCGACGACGGCATCGTGACGCTCGACAACGCCGGCGCGCGCGGCCCCGAGGCGGGCGCCTATGCGCGCGTGTTCGGCTCGAGTTTCACGGCGCCGATCGTGGCCGGCGCGGTGAGCCTGATGCTGAGCGCCAATCCGAACCTGAGCTACGCCCAGATCGTCGACGGCCTTCGCCTGAGCGCGCGCCCGCACGTCAGCGCGCCCAAGATCGGGGCCTGTTCCGAGGCCAACCCGGGGCGCTGCATCTGCACCACCGGCAGCTGCGGCGCCGGCATGCTCGACGTCGCCGAAGCCGTTCGCTACGCCCAGGTCTTGCTCGCCGGGGCCGTGTACACGCCCAAGCGCTGGCCGACCGATGTGATCGACAACGCCGAGGTCGATGCCGCCGTCGCGCTCGGCCCCGATCTGCCGCCCTATGGCCAGGGCGGGATCGTTGCCGGCGGCAGTGGTGCGGGCGGTGGAGGAGCGATGGGCCTGGCCTGGCTATTCGCCCTGGCGTTTGCCGTGGTCACGGTGGCCCGGGTCTCGCGCCGGCCGGGCTGACCAGCGCATCGGCCCGCCCCGGGCCGTTCGTCGCGCTGCGCCGTCACCTGGCGCAAGCCACGAAGGCCTTGCCCAGGGCTTGGCCCTTCACCTCGCCGCCCAGCGCAGCCAGCTGCGCCCTGAGCGCTGCGTCGGCATGCTCGACGCGCAGGCTCACCGCCGGCGCGGGCTCCGACAGGGCGACGACCCGGGCCGTGCGAACACCGCGCTGCACCAGCTGCTCGAGCGCCTTGTCGGCCTCGGCGCGTTGCTCGAAGCGGCCCAGCGACAGCCCCGGCGCAAGCTCGGGAGGGCTCCGGACCTCGTCGAACGGGGCCTGCAGGCGACGCAGTACGTCGGCCTTCTTCTGCATCGGTTCGGCCGCCGTGAAGGGGCCGATGTAGACAAGCCAGACGCCCGGCAGCCCGACATCGCGGCGCACCCAGCTTTCAGCCGGCAGCGCCAGCTGCATGATGCGCTCGGCTGCGTCGGCGTCGGCCAGCGAGTATGGCCCCGCCTCCAGGCACGCCCCGCCGCCTGGAGGCGCGGAGGCCAGCGCCGCTCCCGACATCGCCGCGGCTGCCTCGCTCGGCGGCAGGATGCGCAAGCCGTGCGGCTGGAACTGACGCGCCAGGCGCTCGGGCTCGCGGTCGCCATGCGCGTGCAGGCCGACCACGGCACCCAGCCATCCCTGCGTCCAGGCAAGGAAGGCCAGGTTGGCCAGCACCAACAGCAACGCCAGCGCGCGCAGCTTCATCGCTTTGAGTCGATGCCGGGCCGCCAGCATCCAGCGAACGCAAGCCTGCGGCAGGCCACAAAGGCGCCCCGGCGAGAACCATGCGGCAGCATCAGATGGGGCCCTGGGCCCCTCACCTCAATCGACCCGGTCACCCAACGATGCATAGTCCAACGAGGCACGCTGACCTCGCGCGGTCCGGTCAACACAGGGACACAAACCCGATCCCACTTGAACGCCTGCTGTCGGCCCATCGCAGACCTTGGCAACGCCCGAGTTGCGGCCTGCCGGCGTCGACGCATCAAGGCCGGGGCGTGCTCTTCCTGCAGGAATGCCCCGGTGTCTCCGGCAAGGCGGTGGGCGAGACCCATTCGGCATGTCGGCGTCAGGGAGAGTGGCGAAGGCCGGCTCTGAGCCGCGAGCAGACCGACAGGCGACGTGGGCATCGGGACACGTCTCATCCTAGGCGACCGCTGCCAGGCCGGCTTCGGCCGGGCGCACGCTCACCTCGCCGCTGCTGATCACCTGCAGGCCCTCGGCCGTCTCCATGCACAGCGCGCCCTGTCCGTTGACGCCGCGGGCAATGCCCTGCGGCACACGCGCGTCGGTGGTGACGACGGTCTCGCCGCTCAGCAGGTCGAGCGCCGCGTAGCGCTCGGCGAAGGCGGCGAAGCCTTCGCGTTCGAACAGCTTGAGCGCCTGCACCAGCGGCAGTGCCACGCGCGCCAGCGTCGCCGGCGCGGTGGCCAGCGGGTCCAGGTCGCGCAGGCAAGCCATGCGATCGCGCAGTTCCGGCGCCACCGGTTCGGCCATCGGCGCGATGTTCATCCCGACGCCGACAACCGCCAGCCGCCGGCTGCCGGCGGACAGCGTCTCGATCAGCACGCCGCCCAGCTTGCGCCAGTCCCGAATTTCGGCAGCGCCCGTCGCCGAGCGTGCAACCAGCCACAGGTCGTTGGGCCATTTCAGTCCGAGCCGAAGGGGCGCATCGGTGGCCCCGGGTTGCAGCGCCTCGGCCAGCGCCACGCCGACCGCCAGCGACAGGCCCGACCAATCGCGCGGCGCCAGCGGCAAGGCGAGCGAGAAGGTCAGCGAGGCGCCCCGGACGGAACGCCAGCCGCGCCCCAAGCGTCCCCTCCCCGCCATCTGGTGCTCGGCCACGAGCAGGCAGGGCTGGGTGTCGGCCTGGCGCCTGCCGATGCGCGACGGGGGATGAGCCGCGTCGCCGTACCGGGCCGATTGCGCTGGCGAGACGATGCGAGCCCGTTCCAGGAGTTCGCTGTTGGTCGATGCCGAACGCGCCAGCACCTCGACGCTGAGCCCTGGCAATAGCGGCTCGAGCTGGCGCCAGAGCGCCTGCGCCCCCCACTGCAGGTGGCGCTCGCGCGACGGTTGCGTCCGGCCGGGGTTCATCGCTTCGGCGCGAGCATCGTGCCGCGGCAGCCCGGGCTGCCGCAACGGCACTCGAACTGCTTCTTCAGCTTGCGGGTATAGCGCTCGTCGATCACGAGGCCGTAGTCGTAGAAGAGCTCTTCGCCCGGGGCGATGTCACGCAGCGCCTTGATGAAGATGCGTCCGTCCTGCTCGTCGGCTTCGCAGTTGGGCTCGCAGGCGTGGTTGATCCAGCGCGCGGAGTTGCCGCCGAACTTGGCGTCGATCACGTGCTTGTCGTCGACATGGAAGTAGAACGTATGGTCCGGGTCCTTCGGGTCGTGCGGATGGCGGCGCAGCGCTTCGCGCCAGGGGATCACCTCGCCGGTGTACTCGATCACCACCTCGCCCTTGGCCAGGGGCGCCACCGCGTACATGCCCTTGCCGTGCACGCCCGAGCGGCGTACCTGGATGCGCCGCCCGCCCGTCACGCGCGCCGGGGAAGGCGCAGGCACCGCTGCCAGCCGAGCGCGCGCGCGACCCCCTGGCCTCGGCGCGCCGGCCCGCGACTTCTTTGCTGTGTCGCCTTGCGTCATGCTCATCGCTCGTTACGGCCAACTTGAGTGCAAGTTAGTCTCCACTGAAACGTCGTTTTGGGTACATTGAATTCATGGGTGCGCGCGTGCGCACCCGCGCACACGTGCCAGCGCGCACGCGAGAGCATGGATTGTAGAGACGGTCGTGGCCGACAAATTGCGGAGCATCGAAATCGAGACATGAGTAAAGCACTGATCATTGCGGAGAAGCCTTCGGTGGCACAGGACATCGTCCGTGCGCTGACGCCCGGCACGGGCAAGTTCGACAAGCACGACGAACATTTCGAGAACGAGCGCTATGTCGTCACCTCGGCCATCGGCCACCTGGTGGAGATCAAGGCGCCCGAGGAATTCGACGTCAAGCGCGGCAAGTGGAGCTTCGCCCACCTGCCGGTGATCCCGCCGCACTTCGACCTCGCGCCGATCGACAAGGCCAAGTCGCGCCTCGCCGCGGTCGTCAAGCAGATCCGGCGCAAGGACGTGAGCGAGCTCATCAACGCCTGCGACGCCGGCCGCGAGGGCGAGTTGATCTTTCGCCTGATCCTGCAGTACGCGCAGCCGGCCAAGGGCAGGCTTGACAAACCCGTGCAGCGGCTGTGGCTGCAGAGCATGACGCCGGCGGCGATCCGCGACGGCTTCGAGCACCTGCGGACCGACAAGCAGATGCTGCCGCTGGCCGACGCCGCGCGCTGCCGATCGGAGGCCGACTGGCTCGTCGGCATCAACGGCACGCGCGCGATGACGGCCTTCAACTCGCGCGACGGGGGCTTCTTCCTCACCACCGTCGGCCGCGTGCAGACACCGACGCTGAGCGTCGTCGTCGAACGCGAGGAGAAGATCAGGAAGCACGTCTCGCGCGACTACTGGGAAGTGCGCGCGACCTTCGCCGCACAGGCCGGGCCATACGACGGCAAGTGGTTCGACCCGAAGTTCAAGAAGGACGACGACGCCGAGCGCCGTGCCGACCGGCTGTGGATCGAGCGCGACGCGCGGACAATAGCCGACGCGGTGCGCGGTCAGCCCGCTACCGTGACCGAAGAGGCCAAGCCGAGCACGCAATCGAGCCCGCTGCTCTACGACCTGACGACGTTGCAGCGCGAGGCCAACTCGCGCTTCGGCTTCTCGGCCAAGACGACGCTGTCGCTCGCGCAGGCCTTGTACGAAAAGCACAAGGTGCTGACCTACCCGCGGACCGACTCGCGCGCGCTGCCGGAAGACTACGTGGACGTCGTCAAGCAGACGATGAAGATGATTGCGAGCGAAGACCTGCCCGGTCCGCTGCGCGAGCTGGCGACACATGCGAAGAAGGCGCTCGCCGAAGGCTACGTGAAGCCCAACAAGCGCGTCTTCGACAACGCCAAGGTGTCGGACCACTTCGCCATCGTGCCGACGCTGCTCGCCCCGCGCAGCCTGTCGGAAATCGAAGCCAAGCTCTACGACATGGTCGTCAAGCGCTTCTTGGCGGTGTTCTATCCGGCGGCCGAGTTCATGGTGACGACACGCATCAGCACGGTCACGAACGCGGGCCAGGAGCACCGCTTCCAGACCAACGGCAAGGTGCTCGTCAAGCCGGGCTGGCTGGCTGTCTACGGCAAGGAGGCGCAGGAGGACGACGCCAACCTGGTGGCGGTGGAGCAGGGCGAAACGGTGCGCACCGAAGACGTCGTCGTCAATGCGCTCAAGACCAAGCCGCCGGCGCGCTACACCGAGGCCACGCTGCTCGGTGCGATGGAAGGCGCCGGCAAGCTGATCGACGACGACGAACTGCGCGAGGCGATGCAGGAGAAGGGCCTCGGTACGCCGGCCACACGCTCGGCGATCATCGAAGGCCTGATCTACGAGAAGTACATGCATCGCGAGGGGCGCGAACTGGTGCCTACCGCGAAGGCCTTCCAGTTGATGACGCTCCTGCGCGGACTGGCGGTGGAAGAGCTCACCAAGCCCGAGCTGACCGGCAACTGGGAATACCAGCTCGCGCAGATGGAGCACGGCAAGCTCAGCCGCGAAACCTTCATGGCCGAGATCGCCGCGATGACCGAACGCATCGTGCGCAAGGCCAAGGAATACGACCGCGACACGATCCCCGGCGACTATGCGACGCTCGCGACGCCGTGCCCGAATTGCGGCGGGGTGGTCAAGGAGAACTACCGCCGCTTCACGTGCACCGGCAAGGGGGCCGACGGCCCCTCGGCCGCGGGTACGCAGCCGGTCTTGCAGACCGCGCCGAGCCAGAGGCTCGGCCCCCGAGGGGACCAAGTCGCCCTGGGGAGCGGCCCGGCGGTCGACTTGCCCGCGGCGGGCGAAGGCTGCGGCTTCTCGATCAGCAAGATCCCGGGCGGCCGCGCGTTCGAGACGGCCGAGGCCGAGGCCTTCCTGCGCGACCGGAAGATCGGCCCACTGGAGGGCTTTCGCTCGAAGGCCGGCTGGCCGTTCACGGCCGAGATCCGGCTCGCCTACGACGACGAGATCAAGAACTGGAAGCTCGAGTTCGACTTCGGCGACGACGCGAAGAAAGACGGCGAAAGCGGCGAGCCGGTCGACTTCTCGGCCCAGCAAAGCCTCGGCGCCTGCCCCAAGTGCAAGGGCCACGTGTACGAGCATGGCGCGTCCTACGTCTGCGAGCACAGCGTCGGCGCACACGTGAGCTGCGACTTCAAGAGCGGCAAGATCATCCTGCAACAGCCGGTGCCGCGCGAGCAGATGGCCAAGCTGCTGGCCGAGGGCAAGACCGCGCTGCTGGAGAACTTCGTCTCCAACAAGACGCGGCGCAAGTTCAAGGCCTTCCTCGCCTGGGACGCGAAGGAGGGCAAGGTCGGCTTCGAGTTCGAGCCGCGCGCACCCAGGGCGCCAGCGGCGAAGAAGGCGGCTGCGAAGAAGGCAGCCGCGAAGTAGCGCGCCGTGCCATCCCGGTGAGACGATGACGCAGCCGGCAAGCGACCCGACTGCCCTCGCGTGGCCCTGCCTGACGATGCATGGCCAGCTGCCCTGGCTCGCCGTCAGCGTGTCGCCGAACGCGCGCCGCACGCAGGCCGACGGCCTGCACGATGGCGCGCTACGCGTGCGCCTGGCCGCTCCGCCGGTCGATGGCAAGGCGAACGAGCAGCTCGTCGCCTGGATCGCCGACGAACTCGGCCTGCCGCGGCGGGCGGTGCGCCTGGTGCGCGGCGAACTCTCGAGGCGCAAGTGGCTGGCCATCGATGCCCCGCAGGCGCTGCTGGCACAGTGGCTGCAGGCGCGCCTGGGTGTGCCAGGCCACGAGCCAAGGGGGCGCGCGCCAGCGTGAACTGCGCCGCAGAGGTGGCGCCTTCCCCGCAGCCGCCGGGCATCGCGCCTGGTGCCATCCCGCACAATCGCCCTTCATGCCCCTTGCCCGCGTCTTCGACCCTGCCCGCCTGCGTGCGCTGGCCTTGCGCGTGGCATTCGCCTTCGGCCTGTGTGCCGTCCTGGCGTTGGCCAACGCCGCGTCCGTGCCGGTGCTCAACCACCGCCAGGCACTGGCCGTCGCCAGCGACGCGCCGCGCTTCCCCGCCGACGCCGCGGCGACGGTGCAGCCCTTGCCGGACGACTGGTCGCTGAGCCGCCCGGGCTTCGAGGGCTCGGTCTGGTACCGGGTGAGCTTCGATGCGCCGCCGGGCGCCAACCCGGAGGCCGTGCTCGCGCTCTATGTCGAGCGGGTCTGCACCAACCTCGAGGTGCACCTGAACGGGCACCACATCTACAACGGAGGCCGCATGGACGAGCCGGTCACGCGTAACTGCTACCAACCGCAGCTGGTGCCGCTGCCGGCGGCGCTGCTGCTGCCGCAGGGCAACCTGCTCGACCTGAAGGTGCGCGGCCACGCGCTGGAGCATGTGTCGTCGCGCCAGCGCGCGGCCGGGCTGTCGACGCTGCGTATCGGGCCGCTTGCCGAACTCTCGGGCGTCTGGCGTGCGGAGCAGTTCTGGAACGTGACTTCGGCGCAGCTGGCGGGCGTCACGCTGCTGGTGCTGGGTGTGTTCATGAGCGGCGTCGGCTGGTTCAACCGCCGCGCCAGCTATCTGATGTACTTCGGCATGCTGGCCATCGGCTGGGCCGCGCTGACCGCTCGCATCTGGCTGAACGAACTGCCGGTTTCCAATGACACGGCCGAGTGGCTCGTCTGCCTCGGCTTTGCGCCGGTCGTCGGCCTCGCGATCGTGTTCCTGCTGCGTTACGCGCGCGTGAAGCGGCGCCCGATCGACCTGCTGCTGCTGGCCCAGTGCGTGCTGCTGCCGATCTCGTTGCTGATCGCCGGGCCGGCTTACCGGTACACCGCGGTCACGGTCTGGTACTGGGTGCTCGGGCTCGAGCTGCTGGCCGCCATGGCGGCCTACCTGCGAGTCACCTGGCGTCACCAGCGCGCGGAGTTCTGGGTGATGGGTGCGATCCTGGTGCTGCTGGCGATGCTGCTGCTACTGGAGGCGGCGTTGAACCAACGCTCGGGTGCCGTCTCGCGCGGGTATGTGCTGCGTTACGCCCTGCCGATGCTGGTGCTCGTGGTGAGCTTCCGCCTGGTCCAGATGTTCGCCCGCGCATTGCGCGCCGCGGAGGCGGGACGCTCGACGCTGGAGGCGCGGATCCAGGAGGCGACGCTCGTGATCGAGCGCAACTTCGCACAGCTCGCCGAGCTGCGCGTCGAGCAGGTGACCGAGAAAGAGCGCAAGCGCATCGCCGCCGACCTGCACGACGACCTGGGCGCCAAGCTGCTGACCATCGTGCACACCAGCGAGTCCGACCGCATCTCGACACTGGCCCGCGAGGCGCTCGAAGAGATGCGCCTGTCGGTGCGCGGGCTGACCGGCAAGCCGGTCCGGGTGGCCGACGCGCTGGCCGACTGGCGCGCCGAAACCGTCTCGCGCCTCGGCCAGGCAAGCATCGAGGCCGAATGGATCGGTCCCGCCGAGGAGATCGAGCAGCTGATGTCGGCCCGCGGTTATGTGCAGACGACCCGCATCCTGCGCGAGGCGGTGAGCAACATCATCAAGCACAGCGGCGCGTCGCATTGCAAGGTGCGCTGCACGATCGGCGCACACGAGGTCAGCCTGGTGGTGCAGGACAACGGGCGCGGCATCCCGCTCGAGCTCGACGGCCGGCTCGACCGCGGCCACGGCATGTCGAGCATGAAGCATCGCGCCAAGCAGATGAACGGGCAGTGCCTGGTGGAGTCAGGCCCGGGCTACGGAACCGTGATCCGCCTCACGCTTCCGCTCTGAAGCACGCAGCCGGCACGCTCGGGCGCTGCTACCATGCCCGCTCAAGCTTCGACTGGTCCTGCCGAAAACGAAACTCAGAGTAGACCGGCTTGTCTTCGAGTCGTGTCGTAGCCAGAGAGCCACCATGAACAACATCCTGCTGCTGGAAGATCTGCCCGAGATCCGCGCCTGGATCAAGGCCCTGGTGCTGCAGGTCTTCCCGAAGGCGCATATCGCCGAGGCGGCGCGCGTGCACGACGCGCTCGGCCTGGTCTCGGCGGTGAAGTTCGATCTCGCGCTGGTGGACCTGGGCCTGCCCGACGGCTCGGGCGTCGACGTGGTCGCGGCCTTGCGCGAATCGCAGCCCGACGTGCAGTCGGTCGTGGTGACGATCCACGACGACGACGAGCACCTGTTCCCCGCGCTGCAGGCCGGCGCCTTCGGCTACGTGCTGAAAGAGCAACCGCGCGAGCACTTCATCGAGCAACTCAGCCGTATCAGCCAGGGCGAGCCGCCGCTGTCGCCGTCGATCGCGCGCCGCGTGATCGCCTACTTCGCCGCCCAGGCGCGGCCGCATGCCAACGCGATGCCACATGTCCAGCTCACCGAACGCGAGAGCGAAGTGCTGCTGCGCGTGGCCAAGGGCTACACGCTGCCCGAGATCGGCGTGCAACTCGGCCTGTCACGCCACACGATCGCCGACTACGTGAAGCAGATCTACCGCAAGCTCAACGTCAGCTCGCGTGCCGAGGCCGCGCTGGAAGCGCAGCGGCTGGGCCTGTTCGCGCGCAGCTACTGATGCCGGCCTCCAAGCTCACGCCGTTCGCGTCCCCCCAAGGGGGAGCTCCGTCGGCTTGGGAGCGGCCCGGCGCCGCCTGAGATGACGGCCCCCAAGCTCACTCCGTTCGCGTCCCCCCAAGGGGGAGCTCAGTCGGCTTGGGAGCGGCCCGGCGCCGCCTGAGATTGACGACCCCCAAGCCTTCGGCTTCGCTACCCCCCGAGGGTGCGCACCCCGCCTTGGGGCAGAGGCCGGACACGGCCAGTCCCTGCGCGCCTGCCGAGGGCCAGCGTCCTCTGGCCGGTGGCGGCCCGACGGCGGGATGACCCGCGCGAGATGATCGGCCGCCTGTCGGGCCTGTTGGCGGCGAAGAACCCGCCGCAATTGTTGATAGACGTCGGCGGCGTCGGCTACGAGGTCGACGTGCCGATGAGCACGTTCTACAACCTGCCCGCGCTCGGCGAGCGGGTCACGCTGCTGACCCATTTCATCGTGCGCGAAGATGCGCAGGTCCTGTTCGGCTTTCTCACGCCCGAGGAGCGCGCCACCTTCCGCCAGCTGGTGAAAATCTCCGGGGTCGGGCCGCGCACGGCGCTCTCGATCCTGTCGGGGCTGAGCGTGGCCGAGCTGGCGCAGGCGGTGACGCTGCAGGAAAGCGGCCGCCTGGTGAAGGTGCCCGGCATCGGCAAGAAGACGGCCGAGCGGCTGCTGCTGGAACTCAAGGGCAAGCTCGGCGCCGAACTCGCACTGCCAGCCACGCCCGCCAGCGACGCTCAGGCCGACATCCTGCAGGCGCTGGTGGCGCTCGGCTACAGCGACCGCGAGGCCGCCGCGGCGTGCAAACTGCTGCCGCCGGACTGCGGCGTGAGCGAGGGCATCAAGCTGGCGCTGAAGGCACTGGCGCGATAGCGCCGTTCAGGACGGCCCAACGCGGCGTGAGTTGCGCGGCAGGCGCGGCGATCGGCGGCGGCTCGCGCCGGAGCGGAGCGACCGGGCCATCGGAAGACGAAGGCGCGCCCTCGCCGCGCAGCCGCAGTGCCGCCTTGCTGCGCCCGCTCAGTGCTTGCTCGTGCCGCCGTCCGCCGTGTTCAACTGCCGCACCGGCGCCTTGACCTCGATGGTCTCGCGCTTCTTGTCCTTGCCTTCGAAAGTCAGCGTGATGGGCACGGTCTCGCCGTCCTTGATCTGCTGCTTCAGGTCCATCAGCATCACGTGGTAACCGCCGGGCTTCAAGTCCACCGCCTTGCCCGCGGGCAGCTCGATGCCGGGCACGGCGCGCATCTTCATCACGTTGCCCTCCATCACCATCTCGTGGAGCTCGACGACGCCGGCCACGCTCGAGCGGGCCTCGACCAGCCGCGATTCGGCGGGCGCGCTGAGCCGCATGAAGGCGCCGGTGGCCTTCTGCTGCGGCACCGTGGCGCGCACCCACGGGTCCTTGACGGTGACCTCGGCGAACGCCGAGGTGGAAAGCGCGGCGGCGAGCGCCGCGGCAATGGCCAGACGTTTCATGGCAACTCCTTCGGGAAGATCGAGAAAAGGTCTCGGCACAAGCTCGCCGCCGACGACCGCGTAAGTGGGCAATTGTGCACGCGCCGCGCTAGCGCGGGGTTTGCACGTACACCTTCACCTCCACCTTGCCGCTGCGTTCGAAGACGAGCGTCAGCGGAAATGTGTCGCCCTCGCGGAGCGCCTGCCTGAGGCCCAGCAGTTGCAGCCGGGCGCCCCGCCCGGGCCGCATCCGCAACTCGGCACCCGGTACCAACAAGACCTCGCTCACCGCACGCATGCGCATGGCACCGTCGGCATCCGATCCTTCGACCTGCAACTCCACGCGCGTCGCCATCGGGGTCGATGCCCCCAGCAGGCGCTCGGCCTGCTTTCCGGCGTTGTGCAGCCGCTTCAGGTAGGCGCTGCCGGTGCCGCCTGCGGCAGGAGTGGCGAACGGGTGCTCGATGCGCACATCGCCCGCGCTGGTGTCATGCGCGACGAGCGCCGGGCTCGACGCCACGAGGCAGAACGACAGCAGCCACCGCGCCACGCGAATGGTGCCCGCACCGGACCCTGAAACGCTGCGGCTCGACACGGCACGCCTCCCTGAGAACATCCGCGAAGTATGCCGTCACCGCGATGCCCGGCGTCATGCGGACGGATAGCCGCTGCGCCTTGCGCCGTAGGACTGCAGGCACGGGTTCAGCGGCGCCCGTGCCCATAATGCGCCATGAGCATCCAGACCGACGACTTCGCACCCGCGCGGCGCGTCGTCAGCGCCGCGCCGGCGTCGCCGAACGAAGAGGCGATCGAACGCGCACTGCGGCCCAAGGGGCTGCAGGAGTACGTCGGCCAGGCCAAGGCGCGCGAGCAGCTCGAGATCTTCATCGGCGCGGCCCGCAAGCGCGGTGAGGCGATGGATCACGTGCTGCTGTTCGGCCCGCCGGGCCTGGGCAAGACGACGCTGTCGCACATCATTGCGCACGAACTGGGCGTCAACCTGCGCCAGACCTCGGGCCCGGTGCTCGAAAAGCCGAAGGACCTGGCGGCGATCCTGACCAACCTCGAGAAGAACGACGTGCTCTTCATCGACGAGATCCACCGCCTGAGCCCGGTCGTCGAGGAGATCCTCTACCCAGCGCTGGAGGACTACCAGATCGACATCATGATCGGCGAGGGCCCGGCGGCCCGCTCGATCAAGCTCGACCTGCAGCCGTTCACGCTCGTCGGCGCGACCACCCGCGCCGGCATGCTGACCAACCCGCTGCGCGACCGCTTCGGCATCGTCGCCCGGCTCGAGTTCTACACGCCGGAGGAACTGTCGCGCATCGTCAACCGCTCGGCCGGGCTGCTGAAGGTGCCGACCGATGCCGAAGGCGCGTTCGAGATCGCCCGCCGCTCGCGCGGCACGCCGCGCATCGCCAACCGCCTGCTGCGCCGCGTGCGCGACTATGCCGACGTGAAGGGCGACGGCCGCATCGGCAAGGCGCTGGCCGACTTGGCGCTGGCGATGCTCGACGTCGACCCGCAGGGCTTCGACGTGATGGACCGCAAATTGCTGGAAGCGGTGATCCATCGCTTCGACGGCGGGCCGGTCGGGCTGGACAACGTGGCCGCGGCGATCGGCGAGGAGTCGGGGACGATCGAGGACGTGATCGAGCCCTACCTGATCCAGCAAGGCTACCTGCAGCGCACGCCGCGCGGACGCATCGCCACGGCGGCGGCGTACCGGCACCTCGGCATCACGCCACCCAAGAGCAGCGCGAGCGACCTGTTCGAGGAGTGAGCCGGCGCCGCGACGCGCCGGCTACCGTTCGTGCAGCGTCACCAGCGCCGAGCCGAAGGCATCCGAGCAGCCGTTGCCCGTGCAGCCGGCAGCACCGCCCGCGGCGCGGGTGCCCAGCAGCCATTGCAGCCGGGCCCGTCCCGCAGCGTCGGTCAGGGGCCGGGCGAACGGCCCGGCCTTGCCGCCGGCCAGCGCGGTCAGGTCGCGCGGGCCGTCCGTCACCATCACCAGCAGCGTGTCGTCGCCCTTGGGCCCTCCGGCGACGATGCGCCACGCGGCGCGCGGCAGCAACATCGACTCTCCGGCGGCGATGCGGTTGCGGCCGTCGAGTTCGTTGGGGAACAGCAGGGTGAGCGACTGCCCGTCCGAGCCGAGCAGCGCGATGTAGACGTGGCCATCGTGGCTCGACGTGACCCCGAAGTCCAGCGCATCGACACCGATGCGCAGCGTGTCGGACGCCAACGTCACTTCGACGCGGCGCTTGCCGTCGCGCTGGGCGTGGATCTGCTCGAGCACGCCTTGTAATGGCACTGCGGCAGCGGGCGTCGCGGACAGCGGCGGCGTGGCAATGGCTGCCGGTGTTGCCACCGTCAAAGGCCCCGGCGTCAGGCCAGGCGCCGTCACCAGCGGCGCGGGATTACCGGCAAACCAGGCCGGCACGAAGCCCCGGTTGCCCGTCGCCACCAGATGCTGCGCATCGAACGGCAACGCGCCCTCGAGCCGCGCCGCGACCTGGGCCTGCGCGCAGGCCAGCCACTCTTCGACGCTGATCGCGCCGCTGCCGTCGAGGTCGCGCGCGTCGCCCTGCAGGCACCGGCGCAGCGCCGCGGTGGCCAGCCCGCCCGAGGCGGCGTCGCCGAGACTCATCTCGTCGGGTCGCGACGACGACAGCAGCACCAAATCCTGGCCGCCCAGCCCGAGCCCGCCGAAGGCCTTGTCCGGCCCGCGGCTGCGCAGGGTGCCAGGCTGCCGGCAGATCGCGGCACCGGGCGCGAACTTGGATTCCAGACCGCGAGGCAGTGCGCGGGTCGTCGCGCTGCCACCGGCGGCCGCGTCGCCCGCGCCGCCAGAATGGCCTGCGTCGAAGACGACCAGCAACTTGTCGGCATTCGCCGCCAGCGGCGCGATCCAGGCGCCCAACTCGCGATGGCCGAGTTCGCTCAGGTCATAGGTCAGCAGCGTCTCGATGCAGACACCCTCCGCCGGGTCGAAACTCCGCGAGCCGTGGCCCGACCAGTAGATGAAGACGCGGTCGCCAGGCTGCACACGGCGTTCGAGTTCGCGCAGCGCTTGCTGCACGCCGTCGCGCGTGGCAACGTCGTCGCGCAACAGCGTGACGTGGTCGGCCGGCACCTGCAGCAGCTGCGCCATCGCCAAGGCGCTCGCCATGTCGTGCCGCACCCCGGGCAGCGCGGGCACCGGCCGCGCCGCGTCGGCCCTGTGGATGCCGACGCCGACGATCAGCGCATGGCGCGTCGCGCGCGGCGGCAGCGCGCGCACGCCCAGCGTCACCACGGTGTTGCCCGCGGCTCGGCGGCCGGTGTCGAGGCGGCTGGCTGCGCCGACCTCGGCCCCTGCCATGTCGAGTGCACCGGCGCGCACCCAGCCCTGCAGCGTGCCTGCGCGCACCTGGGCCCAGCCACCGCTCATTTGCAGCAGCTCGACTTCGCGCCCGACGGCCAGCTGTGCGCGCGCCTCGGCGGCGGCCGAACGCTCGGCGCGCAAGGGCTGCTCCTGCAGGATGCGCACGGCCTGGGCCGGTGCGCTGCCGGCCGCGAAGGCCAGCACCGCGGCCAGAGGAAGGGCTCGCAGCGCACGCATCGTGCCGGCTCCCATCACTTCGGCGCCCCCGCTGCGGCCGCCGAGAGCGCGCGTTGCAGGCAGGCCTCGGCTGCAGCGTCGATGACGAAGCTGCCGCCGCGCAAGCCCGGCGCCCGCCGCGCGAGCCGCTCGCGCACCGCCCCCGCCAGCGCAGCGTCGGGCAGGTCCCACAGCACCCACACCGGAGGCAGCAATGCCCCTGGGCAGGCTTCCAGCCAACCGCTGGTGGTGCCGCCGCAGCGCGCCGCGGCGTCGAGCACAGCCCGTTCGATGTCTTCCGACGCCGGGTGCGGCGCGCTCACCCACAGCGCGTGCGAGCCCATCGCCGGTTCTTCGCTCTGCGCCAGCAACCAGCGCCGCGCGGCATCGTAGAAGCGGATCGCCGCCAGCATCGCCAGCACCGCCGCCGCAGGCAGGCTCAGGTCGAGGAACACCCGTTCGCTGTGCAGGCTGGCGTAGCCCAGCAGCAGCAAGGCCAGCGGCAGGCCGACCAGCGCGCGCGAGGTGCCGACGATGCCGGCATGCCGCACCACTGCCAAGGCGAGCGCGATCGCCGCCACGGTGAGCGCAAAGCGCGCGCCGGCCCCCAGCTCGACGAGCTGCCGCCGGTGCAAGGCGTTGTCGATCAGCGTCGCGAGGATGTCTACCCCATGGTGATTGACGGCCAGGGGCGTCGAACGCAGGTCGTGCAGCGCGGGCGCGCTGGCGCCAATGACGAGCACGCGGCCGCGCAGCTCCGGGCAGCCCTCCTGGCGCGAGCCGTCGGCGCAGGCCCAGGCCAGCGCGAACGGCACGCTCGGGTAGGCGTCGGCGCGGCGGCGCCACACCACCGGATGCGCCACGGCGTCCGGCGCCGGCGCTGCGCCCAGCGTGCTTGCCACGACCCACGGCAGCGAGGGCAGCATCCAGCCGCCGGGCAAGGCCTCGGCCCAGGCATGGCGGCGCAGCAGGCCGTCGTCGTCGAGCCGGGCGGTCTGCGCGCCCAGGCGCCCGCTGTCGAGCATCGACTTCATGAACGGCAGCACCACGGCCAAGCGCGGTGCCGGGCCGGGCGTTGGCGGCGGCAGGGCCAGCCCCGGCACCTGGTCGACCCTGAACTCGCTGACGGCGTCGTTGGCGGCCGGCAGCCGCAGCATCGGGAAGACGCTGCGCCGGCTGGCAGCCACCGCGAGATCCAGCGCGCGGTCGCCGCCCGGGCTGAGCCGGTCCGGGTCGGCGAACAGGATGTCGAACACGATCGCGGCCGCGCCCTGCCTCTCGGCATGTGCGAGCAAGGTGGCCAGGGTGTCGCGCGGCCATGGCCAGCGGCCGAATTCGCCCGCCATCTCGGCCAGCGAGCGCTCGTCGATGTCAACGATCAGGACGCGCGGGTCGGGTGCGCTGGCCCACAGGCGGTGCTTTTGCATCCAGTCGAAGCTGCCCGGCGCCATGCCCTGCGCCCCCCACGGACCGAAGCACGCCAGCGCCGCCCAGGCCAGCACCGCGGCCACGGTCGCCCAGCGCATGCTGCGCGCCGGCAGCCACCGCAGCGCGGCGCGGCCGATGCGGCGGAGTTCTGTCGCGACCATGGAGGCGGCGGGCCGGTGGCGGATGTCGTAGCGCGGCTCAGCGCGGCGACGGCGACGGTGGCGGCGGGTTAGCGAGGTTGAAGCTGGTCAGCTCGCGACGCTCGCGGCGGTCGGTCCGACCGCTCCAGTTGGCGTCCTCCTCCTGGGCCACCAGTGTGTGCATCTCGGGTACGTACCAGTAGTTCGCCTGGAGGGTTCCGGCACCCGCCCTCCCGACCGCCGTCATCGTCGCCTTGTACTCGACCCGATAGGCCTGGAACTCGCCCGCCGGCACCTTGACGTTCTCGATGCCGAGGACGCGCCCTTCACCGTCGATGCTGATGAGCCACGGCTTGCCGTCCGCGGGCTTCCCCGAGTAGTCGTATTTGAAGCGCCGCGTCTCGCCCACCTTCATGCCCGGCCACCAGCGCGGGCAATGCGGCACGCACTGCCGCCATTCGCCAGCGGCGGACTGCCACTTCCGAAGGCGGCCGTGCTCGTCGTACTCCGCCCCGCCGGCGGTGAGCCAACTGCCGTCGGGCTCGATCTTGCCGACGCGCACGGCATCGTTGCGGACGACCTCGCCCTTCCATTTGTCGATCACTTGGTAGTTCCACTTGTCGCCGACCGTGTAGCCCTGGGCGTTGCCGCGCGGCGGATAGGTGGCGGCAGAATCGGCTGGCCGCCGTGCGACTTGGCTGGGCGGCGCGGCCGATGCGGCTGCTGGCAACGCAGCGGCGGCCGCAGCCGCGGAGGAAGCCGCCGGTGCCAGCGCCGCCAGCCGGGTGCGGGCCTGCGCCGCATGGGGGCCCTGCGGATAACGGCCGAGATAGGCCCGCAGTTCGGCCGGCTCTCGGGAGTCCTTCACCGCCGACCACAGCGCCTCCTCGACCGCCCGATCGGTCTCCGCCGCCGTCGCGGGCGGCGCCACCGGCGCCAGCGGCGGCACGAAGTAGAAGTCGCCCTCCAGCGACGTGGCTTCCCAGGGCACCTGCTTGCCCTGCGAATCGCGCCGCACCGCGGCGCGCGTCTGCTTGAACACGTCCTCGACCTTGAGGCCCGGCCGGCGCAAGGCCTCCAGCATGTGCTGGGTGTACAGGCCGTTGCTCCCCTGCCCGTCGCTGGCCACCGACCCCGGCGCGGTGGCGAATGCGACCAGCGTACCCACCGGCGCGTCCATCTGCGCCAGGCCCTGGCTGGCCGAGCGGAAGCTGCGCGCAAAGGGGTTGTTCCGACAGGCGTCGAGGATCAGCAGGTTGGTTGCGGCGCCGGCCGACTCCATCTTGTCGAGCACGGCCTGCGCATCGACGGCGGCATAGGCCACCTCGTCCTCGCGCTCGATCGCGGCATCGACCGGGATCAGGTAGTTGCGACCCTTGATCTGCATGCCGTGGCCTGCGAAGTAGAACAGGCCCGCGCCGCTGCGGCGCAAGCGGTCGCCGAACTCGCGCAGCGCCGACAGGAACTCGCGGTGCGAAATGTCGGTGCGCAACACCACGTCGAAGCCTGCCGCGCGCAGCGCGTCGGCCATCGCGCGCGCGTCGTTGACAGGGTTGGTCAGCGGCGCGTCGCGGTAGGCGTTGTTGCCGATCACCAGCGCCACGCGCCGTTCGGCGGCAGCTGCGGGCGGCGTTGCCGCCGGCTGCACGACCAGGTTGCGGGCCGGGTCCTGCGCCTGTGCACCGGGTCCGGCAGCCCCGATCGCGCAGACCAGCAGCCACCCCAGGCACAAGCTCTTCATGATGGCTCCAGTCAGTCGGCCTTGCCCCGCCGCTGCTGCCAGGCCAGCAGTTCGCCGACGAAGCCGCGCCGGAACGCGACCACGCAGAAGACGAAGATCGCGCCGATGATCACCGTCACCCACGAGCCGACGCGGTCGGCCAGGAAGTTCTGCAATCCGATGATCGTGAACGCGCCCAACACCGGCCCGGCGAAGGTGCCCATGCCACCGAGCAGCGTCATCAGCACCACCTCGCCCGACAGCGACCAGTGCGCGTCCGACAGAGGTGGCAAAGCCGAGCACCAGCGTCTTCATCGAGCCCGGCCAGGCCGGCGAGCGCGGTCGACAGCACGAAGGCCAGCAGCTTGTAGCGGTCGACGTCGTAGCCCAGCGAGACCGCGCGCGGCTCGTTCTCGCGGATCGCCTTCAGCACCTGGCCGTACGGCGAATGCACGACGCGGATGATGAACAGGAACACCGCCACGAACACCGCCAGCACGACGAAGTACAGCGTCAGGTCGCTCGCCAGCGGGATGAGGCCGAACAGCTGTGCCGCGCGGCACGCCCTGCAGGCCGTCCTCGCCGCCGGTGAACGGCGCCTGCAGGAACACGAAATAGATCATCTGCGCCATCGCCAGCGTGATCATCGCGAAGTAGATGCCCTGGCGGCGGATCGCGATCAGGCCGACCGCCAGCCCGAGCAGCCCCGCCAGCAGCGTGCCGGCGAGGACGCCGAGTTCGGGCGACCAGCCCGCCGTGCGCACCAGCCAGCCGGTGACGTAGGCCGCGAGGCCAAGGTAGGCCGCGTGGCCGAACGAGAGCAGCCCGGTGTAGCCGAGCAGCAGGTTGAAGGCGCAGGCGAAGATCGCGTAGCACAGCGCCTTCATCATGAACACCGGATACAGACCGATGAACGGCGCGGCGACGAGCAGGCGAGGATCGCCAGCCAGGCGAGGCGGCCGCGATTCACTGCGGTTGACGCTGCGCTCACCACGCCGCCTCCTCACGGTCGTCCACGCTCGAAACGCCGGACGGTCGGCGGCTCGGCGCGATTCGCGCTGCGATAGCCGCTTCGCGGGCCCCTCTTTCGCCTTCATCACGCCTCCTTGCCGAACAGCCCGGTCGGCCGGATCACCAGCACGATGGCCATGATGACGAAGACGACGATGCTCGACGCCTCGGGGTAGAACACCTTGGTCAGGCCCTCGATCAGCCCGAGCGCGAGGCCGGTGAGGATCGAGCCGAGGATCGAGCCCATGCCGCCGATCACCACCACCGCGAAGACGACGATGATCAGGTTGCTACCCATCAGCGGCGTGACCTGGATCACCGGCGCCGCCAGCACGCCGGCGAGCGCGGCCAGGCCGGCGCCGGCGGCGTAGGTGAGCATCACCATCACCGGCACGTTGATGCCGAAGGCCTGCACCAGCGCCGGGTTCTCGGTGCCCGCGCGCAGGTAGGCGCCCAGACGCGTGCGCTCGATCAGGAACCAGGTCGACAGGCAGACCGCTGAGCGACGCGAAGATCACCCAGGCGCGATAGTTCGGCAGCACCATGAAGCCGAGGTTGGTCGCGCCCTGCAAGCAGTTCGGGCACCGGGTACTGCTGGCCCGAGACGCCGAAGCGGTCGCGGAAGATGCCCTCGGCGATCAGTGCCAGGCCGAAGGTCAGCAGCAGGCCGTACAGCGGGTCGAGCTTGTAGAGCTGCTTGAGCAGCGTGCGCTCGATCGCCACGCCGAGCGCGCCGACGACCAGCGGCGCCAGCAGCAGCGCGAACCAGTAGTTCAGGCCCAGGTACTCGAGGCTCATCCACGCGACGTAGGCGCCGATCATGTACAGCGCGCCGTGCGCGAAGTTGACGATCCCGAGCAGGCCGAAGATCACCGCCAGGCCGAGGCTCAGCATCGCGTAGAACGAGCCGTTGACCAGCCCGAGCATCAGCTGGCCGAGAAAGGCCTGGAGGGGAATGCCGAAGATGTCCATCGTGCGCTATCGTTGCGGGCTCGGCTGCCCGGCGCCCGTCAGGGTGCCGGGTCAGGCCGCCGGCCCTACTTCCAGAGCGGGCACTTGGTGTCGGCCTTGGCCGTCCACGCCGCCTCGCCCTTGATCGTCTCGACCACGTTGTAGTAGTCCCAGGGCTCGGTCGACTGCTCGGGCGACTTCACCTGCATCAGGTACATGTCGTGGACCATGCGGCCGTCGTCGCGGATGAAGCCGCCCTTGGCGAAGACGTCGTTGATCTTGGTCTTGCGCATCTGCGCCAGCACCTTGTCGGCGTCGTCGGTGCCGGCGGCCTTGACCGCGGTCAGGTACTGCAGCGTCGCAGAGTAGTCGCCGGCCTGCACCGACGACGGCATGCGCTTCATCTTCTCGAAGAAGCGGCGGCTCCAGGTGCGCGTCTTCCGGCGTTCTGGTTCCAGTACCAGCTGTCGGTCAGGTACATTCCCTGCGTCGTCTTCAGACCCAGCGAGTGGATGTCGTTGATGAAGACCAGCAGGCCGGCGAGCTTCATCGTCTTCGTGACGCCGAACTCGTTGGCCGCCTTGATCGAGTTGATGGTGTCGCCGCCGGCGTTGGCCAGGCCGAGGATCTGCGCCTTGCTCGACTGCGCCTGGAGCAGGAACGACGAGAAGTCGCTCGCGTTGAGCGGCACCTTGACCGAGCCGACGATCGTCCCGCCGGCCGCCTTGACGACGGTGGAGGTGTCGTTCTGCAGCGCGGCGCCGAAGGCGTAGTCGGCGGTCAGGAAGTACCAGCTCTTGCCGCCCGCCTTGACCACCGCGTTGCCGGTGCCCTTGGCCAGCGCCACCGTGTCGTAGGCCCAGTGCACGGTGTACGGCGTGCACTGGTCGTTGGTCAGCGCCGAGATCGCCGCGCCGACGACGATGAAGGGCTTCTTCTTCTCCGCGGCGACCTTGGCCATCGCCAGCGCGGTGCTCGAGTTGGTGCCGCCGATCAGCATGTCCAGGCCCTGGGTGTCGAACCACTCGCGCGCCTTGGCGGCGGCGACGTCGGCCTTGTTCTGGTGGTCGGCGTAGACGACCTCGATCTTCTTGCCGTTGATCGCGCCGCCCATGTCGGCGATCGCCATCTTGATCGCCTCGACGCCGCCCTGGCCGTCGATGTCGGCGTACAGGCTCGACATGTCGGTGATGATGCCGATCTTGATCACGTCGCCCGAGATCTGGGCCTGCGCCGGCGTCGCGGCGGTGAACAGGGCGGCTGCGGCAATGGCGCAGGCGGCGGGGACTTTCTTCAGTTTCATGCGAGGCTCCAGTGAGTGAGGGGAATGCGGGCAGGGCGATCAGACGCCCAGGTATTCGTGCAACTGATCCATGCGCTGCGGCAGCTCGGCCTGCGTGAATTGCTGGATCACCTGGCCGTGTTCCATCACCAGGAAGCGGTCGGCCAGCGGCGCGGCGAAGCGAAAGTTCTGTTCGACCATCACGATCGTGTAGCCCTGCTGGCGCAGTGCAAGCACCATCTCGGCAAGCTTCTGCACGATCACCGGCGCCAGGCCTTCGGAGATCTCGTCGAGCAGCAGCAGCCGCGCGCCGGTGCGCAGGATGCGCGCGACGGCCAGCATCTGCTGTTCGCCGCCCGACAGCCGCGTGCCCTGGCTGCGCGCGCGCTCGCGCAGGTTGGGAAACATGGCATAGATCTGCTCGACGCTCATGCCGCCGTCGGCAAGCTGCGGCGGCAGCATCAGGTTCTCTTCCGCCGACAGGCTGGCGAAGATGCCGCGCTCCTCCGGGCAGTAGCCGATGCCCAGGCGCGCGATGCGGTGCGTGGCCAGCGCCATCACCTCCTGGCCGCGCACCTTGACCGAGCCCTTGCGGCTGCCGGTCAGGCCGAGGATCGCGCGCAGCGTGCTGGTGCGCCCGGCGCCGTTGCGCCCGAGAAGCGTCACCACCTCGCCTTCGTCGACGTGGAAATTCACGCCGTGCAGCACGTGCGACTCGCCGTACCAGGCGTGCAGGTCGGTGACTTCGAGGAAACGGGCCGCCATCAGTGGGCTCCCTTCAGCTCGACCTGCGCGCTGCCCATGTAGGCCTCGATCACCGCCGGGTTCTTCGACACCTGCTCGTAGGGTCCTTCGGCCAGCGTCGCGCCGCGCTGCAGCACGGTGATGGTGTCGGCGATGCTCGCCACCACGCTCATGTTGTGCTCGACCATCAGCACCGTGCGCTCGGCGGCGACCTTCTTGATCAGCAGGCGGATGCGGTCCACGTCCTCCAGGCCCATGCCCTGGGTCGGCTCGTCGAGCAGCATCAGCTTCGGCTCCATCGCCAGCGTGGTCGCGAGCTCGAGCGCGCGCTTGCGGCCGTAGGCCAGCTCGACCGCCGGCGTCTGCGCGTAAGACTCCAGGTCGACCGCGCGTAGGAGTTCGAGCGCGCGGCCGTCCAGCGATTGCAGCGAGCGCTCCGAGCGCCAGAAGTGGAACGAGGTGCCCAGCTTGCGCTGCAGCGCGACGCGCACGTTCTCGAGCACCGAGAGGTGCGGGAACACGGCCGAAATCTGGAACGAGCGGATCACGCCCCGGCGAGCGATGTGCGCCGGGGCCTCGGGCGTGATGTCCAGGCCGTCGAACAGGATCTGTCCCGAGGTCGGTTTGAGGAACTTGGTAAGCAGGTTGAAGCAGGTCGTCTTGCCGGCGCCGTTGGGCCCGATCAGCGCGTGGATGCTGCCGCGTCGGACGTTCAGGTTCACCTTGTTGACGGCGACGAAGCCCTTGAACTCCTTCGTGAGTTCGCGGGTTTCGAGGATGAAGTCGCCGCTGCCGCTCATGCCGTGCTCGTCCCGCGCGCCATGCGCCGCCGCACAACCGGCGCCGCGTCGCCGCCCGCGCTCGCGCCGAGCCGGCGCGACAGCTGGCGGGCGACGCTGAGCGCCGCCAGCCGGTGGCGTTCGCCGCGGTCGACACTGAGCAGCGCCTTGTGGATACATACCGCGACGCCGGCAACGACATCGCCGGCGGCATTGAAGACCGGCGCGCCGAACGAGTAGACGCCCTCGCGCACGGACTCGTCGTCGATGCTGTAGCCACGCCTGCGCGTCAATGCAAGTTCCTTCAACAGCGGTTCGATCTCGCGCGGCCCCTTGCGGGTCAGGTGCGTTGCCAGGCCCGCGGCGTAGAGTTGGCGCACCGCTGCGGGATCCTGATACGCCAGCATCGCCTTGCCGCTGCCCGACAGGTAGGCCGGCAAGCGCATGCCGACATTGAACGCGAGCCCGAGCGGACGCGTGCCGTTGCGCACGGCGACGTACAGCGCGTCGGCGCCGCTCAGCACCGACAGCACCACCGTTTCTTCCGGCGCCGAGCCGGCATCGGCCCACAGTGCATTGAATTCCTGTGCCACGTCGGTACCCGAGACGAAGGCCTCGGCCAGACTCATCACTCGCGGGCCGATCAGGAAAGCCCCATCGGGCTGGCGGCGCAGGTAGCCGAACGACATCAAGGTGTTGCACAGCCCGTGCACGCTGCTCTTGGGTAGCGCGAGTTCGCTCGTCAGCTGCGCCAGGCTCATCGGCTCGCGCCGAAGCGCCACGCGGTCGAGCAAGGTCAGCGCGCGCGTCACGGCCGGCACCAGGGGCGCGCCGTGTGCCACCCGGCGCGCCGGCGGCGCTGCCCGAGCAGGATCAGCGGGATGGTGACTTCGGACGTGCATGCGGGTGATGAGGCGGGGCGGAGGGTTTGCAGCCGTTCATTTGGCTGAACTGTCTTCATCTGGCTGGACGCCGAGTGTACGGACTTCCGTTCGCCGTAAGGCGGCGACTCAGGGTTACTCCGCAGAGTACTTGCACTGCCTGGTTCTCGGTCCGCGGTCGGACCGATCCGCGAACTGACCGGTCCGACCTGGGCGCACGATGCATCAGTTCGGCACACTGATCGTGTTGCCGCTGAGGATGTCGATACGGTCCGCGGCGGCCGGTGCGGCGACGAAGTTCGGCACGTTGGCCGCCGTCAGCGCCGGCGCGGCGCCTGGCGTCCCGCCGCGCACGGTGGTGCGCACCACTTGGCTGGGCGGCAGCGCGGCGCCGTTCTTCAGCTTCGCGTACATCGCGTCCATCGCGCGCACGAAGTACGGGTGCAGCGGCACGAAGCGGGTGTCGAAGCCCGCGAACGGCAGGAAGGTGTCGAAGTGCTGGCCATGCTCGATCTCGATGTAGCTCAATTGGCTGGACGCACCCTCGACGCTGCGGTTGAAGGCCGTGTAGGCGCGCTCCGAGTGGTTCGGCGGCACCAGCGCGTCGCTGCGGCCGCCGAAGATCAGCGTCGGCTTGCCGCGCAGGTTGCCGCTGAGGAGCGCCTCGGCCATGCCGGCGCGCACGGCCTGGCTCTGCGCCAGTGTCGGCGTGCTGGCCGCCGTCAGGTCGGCGCCGGTCACGCTGTCCTTGCCGGTCACGAGCGCGCGCTGGCATAGCGCCGCATCGAGCGCGAAGTCGGCCGTGCCGCTCGACGGCGACACCGCGAAGGCCCACGACCGGGCGCCGCCGACCGAGTCGTTGTAGACCACGCTCGCGGGCACGCCGTTGGCGGTCCCGTTGGCAGCTGCGAAGCTCTGCGCCTTGGTCGCGGCGGACACCGGCACGACCGCACCCGCGGCGTCGACCTGCGCCGTGCTCATGCCGCACAGGTTGTCGATCATCGAGAAGCGGCCGAAGGCGTTCGTGTACATCATCGCGATGATCGGCGAGTTGCCGAGGCCATAGTGGGCGTTGTGCATCGTGTCGTTGTCTGCGGTGTAGCCGTAGTCACGCAACTTCTGCAGCGCGTTGGCGGCCTGTTCCGCGGTCGTCGCGCCCGCCAGCAGGCCCTTGGCGGCCAGTGCGGCGCAACGATTCGTGGCGCGCGCGTTCATGCCGGTCAGCGTCATGTAGTTGTAGATCGAGACCTCGGCCATCGTCGCGGCGGGGGCGAGCGCGGCGCAGGGTTGATACAGATTGGCGACCGTGAAGACGTCGAGCAGCGGCTTGCCCATGATCGGCACCGCAACGCCGCCGACCTGCACGCCGAACCCGCTCGTGCCCGAGGGCTGGGCGCTCGGTTCGTCGGCGACCACGCCGTCGATCAGGCCCTCGGTGTCCTGCTCGGCTGCGCGCAGCGCTGCGGCGCCGCCATTGGATGCCGAGCCCGCGATGACGAGCGTGTTGGCGGCAGTGAAGCGCACTTCCTTGCTCGTCCCGTCGGCGGCCGTGGCGGCGTACTCCTGGTTCAGCGCATAGAGCGCGTAGCGGATCGAGGCCAGCGTGTCGGTGCCCCAGTCCTTCTCCGGGTTCATCTGCGAGTGGGCATGCTTGATCGCCAGCCGGTTCGGATAGGCGGTGTTGAACAGCGCCCGCACGTTGTCGGCGATGGCGGCGGCAAACAGTGACAGCGCGCCGGCCGCGCTGCGCGTGGCGCGCGTGCCGTCGACCTTGTTGACGGTGTCGTCGGCCGGATCGTAGAGGCCGACGCCCTTGCCGGCGTCGGTCAGCGTCACCGCGCAGGCGTGCTTGAGGCCCCATTCGCCGGCGGTGGCGATGGCGCCGTAGACGCCACGCGATCCCGACGACGGCCCGGCGACGATGCACGGATTGTTGACGTCGAACCCGGCCGGGATCTGCACCGCGACGACCACCTTCTTGTTGCCGCTGCCGTCGTCGAGCGAGCCGACGTACTCCTTGCCCGGGATCAGCCCTTCGCCGAGCGTGTCGGCCCCCGCGTTGTCGATGTTCGGCCCGTACAGGCTGCCGTAGCCGCCGTTTGCGCTGAAATCGAGGATGGCGCGGTAGTTGGCGTAGATGGCGTTGCGCCGCAGTTCCAGCGCGGTCGGGTTCAACGGGTCGGCGTAGGCGGGCGCCACGGCGCTGCCGAGGCCGGTCTTGCCGAGGCCCGCGGTCAGCAGATCCTGTGTTGCCGCGGTGCTGCCGCTGCCCACAGCCGTTGCGGCGAACAGCGTGACGCTGTGCTGCGTGAATCCGGCGGGCAGCGCGTTGACGGCGGCGGGCGCAACCGGGTCGCTGCCGCTGCCGCCGCAGCCGATGGCCAGCAGCGGCAGTGCAAGGGTACAGAGTGTCTTGGCGTGAAGGGTCATGGAGTCTGTCTCGTCGTGGTGAGTTGGGGGTGAATGGGGGTGAAGCTACTGCGCCGTCCAGCCGCCGTCGACCGGCAGGGCCACGCCCGTGATGCCGGCGGCAGAGTCGCTGCACAGGAAAACGGTGATGTCGCCGATGCGCTCCGGCGCGAGCAGCGTCAGGTTGGGCTGCTTTTCGCGCAGCAGGTCGCGGATGCCCGCCGCGCGGTCGCCGCCGTGCAGCGCGGCACGCGCCTCGATCTGTGGCTGGATGATCGCGGTGTCGGTCCAGCCGGGGCAGATGCAGTTGACGGTGATCGACTGCGCGGCGGTTTCGAGCGCGACGCCCTTGCTCAGTCCGACCAGTCCGTGCTTGGCGGCGAGATAGGCGCCCTTGTGGACCGACGCCACCAACCCGTGCACCGAGGCGATGTTGACGATGCGGCCCCAGCCGCGCTCGTGCATCCCCGGCAGCGCCGCCTTCATGGCATGGAACGCGGCCGTCAGATTGACGGCCAGGATCGCGTCCCAGCGCTCGGCCGGGAAGCTCTCGATCGGGCAGGTGTGCTGGATGCCGGCGTTGTTGACCAGGATGTCCGGCGCACGCAGCGCCTGCGTCGCCGCGGCCACGAGGCCGGCGGCCGCGGTCGCATCGCCGAGGTCGGCGCAGACGTAGGCCGCGCGAACGCCCGCGACCGAGGCGAGTTCGGCAGCCAGAGCCTCGCCCTGGGTCACCGCTTCGATGCCGTGCATGACGACGTCGGCACCGGCGCGGGCGAGCGCCTGCGCGATCGCCAGGCCGATGCCCTGCGTGGAACCGGTGACGAGCGCACAGCGGCCGCTCAGCATGGCGTGCTCCCGGCGTGCAGCATCTCGCGCAATGCGGACTTCAGGACCTTGCCGTAGTTGTTCTTGGGCAGCGTGTCGACGAAGTGGTAGCGCTTAGGCCGCTTGAAGCGCGCGATGTGCGCCAGGCACAACGCGTCGAGGGCGGCGGCGTCGACACCGTCACCGGCGACGAAGGCCACGACCTCCTCGCCCCATTCGGGGTCGGGCTGGCCGATCACCGACACCTCGCGCACGCCCGGGTGGCGCAGCAGCACCTCCTCGACCTCGCGCGGGTAGATGTTCGAGCCGCCGCTGATGATCACGTCCTTGGATCGGTCCTTCAGGGTCAGGAAACCGTCGCCGTCGAGGCTGCCCATGTCGCCGGTCCACAACCAGCCGTCGCGCAAGGCCTTGGCCGTGGCCTCGGGATTGCGCCAGTAGCCGGACATGACGGTCTCGCCACGCACGACGACCTCGCCGGTTTCACCCAGGGGCATCGGCGAGCCGTCCGTCCCGACGACCCGCACTTCGACCAGTGTCTGCGCCACGCCCACCGAGGCGATGCGCTCGGCCCAGCGCGGCTGCTCTGCGTCGCGCAGCTGGTCGCGCGCCAGCGCGGTGATCGTCATCGGCGACTCGCCCTGGCCGTAGATCTGCACGAAGCACGGCCCAATCGTCGCCAGGGCGTGCTGGATGTCCTCGACGTACATCGGCCCGCCGCCATAGACGATGGTCTTGAAGCCGTCGGCAGGCGCTGCGGTGGCCTGGATGTGCTCGACCAGTCGCTTGACCATGGTGGGGGCGGCAAACATGCACAGCCGACCCACGCTGCGCGACAAGGCCACCAGCTCGGCCGGGTCGAAGCCGCCGGACAAGGGGACGACATGGCGCGCTGCCTTGGCGACGAAGGCGAAGTTGTAGATGCCGGCACCGTGCGACATGGGCGCGGCATAGACGATCGCGTCGTCCATCGACACCTCGTCGACGTCCATGAAGTAGCAGGCCGTCATCGCGTACAGGTTGCGATGGGTCTGCATGACGCCCTTGGGTCGGCCGGTCGTGCCAGAGGTGTAGAACAGCCAGGCCAGATCGTCGGGCTCGCGGTGTAGCGGCGCGATGGCCTCGGCGGCGAGGGCCGCGGCGCTCGCCGCGTCACCCGGCGTGAACACCTGCCGCAAGTCCGGCAGGCTGCCCAGCAGCAGCCGCAGGTCGGGGGCGAGATCGTCGGACACGAACAGCGCCGCTGCTTCTGAATCGGAGAGGATGAACTCGACCTCCCGGGGGTGCAGCTTGGCGTTGACCGGCACGACGACCAGGCCGGCCCACCAGGCGCCGTAGAGCACCTCCAGGTAGGCCACGTGGTTGGTCATGAACAGCGCGACGCGCTCGCCGGGCTGCAGCCCCAGGCTGTTGCGCAGGTGACCGGCCCAGCGCGCCGCGCGCTCGGCGAGTTCGCGATAGCGCAGCAGCGGCCGGTCGCCCAGCAGCACCGCTTCGCGCTCGGGATACACCTGCGCCGCGCGAACCAGCAGTTGGGCGAGGTTCATCGTGCGCGCTCCAGGATGCTGACGTAGCTGGCCACGGCCGAGCCCCCCATATTGAAGACGCCGGCTAGCTTGGCGCCAGGGACCTGCATCTCGCCGGCCTCGCCCATCAGCTGCATCGCCGCCAATACGTGCATCGACACGCCGGTGGCGCCGATCGGGTGCCCCTTGGCCTTGAGGCCTCCCGAAGGGTTGACCGGCAGCCGGCCGTTGGCCGCGACCACGCCATCGCCGAGCAGGCGTGCGCCCTGGCCAACCGGCGCCAGCCCCATCGCCTCGTAGGACAGCAGTTCGGCGATCGTGAAGCAGTCGTGCACCTCGGCGAAGGACAGGTCGTCCACCTTGCAGCCGGCGGCAGCCAGGGCCTGTGCCCAGGCGCGCCGCGGGCCCTCGAACGACACCGCGTCGCGGCGCGACATCGGCAGGTAGTCGTTGACCTGGGCGCGCGAGCGCAGCGCGACAGCGCGCGGGAAGCGCGAGGCCAGCGAGGCGTCGACCAGCACGATCGCCGCCGCGCCGTCGGACACCAGCGAGCAATCGGTCTTGCGCAGCGGCGCCGCCACGAGCGGGTTCTTCTCGGACACCGTGTTGCAGAACTCGAAGCCGAGATCCTTGCGCATCTGCGCCCACGGGTTGCGCACGCCGTTGGCATGGTTCTTGGCCGCGATGCGGGCCAGCGTGGCCGAATGGTCGCCATGACGCGCGAAGTAGGCCTGCGCCATCTGCGCGAAGATGCCCGGAAAGCTCAGGCCCGCCGCCGACTCTTCCTTTACGTAGGAGGCGTTGCCCAGGACCCGGGTGATCTCGGCACCGCTGACGCCAGTCATCTTCTCGGCACCCACCACCAGCGCCACCTTGATGCGGCCCGATTCGATGGCGTCGCAGGCGGCATACAGCGCGGCTGCGCCCGAGGCGCAGGCGTTCTCGACGCGGGTGGCCGGCGCCCAGCGCAGCGCGTCGTCGGCCTGCAGCACCAGCGACGAGGCGAAGATCTCCGGCACGAAGCCGCCATTGAGTTGGCCCAGCCAGATGCCACCGACCTCGTCTGCCGCGATGCCGGCGCGGTCGATCGCGTCACGCGTGACGCCGCAAATCAGCGCCTCGAGATCCACCCCGTCGAGGCGCCCGAACTTCGAATGCGACCAACCCACCATGCACGTGCCCACTGCGGTTCTCCCTCGTACCGTTGGGGACGGAATGTAGGAAACTTGCGCTGCCGTCGATAGACGTACGACTACCTCATGGGGGTAACCCGCATGTCAGCAGCGACCGGTCAGCCCGGCAACCGCGCGCCCAAGACCTCTGCCGATGCCGATCTGGAACTCGCGTTCGACTTGGCACCGGTCGGCCTGTGCGTGTCGCGTGACCGCACCATCCAGCGCTGCAACGATGCGTTCGGCGCCATGTTCGGCTTCGAGGCGGCACAGCTCGAAGGGCGTTCGCTCGAATGCCTGTACCCGTCGCGCGCGGAGTTCGAGCACATCGGCGCGCAGGGACTGCCGGTGATGCAGCGCACCGGCACCTACAGCGACGAACGCATCATGCGTCACCGAAGCGGCCGGCTGTTCTGGTGCCACGTGGCGGGCCGGTCCCTGCGGCCGGAGGAGCCCTTCGCGTGCGCGGTCTGGATGTTCGAGGACATCTCGGCGCGGCGCCCGGTCGTGGTCGACCTCACCGCGCGTGAGCGCGAGATCGTCCGCCAGCTCGCCGCCGGGCAGAGCACGAAGGCGATTGCGCGCGCGCTCGGCATCAGCCCGCGCACGATCGACGGGCATCGGGCACGCATCATGAAAAAGGTCGGCGCCGCGAGTGCCAGCGAGATGATCGCCAGACTGACCGGCCTGCGCTGAAGCGGGCCGGAACCGGCGCGCGCTTCAGCCGGCGACCTGAAGCGCCGCGCGACGCGGCGAGCACAGCCATCCGACGCCGCACAGTCCCGCGGTGACGACCGCGGCGCACGCCAGCTGCGCCGGCGGCGACAGCTGGTGTGCGTTCCAGAGGAACAGCAGCGTCGCGACGAGCAGCAGTGCGAACTGCCCCACCGCGATGACCGCCGCGGCCAGCGTCATCGGCGGGTCGAATCGTTCGATGCGGGCGATCTCGAAGGCCGGCTTCGGCCATCTCGCCGCCACGTCGGCCGGCCGCCAACCCGGCGGCTTGAACCAGACGCGCAGCTTGTCGGCCCAGCGCGCGGTGTGCCACGAATCGCGCAGCAGGTCGGCATAGACCTGCAGGTTGGCCCGCAGCGGGTTCCAGCTGCGCAGCGGGCTGCGCGTGCCATAGACGCAGGGTTCGGCATCGTCTTCTTCCTCGAACGTGCCGAACAGGCGGTCCCAGACGATCAGGATGCCACCGTAGTTGCGGTCGACGTAGCGATCGTTCACGGCATGGTGCACGCGGTGGTTGCTCGGCGAGCAGAACCAGCGGTCGAACCAGCCGAGCCTGCCGATCTGCTGGGTGTGGACCCAGAACTGATAGAGCAGGTCGACCAGCGCCACCACTGCGAACACCAGTGGCGGAAAGCCGAGCACGGCCATGGGCAGGTAGAACAGCCAGCCGGCGACCCAGCCGCTCGACGTCTGGCGCAGCGCGGTCGAGAGGTTGTAGTCCTCGCTCTGGTGGTGCACCACGTGCGCGGCCCAGAACAGCGCGCAGCGGTGGCCGGCGCGGTGCAGCCAGTAGTAGCACAGGTCGTAAAGCAGCAGCGCGAGCCCCCACACCCAGAGCGCGTCGGCGGGCAACTGCCAGACCGAGAAGCGCTCGAAGACGAGGCCGTAGATGCCGATCGTCATCAGCTTGCTGAACACGCCCGCGAGCTGGCTGATGATCCCGAGGCCGATGCTGTTCAGCGCGTCGTTCAGCCGATACGTGCTTCGCCCGCGCCGCAGGCCGACCCAGAGTTCGACGCCGATCAGCAGCAGGAACAGCGGCGTCGCGATGACGATGACCTGGGCGCCCTGCATGGTCTGCTCAACCCTGAACGCGGCCTTGCGCGCCGGCCGCTGCGGTGCCGCTCGCAGGGCGCGGCGCTCGTGACGCGGGGGCATGGATGGCGGCGCGGCTCTTCAACATGGGCTCCGTTCGTCGGCTCGCGCGAGCCGCCTGTCGGGAATGCGCGGCGGGGCGTCAGCGCATTCTACGGAACGGGCCCTGCAGTCCACGTCGCCCTGGCCGCTCGGGCGAGGGCGCGGCGCCGCGCTCTCGCGGCGTTATGCCGGCGTGACGGAATTGGCAGCGCACGCATGTCCTGACGACAGGCGGTTGGCGCCGCACGGCCGAGCGGCCTTGGCCTGTGGCACAGGGCTGGCGATAGTGACGCATCGTTCAAGCAAGCTTCGCATCGCACGCAACAGTAGGTCGCAGCGAAGCTTCCCACCCGAAGACATGACCACCGCGATCCCCTTCTTCGTCGAGCCCCTTGCAGCCTCCGGCCACGCGCAGCACGCCGAGGGTGCGCCCTCGCCGCGAGGCCTCGCGCGGCCGGCCCGACGCCGTGCGCGACTCAAGTTTCCATGCCCGGCACCGATACAGCCTGTTCACGCGCCCCCGATCGCGGCCCCTGCACGGGCAGCGGGCGGCGTGTCCCCCAAAACCGGCGGGGTGGCGCCCGGTGTTTCGCGCGCTCTCGGTGCGCGCCCTGGGTAGCACCAACTCATGCACAAGCCTCGCGTCCGCGGCCTGACCTTGATCGAGCTGATGGTCACGATCGCCGTGCTCGTGATCGTGATCGCGATCGGCGTGCCGAGCTTCGAGGGCACGCTCAACAGCAGCCGGCTGTCGAGCAGCGCCAACGAGCTGACCGGCGCGGTGCAGCTGGCGCGGGCCGAGTCGATCCGCCGCAATCGCAGCGTCGTGTTGTGCCGCTCGGAGACGCTCGCTGCCTGTGCCTCCGGCGACGAATGGAGCGCCTGGATCGTCTTCGTCGATACCAATGGCGACGGCGCGGTGAGCGTGGGCGAAGAGATCCTCAAGACGGGCGTCATCAGTGCACCGCTGACGGTTCGCGCAAGCGCGGCGATCTCTTCGCGCGGCCACATCGTCACCTTCATGCCCAACGGCATCGCGCGCGCCGCCGACGAGTCGGCGCTGCTGAATGCGGCGCTCGCGATCTGCGTCGCGTCGGTGCACCCAGCGCAAAACGCGCGCGAGTTGCTGATCGCCTTCGGCGGCCGCACCGCGGTGCGAAGCGTCGCCACCGGCGGAACCTGCGATACCGCGCCGAACGACACCTGAAATGAAACCATCCTCCAGCCCACTTCGCTTGCAGTCCGCCCCGGGGGCGGCCAGCGCCCTGCGGCCGTCCGGGCAGACGCGGAACGCAATGCCGAAACGCAAGCCCTCCAGGGCCCGCCAGGCGGGCACCACGCTGATCGAGGTGCTGGTCTCGGTGCTGGTGCTGTCGATCGGGCTCTTCGGCGCGGCGGCCCTGCAGGTCAGCGCGATGCGCAACAACCAGAGCAGTTACGAGCACGCGCAGATGACCGTCCTGACGCAGGGCATGCTCGATGCGATGCGCGCCAACCTGGCCGGCGTCGCAGCCGGCCAGTACGAGATCGCCGGCTGGACCTGTGCCGCACCGGCCGAAGGCACGCTCGCCGCGACCGACGTCGCGCTCTGGATCGGCAGTGTGCAGGCGCAGATCCACCCTGGCGCCTGCGGGCGCATCACCTGCCCCGCCCCGGCACCGCGCCGCGACTGCACCGTGGGCATCCGCTGGGACGATTCGCGGGGCACCGGGGGCAGCGGCGCCCAGGTCTTCGAGGTGCGGAGCCGCCTGTGAGCACAGCCTTCCTCCCGCGCCCCCCGACCCCGGCCCGCCACCAGCGGGGCGTGAGCCTGGTCGAATTGATGGTCGGCCTCGCGCTCGGCCTACTGGTGGTGCTGGCCGCCAGCATGGTCTTCATCGGCAGCCGGCAGGCCAACCGCACCACCGACGGCCTGGGGCGCATGCAGGAAACCGCGCGCAACGCGTTCGAACTGATGGCGCGCGAATTGCGCGAGACTGGCGGCAACCCCTGCGACATCAACCTGCGCGTGGCCAACGTGCTGAACAACGCGCAGGGCGGCGCCCCCGACTGGTGGGTGGACTGGGGGCGTGTGCTGCAGGGCTTCGACGGCGCCCAGGCCTTCGACGGTGCGGCGGTCGGCGCGGGTGTGGCCCAGCGCGTCGCCGGTACCGATGCGGTGATGACGAAGTTCGTCGCCGACCTGACCGACCTCACGGTCACGGCCCACAACACCGGCGCCGCCCGGTTCACCGTCAACGCCAACCCGCACCGCGCGAACGTCGGCGACTTGCTGATGGTCTGCAACTATCGGCAGGCCGCGCTGCTGCAGGCGAGCGCCGTCGGCGCCGACGCGATCGACCACGTCGAGTCCGCAGCCGCGAGCGGCAATTGCAGCCGCGGGCTGGGCGTGCCGACCGACTGCAGCACGACCACCGGCAACACCTATGCCTTCGACGCCGGCGCGAAGCTCGGGCGCTTGGTCGCGGTGGGCTGGTACGTGGGCAACAACGGCCGCGCGGAGACCGGCGGTCGTTCGCTCTACCGGGTGACGCGTAACGGCGCCGAGGAAGTGGCCGAAGGCGTCAACGACATGCAGATCGGCTACCTGGTGCAGGGGGCCGCCGCCTATGCCGACGCCGCCGCCGTGGCCGACTGGAGCAGCGTGATCGGCATGCGCATCACCCTAACCCTGCGCAGTGCGCAGACCGGCGTGTCCACCGCCGCCTCGACTCGAATCGACCGCCCGATGAGCTTCACGCTGTCGCTGCGCAACCGCCTGCCATGAGCCACTCGGAGTCAAGCCGTCAAACGCGGGCCCGGCGCGCTGCCGCCGTCGGCCAGAGGCCAATGGCCTTCGGTAGGCACGGCCAGTCCGCAGGGACTGCCCGTGTCCGGCCTCAGCTCGCCAATCCGTCCCGCGCCCCCACCGGGGAACGTCCACCGTACCCGGCGAGCGGTGGATTCTCAGGTCGCCAATGCGGCTTCTCGCTGATCGCGAGCCTGATCCTGCTCGTGCTGGTGACGCTGGTGGCGGTGGCCAGCATGCGCACGGTGTCGCTGCAGTCGCGCATGAGCGCGACCACCTACGACCGCAACCTCGCCTTCCAGGCCGCGGAGGCCGGGATGCGCGAGGCCGAGGCGCTCTCGGTGGTGGCGACCGAGGCCAGCTTCCCGGTGGCCGATTGCGTCGACGGGTACTGTGCCCAACCGGCCCCGGCCGACCCGGCCCGCTGGGCGGACGACGCGTTCAATGGCTGGAAGGATGCGGTTGTCGCGGTGTCCACAGGCGCGGCCACGCCGGGCGCGATCATCGAGCGCAACGGCGAAGGCGACAACTGGGCCGGCTGCGGGCAGCAGATTCCGCGCGAGCCGAACTGTCGCACCCCCAGGTACCGCGTCACCGGCCGCAGCACGGCCGAGGGGCGCGCCACCGTGATCCTGCAGTCAGACGTCGCCACCCAATGACGACGGGTTCAACCTTCGAAAGTACAACGATGAACCCAGCCCTGCCCCTGAGTGCCCCGCTCGTCACCTTCGGCCGGACCGCGCGTGCCGCGGCCACGATCGCCTTGCTGGCAACGCTGCAGGCCCTGGTGCCGGCGCGGGCCGCGCTGCCGATCGGCAACAACCCGCTCTACCTCGTGAGCGGCAAGGCCAACGTGCTGGTGACGCTCGACAACTCGAACAGCATGGACGAAGACGCGACCGGCGCCGCAGCGGGCAGCAGCAGCCCGCTGAGCAAGTCGGAGATCGCGCGTGGCGTGGTGCGCTCGCTGACCGACAAGTACCGCAACCGCATCAACATGGGGTTGATGAGCTACAAGCAGAACTCGCCCGCTGCCAACTACCTGCACAACTCGCCCTACGACGCCAGCTACGACCCCACGACCTATGACCCCGCCTGGACCGGCGCGCGCGACAGCGCCACGCACAAGCGGTTCAGGATTCCCAACCCCACGTCGGCCGGGAACTACATCTACTACAACGTCGGACTGCCCTTCTACGACTCGAGCTCCCAGGGAACCCAGTTCTGCTACTCCCGAACCGCCAACGCATCGAACAATTTCGTCGATAGCAATGGCACCGACACCTACCACTGCTTTACCAGCAAGGTCGGAACTTCGAATGCGCTGCCTGCCAATGAAAGCGCCGCAGCGTCTGCCGCCGGCTACTCGGGTTCGGGCTACAACGGCGGCCTGGTTCCGACCGACAGCGACTATGCGCAGGGCATCACCGACTTCGGCCGCTTCCTGTCCTGGAGCGTCGTCAGCCGCACCTGGTTCAACAACGGCTCCCCAGGGCGCGGATATCTCAACGTGCCGATCGCCAACCTGTCGGCAGCGCAGGCCACTGCGATCAAGGGCAAGCTGGCCTGCAACATCCCCGGCGACCCGGCCCCCTGCACCTCGGGCGGCATCAAGAATGCCGGCCTGACGCCGATCGAAGGCACGCTGCTGACCGCGAAGGACTACTTCGGCGGCGGCTGGAGCAATACCGGCGAGGGCTACGTGGCGAGTTGCTACCCACTGCCCACCTCGTGCGGCAAGGACTTCGTGATCCTGCTCACCGACGGGCTGCCGTCGACCGACAAGAGCGGCGCGCTGGTGGCCAACCCGGCCACGGCGTTGGCGGCAGCGGCCGCCGCCGCGGCCACGCTCAAGGCGGCCGGCGTCGAGACCTACGTGATCGGCTTCGCGCTTCCGTTCGGCACCGACCCGGCCTCGCTCAATGCCGTGGCCGTCGCCGGCGGGACCGACGTGGCCTACAACGCGGGCGACAGCGCCAGCCTCGAAGCGGCCTTCAAGACGATCTTCGACGACATCTTCCGCAAGACCTCGGCGTTCGGGTCGATCTCGCAGAACTCGACCGCCATCAACGACGGCAGCCGCGTCTATCAGGGACGCTTCGACAGCACCGACTGGTCGGGCGAGCTCGAGGCGCTGCAACCCAAGGACGACGGCAGCCTGATCTCTAAGTGGAACACCAGCGACCCCGGGCACATCGCCGATGCGGCGTCGCGCAAGGTGTTCACGCTGCGTCCGGGGACGGGCGGCGTTGCGTTCAAGGACCTGGGCGACCTGAGCACGGCGCAGCAGAACGCGCTGCGCACCGGCTCCTGCGGCGGTGCGATCGCCGACGGCAACAGTTGCGGGCAGGCGCGCATCGACTGGCTGCGCGGCGACCAGAGCAAGGAAGAATCGGCCGGCCCGCTGCGCAAGCGCTCGCGCGTGCTGGGCGACATCATCAGCTCGTCTCCGTACTACGTGCGCGACACGAAGACGATCTACGTCGGCGCCAACGACGGCATGCTGCACGCCTTCGACGCGCTGACCGGCAACGAACTGTTCGCCTACGTGCCGAATGCGGTGATCCCGGGGCTGCACCGGCTGACGAGCCCGGCCTATGCGCACGAGTACTTCGTCGACGGCGAGATCGCGGTCTCGGTGAAGGCCGAGACGCCGGGCGGCAAGAACATCCTGGTCAGCACGCTCGGACGCGGCGGCAGGGCGCTGTTCGCGCTCGACGTGACGGATCCGGCGCACTTCGGCGCATCGAAGGTGATGTGGGAATTCAGTGACGCCGACCTCGGTCTGTCGCTCGGCAAGCCCTTCATCGCCAAGCTGAACAACGGCAAGACCGCCGTCGTCGTCGGCAACGGCTACAACTCCGACTCTGAGCGCGCGGTGCTGTTCCTGATCGACATCGAGACCGGCGCGCTGATCCGCAAGCTCGACACGCTGGCGGGTTCAAGCAGCGACTCGAACGGCCTGGCCTCGCCGCGCGGCTGGGACCGCGACGGCAACGGCAGCGTCGACTGGGTGTACGCGGGCGACCGTCTGGGCAACGTCTGGAAGTTCAACCTGAGCGCCGCGAACGAGGCGGATTGGGTCCCGGCCTTCGGCACCGTGGCCGCACCGCTGCCCCTGCACGTGGCCCGCGACGCCAGCAGCAACCGGCAACCGATCACCGGCGGCATCAGCCTGGGCATCGACGCCCGCAGTGGCGATCCCAACTACGGCAAGCTGTTCGTGTACTTCGGCACCGGCCAGTACATGCTGTCGGCCGACGTGACCGACAAGGCGGTGCAGACCTGGTACGGGGTGGTGGACTCGGGCACCCCCATCGGCAGCCGCTCGGACCTGAAGCAGCGCAGCGTCCTCGAGGAAGGCACGATCTCGGGCAATGCCGTGCGCGTGTTCGCCACCGCGACCACCGGCGACATGGCCGGCAAGCGGGGCTGGTACATGGACTTCAAGCCGCCCAGTGGCCCGACGAAGGGCGAGCGCGTCACCACCGACTCGAAGTTCCTCGGCAGCGTGCTGCTCGTGACATCGATCCTGCCGACCTCGGACATCTGCAAGCCGGGCGGCGATGGCTTCCTGAACGCGGTCGACCCGTTCACCGGCGCGAACCTGACCAGGCCCTTCTTCGATGCCACGGGCGACACGTTCTTCACCGATTCCGACACGCTCACCGTCGATGGCAAGAAATACTACGTGGGTTCGATCAGCCCGAACAACAACCTGCCGAGCGAGGCGATCCTGATCGGCAACCGGCTGATCACCAGCGGCACCAGCGGCAAGGTGGCCAGCACCGGCGCCAACAACCCGAACCGGGCCGGCCGCATCGCCTGGCGCGAGATCGTTCGGCAGCGTTGAGACCATGGAGCCCTCGATGCAAAGCCTTCTGCCCCGCGGACGCGCGCTTCGCCGGGCCGCGCCCGGCGAAGACGGCGGCTTCACGCTGATCGAGCTGATGATCGTCGTCGCCATCGTCGCCATCGTCGCCGCGGTGGCGCTGCCCTCGTACCAGAGCTACGTGGTGCGGACGCAGCGTGCGGCCGCAGTGGCCTGCCTGTCCGAGATGACGCAGTTCATGGAGCGCGTCTATGCGACCAACCTGCGCTACGACCAGAACAACGGCGCCGCGACCACGCTGCCGGCCACACAATGCCGGACCGACATCGCGGCCCGCTACACGATCGCGCTCGACGGCGGCGCCCTCGCGCAGCGGACCTTCAGCCTCACCGCGACGCCACTGGGAGTGCAGGCGTCGGCCGACACTGCGTGCGCGACGCTGTCGATCGGCCACACCGGCGCGAAGGCGGTCTCGGGTGGTGGCACCGTGGCCAAGTGCTGGCGCTGAGTCCGCGCCGAAGCGCGCCGAAGAGTGGCTCCCTTGAACCGCCCCGATTGGAGATCGAAATGAAACTGAAATGGATGCCGCTCGTGTTGCTGACCGCCGGGTGGGCGGCGAATCCGGCCTTCGCGTTCACGACCGCCGACAATGCATCGCGCGCGCCGGTGGCCGTGCCGCAGACGCCGGTGGCGAGCGAAGCCAAGGCGCAGGACGCCAGGCGCGCCGCCGAGGCGGCCGCTTCGAAGCCGACGACCGGGCGTGCACAGACCGATGCCCGGCCCAATGCTGCGGCAGGCAAGGACAAGCAGTAGCGCCGCAGACCCCCGAAACCCGAGCGACGCGAACGCGCCGCACTGCGACGCCCCGCGCGGCGAAGCCGCGGATGGCCGGCGCCCGTTCAGCCGATGCAGCCGCGCGCGTCAACCGGCCACACGGCCTCGACGACGCCACGCTCGAGGCCGCCACGGATGCAGACGTAGTGGTCGTGCAGGTTCACCGTCGGGTCGCAATGGCCCGGCACGAGCCAGACCGTCTGCCCAAGTTCGGGCAGGCTGCCCGGGACGGCAGCGGCACGCAGGCGCAGGATGCCGTGCTCGTCTCCCCCATTGGCGAACGCGAGATCGTCGCGCTGCCACACGCGCGGCAGGCCGGAGTCGATCGCATGCGACTTGTGCCCCGCATCGACCACCGCATGCGCCGCACCGCGGCTCATCACTTCGCTGCGCACGAACAGCGCGTGCTCGAACCGCGGCGCATGGGGCGTCGGTTCGTTGTCGGCGTAGTCGCGGTCGAGAAGTGCATAGGAGCCCGGCTGCAGTTCGCCATAGACGCCGCTCGCGGCCTCGAACACGAAGCTCCCACTGCCGGCGCCCGTGACGAGCGGGCAAGGGATGCCGGCCGATGTCACCGCGGCCCGGGCCGCGGAAGCCAGCGCGACCGCGTGGCGCGTCGCAGCCTCGCGCTCGGCGCTCTGGCGCAGGTGCTGCGCGCCGCCGTGGTAGGCCTGCAGGCCGGCGAAGCGCAGCCCGTCGTGCGAGACCACCATGCGCGCCAGGCTGCCGGCGCGCGTCGGCGCGACGCCGCAGCGGCCCTGGCCGACATCGACCTCGACGAACACGTCGAGCGTGCTGTCGGCGGCCTTCACGGCATGGGCCAGGCGGTCGATGCCCAGCATGGAGTCGACGGCGATCGAAAGGTGGATCCGCCCCGCCAGTGCGGCCACGCGGGCGAGCGCGCCCTCGGCGATGACCTCGTTGCTGATGTAGATGTCGTCGATGCCGCCAGCGGCCAGCGCCTCGGCCTCGGACAGCTTCTGCACGCAGACGCCGACGGCGCCTGCCGCCATCTGCAGCCGCGCGATCCGCGCGCTCTTGTGCGTCTTCGCGTGCGGCCGCAGGCGCAGGCCGTGCGTGCGCGCGAAGGCGGCCATGCGCTCGATGTTGCGCTCGAGCGCATCGAGGTCCAGCACCAGCGCGGGTGTCTCGATGGCGCCCAATGCGTCGCCGGGCCGGGCCGGCGGGCGTCTCATGCGGCGCGCTCCGCGCGTTCGACGCTGCGCGCGCGTTCGTCGGGGTCGTCGGCCGAAACGCCTTCGAGGTGCATCGCGTCGTTCCAGCCGACCAGCGTGAAGCCTTCGGTGCTGTAGAGCAGGCGGTTGATGCTCGCGTTGCCAAGTTGCCAGGTGCGCGGCGCCCGCAGGTCGACGCGCGTCGCGGCGCGGTACAGGCAATCCATCACGCCGCCATGCGCCACGAGGGCAATCGTCTCGCCCGGGTGCGCAGTGGCCAGGCGGGTGGCGCACGCCACGGCGCGGGCGTAGAAGGCCTCCAGCGTCTCGCCGCCCTCGGCGCCGAACGCGGGGTCGCGCTGGCGCCAACGCAAGGCCTGCGCCGGCCAGTGCCGCTCGATGTCGGCGTGGGTCTGGCCCTCGAACGCGCCGAACCCGCGCTCGCGCAGGCCGCCATCGGCGACCACCGTCAGGCCGGTGCGTGCGGCTACCGCCTGCGCGGTCTGCAGCGCGCGCTGCAGATCGCTTGCATACAGCGCGGTGACGCCGGCGTCGGCCAGCGCCAGCGCCAGCCGGCGCGCCTGCCACAGGCCGGTGTCGTCGAGCGCGATGTCGAGGTGCCCCTGGATGCGAGTGGCCAGGTTCCACGCCGTCTGTCCATGGCGGATCGCGATGATCCGCGTCACCCGGTCCTGCATCTCAATAGCTCCTCGGTGAGTCGCCAGCTGCACGGTGCAGGGTCCGATGGCGGGTTCGCACGCACAGCAGAGCGAATTGGGCGGAGGCCAAGTGTTGGTAGTTGAACGTCTGCCTTCGGCCCGAAGCGGCATTTGGCCGCTTCGGGCCTCACGGCTTCGTGCACTGCTCCCCCGAGCCCCCTCCGGGAGGGGGCTCCAGCATGTTCCACGGCTCCCCGCCAGCCGCCTCCGCGAGGGGGCTCCAGATCGAGTGACGAGTCGGCCCGCGGGCCGACCCCGTCTCGAGCCAAGTGGCCCTGCGCCGGCCGGCAGGCCGGCCCGACGGTCATGCCGGTGCCCCCTCCCGGAGGGGGCGGGAGGAGCCCAATGGACGGGCCTTGGCCCGAAGCGGCCTTTGGCCGCTTCGGGCCGCGAGCTGACAGACAGATCACTCGGGGATGCGGAGCCGCCACCTAGACGCCCCAGACGATGTCGGCCTTTGCCGCGTGGGAGCGCTTGATCATCTCCAGGAGCGGCCAGGCGCGTTGGCGCAGCGTGACCGCTTCGTGCGGCGGGAGCGGCTTGCCTTCGGCGGCCGCCTCGGCCTCGGCCTGCTGGCGGGCCTGCTCGTCGCTCACCACGGCGGCCTCGATCGCCTGCATCGCGCCTGGCATGTCGGCCACTTCGAGGATGCCCTTCGGTGCCGGCTCACGGCCCAGGATGCGCAGCACCCGGTCGCCACTGGCGGCCATCATGATCACGTCGCCAGCGGCCTTGGACCTGAACTTGTAGATCATCGTTGCACCTTCAGCTGTACATGTACGAACGCTCGAAAGGGTAGATCGATTGTGCACCGCGCAGCGTGCCGTCGCCGACCCGGCCGCTCGGCTTGGCGGCAAGCATCTGGAACAGCGAGATCCAGCCGTGCTCGAAGCACATTGCGCTGCCGGCCAGGTAGAGCCGGTAGGCGCGGACCACGCTGTCGCGCGTGACGGCGCGCGCCGGCTCGAGCTGCGCCTCGAGGCCGTCGCTCCAGTCCCACAGCGTGCGCGCGTAGTGCGGGCGCAGGTTCTCCACGTCCAGCGCCTCGAGGCCGGCCTCGCTCAGCACCTCGAGCACGTGCGACACATGCTCGAGCTCGCCGCCGGGAAAGATGTAGCGCTCGATGAAGTCGCCCATGCCGGCGCCGAGCTGCTCGTTGCGGGTGCCGCCGGCGGTGATGCCGTGGTTCATCAGCAGCCCGCCGGGTGCAAGCAGGCGCCAGATCTTGCCGAAGTAGGCCGGCAGCAGCGCGTGGCCGACATGCTCGAACATCCCCACCGAGGCGATCTTGTCGTAGGGCTCGGTCTCGGGCAGCTCGCGGTAGTCGCGCAGCTCCATCGTCACCCGGCCGCGCAGGCCGCGCTCGTCGATCAGGCGGTTGACGTGCGCGTGCTGGTTGTTCGACAGCGTGATGCCCCGCGCCCGCACGCCGTAGTGCTCGGCCGCCCACAGCAGCAAGCCGCCCCATCCGGCGCCGATGTCGAGAAAGCGCTCGCCTTCGCGCAGCAGGAGCTTCTTGCAGATGTGGTCGAGCTTGGCCTGCTGCGCCTCGGCCAGCGTCATCGTCGGCTCGCGGTAGTACGCGCACGAGTACACCCGCAGCGGGTCGAGCCAGAGGGCGTAGAAGTCGTCCGACACGTCGTAGTGGAACTGCACCTGGCGTGCGTCGGTTTCGGCCTGGTGCAGCGCGCGCGAGCGGCTGAGCCGCGCAATGCCGCGCCACCAGCCGAGCGGGCCGCGGTCGGCGCGAGCGCGCGTCGGGTCGCCTTCGAGCATCTGGGCGGCCACCGCCATCAGGTCGCGCACGCTGCCGTCGAAGTCGAGCCGGCCCTCCACGTGATCCTGCGCCACCCGGCCGACCTCGCCGCTGGCGATGTGCGCGAGCGAGCCCAGGTCGTGCAGCGTCAGCGTGACCCGCGGCTGCGCCGCGCCCAGGCGCTGCCCGCCGGGCAGCACCACGGCCAGTGCGGTGTCGAGCGCGGCGAGCTTGCGCTCGAGCAGGGCATGCATGGCGTTCATTCGCAGGGTGGCCCGGCGTGCCGAGCGGACGCAGGCCCCAGAGTTGCGCAGTGCCCGGACTTTACGGACGGAAGGCGCGCCCTGGCAAGACCGCGCGCCGGGGAACTGCGGCGGCGATGACGCCACGCAATGCATGCGGCCTCGGGCGAGGCGGCGGCGCCGGCGAGTCCGCGCGGACTCGCGCCTTCGACCTCAGCCGCTGACCAGCCGCATCGGCCGGGCTGCCGCGGGCGGCGCCGCGACCGCGCGCCGTTCGAAGTCCGACGCGTCCAGTGCCTGCGCGAACAGGAAGCCCTGGTAGAGGTTGCAGCCGGCGCGCTGCAGGAACTGGCGCTGCGCCTCGGTCTCGACGCCCTCGGCGATGATCTGCAGGTGCAGCGCCTGGCCCATGCTGATGATGGCCTGGACGATCGCGACGTCGCTCTCGTCGCCCGGCAGTCCGTTGATGAAGCTGCGGTCGATCTTGAGCTGGCCGATCGGCACGCGCTTCAGGTAGGCCAGGCTCGAATAGCCGGTGCCGAAGTCGTCGATCGACAGGCGCACGCCGAGCCGGGCCAGCGCCTCCAGGCGCGTCAGCGCTTCCTCGGCGTCCTGGATCAGGATCGACTCGGTCAGCTCGAGATCGAGCCACTCAGGCGCGAGCCCCGATTCGCGCAGCACCCGGGCGACGCTGTCGACGAAGTCGGGCTTCTGGAACTGCAGCGCCGATACGTTCACCGCCACCACCAGGCGACGGCCGCGGGCGTGCCATTGCGCCGCCTGGCGCACCGCCTCGACCAGCACCCACTCGCCGATGGCGACGATGAAGCCGCTCTCCTCGGCCACCGGAATGAATTCGGCGGGCGACATCTCGCCCATCTCCGGGTCGCGCCAGCGCAGCAGCGCCTCGGCGCCGACCACGCGGCCGCTGGCCAGGTCCACCTGCGGCTGGTAGTGGAGGCGGAACCGCCCCTGCGTCAGGGCCTGGCGCATCGCATGGTCGATGCGCATGCGCGTGCGCAGGTCCACGTCCTTGCGCGGCTGATGGAAGCGATAGCCGGCACGGCCGCCGTCCTTCACGCTGTACATCGCCTTGTCGGCGTGGCGCAGCAGCTCCTCCATGCTGCTGCCGTCGTTCGGATAGAGCGCAATGCCGATGCTGCAGGTCACGGTAAAGCTCAGCCCGTCGAGCACGAAGGGGCGCGACATCGCTTCGATCACCCGCCGCGCGGTGGCCTCGGCGCGGGCGGCATCGGCATGGTGGACCAGCATCACGAACTCGTCGCCACCCAGGCGCGCCACGGTGTCGACCTGGCGCAGGCACGACTTGATGCGCTCGCTGACATCGACCAGCACACGGTCGCCGAAGAGGTGGCCGAGGCTGTCGTTGATGTGCTTGAAGCGGTCGAGGTCGAGAAACAGCACGGCGAAGGGCTCGCCGTCGCGCTGCGCCATCGCCAGCGCGAACTCGACCCGGTCGGTCAGCAGCCGCCGGTTGGGCAGCCCGGTCAGCGCGTCGGTGTGCGAGAGTTGCTCGATGCGCTGGTTCGCGGCGAGCTTGTCGGTGATGTCGCGAAACGAGTAGACGCGCCCGATCGGCCGGCCGCCGATGCACTGCGGCAGCGTCACCCGCTCGAGCACGCGCCCGGAGTGCAGCTTGAAGACGTCGCTCGTCTGCAACATCGTCGCCTCCTCGATCGCGGCCAGCCGTTCGGCGTAGGCCACCGGGTCGACCACGCTGCGCCGCATCCAGTCGCGAAGCGCATCGTCGTCGCGCCGGGTCAGCAGTTCGGCGTCCAGGCCCCACAGCGCGGCGAAGCGATGGTTGTAGGCGCCGATGCGGCCGGCGAGATCGGTCACGAGGATGCCGTCGGCCGTCGATTCGAGCGTGGCGCGCAGTTCGGCCAGCAGCGCGTCGCACGCCTCCTCGGCCCGCCGTTCCCCGCTGCGGTCCTGCAGCGCGACGACGTACACCGCTTCGGAGGGCCCTTCGGCACCGTCGAGCGCCACCCGGCAGACGCTGCGCGTGACCGCCAGCAATGCGCCGTCGGCGCGCTGCACCAGCGTGTCGGAGACGATCCCCTCGGACAGCCCGTCGGCGACCTCGCTCCAGAAGCACAGGTCCTGCGGGGTCGAGCTCATCTCGACCATGCTGCGCCCGCGCAGCTCGCTCGCCGGCACGCCGAGCAGGCGTGCCGCCGCCGCGTTGGCGACGAGCACGCGCAGCTGCGCCGTGTCGACCAGCCAGACTGCGTCGGGGAGCCCCTCGATCAGGGCCGCCATCGCGGCCGTGTCGGGCACGCCGGCGGCCAGCGGCCGCTGCGGCGTGGAGCCCTGCACCCGCGCGGGCACATGGGCGCGGACGCTCACCCCGCGAACTCCGTTTCGAGTTCGTGCGCACGCTCGAAGAAGTAGGCCACGCGCGGCCGCGGCGACAGGTACTCGAGCGTGTCGCGCGGCAGCGCGATCGGCTTGACGCTGCGGCGGATGCCGAGCTGTGGCTCGGACTCGAGGTCGAGCAGCAGGGCTTCCTCGGGCGGCACGTTGCGGTCGTGCACCAGCACGCGCGGCTTGAGGGGGCGGCTCGAGTTCACCGCCACCACGATGGCGTAGCGTTCGTCGGTGAGCTGCACCGCCGAGCCGGGCGGGTAGATGCCCATCATCTTGACGAAGCCGCCGAGGATGGTGGCGTCGAACTTCGACTTGCCTTGCGCGAACAGCAGCGACAGCGCCTCGTGCGGCGTCAGCGCGCGCGACGGCACGTTCGGGTTGCACAGGTTGTCGTAGCGATTGACGAGGGCGACGATGCGCGCGCCGACGCTGATCCGCTCGCACCCCAGGTGCAGCGGAAATCCGGTGCCGTCGGCGTGCTCGTGGTGCTGCTCCACCACCCTGCGCGCACCGTCGGTGAGGCCCATCCGGCGGGCCTGGGCAACGCCGTGCACCACGTGCTCCTGGTACACCAGGGCTTCCGAGGCCGAGAGGTGGTCGTCGCGGTGGCGCAGGCGCTCGGGCAGTTCGAGCTTGCCGATGTCGTGCAGCATCGCGCCGACACCGAGGTCGAGCATGTCGGCCTCGCCGAAGCCGAAGGCCTTGCCGAGCAGCAGCGAGATCACGGCCACGTTGACGGCGTGGGTCGACGCCTTGTCTCCGGCGACCTCGCCGAGCAGGCGGATGCAGGTTTCGCCGTCGCCCAGCATCTTGTCGACGAAGGCGCGCGAAAGCGCCTCGGTCTGCTCGCGGGCGAGCTGCGGTTTCGACGGCACCAGATCGGTCAGCGCCTTGCAGGCGCCCGCCGCCTCGGCGAACTGGCTCTGGCAGTGTTGCAGCGCCGCGCGCTGGGCCGCGAGCGCGACCCGGCGCGTGCGCTCGGCGGCGAGTTCCAGCGGCACCGGTGCCGAGCAGATCGCGGTGATCATGTCGGCCGCTTCCAGCGAACCCGCCGCCGCGGTCCGCCCGGCGCCTGCGCGCGATGCGGCGCCCGAAGCGCCCTCGCCGTCAACGTCGACGCCGCTGTCGCCGTCACTGTCACTGTCGGCGCCGGTTTCGGGGTCGCTCTTGGACGGGCTCCAGCGGACGCGCTTCAACTTGAGCGAGCGGAGGGTCGCGATCTGCTGCGGCGAGCTGATCTTGAAGTTGCTGAGCGGGAACGGATGCGCCAGCCAACCCCCTTCGAGGTGGATGAACATGCCGACGCGCAGGTCTGCGATGGCGGCGAAGTGATGCGTCGGGTCTTCTTTCATCGGCCGGTTTCCAGGGGCAGGTGTGCCGCCCGGAGGGCCGTGCGGTCTGACCTGCTCTTCGGCACGCCGCCGGCCCGACTTGAGCCGCGCGGGCGGCCCGGCGCCGGGGGCTAGCGCTCGATGCGGGTCGACAGCACGATCGCCGACGTGGTGCGCTCGACCCCGTCGAGGTGACCGATGCGGTCGATCAGCGCGTCGAGCTCGCCGATGGAGGCCGCGGCGACGATGGCAATCAGGTCGAACGGGCCGCTGACCGAATGCAGCACGCGCAGTTCGGGGATCTTTCGCAGCGCCTGCTCGATCGCGCCGCTCTGGCGCGGCGCGACGGTGATCAGCACATGCGCGCGCACCAGATGCGCTTCGAGCCCATCGGCGACGACGACGGTGTAGCCGGCGATCACCCCGTGGCGCTCCAGCCGTTCGATGCGGCTCTGCACGGTGGTGCGCGACAGCTCGAGCCCGCGCGCCAGCTCCGCCACCGGCGCACGTGCGCGCTCGCGCAGCAACGCGAGCAGCGCGCGATCGGTGGCGTCGAGTGTGATGTTCGGCATATTGCCAAGATGGCTGCTGCATTATGCCGACATGCGACCTTCATTTCGCCAAGCTGGTGGCTGCGCTTTGCATCCATGGCGGACAGAATCAAGACCTCATCCTGCCTTGCGGAGTGCTGCGATCATGAAAGACATCCTGTTGATCGGGGCCGGCAAGATCGGCTCGGTGGCGGCCGAGTTGCTGGCCCACGCGCAGCCCGCCGGTGGCGGTGCATACCGCGTCACGGTGGCCGACCGATCGGTCGAACTGCTCTCGGCCCTCGGCGCCCGGCCACACGCCCGGCTTGCGACGCTGCCGCTCGACGTGACCGACCGCGCTGCGCTGCGCGCGGCGCTTCAGGGGCGCTTCGCGGTGCTGAGTGCCGCGCCCTTCCATCAGACCTTGCAGGTGGCCGAGGCCGCCCGCGAGGCCGGCGTGCACTACCTCGACCTGACCGAGGACGTGGCCGCGACCCGGCGCATCCGTGAACTGGCGCTGGGCGCGGGCAGCGCCTTCATTCCCCAATGCGGCCTGGCGCCGGGCTTCATCGCCATCGTCGCGGCCGACCTGGCGCGTCCCTTCGACACGCTCGACAGCGTGCGCCTGCGGGTTGGCGCGCTGCCCGCCTACCCGAGCAATGCGCTGAACTACAACCTCACCTGGAGCACCGACGGCGTCATCAACGAATACTGCGAGCCCTGCGAGGCAATCGTCGACGGCGCCCTGCGCGCGGTGCCGGCGCTCGAAGAGCGTGAAGAATTCTCGCTCGACGGCGTGCTGTACGAGGCCTTCAACACCTCGGGCGGTCTGGGCACCCTGTGCGAGACGCTCGCCGGCAGGGTGCGCACGCTGAACTACCGCACGATCCGCTACCCCGGCCACGCGGCGATCATGAAGGCGCTGCTCAACGACCTGCGCCTGCGCGACCGGCGCGAGGTGCTGCGGGACATCCTCGAGCAGGCGGTCCCGGCGACGCTGCAGGACGTGGTCGTGATCTTCGTCACGGTCAGCGGCTGGAAGGACGGGCGGCTGCTGCAGGACACCTACGTGCGCAAGATCTACAGCCAGGCGTTGCACGGCATCCGCCGCAGCGCGATCCAGATCACCACGGCGAGCAGCCTGTGCGCGATGCTCGACCTGCTGGCGCAGCACCGGCTGCCGCAAGCCGGGTTCGTGCGGCAGGAAGACGTGGCACTGGCCGACTTCCTGGGCAACCGCTTCGGGCGCGTGTATGCACAGGAAGCGCTGGCCCGCGCGGCATAGACAGCACCCGCAGACTCTCCTTCCAGGTCAGGGCCTGATCTGCCTAAGACCGTCTTCGGCAAGCATGGGCCATGCCAGTGGGCTCGTTTGCGCTAGCGCAAACGAGCTCGCAATAGCGCCTTCAGAACGCCGCAGCGCCGGCCGATGTAGCCACAGAGCGCTCTAGAATGTTGCAGCGCAACATGGCGCATTGGAGGACTTATGGATCTCTCGAAGAGAGTGGCGGTCATCACCGGCGGCGGCAGCGGCATCGGACGCGCGGTTGCCGCCGGGATGGCGCAGCGCAACGTGGCCGCCGTGGCGCTGGTCGATGTGAGCGAGGCGGTCGAGGACGTCGCCGAGAAGCTCAATGCCAATGCCGGCCGCACGTTCGCGATACCCTTCCAGGGCGACACGACCGACGCGAGCTTTCGCGCGTCCGTCTTCGACGCCATCAGCCGCAAGTTCGGCGGTGTTTCGCTGTGCGTGCCAGCCGCGGGCATCACCCGTGACGATCTGGCCGTGCGCATCGACAAGGCGACGGGCAAGGCCCGCATCTACCCGGTCGAGCAGTTCAAGCTCGTCGTGGACGTGAACCTCATCGCCCCCGTGTACTGGGCGCTCGAGATGATCGGGCGGATCGCCGAAGATCGCGCCGCCAGGGGGCTCAAGCGCTGGACGCCCGACGAGGGCATGCAAGGTTCGGTGGTGTTCATCGGCTCGGTCTCGTCGCAGGGCAACCGCGGCCAGATCTCCTATGCGAGCACGAAAGCCGGACTCGAGGGCGCCGCGGCGACGATCATGAAGGAGGCGATGTTCTACGGTGTGCGCTGCAGCGTCATCCACCCCGGCTTCACCGACACGCCGATGGTTCGGGCGATGGGCGTCGACTACGTCGCCAAGAACATCCTCCCGTTCACGCAGCTCGGCCGGCTGATCCAGCCGGACGAGATCGCCGATGCGATCTGCTTCATGCTCGCCAGCTCGGCCGTCAGTGGCGAGCTCTGGGTCGACGCCGGCTGGCACGCACCGGCATAAGGCCGGAACGGGATCGACCCGTCCGATCGTTCACGCGTCGCATCGAACTGCAGTCATGACCAAGACCACCCGACCCGCCCCCACCACCCAGGACTTCGATCGGGAGTTCCGCGCCCAGGTGGCGCAGATGACCGCCGGACTCGCCCCGACGGCGTTCACCACCGCCTGGGCGGACTGGGCGATGCATCTGGCACTGTCCCCGGCCAAGCGACGCAAGTTGCAGCGAGACGCGATGGTGCGTGCGAACGACACCTGGATGTTCGCGCTTCGTGCGTTGGCCGGAGCGCCGGTGTCGCCCGGCGACGCCTTCGCCGGCGACCCCGATCGGCGCTTCGCCGCCGAAGCCTGGTCGCAGTTTCCGTTCAACGTCTATGCGCGTGCGTACCAGAACAACCTGGCGCTGATGAACGAAGCCGTGCGCGACGTCAGTGGAGTCACCGACTATCACGCCCAGTTGCTGGAGTTCGCGGTGCGCATGCTGCTCGATGCGACATCGCCGTCGAACTACCTCGCGTCGAACCCCGAACTGCTGGCGCTGACCCAGTCGGAGCAGGGGCAGAACCTGGTGCGCGGCTTCAAGCACGTGGTCGAGGACCTCGGGCGCACGCTCAAGGGCAGCGCACCGGCCGGCACCGACGAATTCGAGGTCGGCAAGGCCGTCGCCGTGACGCCGGGCAAGGTCGTGTTCCGCAACGAGCTGATCGAGGTGATCCAGTACGCGCCGGCGACCCAGTCGGTCCACGCCGAACCGATCCTGATCGTGCCCGCCTGGATCATGAAGTACTACATCCTCGACTTGAGCCCGCGCAATTCGATGGTCAAGTACCTGGTCGAGCAGGGGCACACCGTGTTCATGGTGTCGTGGAAGAACCCCGACGAGCGCGACCGCGACATCGGCATGGATGACTACGTCGAGAAGGGCTTTCGCGCTGCGCTCGACGCCGTGGCCGCCATCGTGCCCAAACGCAAGATCCATGCCGTGGGCTACTGCATCGGCGGGACGCTGCTCGCGATCGGCGCGGCGGCGATCGCGCGCGACAAGGACGAGCGGCTGGCCTCGATCTCGATGTTCGCCGCGCAGACCGACTTCTCCGAGCCGGGCGAGCTGGCCTTCTTCATCAATCCGAGCCAGCTGGCGATGCTCGAAGCCACGATGCACCGCAAGGGTGTGCTCGAGAGCCGGCAGATGGGCGGGGCGTTCGCGATGCTGCGCGCGCAGGATCTGCTGTGGCAGCCGATCGTCAACCAGTACCTGAAGGGCCAGCGCGAGCGGATGATCGATCTGATGGCCTGGAATGCCGACGGCACGCGCATGCCGTGGCGGATGCACTCGGAGTATCTCTATCGGCTCTACCTCGACAACGAGCTCGCCACGAACCGCTTTCCCGTCGGCGGCAAGCTGATCCGGTTGTCGGACATCAGCGTGCCGATGTTCGTCGTCGGCACCGAAGCCGACCACGTCGCGCCGTGGAAGTCGGTCTACAAGGTGGACAACCTCGTCCGCTCGGACGACCTCACCTTCCTGCTGACCGCCGGCGGCCACAACGCCGGCATCGTGGCCGGCCCCGTCCATCCCAGGCGTCACTATCGCGTTCGCACGCGCCGGCTTGCCGACCCGCACCTGGCGCCGGAGGACTGGATGGAGGCCGCGACGAAGCACGACGGTTCCTGGTGGCCGGCATGGCAACAATGGCTCGTGGCGCATTCCAGCGGCAAGACCAGGCCGCCCGCGATGGGAGCTCCGGGCAAGGGCTATCGCGTCATCGAAGACGCGCCGGGACGATACGTGCGGCAGCGCTAGTGTAGTGTTTGATTCTTGATGGAACTTAAGTGACTCACCCCTCTCCAATGCTGCACTACGGTTTGCATTGGAGCGAGCAAGTGCGAGTTGCCCCGGTGATTGTCCTGACGGACGAACAAAAGAGCGAGCTGAGTCGGTTGGCGCGGGAGATTCGAGCGCGGCGCGCGCCGGAACGGCCGCGCTGGCACGCGTTGATGCAGCGCTCGAGGGGAGTGGCTCGCCCTCTTCGAACGTTCCCTCGCGTCCGCGGTGCGGTCGACGGGCTGGCGACACTCACTGCGTTCTGCAAGTCCTGCGTGACAATGGCGAGCCGCACTCCGTGCCTGGAGAAGCCATGAGCCAAGCCTTCATCTGCGACGCGCTCCGCACCCCCTTCGGCCGCTATGGCGGCGCGCTCTCCGGCGTCCGCACCGACGACCTGGCCGCTCTGCCACTGAAGGCCTTGCTGGCGCGCAATCCGAAGGTCGACTGGGCGGCCGTGTCCGACGTCCTCTTCGGCTGCGCCAACCAGGCCGGCGAGGACAACCGCAACGTCGCCCGCATGGCATCACTGCTCGCCGGGCTGCCGATCGACGTGCCGGGCGCGACGATCAACCGCCTGTGCGGCTCGGGCATGGACGCCGTGGGCAGCGCGGCGCGCGCGATCAAGAGCGGCGAGGCGCAGCTGATGATCGCCGGCGGCGTCGAGAGCATGAGCCGGGCGCCGTTCGTCAGCCCTAAGGCCGAGACCGCCTTCAGCCGCAACAACGCGGTCTATGACACCACGATCGGCTGGCGCTTCGTCAACCCGCGGATGAAGGCGCTCTACGGTACCGACTCGATGCCCGAGACGGCCGAGAACGTCGCCGCCGAGTTCGGCATCGACCGCGCCGCGCAGGACCGGATGGCGCTCGCCTCGCAGACCAAGGCCATCGCCGCGCAGCAAGGCGGCTTCTTCGATGCCGAGATCGTGCCGGTCAGCCTCGCGCAGAAGAAGGGCGAGCCGATCGTGGTGCGCGAGGACGAGCACCCGCGCGCGACCAGCCTCGACGCGCTGGCGCGCTTGAAGGGCATCGTGCATGCGGAGGGCAGCGTGACCGCGGGCAATGCCTCGGGCGTGAACGACGGCGCCTGCGCGCTGCTGCTGGCGAGCGAGGCCGCTGCGGCGACGCACGGCCTGACGCCGCGGGCGCGCGTCGTCGGCATGGCGGTGGCCGGCGTCGCGCCGCGCCTGATGGGCATCGGACCGGCGCCGGCGACGCGCAAGTTGCTGGCGCTGACCGGCCTCACGCTGGCGCAGATGGACGTGATCGAACTCAACGAAGCCTTCGCCGCGCAGGGCCTGGCCGTGCTGCGCGATCTGGGCTTGCAGGACGACGACCCGCGCGTCAACCCGAACGGCGGCGCGATCGCGCTCGGCCACCCGCTCGGCGCCAGCGGCGCGCGGCTGGTGACGACGGCCGTCAACCAGTTGCACCGCGGCGGCGGCCGCTATGCGCTGTGCACGATGTGCATCGGCGTCGGCCAGGGCATTGCGCTGATCGTCGAGCGCGTGTAGCGCGGCCACAGGCCTCGCCGGGCCGCCCCAGCAGGACCGATGCGAACCCGCGTCCGATGGTGTCGCCGGGGGCGCCGATCTTCAGAGCACGACGACGTGCGCCGCGGTCGCCCCGCGCACCACGCGCAACGGCAGCCCGGCGTCGAAGGTGACGAAGCGCAGGCCGTGGGCCACCGCCAGGCCGAGCAGCCAGGCATCCGTCACCTGCCGGTGGCCGAGCAACTGCGTCGTGTCGAACAGCGACTCGTCGAGCAGGCTCGCGCTCGAAGGCACGAAGAGATGGTGCACGGTGCGCGTGGCGGCGCCCAGGCGCGCAGCGACCTGCGCCGTGGGCAGCGGGTTCGGGTAGCCGGGCTGCGACATGATGCGCAGGCAGCCGTTCTGCGTGATCGCGCACGAGGCCCAGCCGGCGCCGAGGTGGTCTTCGAGCCAGTCTGTCGCGCGCCGGTGATGCAGATGGTCGGCGTCGAGCAGCGCGATCAGCACGTTCACGTCGAGCAGGGCGCGCGCAGGCTTGCCCGAGGCGGCGGGTTCGCGTTGCACGGCGTAGGCCGCGCGGCTCTCGCGCGCTCGCGGCCTAGTACTCACCTTCGTCGCGCAGCGACTGCACGCGCTCGTTCGTCACCACGCCGCCGCGTGACGCGAACGGGGTGAAGCCGGCCGCCGAGCGCGAGACCCGCGCCGGGCGCGAGCCGGCCGGCGGCGCGCTGCCCTGCGTCAACGCGCGGCGCGCCAGCTCCGACAGCACCTGGCCGGCCGTCTTCTTCTCGCGGCGCGCGATTTCCTTCGCGCTGGCGAGCACGTCGTCGTCGAGGTCGAGGGTGGTGCGCATGGAAGCCCCAGTGATGCACAGGCATGAGATGATAACGCATCTGATGCAACGTTCAGTCAAAGGAGCCCGGCATGCGAGTCCTGATCATCGGCGGCGGCATCTTCCTCGGCCGCGCTCTGCTGGCCGCGGCGCTCGCGCGCAGCCATGCGGTGGCGGTGTTCAACCGCGGGCGCGCGCGCCGCGAGTGGCCGCCGGGTGTCGCCGTGCTGACGGGCGACCGCCGCGGTGATCTGGCGCCGCTGGCCGCCGCCGGCCCGTGGGACGCCGTGATCGACACCTGCGGCTATTGCCCGGCCGACGTGCTGCCGAGCGCGCATGCGCTCGCGGCCTGCCCGCGCTACCTCTTCGTCTCGAGCGTCTCGGCCTATGCGGACCATACGCGGCCCGGGCTGCGCGAGGACGCCGCGCTGGCGCCGGCCGAGGGCCTGGCGGCCGATGCCGCGATCACCGCCGAGAGCTACGGGCCGCTGAAGGCCGAGTGCGAACGCGTGCTCGCGCGCGAGTTGGGCGAGCGGCTGCTCGTCGTGCGCCCGGGTCTGATCGTCGGACCGGGCGACCCGAGCGGGCGCTTCAGCTACTGGCCCTGGCGCGCCGCTGCCGGCGGAACGATGCTCGTGCCGGCAGCGCCGCCGCATGCGCCGCTGCAGGTGATCGACGTGCGCGACCTCGCCGAGTGGATGATCGGCCTCGTCGAGCAGGACGCGACAGGCAGCTTCAACGCCATCGGCCCGGCCGGTGGCGCGCTGCCGGTCGGCTGGCCGGAACTGATCGAAGCCTGCCGGCACGCGGTGCAGGCGGCCGGCCACAAGCCCGCCGAAGCGGTGACGGTCAGCGAGGCGCTGCTCGTGCGCGAGAAGGTCGAGCCCTGGCGCGAACTGCCGCTGTGGTTGCCGGCCGACGATCCCGAGTTTGCCGGCTTCATGAGCGTGGACATCGGCCGCGCCGCCGCGCACGGGCTGCGTACGCGGGCTATCGAAGACACGGTGCGCGACGTGCTCGCCGAGGGGCTGCCGGCGCGCGACGATCCGCGTCGCGCCGGCAAGCTGACGCTGGAGCGGGAGGCGCAGTTGTTGCGCTTGGTGGCTGCTTGAAGGGTGCGCAGGCCCGCCACTGCGTCATCGACTCAGCCTGGACGGGTGGTTCAAGTCATGGACCGCCGCGCCAAACCAACGGGGGATTCCGTAGCCGCTGCCCCGGCTGCCGCCATCAGCAGCAGGCGGGTACCAGCGGTAGGTCGAGGGTGCCAGGTCGAACGTATGCAACAAATTTACTGCGGTCGTTCGCGGTCAATCGGCCGATAGCCGCAGTCGACCCATCAGCGACATTCTTAGGAACGAAGTCGTTGCCGTAGAGCTGTCGTTCAGAGGTGAGAAGTATGCGGGCAGGAGTCCAACGCCAGTACTGTTCGACTACCGCCAGCCACAGCACGAACACCAGCGGCTAAATCATCCGGTGCGTGGTGCCGTCGCGCCACGGGGCTGTGAGCTTGAGCACCACTTGCCCAGCGGGCAAGCTCAAGCTCAGCGCGGCATCAGGACTTGGACTCGCCCGGCACCTTGCCTTCGACGCCGCGCACGTAGAAGCGGATCTTCTCGATGAACTCGTCGTCGGCCACCTTGTCGACCGGCAAGCGCACCACGCCGGCGTTATCGACGATCGGACCCTTCCAGACCGCAACGCTGCCGTCGGCCAGGCCCTGCTTGGCCTTCTCGACCTTGGCCTTGAGGTCCGCGGGCACCTTGTCGGAGATCGAGACCAGGTCGATCGCACCTTCCTTGACGCCCCACCAGGTGTGGCCGACCACCCACTTGCCGTCCATCACGTCGTGAACCGCCTTGATGTAGTAGGGGCCCCAATTGCTCACAGCCGAAGCGAGGTGACCGTTCGGCGCAAAGGCGGCCATGTCGCTGTTCCAGCCGATCGAAAACTTGCCGGCCTTCTCGGCGGTCTGCACAACGGCGGCGGAGTCGGTGTTCTGCAGCAGCACGTCGGCGCCGCCGTTGAGCAGCGCCTGCGCGGCGTCGCCCTCCTTGGGCGGGTCGAACCAGGAATTGACCCAGACCACCTTGAGCTTGACCTTGGGGTTGACGCTTTGCGCGCCGAGCGTGAAGGCGTCGATGTTGCGGATCACCTCCGGCACCGGGATCGAGCCGACGAAGCCCAGCGTGTTCGTCTTCGTCATGCCGCCGGCGACGATGCCGGCCAGGTAGGCGCCTTCGTAGGTGCGGCCGTCGTAGACGCGCAGGTTGGGCGCGGTCTTGTAGCCGGTGGCATGCTCGAACTTGACGTCGGGCGCGTCGGGCGCAACGCGCACCAGATGCTCCATGTAGCCGAAGGTCGTGCCGAAGATCAACTTGTTGCCCTGGAGCACGAGGTCGCGGAACACGCGCTCGGAGTCGGCCGATTCGGCCACGTCTGCGACGAAGGTGGTCTTGACCTTGGGGCCGAACTCCTTCTCGACGGCCTGCCGGCCCAGGTCGTGGGCGTAGGTCCAGCCCGACGTTCCGACCGGCCCGATGTAGACGAACGCGACCTTCAGCGCCTCGGGCGCCGATGCGGCCGCGCTCGCCGCGGTCGGCGCCTGCGCGACTGGCGCCGGCGCTTCTTCCTTCTTGCCGCAGCCGGCGAGCGCCGCCGCGATCAGGGCCGCAGCCGCCCAGACGGCTTGCGGACGGGGTTGGGGAGTGGCGATGTTCATGGCCTGCCTCGCTGGTGGTGGTGGGTGATGCGGCTCAATCGCCGTGGGGTCGGCCCCAGAAGCCGACATGCGGCTTGCCGGCCTCGTCTTCGAGCAGTGGCCCGATCACCTCGACCTGCCGTTGTCCGCGCGCGAAGACTTCGCGGCAGGGCAGCGAGAAGGTGGGGTTCTCGGGGTGGTCGCCAGTCAAGCCGAGCAACGCGTGTTCGGACAGGCCGTAGACGACGCGTCCGACGTTGCTCCAGTAGACGGCGCCGGCGCACATGCAGCAGGGCTCGGCGCTGGTGTAGAGCGTGCATCGCGCCAGCTGTTCGGGGCTGAGCCGGCGGGCAGCCGCTGCCACGGCGCGCAGCTCGGCGTGTTGCGTCGGGTCGCCTTCGGGCGGCATGGAGTTATTCTCGGCCTGGGCGATCAGGTTGCCGTGCTCGTCGGCGACGAGGGCGGCAAAAGGGTGGCGGCCCTTGCGCCGCGATTGCGCCGAGAGCTCGATCGAGTCGCGCAGCAGTTCGAGATCGCGCGCGGTGGGTTGCGGGTCGCTTGCGGGGGCGGTCGATGTCATCGGGGTTCTTTCGTTGCTGAACGCGATCTTGCGCATGCGACGCACAGCGGACAAATGAACATCTATCGGACCTGCCGATGGAAGCGGCAATGCGCTATTCGCTAGAGCAGCTCGAGATGCTCGTCGCCGTGGCGCGATCGGGCTCGTTCTCCGGCGCCGCGCGGCAGCTCTCGCGCAGCCAGTCCACCGTCAGCGAGGCGATGTCCAACCTGGAGATCGACCTCGGCGTCGCGCTCTTCGATCGGGCCGGCAAGCTTGCCGCGCTGACGCCGCAAGGGCAGAGCCTGCTCGCCCACGCCGAGGCCGTGCTCGAACGCTGCCGCGAACTAGAGGGCCGCGCCCAGAGTCTCGGGCGACCGATCGAGGCCAGGCTCACTTTGGCGATCGAAGTGCCGTACAACACCGTCGTAGCGGTGCTGGCCGAGTTCGCGCAGGCCTATCCGTTCGTGGATCTGGACATCCGGCATCCGTTGCACGGCGACGTCTCGACGCTCGTTCTGGCCGGCGAAGCCGACCTCGGCATCTCGTTCGCGCAGGCGAACTATGCGCGCGAACTCGGCTTCAGTCAGATGGGCAAGTTGATCCTGACGCATGTGGCGAGCGCCGGACACCCGCTCGCCTCGAGGCAGAGCATCGGCTTCGCCGAGTTGTGCGAGCACCGGCGGCTCGTGTTCTGGGCCCATCACAGGAATCTTCCCACCAGCGAGTACCTCGATGCGCCGCGCTGCTGGAAGGCCGAGAGCTACCTGGCATTGCTCGAGATGACGCGCGAGGGAATCGGCTGGACGACGTTGCCGCGCCAGTTGATCCGGCGGGAGATCGAGCAAGGCGAACTGGTCGAACTGCCGCTCACCGCCTATCCGAACACGGACTGGCTGGTTGGCGTCGATCTGCTGTGGCGCGTCGCCGCGGGGCTGGGCGAGGCCGGGCATTGGCTGAAGCGACACCTTAGAGAACACAAGATCTGGGAAGCGGGGCAGACAGGCCATCCGACCACGCGCTGAGCGTGGTGACACTGTACTTCGTGACTAGCGACTCGACCATCAGCTACCTACGCGTGGCCACTTTCTGCTGGCGACCTTGCTAGCGCCTCAGTCGCGAGGACCGCGAGGCGCAACGCCGGGGAGCTGCGCGTGGCTAGCGGCTGGAACTGGCCGGGTCCGGAAGATCGAGCCACCGACGTCAACGACCGCACTCGATGCATTGCCGACGCTCGTGGAGTGCGCGTTCGCGGCCCGGTGCGGATCGACGACTTTCCATCGGCGACCTGAACCGCCTCGGCCCAGTTTTCGGCATCGCCAACCCCGGGGAGCCATTTCCGACTCGGACGGGCAGCGCAAACGTAGCCATGAAGGCACCGGGAGCTCCTTTCGCTGCGGTGTAGAACTCCCTGTTTCCCTGTGCATGGGTCCCGTGGCCCGCAGCCCACAGGGAACGACAAGAGCCGTCTAAGCGGCCGCATCGCCCGAAACGGCCAGCCAGCGTTCGAGCCGCGCCGGGTCGGCCAGCAACTCCGCGCTCGACCCCCGGTGCACCACCTGGCCGCGGTCCAGCACCACGGCCTGGTGCGTGATCGGCAGGATCAGCCGCGGGTTCTGCTCGACGATGATCGCCGACACGCCCTCGTCGCGCACCACGCGCGCGATCGAGCGCAGCAGTTCCTCGACGATGATCGGCGCCAGCCCTTCGAGCGGCTCGTCGAGCAGCAACAGCTTCGGGTTCAGCACCAGCGCCCGCGCGACGGCCAGCATCTGCTGCTCGCCGCCCGAAAGCTGGTGGCCCAGGTTGGCACGCCGTTCGGCCAGCCTCGGGAACATCTCGTAGGCGCGCTGCGCGGTCCACGGGCCGGGGCGCGCCACGGCGCTGAGGTTCTCGTCGACGCTGAGCGACTTGAAGATGTTGCGCTCCTGTGGCACCCAGCCGATGCCGGCCGCCGCGCGGCGGTGCGCCGGCAGTGCCGTGATGTCGCGGCCCGCCAGCGCGATCGTCCCGGCGTGGCGCCGCGTCACGCCGACCAGCGTGTTGATGAGCGTGGTCTTGCCGGTGCCGTTGCGGCCCAGCAGTGCGAGCGACTGGCCCTGGTCGAGCGACAGGTCGACGCCTTGCACCACGACGGCCTCGCCGTAGCCCGCCCGCAGGCCGCGCACGCGCAGCAGCTCAGCCATGCGCGGCGCCCTTGCCCTGCCCGAGGTAGACGGCCTTCACGCGCTCGTCGTTCGCAATGGCCCGCACATCGCCTTCGGCGAAGACGGCGCCGTTGACGAGCACCGTCACGCTGCGCGCGAAGTTGAACACCAGGTCCATGTCGTGCTCGATCAGCAGCACCGACACGTCGTCGGGCAGCGCGTTGACGGTCCTGAAGATCTCCTCTCGCTCGCCCTCGGGCACGCCGGCCGCCGGCTCGTCGAGCAGCAGCACGCGCGGCTTGCAGGCCAGCGCGGTGGCGATCTCGAGCAGCCGGCGCTTGCCGTAGGCAAGTTGGGCCACGTGCTGGTTCATCACGTCGTCCAGGTGAAACTGGGCGAGAAGTGTCTCGCACGCCGCGGTCACGCGCCGGTCGTGGCCCAGCGGCCGCCACCATTGCGCGCTGATGCCGAGCTGCGCCGACACCGCCAGCGCCAGCGACTGCAAGGGCGTCAGGGTGCTGAACAACTGGTTGATCTGGAAGGTGCGCACGATGCCGCGCCGGACGCGGCGGTGCGGGGCCAGGCGGGTGATGTCCTCGCCATCCAGCGCGATGCTGCCCGAGCTTGGTTCGAGCACGCCGGTCAGCAGGTTGATCAGGGTCGTCTTGCCGGCGCCGTTGGGGCCGATCAGCGCATGGCGCGCGCCCTTCTCGATGCGCAGCGAGACGCCGTCGGTCGCGACGAGGCCGCCGAAGCGCTTCACCAGCGCGCGCGTTTCGAGCACGATGCTCATGGCGCAGCGGGCCCAGCGCCGGGCCGCTCCCAAGCGGGCCCGCACCCCCGCGGGGGGTGGGGTTCGGTACCCCGAAGACCGGGGGGCGTCATCTCCACCACGTCCAAGGCCGAATCAGCCGTTCGTGCCCGACGAGCACCAGCACGACCAGGAACAGGCCGAGCCAGAATGTCCAGTACTGCGGCGTCCAGGCCGAAATCAGGTCTTGCAGCAGCTTGAACGCGATCGCGCCGAAGACGCCGCCGTACAGGTAGCCGGTGCCGCCGATCACCAGCACCAGCATCACGTCGGCGCTGCGGTGGAAGGCCAGCACGTCGAGCGACGCGAAGCCGGTGGTCTGCGCCAGCAGCGCCCCGGCGGCACCGGCCATCGCCGCGGCCACCGTGTACACGGCCACGAGCCGCGCGTTGACCGCCAGGCCAATGCTCGCCGCGCGCAGCCGGTTGTCGCGCAGCGCCCGCAGCGAATAGCCGAACGGCGAGTGCACGAGCCTGCGCGCGAGGCCCAGCGCAACCATCAACACGGCCAGCGCGTACGCGTACGCAACGCGACCGGACAGATCGAACTCGAAGCGGCCCAGCAGCGGCGCCATCACGACGCCATGCAGGCCGTCGGCGCCGCCAGTCAGGTCGTCGAGCTTGTTGGCAAGCTCATACAGGATCGATGCGACGCCGAGCGTCACCATCAGCCGCGTCAGGTCCGAGCCGCGCAGGATCAGCAGGCTGCACAGGGCGCCCAGCGCTGCCGTGGCGGCCACGGCCACTGCCATGCCTACGAGCGGGTCGGGTTGCACATGCTTGGCGAACAGCGCCGCGGTGTAGGCGCCGAAGCCGAAGAACGCCGCATGACCGAGCGAGACGATGCCCGCATAGCCGAGGATCAGGTCGAGCGAGACCGCGAACAGCGCCAGGATCGCGATCTCGCTCGCCAGCAGCGCCTGCCCCGGCAGCAGCCACCACGACGCCAGCAGTGCAGCGGCGAGTGCGATCTCCCACCCGCGCCAGCGAGCATCCGCCCGCAAGACGTCGGCGACCCGGCTCACCGCGCACCCGACCGCGCCAGCAGCCCCTGCGGCCGCCAGACCAGAATCACGAGCATCAGGCTGTAGACGATGAAGGCTCCGAGCTTGGGCACGTAGTACTTGCCGGCCACGTCGGCGATGCCCAGCAGCAGCGCGGCGAGCAGCGGGCCGGTGATGGTGGTCGTGCCGCCCACGGCGACGACGATCAGGAAATAGATCATGAACTTGAGCGGGAAGCTCGGGTCCAGCCCCAGCACCTCGGCGCCGAGCGCACCGCCGAGCCCGGCCAGCCCCGAACCGACGGCGAAGGTGAGCAGGAAGATGCGGTTCACGTCGAGCCCGAGCCCGCCGGCCACCCGCGCGTCGTCGACCGACGCGCGCAGGCGGCTGCCGAAGCGCGTGCGCACGAGCACCCACTGCAGCGCGACGGTCAGCGCCGCGCAGACGACGATGATGAACAGCCGGTACTTGCCGATGCCCACCGCGGCCCAGTCGAAGCGGCCCTGCAGCCAGGCCGGCAACTGCACGATCTGCTGCTGCGAGCCGACGAAGAAGTCCACCGCCGCGACCGCCATGAAGACGAGGCCGATCGAGAACAGCACCTGGTCGAGGTGCGGCTTGGCGTACATCGGCCGGTACAGCGTGCGTTCGAGCAGCGCGCCGAGCGCGCCGACGCCGACGAAGGCGATCGGCAGGCACCACAGGAACGGCACGCCAAGGCGGTTCATCAGCAGCACGGTGACGTAGCCGCCGGCCATCGCGAACGCGCCATGGGCGAGGTTGATGAAGTTCATCAAGCCGAGCGTCACCGCCAGCCCGACGGCCAGCACGAACAGCAGCATGCCGTAGGCGATGCCGTCGAAAAGCAGGGTCAGCATCGGGACGAGCCCTCACCGCCCCCCTCTCCCGCGAACGGGAGAGGGGGGCGGGTGACCTGCTGCACTCGCTCGCCCGCGTGCGGGTGAGGGCGCGGGCGATGGCCAGCACGCGCTCGCATCGCGTCGAGCCTGGGCCGGGTGCGCCCGGGCATCTACTTGGCCGTCTTGCCGGGGTCCTTCACCGCTTTCTGCACGTCGAATTCGACGTTGTAGAGCTGCCCGTTGACGTGCTCGACCTTGCGCACGTACACGTCCTGCACGATGTCGCGCGTCTGCGCGTCGATCAGCACCGGCCCGCGCGGGCTCTCGAAGACCTGGCCCTTCATCGCATTGACCAGCGCCTCGCCGCCCGCGCCCTGGGTGGCCTTCAGGCCCTCCATGATGACGCGCATGCCGTCGTAGCCGCTGACGGCGAAGAAGTTCGGCCGCAGGCCGCCGTTGGCCTTGCCGAAGGCCTCGACGAACTTCTTGTTCAGCGGCGACGGGTGCGCCGCCGAATAGTGATGCGACGAGACGACGCCGAGCGCCACGTCGCCCATGCCGTTGAGGATGTCGTCGTCGACGAGGTCGCCGGTGGCGATGAGGCGGATGCCGGCCTTGTCGAGCCCGCGTTCGGCGAACTGCTTCATGAACGCCGAGCCGACGCCCGAGGGCACGAAGACGAATACCGCGTCGGGCTGGGCGTCGCGCACGCGCTGCAGGAAGGGTGCGAAGTCGGGGTTGGCCACCGGCACGCGGAGTTCGGCCACCACCTGGCCGCCGTTCAACAGCACGCGCTCCTTGAAGGTCTTCTCGGCGTCGATGCCGGGGCCGTAGTCCGACACCAGCGTGACGAACTTCTTCAGCTTGTTCTTGTTCGCCCATTCGGCGACGGCCACCGTCACCTGCGGCAGCGTGAAGCTCGTGCGCACGATGTAGGGCGAGCGCTCGGTGACGCTCGACGTCGCCGCCGCCATCACCACCATCGGCGTCTTGCTCTGCGTCGCGATCGGCGCCGTCGCGAAGGCCAGCGGCGTCAGCCCGTACCCGGCGAGCACGACGACCTTGTCGTTGACGACGAGTTCCTGCGACAGGCGCCGTGTGGCGTCGGCGACGCCGCCGTCGTCCTTCAGGATCACCTCGACCTTGCGCCCGGCGACGGTGTCGCCGTTTTGCGCCAGGTAGAGCTTGACCGCGGCGTCGATCTGCTTGCCGGTGGAGGCGAAGGGGCCGGTCATCGGCAGCACGAGGCCGATCTTCAACGGGTCGGCGGCGCGCGCCATGCCGCCGAACGCGGCGAGTGCCAGGGCCAGCGCGCCGGTCTTCAGAAGTTGTCGCTTGTCCATGCTGTGTCGTCTCCGAGAAGGGTACGGGTACGGTAGCGCGAAGCGCTGCCGTGTCCATTGCGCACAACCCGCATCCGCCGTGCGGAGGCGGCGCCGGGCCGGCGCTGGGCAGCGAGGATAAACCCTTGCCACGGGGGTCCCGCGGGGTTCGACAATGACGCCGGGCGCGCCGCGCGCCCGGCCCGGCCCGGCCCGGCGTTTAGAGCCGCCCCCCGACAGGAGAGAACCCATGACCCAACGCACCACGCCCCCGTTCCGCGCCGACCACGTCGGCAGCTTCCTGCGCCCGAAGGTCCTGCTCGACGCGCGCGAACAGCGCCAGCAGGGCGCGATCACGGCCGCGCAGCTGCGCGAAGTCGAGGATCGCGCGATCACCGAGATCGTCAAGTTCCAGGAAGACGTGGGCCTGCAATCCATCACCGACGGCGAGTTCCGGCGCACCTACTTCCACATCGACTTCCTCGACCAGTTGGGCGGCGTGAAGACCGACGTGCCGGTGACAATCGTCAAGCCCGACGGCACGCAGGAGCTTGCGCCGCCGGTGATGCGCGTGGTCGACAAGGTTCGGCACGTGAAGGACATCCAGCGCGCCGACTTCGAGTACCTGAAGAGCCAGGTCTCGGCCGGCCGAACGCCCAAGGTGACGATCCCGTCGCCGACGATGCTGCACTTCCGCGGCGGCCGTGCGGGCATCAGCCGCGAGGCCTACCCGGAGCTGGAGCCGGCCTTCTACGACGACGTCGCCCGCGCTTACGGCGACGAGTTGAAGTCGCTCGCCGCCGCCGGCTGCACCTACGTGCAGATGGACGACACCAACATGGCCTACCTGTGCGACGAGAAGATGCGCGAGGCGGCGCGTGCGCGTGGCGACGACCCGAACGAGCTGCCGCACCGCTATGCGAAGTTCATCAACAAGGTCGTCGCGCAAAAGCCCGCCGGCATGACGCTCGCGATGCACCTGTGCCGCGGCAACTTCAAGAGCACGCACGCGGCGGCCGGCAACTACGAGCCGGTGGCCGAGGCGCTGCTCAAGGAGATGGACCTCGACGCCTACTTCATGGAGTACGACGACGAGCGCTCGGGCGACTTCCGGCCGCTGCGCTTCCTGCCCAAGGGCAAGATCGTCGTCCTTGGTCTGGTAACGACCAAGTTCGGCACGCTCGAGAGCAAGGACGAACTGAAGCGCCGCATCGACGAGGCGGCGAAGCACGCGCCGCTCGATCAGCTGTGCCTGAGCCCGCAGTGCGGCTTCTCGAGCACCGTGCACGGCAACGATATCGCGGTCGAGGCGCAGCGGGCCAAGCTGCGGCTGGTCGTCGAAGTCGCCCAGGAAGTCTGGGGCTGAGGCCGGACAGGAACAGTCCAGTGGACTGTTCCTGCCTGCCGAAGGGGCGGGCCACTGGCCCGGCGCGGCCTGCAAGGCTGAGGCCGGACAGGAACAGTCCAGTGGACTGTTCCTGCCTGCCGAAGGGGCGGGCCACTGGCCCGGCGCGGCCTGCAGGGCTGGGGCCCGTCGCTATGGCCGCCGGGGTTTCTCGGGTCCGAGTGCAACCACGCGCTTGACCTTGCCGCTGCTGCCGTGCAGCAGCGGCAGGCCCGGTTCCTCGACGAGGCACAGGCCGCCCAGATGGTCGCGCTGGGCCAGCGCGCGCAGCGCCTTGCTGCAACGCGCCAGCGCCAGGCGGGCATCTTCGGCGCTGGCGCCGACTCGCAGACCGATCGTGCGTGCGTCGCGCTGCAGCAGCTGGAAGTCGAACACGCCGGCCTCTTCCTCCAGCAGGGTCGACAGGGCCAGCGGCAGCCAGGTGACGCGATGGCCGGCGGCGTCGTGCAGCAGCAGCGGGTCGTCGTGCCGGCCCTGCACCTCGATCACGGGCAGCGGCGAGCCGCAGGCGCAGGGCTCGGGCACGATGCGCAGGCTGTCCCCGAGGTCGTAGCGGATCAGCGGTTGCACGTGATTGGCCAGGTTGGTCAGCAGCGTCGAGCATGAAGTCTCGCCGGGCGGCACCGGGCGGTGGTGTTCATCCACCGGCTCGAGGATCACCCAGTCGGCGTTGGCATGCATGCGACCGTGCTCGCACTCCCAGCCGATCGAGAGGAACTCCGACGCGCCGTAGCTGTCGCGCACGCTGCAGCCGAAGGTCTGCTCGGCGAGCTGCCGCACCGCGCCGGTCAGTGTCTCGCCGCCAGTCCATATCTCGGCTGGCCGAATGCGCAGCAGGCCGGCGCGTGCCTGCTCGGCGAGTAGCGCGACCGCCGTCGGGTAGCTGACCAGGATCGTCGGCGCCAGTGCGTTCAGCTCGTCCACCAGCTCGGCCGTCGGGCGCAGGATCGACAGGCTGTGGAACGCCACGCCCATCCACGGGTTGAGCCGGCGCAGCCGCTCGACCGACACCACGCTCGCGAAATGCCCGCCTGTCGCGCCGACAAAGGCGAGCCGCTCGCTCAGGTACAGCGGGTCGAACAGCCGTTGCATCGGGCGCAGCGTGTGGCGGCGCAGCGCCTCGAGCGCATCGTAGACGGCCATCGCCTGCGCATCCTGCACGAACACGCCCGGCTCGCCGCGCGTGCCCGAGCTCTCCCAGACGATGTAGCGGCCGAGGAACGCGTTGCCCACGCGCCCGGGGTCGGCCAGAAACAGGCGCAGTTCGGGTTGGCGAATGGCGGGGTCGGTAACCCAGTCGTCGAAGCGCTGCATCAGCTGCGCTTTGCCGACCACCGGCAGTGCGGCAAGGTCGATCTGGCCGCCAGACTCTGGCAGCGTGACGGGCAGCAACTCGCGATACAGCGGCGATCGCTGCCGCGCCGCCTTCAGCAGTGCGCGCAGCCGGCTGGCCTGGCGGGCGCGAATGCCCGCCGCGCCGAGGCGCTGCACCGCCTGCACGTCGAGGCTCACCGCGGTCAGGCGCAGCGGGTCGAACACCGGCAGTTCGAAGGCAGGCTGCGCCATGGTTGTCATGCCAGTGCCGCAGCGCCTGGCTGCCAGCGGCGCCACCGCGCCTGACCGCACCCGCGGCTCATCGTCCAGTAGGCGATCCGCGCCGTTCGTGCAGCGAAGTGGGCTGATGCCGAACGCTGGGGGGACTCGAGCGGCTGCGTTCGGCCCAGTGCTGCCGTTGCCCGGTGCTCGCTCTCTCGCGGCTTCAGCGCGGCGCGGCAGGCGGTGCCCGGTGGAAGCTCATGCTGTGGCGGTCGTCGCGTTGCGCCGACTGCACTGCGATGCTCGCCTGGGGTCGCGTCGCAAAACTCGCTGCGTTCGCTGCGCTCACCCGCCCGAACAGTTGCGACCAGTCAGTTCACGACGTGCGCGCGCGCGCCGGCGGGCCAGGCCTTGCCTCGGCGACACGGGGCATTCCTGCAGGCAAAGCCCTGCGCCGCCCCAACGCCGGGTCCGCACGCGGCCGGGTGCCGGCGGCGCCTGTGCGGCGCCGAGCACCGCCGCGCAGCGGGGGCTGAGCCCGGACACAAGCCTGCCTGCGCAGGCTTTGTGCCTGGCGAAGGCCGGCCGCCCGTCTGCGGCCGGCCGGGCCGTACCCGGCGGACCGGCGAGAACGCTCTATGCACTGTCGCGGAGTCCAGCGCGCACTGCGGAGTGATCGCAGCCGCCCCGCGGAGCGAGGAGCGCAGGGGACCCGGAGCGCAGCGAGGGGCGCCGCAGTGAAGCCGCCGCGCCTGCCCGCCCCGGCCTTGCCGCGCCGATGCCGGCAGGCCGCAAAGCGGGCGTTGGCACTGACCGCAACGGGCCGAAAGCAGCCTGCCGATCCCAACGGGCATGGACGGTCTTCATGTCAACCGGGCGACGCGGGCTCGTCGAACTCGGCCAACTCGTCGGCCTCGGCTTCGGGCTCGGGCGTCGGCTTGACGATCACCACCGGCACGGGGCTGGCGTGCAGGACCGATTGCGAGACCGAGCCGAGCAGCGCCTGACGCACCGCGCCCATGCCGCGCGCGCTCATGATCACCGCATCGCAGCCGAAGCGCTCGGCCATCTCGACCAGGCGGTGGCCCGGGTCACCGCTGGCGACTTCACACTCGTGCTCGATGCCGGCCTCGCGCAACAAGGCCTGGGCCGGCTCGAGCGCATGCACGCCGGCAGCGCCGCTGACGCTTTGCAGGACCTCGGCATCGTGGGCCACGACCAGCTCGTAAAGGGTGGCTGGTTCCTGCACGTTGCCAAGCACGCACTGCAGCGGCAGGCCCTCGCGCGCCAGGCGTATTGCAAAGCGCACGGCGTCCAGCGCCAGCTCGGAACCATCGATGGGCAACAACACTTTCATGGTCAACCTTTCCTTTTCCAGTCTGAGCTTCTGCGGCGACGCGTCGATTGACGCCGCGCAAGCGTAGCCACATCTTGCGCCTCGCCGGTCGCGACGCCCAGACGCCGCGCTGGCGCGGCCCGCAACGCACGGCCGGCTGCCGATGCGACGACAATGGCAAGCTGTTCGAACGCCCGCCCCGCCGTGATTCTTCGCCACGCCTTCCTTCCGCTCGACAACCCCCGCGTCGCCCACCTGTGCGGCAGCCTCGACGAACACCTGCGCGACATCGAGCAGGCGCTGGGCGTCGCCATCAAGCGGCGCAACGAGGCCTTTCGCGTCGAGGGCCCCAAGGCGTCCGCCGAGAGCGCGTTGCGGCTCCTGCAGTTGCTCTACGAGCGCGCGCGCAAGCCGATCGGTGCCGAGACGTTCCAGCTCGCACTGACCGAGGCAGTGGCCGGCGAGCCGGCGGCGGCGCGGCGGCGCGTCACGGTCGATGCCCCCGAGGCGCCGATCGCGCTGCGCACCCGCCACGCCGACCTGCAGGGGCGCACGCCGAACCAGATCCGCTACATCCGCAACATCCTCAGCCACGACATCAGCTTCGGCATCGGCCCGGCGGGCACCGGCAAGACCTTCCTCGCCGTGGCCTGCGCCGTCGATGCGCTCGAGCGCAGCGCGGTGCAGCGCATCGTGCTGACGCGCCCGGCCGTCGAGGCCGGCGAGCGGCTCGGTTTCCTGCCCGGCGACCTGGCGCAGAAGGTCGACCCTTACCTGCGCCCGCTGTACGACGCGCTGTACGACCTGATGGGCTTCGACCGCGTCGCCAAGGCCTTCGAGAAGGCCTCGATCGAGATCGCGCCGCTGGCCTTCATGCGCGGGCGCACGCTGAACCACGCGTTCGTGATCCTCGACGAGGCGCAGAACACGACGCCCGAGCAGATGAAGATGTTCCTGACGCGGATCGGCTTCGGTCGCGCGCGGTGGTGACGGGCGACGTCAGCCAGATCGACCTGCCGCGCGGCAGCGAGAGCGGCCTCGTCGATGCCGAGCACGTGCTGCGCCGCGTGCGCGGCATCGCCTTCACGCGCTTCAGCGCGCCGACGTGGTGCGCCACCCGCTGGTGGCGCGCATCGTCGAGGCCTACGAGCGGCGGACCGCAGCGAGAGCGCGGATGAGGCGGTGCCCCCAGCCCCCCGCGCCGGTCGGCCCGGCGAGCCTGAGGCGCAGAAGACCTCGCACTGTCGCTGCAGTTCCCCGACGGTCCCATCGCGCGCAGCTGCCGCGTCACCGCGTGGCGCGCTGGCTGCGGGCGGCGCTCGCTCGCCGGCGCAGATCACCGTGCGCGTCGTCGGCGCCGACGAGGGCCGCGCGCTGAACCGCGACTACCGCGGCCAGGACCACGCGACCAACGTGCTGACCTTCGACTACCAGCGCGAGCCGGTCGTCGTGGCCGACCTGGTGCTGTGCGCGCCGGTGGTCGCGGCCGAGGCGCGCGCCGACGGCAAGACGCTCGACGCGCACTACGCGCACCTGCTGGTCCACGGTGCGCTGCACGCGCAGGGCTACGACCACGAGACGCGCGCCGCCGAACGCATGGAGGCGCGCGAGAGCGAGCTGCTGGTCGCGCTCGGCTACCCCGATCCGTACCGGCCTGAGCGCCGCAGCCAGGCGCGCCTCCGCCTACGGTGGCGGCGCCCAGGTAGCGTTTGCGCCAGAAGAAGGGCCAGGCCGAGGCCGAGCAAGCACCATGGCCCAGAAGGTGATCCAGAAGCCGGTCGGCGCTGTGGATCAGCGGCAGGGCGTCGAAGTTCATGCCGAAGAAGCCGGTGATCAGGTTCAGCGGCAGGAAGATGGCCGTCAGCACCGTCAGCGTGCGCATGATGTCGTTGGTGCGGTGGCCCAGCGCCGAGAAGTGCATCTGCACCGCGGTCTCGGCGCGACTGCTCGAGCCGGCGCACGTGGCCCAGCACGCGTTCGACGTGTTCGAGCACGTCGCGCGAGCGCACGCGCAGCAATTCGCGTTCGCGCCGTGCCTGCGGGTCGGTCTCGCTCGGGCCACTCGTCCAGCGCGTCGATCCACTCCTGCACCGCGCTGCGCTGGTCCTCGCAGGTGTCTTCCAGCAGGTGCAGCGCGTTGCGCGCTTCCAGCAGCACCTGCCAGTCGTGGAAGCGGCTGCGCGGGTCCAGCAATTCCTGCTGCAGCGTGCCGAGCTGCCGCGTCAGCAGGCGGCGCAGGTCCAGGTAGCTGTCGACCATGTGGTTGACCATGCGCAGCATCAGGTCCGCCGGGCTGCTCGGCAGGCGTGACGCGCCGCGGCTGTCGCCGGCCGTGCCGAGCGACAGGTAGCGCTGGGCGAAGTAGTCGCGCACCGCGCAGTCGGTGGGGTGCACGGTGACCAGCACGCGGTCGAAGACGGCGAAGCCCACCGGGCTGGTGTCGATGGCGTCCAGCGCGCGCTTGGCCGAGGCCAGCGTGCCGTGGCGATCGTCGACGAACAGGTCCTGGCTGCCGGCCCCGGCGGCCAGGCGGCGGAACACCATCAGGTCGTACCACGAGGTGTAGTCGAAGTGGCTGGGCAGCTGGTTGTTGAGCAGGTCGGAGACGTGCAGGTCGACCAGCTGGCCGGCGCCCCAGCGCTGCAGCGCGGCCTGCAACTCGGCGATGCGGAGCTCGAACTCGCGGCGCGCGGTGCCCAGCCACAGGAAGCCGGTGGCCGGCAGGCTCGCGGGCAGCGCGTCGAGTTCGGTGAACCGCTCGCCGCTGACGTGGAAGACGCGCATCAGCGGCCGCGCTCAGGCGCCGCAGCGCGCGCCGCGTCGAGCGCGAAGTAGGTCAGCACGCCGTCGGCGCCGGCGCGCTTGAAGGCCAGCAGCGCTCTCCATCATCACCGCGTCGTGGTCGAGCCAGCCGTTGGCGCGCGGCGGCCTTGAGCATCGCGTACTCGCCGCTGACCTGGTAGGCGAAGGTCGGCACGCGGAACTCGTCCTTCACGCGGCGCACGATGTCCAGGTAGGGCATGCCGGGCTTGACCATCACCATGTCGGCGCCTTCGGCGATGTCCAGCGCCACCTCGCGCAGCGCCTCGTCGCTGTTGCCCGGGTCCATCTGGTAGACCTTCTTGTCGCTCTTGCCGAGGTTGCCGGCCGAGCCGACGGCGTCGCGGAACGGGCCGTAGAAGGCGCTCGCGTACTTGGCGCTGTAGGCCATGATGCGGGTGTGGATCAAGCCGCGCCTTCGAGCGCGCCGCGGATGGCGCCGATGCGGCCGTCCATCATGTCGCTGGGCGCGACGATGTCGACGCCGGCCTCGGCCTGCACCAGCGCCTGCGCGACCAGCACGGCCACCGTCTCGTCGTTGAGGATGTAGCCGGTGTCGTCGAGCAGGCCGTCCTGGCCGTGCGGGTGAAGGGGTCGAGCGCGACGTCGGTCAGCACGCCCGAGTTCGGGAAGCGCTGTCTTCAACTCGCGCACCGCGCGCGGCACCAGGCCTTCGGGGTTGGTCGCCTCGCGGCCGTCGGCGGTCTTGAGCGCCGGTCGATCACCGGGAACAGCGCCATCACCGGCACGCCCAGCGCCACGCAGTCCTCGGCCAGCGGCAGCAGGCGGTCCAGGCTGCCGCGCTGCACGCCGGGCATCGAGGCCACGTCCTGTGCCTGGCGCTGCCGTCGAGCACGAACACCGGAAGGATCAGGTCGGATGGCGCGAGCCGGTTCTCGCGCACCAGCGAGCGCGCGTGAACGCATCGCGGCGCAGGCGGCGCGGGCGGCTGGCGGGGTAAGGTGGTGGCGTTTGATCGGGCGGTCGTCCCCGCCGCGCGATGCTCCGCTAGCCGGCGTGATCCGCGCGCGTTCGGCAGTTTCGCGCGCACTCTGCTAAAGTGACCCCTGAATGATAGCCGCAAGGTCGTCGTTCCCTGCTTTTCCTCCCTGAGCAGGTGCCTTAGCGTGATGACAGCGATCAAGGCTTTTCGCCCTGGCTCCGGTCGGGCCCTTTTCGTGTGCACCGTTTTCTTCTGCCCGCCACCGGCCCCGATCCCGATGCCCGCGACCTCCCCCTGGCGATAATCCCGATGCTCTGGGTCAAGGCCTTCCACATCGTCTTCGTCGCCAGCTGGTTCGCGGGCCTGTTCTACCTGCCGCGGCTCTTCGTCAACCTGGCGCGGTCCCCCGCCGACAGCCACGCCGAGCGCGAGCGGCTGTTGCTGATGGCGCGCCGCCTGTACCGCTTCGCGGGCTGCTGATGGTGCCGGCGCTCGGCCTCGGCCTGTGGCTGTGGTGCGGCGTCGGCCGCGGCCCGGGCACCGGCTGGCTGCACGCCAAGCTGGTGCTGGTGATCGCGTGCTCGGCTACCACCATGCCTGCGCTGGCTGCTGCGCGACTTCGAGCGCTCACGCACCCCCGCAGCGACCGCTGGTACCGTGTCTTCAACGAAGTGTCGGTGATGCTGTTCGCCGGCGTCGTGGTGGTGGTGGTCGTCAAGCCCTTCTGAGCATGGGCGGGCACGCCGGTGGCCCGCCATCGCAGCTCCGCCGTCCCGCTGGCCTGGCTCTACGCCGGGCTGATCCTCTACGCGAGCCTGTACCCGTTCGGCGAGTGGCGCGTGCCGGGCAATTCGCCGCTGCACTTCCTCGGCCTCGCCTGGCCCCGCTACTGGACGGGCTTCGATCTCGTCTTCCAACCTCCTCGGCTACCTGCCGTTGGGCGTGCTGGGCTTCGCCGCGCGGTGCGAGCCGGGCGCGCGTGGGTGTGGCCGGGTTGGCGGCGGTGCGCGGCCGTCGCTGCTCTCGCTCGCGATCGAACTGACGCAGAACTACCTGCCGGATCGGGTCGCCTTCAGCCTCGACTGGCGCTGAACGTCGCCGGTGCCGCCTTGGCGGTGTTGCTCGGGCTGGTGCCGAGGACCTGGGCTTCGGCTGCGCTGGCAGACTGTCCGCGAACGCTGGTTCGTCGGCGGCAGCGCCGGCGGGCTTGGCTTGCTGCTGCTGTGGCCGCTCGGTCTGCTTTTCCCGGCGCCGGTACCGCTCGGCCTCGGCCAGGTCTGGCCGCAGGTGCTTCAGGCGGTGGTGGCCCTGGGCGCGTGGGCAGAAGGTGTGTCCTGGGCGGCCGACTGGGCCGCCCCGCTGACGCAGCTGGACGTGCCGGCAGGCGCGCTGTCGCCGCTCGCGGAGGGTGCCTTGACGGCGTTCGGCCTGCTCGCTCCGTGCCTGCTCGCCTCCAGCGCCATGCGGCCGGGTTGGCGGCGCCTGGTCCTGGTGCTGGGTGCGGCAACACTCGGCTTTGCAAGCACCGCCTTGTCGACCGCGCTCAACTTCGGCCCGCAGCATGGCAGCGGCCTGGCTCACGCCGACCACGCTGCCCGCCTTCGGCGCGGCCATGCTGGTGGCGGCGCTGGCGGCCGGCGCGTCCCGCCGCACGCGCCGCGGCGCTCGGCCTGGTGGCCGTCACCGGCGCTCGTCGGTGCTGGCGGCGCAGGCCCCCACCGACCCCTACTTCGCCGAGAGCCTTCAGG
>CAVZXE010000022.1:0-200339 GCA_963779155.1 uncultured bacterium | reverse complement strand
TGGAGAGGAGGAGGATCGAACTCCCGACCTCTGCATTGCGAACGCAGCGCTCTCCCAGCTGAGCTACCCCCCCACGCAGGCTGGGAGTTTACCAAATCGGGCGGCTCGGCCGGGGCGATGCGCATCGGGTTAGAAACGTGGCGCCGATACGGTCAGCACTTCCGGAGCTTTCGATGACACACCACGAACCCGCCTGGCTCGATGCCCAGTACAACAACCGGGCTCGGATCGCCGAGCACCCGCAAATCTTCGAGCGCTGGGCCTCGGCTTCGGTTCACGCGCGCGAGCGATTGCGCCCGCAGCTCGACGTCCGCTACGGGGACGGGCCCAACGAGACGCTGGACGTCTTCGCCTCGGCCTCCGCGGGGGCGCCCGTGTTCGTCTTCATCCATGGCGGCTGGTGGCGCTCGCTCGACAAGCGCGACCTGTCGTTCGTGGCGCCGCCATGGGTCGAGCGCGGCGCAATGGTCGTGCTGCCGAACTACGCGCTGTGCCCGGCGGTGAGCATCGAGACGATCGCTCTCCAGATGGTGCGCGCGCTGGCCTGGACCTTTCGCCATGCCGTGCGCTACGGCGGCGATCCGCAGCGTATCGTGGTTGCCGGCCACTCGGCCGGCGCCCACCTCGCGGCCATGCTGCTGTGCTGCCGCTGGCCCGAGGCCGAGCGCGGCCTGCCCGCGCGGCTGGTGAAGTCGGTGCTCGCGATTTCGGGCGTGTTCGACCTCGAGCCGCTGCGAAGAACGCCGTTCCTGCAGGGCGACCTTCGCCTGACGCCGAGCGCAGTGCGTCGCCTGAGCCCGGTGGGCTTCCCGCCACCCGCGGGGCGCCTGTTCGCGGTGGTGGGCGGCGCTGAGAGCGACGAGTTCCTGCGCCAGAACCGGCTGATCCGCGCCGCATGGGGCCAGCGGGCGGTGCCGGTGTGCGAGAGCGTCCCAGGTGCCAACCACCTCGATGTGCTGGACGGCCTGTTGGACCCGCGGGCGCGCCTGCACGCACTGGCCTGCCGGCTGCTGGACACAGCCTGAAAGTAGCGCCGCGCGGGCGATTGGCCCCGACTATGCCCGCGATTGACACTTCGCATCGAGTGCGTGCTGCGGAGTGCTGTAATGACGCTCCCGAGCCTGCCGAGCCACGGCGGGCCCGCCGTTTCATCACCTCACTTGAAGGAGAGCGACATGGGTTTGAAGGGATCGAAGACCGAGCAGCATCTGAAGGATGCGTTCGCCGGTGAATCGCAGGCCAACCGGCGCTACCTGTATTTCGCAAACAAGGCCGACATCGAAGGCCAGAACGACGTGGCGGCGCTGTTCCGCTCCACGGCCGAAGGCGAGACGGGCCATGCCCACGGCCACCTCGAGTTCCTCGAGGCGGTGGGCGATCCGGCCACCGGGCTGCCGATCGGCTCGAGCCGGCAGAACCTGGCGGCCGCCGTGGCCGGCGAGACCCACGAGTACACCGACATGTACCCCGGCATGGCCAAGACCGCCCGCGAAGAGGGCTTCGACGAGATCGCCGACTGGTTCGAAACGCTGGCCAAGGCCGAGCGCTCGCACGCCAACCGCTACACGAAGGCGCTGGAAGCGCTGGTCGACTGATCCTTCCCGGCGCACCCGGCGTGAGGGCCGGGTGCGCCGTCGGAGGATCGCCGGGACAAGGCGCCCGGCCAATGGCGCAATGGTGCGGGCCAAGCGTTGGTCCGCTATCGCCCAGAGGGCCAAGCCCCTCGGCTGGCACAGACGATCCGCAGGGCTTGTCTGTGCCCGGCCTCAGCTCACCAAGCCGGCCCGCGTCTCGACGCGGGACCGGCGCATGTACCCACCGGACGAGGTGCTGTCATGACCACCCGCGAAGGCAACCTCGAGGCCCCCACCCGGCACGCACTGGATTGGCGGGCCCCGACGTTCTACGACGAGGAAGACTGCACGCGCGAGCTCGAGCGCGTGTTCGACATCTGCCACGGCTGCCGCCGCTGCGTGAGCCTGTGCCATTCGTTCCCGACGCTGTTCGACCTGATCGACGAGAGCAAGAGCGGCGAGGTCGATGGCGTGGCCAAGACGGACTACGCCAAGGTCATCGAGCAGTGCTACCTGTGCGACCTGTGCTACATGACCAAGTGCCCTTACGTGCCGCCGCACCCTTGGAATCTCGACTTCCCGCATTTGATGCTGCGCGCCAAGGCCATCAAGTTCAAGAAGGGCGGCGTCACGACGGCCGAGAAATTTCTTGCGTCGACCGACGTGCACGGCCAGTTTGCCGGCATCCCGATCGTGGTGCAGGCGGTCAACGCGGTCAACCGCACCAAGACCGCGCGCAAGCTCATGGACAGCGCGCTCGGCGTTCACCCCGACGCCTGGATGCCCGAGCTGGCGAGCAAGCGCTTCCGCTGGAGCGCCAAGATGCACGGCAGCGCGACGGTCGTGACGAACGGCGAGCGCACGCCGGGCAAGGTGGCGGTCTTTGCCACCTGCCTCATCAACTACAACGAGCCGGGCATCGGGCACGACCTTCTCAAGCTGCTGGAGCATAACGACATCCCGTACGTGATCGTCGAGAAGGAGACGTGCTGTGGCATGCCCAAGCTCGAGCTCGGCGACCTCGAAGGCGTGGCGCGCCACAAGGCGGCCAACATGCCGGTGCTGGCTCGCTACGCGGCCGAAGGCTACGCGATCGTCTCGGCCGTGCCGAGCTGCACCTTGATGTTCAAGCAGGAGCTGCCGCTGATGTTCCCCGACGACCCTGAGACGAAGGCGGTGCAGGACGCGATGTTCGACCCCTTCGAGTACTTCGTCGCGCGGCACAAGGACGGCCTGCTCAAGCTCGACTTCAAGAACGCGCTCGGCAAGGTGAGCTACCACATTCCCTGCCACGGCCGGGTGCAGAAGATCGGGAAGAAGACCGAGGAAATGTTCAAACTGATCGGTGAGCGGGTTGCCGTGCAGCTCAACACCGTCGAGCGCTGTTCGGGGCACGCCGGCATGTATGGCGTGAAGACCGCGTTCCACGCCACCGCGATGAAGATCGGCAAGCCGGTGTTCAAGGCGATGGCCAAGGATGGCCCCGACTACATCAGCAGCGACTGCCCGATGGCCGGCCACCACATCGCGCAGGGCATGGACCAGGCCGGCACGCCGGCCAAGGGTCTGCAACATCCGCTGAGCCTGGTCCGCCTGGCCTATGGGCTTTGAGCCCCTCGAACTCACTCCACCACGCCGACACGCCATGACCATCACCCGCGAGAGCCTGATGACGCTCGAGGCCTACGCCAGGCAGCGCAAGAGCGCCAAGCCGCAGATCATTGCCCACCGACGCCTGCGCACGGTGCAGCTCGGCGAGCACATCAGCGTGCAGTTCGAGGACGAGCAGACCATCCGCCGCCAGATCCAGGAGATGCTTCACATCGAGAAGATCTTCGACGAAGAAGGCATCCAGAGCGAGATCGAAGCCTACGCCGCGCTGGTGCCCGACGGCAGCAACTGGAAGGCGACGATGCTGATCGAGTACCCCGACCCGCACGAGCGCAAGCGCGAGCTGGCGCGCCTGATCGGGGTCGAGGACCGCATGTTCGTCGAGGTCGAGGGCCAGTCGCGCATCTACGCCATTGCCGACGAAGACCTGGACCGCGAAAACGACGAGAAGACGTCCGCCGTGCACTTCGTGCGCTTCGAGTTCCCGCCGGCGGCGCGCGAGGCCGTGCGCGCCGGGGCGCAGGTCAAGCTCGGCTGCGACCATACGAACTACCCCGCCCATGTGCTCATCGCGCCCGAGACCCTGGCCAGCCTGGCCGGCGATCTGAAGTAGCCTGCGCGCCTCAGCGCCGCGCGCGCGCGTGCCTCCAGCCCTCGAGGCTGTACAGGGCCAGCGCAAGCCAGATCAGCACAAAGCCGACCAGGCGAGTGCCTGCCAGGGGCTCGTTGAACAGCCACACGCCGAGCAGCAACTGCAGGCTCGGCGACACGTACTGCAGCAGCCCGAGCGTGGCCAGCGGGAGCCGCCGCGCGCCGGCGGCGAACAGCAGCAGCGGCACGGCCGTCAGCGGGCCGACGCCGATCAGCCAGGCGAGCGTCGGGGCGTCGTGCTCCGCCAGGCCGCCGCTGCCGTGCCAGGTCCACCAGGCGAGCACTGCCACGGCGAGCGGCGCGAGCAGCAGGGTTTCGAGCGTCAGGCCTTCGATCGCGCCGAGCGCGGCGGTCTTGCGCATCAGGCCGTAGAGGCCGAAGGAGAGGGCGATGACGAGGCCGACCCAGGGCACTTGCGGGCCGAGCACGGCGAGCCACAGCACCCCGGACGCGGCCAACGCGACGGCGGCCCACTGGCCGGCGCGCGGCCTCTCGTGGAGCACGAAGGTCCCGAGCAGCACGTTGACGAGCGGGTTGATGAAGTAGCCCAGGCTCGCGTCGAGCACGCGCCCGTTCATCACCGCCCACACATAGACGAGCCAGTTGGCCGAAAGCAGCAGCGCGCTGACGCTCGATGCCGCGAGCACCGTCGGCCGGTGTCGCAGCGGCGCCAGCCAGTTCCAGCGGCGCAGCCACACCAGCAGCGCGACCAGGAACACGAGCGACCAGACCACGCGGTGCAGCACGATCTCGAACGCACCGACCCCGGAGAGGTGACGAAAGTAGAGCGGGAACAGGCCCCAGGCCACATAGGCCAGCGCCGCGTACGCGATGCCGCGATTCATCGCGGCGGTCGCGCCGCGCGCCGGCTTCCGCGCAACGCGGTCGCGTCATCCGGTCCCACGCGCTAGACCCCGTGGACCCGCGGCTGGACGTGGCAGCGTGGGGCGGGCAGGGCGGATGCAGGGCAGGCGGGCATGGACGGGTCTCGACGCCTAGGCTACCGCATCGGGTCTGGCCTGGCGCCGATCGGCCGGCGCACGAGATTCTTGGGATGGCATGCGGTGCCGCATGGAAGCATCATCTCGGCGTGGCCCGCGTCTTGTTCACCCCGCAACTCCGACGCTTCACCGAAACGCCGGAGGTGGATGTGCCTGCGGCGACGCTGCGCGAGGCGCTGGATGCAGCCTTCGCGCGCAACCCGCGCCTGCGCGGCTACGTGCTCGACGATCAGGGCCACCTGCGCACCAACGTGGTGGTGTTCATCGACGGCCTGCGCAGCCGCGAACGCCAGACTCTCGGTGATGCGCTTCAGCCGGAGAGCCGCGTCCATGTGCTGCAGGCGCTCTCGGGGGGGTAGCGCAGCGCTGCCTCCCGCAATCCAAGGAGACCGACCATGAAGGACCGTGCCTGGATCGCCACCCGCAAGGGCCTGTTCGAGCTTCGCCTGCGCGATGGCGCATGGCGGATCGAGCGCGTCGCCTTTCTCGGCGATCCGGTCAGCATGGTGCTGCCGCCGCAGGTGGACGGCTTCATGTTGGCAGCGCTGAACCTGGGGCATTTCGGGGTCAAGGTCCATGCCTCCGAAGACGCGGGCGCAACGTGGCACGAGGTGGCAACGCCCGCCTATCCAGCGCAGCCCGAGGCGGCCGCAGGCGTGGCGTGGAAGCTGCTGCAGGTCTGGTCGCTGGCGGCCAGCGGCGACACGCTGTGGGCCGGCACCCTGCCCGGGGGCTTGTTCCGCTCGGCCGACCGCGCAAGCTCGTGGCAACTCGTCGAATCGCTGTGGATGCGGCCCGAACGCGCCGAGTGGTTCGGCGGCGGCTACGACGTGCCGGGCATCCACTCGATCTGTCCGCACCCGCAACGCGCGGGCGAAGTTCTGGTCGGGGTCAGTTGCGGTGGCGCCTGGGTGACGGCTGACGATGGAGCGACCTGGAGCCTTCGGGCGCGCGGCATGCGGGCTAGCTTCATGCCCCCCGAACGGGCCGAGGATCAGAACATCCAGGACCCGCATTCGATCGTTCGCTGCACCGCGCGGCCCGAGGTGCTGTGGTGCCAGCATCACGATGGCATCTGGCGCTCGGCCGACAACGCCGCCGGCTGGCAAGAGATCACCTCGGTGCCGAACGCGAACTTCGGTTTTGCGGTGGCCGTGCATCCCGATGACGCCGACACGGCGTGGTTTGTGCCGGCAGCGGCCGACGAACGGCGGGTGCCGCGCGACGGCGCGCTGGTCGTCAACCGCACGCGCGACGGCGGCGCCAGCTTCGACGCGCTGCGCAGCGGCCTGCCGCAAGCGCATTGCTACGACCTCATTTATCGCCACGGCCTTGCGGTGGCCGACGATGGCCGCACGCTGCTGATGGGCAGCACGACGGGCGGTCTGTGGGCCAGCGCGGACGCCGGCGACACCTGGCGCACGGTGTCGCTCAACCTTCCGCCGATCTACGCGGTGCGCTTCGGGTGATGGCGCCATCCGTGACAAGCGTCACATCGGTGTCACGACGCAGGCCCGACCCCCCGCGAACGAGTGTGGTGCAGAGTGCACAAGTTTCGATGAACCAAGGGGAATCCCCCCGCCGGGGGGAATGACACAGCCACATCCATTGTCAACAATGCGACGGAAGCACCGCCGGGCGACGTTCCCATTCGTCCGGTCGGGTGCGAGCTCAGGAGGGCTTGACCATGCCGCAGACCTTCAACGTCGGTGCCCGTTCCCTGTTCGTGACCATCACGGCCTGGGTGGCGATCCTGCTGAGCGCGTTGATCAGCGCTTCTGCGCTGGTGCAGAACGCCCTGGTCGCGTCGGTCGTCCCGCTGCCGCTCGGCTCGGCCAACCTGCCGGCACTACCGCTGCTGACCAACCTGCTGCTCGGCTACCTGCCGTGGGTGGTGGGCACGGGTCTGGTGGTATCGCTGGCGATGCTGGCCTCGGCGATCGGCCTGCTGCTGCGCCTCGACTGGGCGCGCCGGGTGTTCATTGGCGTCTTGCTGCTGGCGATCGTGGCCAACCTGCTCGGCCTGTGGCTGCAGCACGAGGTGGTGCAATCGGTGGTGTCGAGCACCCTCCGCGGTGCGCCGCTGCCGCCCGAAGCCGCCGGGGTGTTCGGTGGCTTCGTCACTGCCGCGCGCGTGATGGCGGCACTGGTGACGCTGGGCACTTGCGCGCTCTTCGGCTGGATCATTCGCCGCCTGATGTCCGGTTCTGTGCGCCAGGAATTCGTCTGACCGACCGCGTCGGCGCCGCATCCGGGGCGCTGGGTTCCGCCGGGTGTCGGCGGCCGCGGCGATCTTGCCAGCTACCGCGGATCGCCGTCCCTGTAATACCAGCGCCCGCCCTCGAGCACGAAGCGGCTGATCTCGTGCAGGCGCTGCGCGCGGCCACCGCGCTTGCTACGGGCTACGAACTCGACCGTGGCGTGGGTCGAGTCCGTCTGCGTGTGGCGGCGCACCTCCAGGCCGAGCCACTTCAGGCCCATGGCCTCCGGCTGCAGCGTGTCCGGGCGCGTGCTTGCGTGCCAAGTCGCGAGCAGGTAGTCGTCGAGCCCCAGCACATAGGCGCTGTAGCGCGATCGCATCAAGGCTTCGGCGGTCGGCGCGCGCAGGTGCAGAGCGCCGCCGTGATAGCGCCCGCAACATGCGGCGTAGGCAGCACGAAGGCCGCAGGGGCAGGGGCTGGCTGCTGGGTTCATGATTTGCGTGCCTGTGCCACCGTCACCCCGCCGGCCACCAACAGCAGCGCCAGCCACAATCTCGGCGTGGGTGCTTCGTGCAGCCACCAGGCTCCGAGCAGAGTCGCGGTCATCGGGCTCAGCGACAGGAACAGCGTCACGCGCGATGCCGCCGCATGGCGCAGCGCCCACAACCACAGGAAATACCCCGCGCCGCTGCTGATGCCGATGAATGCTATCGCGGCCCACCCCTGGCTGCTGACTTGCCCGATGCGCGAGAACAGCCCTTCGAACACGGCCCAGACGGCCAGGAACATCACCGCCGCCGCGATCGCCCACACGCCCACCGGCAACGCCGGGTAGCGCCGCAGGTAAGGGCGGTAGAGCACGCTGCAGACGGCGCCGCAGAACGCACTGGCCAGCACGGCGCCCTTGCCGATCCATTCGCCGGCTGCCCCGGCGGCATTGGCGGGCGACGTGTTCCCGGAGGCCAGGGCCTCAGGGCCGAGCGCCAGCGTAACGCCGGCCAGCGTGATCGCCACGCCGAGCGTCTTCGGCCAGGTCAGTTGCTCGTGGCCGAGCGCGGCAGCCACCAGCAGCGTCAGCAGTGGGAAGGTCGCGAAGAGCAGTGCCGCGGTGGCTGCGTTTACGCGCTGCAGGCCGATGTTCAGCAGCGCAATCAACAGCCCGAACTGGCCCACGCCGAGCAGCATCACTGCCGGCAGGTCGCGCCTTGCGATGCGCGCACTTGCACGCGCAGGCCACACGAACGGCAGCAGGCATGCCAGCGCCAGCAAGTAGCGCAGGCAGGCCAGCGACGCCGGCCCCAATTCGCCGACGATGCCGCGCGTGGCGACGATCGCGGCACCGACCTGCACGCCGACGGCGGCAGCGGCCCAGGGCGCCCAGCGGGCTGTGCTCATTTCAGGCGGCGCCAGGCCGTTCGCAAGCCGCCTGAGTTCCCCCTCGGCGGGCAGTGAACGAAGTGAGCGCGGGGGCGGTCATCCGAGCCCCAGCTCCCAGGTCTCGCCGACAAGGTCGTGCCCGAAGCTGTGGTGCACCTCGCTGGCGACGAGCTGGTAGCCCGCCTTCCGGTAGATGCCGCGCGCCGCGACGAGATTGCTGTTGGTCCACAGGCGGATCGTTTGGTAGCCCCTGCGGCGGGCGAAGCCTTCGCACGCGTCGACCAGCGCCGCGCCGAGGCCGAGGCCGCGCGCCGACGGTTCCACGAGCAGCATGCGCAGCTGGGCGACGCCCGGCTCGGGCGCGTTCGTTGCCTCGTCGCGCGCCTGCACCAGGAACGCGCTGCCGACGTTCGCGCCGTCGCGCTCGGCGATCCAGCAGGCCTCGCGCGCAGCGTCGAACTGCTCGACGAAGCGGCTCGCGATCTGCCCGACCAGTGCCTCGAAACGCATGTCCCAGCCGTATTCCTGCGCGTACAGCGCGCCGTGGCGCGAAATCACCCAGCCGATGTCGCCGGCGCGGTGCGGACGCAGGATGAACGCGGGCGGTGGCGCACGCGGCGCGTCGCCGAGCAGGCGCCTGACGGTGGCGAGGGCCTGCAGCAGCTGCTGCTGTTGCGGTTCCGTCAGGGTGCCGAGCAGCGCGCCCACTTCGTTGCGCGAGCGTTCGTCGAGCGGCGCGAAGGCCCTGCGGCCGGCCGCCGTGAGGGTGAGCAGCAGGTGCCGGCCGTCGTCCTTCGAGCGCAGCGTCTTGACCAGGCCACGCTGCTTGAAGCCGCGCAGCAGGCGGCTCAGGTAGCCGGCGTCGAGCTCGAGCTCGCGCGCGAGCGTGGCCGCGGTGGTGCTGCCGCGGTGGGCCAGTTCCCACAACAGGCGCGACTCGGTGAGCGAGAACGTCGTGTGCAGCAGCCCCTCGTGCAGAGCACCGATGCGGTGCGTGTAGAAGCGGTTGAATCCGCGCAGCGCCTCGATGCGCTCAAGTGGGATCGGGTCGGTCGCAGAGGGGGTCATCGCCTGGGATGTGGGGTCGGCACGCCGTGATCGTTGCAGAAACAGTTGCCTGAAGCAAGCAATTGATTGCCTTGTGTCTGGAGTCGAGGTGGCGCGGCGCTGCACGAGATCCGGCATGGTTGGGCAAAGAGGGCTGTCTGCAGAAAACAGGGCTTGCATCCAGAACTGTATAAAACTACAGTATTCTGACGATGAACCTCATGCTCCCTGCCGTCTCACCGCCGCTTGCATCAACCCGCCCTGCGCCCGGTAGCGTTCGCTCGCCCGGCGATCGGCCGGATGAAGCCGACCCTGCTGCCGCGCTGCCGCGCGCGCGCGCCGACGCCGAAACCCTGCATCCCGCGTTGTGGCGCGGCCACCAGCTCGGGAGCGGCGCCGAGCGCGCGCTGGCGAGCGGTTTTGCCACGCTCGACGCCCAACTGCCCGGCGGCGGCTGGCCGTGCCGGGTGCTGACCGAACTGCTGCTGCCGCATCCCGGCGTCGGCGAGATGCGCCTGCTCGCGCCCAGCCTGGCCGCCACGCTGCGGGCCGGCCGGCTGGTGATGCTGTTCGATCCCCCCGGCGACGCTGTCGGCCTGGGCGCTGGCGCAGCTCGGGCTCGATGCCGAGCAGATGCTGGTGGTCGACGGCCGCAGCAAGGTGTTGCCCGACGCGAGCAGCCTGTGGGCGCTGGAGCAAGCCCTGAAAAGCGGGCACGTCGGCGCGGTGCTGGCCTGGCTGCCGCCGCGCCTGCGTGCCGAGCGGCTGCGCCGGCTGCAACTGGCGGCACAGGCACACGACGGGCCGGCCTTCGTGTTGCGCGAGATGGCGGCCCGCCAGCGCCCCACGGCAGCGCCACTGCGCCTGGCGCTGCAGCCGGCCGGGATTGATCGGCTGGCGTTGCACCTGCTCAAGCGCCGCGGCCCGCCGCTGGCGGCACCGCTGCAGCTGGCGCTGCCACCGGTGTTGTCGGCGGTGGCCCGTGGCAAGGCGGCGCTGGCGAGATCGGTTGGCGGGACCGTGCCGCAACCGCTGCGTGCGGCGGCGTTCGTGGATCTGAGCGCTTGAGCCTGCGCCATGCTCTGGATCGGCCTGCACCTGCCGCTGCTGTCGCTGGAAGCGCTCGCCGCGACGTTGCCGGCCGAGTTGCGGCCCATGCCGCTCGCGCTGGTGGAGGCGCGCCAGATCACCCAGGCCAACGCCAGCGCGCAGGCGCTCGGCGTGAAGCCGGGCTGCAGGCGCGCCACCGCGCTCGGCCTGGCGCCGCAGCTCGTCACCGCCACGGCCGACCCACTGCGCGACGCGCAGGCGCTGCAGACCGTGCTGCATGCCTGCCTGGCGTTCACACCGGCAGTGACGGCCGTGCCGCCGTGCCAGGCGCTGCTGGAAGTGCAGGCCAGCCTGCGCTACTTCGGCGGCTTCGAGTCGTTGTTGCAGTGCCTTCGGGCGGCGCTGGCGCCGCTCGGCCATGCGCTGCAATGCGCCAGCGCGCCCACCGCGCAGGGCGCGGCCTTGCTCGCCCGCATGGACAGCGCGCCGGCCGGTCGGCATTGCCCCGACCTGCCTTCGCTGCGGCGCGCACTGGCCGCAGCCCCGGTGTGGCTGCTCGGCCCCGGGCGCGAGCACTGGGACGCATTGCAGGGCATGGGGCTGCGCACGATCGCCGACCTGCGCGGCCTGCCGCGCGCCGGCCTGGCGCGCCGCTTCGGCGAAGCGTTGCTCGACGAACTCGACCGTGCCTTCGGCGAGCGGCCGGATCCACGCGTCTGGGTCAGCCTCGTGCCCACGTTCGAGAGCCGGCTCGAACTGTTCGCCCGCGCCGATACCGCCGAGCAGGTGCTGCACGGCGCCGCCTTGCTGCTGGCGCGGCTGGTGGCCTGGCTGTCGGCGCAGCACGCCTTCGTGCGCCGCTTCACGCTGCAACTGCAGCACGAGACGCGCTGGCGGCGCGGCGACACCCCGCCCGACACCGCGATCGAAATCGTGCTGGCCGCTCCGTCGCGCGACGCCGCGCACCTGCTGCTGCTGCTGCGCGAGCGCCTCGGCCGCACGCAACTCGTCGCTCCCGCACTCGAGCTGCGCCTGCGGGTCGACGACATCGCGTGCGCGCCGCCGCCCAACAGCGAGCTCTTCCCCACCGCGCAGGGCGAACGCGAAGGCCTGACGCGCCTGGTCGAGCGGCTGCAGGCGCGCCTGGGGCGCCACCAGGTGCAGCGTCCGGTGCGCCTGCAGGATCACCGTCCCGAGCGCAGCAGCGCGCTGCACGAGGTCGATGCGGCCCTGCTGCATCCGCGGCGCGTCCGAGCCGAGGCGCATCGCCCCGGCATCGGCCCCGGCGTGGCCCGCCAGGTGCAGGACGCGCTGATCACGCGGCCGGTATGGCTGCTCGAGCCGCCGCTGCCGCTGCCGGAGCGCTGCTGCCAGCCGCTGCTCGACGGCGCGCCGCTGCAATTGCTCAGCGGCCCCGAGCGCATCGAGGCCGGCTGGTGGGACGAAGCCCTGGCCGGGCGCGACTACTTCATTGCCCAGGCGGCCGACACCTCGCTGGTGTGGGTCTACCGCCTGCGCCTGCCAGGCCTGGCGCAGCACGCGCATGGCTGGTACCTGCACGGGCGCTTTGCCTAGGGCGCGCCTCGCTCAGGGCTTCCAGGTCCAGGTCAGGACGTCGCATTCGGCCTTCGACCTGACCGTCCGTTCGATCCGGTTCTTGTGGTCGTAACAGCCGGGGCCCTCGTAGGCTGGTGGCGCGTTGAAGGTATCGAACGCTGAGCCACCGCTTGCACAGGCGCTTGCCAGGACAGCGGACAGCAGGGTAAGAACGGCGACGATGTGTTTCATGGTGGACGCTGCACGCAGATGCATGGCTGGTTTCGAAGCGCGCGGGTGCCTCGGGCAGATGGGCTCATGGCCGCTCGCGCCATTCCCAGTCGCGGAACTCACATTCGGCCTTGGTGGCGACCGTCGACTCGAGGCGGCCGCGCAGGTCGTAGCAGGCATGGCGGGTCTGGCCTGCGGGTGTCGCGGTGGTGCAGCCGCTGCCGAGCAGAGGGAGCGCCATCGCGACGAGCCACAGGGCAGCGGCCCGCTTCGAGTCGCGGCGTGCCGCCGACAGTGGGGGTGTGCGGTGCATGACGAGCAGTCTAGGGCATCGCGTGCGGCCAGGCCAGGTGCAACTCAGGCCGCAAAGCACCCGCGCCGGGCTTTGGTCGGTGACAGGCCGGTGCTGACGGGCTCGCTCAATCGACCGTCAGCCGCCCCGCACCGGCCGTCACCTCGCCGACCACGGCGGCGGCGCCGAACCCCTGGCGATGAAACAGCGCCAGCACGTCGCCTGCGGCCTGCGGCGCGCACGACACCAGCAGGCCGCCGCTGGTTTGCGGATCGGTCAGCAGCGCCTTGTCGGCAGCCGGAAATCCTTCCGGCAAGCTCACGTCGCCACCGTAGCCGCCCCAGTTGCGGCCGGAGGCGCCGGTCACCATGCCCTGTGCCGCCAATTCGCGCACGCCGGCGAGCAGCGGCACCCTCGACCAGGCGATGCGAACGCCCAGCTTCGCGCCGCGCGCGAGTTCCAGCGCGTGCCCGGCCAGTCCGAAGCCGGTGACATCGGTCATCGCATGCACGCCTTCCATCGCAGCCAGTTCGGTGCCGGGCCGATTGAGCTGGGTCGTGCTGGCGATCATCTGCGCGTAGCCCGCTGCGCTCAGGGCGTCCTTCTTCAGCGCCGCCGACAACACGCCGACGCCGATCGGCTTGCCCAGCACCAGCGCATCGCCCAGCATCGCATCGGCATTGCGTTTGACGCGCCGAGGGTGCACCAGGCCCATCACCACCAGGCCGTAGATCGGCTCGACCGAGTCGATCGTGTGGCCGCCGGCGATCGGGATGCCCGCCTCGGCGCAGATGCTCTCGCCGCCCTTGAGGATCAGGCCGATGGTCTCCAGCGGCAGCACGGCCACCGGCATGCCGACGAGCGCCAGCGCCATGATCGGCGTGCCGCCCATCGCGTACACATCGCTGATCGCGTTGCTGGCGGCGATGCGCCCGAAGTCGAACGGGTCGTCGACGATGGGCATGAAGAAGTCGGTCGTCGCGATCAGCGCCTGCTCGTCGTTCAACTGGTACACGGCAGCGTCGTCGGCGGTCTCGATGCCCACCAGCAATTGCGGCGGGATCGGCATGCCGCGACTGCCCTTGAGGATCTCGGTCAGCACGCCCGGGGCGATCTTGCAGCCGCAGCCGCCGCCGTGCGACAGCGAGGTGAGGCGAGGTGGCCCGGCGGGCACGGATGCAGGTGTGTTCATGGTGCGATGGTCAGAGAGCGGTAGGGGGCAAGTGTAGAAGGGCCGCCCTTGGGCGGCTTCACTATTGGGCGGGTTCACTTGGGCGGGTTCAGTGTGGGCGGGTTCAGCCGCGGCGCTGTGTGGAAACGGCCGGCAGGCGGGCACAATGCGCGCATGAATGCAGCCACCGCTGCGGGCCGCCCGCAGGCACACCGTGCGCGGCCTTCCGCGGCCTACCGCCATCGCTGCCCGCCCGGGCCTGGCGCCGCGCCCGCGATCTCGTCCGAGGACGCTGACCTTGCTCGACACTGAGCGCTCCGACGTCGATTCACCGCAAGTGCGCCGGGCCGGCAAGGGCCTGTTGTCACTGGCGCTGATGGACGCAAGGAACCACAGCCTGCGCTGGATCGCCGCCTGCGAAAAGGCGCTCGCGGCGACCGGGTGGCGCGTGCCGCTGCAGCCTGACCTGAACCCGCCGCTGTGGGAGCTGGGCCACGTCGGCTGGTTCCAGGAATACTGGATCGCACGCAACGTGCAGCGCGCGCGCGGCGCAGCGTGTGACCCGACGCAGGCGCGCCTAGCGTCCATCGAGCCGCAGGCCGACCGCTGGTACGACGCGACCCACGTGCCGCACGATCGGCGCTGGCAACTCGACCTGCCCGACCTGCAGGCGACCCGGCACTACCTGGTCGCCACGCTCGAGACCACGCTCGAGCTGCTGGACGCCGCCGACGAGACCGACGACGCGCTCTACCTGTATCGGCTTGCCTTGTTTCATGAGGACCGGCATGGCGAGGCCTTCGCCATCCTGTCGCAGACGCTCGGGTTCGACGCCGGCCTGCTGCCGTTGCCGCCGAGCCTGGCCGCGCGTCCGCCGCTGCTCTTCCCGGCCACGATTCACAGGCTGGGCTCAGCGCACGGCGGCTTCGTGTTCGACAACGAGAAGTGGGCGCACGACGTGGCCATCCCGGAGTTCGAGATCGACGCCCAGGCCGTGACCTGGGCGCAGTACACCGAGTTCGCCCTGGACGGCGGCTACGACGACGCGCGCTGGTGGTCGCCCGAGGGCTGGGCCTGGGTGCAGCGCGTCGGCAGGCGCTGTCCGCGCCATGTGGAGCAGATGCGCCACGGCGTGCTTGCCCAACGCTTCGGCAAGCTCGCCCGCGTGCCGCTGGCGCAGCCCGTCACCCATGTCTGCTGGTACGAAGCCGAGGCCTGGTGCCGCTGGGCCGGGCGGCGCCTGCCGACGGAAGTGGAGTGGGAACATGCAGCCCTCGCCGGCGCGTCGCGCGGGATGCGCTGGGGGCAGGTGTGGGAGTGGACGGCCAGCACCTTCAGGCCCTATCCCGGCTTCGGCGCCGATCCGGTCCGCCACTACTCGCAGCCCTGGTTCGGCAGCCACAAGGTGCTGCGCGGCGCGTCGATCGCCACCCGAGCCAGGTTGCGCGACCCGCACTACCGCGAGTTTCAGCGCCCTGAGCGCGACGACCTCTTCTGCGGCTTCAGAAGCTGCGCCTGCTGAGCGCCCTCCTGGACCATCGCCTTCGGCGTCCGCCCCCCGAGGGGAAGCAAGAATGCATCGGGCGGCAGCGCGTTTCCTCGTGAACCGGACGCGCTACCGGTCCAAGCGCTGGCTGGCGCGTCAGCAACCGAGCAGGTCGGCCAGGTGCCCGATGTCGCGTGCGTGAAGCGTGTCCTGAGGATCCGGCGCAATGTCTTTCGGCACGCCAGGGCCGAACTCGGCCGGCCGCTCGATGTAGGCGGTGCGCAGCCCGCAGGCTCGCGCGCCGGCGAGGTCGTCGTGGTGTGCGGCAACGAGCATCACTTCGTCCGGCCGCACATCGAACACCCGCGCGACGCCGAGATAGACCGCCGGGTCGGGCTTGTAGGCGCGAAAGACTTCTGCCGACAGGATGCAGTCCCAGGGCAGGCCGGCGCGCTTGGCCATGTCGGCCAGCAGCCCGATGTTGCCGTTGGACAGCGTGCAGGTCGTGAAGCGCGCCCTCAGCCGCGTCAGGCCGGCCACCGCATCCGGCCACGCGTCGAGCCGGTGCCAGACCTTGTTCAGGTGTCTTCGGGCGGGCTCGTCGAGGTGCGTAAGGCCGAAACGGACGAGCAACTCGTCGAGGATCGTCCGGTGCACATCGTCGATCAGCGTCCAGCCCAGCTCGCCCGACATCACGCGCTGCATTGCCGGCTTGTAGCCGGCGCGCCAGGCCAAGGCGAAGGTGTTGGCATCGATCTGCGGATGGAGCGCCTGCATCTCGCGCACGATCGAGCCATGCCAGTCGACCACGGTGCCGAAGACGTCGAACGCGAGCACCGCGATGGATGGACTCGCCGGATCGGTCGGGATGGCGCGGGGCATGGTCTGCCCTACTCGATCTTCGCGCCGGACAGCTTCACCGCCCGCTCGTACTTCTGCCACTCCGTCTTCACGAACGCAGCGAACTGCTCGGGCGAGGTGGGCGATGGCTCGGCCAGCAGGCTGGCCAGGCGTGCCTTCATCTCGGGGCTGGCGAGTGCGGCGACGAAGGCGCGGTTCAGGCGCAGCGTGACGTCGGCCGGCAGCCCCGCGGGGCCGAACAGGCCGAACCAGGTGTCGATGTCGAAATCCACCAGGCTGCCGCCGCCTTCGGCGATCGCCGGCACTTCGGGCAGGGCAGTCGAACGCCTGCCCGTCGTGACGGCCAGGGCCTTGAGCTTGCCAGCCCTGATGTTGGCCGACGCGGCGGCCAGGTTGTCGAAGTTCAGGTCCACCTGGCCCGAGACTAGCGCCAGCTGCGCCGGGCTGCCGCCGGCGTAGGGGATGTGGACCATGAAGACCCCGGCCTGCGCCTTGAACATCTCGCCTGCCAAGTGGCCGGCACTGCCGTTGCCGCCCGAGCCGTAGTTGAGCTTGCCGGGGTTCTTTTTCGCGTAGGCCACCAGGTCGGCGGTGCTCGCGACGCCCAGCCGGGCCGCGGTCTCGGTGTTCATCACCAGCACGTTGGGCACGCGAGCGACGAGCGTGATCGGCGTGAAGTCGCGGATCGGGTCGTAGGGCAGCTTCGCGTACAGCCAGGGGTTGATCGCGTGCGTGGCGACGGCGCCCATCAGCAGCGTGGTGCCGTCGGGTGCCGCCTTGGCCACGAGGTCGGCACCCAGGTTGCCGCCGGCGCCGGGGCGGTTCTCGACGATCACGACGCCGAGGCTGTCCTTGACGCGCTCGGCCAGTGCGCGCGCGACGATGTCGAGCGGGCCGCCGGGCGGGTAGGGCACCACGAGGCGGATCGGGCGCGGCTGAGAAATGGCAGGCACTGTGAAAGGCAAGGCGAGCGCGGCGAGGGCCTGAAGCGTGAAACGGCGGTCCATGGGCTGGGTTCCGGCTGCAATCCGAGGCCTGCAGTCTAGGGCCTCGAGTGCGACCGGACGTCGGGGCAGACCGGCCAGCGCCGCGTGCCACGCGCCCGGCGCCCGTGCTGCAGGCCGTGTGACAGGACCGTGACGGTCACATGACGCGTGTGCCGCCGGTGGCTGACGGCGCATGCTGTCACCGAGTTGTCACAGTCCCAGCCTAGAGTCCTTTCCATTCCCGATGCATGCGTGCAAGAAAGGCTTCCGATGAACCACCCGACGATCCGAACCGCTGCAGCCACGCTGCTGGCCGCTGTCTCGACTTTGGCCGCGGCCCAAGACATGACCGGTGCCGGCGCCACGTTTCCGGCGCCCCTGTATTCCAAGTGGGCCGACGCCTACAACAAGGCGACCGGGGCGCGCCTGAACTACCAGTCGGTCGGCTCGGGCGCGGGGCTCAACCAGATCCGTGCCAAGACGGTCGATTTCGGGGCCTCCGACATGCCGCTCACCGACGAGCAACTGGCCAAGGACGCCCTGGTGCAGTTCCCGACCGTCATCGGCGGCGTGGTGCCGGTGGTCAACATCAAGGGCATCGCTCCGGGTCAGGTCAAGTTGACCGGTCAGGTGCTCGGCGACATCTACCTCGGCAAGATCGCCAAGTGGAACGACCCGGCGCTGACGGTGCTCAACCCCGGCGTGCCGCTGCCCGACGCCGCCATCTCCGTCGTGCGCCGCGCCGATGGGTCCGGCACGAGCTTCCTCTTCACGAACTACCTGTCCAAGGTCAACCCGGAGTGGAAGGCCAAGGTCGGCGAAGGCACCGCCGTGAACTGGCCGACGGGCGCCGGCGGCAAGGGCAACGAGGGCGTCGCCGCGTTCGTGAACCGGCTGCCGAATTCGATCGGCTACGTCGAGTACGCGTATGTCAAGCAGAACAAGATGACCTACACGCTGCTGAAGAACAAGGACGGCAACTTCGCGGCGCCGGACGACCTGAACTTCAAGGCTGCGGCGGCCGGCGCCGACTGGTCCAGGACCTTCTACCAGGTGCTGACCGAGCAGCCCGGCAAGGACAGCTGGCCATTGACCGGCGCCACCTTCATCATGATGCAGAAGGTGCAGGACAAGCCTGCCACCGGCAGCAACACGCTGAAGTTCTTCGAGTGGGCGTACGACAAAGGCGACAAGATGGCCGAAGAGCTCGAGTACGTTCCGCTTCCCGCCGCGGTGAAGAGCCTTGTCCGCAAGCAGTGGGGCGAGATCAAGGACGCGGCCGGCAAGCCCGTCGCCTACAAGTAGTCGATTCGACCGCATGAGGGCGCCTCGCCCCCTGCGGGCACAGACCGCCGGAGGCGCCCTGGCCGCTACACTTCCCGCCAGCCAGTACAACGACAAGAACATGGAACGAACGGGGCCGACGCGTCGCCCGCCGGGCCGACGGCGGCAGGCTCCCTGGGCCGACGCGGCGTTCTCGCTGCTCGCGCATGGCGCGGCCCTGCTGACGCTGGCCCTGCTGGCCGGCATCATCGCCTCGCTCGTCGTCGGCGCCGCGCCGGCGATCCGGGAATACGGGCTGAGCTTCCTGTGGCGTAGCGAGTGGGACCCGGTCAAGGACAGCTACGGCGGGCTGGTGATGATCTACGGCACGCTGATGACCTCGTTCATCGCGCTGCTCGTCGCCGTGCCGGTGAGCTTCGGCATCGCGCTCTTCCTGACCGAGCTGTCGCCGGGTTGGCTCAAGCGCCCGCTGGGCATCGCCATCGAACTGCTCGCGGCCGTGCCCTCGATCGTCTACGGCATGTGGGGCCTGCTGGTGTTCGGGCCCATCCTGGCGACCTACGTGCAGGCTCCCCTGCAACAGCTGTTCGCAGGCGTCCCGTTCCTCGGCACGCTGGTGTCGGGCCCGCCGGTGGGCATCGGCATCCTGTCGGCCGGCATCATCCTCGCGATCATGGTGATCCCGTTCATCGCTTCGGTGATGCGCGACGTGTTCGACGTGACCCCACCGATGCTCAAGGAATCGGCCTACGCGCTCGGTTCCACGACCTGGGAGGTCGTCTACCGGATCGTGCTGCCCTACACCAAGACCGGCGTCATCGGCGGCATCATGCTCGGCCTGGGGCGCGCGCTCGGCGAGACGATGGCGGTGACCTTCGTGATTGGCAATACCAACCAGCTCAACTCCCTGTCGTTGTTCGAGGCCGCCAACAGCATCAGCTCGGCGCTGGCCAACGAATTCGCGGAAGCCGGCCAGGGGCTGCACCAGGCTTCGCTGATCTACCTCGGGTTGGTGCTCTTCTTCATCACGTTCGTCGTGCTCTCGCTGTCGAAGCTGCTGCTATCGCAGCTCAAGAAGAGCGAAGGGGGCAGGACATGAGCGCTCTTGTTTTCGACGCTTCCAAGCTGGCCCATCACCGGCGGCGCAAGCGCATCAACGCGATCGCCCTCGTGCTGTCGCTGGGGGCGATGGCCTTCGGCGTGTTCTGGCTGCTGTGGATCCTGTTCGAGACGGTGCACCTGGGCCTGGGTGGCATTGCGCTGGCCACCTTCACCGAGATGACGCCGCCGCCGCAGGCGGAAACGGGGGGGCTGGCCAACGCCATCTTCGGCTCGGTCGTGATGGTCAGCCTGGCCACGCTGCTGGGCACGCCGATTGGCGTCATGGCCGGCGTCTACTTGGCCGAGTACGGCCAGAAGGGCTGGCTCGGCAGCGCAACGCGCTTCATCAACGACATCCTGCTTTCGGCGCCGAGCATCGTGATCGGCCTGTTCATCTACTCGGTCGTCGTCACGCGCATGAAGAGCTACTCCGGCTTCGCGGGCGTGCTGGCGCTGGCGCTGATCGTGATCCCGGTCGTCATCCGCACCACCGAGAACATGCTCAGCCTGATTCCCAACGCGCTGCGCGAGGCGGCCTACGCGCTCGGCACGCCCAAGTGGCGGGTGATCATGACGGTCACGCTGAAGTCTGCCTGGGCGGGCGTGATGACGGGCATCCTGCTCGCGCTGGCGCGCATCGCGGGCGAGACGGCGCCGCTGCTGTTCACCGCGCTGTCGAACCAGTTCTGGACCTCGAACCTCGGCCAGCCGATGGCGAGCCTGCCGGTCACGATCTTCAAGTTCGCGATGAGCCCGTACGAGAACTGGCAAAGGCTCGCCTGGGCGGGCGTGTTCATCATCACGATGGGCGTGCTGGCGCTGAACATCCTGGTGCGCGTGCTGTTCCGCAACAAGCACTGATCTGGAAGCGAGACGATGGATACCAAGGTCGAACTGCCCATGACCGAGAGGCCCAAGCTCTCGGTGCGCAACCTGAACTTCTACTACGGCGCATTCCACGCGCTCAAGAACATCAACATGGACATCCCCGAGAAGAAGGTCACGGCCTTCATCGGGCCGTCGGGCTGCGGCAAGTCGACGCTGCTGCGCACCTTCAACCGGATGTTCGAGCTCTACCCCGAGCAGCGCGCCGAGGGCAGCATCCTGCTCGACGGCGAGGACATCCTGACGAGCAAGGAAGACGTCTCGCTGATCCGTGCCAAGGTCGGCATGGTGTTCCAGAAGCCGACCCCGTTCCCGATGTCGATCTACGACAACATCGCCTTCGGCGTGCGCCTGTTCGAGACGCTGCCGCGCGCCGAGATGGACGAGCGCGTCGAGTGGGCGCTGAAGAAGGCCGCGCTGTGGGGCGAGGTCAAGGACAAGCTGGGGCAGAGCGGGTCGGGGCTCTCGGGCGGGCAGCAGCAGCGCCTGTGCATTGCGCGCGGCATCGCGATCAAGCCCGAGGTGCTGCTGCTCGACGAGCCCTGCTCGGCACTCGACCCGATCTCGACCGGCAAGATCGAGGAGCTGATCACCGAGCTCAAGAGCGACTACACGGTCGTGATCGTCACCCACAACATGCAGCAGGCAGCGCGCTGCTCGGACTACACGACCTACATGTACCTGGGCGACCTGATCGAGTTCGGCCCCACTTCGGAGCTGTTCATGAAGCCGAAGAAGAAGGACACAGAAGACTACATCACTGGAAGATTCGGATGATTTCAACAGTGATGAAACGGCGTAGGCTGACCTTGCGCAGCAAAGTCGAGCGTAGCGGCCGTAGTCACTACATCACTGGAAGATTCGGCTGAACACAGGAGCACGACCATGTCGGACAAGCATCTTTCGACCCAGTTCGACGCCGAACTGAGCGGCATCTCCACCCGTGTGCTCGAAATGGGCGGCGTCGTCGAGGCGCAGGTGGCGCAGGCCGTCTACGCGCTGACGCATTTCAGTAGCGAGACTGCGGACCAGGTGCTGCGCCAGGAGGAGCGGGTCAACGCGATGGAGATCGAGATCGACCGTGACCTCTCGACCATCATCGCCCGCCGCCAGCCGACAGCGCGCGACCTGCGGCTGCTGATCGCGATCTCCAAGGCGATTGCCAACCTCGAGCGCGTCGGCGACGAGGCGGCACGCATCGCGCGCACGGTGCAGCGCCTGATCAACACCGGCGTCTCGAGCCGCTTGCGGCTGCCCGTCAACGATCTCGCGTTCGAGTCCGAGCTCGCGATCGCGCAGTTGCGCAAGGCGCTCGACGCCTTCGCCCGGCTCGACGTCGCCAAGGCGATCGAGGTGCTCAAGCAGGACGACCAGATCGACCAGGAGTTCGACGGGCTGCTGCGCAAGCTGATCACCTACATGATGGAGGATCCTCGCACAATTTCGTCGTCAATCGACCTCGTCTTCGTCGCCAAGGCGATCGAGCGCGTCGGCGATCACGCGAAGAACCTGGCCGAAGTCATCATCTACGTCGTCAAGGGCACCGACGTGCGGCACAACCCGGTCGAGACCGTCGAGTCGATGGTTCAATGACCGGGCGCGTGCGGAGGCGGCGATGAGTCGGGTTCTGGTGGTCGAAGACGAGGGAGCGATCGCCGAGCTGATCGCGTTGAACCTGCGCCACGCGGGCCACGAGGTTTCGATGGCCGAAACCGCGGATCAGGCCCAGGTCGTGGTCGACCGGGCGCTGCCCGACCTGGTCTTGCTCGACTGGATGCTGCCCGGCGAGTCGGGGCTGTCGCTGGCCAGGCGCTGGCGCGCCGACCCGCGGACGCGGGCGCTGCCGCTGATCATGCTGACCGCACGCGCCGAAGAGGCCGACCGCATCACCGGGCTCGATGCCGGTGCCGACGACTACCTCGTCAAGCCGTTCTCGCCGAACGAACTGATGGCGCGCATCCGGGCGGTTCTTCGCCGCAAGGCACCCGAGGCGCTCGACGAGGCGGTCGACGTCGCGGGGCTGCAACTCGATCCGGGAACCCGCCGCGTCTCGCGCGGCGGGCGCGAAGTCAAGCTCGGGCCGACCGAGTTTCGCCTGCTGCACTTCTTCATGACCCATCCGGAGAGGGTGCACAGCCGGGCGCAGCTGCTCGACCGCGTCTGGGGCGACCACGTGTTCATCGAGGAGCGTACGGTCGATGTGCACGTCAAGCGCCTGCGCGAAGCGCTGACGCCGGTGGGTTGTGCGTCGATGATCGAGACCTCGCGCGGCGCCGGCTACCGCCTGACCCAGCATGCGCGAATCGAGTCGGCCTAGGGCGGCCGGGCGGCTCGACGCCGATCCTCGTCGCAGCCGGACGATGACATGGGCTGGCTGATCCTTCGGGTCGTGGCGATCGTGCTCGCCGTCGCCGCGGGGGGGGTGTTGGGCTACATCGCTTTCGGTGCAAGCCAGTCACCGATGCTCGGCGTGGTGATCGGCAGCGCGGTCGCGGCCGCCGGCGTGGCCGCCTTCGACGGCCTGCGGGGCTACGCATTGATGAAGTGGCTGCGCGGCCCGCAGGACACCGACGCGCCGCGCGACGCCGGCTTCTGGGGCGAGATCGGCTACCGCGTCGAGCGCTCGCTGCGCGGCCTGGAGCGCAGCGTGGCACAGGAGCGGACGCGCCTGTCGCAGTTCCTGTCGGCGATCGAGGCGTCGCCCAACGGCGTGCTGCTGCTCGACGCCGGCGACCAGATCGAATGGTGCAATTCCGTCGCCGCCGACCACTTCGGGCTCGACCCGCAGCGCGACATTCGCCAGAACGTGACCAATCTGGTGCGCGCGCCGGCGTTCGTCAGTTACCTGCACGGTGGCGACTGGGCAGAAGCCGTGAACGTGCCCGACCCGCGTGGCAGGGGCACGCTTTCGGTGCTGATTCGCAGCTACGGTGGCGAGCAGAAGCTCGTGCTGACCCAAGACATCACCGAGCGAGAGCAGGCCGAAGCGATGCGGCGGGACTTCGTGGCCAACGTCTCGCACGAGATCCGCACGCCGCTCACGGTGCTGGCCGGTTTCATCGAGACGATGAACAACCTGCCGCTGACCGAGGTCGAGCGTCGCCGGGTGCTGGCCTTGATGGGGCAACAGGCCGGCCGCATGCAGGCGCTGGTGAGCGACCTGCTCACGCTGGCGGCACTCGAAGGCAGTCCGCGTCCGTCGACCGATCGCTGGGTCTCGGTCGGTCGGCTGCTCGCGCAGGCCCAGACCGACGCAGTATCGTTGTCTGCGGGACGGCACCAGGTCGGCTTCTCAAGCGACGATGCGGCACAGATCGCGGGAAGCGACAGCGAGCTGGCCAGCGCGATCGCCAATCTCGTCAACAACGCCGTGCGCTACACGCCCGACGGCGGGAGGATCGATGTGGCCTGGCGCCTGATGCCCGACGGCACGGGCGAGCTGTCGGTCAGCGACAGCGGGATCGGCATCGAGCGCGAGCACCTGCCGCGGCTGACCGAGCGGTTCTACCGCATCGACGGCAGTCGATCGCGCGACACGGGCGGCACCGGCCTCGGGCTCTCGATCGTCAAGCATGTGGTGCAGCGCCATGGCGGTGAGCTCGACATTCGAAGCGAGCCTGGCAAGGGGTCGTCCTTCAGGCTGCTGTTCCCGGCCGCGCGGGTGCGATACCTCGAGCCGGCGCCCGACCCGCGGCGCTCGAGCACCGAGACGGCCTGATCCGCGAGGGTCGATGCCGGTTCAGTCGGGCTTCGTGCTGCGGCGAAAGATCGCGGTGGCCTCGTCGCGGTCGGTCGGCCGCCGCGCCGTCGCCACCCATTCCCAGCCCGGCCACTTGGTGCGCTGCCGGTTGCGCGTCTCCAGCACCAGCAGGTAGTTGCACTGCGTCGTCGCCAGCGATGCCGTGGCGTCGGCGCGAATGCCGCCGAAGTATTGCAGCGCGGCCAGCTGCGAGCGCGACAGGCCGCGGGTGACGACACAGGCATCGCGAGGCACATGACGGGCAATGCGCTCGATCTGCACGCGATAGCTTCGCGCGTAGTCCAGCAGCGGCAGCATCAGCGTCATCACCAGCAGCCAGCACAGCGCCACGCCGCTGGCGGGAAGCACCAGGCTCTTCCACAGGGGATGGCGGTTGCGCCCCGTTCGCCAGCGCACGAGCCAGACCCAGGCCACCGAGCCGAGCAAGGCCAGGCCGAGCGCCAGCGCGGAGAACGAACTCTCGTAGCCGGGCGCCAGCTTGGCGACATTGGCCGCGGGCTTTGCGGGCACGCCGGTCTGCAATGCCACGTACACGACCCACAGGGTGAGCGCCGCGCCGCTGAAGAAGAACACCGAGAACCAGTCGATCGCGGCGGCCGTGCCGCGCTGCAAGGTGGGCAGCGCGAACGCCGCCAGAACCGCGAGCGCCGGCAATGCGAGCAGCAGCGCGCGGTCTGACGAGCCCATCGCGATGCACGCCAACACCCCGACCGCAGCGCAGCCCGCCGGGACCGAGAGGTGCCGGCTCAGCAGCTGGCGCCGCCAGCGCCACAGGGTCCAGACCGCGAGCGGCCACGTGGGCCAGGGAAACCACAACAGCAGCCGCAGCAGCGAGCCCAGTTGCTGCGACGAGGTGATGGCGGTGACTCGCCAGGCCCACGCCTGCATCGATGTCGCCAGCACCGCCGCCAGCAGCATCGCCCCTCCGATCCACCAGGCGAAGCGCCTGAGCGGGGCGTAGCTCGACCAACGGCTGGCCACCAGCCCGACGGCGCCGAGCCCCAGAGCCACGCTGGGCGCGCCGCTGGCAACGAGCATCGGCAACGACGCCAGCACCGCCAGCCGGGCGCCCACACTGCGAAACGGGCTGCAGGCGAGCGCGTAGAGGTACAAGGCCGCCGCGGTGAGCTGCACCATCTCGGGCGTCGTTTCGTGCCCGAGCTGCAGCAGGCCGAGCGTGGCGATCAGACCCAGGAGTGCGCCGTCGGCGATCGCGCGCGCGTAATCGACGCTGCTGGCCTCGCCGCCGAATGCCAGCGGCAGCGGCTGCGCCGCCTCGGTGCGCGCCAGGTGGTAGGCGCTGTACCAGGTCAGCACCAGCACGAGGCCCAGCAGCAGGGCAAACGGAATGCGTGCCGCCAGCGGCGCACCCAGCCATGGGCCGAGCAGCTTGATCGACACGGCGCCGAGCCAGTAGGGCAGCAGCGCAGACTCTGGCGGCAACCCGCCGACGGTGGGTGCCCACCACGGGCTGTGGCCCTGCGCGATGCTGAACATGTAGCCGAAGGCGCTGATGTCGGCGGCCTTCCACGGATCGCGGCCGAACAGCCCTGGCAGCACGTAGGCCGCGCACAGCAGCAGTAGCGCGACGCGTGGCATGCGTTGCGCTTCGCGCTGCGTCACCAGGGCGGGGTTGGGCTTGTTCAAGGAGCGGGCCTTGGGTGCTGCTGCGCATCATGCAGCAATGGGCTCGAACCTGGCCAGGGGCCGGACCGCCATGGCGCCGGCTTCGCGGCCGGCGCGGGCAACGCGCAAAAAAGGCAGCCGAAGCTGCCTTGTTGCGAGCGCTGCGGCCGGCTCACTTCTTCAGGTGCGCGAACTTGTTGCGGAACTTCTCGACGCGGCCGCCGAGCGAGTCGATGCTCTTTTGCGTCCCGGTGTAGAACGGGTGCGATTCGCTCGTCGACTCGAGCTTGAACAAGGGCAACTCGCGGCCGTCGTCCATCTTCACGGTCTCACGGGTCTGCGCGCAGGAGCGGGTGACGAACTTGAAGCCGTTGGAGAGGTCGACGAAGCAGACTTCGCGATAGCTGGGGTGAATGCCTTCTTTCATCTTCGATCCTTTTCTTGCGCCGTGCGCGCTCGGTGACGGCAGCCACTGCAAACCCCTTGCAGCACTTGCCCGACGAGGGAAACCGCAGATTATAGCCGCCGGGCAGCCTATCCTCCACGCCGCATCATGTCGAAGAAGTCGTGGTTGTTCTTCGTCGCCTTCATCTTGTCGAGGATGAACTCCATCGCCTCGATCTCGTCCATCGGGTAGAGCAGCTTCCTCAGGATCCAGGTCTTTTGCAGGATCTCGGGCTTGAGCAGCAGTTCCTCGCGCCGCGTGCCGCTCTTGTTGAGCAGGATCGACGGATAGACGCGCTTCTCGGACATGCGCCGGTCGAGGTAGATCTCGCAGTTGCCGGTGCCCTTGAACTCCTCGTAGATCACCTCGTCCATGCGACTGCCGGTGTCGATCAGCGCGGTGCCGATGATCGTCAGCGACCCGCCTTCCTCAATGTTGCGCGCCGCGCCGAAGAAGCGCTTCGGGCGCTGCAGTGCGTTGGCATCCACACCGCCCGTCAGCACCTTGCCCGACGACGGCAGCACGTTGTTGTACGCGCGGGCCAGACGCGTGATCGAGTCGAGCAGGATCACCACGTCCTTCTTCATCTCGACCAGGCGCTTGGCGCGCTCGATCACCATCTCGGCGACCTGCACGTGGCGCGCGGCCGGCTCGTCGAAGGTCGAGCTGATGACCTCGCCGCGCACGGTGCGCTGCATCTCGGTCACTTCCTCCGGCCGCTCGTCGACGAGCAGCACGATCAGGTACACCTCGGGGTAGTTGGCGACGATCGCGTGCGCGAAGTGCTGCATCATCACCGTCTTGCCACTCTTCGGCTGCGAGACGAGGAGTGCGCGCTGGCCTTTGCCCAGCGGCGCGATGAGGTCGATGATGCGGCTGGTGATGTTCTCGTCGCCCTTGAGGTTGTCGCGTTCGAGCTTGAACTGCTCCTTCGGGAACAAGGGCGTCAGGTTCTCGAACATCACCTTGTGCTTGCTTTCCTCGGGCGTCTGGCCGTTGACGCGGTCGACCTTCACCAGCGCGAAGTAGCGTTCGCCATCCTTGGGCACCCGCACCTCGCCTTCGATCGCGTCGCCGGTGTGCAGGTTGAAGCGGCGGATCTGGCTCGGGCTCAGGTAGATGTCGTCGGTGCTCGCCATGTAGCTCGCGTCGGGAGAACGCAGGAAGCCGAAGCCGTCGGGCAGGACCTCGAGCACGCCGTCGCCGAACACCTGTTCGCCACCACGGGCGCGCTTCTTCATGATCGCGAACATCAGCTCCTGCTTGCGCATGCGGGCGACGTTTTCGATCTCCAGCGCCTCGCCCATCGTGATGAGTTCGGATACGTGGATGGCTTTGAGCTCTGACAGGTGCATGGGTGGAGTCCCCGGTGATGGCGGCCGCCCTGAAGACGGGCAGCCTGAGAGGTCCGGCAGCGTCGGCTGACGCTGCGAATGCGGCCGCGCCTGCGGCTGCCGATGAACATGCGGCCAAAGGGCCGCCGTAGAGATTGGAGTGGGGGGCCGAACCTACGCGCCGCAGTCGGGCGTGGTGGCTTGAATCTGCAGCGTCGGGTGCTGGCTCGTGGCGTCAGCTCCCGCGCTTGATCGGCAGATTATAGATGACCGTCGAGGAACGCGGTCAACTGGGCCTTGGACAGGGCGCCGACCTTGGTCGCGGCAAGTTGCCCGTCCTTGAACAACATCAGCGTCGGGATGCCGCGAATGCCAAACTTGGCCGGGACGTCGCGGTTCTCGTCGACGTTCATCTTGGCGACCTGCAGGCGCTCGCCGTAGTCCTTCGACACTTCGTCGAGGATCGGCGCGATCATCTTGCAGGGGCCGCACCACTCGGCCCAGTAGTCGACCAGCACCGGCTTGCCGGATCGCAGGACGTCGCTGTCGAAGGAGGCGTCGGAAACGTGTTTGATCAATTCGCTGCTCATGGGAGGTGTCCTTCGGCGTCTGCCGTGAAGGCGGTGACAAAGCCGGACGATTTTGACACAAAGGCCGGCGCACCGTGGTGCGGCACTCGCACGGCTGTTCGCTCCTGGCGACGGGCTCGCCGAGCGGGCCGTCGAGACTGGCCGCGCCTGGCTGCCGGTGTGGGCGTCATTCGCCGGTCGCGTTCGATTTGGCGCCCTTTGCCAGGGCTGATCGCGGCACCGGCCGGCGGAAGCGCGCGTTCCAATCAAGCCACTTCGTCCATGCCGATACTGCCCCGCCCATGGCCTCCAGCGAGCTCTCCGCGGTAAAGCCCAACCCGACGCGTGCGTTCGGGCGCTTCGAGCTGCGGCAGTTGCTCGGAAAGAGCAGCGCCACGATGGCATGGCTGGCCCTCGACCCGCGTTCTGGCCAGGAACTCGTCCTCCACATGCCGCGGGTGCAGCCGGCAGACCCGCCCGCGCTGGAGCTCTGGCTGCACGAGGCGCGCATGGCGGCGCGGCTGAACCACCCGCACCTGGCGCCCGTCTTGGAAGTCGGGGTGCAGGACCATTGGCCCTATGTGGCGATCGACCGGACGCTGGGCCTTTCGCTCGGCGAGTGGTTGCAGGCGCATTCCCGCCCGCCCCCCGGGGAAGTCGTCGCACTGCTGTGCCAGGCGCTCGAAGGCCTGGCCTTCGCGCACGAGGCCGGTGTCGTGCACCAGGACTTGCAACTGCATCACCTGCTCGTCGACGATCAGGGCCGGGTGCGCCTTGCCGCGCTCGACATCGTGGTCGAGGCGACGCTGGCCGACACCGCCTTCGGTGCGCTGCAGCCGCAAGGCGGCTCGCCCTTCTTCACCGCGCTCGATCCGGGGCACCTGCGGGTGCGCCGTGACGCGGCCGAGCGCGACGTTCTCTCGATGGGGGTGCTGCTGCACCACCTGCTGGCCGGCCAACCCGCGCTCGACGACGCCGACACGGGGCGCGTCGTCGCCCGCCTGCCGCCGCACGGGCGCGAGACCGTTCGCCTGCCGTGGGCCACGCCCTTCCCGATCGCCGAAGCGCTGCGGGCCATTGCCAACCGCGCCACCGACCGCCAGCCACGCCAGCGTTACCTGAACGCGCGGACGATGTGGCGCGCCCTCGACGGCTGGCGCGAAGCTGCCGAAGAGAACAGCGGCGGCCCACTGGCCTTGTTGCTGGACCGGCTGCGCACCGTCGGCCACCTGCCGGCGCTGCCCGGAGTCGGCGCGCTCGCGGCGCGGCTCTCCGTGCGCGACGGCCAGCACATCCAGGAGCTGGCCGAGCCGATCCTGCGCGACATGGCGCTGAGCTTCGAACTGTTGCGCCAGGTCAACACGGCGCAGGTGCAGGGCACGCAGGTGGCCGGCAACGGCCCGGTGCTGACGATCCGGCGCACGCTCGCGCTCGTCGGCATCAACGGCGTGCGCCAGGCCGCGTCGGCACTGCGCGCGTGGCCCGGGCCGTTGAACGAGGCCGGCGCGGCGTCGCTCAAGCAACTGATGGACCGTGTTCGCCTCGCCGGGCACGTGGCGCAGGCATTGCGCCCGCCGGGCTACGACGCCGAGGTGATCTACCTGATCGCGCTGCTGCAGAACCTCGGGCGCCTGATGGTGCAGTACCACTTCCCGCAGGAGGCGGCGCAGATCGTCGCGCTGATGCAACCGGCGCCAGCCATCGATGCGGACGACGCGCGCGAGCAGCCGGGCATGACCGAGGAGGGCGCCTCGTTCGCCGTTCTCGGTGTCGATGCCGATGCCTTGGGCGCCGCGGTCGCCCGCCACTGGGGGCTGGGCGACGAGGTGATCCACATGATCCGGCGGCTGCCCACGAGCCGGCCGGTCCGCACCGCCGACGGCGATGGCGATCGCTTGCGCATGGCGGCCAGCGCCGCCAACGAGGCGGTGGACGCAATCACCCGACTTCCCGCCAACAAGGTCGGCACGGCACTCGCCAGCGTGGTGCAGCGCTACGCGCGAGCGCTGGGCATCACCCTTCGCGACCTGACCGATGCCGTGCAGGCGGCGCGCGCCGCGCTCAGGGGCAGTGCTGCCGCCACCCCGACCGGCGACGGATCGGCCACCGGGCGAGACGAGGCGCCGCCGGACGACACCGCGCGTCCGCCGGCGCCGACCGTAACGCCCGGCGCGACCGCCGGCGCGGCCGGTTGACGCGAGGGCCGCCATGTCCGCGCTCGATCGGCCCCTTGCCGCGCCCAGGCTCGCCCCGTCCATGCTCGGCCGCTTCGAGCTGCGCCGGGTGCTCGGGCACGGCGCGCAGGCGACGGTCTGGCTCGGCTACGACCCGCGCCTGGAGCGCGAGGTCGCCGTCAAGCTGATGCGCCCCGGCGCCGAGAGTGCCGACGACAACCCAAGCGCGACCCAATGGCTGCAGGAGGCGCGCAACGTCAGCCGCCTGAACCATCCCCACATCGTGCCGGTGTTCGAGGCTGACCTCCAGGATCAGCAGCCTTACCTCGTGTTCGAGTACGTCGATGGGTCAACGCTCGCCGAGACGCTGCACGCCCGCAAGTCGCCGATGCCCGCGCGCGAGGCGGTGCTGATGATGCTCGGCGTCCTCGACGCGCTGCAGGCCGCACACCAGGCCGGCGTCGTGCACCGCGACCTGAAGCCCTCCAACGTCCTGGTCGACGCGGGCGGCCGCGCCCGCGTGATGGACTTCGGCATCGCGGCGCGAATGGCCACTCGGGCCGAGGATGCGGGCAGCGGGCACCGCATCGTCGGCACGCCGGGCTACATCTCGCCCGAAGCGGCACGCGGCGAAGCGCCGACGCCGGCGATGGACGTGTACGCAGCCGGGCTGATGCTGGCCGAGATGCTTGGTGGCCGTCCGCTGATCGTCGAGCGCGATCCTTACCGTGCGATCCAGCGCGCGACGAGTGAAGACGTGACCCTGCCGGCATCGATGCCGGAAGAGGTCGACGACCGCCTTCGCGCCGTGCTGCTGCGCGCGGTCGCTCGCGACACCGCGCAGCGCATCCCGAGCGCCATGGCGATGCGCGAGGCACTGGAGCAGTGGCTGACGCCCCCGGTCGTGGCGAGTGCTGGCGGCGCCACGGGCGTGCTCGACTTCCTGCTGCGCCGGATGCGCCACAAGTCGGATTTCCCGGCGCTGTCCGACTCGGTGGCGCGCATCCAGCGAGTGGCGAACTCCGACACCGAGAGTCTGGCCAGCCTGTCGGCCGAAATACTCCGCGACGTCGCGCTGACCAACAAGCTGCTGCGCATGGTCAACACCGCGCACTTCGCGCAGGCGGGCGGCGGCAGCATCAGCACCGTGTCGCGTGCGGTGGCGCTGGTCGGGTTTGCCGGCATCCGCAACATGGCGCTCAGCCTGGCCTTGCTGGAGCACATGCAGGACAAGGTGCATGCGAACCAGCTCAAGGAGGAGTTCCTGCGCTCGCTGCTGGCCGGCTCGCTGGCAAGCCGCCTTTGCGGCAACGCGCTGGAGGGCGAGGAGGCCTTCCTCGGCGCGCTGTTCCAGAACCTCGGCCGCCTGCTGACCAAGTTCTACTTCCCCGAGGAGGCGCGCCAGGTCCACCAGGCGATGACGCAGCGGACTGCCGCGCTGGACGAGGAGTCGGCTTCGATCCAGGCCCTCGGCATGAGCTACGAGGAACTCGGCCTCGGCGTGGCCCGTTCCTGGGGCCTGCCGGACTCGCTGCAGCGCTGCATGCGCAAGCCTCGCTGCGAGCCCCCCTCGGCACCGCCGGCGCGCGCCGCCGATCGCCTGCGCTGGGTCACGCTCGCCGCGAACGAGGTGGCGACGACCTTGCAGGGCTCGGAGCCCGCCCACGCCGAACGCGGCGTCGCTGCGGTCGCCGAGCGCTACGCGCGCGTGCTGGGCGTCAGCGTCGAAGACATGCAGTGCTGCACGCAGCAGGCGCGCGAGCATCTGGGGCACATGGCGCACGCCATGGGCCTGGCCGCGCAGCCGGGCGCCGCGGCGCGCCGCCTGCTCGACCCGCCGCCGCGCCGGGCGGCGCCGACCGCGTTCGAGGACACCCTGGCATCGCATGCGCTGCATGCGACCGTGACGCTGGTCGAGCCCGCGCCCGGCGCGCGTCGGGAGCCCGCGCCCGGAATGGAGTCGACGCGCGAGGCGGCCGCCGGCATGATGGCCGCAGGGATCCAGGACATCACCAACGCGATGGTCGAGAACTTCAAGCTCAACGAAGTGCTGCGCATGATCCTCGAGACGATGCTGCGCGCGCTGCAGTTCCGGCGCGTGGTGTTCTGCCTGCGCGACCCGAAGAACGACGCGATCAGCGCCCGCTTCGGCCTCGGCGCCGACATCGAGTCGGTCGTGCCGCATTTCAGGGTGGCGATGAAGGGTGGCACGGACCTCTTCGCCGCGGTCTGTCACAAGGGGGTGGACACGTTGATCACCGATGCCACCGCGCCGCAGATCGCGGCGCGTCTGCCGGCCTGGTTCGTCAAGCATGTGGGCGCGCCGGCCTTTCTGCTGCTGCCGCTGGCCCTCAAGGGTGCACCGTTCGCGCTGATCTACGCCGACAAGGCGAAGCCGGGTGGCATCGACCTCGGCGAGAGGGAACTCTCCCTGCTGCGCACCTTGCGCAACCAGGCGGTGATGGCGTTCCGGCAGGCCGGCTGACGAACGCCGGGGTGGCCCGGTGCGCCTCGGTCGGCGGCCCGTGTGACACACTCGTGCATCCGCGCGAAGGGGCAGGTCCGGGCTGACCGACAGGAGCGATCCGGCCCGCCGGGTCCGGGCGCGACAGGAGGCTCGATGGGCATCGTCACCGTTCCAACCACCCCGTTCGCGGGCCAGCGGCCCGGCACCTCGGGCCTGCGCAAGAAGGTCGGCGTGTTCCAGCAGGCGCACTACCTCGAGAACTTCGTCCAGGCGCTGTTCGACGGGCTGGCCGGCAGCCCGGGCCAGACGCTGGTGCTCGGCGGCGACGGGCGCTTCCACAACCGCACCGCGGTGCAGACGATCCTGCGCATGGCTGCCGCCCAGGGGTTCGACCGCGTGCTGGTGGGGCAGGGCGGCATCCTGTCGACGCCGGCCGTGAGCTGCCTGATTCGCAAGCACCAGGCCTACGGCGGCATCGTGCTCTCGGCCAGCCACAATCCGGGCGGCCCTGACGGCGACTTCGGCATCAAGTACAACGCCGGCAACGGCGGCCCGGCAACGGAGCGGGTCACCGAAGGCATCTATGCGCGCAGCCAGACGCTCTCCCGCTATCGCATCAGCGACGCCGCGCCGGTCGACATCGACCGTCTGGGCACGCAGCAGCTCGAGCAGATGACCGTCGACGTGATCGACCCGGTGGCGGACTATGCGGCGCTGATGCAGCAATGCTTCGACTTCGACGCGATCCGCGGCCTGTTCGCGCGCGGCTTTCGGATGCGCTTCGATGCGATGAGCGCCGTGGGCGGGCCCTATGCCAGGGCGATCCTCGAAGGCCTGCTCGGCGCACCGGCAGGCACGGTCGTCAATGCCGAGCCGCTGGAAGACTTCGGCGGCCACCACCCCGACCCGAACCCGGTCAACGCGCACGACCTGATCGAGCACATGGCCGGCGCCGAAGCACCCGACTTCGGCGCCGCATCCGACGGCGACGCCGACCGCAACATGATCGTCGGCCGCAACTTTCCGGTCGCGCCGTCCGACAGCCTGGCGCTGCTGGCCGCGCACGCCCGCGTGGCGCCGCGCTACCGCAAGGGGCTGGCCGGGATCGCGCGCTCGATGCCCACCTCCGTCGCCGCCGACCGGGTTGCCGCGTCGCTCGGCATCCCGTGCTACGAGACGCCCACGGGCTGGAAGTTCTTCGGCAATCTGCTCGATGCGGGGATGGTCACGCTGTGCGGAGAGGAAAGCTACGGCACCGGCTCCGATCACGTGCGCGAAAAGGACGGGCTGTGGGCGGTGCTGTTCTGGCTCAACATTCTGGCGGCGACCGGCCAGTCCGTCGAATCGCTGCTGCGCGCGCACTGGGCCCGCTATGGCCGCAACGTCTATTCGCGCCACGACTACGAGGCCGTCGAGAGCCGCGCGGCGGACGCGTTGATGGCCTCGCTGCGGGCGCAGCTGCCCGCGCTCGCGGGCCAGGATCTTGACGGGCAGCGCGTGGCCCTGGCCGACGACTTCGCCTACACCGATCCGGTGGACGGCTCGGTCACCACCGGGCAGGGGGTGCGGATCGTCTTCGACAACGGATCGCGGATCGTGTTCCGGCTCTCGGGCACCGGCACCGAGGGGGCGACGCTGCGGGTCTATCTTGAGCGGTTCGAGCCCGACGTCGCGCGACAGGGCATCCCGACCCAGACCGCGCTGGCACCCTTGATCGCCGTCGCGCGGCGCGTCGCGCGCATCGAACAGCAGATCGGGCGCGCCGAACCCAGCGTCGTCACCTGAGCTGCGGAGTCATCGGAAGGGGGGTGACGAGCCTGACCCCGGCACTGGTCACAACGGTTGGGGCTGCTTCGTTCCCGACCTGACCCGGTTGGCCGCGCTTCCATGCGGGGAGGCCCGTCGAGGGCGATTGTAGGCGAGGCGACTGCCGCGAGCCGCCTCGTAGAATCACCGCAATGAGCTACCTCGTTCTTGCCCGCAAGTACCGACCGCGCAATTTCGAGGCGCTGGTGGGGCAGGAACACGTCGTGCAGGCCCTGGCGAACGCACTGACCCGGCAGCGGCTGCACCACGCTTACCTGTTCACCGGCACCCGCGGCGTGGGCAAGACGACGGTGTCGCGCATTCTCGCCAAATCGCTCAATTGCACCGGCGCCGACGGGCAGGGCGGCATCACGGCCACGCCCTGCGGCGAGTGCGCCGCCTGCCGCGACATCGACAGCGGGCGCTTCGTCGACTACGTGGAGCTCGACGCGGCGTCCAATCGCGGCGTCGAGGAAATCACGCAGTTGCTCGACCAGGCCGTCTACAAGCCGGTGCTCGGGCGCTTCAAGGTGTACATGATCGACGAAGTGCACATGCTGTCGAACCACGCCTTCAACGCGATGCTGAAGACGCTCGAGGAGCCCCCCGAGTACCTGAAATTCGTCCTCGCCACGACCGATCCGCAGAAGGTGCCGCCGACCGTGCTCTCGCGCTGCCTGCAGTTCAATCTGCGGCCGATGGCGCTCGAGACCCTGCAGACCCACCTGGCCAGGGTGCTGGCGCAAGAGGACATCGCTGCCGATCCGGGTGCGTTGCGCCTGATCGCGCGCGCGGCCCACGGCTCGATGCGCGACGCGCTCTCGCTCGCCGACCAGGCGATCGCCTATGGCGCCGGGGCACTGGCCGAAGCGGGCGTTCGACAGATGCTCGGCGCGGTGGACCGCAGCCACGCGCTGCGCCTGATCGAGGCCCTCGCGGCGCGCGATGGCGCCGCGGTGGTGGCCGTGGTCGACGGCCTGCGTGCGCTGGGCCTTTCGGCGGGTGGCACCCTGGAGGAACTGGCGGCGCTGTTGCAGCAGATGGCGGTTGCGCAGGCCGTGCCTCAGGCCCTCGACAGCCAGGACCCGGAGACGCCCGAGGTCGCCCGCGTGGCGGGCCTGCTGGCGCCCGACGAGACCCAGCTGCTCTACAGCATCGTGCTTCACGGGCGGGCCGAACTCGGCCTGGCGCCCGACGAATACAGCGGGTTGGTGATGGTGCTGCTGCGCCTGCTCGCCTTTGCGCCGGCAGCCGATGCTGCGCGCCCCGCGCCGCCGACGCCGGTGCCGTCAACGCCTCCAGCCACGCCGCCTGTGACCCGCGCCACGCCCGCGAGCGGTTCGCGCGAAGCCCTGGTCGCGGCTGCAGGAGTGCCCCCGTGCCCGCCAGCGAACGCGGACAGTCCCCGAAAGCCGCCCACTCGCAGGGTTGCCACCGCGCCCGAACCGCCGCCGTGGCTCGACCTGCCGCCCGAGGCCGAGGCCGAGCCGATGCAGGTGCGCGAACGCGTCGCCGCGCCACCGCGTTCGCCAGCGGTGGCCGCGCCGACCGGCGTGGCCCGCACGCCGCTCGGCGATCGCTGGGACCGCGAGGTGCGTTCGCTGCTCGAGCAGGGCCGCATCACCGCCCTGGCGCGCGAACTGGCGGTGCAGGCGCAGTGCGTGGCCATCGACGGCTCGCTCTGGCAACTGCGCGTCGAGCGCGAGGCGCTGCGCGCCCCGGCACAGCGCGACCGGCTGCAGGCCGCGCTGCGCGACGCGCTCGGCGAGGCGGTGACGCTGCAGGTCGAGCTCGGCGCCACCGAGGACACGCCCGCGCGGCGCGAAGCTGCCGAACGCGCACGACGCCAGCAGCAGGCCGAGAAGATCATTCACGACGACCCGCTCGTGCAGGCACTGATGAGCCAATACAGCACCGCCCGCATCGTGCCCGGGTCGGTCAAACCCCATTGAACTCAAAGGAGCATTCCCCATGATGAAAGGTCAACTGGCCGGACTGATGAAGCAGGCCCAGGCCATGCAGGACAACCTCAAGCGCGCGCAGGACGAACTGGCGACGATCGAGGTCGAGGGCCAGTCGGGTGCCGGCCTGGTGAAGGTCACGATGACCTGCAAGAACGACGTGCGGCGCGTCAGCATCGACCCAAGCCTGCTCGCCGACGACAAGGACATGCTCGAGGACCTGGTGGCCGCCGCGTTCAACGACGCGGTGCGGCGCGCCGAGACGGTCTCGGCCGAGAAGATGGGCAAGCTCACCGCCGGCATGCCGCTGCCGCCGGGCATGAAGCTGCCGTTCTGAGGCGATGACGGCCTCCGCGCTCGCGGCGGCGCCGCTCCGCTTCCGCCCAAACGGAAGCCGCCCGCCTGCGCTCGGGGGTAGCGAGCCGACCACTCCGACGTGACCGAAGCCGTCATCCAAGCGTTGATCGACGCGCTGCGCCGCCTGCCTGGCGTGGGCATGAAGTCGGCCCAGCGCATGGCGTTTCACCTGTTGCAGCACGACCGGTCCGGTGCGCAGCAGATTGCCGCGGCGCTGCAGCTTGCCGCGTCGCGGGTGCGTCATTGCGAGCGCTGCCACACCTTCACCGAGGCGACGCTGTGCGCCACCTGCCTCGACGCATCGCGCGATGCGCGCCAGCTCTGCGTGGTCGAGACGCCGGCCGACCAGGCGGCGCTCGAACGCACCGGCAGCTACCGCGGCCTGTACTTCGTGCTGATGGGGCGACTGAGTCCGCTCGACGGGGTCGGCGGGCACGACATCGGCCTGCCTGAACTCCTGGCGCGGGCGAGCGACGGGGTGGTCGAGGAAGTGATCATCGCCACCAACTTCACCGCCGAAGGCGAGGCCACGGCGCACATCCTGGCCGAGAGCCTGAAGGCGCGCGGCGTGCGCAGCACCCGCCTGGCACGCGGCGTCCCGATCGGCAGCGAGCTGGAGTACGTCGACCTGGGCACGATCGCACATGCATTGGCCGACCGGCGTTGAGCGGCGCGGCGACGCGTTCGAGGCGCGGCGCCGGCTGCCCGACGTGCACCCGACGCCACCCCTGACCGCGCAGATGAGCGGCGTGCTCGAGCGCATCCGGCGCGCCAGGCGCCCGCCGTTCCATACGCTCACGCCGCAGCAGGCTCGCGCCGCCTACAGCGCCGGCGCCGAGGTGCTCGACCTGCCGCGCGCCGCCCTGACCCGCGTGCAGGACATCTCGCTGCCGGGCGCCGACGGCCACCCGCGGCCGGCGCGCCTGTATGCGCCGTCCAGCGCCCGCCTGCCGGTCCTGCTGTTTCTCCACGGCGGCGGCTTCACGATCGGCGGGCTCGAAACGCACGACAGCCTGTGCCGCCAGCTCGCGCTGCACGGCGGGGTCGCAGTCGTGGCGCTTGACTACCGGCTGGCGCCGGAGCACCGCTTCCCGGCAGCCGTCGAGGACAGCTGGGCAGCGATGCACTGGCTGGCCGGGCACGCCGCGACCTTCGGCCTCGATGGCGCGCGGCTCGCGGTCGGCGGCGACAGCGCGGGCGGCTCGCTGGCGGCGGTGTGCGCGCTGCACGCCCGCGACGCCGGCCTGCCGCTCGCGCTGCAACTGCTCATCACGCCCGGCACCGCGGCGTTCGCCGACACGCCGTCGCACGAGGCCTTCGCCAACGGCTACCTGCTCGACGCGCAAGGCATCGCCTGGTTCTTCGGCCACTACATCGACGACGCGCAGCGCGGCGACTGGCGCTTCGCGCCATTGCACGCCGAGCACTTGGACGGCGTCGCACCGGCCTGCCTGGTGCTCGCCGAATGCGACCCGCTGATCGACGAGGGCCTGGCCTACGGCGACCGCCTGCGCGCTGCCGGCGTGGCGGTCGAGCTCGAGCTGGTTCGCGGCGTGACCCACGACTTCATCAAGATGGGCCGCGCCATTCCCGAAGCACGAGCAGCGCAGGCGGCCTGCGCCGCCGCACTCCGAAAGGCACTCGTCCGATGAAGCGCAGTGACTTCCGATTCCTCGACCGCCTGCGGGTGCGCTGGGCCGAGATCGACGCCCAGAAGATCGTCTTCAACGCGCACTACCTGATGTACTTCGACACCGCGGTGGCCGGCTACTGGCGGGCGCTTGCGCTGCCCTATGCGCAGTCGATGGAGAGCCTCGGCGGCGACCTCTACGTGCGCAAGGCGAGCGTCGAATACCACGGCTCGGCGCGCTACGACGACCTGCTCGAGGTCGGCATGCGCTGCGCGCGCATCGGCAACTCGTCGATCGTCTTCTCCGCCGCCGCGTTCCGGGGCGACGAGCTGCTCGTGCCGGGCGAGCTGGTCTACGTGTTCGCCGACCCTGCAACCCAGACCTCGCGGCCGGTGCCGCCCGAACTGCGCGCGGTGTTGCAGGGCTTCGAGGCCGGCGAGTCGATGATCGACGTTCGCGTCGGCGGCTGGTCCGAGCTCGGTGCCGAGGCGCAGGCGATCCGCAGCGCCGTGTTCGTCGACGAGCAGAAGGTGCCGGCGGCGATGGAGTGGGACGCCGCCGACGCCCGCTGCATCCATGCGCTCGCGCGCAACCGCCTCGGGCTGGCGCTGGCGACGGGCCGGATGCTCGAGCACGCGCCGGGCGTGGCCCGGATCGGGCGCATGGCGGTCCGCCAGACCGTGCGCGGCAGCGGCGTCGGCCGCGCGGTGCTCGACGCCCTGCTCCAGGCCGCGCGCGAACGCGGCGACCGCGAAGCGGTGCTCCACGCGCAGACCTCGGCAGCGGGCTTCTACCGCCGCGCCGGCTTCACGCCGCGCGGCGCGGAGTTCGAGGAAGCGGGCATCGCGCACATCGAGATGGCGCGCTCGCTGTGAGCGCGGCGGGCAGGCGCTGCGCCGGGGTCGACCGGCCAGCCGCCTTGCGCGCCGGCGCGGCGTTCATCCGGCGGGCACGGCGTCCAGCGGCACCGCGTAGGGCAGATCGATCCGGCGCAACAGCGGACCGCCCGCCGCGCCGAGGTGCAGGCTGCCACCGGCGAGCGCCGCCAGCTTGATCTCCACCAGCGCGAGGCTGCCTGCCGGAGTGCCACCCGGCAGCGCCGCCGCGTTGGCCACCTGGCCGGCCGGCTGCGCCGGATCGTCGGAGTGGAACACTTCGTCGCCGGCCGCGGCCGGCGCATCGGTCTCGAACAGGAAGCTGCGCCGCTTGATGCTGCCGCGGTACTGGCTGCGCGCAACCACTTCCTGCCCCGGATAGCAGCCCTTGCGGAAGTCGACGCCGCCGAGCAGCTCGAAGTTGAGCATCTGCGGCACGAACTGCTCGACGGTCGCCAGCTCGATGCGTGCCACGCCGCTGCGCACCTCGAGCCAGCGCCACGCGCCTGGCGGCAGAGGCGCCAGCGGCGGCGCCGCCGGGCCGGCGCCCAGATAGCGAACGCAGCCGGCCGCGTCGGGCAGCCGGATCGCCGTGAAACCGTCGCGTTCGCGCTTGTCCCACACGGCGAGCGGCGCCGCATCGGCCAGCCAGGCGGCGGCCTGCGGCCCGGCCAGGCCGTACAGCGGCAGCTCGGCGCTGGCGTCGCTCAGCACGCACCGGGCGCGCAGGACGAACATGCGCAGGCGCTTCAGGGTCGGCGCAAGCAGGTCGGCGCTGCAGGCGAGCAGCACGTCATCGTCGGCAGCCTTCCAGGCGACGAAACTCGCCAGCAGCCGGCCCTTGGCCGAGCAGTAGCCGGCCAGGCGGGCCTGCGCGAGGCCGAGCTCGGCGATGTCGCTGCTGAGCTGCCCGTGCAGGAAGCTCGCCGCGTCGGCGCCGCGGGCGCGAATGAGGCCCCAGTGGTCGAGCCTGGCCACGCCGTCGAAGAGGGGGTTCGGAGTCATGCGCCGATTATCATCAGCGCCCATGTTCAAGCATTCCCTGGGGTTACGGCGGCGGCCGGTGCCGGACCGCGGGCCGATGGCTCCCCATCGGGCGGCCACGGGCAGCACATGAGGGCAGGGCGCGCGGTGGATCCGGGTTGCGAATGAAGCGCCTCGCGGGGCTCCTGTTCGGCCTCGTGCTGCTGGCCGGTGGATTGGCGGGGAGTGCAGCCTGGTGGCTGCAGCGGCCATTGCCCTTGGCCGCCGACGCCGTCGAGCTGTCGATCGAACCTGGCACCGCGCCGCGCGACATCGCCCAGGGCTGGGTCGATGCCGGTGTGCAGACCTCGCCCTTGCTGCTCTACGAGTGGTTCCGCTGGTCGGGCCAGGCGCGGCGGATCCGCGCCGGCAGCTACGAGATCGACCGCAACGTGTCGCCGCGGCAGCTGCTGGCGAAGATGGTGCGTGGCGACGAGACACTGGCCACCGCACGCCTGATCGAGGGCTGGACCTTCCGCCAGTTTCGCGCCGAGCTGGCGCGCGCCGAAGGGCTGAAGGCGAGCACCGCCGGACTTTCCGACGACGAGCTGATGGCCGCGATCGGCGCGCCCGGCGTTGCCCCGGAGGGCCGCTTCTATCCCGACACCTACGCCTACAGCAAGGGCAGCAGCGACGTCGCCGTGCTCCGGCGCGCCTACCGGGCAATGCAGCAACGGCTCGAGGCCGCGTGGGCAAGGCGTGCGCCCGACACGCCGCTGCGCAATGCCGACGAGGCGCTGACGCTGGCGTCGATCGTCGAGAAGGAAACCGGCGCGCCGGCCGACCGGGGCAAGGTGGCCGGCGTGTTCGCGAACCGGCTTCGCATCGGCATGCCGCTGCAGACCGATCCGGCAGTGATCTACGGCCTGGGCGAACGCTTCGACGGCAACCTGCGCAAGCGCGACCTGCTCGCCGACACGGCCTACAACACCTACACCCGCGCGGGCCTGCCGCCGACGCCGATCGCGATGCCGGGCAAGGCCTCGCTCGAGGCGGCGGTGCGGCCGGAGGCGACCAAGGCGCTGTACTTCGTGGCCCGCGGCGACGGCAGCAGCGAGTTCAGCGACACCCTGGCTGCGCATAATCGGGCGGTGAACCAATACCAGCGCGGCAAGTGAAGGCAGGGGGCTTCATCACCTTCGAGGGCATCGACGGCGCGGGCAAGTCGACCCACATCGAGGCCGTGGCCGAGCGGCTGCGCGGCGCTGGCGCCGAGGTGGTGTGCACGCGCGAACCCGGCGGCACCGCGCTGGCCGAGCAGTTGCGCAGTCTGCTGCTGCATTCGGCGATGGACGCGCTGACCGAGGCGTTGCTCGTCTTCGCGGCGCGGCGCGACCACATTGCGCAGGTGATCGCGCCAGCGCTGGCGCGTGGCGCCAGCGTGATCTGCGACCGCTTCACCGATGCGACCTTTGCCTACCAGGGCGGCGGCCGCGGGTTCGACCTCGCGGTGCTGGCGCAGCTCGAGCAATGGGTGCAGCAGGGCCTGCAACCGGACCTGACGCTGTGGTTCGACCTGCCGGCCGCAGTGGCGGCCGAACGCCGCGGGGCGGCACGCACGCCGGATCGCTTCGAGCAGCAGGACGAGGCGTTCTTCGAGCGCGTGATCGGGGGCTATCGCGCGCGCGCGCAGGCCGACCCGGCGCGTTTTGCGCGCATCGATGCGTTGCAGCCGCAGCCGCAGGTGGCGGCCCAGATCGAGGCGCTGCTGCAAGGGCGCGGCTGGTGAGCGCGAAGCCGATCGCCCTGCCGTCCGCGGCCGCACTGTTGCCCTGGCTCGCCGCGCCGCTGGCCGATGCGCTGCGCTCGCAACGCGGCCACGCGCTGCTCGTGCACGGGCCCGAAGGGGCAGGGCAGTTCGAGTTTGCGATCGCGCTCGCCCGGGCCTGGCTGTGCGAGACGCCGGCGGCGGAGCGACCGCTGGGCCTGGCCTGCGGTCGTTGCGAGAGCTGCCACCTGGCGACGGCCGAGCAGGTGCACCCCGACCTGTGCGTGCTGCTGCCTGATGCGCTGCACCTCGCGCTGGGCTGGCGGCAGAAGACCGACGAGCCGGAATCGACCGACGGGAAGAAGAAGCCGAGCGAGTGGATCTCGATCAAGCAGGTGCGCGCGGCGATCGAGTTCTCGGGCCTGACCCGGGGCCGTGGGCGGCTCAAAGTGGTCGTGATCCACCCGGCCGAGCGGATGCCGAATGCGGCGGCGAGTGCACTGCTCAAGCTGCTGGAAGAGCCGCAGGGCGGGCAGCGATTCGTTCTTTCCTGCGGCGACGCCGCCGCCTTGATGCCGACGGTGCGCAGCCGCTGCCACGCCTTGGAGCTGCCAGCGCCCGAACCGGCGCAGGCCGCGCAGTGGCTTGCCGATGCCGGCCTGGCCGACGCGCCGGTGCTGCTCGCCGCCAGTGGCGGGCAGCCGTTGGCGGCTCTGCAGCGCCATGCGCTCGGCCTCGACGGCGCGCTCTGGGCGCGCCTGCCGGCGCTGGTGGCGGCTGGCGAAGCGCAGCCCTTGGCCGCGCTGCCGCTGGCGCTGGTCATCGAGTCGCTGCAGAAGCTGTGTCACGACGCGATGCTCGCCGCCTGCGGCGTGGCGCCGCGCTTCTTCCCGCCGGGCAGCGTGCCCGCCGCGGCCGACATGCGCCGACTGACCGACTGGGGGCAGGCGCTGCGGCGGGTTGCGCGCCATGCCGATCACCCGTGGAACGCGGGCCTGATGCTCGAGTCGCTGCTGCTGCAGGGCCAGCTCGCGCTGGCGGGCGACCTGCGCCGCCCAGCCACCGGCGCGTCACCGCCGCGCCCGCCCGCCAAGGCCGATTCGGTACACTCGCGCCGATGAGCGACCCCACCGGCCGGAAACCCTCCGCCACAGCGCCTGCCACGGCCTCGCGCCCGAGCGTGATCCAGCTCGTGTTCCGCGAAAAGGGCGCCCTCTACGCGGCCTACATGCCGCTGCTGACCGACGGCGGGCTGTTCGTTCCCACGCCGCGCGAGTACCGCCTGGGCGAAGACATCTACCTGCTGCTGTCGCTGCCCGACGACCCGCAGCGCTACCCGGTGGCCGGCAAGGTGGCATGGATCACGCCGGCCAACGCCTCGGGCGGGCGCACGCAGGGCGTGGGGGTGCGTTTCCCCGGCGACGAGAAGACCCGGCTGCTGAAGCTGAAGATCGAGGAGATCCTGGGCACCTCGATCTCGTCCGGCAAGCCGACGCAGACGATCTGATCGCGCGACCGCGTGCCTGCCGCGGCGTGTGCCTGAAGCGGTCCGACCTCGCATGTACGTCGATTCCCACTGCCACCTGAGCTTTCCCGAACTGGCGGCGCGGATCGACGACATCCGCGCCGCCATGGCCGCCGCCCGCGTCGGCCGGGCGCTTTGCATCTGCACCACGCTCGAGGAGTTTCCAGCGGTGCACGCGCTGGCAACCCGCTTCGACAACTTCTGGGCCAGCGCCGGCGTGCACCCCGACAGCGAAGGCGTGCGCGAGCCGATGGTGGCCGACCTCCTTAGCCTCGCGGGGCAACCGCGCGTCGTCGCCATCGGCGAGACCGGGCTCGACTACTACCGCCTCAACGGCCGCAGCGTCGACGAGATGGCCTGGCAGCGCGAGCGCTTTCGCGTCCATATCCGCGCCGCGCTCGCCGCGGCGCTGCCGCTGGTCGTGCACACGCGAAGCGCCTCGCAGGACACGCTGGCGATCCTGCGCGAGGAGGGCGCCGCGGCGGCCGGCGGCGTCTTCCACTGCTTCACCGAGACCGAGGCCGTGGCCCGGGCGGCGCTGGACCTCGGGTTCTACATCTCCTTTTCCGGCATCCTGACCTTCCGCAATGCCGCCGACCTGCGCGAGGTGGCGCGGTTCGTTCCGCTGGACCGCTGCCTGATCGAGACCGACAGCCCCTATCTGGCACCCATGCCGCACCGTGGCCGGACCAACAACCCGTCCTACGTGCCCTTTGTCGCCGCGCAGCTGGCACAGCTCAAGCAGTGCCCGCTGCAGACCGTCGCCGAGGCCACCTCGGCCAACTTCGAGCGCTTGTTCAAGCGCGTGACCGACCCCCGCAACGGAGCCTGCGAATAATGAGAAACTGGATTAGAAACGTAGCCTATCTGCTTGTCACAGCATATATTTCAATCGCATACGCAGGGTCTTATGAGGATTTCTTCGTCGCCGTGAAGCGCAATGACGGGCGCACCGTCAGCATGCTGCTGGAGCGCGGCTTCGACCCCAACACGCGCGATCCGCAGGGGCAAGTGGCACTGATCCTGGCCTTGCACGGCGAGAACCTGGCCGTCGCCGAGGCCCTGCTGGCAAACAAGGAAACGAAGGTGGATCTGGTCAACGCGGTCGGCGAATCAGCGCTGATGATGGCGGCGCTGCGGGGCCAGTTCGACTGGTGCCAGCGCCTGCTGGCGCGCGGCGCCCCGGTGAATCAGCCCGGCTGGTCGCCGCTGCACTACGCGGCCACCGGGCCCGAGCCGAAGATCGTGCAGTTGCTGCTCGAGCGCGGCGCGACCGTCGACGCCGAGTCGCCGGACCGGACCACGCCGCTGATGATGGCCGCTCGCTACGGCAAGGAGGAAAGCGTCAAGCTGCTGCTGGCCCGCGGCGCCGACCTGAAGCGGACCAACGATCGCAACATGACGGCGGCCGACTTCGCGCGCGGCGCGGGCCGCGATTCGTTGGCGGCGCAACTGGCGCCCAAGCCGGGCGGCTGAACGGGCCGGACCCGAATCGCCCGCGCGCCGCGACGCCCGTCGGCTTGTCAGCATTCGACCGACAAGCGGCTTGGCGCCAGCCTGACTATGATTCCGCGACGCAGCGCCTAGAGTTGCCTGTATCCAAGGGCAACACTTCAAGGAGTTCATCATGGACAAGCAACACCCGGTGTCGGATCCGTTCGCACTGATGATGGATCCGGCGAGCGTGATTCAGGCGATGGAGCGTTCGGACCGCCTGTCACGACTCCAGAGCCGCATCTGCCGTCCACTGGACAAGCCACTGATCGCGCGCCAGGGGACCGAACTCGATGCCTTCGACAACGCGATCGACTCGCAGGCCGAGCCGGAAGACCCGCCGGAACCTCTCTAGGCTACTTGCTACGATATATATTATGTCAAGTCTGATACCGGCATCGAGACGGGATGTTGGCTGGCGACTCTTCTGGCTGAGGCACGTGAAGCCACGCGCACTTCCGCCTGAGCGCGACGCCAAGTCCATCCACTCATCGCCACTGGCGAAACGAGGCACGGGTTCATGTCCCAGCGCGCCGTACTTCCTTGCCGAATGTGGTCGGCGTGAACTATCTTGTCCTCTGGTCAATCGGCGACAAGATATCGTGCAATCGATCCGCGGCCGAGGTGCCGAGGTAAGCCGGCTGCTTTGGTGGGACGATCTGTCTTAGCTAGCGACGGGCCTGCCTCGCCTAAGTTTTCCGCACGGAACGTACGCGGACTGCCGTTAGCGCTACAGAGCGCTTGGCCCGGCCCCGGCTTCGGTCAACTGCCGTCTGCGTTCGGACGCGGTCGTCAAAGGAACTCGCGAAGGCTGTGAAGCTCTGCCCGCCGATCGCCGACAGCCAGCGATGCAACTCGACCATGTCGAGACGCTGCACTCCGCGCTCGATCTTACTGACGGAGCTTTGGCCAATCGAGAGCCGCTCTGCAAGTTCTTGTTGTGTGATTCCGGTAGCGCGTCGGGCGGCGACGAGCAAGTCGGTGAGGATGTCGTAGGGCGGCGGGAACGGCTTTTTGGACATGGGCCACGTCTGCATGTGGCCCGAGCTTCAAGGCGAAACTAGAATATTCGAAATTGGACTATCCTTGCTGCCTAGATTCGCTTGCGTTGAGGTCTGACAGCGACCGCAGGCGACGGCACCGTTCGCTCGGCAACGCGATTCCTGGCTGCCCCGATTCACCTGCCCTGCCTGCAGTTGCACAGATCAACGACGCCTCATCCGGACGAACACGCACCCGTGACCGCACCCAACATTCGGAAGACTCGACCGAACTTGCGAGCCCGCATTCGGGTGACGGCGGTTGATCTGCTCCAGCACCATCCGGAGGGTTTGACCTACACGGAACTCGTCCAGGCGATGCGACGGGTGCACCCGGACAGGAACCTCAAGAGCTTGTCCAACGACATCGTCAATCTGGATCGCCACATCCCAGCGAAGGTCTACAAGCCCGTGAAAGGCGTGTACGTGCACACCAGGTTCAAGGATGTCGCCGACGCACCCATAGCCGAGCCGAAGGCTTCCTCGGCCCCGCGATCCGCACGAGTGCCCGAGGAGAAGTTCTACGCTCTGTTTGCAGCGTGGCTGAAGAACGACTTCGAAGAGGTCACGGTCGCCATTCCGCTCGGTGGAAACGCTTTCCGAGACCGGTGGGGAACGCCAGACGTGCTGGGCAAGAACGAGAGCCGACGCAGCGACGTGATCAAGGCGCCGACCAGCATCGTCTCAGCGGAGATCAAGGTCGACACTGCAAGCTTGGTCACCGGGTTTGGCCAGGCTTGCGCCTACCGGCTCTTCTCCCACAAGAGCTATCTCGTCATCCCTGATCAGACGCCAGCAGAAGAGCTTGGCCGCCTGGAAGCACTGTGCCAAATGTTCGGCATCGGTCTGGTCGTATTTGACGCGACGAGCCTCACCAAGCCAGGTTTTCGCCTCCTTGCTCGACCTGTGAAGCATGAGCCTGACCTTTACTACACCAACAGGTACATCAAGCACGTCGAGGGCAAGCTCTTTTCCTGAGGAGTTGGCCTCCCCTGCCCGCTCTTGCCGAGATGTGCGACTGGCTCTCCCCAGGTGGCAGTCGGCTTGATGTCCGGGACCGGCCACTCAAGCGCGAAGCCCGTAGACCCGCACTCTACCCAGTGAGTGAATTCGAGGCGGCGCGAGCGCCGGCAATCCGGCGTTGGAAAGCTCTCCATAGCAAATAGCGCGTTTATCTGACGCCGCGCCAAGCCTTGAAGTGCAGCAACCGCGACGTGGCCGCCGCCTCGCCCCGCGCGTGCGCGGCGGCGGCGACCCCGTTCGTGTTCGGCCGCGGCGGCGAGGGGTGCGCCGCGCTGCGCGACGCCGGCATCGAGGTCAAGGTGGCCGGCGGTATCACCGCTGGCATCGCCGCGCCAGCTGCCATCGGCGTAGCGGTCAGCGGCCGCCGCTATGCGGCCAGCGCGGCCTTCGTCATCGGCCGTGCCAGCGACCGCCACCCGATCGACTGGGCCGCCCTGGCGGGCAGCGGCTGACGCTGGTGGTGTACATGGGCGTCACGCCGGCAGCTGACAGCCACCAAGCAGATCAGCATTCCCGCTCGGATCGAGCTGCTCCACAGCGGGCGTTCGCCACAGGCTCCAACGCCACCAGCAGTCACTCGTCGAGCAGCCCGAAAGCGGACGCGCGGAATCATGGACAGTCTGTTCCACCTCAACGACAGCCGCTGACGACACGCAAACGGCACCTTGTACCTATTCGTGCTGGCGGGCAGCACGACAAGTGCGTTACCGTGCTGTTGTGCCCCGGGGCAATCCCCGGAGCGCGCGCTGCACGCGCAACACGGTGGCGTCCCCCGGCACCGGCATCGCCTTGAACTTGAGCTTTCGCGCCAGCGCGAGCATCGCCGTGTTTTCGGCGATCACCAAACCTTCCATCGTCTCGTAGCCATCACGTCGTGCCCGGCGCACCAAGCTGGCCAGCAACTTGGTGGCGAGATCGCTGCAGCGCCAGTCCTCGGCCACAGTGATCGCGAACTCGCAAGCCTTGTCATCGGCTTCGCCAGCCTGCACATATTGCGCGGCACCCACGATGTCGATCGTGTCGGCCGCCGGTATTGTGGCCACGAACACGAAATCACGCCCGGGCCGCGGATGCACTCCGCGTTGGAGGGCGGCGTCATCGAGTTGCCTCTTGTGCCTCATAAAGCGGTAGTAGCGCGATTGGGCTGACAGACGCTCGAAGGCCTGAACGATCTCCGTCGCATCGGCTTCAACGATCGCGCGCAACGTCACCTCGCGGCCATCGCGCAAGGTGATGCGGCGCGGGCGATACTTTCCCGTCATCTCCGCCACACGCGCGCTAGGCGGGGGTGTCCGGCGGCGACGCAGCCTTTGCCGTTGCGCCAGCATGGCGCAACTCTCGCCGCAGGATCTTCCCGATGTTGGACTTGGGCAGCGGCTCGCTGCGGAACTCGACGATCTTCGGCATCTTGTAGCCGGTGAGGTGCTGCCGGCAATGTTCGAGCAGGGCCTGCTCGGTCAGCGCCGGATCCTGCTTCACCACGACAATCTTGACGACCTCGCCCGAGCGTTCGTCGGGCTCTCCGACGGCCGCCACCTCGGCCACGCCCGGGTGCAGCGCCACCACATCCTCGATCTGGTTCGGGAAGACCTTGAATCCGGAGACGACGATCATGTCCTTCTTGCGGTCCGTGATGCGGAAGTAGCCGCGCTCGTCCATGAACCCCATGTCGCCAGTGCGCAGCCAGCCGTCGTGGGTAAAGACCTTGTTCGTCTCGTCCGGACGGTTCCAGTAGCGCGGCATGACCTGCGGGCCGCGCACGCAGATCTCCCCGACCTCGCCGACCGCGAGCTCGTGGCCGCCGTCGTCGAGGATGGCAGCCTGCGTGGAGGGAATCGGCAGGCCGATCGTTCCAGTCCACTCCTCGATGTCGAGCGGACTGGCCATCACGACCGGCGAGGTTTCCGTCAGCCCATAGCCTTCGATGATGGTCACGCCGGTGCGCTGCTTCCAGCGTTCGGCCACCACGCGCTGCACCGCCATGCCGCCGGCGCTGGTGAGCTTGAGGGTGCGCGTGTCGACCTCGGCGAACTCCGGCGCATCGAGCAGCGCCCGGTACAGCGTGTTGACGCCGATGATGATGGTGAAGGGGTACTTCTTGAGGTCGTGGATGTAGGCTTTCATGTCTCTTGGGTTGGTCACCAGCACGGTATGTGCGCCCATCTTCATGAACACGAGACAAGAGGTCAGCGCATACACGTGATATAGCGGCAGCGGGCAGACAAACACCTCCCTGCCGTCCACCAGGTCACGCGCCATCCACGCCGCCATCTGCTGCACGTTCGCGATCAGGTTGCCGTGCGTCAGCACGGCGCCCTTGGCCACGCCGGTTGTGCCCCCTGTGTACTGGAGAAAGGCCACGTCATCGTGGCTCAGCGGCACGTCCTCCACCTCCTGCCCCCGGCCGGCACGCAACCCCGCGTTGAATTCGGTCGCGCCGGCAATCTTCCAGGCGGGCACCATGTGCTTGACGTACCTCACCACCACGTTGGTGACTAGCTCCTTGACCACCCGAAACATGTCGCCGACCTCGGTCGTGATCACGGCCAAGTTCAGCGTCGGGTTCTTTTCCAGCACTTCCTGCAGCGTGTGGGCGAAGTTCTCCAACACCACGATGGCCGCCGCGCCCGAGTCCTTGAGCTGATGCTCCAGTTCGGGCACGGTGTACTGCGGATTGACGTTGACCACCACCAGACCGGCGCGCAGCACGCCGAACATCGCCACCGGATACTGCAGCAGGTTGGGCATCATGATCGCCACCCGATCGCCTTTGCGCAGGCCCAGCGTCTTCTGCAGGTAGGCGGCGAACTCGCGGCTCGATCGGTCGAGCTCGGCATAGGTCATCGACGTTCCCATATTGCTGTAGACCGGCAACTCGCCAAAGCGCTGACAGCTGCGCAGCAGCATGTCCCTGAGCGAGGCGAACTCATGCACATCCACCTCGGCTGGAACGCCGGGCGGGTAATGCTTCAACCAGAATGCTTCCACCTTGATCGCTCCTTCCAACCTCGATTCAAGCGCCTGGTCAACCATAGGCCGTCATTGGTCTGGAGGCAACTCGCACAACTGCGTGAGCGTCAATGGTTACCTTCTGGGGCTTGGCCGCGTTGAGCCGCCTCAATACGCAGCGACGGCGAACTGCATGAAGCCCGGGAACGTGACTGGGCGTGCCGAATTGCTGCACGGCATACCTATATTCGGCTGCTGGCCCCATGCCGTGTCCAGTCAAAGGCCAAGTCGAGTCACTACTGTCCGGTTAAATGAGCCGTACCGAGCCTGAGATCAAGCATTGGTGAGGGCTGTAGGCCGATTTCGTTTGGTGCCGACTTGAACTTCGTTTGCCCAGAACCGCGTACTTTCCCTGGCTTGACTGCCTCAGGGAGCACCCATGTACGTCGGCAAGACCTTGTTCGCTCAAGTCATGGAGTTCGTGCCGTGGGCTGGTTCAAGGCCGCCTGCAGCGCCTTCAATTGCCGGCGCGAGAGCGCTACCAGTTCACGCGGCCATGGTGCCTGCACGCCAGGGTCGCCGGCCAGTCGTTGTGCAAGAAGGCCGACTGCAAGCGCGTAGCTGATCGAGTTGTTGTAGCGAAGGATGACTTGGAAGTTATGTCCGACCAAGAAGGCTGGCCCGCTGGCACCCGCGGGAAGTACGACTGTGGCCTCGACGAACTGCGGCAGCGGCGCACCATCGCTGGTCTGCACGCCCTCGGCCGCCCACAGCGCGCTGGGCTGCCGCACCGCGACGTCGGCACGACTGACATCGAACCCCGAAGGCAACCGGACCTCGACGCCCCAGGGCTGGTCCGCCTGCCATCCCGAGCGCGCAAGGAAGTTCGCGGTCGAGGCCATGACATCGGCCATGCTGCCCCAGATGTCGCGCCGATCATCGCCGTCGGCGTCCACCGCATAGCCCAGAAAGACCGACGGCAGGAACTGGGTCTGGCCCATGGCGCCGGCCCAGGAGCCCATCATCTGTGAGCGGTCGATGTCGCCGCGCTGGAGAATCCTCAACGCGGCGAGCAACTGGCCGCGGGCCCAATCCTCGCGCCGGCCGTCGAAGCCGAGCGTCGCCAGCGCATCGACGGTCGGGATGCTTCCGAAGTTGCTGCCGTAGTTGCTCTCCATGCCCCAGATGGCAACCAAGATCGCGGGCGCCACACCGTAGCGCACAGCCGCAGCATCGATTTCGGCACGAAATTGCAACCACTTGTCCTGGCCGAGCGCGACACGTTGAGGCGACACGGCGCTGTCGAGGTAGCTCCAGACCGTGCGAGTGAACTCGGGTTGCGCTCGGTCCAGTTCGACCACGCTTGGCAGGTAGCGGACATCGGCGAACGCGACGTTCAACGTCACCTCGTCGATGCCTGCCGCGTGTGCGCCGGTGCGGAAGTTCGTGACCCAGCGTTCGAATGCCTTCTGCTGCCGATCTGCATCGGCTGCGGCATCCGCGGAGTGGCCGCCGGTGATCGCGGGTCGCGGCAATGGTGGCGCCGTCGCCGGCTGGGACGCGCAACCCGCGAGGACCGCGACCGCCAACGTCATGGCAGCAAACGCAGGACTGCGTGGTGGCGAAGAGTCGGGCCTGTACATCCTCCCCGATTCTGTCCTTCATTCGGATCCAGGCCGATGCCGCGAAGCCATCGTTCGCCATCGAGTGCCACTGGCCGGGGACGTTGGCGGTATTGGTCAGCTACTGCCATCGGCAATCCGAACGCTTGTTGCCGGAGATCGCGTTCCTGCGATCGATAAGCAAGACTCCAACCAGTCAGTCGATGATTCGAACTGATCGCCTCAGAGCCGACGCTGAACCCGCGCGATGTCGACGCACCTACTCGCTGCGTACGCTGACGCACAGACTGCCACTGCTGGATCACTCAGGATGCAGCGATCAGGCTCCCGCCATGGCGCTCCCAAGCGGTTGCTCTTCTTCGAATCTGGAAGGACGCCATGAACCACGTCACCGCGACAGACAAGACCAAGCTCTACGTCAAGGATTGGGGTTCGGGCCGACCCGTCATCCTGATTCATGGCTGGCCGCTGTCGGCCGACAGTTGGGACGACCAGGCGATGGCCATCGCCGAGGCCGGCCACCGCGCGATTGCCTATGACCGCCGCGGCTTCGGTCGCTCGTCACAGCCTTGGAGTGGCTACGACTACGACACGCTCGCCGACGACCTGGCGGCGGTTGTCGAGCAGACCGGGGCGCGGGATGCCGTGCTCGTGGGCTTTTCGATGGGCGGTGGCGAGGTGGCTCGCTACATGGCGCGTCATGGCGGCAAGTCGGTGGTGCAGGCCGTTCTCGTGTCGTCGGTGTTGCCGTTCCGGCTGAAGACGCCCGACAACCCCGCCGGCACGGAACAGGCCGCCTTCGACAAGACGGCCCTCGCCCTCAATGAGGACCGGCCCAAATTCCTTGCCGGCTTCTTCCGAACCTTCTTCGGCGTCGACACGGCACAGGACCCGGTCAGCGATGAACTGCTGGCGTGGGCGCGCAGCGTTTCGATGCAGGCAAGCCTCAAGGCCACGTTGGAGTGCCTGAAGTCGTTTTCGAGCACCGACTTCCGCAGTGACCTGGCCGCATTCATGGTGCCCACGCTCATCATCCATGGCACCGAGGACAAGACGGTGCCGATCGACGCCTCGAGCCGGGCCGCGGCCAAGGGCATCAAGCACGGCACGCTGGTCGAGTACGACGGCGCGCCGCATGGTGTGTTTGCGACCCACAAGCGTCGGCTCACCAAGGACTTGATCGACTTTCTCGGGCGATGAGCTGTCGCGTGGGCAGCATGGGCAGCGGTGGCTGCCAGGGAATGGGCAGCGATGCCGACTGAGCCGCGCCCGCATCGTGAGCCCAGAGATCTGGCGGACCGTTTCGCGCTCGGCCTGACCCGGCTGCTGCGCTTCTTCGCCGACACCTTCTTCGCCAGACGCTACGGCCACCGCGCGATCGTGCTCGAGACGGTGGCGGCAGTGCCCGGCATGGTGGGCGCGATGGCCACCCACCTGCAATGCCTGCGCCGCATGGTCGAAGACGACGGCTGGATCCGCACGTTGATGGAAGAGGCCGAGAACGAGCGCATGCACCTCATGACCTTCATCGAGGTCGCGAAGCCCACCGCCGTGGAGCGGCTGCTCATCCTGGTCGCGCAGTGGGCGTTCTACATTGGTTTCTTCCTCCTCTACCTCGGCTCGCGCCGCACGGCGCACCGCCTGGTCGGCTACTTCGAGGAGGAGGCGGTCCTCAGCTACACGCAGTACCTGGCTCAAATCGATGTCGGTCGTTCGCCCAACGTTGCGGCCCCGGCGATTGCGAAGTGGTACTGGAAGCTGGCGGACGACGCGACGCTGCGCGACGTTGTTCTCGTGGTGCGCGCAGACGAAGCGCATCACCGGGACGTCAACCACGGATTGGCCAACCAGCTGTCCGGCCAGCCCGCCGACCGAACCCCGGTCGCACCGTACCCGGAGCACGCCGACTCCGCCAGGTGAGCAGCGTGGCGACGCAGCGCTTCGCCTGGCCGGATCCGCCAAGTGCGCAGGACGGACCCGCCCGCCGGCGCTGGGCGCGGGGCAGCCGGCCACTGGCCGCGCCTCACTCGGCGCACCGAGCCTTGCGGTCCTTCACACCGGGATGGCTCACCCAAATCGACAACCGGCCATGCGCTGCCTGCTGATCCTTGCCCATCCCCGGCGCAGCAGCCTGTGTGGCGCGCTCTTCGAAGCCTGTGCCGAAGGCGCGCGCCAGGCCGGCGTGGAGTGCCGCGAACTGATCCTGAGCGAGATGCACTTCGATCCCGACGTGCATGCTGTCTCGCCCGAACAGCAGCCGCTCGAGGCCGACCTGGTGCGCGCCCAAAGCGACATTCACTGGGCCGAGCACCTGATCTTCGTCTACCCCACGTGGTGGGGCACCTTCCCGGCCCAGCTCAAGGGGTTCCTGGATCGGGTGCTGACGCCGGGATTCGCCTTCAACCATGTCACGCACGACCAATGGGACAAGCTGCTCTGCGGCCGCACGGCGGACCTGATCACGACGATGGACACGCCGCCACTGATCTACCGGTTCATCTATCGCGCGCCGGGACAACAGGCGCTGACGCGCGCGACGCTCGGCTACTGCGGTATCCGCATCGCACGCATCCAGGCCTTTGGGCCGGTGATCGCGGCCACTGCCGGCCAACGCCAGCAATGGCTGAACCGTGCCCGGTCCACCGGTTCGCGCCTGGCCGCAGGCTCGCTCTCGGCCACTCAGCGACGCACGCAGCGCGCCGCCGCCTGGCTTGCCGCGCTGCGGCTGCACTTCTATCCGATGACGTGGATCGCCTACACCGTCGGGGCGCTGATGGCCGTCGTGGGCGCGCCGTTGGCGATGACGCCGTACCTGCTCGGCTATGTCGCCCTGTTCCTGCTCGAGGCGGCCACCGTGTTTCTCAACGAGTGGTTCGATTTCGACAGCGACCGACTCAACCGCAATGGCGGTCTGTTTACCGGCGGCTCGCGCGTGCTGGTGGACGGCCGACTCGACCGCGCGGCGATGCGCAAGGGCATCGGTCTGTCGATTCTGGGCGCCGCGGGGGCGCTCGCCGCCCTCGTCGCCATTGCGCCCACTGCAGCCACCGCTACGACTGTCGCGATCTACGCCCTGTTCGCCGTGCTCGCGCTCGCATACACCGTGCCACCGATAAAGCTATCGCACCGCGGCTTCGGTGAAATCGATGTCGCGCTCACCCACAGCGTAGGCGCGATCATGGCCGGCTACGTGGCACAAGGCGGCCACTGGACCGACAGCGTTCCGTGGCTGCTGGCGCTGCCGCTGGGCATGGCGGTGCTGCCGTCGATCCTGCTCGCCGGTTGTCCCGACCGGGCAGCCGACCAGGCCGCCAGCAAGCGCACTCTGGTGGTCATGCTGGGCCCACGCGCTGCCATCCGTCTGGCCATGGCAGCCTGCCTCGCCGCACCCACCGTGGCCGCGCTGCTAACGCTGACGCGCATGGACATGGCGGCGCTTCTGGGATGGAGCGCCGCTGGCGGCGCGGTGCACGCCACCTGGCTATGGCGATGTCTGCACCGTCTGAATAGCGGCAAGCTGCCCGATCGCATCGATCGGCCGATCGTCCTGGCGTTGACCTTCATGCTCTGGTTCTGCGTGCCGCCGCTCATCGTGTTGGCCTGCGCCTCGGGCCGTTGAGCGCGCGCAAACGGCGGCAGGCTGACCCGGCAGACAGCCACTGCTTCTACCATCTACCTCTCTCTCAACCAACGGCGCAACCATGAATTGGCACAAGGGCTCGGCAGGATCGCGATTCGCGGCCATTGCGCCCACGGCCTTTTGGCAGGACATGCGCACCACCGATTTCGCGAGGGTCGATGCAGATCGCACGATCGCGCTGCTGCCGGTGGCGGCCGTCGAGCAGCACGGGCCGCACCTGCCGCTGTCGACCGACGCGGTCATCAACGAAGGCATCGTGCGCCTGATGATGCAGCGGCTGCCAGCCGGCAGCTCGGTGCTCGTGTTGCCGGCACTCACGGTGGGCGACAGCCTCGAACACACGGCTTTCAAAGGCACGTTGAGCGTTGACCTGCAAGCCTTGCTCGGACTGTGGTTGTCCATCACGTGTCACCTCTTGGCATTTCGAACCGACCCAAACACCGCGCCGACATTTGATCTTCCGCATGATTTGTCACGCCGTGTGAGCCCATAGTGGGTAACCATCCCACGGCAAAGCCGGGGGCATTCGTGATGTGAGCCGCTCGAAGCGGCTGGCATCGTGCATTCGGCGGGCGCTTCGCGCTGACCCCTTTTCGGAGCCCTTTGACTACACGATGAGGACGCCTTCGCTTCAACCCGTAACCTGTCGTTGGGCTTACCTGAATGAGCCGTATCAGTGCGCCTTCCTTCATCATGCTCACACTTGGCCTGCGGCAATTCCAACTTCAGGAACCGTCAAACTCTTACTGCCTCCCCGGCAGAGCCGGGGGGCCTCCCTTGGTAGCTAGTGTAGTGTTTCGTTCTGTTTGGAACTTAAGCGAGAGTTGGCACGAATGACCTTCTGCAGTATGTCGCGTGCGCTCTTGGTCCAGATGAACGGCTTGGGGTTTGTGTTGTGATGTGCGACGTACTCGTCGATCGCAGTTTCGAGTTCCGACACGCTGGTGAATATGCCGCGTCGCAGCCGCTCGGTGGTGATGTCGCGGAAGAAGCGCTCCACCATGTTCAGCCACGATGCCGAGGTCGGCGTGAAGTGCATGTTGAATCGCGGGTGCCTTGCCAGCCACTCCTGCACCGCCGGATGCTTGTGCGTGGCGTAGTTGTCGGCGATCAGGTGCAGCGTCTTGCCCTTGGGCGTTTCGCGGTCGATCTTGCGCAGGAACTTGAGCCACTCGGCATGCGTATGGCGCTGCTGGCATTGGCCGATGACCTTGCCGTCCAAGACGTTGAGCGCCGCGAACAGCGTGGTCGTGCCGTGGCGCTTGTAGTCGTGCGTCATGGTCTGCGCGCGCCCCTTCTTCAGCGGCAGGCCCGGCTGCGTGCGGTCCAGCGCCTGCACCTGGCTCTTTTCGTCGCAGCACAGCACCAGGGCGTGCTCGGGCGGGGACATGTACAGGCCCACGATGTCCTCGAGCTTCTCGACGAAATTCGGGTCGCGCGAGACCTTGAAGCCGCGCACGAGGTGAGGCTTCAGGCCGTGCGCCTGCCAATGCCGCATGACGGTGCTGGCGCTGACCCCGAGCGCGGCGCCCATCTTGCGTGTGCTCCAGTGCGTGGCCGCCTCGGGCGTGGTTTGCGTGGTCAACTCCACCAGCTTGGCCGAATCGAGCTTCACCGGCGGCGCGCCGCGCGGCAAGTCGCGCTCGATGCCTTGCAGCCCGGCCTCCAGGTAGCGCTCGCGCCAGCGCGCGACCTGCACACGTCCGATGCCAAGCTTGATGGCGATGTCCTTGTTCAGCACACCTTGCGCAGCCAGCAGCACGATGCGCGCGCGTTGTGCCAGCCTGACGCTGGTGCGCTTGGACCGCGCCAACCGACTCAGCTCGCTCTTTTGTTCGTCCGTCAGGACAATCACCGGGGCAACTCGCACTTGCTCGCTCCAATGCAAACCGTAGTGCAGCATTGGAGAGGGGTGAGTCACTTAAGTTCCATCAAGAGTCAAACACTACACTAGCCTGTAGAACTTGAGCCCCTACGCTGTAGCGACGCCGAATGGGCGGTCGCCGCGAGGGGCTCTCCGCAAATGAGTTCAGGACTGCCGCGACTGCCCTTTCGGGCACCGTCGTCGGCGATATGTCTTGTTGAAAATGAAGATGAGTGGGGTCGAATGAAGCACTCGATGAAAGTCTCCGCAGTAGCCGGGCATGAGGCTGTCACCATCGTGTCGCGCGAGACGCTCACCCGGCGTGAACTCCTGGCGGGCGCTGCGGCCATGGGTGCCACGTTCATTCTGCCCGGAGAATTGGCCGCGGCAACCGATGGGAAGAAGACGTTCACCCTCCTGCACACCAACGACATGCATGCGAGCTTCATCGGCATGGGTCCGGCTTCGGACTACACGCCGTTCACGCTCAACGATGACACTACCCGTGGCTGTTACGCGCGCCTGGCCGGCTTGATCGCAAGGCGGAAGGAGGCGCGCAAGGGCGTGGGTCCGGTGCTGGTGCTAGATGCGGGCGACTACAGCATGGGTACGGCGTTCAGCGCCGCGACGCGCGAGACAGGCGGCGAACTGCACCTCATGGGGCTGATGGGGTATGACGCCACGACTTTCGACAATCACGAGTTCGACCTCGGGCCTGAGGGCTTGGGCAAGTCCATCAGCTCGGCAGTCAAGGCTGGATGGATTCCGGCCGTGCTGGCGGCGAATACCAGCGTCCTCGGTAGCGACGCTACCTTGGCCGACCTCCGGCGCCTGATCAAAGAGGGAGTGATTCGCCGTTACGCGGTGATCGAACGTGGCGGCATCCGGTTCGGGGTGTTCGGGGTGCTAGGCAAGGAGGCCATGATCTATACCAGCGGCGGAGCCACAACCTTCGCCGACCCCACCGAGTCGGCCCGAGAGGTGGTCAAGATCCTGCGCAACAAGGAGAAGGTGGATGTGGTCATCGCGCTCAGTCACGGCGGCGTGGTGAAGGGGACAGGCGGCCGCTATACCGACGGCGAGGACGTGCGTTTGGCTAAAGACGTACCGGGCATCGACGTAGTAATCAGTGGCCACAGCCACACGGAGTTGCAAGACGCGATCATCGTCAACCGCTACACGCCCGTGGTCCAGACCGGGAAGGAGAGCCGCAATCTTGGCGAACTGGTCATCACGATGGATGGGGACAAGCTAACGGTCGATTCGTACCGGCTCCATCCGATTGACGACACCATCGCCGGCGACCGGGCCATCGCCGCCGAGATCGACGTGCTCAAGAAGTCAGTCACGGCAGCCGCGTTCGCGTCGCGTGGCTATCGCGTCGACCAACCACTGGCCATCGTGCCGCACGACTTGCCCAACACCTACACGGACATCGCCGCCGGAACGATCCTGGCCAACCTCGTCACCGACTCGTTTCGTGAAGCGACGACGGCCGACATCGGGTTCACCGCGAACGGCATGATGCGAGCCGGCCTTTTGCGCGGGAAGACGGGCGTGCAAACTGTCTACGACGTCTTTGCCGTGGCACCGCTCGGCGCTGGGGTCGTCGATCCGACACCTGGCAGCACGCTCGTGACCGGTTATTTCACTGGCCAGGATCTGAGGAATCTGGTCGAATTTCTGCTCGTGGACAGTCCGGCGCACCCCGGCGAATATTTCCCGCGCGCCTCCGGCATGCGATTCCGCTACGACCCGTCGCGACCGAAGTTCGACGTGGTGACGGCCAACGAATTGGGTGATCTGGATCGCGGCTATAAGGCCATCGACATCAGCGGCAAGGACGAGCGCCTGTACAGCCTGACCTGTCCATTGATGCTCGCCCCGATCATCGTGGCCATCCCCAAGTACACGAAAGGCAAGCTGCCACTTGTGCCCAAGAACAGGTACGGGAAGCCGCTCACGTCGAAAGTCGAGGCGCTCGATGATCCGCGCGATGACACGCCCTATCTGTTGCCGCCGCCCGGGACGACCGATCCGAGCAGCGTCGACACTGGAACGGGAAAGAACGTCGGACGCGAGATCAAGGAGTGGCAGGCGATCATGGATCATCTCCGCAACTTGCCGGTCAAGAACAAGGGCGAGCTGCCCGTGATCCCGGTGGATGAACGCGCGGCCGAGGTCCGCGCGATCAAGGTGGGCTGAATAGCGTTGGGAGGAATGGCCGCTTCCTTAAATTTCAACGACTGCTTCAGAGCAACCTGACCGGCGGGTAAGGGTCGTGTCACGTCGCCGGCCCGCCTGAAATCAAGAACACAAAGCCGTCAGCTACGGCCTGTCCTATTGAACTTGCGCGCGCCGGGTTGTGGTCAACTTGGGGCCTCCCAGCGAGAGATATGTTGGCCGTCGACGAGTGCGGCACCGTGCCACGTCAGCGGCGGAACATGCTTTCAGCGGGCTAAGTTGTCCTTTGGTCCGGCCGGCTCCCGATCGTCGGGTGCGGCACTGCAGCCGCCGCCATCGACCAGCGGCAGCAGGGCCGGCGTCAGCACCTTCAGCAGCTGTGCGGGCATGGCGCTGGTGAACTTGTAGTTCGCCGCGTAGGGCTCGTGCACATAAGCCATCATCGTGCCGAAATAGCGCTCACCGATGAGAAAGACCAAGGTCGCCGAACGATTCACGACGCGCGAGGAAATGAGCTGGCCGCCGCGCCCGTAGGTGTCGAAACGATGGTCGCCCGTTCCCGTCTTACCACCGATTTCCACCACGCTGCCGTCGCGCCGCACCAGCGAACCCTTCAGTCGCTTGGCCGTGCCGTTTTCAACCACACCGATCAACCCGCGCCGGACAACGTCGGCGATCTCGGGCTGCAGAACTCGTTCTGCCTGCGCCGGCTGGTAAGCCAGGCGTGTCTCGTAGGGTGTGCCCCGCGCGAATTCCAGCGATGCCATGCGCGTCACCGGCAGGCGCGCGCCTCGGTTGACGATGATGCCCATCAGTTCGGCCAGCGCCGCGGGGCGATCGCCCGATGCGCCGAGCGCGCTCGCGTACGAGGGCGTCAGTGACTCGAACGGATAGCCCAGGCGTCGCCACGCCTTCTGGATCTCCGCGAAGGCGTCCACCTCGAGCAGGTTGCGGATGCGCGCGTCCTGCGCGCCCTTATGGCGTGTCTTGAACAGCCACAGGTAGACCTCCTGCCGCTGTTCGGCGCTGCTCGCGACCGCCTCGCGCAGCGTGGCCATGGGATGCTCGCGCAGGTAGGCCGCCATCCACAGCTCCAGCGGGTGCACGCCGGCCAGGTAGCCGCGGTCGGCCAGCGACCAGCGGCCCGGGCCGAGCTTGTCGCGCAGCACCTGCAGCGCCGCGTCGGAAAGATCGGCCTTGGGCAGGCGGCGCACGATGAACGCCCCGAGACGCTCCACGTTGGCTCCCGGCTCGAGACCGAAGAACGCAGCCGCCAGCCGCGCCGGCGTCGGGCGCGCGCCGCGCACCAGCAGCTCCTCGGTCTCGCGCTCCGACTTGCCTGCGTACTTGCGATAGAAGCGTGCTATGAATTCGCGCCCCTCCTTGTCCGCGAAGCGCGCCAGATAGTCCTTGCGCAGCGGGTGCGACGGGTTGTCGAACAGCGCCGCACTCTCGCCCTCGCCGCGCGCCATCATGTGCTGCACCACCTCGCGCATTAGTCGGATGAAGACCAGATTCACCGAGCGCGTGAGCGCCTCGCGCACGCTCATCGTGCGGTGGTTGTCCTCGGGCTCGAAGTTCTCGAAATGGTGCAGTCCGCCGCCGGTGAAGAAGCCTTCGGCGGGGCTGGCGGAGAAGCGGCGTTCCATGGCCGCGTCGAGCATCGCCGCGAGCGTCTTGTCGCTGCCCTGCGCAAGATAGTCGCGCGCCCAGCGGCTGAGCGGGTCGCGGCTGCCGATCTTCTGCGCGGCGATCTGCTCGGCCGGCAGGCCGCTCCAGCGCCGCTGCAGCTCGGCCACGAGTTCCAGATAGGTGACGAGCGTGCGAAACTTGGCGGTGGAGCCGAGGTCCAGGCGTGCACCCTCGTTGAGGTCGAAGGGTTGGTCGAAGTTGTCGGTCTGCGCGCGCAGCAGGTTGCTGTGTTCGCCACGCTCGAACAGCGTGAAGCTGAACAGGATCTTGCTCGGGTCGTCGCCCTCGCTCAGCAGCCGGAAGCCATAGAGCCCGGCGGCGTGCGCCGCCTTCGGATCACCCAGGCCGCGCAGCAGTGCGGTGGCGGAGCGCTGCAATTCGCCGTCGAGCGAGGTGTCCGTCGTCAGGTCGAGCCGATCGAGCTCGTAGGCGTGGGGTACCGCGAGCAGCGCCTGCAGCTTGCCGCGCACCGCATTGGCCGCCTTTTGATCGATGAAGGAACTGGGCCTCAGGGCGGTGAGCTGGGATTGCAGGCTCAGATCCAGCGGCAGCGCGGCATCGCGCAAGCCCGGCGTGATGATGCCGGCCTCGGCCATCAGGCGCAGGTAGCTGTCGGTCAACTGGCGCAGCACCGGCCCGCCTTCGGCGAGGTAATACGAGGGCCTGCGCTGCGCGACGATGAGCGAGAGCGCCTGCTTGTAGGCGAGTGCCCGGCTCTTCGCCAGCGCCGGATCGTTGTCGTCCGCGACGGCGGAAAGCAGCCGGTTCACCTCGGCAAGGTCGCGGCCGTAGAAGGCCCACAGGCCGTCGCCGATGCCGTTGACCTCGCCGAAGCCGGCCATGGCTGACAGCGGCACCGTATTGAGGTAGTCGACGACGATCTGGCGCCGCCGCAGCAATGTGTTCTCGCCGTCGAGGTAGGCGCGCAGCGACGCCGATGCCATCTGGCGCAGCTTCTCCTTACCCGAGTCGGTGCGGCCTTCGGGCGAATGGCGGTACTTCTCGATCTGCGTGGCGAGGGTGCTGCCGCCCGCGGCCGCGTGCGACCGGTCGATCCGATGCAGCGCCTGGTCGACCAACGCCTTGCCGAAGCGGTCCCACTCGATCGCCGGGTTGTGCATCGGAAGCCGCGAGTCGAGGAGTTCGCGGTTCTCGATGAAGAGCAGTGAATCGATCAGCAGCGTCGGCACCGATTCGAAGCGCTCGTAGGTGCGCTCGGGGAAGCGCGCCCGAGCCAGCGGCTGCCCACGGCAGTCGCGCAGCTCCAGCCCGGCCTGCGTCTTCTCGCGGTAGGCGGCGAACAGGCCCTCGTCGATGAGCTCGATCATCCTGGGCGACATGCGTGCCTGGGCCGCGACGCCGAAACCCTGGCCCGCGAGGCGTTCCACCCGTTCCGGCAGCTGGTGATAGCCGAGGCGCTCGTCGAAGGGCCCAACGCCGGGAAACCGGATCTGCGCGCTGGCACCCGGCTCGACCGCGTAGTGCAGATCGGCTGTCAGGCCGCTCAGCCAGGCCGCCTGCCGGCGCGAGGTCTGCACCTCGTCCACCACGATCCAGGTGATGCCGAACAGGACTGCCAACAGCAGAGCAGCCAATGCCCAAGTGACGATGCGCCTGCGCCGCGGCAATGGCCTTTCGGCTGGCAATCCCATCTCAACACGGACTGGGGCAGTTCATCGATGCGATTGTGCAGCGCAGCGCCGAGCGCCGACGACCATCACCGAGTGCTTCTGCACGCATTTCGGCGAAACTGCATTGCGTAGGCTATGTCAGAGTACCTTGGATACCGGTTGTTGGCGACGCTGTAGGCTGGCTGGCTCAGACCGCAAAGGAACCGAGACCGTGCGTTGGGCGTCCACCGGCGAGCAACCGGACACGCTGCACAGCCGCCACCCAGGCCCCGAACCCGGGAGTCGCCAGGGAACGGTCTTCTCTGTCGGCTTTACCGCCAGCATTTCGACCACCCCACCGACAGCTGAGGGTCGGACCTTGACAGCCGATCCGCCAAACTCGTGGCGCGGAAGCAGTCATCGAGGTTGGGGCTGCCGGCCAGTAGACAGTTGCCGGCAACTATCCCGGGCAACTGCCGCTGCCGGTGACCGGCGGCTTGCGGCAACGGACCGTTTTCATCCTCGAGTCACCAGAGTCGGCGCCTGCAGTCGCGAGTACCGTTGCAAGGGGCGGAGATGACGTATCCGCCCCATCGTGCTGCGGGCCCGTCACGCCATCTGGAACGGCAACTCGCGCAGCCGCTTGCCGGTCAGCCTGGCGATCGCATTGGCGTAGGCCGGTGCGAGCGGCGGCAGGCCGGGCTCGCCCATGCCCTTCGGCGGGTCGCCGCTCGGCACGATGTGCACCGCGACATTCGGCGCGTCGCCGATGCGCGGCACCGCATACTGGTGGAAGTTGCCCTGCTCGACGACGCCGTCCTTCAAGGTGATGTGTTCGCCCGGCATCGTCGTGCCGATCGCCATCACCGCGCTGCCCTGGACCTGCGCCTCGACCGTCCTCGGATTGACGCAGAAGTTGCAGTGCACGGCAGCGGTGACGTTGACGAGCCTGGGCCGCGCGTCCTTGCCGCGGCCGGCCATTCGCGCCTCGACGACGTAGGCGACGATGGTCTCGAAGCTCTCGTGCACGGCCACGCCCCAGGCCGTGCCCGCGGGAAGTTTGCGTGTTCCGTAGCCGGACTTGTCGACCGCCAGCTGCAGCGCCGCGCGGTGTCGCGATGCGCCACTGCCCATCAGCTTCATGCGGTAGGCCACCGGGTCCTGCCCGGTGGCGACGGCGATCTCGTCGACCAGCGTCTCCATCACGTAAGCCGTGTGCGTCGAGCCGACCGACCGCCACCACAGCACCGGCACGTTGACCTTGGGATGGTGCACGCTCAGCCGCATCGGTACAGCGTAGGGTTCGCGCATGCCTTCGGTCGTCGTCACGTCGACGCCGCCCTTGACCATGAAGCCCTCGAACGGCGACCCGGAGACGATGCTCTGGCTGACGATGACATGGTCCCAACCCAGGATGTTGCCCTTCTCGTCGAAGCCGATCTCGGCGCGGTGCACCGTGAAGGGCCGGTAGTAGCCGGCCTTCATGTCGTCCTCGCGGCTCCACATCACCTTGACCGGCACGGTGATCCCCGCGGCGGCCATCGCCTTGGCCACACCTGCCGCCTCGCGCGGGTACTCCGCGGTCGGCGTGGCACGGCGGCCGAATCCGCCCCCGGCCATGAGCACGTTGATATGTACCTGCTCGGGCTTCAGGCCCAGTACGGCGGCCACCGCACCGGCGTCGACACCGGGCATCTGCGACGCGTAGTGCATCGTGCAGCTATCGGGCTTCAAGTCGACCGTGCACGCCAGCGGCTCCATCTGGGCATGGTTCAGGTACGGGAAGACGAATTCGGCGCTGATCTTCTTCGGCGCGCTGGCGCGCCTGCTCGTGTCGGCCTTGAAGTGGTCCTGAGGCGCCTGCATGCCGGGTGTGCGTGCCAGTTCGCGCCAGCTCGCGAGCTGGCGCGCGCTGTCCACCTTCTCGACGCCGTCCAGGTTCCACTGCACCTTCAGCGCGTCGCGGCCGGTCTTCGCCGGCCAGTAGCCGTCGGCAACGACCGCAATGCCCTGGCCACCTCGGTCCAACGGTACCTGCAGCACGGCGCGAACCCCCTTGACCTTCAGCGTGTCGGTGCCATCGAAGCTGGCGACCTTGCCGCCGAACACCGGCGGGTGAGCGATCACCGCGGTCAGCATGCCCGGCAGCCGCACGTCGACGCCGTAGCCCTGCGTGCCGGTGCTCTTGGCGCGCGAGGGCTTCAGCCCCGTCGGCTTGCCGATGAGCCTGAAGTCCTTCGGATCCTTGAGCGACACCGTCGCGGGGATGGCCTCTTTCATCGCGGCTTCGAACAACTCGCCGTAGCCCGCGCTCCTGCCACCGCCGCTGACGACGCCGTTGCTCGCCGTGAGCGTCGATGCCGGCACGTCCCACTGCCGCGCCGCCGCGGCGACGAGCATCGCCTTCGTGCGCGCGCCGAGCTCGCGGTACTGCAGGTAGCTGTTCTTCACCGAGTTCGAGCCGCCGGTGAGGTGCATGCCCATCATCGGGTCGACGTAATTCGGCTTCTGGTTGCCGAAGCCGGTGACGCACTTGCCCCAGTCGGCGTCGAGCTCCTCCGCGCAGATCATCGCCAGCGCGGTCTCGATGCCCTGGCCCATGTCCATGCGGTTGCACAGCACCGTCGTCGTGCCATCGGGAGCGATGCTGACGAAGGCCGCTGGCGCTTCGGTCGGCTTCTGACCGGGAGGCACGTCCTTGGCGTTCTGCGCCCACGCCCCGGGCATCGCCACCGGCATCAGCGCCACCCCGACGGCGCCGCCGACGGTCATCGTCACGAATTGCCGCCGCGACAGCGCAGGGGCCGCTTGTGCAAGGTACTTGTCGAGGATCATGGCGCGCCCTCCCGTCAGGCCATGGACGCCGCAGCGTCCTTGATCGCAGCACGCACGCGCTGGTAGGTGCCGCAGCGGCAGATGTTGCCGGCCATGGCCTCGTCAATCTGAGCGTCGGTCGGCTTCTTGGTGCGCTTGAGCAGCGCCGTTGCACTCATCACCTGGCCGCTCTGGCAGTAGCCGCATTGCGCCACGTCGTTGCGGATCCAGGCTTCCTCGACCGCCTTGCCGACGCGGTCGCTGCCAATGAATTCGATGGTGTCGATGCGCGAGCCGGCCGCAGCGGTCAATAGCGTCACGCACGAACGCACTGGCGCACCGTTGAGATGCACTGTGCAGGCACCGCACTGCGCCATACCGCAGCCGAACTTGGTGCCGGTGAGGCCGAGGGTATCGCGCAGCACCCAGAGGACGGGTGTCGTGGGGTCTGCGTCTACCGTGGTGGACTGGCCATTGAGGATGAATTTGGTGCTCATGCCTGGCTTCCCAATGGAGTGGTGCGACGTCAGATCGCTGCAGCTTCGGCGCGGTGCCGGAGGCTGCGGCAGGCAATCTTTGTACTGCGTTTCCGGAATCCACGTCGTGCGGCGCACCTTTGCGGGCAATGTCAGCTCTTCGGCGCTGGATCCCGGCCTTCGCATGGCTCCTGTGGGTCGAGACGCGCCCGCCGTACCTTCAATTTAGGCGGATGGCAGCAGCTGCTCGACCTGGCCAGCCCCGATGCGGTCGTTCACCTTCGGCGGTCCCGGCCAGCACTCGTCGTAGGTGGAGGGTGGCTTCCTGGCATCGCACCCGGCCACGCTGACGCTGGCGGCGGCGTGGAGTTAGACACCCGAAGGTAGGCACCCGTAGGTGGGCGCCCGACAGAGCGATTGCGACACCGTGCGCGGCTTGAGACCGTTCGGGCTCACCACCTCGGGAGCCTCGCGTGCAAGCCGTCGGCCGACCGCCCCAGAGCGCCCGGCGGGCTTCGACCCCATCGCGGATGTCATCGACGGCAAGTAAGGCCGGATCACGCCGTTGCAGAGTTTCGGATTACCCGACCAACCCGCCGGCACGCAGTCGTCCCGCGCCGTCGCGTCGGAAGTGTTCACGGTTGGCGGCTGGTACTGCACCGGCTGCCACCTCGCGCTCGGTCCCGCGCGCGATCTTGACTTCACGCAGGTCTCGCAAGTGGTCGGCAAGAAGGCGCTTCTTCGTCTCGCGGTCAGAGGTCACCCGCCGGATGGTCGTTCATCGCCGCCCAGGCCGCCGCAATCTCGCGGTGCTCCGAAACGTCATTCAGGAAGGTGTGCCGCAGACCGGGATCGCCGATTCCCGCCGCGTGCCGCTGCAAATCCGCATGCGCCACGTCCAGCAGTTCGTCGGCGCGCGGGTCCCCGGCCCAAGACAGCACCCGGACACAGGTCATCCGGATGCGCTGGCGCGACTCCGTGCCGTCCAGCGACCCGCCGGCGGCAAGGTGGGCCAGGACACCCTCCAGCGCCCGCAGGCCCCCAGCCACGTCCCCGCGCGCCAGTGCCACCCTCGCCAGGCCGGCCGCAGCGTCGAAGCGCAGCGAGTCGCCGTGCTCGGCGGCGATCGCCTGTGAACGCTCGAAAGCTGTCCCGGCCGCATCGAGGTGCCCGGCCGCAAGCTCGATCTCTGCGATCTGGAACAGCGCGATGATCTGGGTCTCGGCGGCACGCACCTCCAGCGACGTCGCCAGCGCCGCCTGGGCCAGCCCCATCGCCCGCGCGGGCTGGCCTTGGCGCAGCTCGATGAGCGCCAGGTAGGTCTGGGCATAGGGCTCCATCACGCGGTCGCCGGCGGCACGCGCCAGGCGCAGGCCTTCTTCGAGGTGATGGCGCGATCGCACCTGCTCGCCGGCGCCGAGCAGCGAGATGCCCAGGTGGAGTTGCGTCACTGCCTCGGCCGGCAGGTCGCCCATGTCCTTGAACAGCAGCCACTGCTGCTGCCCCAGTTCCAGGTGCGCAGCGAAGTCGTCGAGCTGCACCGCGATCAGCGCCAGCGTGTTCAGGAAGCTGCCTTCGACGCGTCGCAGCCCGTGCGCCCGGGTCGCCGCCAGCCCGTCGAGTGCCAGTTCGCGGCCGGTGGCGATGTCGCCTTGATCGCACAGCCCGGTCGCGAGGAGGTTCTGCGCACGAAGTTTCAGCTCGACGTTTCCCGCGCGCTCGGCGAAGGCCATCGCCTGCCGCGCGGCGCTGATCTGCGTGCGCGTGTCGCTCACGCGCATCGCGAGGTAGCTGTGCCGCTTGGCGGCGTCGGCGCGGAGGTGGTCGTCGTCCAGCGCGTCGGCCAGGGCCTCCAGCGCCGTGACGTCGGCCTCGTGTGCGGCACGCAGGCCCTGCAGATCGAACGCACGCTCGCGGGTCGCGAGCAGCCGCCAGCGCAGCCGCAGCAACTCGGGCGCGGCGTCGCCGCCGATCAACGCAAGCGCGCGCGCCACGTACGACCTGACAGCCTCGTGCGCATAGCGCGCCGCGGCGTGCTCGGCGGCACGGGCGAAGAACTCGCAGGCGCGCCGCGCGTCACCGGCCTTCTCGAAGTGGTCGGCCGCGACGCCCAGGTAGTCGTTCGCCCGCGCACCAGTCAGGCCGGTCAGCCAGGCGGCAACCCGGGCGTGGTAGCCACGCCGCAGGCGCTTGAGCACGGTGTCGTAGGTGACCTGGTGCAGCAACTGGTGGTGAAAGGCGTATTCGCCCACGCCGTCCAGGCTGGCGACCGGACGGCGGACGACCAGCTCGCGCCGCGTCACCCCAGGCAGTGCGCCGGGGGCACCGGGGTCGATGGCGGCCAGCGCCTGGTCCCAGAACACGAAGCCGACCACCGAGGCCTGCTGCAACGCCTGCTTCTCGGGCGGCTTCAGGCTGTCGAGCCGGGCCTGCAGCACGCCGGTCAGGGTCTGCGGCACGCGCGTGGCCTGCAGCTTCTCGGGAACGAGGGTCCAGCGTTCGCCGCCGGTCACGATGGCGCCCTCGTCGACGAGCATCTTGATCAGCTCTTCCATGTAGAACGGGTTGCGGACGTTCAATGCTCTTGTTCCACCGACCGCAATGGGTCGGTCTCGACCCGCCGAGAACGCGTTCTAGACGGCGTCGGGCAGCCGGGCAGTAAGATCTGCGGCGCAAGCTGTTGTCTCCTTCGCCGACGCCAGGCCCTCTAGAGGTCAGCGCAAAGCCTGACCGCAAGTGTGTGGGCTTGGTGTTCCACGGTCCGCTCTAGGCAAGGCCGTACGAACCGAACGTCAACATTGTTGCAGCGCACGAGTTGGTCGATGGTCCAAAGACCCAACCGTGGGGCCAAATGGCCTATGGGCAAGTTCGATGCTAAATAGGTAGGTATAAACCCTTGTCTCTCGGCACCCGACCGACTGGCCGGAAGTTGCCGCGCTTTCCATCCGTCGGAACAAGTACGTGTGACATTGCTTCCAGGGGAGGAAATCGGCCCATCTTGGCTTCCTTCGCGCGTGACGGCATCTCCGGCGACTTTGACGGTGACTTCCTTATAAATCAATAACTTGCGCTAGCTATGGTTCCCGTACCTCAGCCAAAAGGATCAGACACCAGGATGAGCTCCTTCGCATTCCTGTCCCACGGCACCTTCATGAAAGTGCCTGCCGCTGACGCCGGCAAGCGGCTGGCCGTGGGAGGCGTGGCCTGGGACGGCAGCGTGACGAACCGGCCAGGGGCGCGCTTCGGGCCGCGCGCCGTTCGCGAGTCCAGCCACATGCTCTGCGACGGCGTGCATCCGTACTTCGACGCCACGCCAGCCGGCAATCTGACCGACGTCGGCGATCTGGCGCTGCCCAACACCAGCCTCGACGCCATGCGCGCGGCGATGATGCCGCAGGTGGCCCGGCTGATCCGGCAGCATCACATGGCCTGGCTCGGTGGCGACCATTCGATCACGCTGCCGCTGCTGCGCGCCTACCGCGACTGGCTGGGCCGGCCGCTCGCGGTGATCCACTTCGACGCCCACTGCGACACCTGGCAAGACCACTTCGGCGAGCCCAGTGGGCATGGCACCTGGGTCTATGAAGCGATGCAGGAAGGCCTGGTCGTCAAGGAGTGCTTCCTTCAACTCGGCATCCGCTCGGCCGCCTTGCGCGAGGCGCGCGAGTACGTGCGCGACCAGGGCGGACTGATCCACACCGCGCGCGACTTGCGCGGGCTGGAAAGCCCGTCCCAGCTCGCGCCGCTGCTGGCGCCCTGGCGCGAGCGCCTCGCGGCGCACGGCAACCCGCCCGTGTACCTGAGCCTCGACATCGACTGTCTGGACCCGGCCTTCGCGCCCGGCACCGGCACGCCCGAGCCCGGCGGCATGACGACGAACCAGGTGTTCAGCGTGCTCGAACAGATCGCCGACCTGCCGCTGGTGGGCATGGACTGCGTCGAGGTGGCCCCTCCCTACGACCACGCCGAGCTGACGAGCTACGCGGCGGCCTCTTTCGTCTGGACTTACCTGTGCGGACGCGTCGCTCAGGGCGCGTGAGTGGTCCGTCGGTGGGCATGGCGCGTCGCGGCAGGCAAGCTCAGAGCGGCAGTGAGGTGGTCTTCTTCACGGTACGCAGCACGAGCAGCGAATTGGAGCGGGCCACTCCGGGCAGGCGCATCAGCACCTCGGAGTGAAAGCGTTCCAGATCCTCGGCGTCGCGGTAGGTGAAGCGGATCAGGTAATCGTTTGATCCGGCGACATAGAAGCAGTCGAGCACCTCGGGTTGATCGCGCACCGCCTGCTCGAACGCCTCGAGTTGCGGCGTGTTCATGCTCTCGAGGTTGATGATGGTGAAGCTGACCCCGTGCTTGCCTACCGCGCGCGGGTTGACGAGCGCCACATACTTCGAAATCACGCCTCGGTCTTCGAGCGTCTTGACGCGGCGCAGACAGGCTGAAGGCGACAGGTGAACGCGCTGCGCGAGTTCGAGATTCGATAGCCTGCCTTCGCGCTGCAACTCCGAGAGGATGGCGCGGTCGATGGCATCGAGTTGCACTTCGGGGGTACTTGGCGGCATTTCGTTCGAAGGATTGGTCGCTTGTTCGCATGATATTGCGCCAGGCCGGGTTCGCCCCAGGCGATTGCGCAAGCACATTGCGTGTGGCGGCGCATAGACTCTCGCACGGCCGCCGCCCTCCCCTGGCCCCGGCCCCTTCCGAGGAGTGCGACATGACGAAGAACCCCGATCCGCGAACGGCGACATCAACGCCGCTCGACGCCTACTGGATGCCCTTCACCGCGAACCGGCAGTTCAAGCAGGCACCGCGGATGCTGGCCCGCGCGGAGGGAATGCACTTCTGGACCCCCGAGGGGCGCCAGATTCTCGACGGCATTGCCGGCCTGTGGTGCGTCAACGCCGGCCACGCGCGGCCGCGGATCGTGCAGGCGATCCAGCAGCAGGCGGCCGAGATGGACTTCGCACCGCCCTTCAACATGGGCCATCCGAAGGCCTTCGAACTCGCCGAGCGGCTGGTGAAGATCGCGCCCGCCGGCATGAGCAAGGTCTTCTACACGAACTCGGGTTCGGAGTCGGTCGAGACGGCGCTGAAGATGGCCATCGCCTACCACCGCGCGCGCGGCGAGGGTTCGCGCACCCGCCTGATCGGGCGCGAGCGCGGCTACCACGGGGTGAATTTCGGCGGCATCTCGGTCGGCGGCATCGTCGCCAACCGCAAGATGTTCGGCACCCTGCTGGCTGGCGTGGACCACATTCGCCACACGCACGACCTGGCGCGCAACGCCTTCACCCGCGGCATTCCGGAGCACGGCGCAGAGCTTGCGGACGACCTCGAGCGACTGGTGGCGCTGCACGACGCCTCGACCATTGCCGCGGTGATCGTCGAGCCGGTGGCCGGTTCCACCGGCGTGCTGCTGCCGCCCAAGGGCTACCTGCAGCGGCTGCGCGAGATCTGCGACCGCCACGGCATCCTGCTGATCTTCGACGAGGTGATCACCGGATTCGGGCGCCTGGGCTCGCCGTTCGCCGGCCAGCATTTCGGCGTCACGCCCGACCTGATGGTCGTGGCCAAGGGCCTCACCAATGGCGCCGTGCCGATGGGCGCGGTCTTCGCCAGGCAGCACATCCACGATGCGTTCATGACCGGCCCGGAGCACCTGATCGAGTTCTTCCACGGCTACACGTATTCGGCGCACCCGCTGGCCTGCGCGGCCGCGCTCGGCACGCTCGACACCTACGCCGAGGAAGGCCTCTTGACACGCGGCAGCGCGATGGCGCCGGCCTTCGAGGACGCGCTGCATGCGCTGAAGGGCCTGCCGCATGTGATCGACGTGCGCAACATCGGTCTCGTGGGCGGGATCGAGCTCGAGCCGATCGCCGGACAACCCGGCAAGCGCGCGTTCGACGCGTTCCTGCAATGCTGGGAGCGCGGCGTGCTGATCCGCACCACGGGCGACACGATCGCGTTGTCGCCGCCGCTGATCATCGAGAAGCAGCACATCGACCAGATGGTCGGCACCGTGGCCGACGTGCTCAAACAGGCAGCCTGAGCTCCCGCTTGCGCCGTCCACCCCGACCCGCCGGAGGGCTTGCCTAGCGCAACGCATCTATGTCCCTGTTCGAAGCCGACGCGTCGCTGACCTCCAACTCCTATTACGCCGCCACTGCGCCGCGCGACCAGCGCTTTGCGCCGCTCGAGGGCCGCGTCGAGTGCGACGTCGCCATCGTCGGCGCCGGGCTGGCGGGTCTTTCGGCCGCGATCGAACTGGCCGACCGGGGCTTCTCGGTGGTGCTGCTCGACGCGCGCGACGTCGGCTACGGCGCATCGGGGCGCAATGGCGGGCAGGCGCTGGCAGGCCTGGGATGCGATCAGTCCATCGTCGAGGCTGAGCTCGGCCGCGGCGACGCGCGCACGGTGTGGAACATGACGCTCGAAGCGATCGACCTGATCCACGAGCGCTGCCGTCGCTTCGGCATCGATTGCGACTGGCGCGCGGGCTTCCTGTCGGTGGCGGTGGGCGAACGCAAGGCGCGCAAGCTCGCGCAGTGGCACACGCTGATGCAGCGCGACTACGGCTTCGAAGGCACCGCGATCGTGCCGCAGGACCTGCCGCGCTGGATCGCCAGCCCGCGCTACCACAGCGGTCTGCACGACCCGCGCTCGGGCCACCTGCACCCTCTGAAATACTGCCTCGGCCTGGCCCGCGCGGCGGCTTCGCTGGGCGTGCGGATCTTCGAGAACTCGCAGGTGACGGCGCTCAAGCCTGGCGCGAGTGCACGCCTGGCCACGGCGCGCGGCGAAGTCACGGCCCGGCACGTGCTGCTGGCTGGCAACGTGTACCTGCAGGGTGTTGCGCCGCTGCTCGAGCGCCGCATCATGCCGGTCGGCACCTACATCGTCACCTCGGTGCCGCTGGCGCCGGCGCTCGCGCAGTCGCTGATCCCCTCGCAGTCGGCCGTCTGCGACACCAACTTCGCGCTCGACTACTTTCGCACGACGCCCGACCACCGGGTGCTGTACGGCGGGCGGGTCAGCTACAGCACGCGAACACCGCGCAATCTGGCCGCGAGCCTGCGGGCGCGCATGGTGCGCACTTTCCCGCAACTCGAAGGCACGCGCACCGACTACGCATGGGGCGGCTTCGTCGACATCTCGATGAACCGCGCCCCCGACTTCGGCCGCCTGTCCGACATCGGCGCGGGCCAGCCCTTCAGTAACATCTACTACCTGCAAGGCTTCTCGGGCCACGGGCTGGCGCTGACGGGCCTGGCGGGCAAGCTCGTTGGCGAGGCCATCAGCGGCCATGCGCAACGCCTGGACATCTTCTCCCGTATCCGTCACCGTGCCTTCCCGGGCGGGAGCCGCCTGCGCATGCCGGCACTCGTGCTGGGCATGGCCTACTACCGCCTGAAGGACCTGCTGTGAACCACTCGCCGCCCGGTCGCAACGCCCGCCCGATCGTGTTGGTCCCGGCCGACAACCGCCTGCTCGGCGAGCACCCGTTCCATGTGGTCGGCAAGAAATACATCGACGCGGTGCGCCTGGCCGGCTGCCTGCCGCTCGTCGTGCCTTGGGTGGGAGCCGACGAGGTCGACGAGCTGCTTTCGCACGCCGACGGCGTGCTGCTGACCGGCTCGCCGTCGAACGTGCATCCCAGCCACTTCGGCGAGGATGTGCACAACCCGGCGCTGCCGCTCGACCCGGCGCGCGACGAGTGGACGCTCCCGCTGACGCGCCAGGCGCTGGCGCAGGGCGTGCCGCTGCTCGCCATCTGCCGCGGCTTCCAGGAAACCAACGTCGCTCTCGGCGGTACGCTGCACCAGGCGGTGCAGGACCTGCCCGGCAAGCAAGACCACCGTGCGCCCAGCGGCGAGCCGCCCGAACTGCAGTACGGCGTCGCGCACGAGGTCCGGGTGGTCCCAGGAGGGATGCTCGAGCAGATCCTCGGCGCCGGGCCGATCCACGTCAACTCGCTGCACGGCCAGGGCGCCAGCCGGCTCGCTCCTGGCGCCCGGGCCGAAGCAGTGGCGCCCGACGGCCTGGTCGAGGCCTTCACGCTGCCGGCGGCCAGAGGGTTCAACCTGTGCCTGCAATGGCACCCCGAATGGCAGGCGGCCGACAATCCGGTGTCGATGAAGCTGCTGCGCGCCTTCGGTGCGGCCTGCCAGGCCTTTCACGATCGCCACCGGGTGCCTGGGCGCGACCCCGACCGTTAGCGCCCGCCCCTCACCCAGGCGGCCATCCGGTGCGCGACGGGGCCCAGGGCATCAGCGGCGCGACAGCCGGCACTCCAAATTCAACAGGTAGCACATCGTGGACAAGAGCAATTTCACCTTCAGCGATCTCGAGCAGTGGTTCGACGAACGGCGCGTGACCGAGATCGAGTGCCTCGTGCCCGACCTCACCGGCGTCGCGCGCGGCAAGATCCTGCCGCGCGAAAAGTTCACCGAGGACCGCGGCATGCGGCTGCCCGAGGCCGTCGTCGCGATGGGCGTGACCGGCGAGTTCCCCGAAGAGGGGCCCTACTACGACGTCATCAGCCCGAACGATCACGACATGCACCTGCGCCCCGACCCGAGCACGGTGCGCATCGTGCCCTGGGCCACCGACCCGACGGCACAGGTCATCCACGACTGTTTCGACAAGCATGGCGTGCTGATTCCGTTCGCGCCGCGCTCGGTGCTGCGCCGTGTTTGCGACCTGTACGACGCCGAGGGCTGGGACCCGGTGGTCGCGCCGGAGCTCGAGTTCTATCTGGTCGCCCGCAACTCCGATCCGGACATCCCGCTCAAGCCCCCCATCGGGCGCAGCGGCCGCGCCGAAACCTCGCGCCAGGCCTACTCGATCGACGCGGTCAACGAGTTCGACCCGCTGTTCGAGGACGTCTACGACTACTGCGAGAAGATGGAGCTCAACGTCGACACGCTGATCCACGAGGTCGGCGCCGGGCAGATGGAGATCAACTTCTTCCACGCCCACCCGCTGGGCCTCGCGGACGAGGTGTTCTTCTTCAAGCGCACGGTGCGCGAGGCGGCGATGCGGCACGACATGTTCGCCACCTTCATGGCCAAGCCGATCGCCGGCGAGCCGGGCAGCGCGATGCACATCCACCAGAGCATCGTCAGCAAGGCCACGGGCAAGAACATCTTCAGCAACGAGGACGGCACGGCGAGCCAGGAGTTCTACTGGTTCATCGGCGGGCTGCAGAAGTTCGTGCCGGCGGCGATGGCGCTGTTCGCGCCGTACGTCAACTCGTACCGCCGCCTGGTGCGCTCGAACGCGGCGCCGATCAACATCCAGTGGGGCACCGACAACCGCACCGTGGGCATCCGCTCGCCGGTGGCCACGCCGGCCGCACGGCGGATCGAGAACCGCGTCATCGGCGCCGACGCGAATCCGTATGCGGCGCTGGCGGCGACGCTCGCCTGCGGCTACCTGGGCATCAAGAACCGCATCGAACCCTCGCCCGAATGCAAGGGCGACGCCTACCTGGGCGACTTCGCGCTGCCGCGCAGCCTCGGCGAGGCGGTCGACCTGTTGCGAGCCAACAGGGAATTGGCGGCGGTGCTCGGCGAGTCTTTCGTCACGGTGTACACCGAGGTCAAGGAGATCGAGTACGCCGAATTCATGAAGGTCATCTCGCCCTGGGAGCGCGAGCACCTGCTGCTGCACGTCTGACGCAGCCCGGCCGATCGCATCCCCGGTTCATCCCACAGGAGCTCCCATGAGTGCCGTACTCACCCAGAACGCCGTCGCCCCGACCCCCGCCACGCGCACGACCCAGCAATGGCAGGCCGCCGACGCGGCGCACTACCTGCACCCCTTCACCGACTTCAAGGCACTCGCCGGCAAGGGCTCGCGCGTGATCGTGCGCGCCGACAACATCTACCTCTGGGACAGCGACGGCGCGAAAATGCTCGACGCGATGTCGGGCCTGTGGTGCGTCAACGTTGGCTATGGGCAGCACGAACTGATCGATGCCGCCACGCGGCAACTGAAGGAGTTGCCCTTCTACAACTCGTTCTTCCAGACGGCCACCCCTCCCGCGATCGAGCTGGCCGAGTTGCTGTGCGAGGTGACGCCGCCGCAGTTCAACCACGTGTTCTTCTCCGGCTCGGGCTCGGAAGGCAACGACACCATCGTGCGCATGGTCCGCCGCTACTGGGACGTGCTGGGCCAGCCCGAACGCACGACGATCATCAGCCGCCACAACGCCTACCACGGCTCGACGATGGCAGGCGCGTCGCTGGGCGGCATGAGCGGCATGCATGCCCAGGGCGGCCTGCCGATTCCCGGCATCGTGCACATCGAGCAGCCATTCTGGTTCGAGCACGGCAAAGGCATGTCCCGGGATGCGTTCGGCCTCGTGGCCGCCGGCTGGCTGGAGCAGAAGATTCTCGAACTCGGCGCCGACAAGGTGGCCGCGTTCATCGGCGAGCCGGTGCAGGGTGCGGGCGGCGTGATCGTCCCGCCAAACACCTACTGGCCCGAGATCCAGCGCATCTGCGACAAGTACGGCGTCCTGCTCGTCTCCGACGAGGTGATCTGCGGCTTCGGGCGCACCGGCCGCTGGTGGGGCTGCGAGACCTTCGGCTACCGGCCCGACCTGATGACCTTCGCCAAGGGCGTGACCTCGGGCTACATCCCGCTCGGCGGCGTGATGGTCGGAGACCGCGTGGCGCGCGTGCTGATCGACGAGGGCGGCGAGTTCAACCATGGCTATACCTACAGCGGCCATCCGGTGGCCTGCGCGGTGGCGCTGGCCAACATCCGACTGATCCAACGGGAGCACCTGGTCGAAAAGGTCCACGACGACCTGGGGCCCTACCTGGCGCAGCACTTCGCCGCGCTGGCCGAGCACCCGCTGATCGGCGAAGCGCAGAGCGTCGGCCTGATGGGTGCGCTGCAGATCGTGCGCGACAGGGCTAGCGGGCAGCTGTTCGACAGCCAGCTCGAGGTCGGCATGGTCTGCCGCGGCCATTGCTTCGGCAACGGGCTGATCATGCGCGCGGTTGGCGACCGGATGATCATCGCGCCGCCGCTGGTGATGACGCGCGAGCAGATCGACGAAATGGTGGTGCTGATCCGCCAATGCCTCGACCTGACGCTGGCCGACGTCCGCCAGCGCGGCTGGATCTGACACAGGTGCGTCGCGGCCTGGGCACTGCTGGCACGGGGTTTGCCAGTAGCTTGGATGCGCCCCCGGCTGGCTAGACTGTCCGAAGTCCTTCCCTCCCTTTCAAATCAAGCTCTTCCTTCCCTTTCTGGAGACCCCGGCATGAACGACAAGTTGGCGAAACGGATGTTCAGCACCCTCACTTCGGTGGCCCTGGCGGCCGCGGCGGGCGTCTTCGGCTGGGCCGCTCCGGTCTCTGCGCAGGAGGAGGAGAAGGTTCTCAACGTGTACAACTGGTCCGATTACATCGCCGAGGACACGCTTCAGCGCTTCGAGAAGGAAACCGGCATCAAGGTCCGCTACGACAACTTCGACAACAACGAGATCCTGCATGCCAAGCTCGTCGCCGGGAAGACCGGCTACGACGTGGTCGTGCCGTCCTCGTACTGGGCCAAGATCCAGGCCGACGGCGGGCTGCTGCGCAAGCTCGACAGGGCGCAGTTGCCGAACCTGAAGAATCTCGACCCGGGCATCCAGCAGACGCTGGCCGCGCTCGACCCGGGCAACCAGTACATGGTCAACTGGCTGTGGGGTTTCACCACGGTCGGTATCAACGTCGACAAGGTCAAGGCGGCGCTCGGCGACACGCCGATGCCCGACAACGTCTGGGACCTGGTGTTCAAGCCCGAGTACATGGCAAAGCTCAAGACCTGCGGCGTGAGCTTCCTCGACTCGGCGACCGAGATCATCCCCGCCGCGCTGCACTACCTGGGCAAGCCTCCGTACAGCAAGAACCCGGCCGACTACGCCGGCGTCGCGCCCTTGCTCAAGAGCGTCCGGCCCTACGTCACGTTGTTCAGCTCTTCGGGCTACATCAACGACCTCGCCAGCGGCTCGATCTGCGTCGCGCTCGGCTGGTCGGGCGACATCAACATCGCCAGGCAGCGCGCCATCGAGGGCAAGACCGGGCAGAGGATCGAGGCGCTGATCCCGAAGACCGGCGGCCTGCTGTTCTTCGACGTGATGGTGATCCCCGCCGACGCCCCGCACCCCGGCAACGCGCACAAGTTCATCAACTTCATCATGAAGCCCGAAGTCCACGCCAGCCTGACCAACAAGGTCTTCTACGCCAACCCGAACAAGGAATCGAAGCCCTTCGTCAAGGCCGAGGTGGCGAACAACCCGACCGTCTTCCTGCCCGAGGCGGACCTGAAGAAGATGCAGTTGCCCGAGGCGCTGAGCAACGACACCCGGCGCACCATGACGCGCCTGTACACGAGCTTCAAGACCGGGCTTTGACATGACCAGCGCCACCGGCGGAGCCGAGCCGCCGTTCCTGCAGATCGAGGACGTCGTCAAAGACTTCGGCGGCGGCGCCGTGGCGGTCAACCACGTCAGCATCGACATCGTCAAGGGCGAGATCTTTGCCCTGCTCGGCTCGTCGGGCTGTGGCAAGACGACGCTGCTGCGCATGCTCGCCGGCTTCGAAGCGCCGACCTCGGGCCGCATCCTCCTCCAGGGCAAGGACATCGCCGGGCTCGCGCCCTACGAGCGCCCGTTCAACATGATGTTCCAGTCCTACGCGCTGTTCCCGCACCTCACGGTGTGGGACAACATCGCCTTCGGCCTGCGCCGCGACGGCATGCCCAAGGAGCAGATCGTCGAACGCGTCGAATCGATGCTCAAGCTCGTGCAGCTGTCGAAGTTCGGCAAGAGAAAGCCGCACCAGCTCTCCGGCGGCCAGCAGCAACGCGTTGCGCTGGCGCGCAGCCTGGCCAAGCGCCCGCAGATGCTGCTGCTCGACGAGCCCCTGGGCGCGCTCGACAAGAAGCTGCGCGAAGAGACGCAGATCGAACTCGTCAACATCATCGAGGACGTGGGCGTCACCTGCGTGATGGTGACGCACGACCAGGAAGAGGCGATGACGATGGCCTCGCGCATCGCGGTGATGAGCGAGGGCAAGGTGCTGCAGATCGGCGCCCCGAGCGACGTCTACGAGACGCCGGCGACGCGCTTCGTCGCCGACTTCATCGGCAACGTGAACCTGATGGACGGCACGCTGGTGACCGACGAGCCCGACCACTGCATCGTCGATTGCGGCGACATCCGGCATTTCGTCGGTCACGGCATCACGGGCACGGTGGGCATGAAGGTCGCGGTCGCGGTGCGTCCGGAGAAGATCCACCTCTCGCGCCATGCGCCGGCGCACGAAGCAGACCATGAAGCGCAGGGCATCGAGTTCAACCGTGCCCGGGGCGTGGTGAAGAACCTGGCCTATTTCGGGAGCTTCACCGTCTACCACCTCGAGCTCGAAGGCGGGCGCGTGCTCAAGGTCAGCCAGAACAACACCCAGCGCTATCGCGAGGACGACCTGACCTGGGGCGACCCGGTCTGGGCACACTGGTCGCGCCAGTCGCAGGTGGTGATGACGCAATGAGCCGCAACCCGACACCGAAGGTCGATGGCAGCGGGCCCCCTCCCAAGGCCCGCACGGCCTCCTGGCTCGAACGTCATACGGCAGTGGGCCTCTGGGTCAACGGGCGCAATGCCGTGATCGGCATTCCGTACGCGTGGCTGCTGGTGTTCTTCATGCTGCCATTCCTCATCGTGCTCAAGATCAGCATGTCCGACGTGGAAGGAGTGCGCTTCAAGGACGTCCTCACCTTCGCCGACGGCCTACTGCAGCTCACGCTCAAGCTCAGCAACTACGTCTTCATCACCCAGGACGACCTGTACTTCAAGACCTATCTCTCGAGCATCAAGTACGCTGCCGTCACGACGGTGCTGTGCCTGGCCATCGGCTACCCGTTCGCCTACTTCATGGCGCGCGCCAGGGCGACGCTGCAGCCGACGCTGCTGATGCTGGTGATGCTGCCGTTCTGGACCTCGTTCCTGCTGCGCGTCTACGCCTGGAAGGGCCTGCTCAGCGATGGCGGCTGGGTCGCCGGGCTGCTGACCACGCTCGGCATCGACAACCTGTTGCTCGCCGCAGGGCTGATCCCGGCGCTCGGCAAGTTCATGAACTCGCCCTTCTCGCTCGTGATCGGCATGACCTACACCTACCTGCCGTTCATGATCCTGCCGCTGTACGGCAACCTGGCCAAGATGGATCTTCGCCTGCTCGAGGCCGCGGCCGACCTCGGCGCCACACCGCTGACCGCCTTCTGGAAGATCACGGTGCCGATGTCCAAGGCCGGCATCATCGCCGGCTCGATGCTCGTCTTCATCCCCTGCGTCGGCGAGTTCGTGATCCCCGAGCTGCTCGGCGGGCCGCAGACGCTGATGATCGGCCGCGTGCTGTGGGACGAGTTCTTCAGCAACAACGACTGGCCGATGGCATCGACCGTCGCGGTGGTGATGGTCCTGCTGATCCTCGTGCCGCTGGCCATCTTCAACCACTACCAGGCCCGCGCGCAGGAGGCACGGCGATGAAGCGCCGCAATCTCTTCGATGCCGCCTTCGCGCGCCTGTTTGCGCGCAGCTGGCTGGGCGCGGGCTACTTCTTCCTCTACCTGCCCATCGTCGCGCTCGTGATCTTCTCGTTCAACGATTCGCCGGTGCCCAACAAGTGGAGCAGCTTCAGCTTCAAGTGGTATGCCGGCCTCGTCAACGACCGCGAGATGGTGGGCGGCCTGTGGCTGTCGCTGAAGATCGCCTTCTACACCGCCTGCGGCTCGGTCGTGCTCGGCATGCTGGCCGCCTTCGCGCTCGTCAAATACAAGCGCTTCAAGGGCCGCGCGCTGTTCTCGGGCATGGTCACCGCGCCGCTGGTGATGCCCGAGGTGATCATCGGGCTTTCGCTGCTCTTGATGCTGGTCTCGGTGCAGCGCGCGATCGGCATCCCCGAGCGCGGCATGCTGACCATCTGGTTCGGCCACCTGCTGCTGGGCATGGCCTACGCGACGGTGGTGGTGCAGGCGCGGCTGCTCGACCTGAACCCGCAGCTCGAGGAGGCAGCGATGGACCTGGGCGCGCGGCCGTGGCAGGTCTTCACGCTGGTCACGCTGCCGATGATCTCACAGTCGCTGATGTCGGCCTGGCTGCTGACGTTCACGCTCTCGCTCGACGACGTGGTGCTCTCGGCCTTCCTGTCCGGCCCCGGCTCGACGACGATGCCGCTGGTGATCTTCTCGCGCGCCCGGCTCGGCCTGAACCCGAGCGTCAACGCGATCGCCGCACTGACGGTGCTGGTCGTCTCGATCGGCATCATCGTCGCCAGCATCGCGCTGGCGCGCGCCGAGCGCAGGCGCGCGCGCGACGTCGCCGACGCGGCCCGCGCCGGCGGCTGAGCCTGCCTTTCCCCGTTCACCGATTTCATTGATCGCAAGAGGAGACACCTGATGAAGCCATGGCAACCGACCGCCCTCGTACTGGCACTCGCGGCGGGCTTCCCGTCGCTGGCGCTGGCACAGTCGAACGAGGAACTGCTCAAGGAGATCCGGGCGCTGCGCGACCGCGTCAACCAGCTCGAGGCGAAGCAAAAGGCCATCGAGGCCAAGGGCGACAGCGGTCAATGGGGCATGACCCCCGCGCAGACCAGCGAGCTCAACCGCCTGACGGTCAAGACCGAGGCGCTGGAGGACTTGCGCGAGGCCAACGGCTTCATGGGCCTGAAGGTCAGCGGCCAGATGCAGGTTCCGTACATCTACAACCAGGCGCAGAACCAGGCCGGCTTCCAGTTCCTCGACGCCGTCTGGCAGGACGGCTACAACTACTCGAACGGCTATCTCGGGATGGCGATGCTCGACTTCCAGAAGGAGATGGAGGGAGGCACGAAATGGCGCCTGACCCTCGCGCCGCAGCGCGGCGTCGGTTCGGTGATCGACGGCTGGTCGATCGTTCACGAGGCCAGCGTCTCGGTGCCGCTGACCGACCTGCAGACGCGCTTCATCGCCGGCCAGATCCCCGACTGGTCGGGCTACGAGTACCTGCAGCCGACGCTGAACAAGCTGATCACGCACAACCTGCTGTTCGACTTCACGCTGCCGTCGGGCTATATCGGCGCTGGGTTCGACATCACCAGCGGCAAGTGGGCGACGAAGATGCTGCTCGCCAACATGAACGAGACCTTCCGCGCACCGAACAACACCGCGCCGGTGCTCGCTGTGCGCGTCGACTACGCGCGCGGCGAGTACCAGGGCTTCGGCGCTGCCGGCGTGTACGGCGACGCGCCGAACTACGTGAACGCGACCAACAACACGCGCGTCGGCCTGATCGAGGTCGACGGCTACTTCATCCGTGGCGACTGGACGCTGCAGGGCCAATTGAGCTACGGCATGCAGAAGGAGGCCGCCATCACGCTGAACCAGGAGACGGGCGAGTTCCAGACCGCGTCGTGGTACGGCCTGTCGACCCTGGCCGCCTACAAGTTCACGCCGCGCTTCGAGGGCGTCGCGCGCTTCGACTACATCAACAACGCCAAGAACGGCGGCGGCCTGCTCGGCTACGGTGCCGACAATGTCAATGGCATCGGCCCCGACGCGACGCTCGACTGCGGCACCGCCTACGTCAGCGGCTGCGAAAAGGGCGCGAACCGCTATGCGCTCTCGGTCGGCGTGAACTACCTGTTCAACCCGAACACCATGTTCAAGGCCGAGTACCGCTACGACTGGTCCAACCTCAACGTCTTCGAGGTCGTCGACAGCGGCACCTTCCGCAAGTACAACAACGTGCTCGGCGCCTCGGTCGTGGTGTCGTTCTGACGCCCGGGACCGACGCCGCCTGCCGGCGATGCGCCACCCATCGCGTACAGATGAGCCCGGCACCCGTGCGCCGCCCGACCCGACCATGAACCTCGAGGAGCCTCGATCATGAATGCACCCAAGCCCGACTGGCACGTCGCCGCTGCCGCGTTGCGCGCCGACGGCCGCATGGTCATCGGCGGCAGGCGCCTGCACGCCCAGGCCGGCGAGACCTTCGACTGCCTGTCGCCGATCGACGGTCGCAGTCTCGGACCGGTCGCCCGCGGCCGCGTGGCCGACATCGACGCCGCCGTCGCGTCGGCCCGCGGTGCGTTCGACGACGGGCGCTGGGCCAAAAAGGCGCCGGCCGGGCGCAAGAGGATCCTGCAACGCTTCTCGGAGAAGATCCTCGCCGCGCGCGACGAGCTTGCCCTGCTCGAGACGCTGGACATGGGCAAGCCCATCCAGTACAGCCTGGTCGTCGACGTGGCCTCCACCGCGCGCACGATCGCCTGGTACGCCGAGGCGGTGGACAAGATCTACGACGAGATCGCGCCGACGGCGCACACGGCGCTGGCGCTGATCACCCGCGAGCCGATGGGCGTGGTCGGCGCAGTCGTGCCGTGGAACTACCCGATGATCATGGCCGCATGGAAGCTCGGGCCGGCCCTCGCCGCCGGCAACAGCGTGGTGCTCAAGCCGAGCGAGAAGTCGCCGCTGACGGCGCTGCGCCTGGCCGAGATCGCGCTCGACGCCGGCCTTCCAGAGGGGGTGTTCAACGTCGTCCCCGGCTACGGCCACGAGGCCGGCGAGGCGCTCGCGTTGCACATGGACGTGGATGCGATCGGCTTCACCGGCAGCACGCGCGTCGGCCGCAAGATGCTCGAATACGCGGGCCGAAGCAACCTCAAGCGCGTGTACAACGAACTCGGCGGCAAGTCGGCCTTCGTCGTCTTCGACGACTTCGCCGACATCGCCCGCGCCGCGAAGACCGTCGCCGGCAGCATGTTCTTCAACCAGGGCGAAAGCTGCAACGCACCGTCGCGCGTGTTCGTGCACGAGAGCGTGGCCGACGAGTTCCTCGCCGCCGTCGCCGCCGAGGCGCCGAAGTACGTGCCGGGCGACCCGCTCTCGGGCAGCGCCGAGATGGGCGCGATCGTCGACGAGACGCAGCTGCGCACCGTGCTCGGCTACATCGCCGCCGGCCAGGGCGAAGGCGCGCGCCTGGTGACGGGTGGCAGGCAGGTGCGCGCCGAGACGGGCGGCTACTACGTCGAGCCGACGGTGTTCGAAGGCGTCAGCAATGCGATGAAGATCGCCCGCGAGGAGATCTTCGGCCCGGTCATGAGCGTGATCCGCTTCAAGACCGAGGCCGAGGCGGTCACGATGGCCAATGACTCCTCGTACGGCCTGCAGGCGAGCGTGTGGAGCCACAACATCAACCGTGCCCACCGCGTGGCCCGCGCGCTGCGCGCCGGCACGGTGCACGTCAACCAGTACGACGAGGACGACCTCACGGTGCCGTTCGGCGGCTTCAAGCAGTCGGGCAACGGGCGCGACAAGTCGCTCCATGCGTTCGACAAGTACACCGAGCTCAAGACCACCTGGATCCGGATCGACGCGGCCTGAGGGGCAGACCATGAACCATTCGCTCAACGAGCAGCTGATGGCCCGCAAGGCCGCCGCCACGCCGCGTGGGGTGGGCGTGATGGGGACGTTCTTCGCCGACCGCGCCGACAACGCCGAGCTGTGGGACGTCGAAGGCCGGCGCTTCATCGACTTCGCGGGCGGCATCGCGGTGATGAACACCGGCCACCGGCATCCGAAGGTCGTCGCCGCGATCGAGGCGCAGCTCAAGCGATTCACGCACACGTGCTACCAGGTCGTGCCCTACGAAGGCTATGTCGCGCTGGCCGAGAAGCTCAACGCCATGACACCGGGCGCGCACGCGAAGAAGACGGCGCTCTTTTCCACTGGCGCCGAGGCGGTCGAGAACGCGATCAAGATCGCCCGCTCGTACACGAAGCGCAGCGGCGTGATCGCCTTCTCCGGCGCCTTCCACGGCCGCAGCCTGTTCGCGGTCTCGCTGACCGGCAAGGTGCAGCCCTACAAGGCCGGCTTCGGGCCGTTCCCGCCCGAGATCTATCACGCGCCCTTCCCTTGCCACTGCGCAAGCCTCGACGAGGTGAAGAAGGCGGTGCAGCACCTCTTCAAGGCCGACATCGAGCCGAGCCGCGTCGCCGCGATCGTGTTCGAGCCGGTGCAGGGCGAAGGCGGCTTCAACGTCATCCAGACCGCCGCCGTCGGGTGGCTGCGCGAGCTCTGCGATGAACACGGCATCGTGCTCATCGCCGACGAGATCCAGACCGGCTTTGGCCGCACCGGCCGGATGTTCGCGATGCAGCACTTCGAAGCGCAGCTCGGCGTCGTGCCCGACCTGATGTGCATCGCCAAGTCGCTCGCCGCCGGCATGCCGCTGTCGGCGGTGACGGGCAGGGCCGAGATCATGGACGCGCCCTCCCCTGGCGGCCTCGGGGGTACCTACGCCGGCAACCCGCTCGCGATCGCAGCCGCACTCGCTGTCATCGACGTGATGGCCGAGGAGCGCCTGCCCGAACGCGGCCAGGCGCTCGGCGACCAGCTCAAGGCCCTGCTCGACAGCCTGCGCGCCGAGGTGCCGCAGATCGCCGACGTCCGCGGCCTCGGCGCCATGGTGGCGGTCGAGTTCAACCGTGCCGGCACCGACGAACCAGACGTCGAGATGACTCGCCGCGTGCAGGCCGAGGCACTGCAGCGCGGCCTGATCCTCCTGACGTGCGGCGTCAACGCCAACGTGGTGCGCTTCCTGTTCCCGCTGACCATCCCGGACAGCGTATTCGCCGAGGCGTTGGACATCCTGCGCAGCTCGCTGCGCGCCGCGGCGGCACGATGAAGCCGGTGCGGCCTGCTGCGCGGCGAGCCGCGCGCCCATGGGGAGGCTCTTGAAGGACCTGCGGGAGGCACTGGCCGCGCAGGGCGTGCACACGCTGATCGCGCAGTTCACCGACATCCACGGTGTAGCCAAGGGCAAGTGGGTGCCGCTGGCGCACCTCGATGCCTTGCTGACCGACGGCGCGGGCTTTTCCGGCCCGTCGATCGCCGGCACCGGACTGCCGCGCATGGGCCCGCGCTCGGAGTATTACGGCCGCGGCCTGGCCAGCACGGCGCGCGCGCTGCCCTGGATGCCCGGATTCGCGCGCATCGTGTGCGACGGCTTTGTCGCCGGCGAGCCGTTCGACGCCTGTCCGCGTCAGGTGCTGCGGCGCCAGGTAGCGCGCCTTGCCGAGCGTGGCTGGACGCTGCAGACCGGCATCGAGCCCGAGTTCTTCCTGCTCCGCCGCACGACCGGCGGCTTCGCACCCGCCGACGCGCTCGACCGCCTCGAGAAGCCCTCCTACGACCTGCAGAGCCTGCCGCGCCAGCGCGAGTTCCTGTCGCGCCTGACCGAAGGCCTGAACGCGTGCGGGCTCGACGTCTTCCAGCTCGACCACGAAGACGCGCACGGCCAGTTCGAGATCAACTTCCATCACGCCGACGCGCTGGCGAGCGCCGACCACCTGATGCTGTTCAAGCTCGCCGCGCAGGCGCTGGCCGAACAGCAGGGCATGCTGTTCTCGTTGATGCCCAAGCCGTTCGCCGACCAGCCGGGCAGCGGCATGCACTTTCACGTGTCGTTGTGGGAAGGCGCGGGCGAAGACATGACGGCCCTGTTTCGCGACCCTGCCGCGAGCGACCTGTCGCCACTGGGGCGGCGCTTCATCGCCGGCGTGCTGCGGCACAGCGCCGCGCTGTGCGCGCTGGCCGCGCCGACCGTGAACTCTTACAAGCGCCTGGTCGTTGCCGAAACGCTGTCGGGGACGAGCTGGGCCCCGGCTTACGTGGCGCACGGGCCGAACAACCGCACCGCCCTCGTGCGAACGCTGCCGGGCCGCTTCGAGTGGCGCCTGCCCGACGCCAGCGCCAACCCCTACCTGGTCACGGCAGCGCTGATCGCGGCCGGACTGGATGGCGTCGATCGCCGCCTCGACCCCGGCCCGGCCTGCACCGACGACCTGTTCGCGCTGCCGCTTGCCGAGATCGAGGCGCGCGGCATGGCGCTGCTGCCGCAGTCGCTGGGCGAGGCGGTCGATGCCCTCGAGGCAAGCGCGCTGATGCGCGCCGCGCTGGGCGACACGCTGCATCGCGAGTTCGTGCGGCTCAAGCGTGCCGAGCATGTCGAGCACGCGCGCCATGTGAGCGCCTGGGAACTGGAGCGCTACGCGACGAGGTTCTAGCGATGACGACCTCGAGCGCGCAGCCTTCAGCGCCCCGCAGGCCGCGCCGGCCCGGCGTCGCCTGAGAGCCGATGCCCCGAGCCGCGCACGCACCCTGGTGGGCCTACCTCTGCCTCGGCGCCAGCATGGCGCTGGTCGGCAGCTATGTCGGCCTGTCGAAACTGCTGGTCGCGGTCTTTCCGGTGTTCCTGCTGGCGTGGCTGCGCTTCGGCATCGCCGCGCTCGCAATGCTCGGCTGGCTGCGCCGCCGTTCGGACGAAGCGCCGCTGTCGAGACGCGACCGCGGGCTGCTGTTCTGGGAGAGCTTCCTCGGCAACTTCCTGTTCTCGATCTGCATGCTGTTCGGTGTTGCGCTCACGTCGGCCGTCGCCGCTGGCGTGATCATGGCCGCGATCCCGGCGGCGGTGGCGGTGCTTTCGCGCCTGTTCCTGGGCGAGCGCATCGGCCGCCGCGTCGCGGCGGGCATCGCGTGCGCGATGGCGGGTATCGCACTGCTTTCGCTTACCCGCAGCATGCCGCAGGTCGAGGCGAGCGGCGGCGCAACGCCCTGGCTCGGCAACCTGCTGCTCATCGGCGCCGTGCTGTGCGAGGCGAGCTATGTGGTCATCGGCAAGCAGCTCACCGGCAACGTGTCGGCCAGGCGCATCAGTGCGCTCGTCAACCTCTGGGGCCTGGCGCTGGTGACGCCGCTGGGCGCCTGGATGGCGCTGTCGTTCGACTTCGGTGTCGTCTCGACCGGCACCTGGGCGCTGCTCCTCTTCTACGCCGTGGCGGCCAGCATGGTCACCGTCTGGCTGTGGATGACCGGGCTCAGGCACGTGCCCGCCGCATCGGCCGGCGTGTTCACCGTCATGCTGCCGATCAGCGCCGCGGCGGTCGGCGTGCTCGTGCTCGGCGAACCGTTCGGCGCCGCGCACCTGCTTGCGTTCGCACTGGCCGTCGCCGGCGTCGTGCTCGCAACGCGGCCGGGCCTGCGCCTGGTCTGAGCCTCAGGAGACTGCGACCAGGCGTCCGGGTGAGCGCCGCGCCGCGGTCGCCAGCGCCGCGACGCGTGCCGGCGGTTCGAGCTTGAGCCGATGATCCGACCACACCTGGCGCCAGCGGCGCGCGCCCGGCGTACCGTTCCACAGCCCGAGCGCGTGACGCATCGCGTGCGACCATGGCGTACCGGCCACGTGCAGTCGCTCCAGGTACGCGATCCAGCTGGTCTCGACCTGTTCGCGCGAGGCCGCCGGACCCGCCTCGCCGAAGAACCGCCCGTCCCACGCTGCCATTGCCCACGGCTCGTGGTAAGCGTAGCGGCCGATCATCACGCCGTCGAACTGCTGCAGGTGCAGGGCGATCGCGGCATCGCTCGCGATACCGCCGTTGAGCACGACCGTCAGCGCCGGAAAGTCCCGCTTCAGGCGGGTCGCGAACTCGTAGCGCAGCGGCGGCACGTCGCGATTTTCCTTCGGGCTGAGGCCCTTCAACCACGCGTTGCGCGCGTGGACGATGAAGACCCGGCAGCCGGCCTCGGCCACCGTGCCGACGAAGTCGCGCATGAACTCGTAGCTCTCGCCGCGATCGATGCCGGTGCGGTGCTTGACCGTCACCGGCAGGCCCCCCGCGGCATCGTTCATCGCCTTCACGCCATCGGCCACGAGATGCGGTTCGGCCATCAGGCAGGCTCCGAACGCGCCGCGCTGCACGCGCTCGCTCGGGCAGCCGCAGTTCAGGTTGATCTCGTCGTAGCCCCATTGCCGCGCCAGCCGGGCACAGGCCGCCAGGTCGGGCGCTTCGCTGCCGCCGAGTTGAAGCGCCAGCGGGTGTTCGGCAGCGTCGAAGTCGAGATGGCGCGCCAGGTCGCCGTGCAGCAACGCGCCGGTGGTGATCATCTCGGTGTAGAGCCGCGTGCGGCGCGTCAGCAGGCGATGCAAGGCGCGGCAGTGCCGGTCGGTCCAGTCCAGCATCGGGGCGACCGACAGGCGCCAGGGTGAAGCGGTGAGTGCCGCAGGGGCCTTGTCCATGCGTCGATTCTGGCCGATTGCTCCGCCGCTGAGTGCGTCGCCGGCACACGCGCGGCGCAGCCGCGGCGTCCGCGGCGACGCGTCCACGCGAGCCGCGCAACGCCTTCGAAGCCCACCTTCGGGCAAGAATCGACGGTTTCGGCGAGGCGCCACTCACGGCAAACGGTCAGACCATGTGCAGAATACGGGCCTGGCGTTGCCGCGCCGGCAAGCACCGGCCCGGTCCGATTGCGCAGCAAAGCGAGGTGAATCATGGTTGAAGCAAGAACGGCGACGTCCGCCTTCCCCGGCGGCACGGACGATGTGGTGAAGGTGGTGCAGACGCCTGGCGGCAGCGCCGGCAAGGCGAATGAGGCGTATCCGGTGATGCGCCAGCTCGGCGGTCGCGCCTACCAGCTGCTGGCTGCTGCCCGCGCTGCGGACCATTTCATCGCCCAGGAAAGCGTCGAGGACCGCGACACCGGTTCCTGGCTGATTGCCTGCGCGGTTGGTCTGGCCGAGGAGCTTGCGGCCGACCTGGACGGTCTGGCCAAGAACCTCAAGGCTGGCGCCAGCGACCCGGGGCTCTCGCAGGGGTTCCAGAAGCTGCGCGCACGCGCACACCAGTTGCATGCAGCGACGCGCGCCGCCGATCACTTCCTCGACCAGGACAACAACGTCGACCGCAGCACCGGCTCATGGCTCATCGCCTGCGCGCTCGGGCTGGCCGACAAGCTGGCCAACGAGCTCGAGGACCTGGCCAACGGCTTGCGGCGTGCGTCGGGCGAGGTGGCACTCTCCCCCAACGACCCGGCCTACGGCCGGCGTGCCAGCCAGGCGTCCCCGCTGCGCGCGGCAGTTAACTGACGCCGGATCGAACCCGCGCCTCAGGCGGGGTCTGCCAGGCCCGCGACCGAGGCGACGTCGGCCACCAGGCGCGGCCAGAGCGGCGCAGGCAGGTCGTGCCCCATGCCCTCGATCACGTCGATCCGGGCGCCGTGGATCTTGCGCACCAGATCGTGCCCCGCCGCCACCCGCACCAGTGGATCGGCCGCACCGTGTATCACCAGGGTCGGCGCCGTGATGCAGGTTAGCCGTGGCGAGCGATCGCCGTCGGCGATGATCGCCACCAGCTGCCGGGCCGTGCCGTCCGGGCGGTAGGCGCGCCGCAGCGAGGAACGCAGGCGCTCTTCCAGCCATTCGTCGCTGGGCCGATACGCCGGGCTTCCGATCAGCGTGTACAGCCTGCGGTAGTGGGCGAGCACGCTTTCGATGTCGTGCGGCTTGGCTGGTCGCGCCAGCATGGCGCGCCGCACCTTCGGCGACGGCCCCGGCAGCCGGCGCGAGCCGCTGCTGGTCATGACCAGGGTCAGGCTCTTCACCCGCTGCGGATGATGCAGCGCCATGTGCTGCGCGATCATGCCGCCCATCGACGCGCCGCAGACATGGGCCGCTGCGATGCCCAATGCGTCGAGCAGACCGGCGGCGTCGGCGGCCATGTCGGCCAGCGTGTACGGCGGCCGCACGGGCAGGCCGACGAGGTGCCTCAATCCCGCGACGGCGACGTTGGGCACGCCCAGCGCATCGAAGCCCTGGGACAGGCCGATGTCGCGGTTGTCGAAGCGGATCACCCGAAAGCCTCGGGCGACGAACTGCCGCACCAGGTCTTCGTGCCATCCAACGAGCTGCATGCCCAGCCCCATGATCAGCAACAGCGGCTCGCCATTCGGTGACCCATGGTCTTCGACCTCGAGTTGGAGTCCGTTGGCGGGAATCTTCATTGGGTTTGCGGGCGAAGCCGCCCGCGATGCGGCTGGCGGCCGACCGATGCTTGCGCCTCGCACGCGGCCGCTTTGGCGCGCGCTCCCCAGGCCGGTACGGCGCCGGGACGGGGTTCGCAGCGGGTCGCAGCGGGCGATCGATCGGCGACGGCGCTCACGTGAACGACTGCTGTGGCGCTGACCGCAGCGCGAGCGCCTGGTTCGCCACCAAGGCCCCGATCACCAGCGCGCCGCCGGCGAGCGTGGCAGTGCTCGGTTGCTCGCCGGCACCGATCCATGCCCAGGCCACCCCCAGCACGACCTCCAGCAGGCCGAGCAGCGCGATCTCCGGCCCGGGCAGCACGTGCGTCAGGCGCACCACCAGCAGGCAGGGCACGGCGAGCTGGAACACGCCCAGCATCGCCAGCAGCGAAAGGTCGTGCGCCGAGGCCTGGAACGGCAGCGCCAGCGGCAACATCGCCAGCGCCGAGATCAGTGCGCCGATCAGTACCGCGCTCATCATGTCGTGGCTGCCGACGGCGTCGACTTCGCCGTGGTGGCTGTGCTGCAGCAGGGTCCAGTTGATCGCGGCCGCGACCGGAACGCCGAGTGCAATGGCAATGCCGGCGAGTTGCCCCGGCGCCGAGGCCTGCGCCTCGCGCCAGAACATCCACGCGATCCCGATTCCGGCCACGCCGATCGCGAGCCAGGTCCGCGCCGCCAGGCGATGGCCGAGCACCAGACGCGAGAGCAAGGCGGTCAGCAGCGGCCCGATCGACATCGTGACCAGCACATTGGCCACCGAGGTCAGCGTGATCGCGACCATGAAGGCGGTGTACATCACCGACCAGCACACGCCCGAGGCCCACACGGGCCAGGGCGCGCCGACGATGCCGCGCCACAACGCCGGGCCGCGCATCACGGTCAGCGCGAGCGAGAGCGCGATGGCGTTGAAGGCACTGCGCCAGAACGTGACCTCGAAGCTGCGCGCCGCGTCGAGGTGACGCGTGACGACACCGGCGCTGCTCCACATCAGCGTCACCAGGATCATCAGCGCCACCGCTCGTCGATGTGTCATTCGGTTCGCAGAGGGCCGCGCAGCGGCCCGGGCGAGATTCAAACTGGAACCCCGCTCGGCAGGGGGCAGGGGGCCCCGTCATCGCCCAAGACAGCGGTACCTGCATGCGCCACCTACGCAACTTCCCTGCTCGCCCGCTTGCGGTCATGCTCCCTCAGGTAGCGCTTGCGCAGCCGGATCGACTTGGGCGTGATCTCGACCAGTTCGTCGTCCTCGATGAACTCGACCGCGTATTCCAGCGTGAGCTGGATCGGCGGCGTGATCTTGATCGCGTCCTCCTTGCCCGAGACGCGGAAGTTGGTGAGCTGCTTGCCGCGCACCGCGTTGACGACGAGGTCGTTGTCGCGGCTGTGGATGCCGATGATCATGCCTTCGTACAGCGGGTCGCCGGCGCTGACGAACATGCGCCCGCGGTCGTCGAGCTTGCCCAGCGAATACGTCACCGCCTCGCCGTCGTCCTGGCTGATCAGCACGCCGTTCTTGCGCCCGGCGATCTCGCCCTTGTAGGCCTCGTAACCGTCGAAGATGTTGCTGATGAGGCCGGTGCCGCGGGTCAGGTTCAGGAACTCGTTCTGGAAGCCGATCAGCCCGCGCGCCGGAATGCGGTACTCCAGCCGCACGCGGCCGCGGCCGTCGGGCTCCATGTTGACGAGCTCGGCCTTGCGCAGGCCGAGCGCCTGCATCACGCCGCCCTGGTGCTGCTCCTCGACATCGGCAGTCACCATCTCGATCGGCTCCAGGCGCACGCCGCCCTCCTCCTTGAACACCACGCGCGGCTTCGACACGGCGAGCTCGAAGCCCTCGCGGCGCATGTTCTCGAGCAGGATCGTCAGGTGTAGTTCGCCGCGGCCCGAAACCTCGAAGATGCCGTCCTCGTCGGTATCGCGCACTTTCAGCGCAACGTTGCTCTGGAGTTCGCGGTCGAGCCGGTCGCGGATCTGCCGGCTGGTCACGAACTTGCCCTCGCGCCCGGCGAGCGGCGAGTTGTTGACGCAGAAGTTCATCGTCAGCGTCGGCTCATCCACCAGCAGCATCGGCAACGGCAGCGGGTTGTCCAGGCTCGTCAGCGTGACGCCGATGCCGATGCCTTCGATGCCGTTGACGAGGACGATGTCGCCGGGGCCGGCGGCGTCGGTCTGGCGCCGCTCCAGGCCCTCGAAGGTGAGCACCTGGTTGACGCGGGCGCGGATCGGCGTCGAGTCGGGGCCGCTGTAGAGCGCCACGTCCTGCATGGGCTTCAAGGTCCCCTGGTTGATGCGTCCGATCCCGATCCGGCCAACGTAGGTGGAGTAATCGAGCGAGCAGATCTGCAATTGCAGCGGGTCGTCCGGGCTGCCCTCGTGCGCCGGCACGTGCTGCAGGATGGCGTCGAACAGCGGCGCCAGGTCGGCGCCGACTTCGCCCTGCGTAAGGCTGGCCCATCCGTTCAGGCCGGAGGCGAAGATGATCGGGAAGTCGAGTTGTTCCTCGGTCGCGCCGAGCTTGTCGAACAAATCGAAGGTGGCCGTGATCACGTAGTCGGGCCGCGCGCCGGGGCGGTCGACCTTGTTGACGACGACGATGGGCTTGAGTCCCAGGGCCAGGGCCTTCTTGGTGACGAAGCGCGTCTGCGGCATCGGGCCCTCGACCGCATCGACGAGCAGCAGCACGCTGTCGACCATCGACAGAACTCGCTCCACTTCGCCCCCGAAGTCGGCGTGGCCCGGCGTGTCGACGATGTTGACGTGGGTTCCCTTCCACTCGACAGCGCAGTTCTTGGCGAGGATCGTGATGCCGCGCTCGCGTTCGATGTCGTTGCTGTCCATCACGCGCTCGGTCACCTTCTCGTTCTCGCGGAAGGTGCCGCTCTGGCGCAGCAACTGGTCGACGAGCGTGGTCTTGCCGTGGTCGACGTGGGCGATGATGGCGATGTTGCGGATCTGCTTGTGCATTCTTCGGGTCTCAAGGGTGCGCTGGAGCGTCAAGGAGGCCTTGCACCTCCAGCGGACTCAGCAATCGGGTGGGAATCAGTTCTCGGGCCTGGATGTGGGCGCTGCCGAGGAAGGCGCGGTGCTCGCGGCCGCCCGGCGCCGCCTGCGACGCGGGGCCGTACACGCGCACGCAGGGCGCATCGCCCGCGTCGAGGCGACGGCGCAGGCCGCTGAGGAAGCGCCCCGCGTCGTCGTCGTTCAGGCGCACTTCGGGCCAGGCGGCCAACAGCGTGTCAGCCGGCAGCAGCAGGGCATCTCGCCCGGCTTCGTCGAGCGCGGCCAGGGCCTCCAGCGTGTGCGCGTCGGCGACCGAGAGCGCGCCGCTGACCGTGCGGCGCAATGCGGAGAGATGGGCACCGCAACCGAGTGCCTCGCCGATGTCGGCCGCCAGCGTGCGAATGTAGGTGCCCTTGCTGCAGCGGACGTCGATGACGAGCACGTCGTCGCGCCGCTCGACGATCTCGATCGCGTGGATCGTCACCTCGCGGGGCGCGCGTTCGACCTCGATCCCGGCGCGGGCGTAGTCGTATAGCGCCCTGCCCTCGTGCTTGAGTGCCGAATGCATCGGCGGCACCTGGGCGATCCGCCCGACGAAGCTGGCGCAGGCGGCTGCGATCTGCTCTCGCGTCACCGCGACGCTGCGCTCCAGAAGCACGTCGCCTTCGGCGTCGCCCGTGCTCGTCGTGCGGCCCAGTTGCAGCGTCGCGCGATAGGCCTTGTCGGCGTCCAGGCTGACCTGCGAGAACTTGGTCGCGGCGCCGAAGCACAGCGGCAGCAGGCCGGTCGCCAGCGGGTCGAGCGTGCCCGTGTGCCCGGCTTTCTCGGCACGGTACAGCCGCTTGGCCTTCTGCAACGCGTCGTTGCTCGACAGACCGATGGGCTTGTCGAGCAGCAGCACGCCGTGCACGGGACGACGGACGACGCGGGGGCGGTCGGTTCGCACGGGTCAGACCGGCGCCGGGCCGCCATCAGCCAGAGGCTGCTGGCATTCGGCAGGCACAGCCGGTCCGCAGGGACCGTCTGTGTCCGGCCTCATCCCACAAGCCGGTCCGTCCCCCCTCGGGGGGGAGCGATGGCGCGGAGCGACAAGCTGGGGCGCCGTCATGTCATTCCTTCGCGCGGGTCGCGTTGGCCTGCTGGATCAGCGCGGAGAGCTCGGCGGCGCGCTCGGTGGTGCGGTCGAACAGGAAGTGCAGCGTCGGCACGGTGTGGATCTGCAGCCGCTTGAAGAGGCCGTTGCGAAGGTAGCCGGCGGCCTCGTTGAGCGCCGTCTCGCACGCATGCGCGTCGCCGACGAGGACCGAGAACAGGATCTTCGCGTGCGCATAGTCGGGCGTCACCTCGACCGCGTTGACGGTGACCATGCCGATGCGCGGGTTCTTCAGCTCGCGGATCAGCTCGGCCACGTCGCGCTGGATCTGGTCGGCGACGCGAAAGCCGCGGTTGGGGATGGATCGTTTGTGTCGCATCGTGTTGCTCCTGCCCTCAAAGCGCAAACCCCGCCTTCTTGCGGAAGGCGGGGTTTGCGGTCAAGGGCAAATCCGCCTTACAGAGTTCGTGCCACTTCCTTGACTTCGAAGAACTCCAGCTGGTCGCCCTCGGCGATGTCGTTGTAGTTTTTGAGCTTGATGCCGCACTCGAAGCCTTCCTTGACTTCGCGCACGTCGTCCTTCATCCGCTTGAGCGACTCGATCTCGCCGGTATAGACGACCACGTTGTTGCGCAGCAGGCGGAAGCGCGCACCGCGGTGAACCACGCCGGCGGTGACCATGCAGCCGGCGACCGTGCCGATCTTGGAGGCCACGAACACCGAGCGGATCTCGGCGTTGCCGATGATCTCTTCGCGCTGCTCGGGCGCCAGCATGCCCGTCATCGCCGCCTTCACGTCGTCGACCGCGTCGTAGATGATGTCGTAGTAGCGGATGTCGACGCCGTTGTTCTCGGCCAGCTTGCGCGCGCCGGCGTCGGCCCGGATGTTGAAGCCGATGATGACCGCCTTCGACGCGATGGCGAGGTTGATGTCGCTCTCGCTGATGCCGCCGACGGCGCCGTGCACGATCTGCACCTTCACCTCGTCGGTGGAGAGCTTGGCCAGCGCCTGCGCCAGCGCCTCCTGTGAGCCCTGGACGTCGGCCTTGACGATCAACGGCAGGGTCTGCACGTTGGTGCCCACGGCGTCGAACATGTTCTCGAGCTTGGCCGCCTGCTGCTTGTTGAGCTTGACGTCGCGGTAGCGGCCCTGGCGGAAGGTGGCGATCTCGCGCGCGCGCCGCTCGTCGGCCAGCACCATGAACTCGTCGCCGGCTTGCGGCACTTCGGTCAGGCCTTGGATCTCGACCGGGATCGAGGGGCCCGCCTCGGTGCTGGGCTTGCCGTTCTCGTCCAGCATCGCGCGGACCCGGCCGTAGCTCGAACCCGCGAGCACGATGTCGCCGCGCTTGAGCGTGCCACTTTGCACCAGCACCGTCGCGACGGGGCCGCGGCCCTTGTCGAGCTGCGCTTCGATGACCAGGCCCTTGGCGGGCGCGTCGTGCTGCGCCTTGAGCTCGAGGACTTCGGCCTGCAGCAACACCTGCTCGAGCAACTGATCGATGCCCATGCCGGTCTTGGCCGACACCGGGACGAACGGCGAATCGCCACCGAAGTCTTCCGGCACCACGCCTTCGGCGACGAGCTCGGACTTGAGCCGCTCGACGTTGGCCTCGGGCTTGTCCATCTTGTTCATCGCGACCACGATCGGCACGCCGGCCGCCCGAGCGTGGGCGACGGCCTCCTTCGTCTGCGGCATCACGCCGTCGTCGGCAGCCACGACCAGGATGACGATGTCGGTGGCCTTGGCGCCACGAGCCCGCATCGCGGTGAACGCGGCGTGGCCCGGGGTGTCGATGAAGGTGATCATGCCGCGCGGCGTGTCGACGTGATAGGCGCCGATGTGCTGCGTGATGCCACCGGCCTCGCCCGCGGCCACGCGCGAGGTGCGGATGTAGTCGAGCAGCGAGGTCTTGCCGTGGTCCACGTGGCCCATCACCGTGACGACGGGCGCCCGCGGCAGCGCTTCGCCTTCATGCTCGCCTTCTCCGGTCTCGAGGAAGGCCTCGGGGTCGTCGAGCTTGGCGGCGAAGGCCTTGTGGCCCATCTCCTCGACGAGGATCATGGCCGTTTCCTGGTCGAGCTGCTGGTTGATCGTGACCATCTGACCGAGCTTCATCAACTGCTTGATGACCTCGGACGCCTTGACCGACATCTTGTGTGCCAGGTCGGCGACGCTGATGGTCTCGGGCACATGGACTTCCTGCACCTGCTGCTCGACCGGCGCCTGGAACGTGCTCCCGCCGCCGTCGTTGCGCTCTCCGCGACGCCCGCCGCGCGGCGCACGCCAGCCCGGCCGCGCACCGCCGCCGGTGTTGAGCGTCTTGAGCCCGCGCCGCTTGGCGGCGTCGTCGGCCCAGCTCGAAGACAGCTTCTCGGACTTGAGCGACTTCTTCTCGCCCGGCTTGGCCGCGCCCGGCGCCGCCGGGGCCCCCGGCACGCCGACCTTCTTGTGGATCGTGCCCTTGATCTCGACCGCGGGCTTGACGACCTCAGGCACCTTGTGCGGGACCAGCACGCGCTTGGGCGCGTTCATCATCGCGCGGATGGCCATGGCCTCGTCCTCGGCCGTCTTGCGGCGCTTGGCCAAGTCGACCAGGCGCTGCTTTTCTTCGTCCACCACGTCGGCCGCCTTGATCACGCGCAGCACCGGCTTGGGCGGCTCGGCCGGGGCAGGGGCAGGCTCGGCCGCCGCAGCCGCGGCGGCTGCGGCAGCTCCCTTCTCCGCGGCGGCCTTCTGGGCCGCCGTCTTGCGGGGGGCCTTGGCGGTCACCAGCGCCGCGGCCGCCGCCTCGGCGGCGGCGATCTCGGCAGCCTTCTCCGCGGCCTCGCGCTGGCGTTGTTCAGCGGCCTCGCGCTCGAGGCGCTCCTGCTCCTCGCGCAGGCGGCGCTTCTCCGCGAGGTCGGCCTCCTGCTGGCGCAGTTGCTCGGCGTGCGCCTTGGCTTCGTCCTCGCGGCGCTGAAGCTCGGCCTCGTCGACCAACGGTGCCGCCGGCTCGGCCGGGGCGGCATCGTCGCGCTTGATGAAGGTGCGCTTCTTGCGCACTTCCACCTGAATCGTTCGCGCCTTGCCGCTCGAGTCGGCCTGCTTGATCTCGCTGGTGGACTTGCGCGTCAGCGTGATCTTGCGGCGCTCCGCGGAGCCGGTGCCGTGGGCCGATCGCAGATGATCGAGCAGGCGTTCCTTGTCGGACTCGGTCAGTGCGTCGTCGGTCGAGGCCTTCGCCACGCCGGCCGACTGGAGCTGCTCGAGCAACGCCGCCGCGGGGCGGTTGAGCTCTGCGGCGAACTGGGCGACGGTGGTCACAGCCATTGTTGCGTTCCTTGCTTGGTGCTTGCGGTGCGGGCGGGCTTCAGGTCGTGAACCAATGCTCGCGCGCCTTCATGATGAGTGTCTTGGCCTGCTCCTCGCCGACGCCCGACAATTCGGTCAGTTCGTCGACGGCCAGGTCGGCCAGCTCGTCGCGGGTGTGGATGCCGCCATCGGACAGCCGGGCGATCAGGTCGGCCGTCAGGCCTTCCATGTCGCGCAGGTCCTGCGACACGTCCTCGACCTTCTCCTCGCGCGCGATCTCCATCGTCAGCAGCGCGTCCTTGGCCCGGGTGCGCAGTTCGTTGACGGTGTCTTCGTCGAAGCTCTCGATCTCGAGCATTTCCTGCATCGGCACGTAAGCCACCTCTTCGAGGCTGGTGAAGCCCTCGGCGATCAGGATGTCGGCCACCTCGACGTCGACGTCGAGCTTGTCGACGAACAGCTTGCGCACGCTGTCGCTCTCCTGCGACTGCTTGGCCTGCGATTCCTCGGCGCTCATGATGTTGATGCGCCAGCCCGTCATCTCCGCCGCCAGGCGCACGTTCTGGCCGCCCCGGCCGATCGAGATCGCGAGGTTTTCCTCGTCGACCACCACGTCCATCGCGTGGCGCTCCTCGTCGACGACGATCGACTGCACGTTGGCAGGGGCCAATGCGCCGATCACGAACTGCGCCGGATCTTCCGACCAGAGCACGATATCGACGCGCTCGCCGGCGAGCTCGTTGGTGACGGCGTTGACCCGCGAGCCGCGCACGCCGACGCAGGTGCCGATCGGATCGACCCGCCGGTCGTGCGAGACGACAGCGATCTTGGCCCGCGATCCCGGGTCGCGGGCGCAGCTCTTGATCTCGAGCAGGCCTTGTTCGATTTCCGGCACTTCGAGTGCGAACAGCTCGATCATGAAGCCCGGCGCGCTGCGCGACAGGATGATCTGCGGCCCGCGAAGCGTCGGATCGACCTCGAGGATGTAGGCCCGGACGCGGTCGCCGGTGCGCAGGTTCTCCTTCGGAATCATCTCGCTGCGCTTCAAGCGCCCTTCGACGCGACCCGACTCGACGATCACGTCGCCCTTGTCGAGGCGCTTGACGGTGCCGACGAAGATCTTGTCGCCACGCGACAGGAAGTCGGTCAGCAGCTGCTCACGCTCGGCGTCGCGGATCTTCTGCAGGATCACCTGCTTGGCCGCCTGAGCCCCGATGCGCCCGATCGTGACCGACTCGATCGGCTCCTCGATGTAGTCGTCGACCTCGATGTCCTCGATCTGCTCCTGCGCCTCGAACAGCAGCACCTCGGCATCGGGAATCTGCAGCCCGGCCTCGTTCGGCACGACGTGCCAGCGGCGAAAGGTCTCGTAGACGCCGGTGTTGCGGTCGACCGAGACGCGCACGTCCACCTCGCCGCCATGGAGCTTCTTGGTTGCCGACGCGAGCGCCGCCTCGACGGCACCGAACACCACCTCGAGTTCGACGCTCTTCTCGCGCGCAATCGCGTCGACCAACATCAACAATTCGCGGTTCATCGTTTGCGACCTCCATCCACACCCGCCGCCGCCGAGTCCATCGTGGCAGCCGGTGTCGCCGGCAGGAACCGGCGACCCTTGAAATCGAGCACCGGCACGAGCCGGGCCTCACGAACTTCGTCCAACTGAAAATCGAGCGCGCGATCGACCGCGTCCGACGCCGGCGCGTCTGCCTTGCCGGTGGCCCGTGCCTTCGCAGGCTCCGCCTCGGGCTCGTCGAGCAGCAAACGCCAGCCGCCGCCATCGCCGGCCGGGAGCGCGAGCAGCGTGCCGCGGTACTTCTTGCGGCCCTTGAACGGCAGCTTCAGCGTCAGGTTCACCGGCTGGCCGGCAAAACGCGCGAAATCGGCAGCCCTCTTCAACGGCCGGTCCAGCCCGGGCGACGACACCTCGAGCCGCTGGTAGTGGCAGTCCTCGACCTCGAGCACGTGCTGGAGTTGCCGCGTCACCGCCTCGCAGTCTTCGACCACGACGAACTCGCCCCGCGGATCGCCGGCCACGCGGTCGATGAAGACGCGCAGCAGCCCGCCCGGGGTACGCTCGGCCTCGACGAGCTCATACCCCATGCCGGTCACGGTGCTTTCTACGACGGTCTGCCAACTCATTCCCGCGCCGACGCTTCCTGCAATGTCGATGGCAGGCTTGCCTTCCGGTACCCATCAGCGACGGGGCCAACCTGCGATGTTGATCGAGCAAAAAAAAAGGGCTGGAAGAATCCGCCCATGCAGTTTTCTTACGAAAGGCGCATTCTAGCGCGATCTTTGGTTACAGGCAAGCGTTGGACGTGTCAATAGGGGTGGCGGCGCGCTTGCGCCCCGTCTGCTGCGAGAACCCGACGAGGGCGGGGATCGGGCACGGCGGCGCATGACAAAATCGGCGCCCACACCCCCAATGCAACGGAGAAACCATGGGCTTCCTCGCCGGCAAGCGATTCCTGATCACTGGAGTCCTGTCAAACCGCTCGATCGCCTATGGCATTGCCCGGTCCTGTCACCGCGAAGGCGCCGAACTGGCCTTCAGCTACCAGGGCGAGCGCTTTCGTGACCGCGTGGCCGAGTTCGCACGCGAGTTCGACTCCGAACTCGTGTTCGACTGCGACGTGGCCGACGATGCCCAGATCGAGCGCCTCTTCACCCAGCTCGGCGAAGCCTGGCCCGAGTTCGACGGTCTGGTGCACTCGATCGGCTTCGCTCCGAGGGAGGCGATTGCAGGCGAGTTTCTGGACGGGCTGTCGCGCGAGGCCTTCCGGGTTGCGCACGACATCTCGAGCTACAGCTTTCCGGCCTTGGCCAAGGCCGCTGCGCCGCGGCTGCGCACCGGCGCAGCGCTGTTGACGCTGACCTACCTGGGCAGCGTGCGCGCCGTTCCGCACTACAACACGATGGGCCTGGCCAAGGCATCGCTCGAAGCCAGCGTGCGCTACCTCGCCGTCGGCCTGGGCGAGCGCGGTATTCGCGTCAACGGCATCTCGGCCGGCCCGATAAAGACCGTGGCGGCGGCGGGCGTCAAGGACTTCGGCCGCATCCTCGACATCGTCGAGCAGAACGCCCCGTTGCGTCGCAACGTGACGATCCACGACGTGGGCAACGTTGCCGCCTTCCTGCTGTCCGACCTCGCTGCCGGGGTGACAGCCGAGATCACCTACGTTGACGGCGGATTCAGCCGGGTGATGGGCGGGGCCCCAAGCGGTTCGTGAATCGGCGACGACCGTTCGGGCCGGCGGCGGGCGCCGTCCGCTCCCCGCACCCCTGAAACAGGGGGGTGTCGCGCAGCTGCCGTTGTTGCATGATGAAGGCGCAAAGGCTATGCGCGATTTTCACAGTGATTCGATGCGTAGGCGTGCAATCTCATCCCCGAAGGAGTACTCATGAAGCTTCCGCTCATCGCCGCCAGTCTGGTGCTCGTCGCCGGCGCATCGCAGGCCTATGTGCTCGATTTCGGCAACGGGCCGAGCGAGCCGTCGATCTGTTCGGACACCGCGAACGGCCTGGGAGCTACCGTCGCATGCTCCAACTACGGCCGCCTGCTGCAGGGCTACGGCGACGTCGCCGGTGTCGTCGATGTCAGCTATTCGGTGCCGCGCCTCGGCGACGACCGTTCTCTGTACTGGTGGGGCAGCAATTACAACGACCTGTACGGCGTGCTTTTCGCCGATGGCGGCGATTCCAACTCGCGAGCACGCATAGAACTCATGCCATTGAACGGAGACGCGGTCACGCTGACCCACTTCGACCTGGGCGCCTACCCTTCCAGCACTCGTGGCACCACCGTCCATGTGTACGAGATCGGTAGTTCGATCCCTCTCTTCACTTACGTCGGCGACGTCGGTTCAGGATCGACGACGCACACGAGCTTCGATATCAGCGTGTCGTCGTCCAAGGGGCTGTGGCTGGAGTGGCAGGACAGCGCGTGGAACGTGGGCATCGACAACGTGACCTTCGCGGTCAGCGCAGTGCCAGAGCCATCCACCTATGCCCTGCTTCTGGCGGGCTTGGCAACTTGCGGCGCCATGGTCCGGAGGCGCCGCGGCTGACGGCACGCGGGGCTACGCAGCATTTCGCGCGGGCCTTAGGGCCCGCGTCTGTTTCTTGGGTGCGCGGTGCTGTCAACTGCGCACGCAATCCACGAAATAGCCCCGCACGCCGCTCGCATCGACCTCTTCGACCAGGCCGTGCACGTCCGTGTCGAAGCCCGGAAACGCGGCGTTGAAGTCGCGCGTGAAGCGCAGGTAGTCGACGATCTTTCGATTGAAGCGTTCGCCCGGAATCAGCAGCGGGATGCCCGGCGGGTACGGCGTCAGCAGTGAAGTCGTGACCCGGCCTTCCAGCGCGTCGATCGGCACGCGCTCGGTCGTACGGTGCGCGATGTGCGAGAAGGCGTCGCTCGGCTTCATCGCCGGGTGCAGGTCCGACAGGTACATCTCGGTTGTCAGCCTGGCAATGTCGCCTCGGGCGTAGGTCGCGTGGATGCTCTGGCACAGGTCGGCCAGGCCGATGCGCTCGTAGCGCGGGTGCGCGGCACTGAACTCGGGCAGCGCGCGCCAGGTCGGCGCGTTCTTGTCGAAGTCGTCCTTGAATTGCTGCAAGGCGGTGAGCAGCGTGTTCCAGCGGCCCTTGGTGATGCCGATCGTGAACATGATGAAGAACGAGTAGAGCCCGGTCTTCTCGACGATCACGCCGTGCTCGGCGAGGTACTTGGTCACGATGCTGGCCGGGATGCCGACCTTGGCGAACTTGCCCGACACGTCGAGCCCCGGCGTGACCAGGGTCGCCTTGATCGGGTCGAGCATGTTGAAGCCGTCGGCCAGCGCGCCGAAGCCGTGCCACTTGGCGTCGGCCTTGATCATCCAGTCGTCGGGCTTGCCGATGCCATCTTCGGCCAGCCGGTCCGGCCCCCAGACCTTGAACCACCAGTCCTTGCCGAACTCCTTGTCGACCTTGCGCATCGCGCGCCGGAAGTCCAGTGCCTCGCTGATGCTTTCTTCCACCAGCGCAGTGCCGCCGGGTGGCTCCATCATCGCCGCTGCCACGTCGCATGACGCGATGATCGCGTACTGCGGGCTGGTCGAGGTGTGCATCAGGTAGGCTTCGTTGAACAGGTGCCGATCGAGCTTGCGGTTCTGCGCGTCCTGCACCAGCACCTGCGAGGCCTGGCTGATGCCGGCCAGCAGCTTGTGCGTGGACTGCGTCGAATAGACCATCGCCTGCTGTGGTCGCGGGCGGGCCTTGCCCATCGAGTGGAAGTTGCCATAGAAGCGGTGGAAGGCCGCGTGCGGCAACCAGGCTTCGTCGAAATGCAGGGTGTCGATCCAGCCGTCGAGCATGCCCTTGATCGTCTCGGTGTTGTAGAGCACGCCGTCGTAGGTGCTCTGCGTCACCGTCAGGATGCGCGGCTTCACCGTGGCGGCATCGACGCCCGCCAGCAGCGGGTTGGCCGCGATCTTGCGGCGGATGGTCTCGGGTTCGAACTCGCTCTTCGGGATCGGGCCGATGATCCCGAGGTGGTTGCGCGTCGGCGTCAGGAACACCGGCACCGCGCCGGTCATGATGATCGCGTGCAGGATCGACTTGTGGCAGTTGCGGTCCACCACCACCACGTCGCCCGGCGCGACCGTGTGATGCCAGACGATCTTGTTCGAGGTGCTGGTGCCGTTGGTCACGAAGTAGCAATGGTCGGCGTTGAAGATGCGCGCTGCGTTGCGCTCGCTGGCCGCGATCGGGCCGGTGTGGTCGAGCAGCTGGCCGAGTTCCTCGACCGCGTTGCACACGTCGGCACGCAGCATGTTCTCGCCGAAGAACTGGTGGAACATGCGCCCGATCGGGCTCTTCAGGAAGGCCACGCCGCCCGAATGCCCCGGGCAGTGCCAGGAGTAGGAGCCGTCCTGCGCATAGTCCACGAGCGCCTTGAAGAACGGTGGCGCCAGCGAGTCGAGGTAGGTCTTGGCCTCGCGGATGATGTGCCGCGCCACGAACTCCGGCGTGTCCTCGAACATGTGGATGAAACCGTGCAGCTCGCGCAGGATGTCGTTCGGGATGTGCTGCGAGGTCCGCGTCTCGCCGTAGAGGTAGATCGGGATGTCGGCGTTCTTGCGCCGGATCTCCTGGATGAACTTGCGCAGGTTCAGTACTGCCGTATCGACCTCCGGGCCCCCCTTGAACTCCTCGTCGTCGATCGACAGGATGAACGCGCTGGCGCGGCTTTGCTGCTGGGCGAACTGCGACAGGTCGCCGTAGCTCGTGTTGCCCAGCACCTCGAAGCCCTCCTTGACGATCGCGTCGGCCAGCGCGCGGATGCCCAGGCCCGAGGTGTTCTCGGAGCGGAAGTCTTCGTCGATGATGACGATCGGGAAGCTGAAATGCTGCATCGGTGGGGCTTTCTGGGCTCGCTGCGCGGCGCCGGCGACGCGCGAAGTGTAGGGCTGTTCGTCGATCGGGCCGCGTTGGCCTAAACTGCCCCGGATGAGACCCAACAAGGGGCGCTGATGGACTGGAGTGGTGCCACCGGGTGGTGGGTCGCGACGGGCGTGCTGGTCGCGGCCGAGCTGGCCGTCGGGACATTCAACCTGCTGATGCTGGCGCTGGGCATGGCCGCAGGGGCGCTGGCGGCGCACGCCGGCCTGGCGCTGCCCGCGCAGCTCGTGCTGGCGGCGCTAGTGGGTGGCGGCGCCGTCGTGGCCTGGCGCACCAAGCGCAGCCGCGACCCGGCCCCGGAACCGGCGGCATCGAATCGCAACGTCAACCTGGACATCGGCTCGAAGGTGCATGTCGTGCACTGGAACGCCGACGGCAGCGCACGCGTGCAGTACCGCGGCGCCGGGTGGGATGTGCGCTACCAGGGCCAGGGCGTGCCCGCCGCCGGCGAGTACACGATCCGTGCGCTGGACGGCAGTTGCCTGCTCGTCGATCGCTAGCGCCGCTTCTGCGCCACCTCGCACTCCACATCGAATGCCACCCATGGAAATCTTCGCCATCGTCCTGTTCGTCGTTGCCGCGATCTTCATCGTCAAGTCGGTCAAGGTCGTGCCGCAGCAGAACGCCTGGGTGGTGGAACGCCTCGGCAAGTACCACCAGACACTGACGCCGGGCCTGAGCTTCCTGGTGCCCTTCGTCGACCGCGTGGCCTACCGCCACTCGCTGAAGGAGATCCCGCTCGACGTGCCGAGCCAGGTTTGCATCACGCGCGACAACACGCAGCTGCACGTGGACGGCATCATCTACTTCCAGGTGACCGACCCGATGCGCGCCAGCTACGGGTCCAGCAACTACGTGGTCGCGATCACCCAGCTCGCCCAGACGCTGCTGCGCTCGGTGATCGGCCGGATGGAGCTCGACAAGACCTTCGAGGAGCGAGAGGCGATCAATGTCGCCGTCGTCAATGCGCTCGACGACGCCGCGCTGAACTGGGGCGTCAAGGTGCTGCGCTACGAAATCAAGGACCTGACGCCGCCAGCCGAGATACTGCATGCGATGCAGGCCCAGATCACCGCCGAGCGCGGCAAGCGCGCGCTGATCGCCGCCTCCGAGGGGCGCAAGCAGGAGCAGATCAACATCGCCGAAGGGCAGCGCCAGGCCTACATCAACAACTCCGAGGGCGAACGCCAGGCCGAGATCAACAAGGCCCAGGGCCAGGCCGCGGCCATCACCGCGTTGGCCGACGCGACGGCCGACGCGATCCGCAAGATCGCCGCGGCGATCCAGTCGCCAGGCGGCGAGCAGGCCGTCACGCTCAAGGTCGCCGAAAAAGCCGTCGAGGCCTATTCGCAGTTGGCGCAGAAGAACAACACGATGATCGTGCCCGGCAACATGAGCGAAGTCTCGGCCCTGATCGGCACCGCGATGGCGCTGATGAAGCCGGCCCACCCGAAGTAGCGCGATGGCCGCCAACGTCCTGGGCACTGAACTCGTGCCCTGTTCCTACGATCCGTTGACGGGCTACTTTCGCGACGGCTGCTGCAACACGCGCGAAGACGACAGCGGCACCCACGTCGTCTGCGCCCGCGTGACCACCGAGTTCCTCGCATTCTCGAAGGCGCGCGGCAACGACCTCTCGACGCCGCGACCGGAGCACCGGTTTCGCGGGTTGCAGCCCGGGGACCGATGGTGCCTGTGCGCCCTGCGCTGGCTCGAAGCCTGCGAGGCGGGCCTGGCTCCGCCCGTCGTGCTCGAAGCGACCCACGAACGCGCGCTGGCCGTGGTGAGCCTGCAGATGCTCAAGCGGCATGCGCTGAATCCCGTGAGCTAAACTTGTCCGGCGCGGAGAGATGGATGAGCGGTTTAAGTCGCACGCCTGGAAAGCGTGTGGGGGCTAAACACCCCCCGCGGGTTCGAATCCCGCTCTCTCCGCCAGTCCATCGATAGGCAGAGCCAGCCCCCGCTAGCGCTCGACCCGGTCCATGGCCGTGCGCCAAGCTGCCACTTCCGCGTCATGTCCGCGAGGGGCCAGGGTCTGTTCGCCGCAGCGTGCGTCACTGCGGCTGAAAACCGCTTGCCTTGATGATGCGCGACCAGGTCGCCTCGTAGGCGCGCTCGCGGGCGGCGAGCTGGGCCTGGCTCATGAAATCAACCGTGAGGCCCATCGCGGTGAGACGCTCCTTGACCTGGGGTACCGCGACGACCTTGGCCAGGGCGGCGGCGAATGGATCGAGCACCGACTTCGGCGTGCCCGCGGGGGCGAAGAAGCCATAGAACGGCAGTTCCTCGAAACCGGCCAGCCCCACCTCGGCCAGGGTCGGCACGTCGGGCAGCGTGGCCTGGCGGGCCGAACCCATCACGGCCACCACGCGCAGCTTGCCGCTGCGGTGGTTCTCGATGAAATCGGGGATCGAGCCGACGCCCGCCGCAATCTGGTTGCCGAGCATGTCGGCCATCATCGGCGCACTGCCGCGGTACGGCGCGGCCACGAGGTCGATCTGGAACTTTTCCCCCAGCACCTTGACCAGGAACTCGGGCACCGAGGACGGCGCCGGGATGCCCACTGCGCCCTTGCCGCCGCCGGCGCTCCTGATCCAGGCCACGTACTCCAACACCGACTTCGCCGGCGTGGCGCTCGACAGGGCCAGCGCGTTGGCGAAGCTCGCGAAGCCGGCCACCGGCACGAAGTCGCGCGCCGTGTCGAAGCCCGGGTTCTTGACCACCAGCGGGAGGATCGAGACCGTGTGGTCATGGGTCAGGAAAAAGGTGCCGCCGTCGGGCGCAGCGGCCTTCAATGCCTGCGCGGCGAGCTGGCCGCCGGCGCCGGGCTTGTTCTCGACGATGACCTGCGCGCCGAGTTCGTCCTTCAGGCGCTCGGCCAGCAGGCGCGCGATCGCATCCGTGCCGCCACCGGCCGGAAATCCGACCAGGATCCGGATGGTCTTGGCGCCTTGGGCCACTACGGGGCCGGCCAACGGGCCCGCCCAGGCGGTGGCACCCAGCCATTGCAGGGCGCGGCGGCGATTCAATGGGCTCATGGTCTTTCCCTCCGAGGCTTCAGTGGACATGCGCACGATGCGCGTTCCGAGATCCGTAGCATGCCCGAAGTCGAGAAGCGCGACGGATCGCCTCGCGTCTGCAGTTCGAGCAACGGCAAGTCGCAGCCACGCCGCACGAGTGATTCCGGGCGGACTCAGCGGGCCGTCGCCTTCGCGACCTGCTCCTGAAGGCGCCGCACGTCGGCGGTCAGCCGGCCGGCCACGAGCGCCATCAACTGGAAGCCGAACTCCGGGTTCTGGTAATAGAGCTGATTGACGGTGCTCTCGTCGATGGTGAGCACGGTGCAGGCACCGACGCAGCGCGCCGTGTTGGTGCGGCGCTTGTCGGGGGCGAAGAAGGCGATCTCGCCGAACATGTTGCCGGGCTCGATGAAGACACCGATCTCGACGATCTCGATCCGCCCTTCGGCCAGGAAATACAGGTGGTCCGCCGGGTCGCCCTTGCGAAAGAGCACGTCGCCGGCCTTGCGCTTGGTGCGGATCATGTAGGGCTTGAGCCAGACCCCGGTGCCCTCGGAGGCGGCGGCCCGAACGCGCTTGGTCAGCCGAATCATCTCGACCGCCCGGACGATGTTGATCGGCAGCAGGATGCCATTGAGCAGCAGCATCGGAATCGACGGATGTAGTGCACCGTAGAGCAGGAAGCCGAAATTACCGCCGACGCTGAGCCAGCGCAACGGGATCATTGTCTTCACGAAGGAGCTCACGACCATCAGGCCGGTGGCAATGAGCACCGAAACGAGGGCGATGATCTGCTCCGGCGACGACAGCATGGCCTTCAGGCTGGCCTCGGCGTAGGCAATGATCTCTGCGGGCGACAAGGGCGCTCCTGTGCGGTGGATGAGACGGCTCGATGGGCGCCGTGGCGCGAGCATAGACCCGGCTCGCGCCCGGCAACAACTTCGGGCGAACTGGCGTGATGCTCGCGCCGGCCATGCCCGCGCCGCAAGACCCGAGTCACGGGGGGCGGTCGCGCACGGCCATAAGCGTGCCTCGTGGGCGACAATGCGCGCCCCGGTCAAACCACGCCCGATGAACGAAACGCCACCCCACCCGCCCCTGCGCGCGATCCGCAGCTTCGTGCTGCGCGCCGGCCGCATGGGCAGCGGCCAGACGCGCGCGCTGCAGGAGTTGGGGCCGCGCTTCGTGCTGCCCTACGCCGCGAGGCCGCTCGACTTTGCGGCGGTTTTCGGCCGCCAGGCGCCGGTGGTGCTGGAGATCGGATTCGGCATGGGCGACGCCACGGCAGCGATCGCGCAGCGCCTTCCGGGCACCGACTTCCTCGGCGTGGAAGTCCACACGCCCGGCGTCGGTGCACTGTTGAGGCAGATCGGCGAGCGCGGGTTGGACAATCTGCGCATCGTGCAGCACGATGCGGTCGAGGTGCTTGCGTCGATGCTGCCGCCGGCCTCGCTGGCCGGCGTTCACATCTTCTTTCCCGACCCCTGGCACAAGAAGCGGCATCACAAGCGGCGTCTGATCCAACCCCCGTTCGTTGCGGCAATGGCGCAGCGGCTTGAGCCCGGCGGCTACCTGCACTGCGCGACCGACTGGGAGCCCTATGCGCAGCAGATGCTCGAGCTGCTGTCGGCCGAACCGCTGCTGGCCAACACCGTGGCCGGCTTTGCGCCGCGGCCCGACTACCGCCCGCTGACCAAGTTCGAAGCACGGGGCCTCAGGCTCGGACACGGCGTGCGCGACCTGGTCTTCACGCGGCGCTGAGGGCGAGCGGCCGGAGGAGTCTCTCAATCCACCCAGTCGACCCAGCCAGTCCACGCGGTGACGAGCACCACGATGCCGAAGGCGATGCGATACCAGGCGAACGGCACGAAGTCGTGCGTCGAGACGTAGCGCAGCAACCAGCGCACGCACAGCCAGGCGCTGAGGAACGAGAACACGAGGCCGATGCCGAACAGCGGCACATCCGCCATCGACAGCAGCGCACGTTCCTTGACCAGGCTGTAGGCGCCGGCGCCGATGAGTGTCGGGATCGCGAGGAAGAAGGTGAACTCGGTGGCTGCCTTGCGGCTCAGTCCGAACAGCATGCCGCCAATGATCGTGGCACCCGAACGGCTGGTGCCCGGCACCAGCGCAAGGCACTGCACGAGGCCGACCTTTAGCGCGTCGAGCAAGCTCATCTCGTCGACGCTGTGCACGCGTACCGGGGGCTGCGCGCGCCGCTCGACCCAGAGGATGATCAGGCCGCCGAGGATGAAGGTGCTGGCCACCACGACGGGCGTGAACAGGTGTGCCTTGATGACCTTGCCAAACAGCAGCCCGAGCACGACGGCCGGCAGGAAGGCCACCCCGACGTTGAGCGCGAAGCGCTGGGCCTGGCGGCTGGTCGTGATCGTGGCCACGGTGTCGCGCAGCCGCGGCCAGTAGATCAGGATGACGGCGAAGATGGCGCCGGTCTGGATCGCGATCTCGAACACCTTGACCTTGTCGCCGGTGAAGTCGAGCAGCGAGCCGGCCAGGATCAGGTGGCCGGTGCTGGAGACGGGAAGGAACTCGGTCAGCCCCTCCACGATGCCCATGATGGCGGCCTTGATCCACAGGGCAATGTCCAAGTGCGTCTCTCCGCAAGCAAAGGGTCGGATGATATCCGGCCCCCTCTCGTCATCGGGCGAGGTACCGACGCATCGGCCACCTGCCGGACTTCCCGACCGGTCAGGCGAGGCCGTGCCGGAAGCGATTTGACCGTTCGCCTCGCGCCAGCTATATTACTGACCAGTCAGTCATTATCAAGCCGATGTCCGTCGATCAGCCCGCCCCTCTCGTCCCCCACACGCGGCAGCGGCGCAAGGAGGCGCGCCCGCAGGAGTTGCTCGACGCAGCGCTGCAGCTGTTCGTCGAACGCGGTTTCGCGGCTGCGCGAATGGAAGAGGTCGCCGCGCTGGCCGGCGTCTCCAAGGGCACCCTGTACCTCTACTACCCGAGCAAGGAAGAACTGCTCAAGGCGGTGATCCGCGAGCGGCTCTCGAACGAGATCGAGGCCGGCGCGCTCGAGGTCGCACAGCATGTGGGAACGCACGCCGAACTGCTCCGCAACCTGCTGGCGCACTGGTGGCTGCGGGTCTATGACAGCCCGGCCTCGGGCGTCTTCAAGCTCATCATCACCGAGGTGCGCAGCTTTCCAGAGATCGCCGAATACTACTTCCGCGAGGTCGTCGAACCCGGCTCGCAGCTCATCGGCGGGGTGCTGCAGCGCGGCATCGACGCCGGTGAGTTCCGCCCGCTCGGCGTCGAGGCGGCCGTGCATTCCCTGGTACTCCCGATGGTGATGCTGTGCCTGCACAAGCATTCGGTCGGCGCCTGCGCGCCGGTCGAGGCGCTGCCCGACCCGCGGGAGTTCGTGCACCAGCACATCGACTTGATACTCAACGGCCTGGTCGCCTCGGCGCCGCCGACGCCCGCCTCGCCCAGGAAGCCGCATCGATGAAGCGATGGTTGAGGTGGGTCCTGGTCTTGCTGGTCCTGGCGGTGCTGGGCGCATTCGTGGCGCGCGCGCTCGTCGCGCGCAAGGCCGAGCAGGCGGAGTTGGCCAAGCCCCCGCGCAGCGGCTTGGGGCTGGAACTCACACCGGGCGACGTGCTGGTCGTGCGGCCGGCCGATCTGGTGCGCACGCTTGAGATATCGGGCGGCCTGAAGGCGGTTGAAAGCGCCGTTGTCAAGGCGCGCGTTGGCGCCGAGGTGAAGGAGATCTCGGTGCGCGAGGGCGACCGGGTGACGGCGGGCCAGTTGATCGGCCGCCTGGACGCGACCGAATTCGAGTGGCGGCTGCGCCAGGCCGAGCAGCAGGCCGCGTCGGCCAAGTCGCAACTCGACATCGCCGAGCGCGCCCTGGCGAACAACAGGGCGCTCGTCGAACAGGGGTTCATCTCGAAGAACGCGCTCGACACCTCGGTGATGAACGCGACCGGCGCGCAGGCGTCGCTGCTGGCCGCGCAGGCCGCCGCCGAACTGGCCCGCAAGGCGGTGCGGGACTCGGAGATCCGCGCCCCGCTCTCGGGCATCGTCTCGCAGCGGCTGGTGCAGCCGGGCGAGCGCGTGCCGCTCGACGCCAGGCTGCTGGAGATCGTCGATCTGTCGCGGATCGAGCTCGAAGCCGCCGTCAGCCCCGACGATGTCGGCTCGGTCCAGGTGGGCAGCGCCGCACGCCTTCAGGTCGATGGCCTCGCGCAACCGGTGCCGGCGCGCGTGGTGCGCATCAATCCGAGCACGCAGGCCGGCACCCGATCGGTCATGACCTACCTCGCGCTCGATCCACAACCCGGCCTGCGCCAGGGCTTGTTCGCGCGCGGAGCGATCGAACTGCAGCGCAAGACGGCATTGGTAGTGCCGGCATCGGCGGTGCGCGTCGACCAGGCACGACCCTATGTGTGGGTCGCCGCAGGCGGCAGGGCGGAGCAGCGCGCGGTCACGCCCGGTTCGCGGGGCGAGGCGATCTTCGGCCTTGCGCCCGAGGCCGCGATCGAGATCACGGCCGGCCTGGCAGCGGGTGACACGGTGCTGCGCGGCAGTGTCGGCACCCTGCGCGAAGGTGCGCCGCTGCGCTTGCCCGGCGCCGCGCCGGCGGGGCCGAAGCCTGCAGCGGCTTCGGCCGCCGCTGCGCCGCCCTGAGCGGGCCCTGCCATGTGGTTCACCCGCGTCTCGATCCAGAACCCGGTCATGGCCACGATGGTCATGCTGGCGTTCGTGGTGCTCGGGCTGTTCAGCTACCAGCGGCTCTCGGTCGACCAGTTTCCGAACGTCGATTTTCCGATCGTGGTGGTCCAGATGGAGTACCCCGGCGCCTCGCCCGAGATCGTCGAGAGCGAGGTGACGAAGAAGGTCGAGGAAGCGGTCAACACCGTCGCCGGCATCAATTCGCTGTCCTCGCGCTCGTACGAGGGTATGTCGGTGGTGATCGTCGAGTTCAACCTCGACGTCGACGGGCGCAAGGCGGCCGAGGACGTGCGCGAGAAGGTCGCGCTGATCCGCCCGCTGCTGCGCGACGAGGTCAAGCAGGCGCGCGTGTCGCGCTTCGATCCTGCAAGCCAGCCGATCTTTAACGTCGCCGTGCTGTCGCCCGACGGGAAGTTCAGTGCCCAGGAGCTGACGACCTGGGCCACGCAGGTGCTGCAAAAGCGCCTCGAGAACGTGCGTGGCGTGGGCGCGGTGAGCGTCGTCGGCGGCATCAAGCGCGAGATCAACCTCTACCTCAGGCCGGCTGCACTCGAGGCGCTGGGCATCGGCGTCGATCAGGTGATCAACGCGGTGCGCAGCGAGAACCAGGAGCTCCCGCTCGGGTCGATCCGCTCGCTCGAACAGGAGCACGTGGTCCAGATCGACGCGAGGCTCAAGCGCCCGGAGGACTTTCGCGACATCGTCGTCGCGCGCAAAGGGGCCACGAACGCCGGCACCGGCGGCGCGGGCCTGCCGGTCAAGCTGTGGCAGGTGGCCGACGTGGTCGACGGCCCGCAGGAACTCGAGAGCCTGGCCCTCTACAACGGCCAGCGCACGGTGCTGCTGAGCGTGCAGAAGTCGCAGGGCGAGAACACGATCGCGGTCGTGGACGGGCTGTTCAAGGCGCTCGCGGAGTCGGCCGCCGTCACGCCGCAGGGCATCACCACCGAGGTCAACCGCGACAACTCGCGTTCGATCCGCATCTCGGTGGCCAACCTGCAGAAGACGCTGCTCGAGGGCGCCGCGCTGACGGTGCTGATCGTCTTCCTGTTCCTCAATTCCTGGCGCTCCACCGTCATCACCGGCCTCACGCTGCCGATCGCACTGATCGGCACCTTCCTGTTCATGTACCTGTTCGGCTTCACGATCAACGGCATCACGATGATGGCGCTCAGCCTGTGCGTCGGCCTGCTGATCGACGACGCCATCGTCGTGCGCGAAAACATCGTGCGCCATGTACGGATGGGCGCGAGCGCGCACCAGGCGGCGCTGGACGGCACCAACGAGATCGGCCTGGCGGTGCTGGCGACGACGCTGTCGATCGTCGCCGTGTTCCTGCCGATCGGCTTCATGGGCGGCATCGTCGGCAAGTTCTTCCACGAGTTCGGGATCACCATCGTCGCGGCGGTGCTGATCTCGATGTTCGTCAGCTTCACCCTCGACCCGATGCTCTCCAGCATCTGGAACGACCCGCAGGCGCACGGTGTGCACCGCGGCGTGCCGGTCACCTTCTACGACAAGTCGATCGGCCGCGTCACGGGCCTGTTCGACCGCTTCACGCTCTGGCTCTCCGACGCCTACCAGGCGATCCTGCGCTGGTCGCTCGGGCACAAGCTTGCCACGCTGGGGTTCGCGTCGGCCACGTTCGTCGGCAGCCTGTTCCTCGTTCCGGTGCTCGGCGCCGAATTCGTGCCCAAGGCCGACTTCTCCGAGACGCAGATCAACTTCTACACACCGGTGGGATCGTCGCTCGAGGTCACCGAGGCACGCGCGAGGCAGATCGACGCCGCGCTGCGCGAGATGCCCGAGGTGAGGTACACGGTGACGACGATCAACAGCGGGCAGGCTTCGGGCAGGAACTACGCGAGCGTGTACGTCCGCCTGACCGACCGCAGTGAGAGGAGCCGCAGCATCGAACAGCTGACCGTGCCGCTGCGCGAACGCCTGTCGCGCATTCCCGGCGTCACGATCACCAACATCGGCGTCACCGATCTGGGCGGCGGCAAGAGCCTGCAGTTCTCGGTCCAGGGGCCTGACCTGGCCGAGCTCGAGCGGCTGTCCAAGCTCATCACCGGAAAGCTGCGCGACATTCCGGGCCTCGTGGACCTGGACACGACGCTCAAACCCGACAAGCCGACAGTGGCGATCGAAGTCCGGCGCGACGCGGCGTCCGACCTCGGGCTCAATGTCAACGCACTCGCCGGCGCGCTGCGTGCCCTGGTCGCGGGCCAGACGGTCGGCAACTGGCGTGCGCCTGACGGCGAAAGCTACGACGTCAACGTTCGCCTGGCACCCGGCAGCCGCAACTCGCTGGAAGACCTGCAGGGCCTGCCGCTCATCGTGGCCGCCGCCGCGGACGGCAGCCCGCGCGCGGTGCGGCTGTCCCAGGTGGCGCAGGTGACGCCCTCGACGGGGCCGAACCAGATCAATCGGCGCGACTTGAACCGCGAGATCACGATCGACGCCAACGCGCTAGGGCGCAGTTCGGGCGACGTGTCTGCCGACATCAAGCGGGTCCTCGACGAGACCCCCTGGCCGCCCGGCTACCGCTATGTGTTCGGCGGCTCGACGAAGAACATGACCGAGTCGTTCACCTATGCCGTCGGCGCGCTGGCCTTGGCCGTGGTGTTCATCTACATGATCCTCGCCAGCCAGTTCAGGAGCTTCCTGCAGCCGCTGGCGCTGATGTCGTCGCTGCCGCTGACGCTGATCGGCGTGGTGCTCGCACTGCTGATGTTCCGCTCGACGCTGAACATGTTCTCGATCATCGGCGTGGTGATGCTGATGGGGCTGGTGACCAAGAACGCGATCCTGCTGATCGATTTCGCGATCCGTTCGCGCGAAGGCCAGCACGCCAACGGCGTGGACTTCGAGCCGATGCCGCGCGAACAGGCGCTGCTGCACGCGGCCAGGGTGCGCCTGCGCCCGATCCTGATGACGACGCTGGCCATGATCTTCGGCATGGTGCCGCTCGCGTTCGCGATGTCCGAAGGCTCGGAGCAGCGCGCGCCGATGGGCCAGGCGGTGATCGGCGGCGTGATCACCTCATCGTTGTTGACGCTGGTCGTGGTGCCGGTGATCTACTGCTACCTCGACGACCTGACCCAGTGGGTCCGGCGGCGGCTGGGCGCCACGACGACGACCCCGCCCGACGCCGGCCCGGGCGCCGCGGCGGTCCGAGGCCAATAAAATGAAGCTTCCGCCATTGCGCAGGCATTCCCGAGATATCCATCCATGAGCTTCGACGCGAACATCGAACTGGCACGCTTCAACATGATCGAGCAGCAGATACGTCCGTGGGACGTGCTCGACCCGAGCGTGCTGTCGCTGCTGGCAATCGTCAAGCGCGAGGACTTCGTGCCCGCGGCCTACCGCGCGCTGGCCTTCGTCGACACCGAGATCCCGTTGCCCGCCTCCGATGGTGTGCGCGAGTGCATGCTCGCGCCCAGGGTCGAGGCGCGGATGCTGCAGGAGTTGTCGGTCGCCCGGCACGAGACGGTGCTCGAGGTCGGTGCCGGCTCCGGCTACATGGCGGCGCTGCTGGCGCACAAGGCGCGCCAGGTGATCTCGGTCGAGATTCACCCCGAGCTGGCACGCTTCGCCGCCGAGAACCTGCACCGCGCGTCGGTGCGCAATGCCAGCGTGCGCCACGCCAATGGCGCCGGCGGCCTTCCTGGCGAAGCACCGTTCGACGTGATCCTGCTGTCGGGATCGGTCGCCTCGGTGCCGCCAGCGCTGCTGGCCCAGCTCAAGGTCGGCGGGCGCCTCGGTGCGGTGGTCGGGCAATCGCCCGTGATGCGGGCGGTGCGCATCACGCGGGCCGATGAGCACAGCTTCAGCTGCGTCGAGCTGTTCGACACCGTGGCGCCGCGCCTGCATGGATTCGACGAGCCGACCCGGTTCCACTTCTGATGCAGCAACTGGCCGTCGCGGAATTGTTGCCGCTGTGCGCCGCCCAGCCGGGACGCGTGGTGCTGCTCGACGTTCGCGAGCCCTGGGAAGTGGCCGTCGCCGCGCTGCATGTGGAGGGTGCGGCGACACTGCGCATCCCGATGGACGAGGTGGCGCGTCGCCTTTCCGAGCTCGATCCTTCGCAGGCCATCGTCTGTTTGTGCCATCACGGGATGCGCAGTCAGCAGGTCGTCGCATTCCTGTCGCGGCAGGGCTTCCGGTCGGTCTATAACCTCGCCGGTGGCATCGACGCCTGGTCGCTGGCGATCGATCCGGCCGTGCCGCGCTATTGAGGTGAACCGAATGCTGAACCCTGAAGGACCTGCCATGCCCGCCGAGCGCCCTCGCCCACAGTTCTCCTGCCGCAGCATTCGCGCCGGCTCGCCGAGCGGGCTGCGGCCGCTGGCGGCGGGCATCGCCCTGGCCTTGACCTCGCTGGTCGCCCAGGCGCAGAGCCTGCAGGACCTCTACGAAGCCGCGCGCAGCTACGACGCCACCTACCTGGCAGCCCGCTCGCAGGCCGACGCCGCGGAGTTCCGCCTGGCGCAGAGCGGCGCGCTGCGCCTGCCCACCGCGAGCCTGTATGCGGCGACGACCCGCAGCGGGAGCGACGCCCCGAAGCTGGCGGAGAACCTCTACGGCACCGTCAACCAGGCCTCGCTCAACGCCCGCCAGCCGCTCTACAACCGTGCCAACAGCGAGACCATCTCGCAGGCCGAGAAGGCCTACGAGATCGCGACCTCAGACCTCGTGAGCGCCGAGCAAGACCTGATCGTCCGCGTGTCGCAAGCGTATTTCGATGTGCTCGCGGCACTGGACAGCGTGTCCACGACGCGCGCCAACAAGACGCAGATCACCGAGCAACTGGCATCGGCCAAGCGAAACTTCGAGGTCGGTACCGCGACGATCACCGACACCCGCGAGGCCCAGGCCCAGTTCGACCGCGTCAGCGCGCAGGAGATCGCTGCCCAGAACGACCTGAGCAGCAAGCGGGCCGCGCTGGACACGCTGGTCGGGCGCAGCGGCATCGCGCCGAAGCCTCTGGCGACACCGGTGGTCATCCCGCCGCTTGCCCGCACCAGCGTGGACGAATGGTTGAGCGGCGCCGAAGCCGACAGCCCGAGTGTCCGCAAGGCTCGCCTGGCCTACGACATCGCGCAGCTCGAGACCGAGAAGGCCCGCGCCGGCCACCTGCCCACGCTGGACCTGGTCGGATCGGTCAGCACCAACCACAACGACGGCGTGTCCGGCGTCGGCACCGGCACAGGGACGATTCCCGGGCTGTTCAAGAACGCCTCGATCGGCCTCCAGCTCAATCTCCCCGTCTTCGCGGGCTTTGCGGTCCAGAACCGGGTCAAGGAAACGCTGGCCCTGGTCGAGAAGTCGCGCAACGACCTTGACAGCGCGCGGCGCGGCGTTGCCCTGGGCACGCGCCAGGCCTTCCTCGGCGTCCAGTCAGGGCAGGCGCTGGTGAAGGCGCTCGAGGCGGCCGAAAGCTCGAGCCAACTCGCCCTCGAGGCGACGCAGCTCGGCTACAAGGTCGGCGTGAGGGTCACGCTGGACGTGCTCAATGCGCAGACCCAGCTCTTCACCACACAGCGCGACCTCGCAAAGGCCCGCTACGACCTGGTGCTGGGCAGCCTCAAGCTGCGCCAGGCCGCTGGGCAGCTCACCCCGGACGACGTTTCTGCGGTGAACCAGTTGCTCGCACGCTAGGATTCGCGGCAGCCTCGCCTCCGCTGCGGCCCGGTGCCCGGTGGGCAAGCACCGGAGCCCCGCTCGTGAAGTGGCCCATATACGCCTGCGAGCTATGCAAAGAAGGAAACAGTTCTTCCGGTTTGCATTGCGCATTCGTACAGTCCACTCTCCGAATTTATGGGCTGCTCCCGCCCTGGCACCTACTGAACCCTGGATGTACGTCTACACCGACTTCGACAAGCAGTTCGTCGAGCAGCGCGCTGCGCAGTACCGCGAACAGCTGCAGCGTCATCTCGACGGCAAGTTGCCCGACGACGATTTCCGCCCGCTGCGCCTGCAAAACGGCTGGTACGTTCAACGCCACGCCCCGATGCTTCGAGTGGCCGTCCCCTACGGCGAGCTGAGCTCGGCTCAGCTTCGCGCGCTGGCCGACATCGCGCGCCGGTTCGACCGCGGCTACGCGCACCTGACGACGCGCCAGAACGTGCAGTTCAACTGGATCCCGCTCGTGCGCAGCGCAGACGTGATGGACGCGCTGGCCGCCGTGGGCATGCACGGCATCCAGACCAGCGGCAACTGCATCCGCAACACCACCAGCGACTGCTTTGCCGGGATCGCCCCCGACGAGATCGTGGATCCACGACCCTACTGCGAGATCCTTCGCCAGTGGACGACGCTGCACCCCGAATTCGCGTTCCTGCCGCGCAAGTTCAAGATCGCGGTGACCGGCGCGCGCGAGGACCGCGCTGCCACGCCCTGGCACGACATCGGCCTGCAATTGCATCGCAACGACGCCGGCGAAGTGGGCTTTCGGGTGCTGGTCGGCGGCGGCATGGGCCGCACGCCCGTGATCGCCAGCGTGGCCGCCGAGTTTCTGCCGTGGCAGCAGATCCTCGTCTTCATCGAAGCGATCGTGCGCGTCTACAACCGCTACGGTCGGCGCGACAACATGTACAAGGCGCGCATCAAGATCCTCGTCAAGGCGGAGGGGCAGAAGTTCTTCGATGCGGTGCATGCGGAATTCAGAAACATCCTCGAACGTGACCGCGACGGCACGGCGCACCTCATTCCGCAACACGAACTCGACCGCGTGGCACGCTCGTTCGCGCCGCCCGATGGCCTGCACGCCGAGACTGCGGACGACCGGGCAGCCCTGCCCGCCGGCGACGGCACGCCGGCTTACCGCCGCTGGCTCGAGCGCAACGTCCACGGCCACCGCTGGCCCGGCTATCGCGCGGTGACGCTGTCGCTCAAGCGCGCCGGCCAGGCGCCGGGCGACGCCACGGCCGACCAGATGGACCAGGCCGCCGCGCTGGCCGACACGTATTCGCACGGCGAGCTGCGCGTCTCGCACGACCAGAACCTGGTGCTGCCGTGGGTGCGTGCGAGCGAACTGCCGGCACTCTGGGACGCGGCCCGCGCGGCGGGCTATGCCACGCCGAACATCGGCCTCCTGACCGACATGATCGCCTGCCCCGGCGGCGACTTCTGCGCCCTGGCCAACGCGCGCTCGATCCCGATCGCCGCGGCGATCACCGAGCGCTTCGACGACCTGGACGAGCTCTATGACATCGGCGACATCGATCTGCACATCAGCGGTTGCATCAATTCCTGCGGGCATCATCACAGCGGGCACATCGGCGTGCTCGGCGTCGACAAGGACGGCAAGGAGTGGTACCAGGTCTCGCTCGGCGGCTCCGATGGTTCGGCCTTCAGCGGCTTGGCCGTGCCGGGCAAGGTGATCGGCCCGTCGTTCGCCGCCGAAGAGGTTGCCGACGCCATTGAGGCCATGATCGACACCTACCGCGCCCAACGCGCTGCCGACGAGCGCTTCATCGATACCGTGCGTCGCGTCGGGATCGACGCGTTCAAGGGCGCGGCAAACGCGGTGCGGCGCAGCACCGCCATCACGGCATGAACCCACGAGCAGCGACCCTGCGATTCGTCGCCCTGGCGCGTGACCCCTGGCACGCCCTTGGCGGCGAAGACGGCCCGCCGGTCAGCATCAATCCCGAGCCGCACCTGCTGCTGGACCGGGCGCAGTGGAACGCGGTGCGCGCCCACTGGCCGGACGCGATGCCGGTGGGGCTCAAGCTCGCCAACGACCAGGACGTCGAGGACATCGCGACCGACTTGCCGCGCCTCGCCCTCGTCGCACTGAATTTCCCGAAATGGACCGACGGACGGGCCTACAGCCAGGCGAGGTTGCTGCGCTCGCGATACCGCTTCGCGGGCGAAATACGGGCCATGGGCGACGTGCTGGTGGACATGGCGCCGCTGCTGGCGCGGACCGGTTTCGACGCGGCCGCGCTGCGTGCCGGCCAGTCGGTCGAAGCTGCGGAACGCGCGATCGGCTTCTTCAGTGGCCACTACCAGGGCGACGCGCGCGACAACCGGCCCTTGTTCGCGCTGCCGCCAGGCAGCGCCGACATGCTCGCACACGCGCCGCCGCGGGAGTTCGTCAACCAGGGGGCCGCGATATGAGCGCGATCGCGCTGTACGCCCGCGCGACGCAAGGCTTCGAGGGCCGTGTGGCGCATGCGGTCGCGGTGCTCCAGAGCACGGCCTCGGAGCACGCCGGTCGCATCGTCCAGGCCACCAGCCTGGGCGCCGAAGACATGGTCATCACCGACCTGATCGCACGCCACCACCTCGGAATCTCGATCGCGACGCTCGAGACCGGCCAGTTGCACGCCGAGACGCGGGCGCTGATCCCGCGCATCGAACAGCGTTACGGGCTGCCGGTCGAGGTGTACGGTCCGGACGCCGAGTCGGTGCTGGCGTTCGTGAAGGCCAACGGCGAGCGCGCGATGTACGCCAGCATCGAACTGCGCAAGGCCTGCTGTGGCATCCGCAAGCTCGAGCCCTTGGCCCGGATGCTCGGCGGCGCGACCGCCTGGGTCACCGGCCTGCGCCGCCAGCAGTCGGGCAACCGCAGCGGCGTGCCGTTCCGCGAGGCCGACGAGGTGGGCCGCATCAAGCTCAACCCGCTGGCCGACTGGAGCTGGGCCGACGTGTGGCACTACATCGCCACGCAGGATGTGCCCTACAACCCGCTGCACGACCAATTCATGCCCAGCATCGGCTGTGCCCCTTGCACCCGCGCGATCGCCGTCGGCGAGGACTTCCGCTCCGGCCGCTGGTGGTGGGAGGACGAGGCGCAGAAGGAGTGCGGCCTGCACGTCAAGCCGCCGGCGGCCGTGGCGGCGGCCGGTGCACGACGCTAGTGCCGCGCATGGGACGGGTTGTCTTCATCGGCGCCGGGCCGGGCGCAGCCGACCTGATCACCGTGCGCGGTGCGGCGGGCTTGGCGCAGGCCGACGTGGTGCTCAGCGACGCGCTCACCGATCCGGAGTTGCGCGAGCTGGCACCGCGCGCACGCTGGATCCAGGTTGGCAAGCGCGGTTTCAGCCATGGCACCACGCAGGCCACGATCAATGCGCTGCTCGTGAAGCACGCCGCCGAGTCTGCACTGGTCGTCCGCCTCAAAGGGGGCGACCCGAGCCTCTTCGGCCGGCTAGAGGAGGAAATCGCCACGCTCGCCCGGGCCGGCATCGCGTGCGAGGTGGTACCCGGCGTGACCGCGGCGCTCGCTGCCGCCGCCGCCACGCAGCGCCCGCTAACGCGGCGCGGCACCCATGGCAGCGCCGGGCGCAGTGTGAGCCTGACGACCGCCGTCACGCAAAGCGGCGCGCTGCACGCCACCCGCACGGCCGACACCGAAGTGTTCTACATGGCCGGCCAGCAACTCGCCGCGCTGTCGAGGCGGCTGCTCGGTGCGGGCTGGCCGGCCTCGACACCGGTCAGCGTGGTATCGCGCGCCGGCTGCGCCGACATGCGCCACAGCGACCACCGCCTGCAGAGCCTGGCCCACGCGAGCCTTCTTCATGCGGGACGGCCGACCGTGGTCACCATCGGCGCGGGCGCAGCAGCATTGGAGCCGGCCCCACCGCCGGCAGGGGCGGCCGCCCAGCCGGCCGGAGCGCAGATCCCCTGGCCTTAAAATCCGGCCATTCACCAAGACAGTGCGCCACCCGCAGCGATGCGGTGCGGCGCCCCGGCAACCACTGCAAGCTGACCCCTATGACCCACGTCGTTCTCGAATCGTGCATCCGCTGCAAGTACACCGATTGCGTGGATGTCTGCCCGGTGGACTGTTTCCGCGAGGGCCCGAACTTCCTGACGATCGATCCCGACGAGTGCATCGACTGCGCAGTCTGTATCCCCGAGTGTCCCGTCAACGCGATCGTGCCCGAGGAAGACGTGCCGGCAGACCAGCAGCACATGATCAAGCTCAACGCCGAACTCGCGCCCCGCTGGCCGAGCATCACCAAGCGCAAGGCCCCGCTGCCCGATGCGGATGAATGGAAGGATCGTGTCGGCAAGCTGTCCGAGCTGAAGCGCTGATCGTGGCCGACTCGGCGGCGAGCGCTCCGCTGCGGGCGGGCCGCTCGGCTCGGGCAGGGGCCGGGACCGACGGCGAGGCCATGGCCGGCTGCATCGAGACTGACGCCGTCATCGTTGGTGCCGGTCCTGTGGGTCTGTTCCAGGTGTTCGAGCTCGGCCTGCTCGAGATCAGGGCGCATGTCATCGACTCGCTCGCCTACCCCGGTGGCCAGTGCATCGAGCTCTACCCCGACAAGCCGATCTACGACATCCCGGCGGTGCCGGTATGCACCGGGCGCGAGCTGACCGAGAGCCTGCTCAGGCAGATCGCCCCGTTCGGCGCGACCTTTCACCTCGGCCAGGAAGTGACGCTTGTCGAGCGGCTGGCCGATGGCCGCTTTCATGTGGAAACGTCCAGGGGCGCGCGGTTCCTCGCCCGGACGATCTTCATTGCCGGCGGCGTCGGCGCGTTCCAGCCGCGGCAGTTGCGCCTCGACGGAATCGACGCCTTCAACGAGAAGCAGGTGTTCTACCGGGTGAAGGCCTCCGCCCAGTTCGCCGGCAGGCATCTGGTCATCGTGGGCGGTGGCGATTCCGCGCTCGATTGGGCGCTGAGCTTTGCCGGCGCCATCAGCGACGACGCTCCGGGCAAGCCCGCTAGCGTGGTCCTGATCCACCGCCGTGACGGCTTCAATGCGGCGCCGGCCTCGGTAGCGCGAATGCGACAGCTGTGCGACGCCAACCAGATGCAGTTCATGGTCGGGCAGGCCACCGGGTTCGAGATGCTGGACGGCCGTCTGAGCAAGCTGAAGGTGAGCGGCAACGACGGCCTGACGCGCCTGGTCCCGCTCGATGCGCTGCTGGTGTTCTTCGGCCTCTCGCCCAGGCTCGGCCCGATTGCAGAGTGGGGACTGGCGCTGGAGCGCAAGGAGATCGTCGTCGGCACCGCGACCTTCGAAACCAGCGTGCCGGGCATTTTCGCCGTGGGCGACGTGAACACCTACCCGGGCAAGAAGAAGCTCATCCTGTCGGGCTTTCACGAGGCCGCGCTGGCGGCATTCGGTGCCGCGCCCTACATCTTCCCGGACAAGGCCGTCCAGCTTCAATACACCACCACGAGCCCGAAGCTGCACAGGGTGCTGGGCGTGGAGTCGCCGGCCTTCGATTGACGATCGGCCGCAGCGCGGCGCAATGAAGGCACCCGACGAGTGCGGCTCGTGCAACTTCGTCGATAATTTCACTGCGACTCGACGGAGTCGTCTTCGCTAGGGGTGTTGGTCCGCTACCGCGGGCCGACTGAGAAAGTCCCTTTGAACCTGACTGAGGTAATCCTCGCGCAGGGAAGCATTCACTCCAGCCCGTGCACCTCGGGCCCGTGTTCGCCGACCTGCCATCGACGCTGGAAACACGATGGCAACCCACCCCACCCTTCCCGCGGCCGCCGCCGCAGTGGCCGCCTGCTGCGGCATGGCTTGCGCCGCGGCGCAGGACGCACCCGAGAGCATCGATGCCAGCACCCTGCCTGCGGTCACCGTGACCTCGCGCGGCGCCCCGACGCTCGGCATCGGCGGCTGGGGCGACCTACCGCTGTCGAGAACGCCGCTGCCCGCCAGCATCTTCGACACGGAGGCGATGAAGGACTACGGGATTTCGCGCCTGTCCGACCTCACCCGGCTCGACCCGGCGATCAACGACGCCTACAACGCGGTCGGCTACTGGGACTCGCTCACGCTGCGCGGCTTCGTGCTCGACAACCGCTTCAACTACCGCCGCGACGGCCTGCCGATCAACGCCGAAACGTCGGTGCCGCTGGACAACAAGGAACGCATCGAGGTGCTGAAGGGCATCAGCGGCATGCAGGCCGGCACCAGTTCACCTGGAGGCCTGGTGAACTTCGTCGTCAAGCGCCCAACGGCCGAGCCCTTGCGCCTGGCCTGGCTACAGTGGCAGACCGAAGGCACGCTGCTGGCGTCGGTGGACCTGTCGCAGCGCTTTGGCGAGCAAAACGCGTATGGACTGCGCTTGAACGCTGCCTACGAGCAACTCAAGCCAAACGTGAACGACGCCGACGGCAAGCGTGCGCTGCTGGCGCTGGCGGGCGATTGGCGGCTGTCGCGCGACAGCCTGCTCGAAGCCGAGTTCGAGAGCAGCCGCCATAGCCAGCCCAGCGTGCCCGGCTTCAGCCTGCTCGGCGACAAAGTGCCGCCGCCGGTGGACCCGCGCATCAACCTGAACAACCAGGCCTGGTCGCTGCCCGTGGTCTTCGATGCGAACACGGCGTCGATCCGCTTCACGCAGGCCTTGAACGACGAATGGCGCTGGAGTGCGCAACTGGCCACCCAGCAACTGCGAAACGACGATCGCATCGCCTTTCCCTATGGTTGCAGTGCGGAAGATCGGTATGACCGCTACTGCAGCGATGGCAGCTTCGACCTGTACGACTACCGCAGCAAGAACGAACGGCGGCGCAGCGATGCCGCGCAACTGGCGCTGTACGCGCGCCTGAGCACCGGCGCTGCCGTGCACGCCTTGAGCGCCGGTGTGCTCGGCACGCGGTTCACGAGCAGCTTTCAGCGGCAGGCCTACAACTACGTGGGCAGCGGCAATGTCGACGGCAGCGCGACGCTGCCCGCCGACCCGATGCTCACCGCCGAGAACACCAACCGCAGCGAGCGAAGCACCGAACTCTTCCTGCGCGACGCCGTGCAGTTCAACGACCGCCTGACCCTTTGGCTCGCGCTGCGGCACACCGCGCTCGATCGCCAGAGCGTGAGCACCGACGGCTCCGCCGCGACCGAATTCAAGCAATCGTTCAACACGCCCTGGCTGGCCGCGAGCTACCAACTCGACGCCGACCAGATGCTCTACGCAAGCTGGGGGCGTGGCGCCGAGTCGGACGTCGTGCCCAATCGAAGCCAGTATGTCAACGCCGGGCAGGCCCTGCCAACGATGCTGAGCCAGCAGTTCGAAGTCGGGATCAAGGGAACCCGCGACAACGCGAGCTGGAGCGTGGCCGCATTCGACATCACGCGACCGGTGTTTGCCGACATCGAGGACACCTGCAACGCCGACGGCACCTGCACCGTGCAGCGCCAGTTGGACGGAAGCGCAAGGCACACCGGCGTCGAAGCGGGGGGCTCACTCCGCGCCGGCGGGTGGTGGCTGGGCGGCGGCCTGCAGTGGCTGAAGGCACGCCGCACCGGCAGCCAGACGGCCGCCATCAATGGCCAGCGCCCCGTGAACGTGCCGGCGCTTTCGGTCAAGGCCCAGGTCCGCTACACCGTGCCCGCCATGCCGAGCCTGGTGCTGGGTGCCGACCTCGCCGCCGAGGGCGATCGCACGATGTTGCCCGACAACGCGGACTTGCGCCTGCCCGCATACGCCACGGTCGGCCTGAACGGGCAGTGGCTGCAGCGAGCTGGTAACAGCACCCTGACCTGGCGCGCCGGCATCGACAACCTGTTCGATCACCAAGGCTGGAAGGAGGCGCCCTACCAGTTCGGGCATGTGTACCTGTTCCCGCTGCCCGGCCGCACCGCCCGCCTGTCGGTCCAGGCGTCGTGGTAACCATGTTGCAAACGACGATATAATTTGCGGCTGTTCCTCGATAGCTCAGTTGGTAGAGCGCCGGACTGTTAATCCGTAGGTCCCTGGTTCGAGCCCAGGTCGGGGAGCCATAGAAATCAAGGGGTTAGCGATGCAAGTCGCTAACCCCTTTGACCTTTCAGACCGTCCGTGTCCGACTCGTGTCCGAAATTTCGGCGGGGCTGGTCATGTGTCTTGGAACCAACGTCGCGACTGTCCGAAGCCGTCCCACTCGGTGTCACACAGATCAGGCCGACAGGCGTGCGAGGGCTGCACATGTCTGCTTGCAACGCGAGGCGCAAGAGACACCGGTTCGTCGTAGCGCCTCCGTGGCTGCGCTTCTCAGCAAGGCTCGGACACTTTATCCCTGCGGAGAGACAGCTACAGCTCAGGCCGCCTTCCGGCCTCTAAGCGGCAGCTGCATCTCCTCCACGTCTAGCGTGAAGTCGAGCGGAACCTGAATGGGCTGCATCGCAGGACACTTGCCGTTGTAGACATCCACGTCGGTCTTGAGCTGAAAACAGTCCCCGACGATTTGCTGGCGTCGCTGCGCGAACGACCTCACGAAGTGCTCCCGCGGAGCCTTGTCGTCGTCCATGTCGGCCCAGAGCGACATCGTCTTGTCGCCCTTCTTCGAGCGAACCGCATGCTTCGCTCGATAGCGCTGGCCGTCGCCGTTGGTGCGGTACTCCTCGCGGAAGAACTGCGAGATGTCCGAAGCGATGGCATCGACCACCGTGCGCATGCTTGGCTTGTGCAGGCCTCGCTGGTAGGCCCACTCGGCCAAGGCATGCGGGTCGAGCAAGCCATCGCCTCCCATCTCGGCCTGGTAGCGCTCGATGTAAGACTTGACCTGGTTTCCATAAGCAGACATTTCGGCTCCCAACGCTTTGCCAGCTATTCGGTGAAAGAACCCCACCCGTCGACATCTGCCGACGGAAGAACGTGCGCCCGCACCTTTACCTGGTGCTTGCGCAGGAAGTCATGCCGGTCAAGGCGACGCTGCAGCTGCCCAACCACCAGACCAGGATGCACGCTGATGCGCTGCGCGAACCGGAGCACCTTCTCTTCGGAGAAGTACGGCTGAACGCGAGCGATGAAGTTCTCCAGCTCGGCCGTTGGAACACAGAAGTCGGCGCCAGCGGCATTCGCTCGACGCTCGCACTCCGGGAGGTTTTCCTTCGATTCGCCAACGTCCGTGTCGATGACGACCTCGTCTTCTGCCTTCCCGTCCTCCCGCAGCACGTGCTCGATTTCATGGCGGAGCACGAACCAGAAGTTGTCTATGCGGTCGAACCTCAACGTCATGCCAATGACAGGCTTTTGCTCGTCGAGCCAGAAGCAGGCTCCGTCCATCTTCGAGCCAGCAAGAGGCTCAACGAAGACTAGGCGCACACCGGCCTCTGCGAGGACGTGCGGAACCTTGCGCACCTCCTCGGGCGACAGCACGAGGGCCTTCAGCTTTTCAATCCCAACGGCCAGCTTTGCCTTCGAGTAGGTCGGTACAACCTGCTGGCTCGCCATGGCCCGCACTCGAAAAAGCCAGGCCAACTGGAGCGGCGTGGTGTCCGCCATGACGTGGGTCTTCTTGGCGTTGTGGCACAGCTGAGGCGCAGCATCCAAGCTCTGAATGCCGAAAAAATCGCAGAAGCGCTGTTCAAGCACTTCGACGTTCTCGCTCACGCGCACCCAGCCACGGCGGAGCATTTCGCGCACGGGGAACTTGCTATATAGGCGCGCTTTGCGTGCCACGTTGTCATTGGGCAGCTTCACCTTGGAGAGCTGATACTGACTCTCCAGATTCATCCAGTAGTCAGGCGAGGTCCCGAACGCATCAGCCAGCCCCTTGGCAGTCTCGGGGGTGATGGCGCGCTTGCCTGCGATGAGCTCGCTGATGAGGCGGGGCGGGCGATCCAAGATGTCCGCCAGCTCCTGCTGGGTCCACGCACGCTCTTCCAGCTCCTCCCGGAGGAACTCTCCAGGCGGGAATACTTCAGCGGGCACGCGTGCGTTCATGGGGATCTCCAAGCTTTTTTAGTGGTAGTCAACAATTTCGATGATTCCAACGACCTTGCATGGATGGTCGCCTCTGATTTCCAGGACCAGCCGCCATTGCAGATTGAGCCGGATTGAGTGCCGTCCTTCCCGGTTGCCTTTGAGCTTCTCGTAGTGCAAAGACTTCAAGGCCATGAAGTCACGCTCGTCGCGGAAGGCCCGAATCTGCTGCATCTTCTTGCGAAACGCGCGGACGACTTCCTGCGAGAACCCGGCCGTGAAGTGGGCATCTGTCTCGAGGCGGTCCAAGTCGTCGTCATCAAACTCAACTTCCATCGCGACGAGTCTAGAGAAATCTCGCTATGTTTGCAAGTCCATCATTACACTTGGTGTAAAGACGGACATAACACCTTGCGATGAACTGCGCCTGGGTGGCAGTTCGCGGTGCCGTCCCCGGCTGGACGTCAGGGAGTAAGCCGGCTGTGTAACGCCACAGACGCTGCCGACGCGGTACCGCCAGCCAGCAGCCGTCCGCCGATCCGCTGTTGTTCCTGAGTTGTTCCAGTACGGTTGACAGTCAAAAGCCAACTTGCTACATTCGCGGCACGACGAAACTGGGAACAACATCGGAACAACGGAGGAGAGATGGGCGACAACTTCTACACCGCGAGCCTGAGCAGGACGCAAGGCCGCAACACCTGGGCCGTCATCTTCCGGCACCCGAAGCGGACAGACCCCACCACAGGCAAGGAAGGCCTGCGGGTCCGGCAAAGCCTCAAGACGGACGACGAGCAGGAAGCGGCCACGCTGCGCGACCAGATGAACGCGCTGCTGGCGAGCCCGCAGCTCTGGGACCTCGGCGCTCGCGAGCAGGCCCTCGGCCTGTTCGATCCGCGCATCGTCGATATCTTTTTCTACAAGCTGGAAGGTGGCGAGATCGACTTCCTCGCTCTGCGGGACAGCGTGATCGCCCTTCCGTCATCACAGACCAGCGACTATCGGCGCGCGCTCTTTCTCGGCACCACAGGGGCCGGAAAAACAACGCTACTGCGTCAGCTCATGGGCACCGACCCGCTGAAGGAGCGGTTCCCCTCGACCTCGACGGCCAAGACCACCGTTCACGAAACTGAAGTGATCCTGCAAGAGGGGCCGTACTGCGCCGTCGTCACGTTCTTCCCGATGGAAGACGTGCGCGAGCATCTGAAGGAATGCGTCTCTGCTGCCGTGCTGGCGGCATATCGGAACGAGTCTGACTCCGACCAAATGCGCCGCCTTCTGACGCATGTCAATCAGCGCTTCCGCTTCAACTACGTCCTTGGCAACGGCCCGGTCAAGGACACGAGCGACTTCGACGATGACGGCAACGGCGACAACGACGCCGAAAGCGGCGACCTCCTGAAGCGAACGAACGACGTGCTGGCGTCGGCGCTGGCCTCGGTCAAGGAAATCGCGGCGCGCTACGGCGAATCGCTCCGCACCGAACTGAACGCAGCCGACGAGAAGGATCAGCGGGTCATCGATGAGCTGTTCGAGGAAGAGCTCGACAACCGGACGCGCGACGACGAGGCCTTTCAGCAGGTCGTCGATGCCATCATGGACGAGATCGAGGAGCGGTTTGCCCCGGCGTTTCTGCCCGAAGGCAAGCTTCAGAAGACCAAGGTGGGCTGGCCTCTGACGTGGACGTGGGAGACCGAGGATCGCGATGCCTTCATCGCGTCGATTTCCCGGTTCGCGTCGAACTACGCGCCGCTCTTCGGCACTCTGCTCACGCCGCTGGTCAACGGCGTCCGGGTGTCCGGCCCGTTCTACCCGGCATGGCCGAACGGCAAGCCGAAGCTCGTCCTGCTCGACGGCGAAGGCCTCGGCCATACGCCCCGCTCAATGTCCACGATCTCGACGACGCTCTCGAAGCGGATCGACATGGTCGATGCCGTCATCCTTGTGGACAACGCGACGCAGCCCATGCTCGCAGCGCCTGTCGCTGCGATGAAGGAACTGGTCTCTTCGGGGAACTCGGCCAAGCTGATCTTCGCCTTCACGCATTTCGACAAGGTCAGCGGCGACAACCTGCCGAACCCTTCGGCCCGCTCCCAGCATGTTCTGGCATCGGCGGAAAACGTGCTCTCCGCCATCGGCGAAGACCTCGGCCCGTTCGCCGAAAGGGCTCTGCGGGCGCGCCTGAAAACCTCGCGGGTCTTCCTCGCGGACCTCGATCAAAAGCTGGACGTTGAATCGAAGGACGGGAAGCGAACGGCCAGCCAGCTCGGCAAGCTGCTGGAAATGATCGACGGCATCGTCGAGCGTCCGAAGCCGATTGACTCGCGCCCGATCTACGACCGCATGAATCTTGTTCTGGCCGTCGAGCGCGCAGCGGAAAGCTTCCACAACGGCTGGCGGCCCCGCCTCGGCCTCTCCGTCAAGCAGGGCATGGAAAAAGAGCACTGGACGCGCATCAAGGCCCTCAGCCGCCGCTTCGCAATGGGGTCTGACGAGTACGACACCCTGCGCCCGGTCGCCGACCTGAAGCAGCAGCTTCAGCAACGGCTCTATGTACTGCTTCAGAACCCCGTGGCCTGGAACGGGCCGGAGCCGACCGACGACGATAAGCAGCACATCTTCGATGCGATCGCCGAGGACCTGAGCCGTCGCCTGCTTGAGCTCGCGTCGCGCCGGGTGAAATCGGAGCGCCTGAGTGATTGGCGGAGCGCCTACGACGAATCAGGCCCGCGCTCGACGTTCCGGCGCGCAAAGTTGATCGCCGAGCGCGTGTATGACCTTGCGGCCCCGGTGCCGGACGTAACGCCGTCACCGGACAGGAACGCGTTCCTGCAAGACGTGGCCGCGGTAACCAGAGAGTCAGTCGAACTCGTCGGCGCGACCTTGCGGTGAAGGCGCTGTGATGATGATTGATGAAGTCTTCCCGCATGTTGTTGGCGACCACGGTGTGTTGAAGGATCAGCTTCTTCAGCGCGCCAGGGAACAAGGCCTGTCAGTCGAACAGTCCACCGAACGCTTCGCGGGACTTCCAGCACCGCTGATCGATGCGGGAACATTCCTCGACAAGCTGACGGGTCGGTGGCGCTACGAATTCGGTGTCCCCTTCGAGATCGACAGGACGCTGGTCTGGGGTGCGCATATGTGGGTCCCGGTCGACTACTTGCACCGCGCCATCGTCACGGCTAGCGCAAGGCTCTCCGCTCAAGAGCGCGTGGCGTACTACGCGCGATTGAATGATCCAGAACGGCATGCCGTGACTCTTGCGGAAATGATTCCCGGCAGCAAGGTGCGCGCAGACATACCCGCTCAATTCGAAGTAACCGGACTCGGTGCTGGCAACACCACCGTCGATTGGGTCGTTCACGCGCCGGAGCGCCGCGTGATGCTCGACGTGAAAAGCCGCAGCAAGGACTTCATTGAACAGATGACGCGGGAAGACGGCAGCAGATGGATGCCAGAGCCGGAACACGATCCTGCGCTGCTGTTTCGGAGCCTCGACAAGAAATTTCTCCCTACAGATCCGGACGAACTACTGCAGGGAGTCTGGATCGCTACGCACGTTCAGCAGAACGCGGATGCACTGAACAAGGCCTTCGCGGCCCTCGACCCAGCGAAGGTTCACTTCGCCATCTTGGGCGATTGGGAGCCTGACATTCATCTTCTAGTGAGGCGGGCAGCTGACTTCGCATACCTTCTGGATCTGTTCGGGGCAACGCAGTCAAGCCGATTCACTTTCACGCCTCAGCCGACTGAGTAGAACGTGTGCGCAAGCCGTGGGCGGAATCAGAGCGCATCCACAGAAGCAGAACGGTTTCTCTGAGAACCGTGCGGCAGGCTGAACCAGGCCGATGCCCGATCTGAGACCGGCGGAACACGCTCGCTGATCCCGCACCCGCAGCCATCACGACACGATGAGAACTCCAGGACAACTGACCGGCAGCCTGGCTATCGACACTTTTTCGCCCAAAGTCATCGCTCGCGAGCCCACCTGCAGCGCCTAGAGTTCTCCTCAGACCCAGCCCAGGAGCCGCCTGATGAGCCAGACGCAGACCGAGTCGAAGCCGTCCGCAGCCGATGTGCAGCCCGCCGTGTTCGTCCGCATGGCTGCCGTCGTGCGCATGACCGGACTCGGCCGGTCGACGATCTACCGGCTGATGGCCGAGGACAAGTTCCCGTCGCCGGTCCGCCTCGCCAAGCGCGCCGTGGCTTGGCGCCGTATCGACCTCGAGCGGTGGAGCGCCGGGCGACCCACGGTGTCGCACTGACACGCTGCCCGCGAGCGACTCTCTCGCAGGCGTCCTCGTCTACGCCGACATCGACAGCTTCATCACGGCGCCGATCAGCAGCATCGCACCCAGCACCTTGCCCCAGCGCCAGGTCGTGAACCAGTAGCGGTGATTGACCCACAGCGCCTGGTGCAGTCGCCCGAGCCCGAGCAGCACGGCGAGCGCCGTCACGAACGGGCCGACCAGGCCCGCCGGTCCCGGCACGTGCCGGATCAGCAGCACCCACATCAACGGCCACGCGACCGCATCGACGGCCGCGAGCAAGCGCCGGCCGGGCCAGTCAGGCGCGTCCGGCCGGGGTTCGCGAGCAACCAGCAGCCACATGACTCCTCCGACCCGGAAGGCGCGGGCAGGTTCACCCCGCCCGCGCGATCCGCTCAGCCTGGCGATCGGCGCAGCGGCTCGGGCAGCCAGCGCGTGCCGGCCAGCCGCGATGCCGCTGCGCTCACCAGCGCATTCTTCTTCATCGCCTCGACACCACCTCCGGCCAGCTCGGGCCCAACCTCCTTCAGCGCCGCGATGATCTGCGCCTTCGGCACGTGGTTCAGGTAGGCCTCGGCGGTCGGCTCCCACCAGTCGGCCATGTCCAGGCCGAGCGCCGCCGCGATGGCGTTCGCACTGCTCGCCGCACCCGCAGCGTCAGCGCCATCAGCTGATCCAGGTTGATGCCGTCCTCGCGGTACAGCGCCAGCAGCTTCGACGACAGCGCCGACAGCTTCAAGCGCCGCTGCACCGTCAGGACCGACACGCCGAAGCGCGCCGCCACCTCCTCGACGCCCTTGCCCTCGTCGATCAGCGCCTTGAACGCCTCGAACTCGTCGGCCGGATGCATGGCCTCGCGCCCGCTGTTCTCGGCGAGGCTGACCTCCAGCGCGCGCTCGGGCGGCACCAGCTCGCACAGCACCTCGTGTTCCTTCGGCAGTCGCCCCCGCTGCTGCCACAGCAGCATCGCGCGGCGCCGCCGCTCGCCGGCCGCAACCGCGAACTTCAGCTTGCGCGACTTGCCCCGGCCGACCTCCTGCTCGGTGACGACCAAGTTGTGCAGCAGGCCCTGCGCCTCGATCAGCGCCGCCAGCTCCTCGACTTGTCCCACCGAGTGACGGCGGACGTTGAACCGCGACGGCACCAGGCTGGCCAGCGGCACCGAGAGCAACTCCTTCGTGTGTTCCATGATGATGAACTCCATTGGTTGATGACACTCCGCGACCGTCTCTCGACAACGGATCACGGCGGCACGCCGGGCCAGGGAAAGGCCCAGGTTTTGAACGGCACGGCAACGTTTCGTAAACGGCCCCGTGCCCACTCGCTGCGTTCAAGATCGACTTGCATCAAGACCCCGTCTGCCTTCCCGACCTGAAAACCGCCTGCCCTGTTTTCCGAGGGAGCCGGATTGGCTGTTGATCCCTCGGCGTTGGGTTGAGCGGACTGCTGCCCCGCATTCGTCGGTCGCCGTGCGACACCGACAGCGACGCGAACAAGCGCGGGCGCAAGGGCACCGTGGAATAGCTGGGAGGGGACCGCCGCAGGCGGGAGGGCACCGGCCTATGCCGCGAAAGGCCCTTGCGACGGCGCGCGCGGCGCTACGGTTCGCACATCGGGCGGCCGAGGAACGCGGGCTTGCTCCACACCACCGCCGAGGCCTGCATGAGCACGCGAGTGGAGAGTGCGTTTAGAGAGTTAGCAAGTCGTCCCACGTACGAACGCTTACCAAAAACTTAGCCGCTGGTGTGGACAGTGCGACATCACTTGGAGTCTTCTACAACCTGTGAAGAAGCCCGTGCGCTGCGGGCCACCACAAGCCGCCTGTCCGAGCGGATCGTGCAGTCCCTTTCATCGCTTGGAGCAGGTATGCGCCGTTTCCACGAGGCGCCAGCCGCAGCCGTTGCGGCATCGAAGGCGCCACATTTCCTCAATGTCCGTCGCACCGCGACGACGACGCGGTGCGCGCCGGGACCAATCCAAGCGAGGGGCATCCGGTGAACCGCGTGACACGCCCCGGCCTGCCGCGGCGTGTCTTGCCGGGAGACGCCATGGGGACGGCGACTAACGGGGCAGCGTCTAAGGGCGCTCGAACCCTGAGCGCCGAAGGCCGGAGGGGGGAAGTCCGGTTCTTCCTACAACGCGTTGCAGGAGGTCTCTATGTCGAACGAGAAGAAATTCCCCGGCGTGGACTGCGAACGCAGCAGTCCGTCCAGTTCGCGGATGCGGAGCACTTCAAGCGATGGTGCGACAACGACCCCATCCGCTTCGAGCACCCGCTGCTCCACGTCAACCTCAAGCGCGACGCCGACGAGCTCTGGCGAAGCATCGACGCCAGCGAACCCTGAGGCACCGGCGCTGGTGCAGATCGTGGCTACGACCGACTACACAGAGCGCATCGCTGCCGTCGCCGAACGCATCGCCGAGGCCAGGGACCAGGCCACCGTCCATGCGCTGCTCACGGACGGCGTCCATGCACTCGGGGCGGAACACGCAGTCTTCGTCAGCTTCATCCGCAACAACGCCGACCTGTCGGCCTGCCGCTTCATGCTGGTGTGTGAGCCCGGCTGGTGCCAGCGCTACCTGGAAGCCGGCTGCTTTGCCCACGACCCCTGGCTGGCCTACGCCGCGCACCATTCGGAGCCGATCCCGGCCAGCGCAGTGCCGGTGCTGGACGCCGAGGGTCAGCGGGTGATTGCACTGGCACAGCGGAACGGCTTCGCATCGGCAGCGCTGGTGCCGGCCCACTCTGGCGCCGGACATTCCCGGATCAGCCTGCTGTGCCTCGGATCGACCCAACCTGGGTTCTTCGACGGAGAAGGGTTCGGGCGCTTCCGCCTGGGAGCGCGCCTGATCGCCGCGGAAATGCATGACTGGTGGCTGGCCCGCATCCGGCGCGAGTTGATCGTCAAGGCGCGCATCACCCAGGCCGACCTCGAACTCCTGCGCCACGAGCAGCAGGGACACAGCAGCAAGCGCATCGCGGCCGAGCTGCGCGTCAGCAAGAGTTCGATCAACTCGCGCTTCCAGCGCATGAACATGAAGCTGGGGGTGCCGAACCGCCGCCTCGCGGCAAGGCTGGCGGTCGAGTGCGGGTTGCTGATCGGCTAAGTTGCCACAGGGTCGGCGGTCGGTTGCCAGGCGTGCACCGAGAGGGCCAGTCTTTCAGGCTGGAGCGAGTCGATCGACAACGGTGCGAGACTGTTCGGCCGGTTCAGGCGCTGCGCGCTGCGGGCAACCTGAAGCCGGTCGAGGTAGTCGGTCAACACGCTGGCCACCAGATCGGCTAGGTTGCCAAGCAACAGGCGCTTCCATCGCTCGACGATGCGGACGTCCGGTGCCGGCTCCAGCGAGGCCAATGCATCGAGCGCAGTCGATGGCGACGCCCAGTCCGGCTCGTCTTCGATCCATCGGTTGGCGCGCTCCTCGAGCGGTGCCTCCAGTGCGGCGGTAGGCGCAGAAACCAGCGCGTCAGCCATCGATCCTGGCAACTGCAGTTCACCGACCTGGGAATCGACATCGCCGACCCACACCGGTCGCCGAGGATCGACTGAACGAAGTCGCTGCAGCAACTGGCTCTCCAGCCAGGCCTGCGACGGCTGTTGCGCAGAACGGCACGAGATCGAACCACGACGGCGCACCATGAGCGCCTCGACGTTCAGCACCTGGTGGCCGACGCTCGCGAGCGCACTCAGGACGCGATCGGTCTCACACCCGAGCGACGTGGCGATCACGCGGAAGCTCACCATCCTGGGCAGAACCTCCAGGCCAGCCTGCACCCAGCGGCGGTAGTTGATCCATCCGCCCGGAAGTACGTCGACAGTCCACCCACGCCATCGCAGTGCGCGAGCGACGGGCAGGCTGTCGAGCCCACCGCGCCCGCAGTAGACGAGGATGGCCTGGTCCAGCTTCAAGGGTGCAACCAACGCCGCCAGTACAGGCGGCAACTCGCCCTCGGCGCCGCTGTCCTGCGCCACGAGGGCTCGCGCTCGATCGTCGGCGTGCCCGGTCACCAGCGGTCCCTGGCTCACCACGGCGGGCGAGAACTGCACCGCGCCGGGGATGTGATCCTCCTCGTACTCCTGCGGTGTTCGCACGTCGATGACGAGCGCGTAGTGCGAGAAGTCCTGAACCTCGATCGCATGCGGATGGAAGGCGCCCGCAAGGGATTCGATCTCGGGCGGCTTGTTCGGCTTGCGCGCGCGATCCGATGATTCTTGACCCGAAGTCATCGCGTGAAGTGGTGGGTGGGGAACCTAGAGTTTCTGAACGGGGCGCGGTGGTGCCCCCTGACACGAAGCCCCTCGGTCTCCTCTACCTAAGGACCCGCCATGGAAGCAAACAGCACTCTAGACCGGCCCCGCCGCGCTGCCAAGCGGGGCATCCTCGCCCACTTCTTCGCCGTCCTGCTGGCGTTCGCAGCGCTCTTCGGTGCGAGCACGCCGGCCCACGCAGTGGACGGCTGCAAGGTGCTGCTGTGCCTCGCCGCCCCGAGCTGGCGCTCGATCCCCGAGTGCGTGCCGACGATCAAACAGTTGCACCGAGACCTGGCGCGCGGCAGGCCCTTCCCGGTCTGCTCGATGGCCGGCGCCGGAAACTCGGCAAACAACACCTGGGCCAGCGCGCCCGGCTACTGCCCGCCGCAGTACACCCGCGTGTTCGACGGCGAGAGCGGGCCGATCTACTCCTGCGACTACGTCGGTGCCGTCACGGTGAACATCAACGGCGCGCCCTTCACGCGCACCTGGTGGAACATGGGTGGAGACACGGTGACGGAGTTCACCCCGGCCGCAAAAGCACAGCTAGGCACCTGGGACACCAAGTTCGACGACGACTACGCCGCGTGGTTCGCCGCGCTGCCGCCGCCCGCGCCTGTCGCCGACTCCGGGTACTGAGGCATCGCACCATGGACACGTCCCTCTTCCTCGCGCTGGCGCTGGCCTGTGCACCGCAGGTGCATGCCGACACCGCACGGGCCGTGGTCAGCGTCGAGAGCGCCTTCAACCCATGGGCGATCGGCGTGGTCGGTGGTGCACTCGTGCGCCAGCCTCGCCACCGCGCCGAGGCGCTGGCGACAGCCAAGGCGCTGCTGGATGCTGGCTGGAACTTCAGCGTCGGCCTCGGGCAGATCAACGTCGGCAACTTCGGTCGGCTCGGCCTGACCGTGGAAACCGCATTCGAGCCCTGCACCAACCTGACCGCGATGCAGACCGTGCTCGGCGAGTGCTTCGACCGCGCGAGCGGATCGGCCTCGAAGGCAGTCGATCAGGTCGCCCTGCGGCAAGCCCTGTCCTGCTACTACAGCGGCAACTTTGCCACCGGATTCCGCCACGGCTACGTGCGCAAGGTCGTCGTCGCCGCACGCGCCGTTCCTACCGCCCAACCGAAGGAGAAGGTATGACAACCCTCGCATCGATCCGGCGCAACGCGCCGGCCCTGGCCGCCATCGTCCCTGCGTTGCTGTCTCAGGCGGCGCTCGCCCAGGGCTTCGACAAGATCAACACCACGGTCACCAACGTCAACACCATCCTGGTGACGATCTCGATCGCGGTGGTGACCATCGCGATCATCTGGGCCGGCTTCAAGATGATCTTTCAAGGTGCCCGCCTGGCCGATGTCGCCAACGTGCTCATCGGCGGCACCCTGGTGGGCGGCGCCGCCGCCTTCGCCAGCTACATCGTGACCTGACCGGCGAGCGCGACCATGCAAGGCGAAGCCATCTACAAGGGCGCCACGCGCCCGGCCATGAAGCTGGGCATTCCACTCGTGCCGCTGGTGGTGCTGTTCGGCACCGGCATGCTGCTGATCATGTGGGGCGGCACCCTGGTGAGCTGGTGGATCGCCCTCAGCGTGGTCGTGGCCTTCGTGCCCGCGCTGCTTTGGATGCGCTTCGTCACTTCCAAGGACGACCAACGCTTCCGCCAGATGTTCGTCGCCATGAAGCTGCGCTTGCACGACCCCGCAACCGCCGCTTCTGGCATGCGCGCAGCTACGCACCCACCCTCTACAGGGGAGCCCGTGATGCTTGGCATGTCTAGGCCCAACGGCGCCGACACGCGGCCCGGTCGCAGTGGCTTCAGGCCCCGGCACTGGGCCCACGCCCAGGCGGAGAACCCGCTCGCACGGTTCATCCCCTTCTCGTCGCTGGTCACCTCGCACGACGTGATCACGCGCGGCGGCGACTACCTCCGCGTGTGGCGGCTCGACGGCGTGGCCTTCGAATGCGCCGACGAGCACCAGATTGGCGAGCGGCACGAGGCCCTGTGCAGCCTGCTGCGCAACCTGGCCGGCGGCCAGTGGGCGGTGTGGACGCATCGCGTGCACCGCGTCGTCAGCGACAACCTCCAGGACCCGGCGCAGCCCGGCTTCGCGCGCGACCTGTCGAAGGCTTATCAGGCCAAGCTGGGCGAGCGCCGAATGATGAGCAACGAGCTCTATCTGACGCTGGTCTATCGGCCCAACGTGTCCCGCGTGAGCCGCGCCCTGCAATCGACGCAACGCACTCGCGCTGCCATCGCCGAAGCCCAGGCCGAGGCCCTGCGCGTCATGGAAGAGCGCACCGCCCTCGTCGGCCGGGTGCTGCGCGGCTTCGGCCCCGAACTGCTCGGCGTGCGCGAACAGCGCGGCCGCACCTACTCCGAGGTGGCCGAGTTCCTCGGCTACCTGGTCAATGGCTGCTGGCGGCCGGTCCCGATGACGGCGGGACCGCTGTACCGGACGCTGCCGACCGCACGCCTGTCCTTCGGCGGCGACAAGCTCGAACTGCGGCAAGGCGACCAACGTCGCTACGCGGCCCTCGTCGACATCAAGGAATACGCCGACGCGGTAGAACCTGGCATCCTCAACGCGCTTCTGTACGAAGCCAGCGAGTTCATCGAGACGCAGAGCTTCTCGATCCTGCCCCGTCGCGAGGCCATGCGCGCGCTCGAACTGCAGCGAGACCAGCTGATCGCCAGCGACGATGTGGTGGCGAGCCAGGTCGCCGAGATGGACGTGGCGCTGAACGAACTCGGCGACGGCCAGTTCTGCATGGGCGAGTACCACTACAGCCTGGTCGTCTTCGGCGAGGACGTGGCCGACGCCGGCCGCCGGGCCGCGCAAGCGATCGGCGCCGTCGGCGAAGCCTCCAGCCTGCAGATGTCTCCGGTGGACCTGGTGGCCGATGCCGCCTGGTTCGCGCAGATGCCCGGCAACTGGCAGTGGCGGCCCCGGGATGCCAAGCTCGGCTCGCGGGCCTTCGCGGCGCTGTCGAGCGGCCACAACTTCGCGCGAGGCAAGCGCGACGGCAACCCCTGGGGCGAGGCGCTGGCCCTGTTGCGCACGCCCTCTGGCCAGCCGTTCTACCTGAACCTGCACAGCAGCCCGGAGGGCGAGGACTCGGCCGACAAGAAGCTGCCCGGCAACACACTGATCATCGGCTCGACCGGCGTCGGCAAGACGACCCTGGAGATGTTCCTGCTGACGCTCACGCGCAAGTGGGACCCGGCACCGCGTCTGGTGCTCTTCGACCTCGACCGCGGCTGCGAGATCGCGATCCGGGCCCTCGGGGGACGCTACTTCACGCTCGAAGCCGGCAAGCCCACCGGCTGCAACCCGCTGCAGCGCGAACCGACACCGGCGCGCATCCAGTTCTGGGAGCAGTTGATCCGCACCTGCATCGCCACGCCGGCCATGCCGCTGCTGCCGGCGGACGAGCGTGCCATCGCGGATGCGGTCAAGGCCGTGGCGATGATGCCGACGCCGCTGCGCCGCTTCTCGACCGTGCGGCAGAACCTGCCCAAGGCGGGCGAGAACAGCCTCTTTGAGCGGCTCGGTCGCTGGTGCCAGGGCGGCGCGCTCGGCTGGGTCTTCGATCAGGCCGACGACCGCCTGCTCGACCTCCACGCCGCCAACGTCATCGGCTTCGACACCACCGAGTTCCTCGACCTGCCTGAGGTCCGCACGCCGGTGATGATGTACCTGCTGCAAGTGATGGAGGAGCTCGTCAACGGCGAGCGGCTGATCTATGTGATCTCCGAGTTCTGGAAGGCGCTCGACCACGAGATCTTCAGCGACTTCGCCAAGCAGAAGCAGAAGACCATCCGCAAGCAGAACGGCCTGGGCATCTTCGATACCCAGAGCCCGTCGGACGTGCTGCGCCACCCGATCGGCCGCACGATGATTGAGCAGAGCGTGACCAAGATCTTCCTCGCCAATCCAGAGGCGGTACGCGAGGAGTACGTCGACGGCTTCGGCCTGACGCAGGCCGAGTTCGACATCGTGCGCAGCCTCGGCGCACAGGGCGGCCGGCGCTTCCTTGTCAAGCAGGGCCACGCCAGCGCGATCTGCGAGCTGGACCTGGCCGGGCTCGAGGACTTCATCACCGTGCTCTCGGCCACAACCGACAACGTGGCCCTGCTCGATGCCGTGCGCGAACGGCATGGCAACGATCCGTTTCAATGGCTTCCGGTTCTCCTTCGTGAGGTTCACGATCGCAGGTTTCGCAATTCCAGGAGAGCCGCATGAAAACTGTTCGTCATCTCCTTGCGCTGGCCGGACTGGCACTCGCCGCCACCACCACCAGCGCTCAGTTCGTCAAGGGCAACGAGGCCGTCAAGGTGATGCCCGATGGGACCAAGAAGGTGGAGACGCCACCGACAGCCGGCGCGCTTCTCGCGAAGCCCTGCCCCGCGGCAACGCCTGGGTGTTCAGGTGGCGGCTGGAAGATGGTCGAGACACCAGAGGGTTTGGTGGAGTGCACCGAGGTCTACGCGAGACCCACCACGTGCCGGACATCAACCTACGGCTCTGAGAAGCGATCTCGCGTATGGGTCGTCAAGACCGGATCGGAGTGGAAGCACTGCCAGTACCCCGATATCGGTAAGGGTTGCGTGAGCATCAAGAGCTTGCCGAACCCGGCGGTTCAGTAGTAGAGGAGCGTGCGCCATGTTCACCTGGGTCGGCAATCAGTTCAACACCGTCCTCAGCACCTACGTGCTCGGCGTGGTGTCATCGTTGATGACCGCGATTGCTCCGATCGCGCTGATCTGCATGACGATCTGGGTGACGCTCTACGGATGGGCCGTGCTGCGCAACGAGGTTTCGGAGACGCTTCCGGTGTTCATGTGGAAGGTCTTCAAGATCGGACTCGTTCTGGCGTTCTCCCTTCAGTCGGGCTTCTACATCAGCAACGTGGCCGACAGCGCCAACGCGCTCGCCACGGGCGTGGCGACTACCTTCCTGCCGACAGCAACTGACCCGATGACGGTGACTTCACCGTATGCGCTGCTTGATGCCTTCAACGATCAGGCCAGCCTGCTGGTCCTCGATCTGCTTAAGGAGGCAGGGATCTTAAGGCTCGACCTTGTCTTCGCCGCCGTAGTCACTGCCTTCGGCAACGTGATCTTCCTGTGCATCGCACTCTTTGTCGTCACTCTCGCGAAGCTGTTCCTGACCTTTGTGATCGCGGTTGGTCCGCTGTTCGTCCTTTGCCTCGCATGGCGACCCACGGCGCGCTTCTTCGACAGCTGGCTCTCCATGGTTCTCAACTCGGTGGTGTTGACCTGGTTCGCCTTCTTCGCTTTGGGCCTGAGCATCTACATGGGGCAGGCCATGGTGCAGGTCATTCAATCCCAGGGCGGCTTCCTCGGCCCGACATTCAACGTCGTCGGCGAGAGCCTCAAGTACTGCGTCGTGATGATCCTCATGGCCATCATCTGCTTCCAGGCTCCGAGCCTAGCCTCTGCGCTCACGGGCGGTGCCGCCGTCCAGCAGGGCATCCAGATGATCCAGAACGCCATGATGGTCTCGGGCCTGCGCTCAGCTTCCGCCGCCAGAGGCGCCGGTGCCGTGGGTGCGGCTGGCGGTGTCGTACGTGCCGGTGCCGGGCTGCCCTACGCCGCAGGCCAGGCCACAGGCGCGGCAGCCAATGCCACGGGCCGCGCAGCCGGTGCTATGGCCGCCGGTGCAGGCACCGTCGTCCGACAGGGATACGGGGCGGTGAAGACCGCTGCCTACAAGCTCGCCGCCCTCCGCGGCCGAGCGTAGTCATCAATCAGTTGAAGGAGCGTGAGATGAAGACTCGTCTGAAGGCCGCTGCCGCCGCTGTTCTCGTTGCCGGAAGCCTCGGTGCAGGGAGTGCCCGCGCACAGGGCATCCCCGTCATCGACATCGCCAACCTGATCCAGACCATCCTGCAGGTCCTGAACGATGTCACCGAGATCAGCAACCAGGTCCAACAGATCACCCAGTTGCAGGATCAGCTCAACAGCATCAACGGCATCCGCAACCTCGGGAACGTCTTCAACAACCCGATGCTGAAGAACTACGTGCCGGCCGAGGCCTATACCTACCTCAACGCCATCAACACGTCGGGGTACTCGGGGCTGAACGGCACGGCCAAGGCTCTGCGTGACGCGGGCATGGTCTACAACTGCATGGACCTGAGCGGCGATGCGCGGACCAGCTGCCAGGCCACGCTGGCCCAGCCGTACCAGCAGAAGGGCCTGCTGCAGGACGCGATGAAGTCGGCTGCGGGCCGCCTGTCGCAGATTCAGTCGCTGATGGGCCAGATCAACGCCACGTCCGACCAGAAGGCGGTGCAGGAGATCCAGGCCCGCATCGGTGCCGAGAACGCGCTGCTGGCCCACGAAATGTCCCAGGTGCAGATGCTCCAGGGCATGGCCGACAGCGAGGAACGGATTGCGCGGTCGCGCGAGCGTGAGCGGCAGTACCAGATGCTCGTGCGCACGGGCAAGGTGGCCGATTACCTGCCCTGACGCCCGGTCCTTGAACCGCTGCGCCGAGTCCTCGGCGCAGCCCCATGGAGGTCCCCCATGAGTGCCGTCCTGACGCCAGGAAGAGCCGCTGCATTGCCGGATCGCTCACGCGACGCCGGCAAGGCCGCTGCCGAGACGACCGAGATCGACGCCAACCGTGCGTGGGAGGTCGACCGCGCGCTGATGCTGGAACGCTCGGAGCGCCGGGCCTGGTGGGTCGCCATCGCCGGCCTCGTGATGGGCCTGATCGGCATCGCGGCGGTGTTCGTCCAGGGCCCGCTTCGCCGTGTCGTCGAGATCCCCATCGTCGTCGATCGCGTCACCGGCGAAGCCACCATCCAACAGCGACTGGCCGTCGAAACCATCCCGCCGATGGAGGCGCTCGACAAGCACAACCTCGCCAACTTCGTGCGCGCCCGCGAGGGCTACAGCTGGATGTTCCTGCAGCGCGATTTCGACCAGGTGGCGCGCATGGCGGTGCCGGCGGTCTTCGCCGACTACAACCGCCAGTTCGAAGGCGATGGTGCCCTGCAGAAGAAGATTGGCGCAGCCGAGGACTGGCGCATCAACGTCATCGGCGTGCGCCTAGCCGCGTCCGGGCGCGCCGGCAATAAGGGCGAGGCCACGGTCACCTACGACAAGGTGGTGCGCCTGACGGACCGCAACCTGCCCGAGGTCACCACGCGGCACGTGGCCAGCGTCGTCTTCCAGTACCAACCCAAGGTGCTGGCCAAGGAGCGCGACCGGCTCGAGAACCCATTCGGCTTCGTCGTCACGGCCTACCGGTCCGATCCCGAGATCAACACGGCTACCCCAGGAGCCAAGCCGTGAAGGCGCTTGCCTGGCTGGCTGCCTTCGCTTGCACGGCGCTGTGCGGCATCGCGATAGCCGCACCGGAACCCGTGGACCCGCGTCTCCGCGAGGTGGTCTACGACCCACGCGCGGTCGTCACCGTGCCGGTCAAGCGCGGCATCGTGACGCTGGTGGTGCTCGACCCCGATGAGTCGATCACCGAGGTCGCGGCGGGCCTGGGTGGCGACTGCACGAAGGCTGATGCCGCTTGGTGCGTGGCTGCGCAGCCCGGTGGCCGCAACCTCTTCGTCAAGGCAAAGAGCTCGGCTAGCGCCGCGAACAACCTGGCCGTGGTCACCGACCGTCGCACGCACACCTTCCGCTTCGTGGTCCTGGCCGATGGCGACCCTAAGCCGCCGGTATACCGGCTCGTCGTCAAAGCACCGCCGCGCCCGGCACCTCCTGCACGCCTTGCCATGCGCGACGACGTGCCGCTCGTCGCCCTGCCGGCGGTGCCGCCGCCTCCCCCGCCGCAGCAGGTCGTCGCGGAGCGTCTGCAGGCGAAACCGCAGGTGATGAACACCCAGTACTCGATCGCCGAAGGTACCGGCTCGCAGGACATCGTGCCGACCTTGGTCTACGACGACGGTCGCTTCACCTACCTGCGCTTCCCCGGCAACCGCGAGGTGCCGGCCGTGTTCCATGTGCTGGGCGACGGCAGCGAGACGCTCGTCAATGCCCGCATGGAAGACGACCTGCTGGTGGTCGATCGCGTCAGCCGCAAGTTGATGCTGCGCGCCGGCTCCGCCGTCGTCGGCCTCTGGAACGAGGCCTTCGACCTGGACGGGCGGCCACCCGGCGACGGCACCACGGTGCCCGGCGTGCAGCGCGTGCTCAAGGCCGATGCCGGTGGCAGCAACGCGCCAATAGGCGCCCGGAAGGGAGCAACACCATGACGCAGGACCCACGCGACCACGAGCCCAGCCTGGGCGCCGAGGCCGCGGCAGATGGCAACACCATCTCGCCGCTGCCCGGTGAGCCCGGTATCCCCAACGTCGCGGCCCGGCAACGCGTCTCGATGTCGAAGAAGGGGCTGCTGGCCGTGGCCCTGCTGATCGGCTCTATGGTGGCCGTCGCCGCGTACACGGTCCAGCGCGTCTCGGCCAGCGGCAAGAAGGCCGACGAGGCCGAGTCCAAGTTGGTGAAGGACAAGCCCACTGCGGCCACATCCGAACCTCGAAGGCTGGAGATGCCGCCGGCCCCAACCGCCAGCGCCGCCGTGGCCACCGCGCCGCGCATCCCAGCACTGACACCCACGTCCGACGAACTGGCCGAGCCCATCGGCGTCCGGCGCACCGGATCGGGGGCGCCCGCATCGGGTGGCCCGAAAGTGGTCCCACCAGAGGATGCCCCCGTCCTGCTGGTCACCACTCGGCCAGGGGCCCTCCTGCCGCCGGGTGCCTCTACCCGAAGGGGGGATGCCGGAGCACCTTCCGCCGAAGGATTGTCGGCCTCCGAGACCCCCGATCCCAACGACCCGATCGCAGCGACATCGCGCAACCTGCAGGGCTACCAGCGGCAGTTGCAAGGCATGCTGGAGAGCCTGACCAAGACCGCCGCGATGGCCACCGGCCAGGCGACGGGAACCATGCCATCGGGAGCCCTCCTTGGTGGGCCCCCGGCCGCGGGCACACCACCCGTCGGAGCGCCCGCCGCCGGAGGGGGCCTTTTCGGCGGCCAGCTCCAGGGTTCCGCCACACCGAAGGTAGCTGCCTCGATGCTGGGCAACCGCAGCCTGACGCTCCCCAAGGGCACGGCCTTCACCTGCGCGCTGAAGACCAAGGTGATCAGCGCCACCTCGGGACTCGTCGGCTGCCAGGTGCAGCGCAACGTCTTCAGCGACGACGGCCGCGTGCTGCTGATCGAGCGTGGCTCGCACATGGACGGCGAATACCGCATCGCTTCCGTACGCCCCGGCACCGTGCGTATCCCGGTCCTCTGGACCCGCATCCGCACGCCGTTGGGCGTCACGGTGGACATCGATTCCCCGGGCACGGGCCAGCTCGGAGAGTCCGGCATCGACGGCTACGTCGACAACCGCTGGGGCGAGCGCATCGGGGCGGCCATGCTGCTGTCGCTGATCGACGACTCGGTAAAGCTGGTCATCCAGAACCAGGCCAGCGACCGGCAGGCCGACACCATCGTGCTGCCGTCCACCACGGCCAACACCAGCAAGCTGGCCGAGAAGGTGCTGGACAGCACGATCAACATCCCGCCGCTGATCTACCAGAACCAGGGCGGCATCGTCGGCATCTACGTCGCCCGCGACGTGGACTTCTCGTCGGTGTACGAACTGAGGCCCACGGCCAGCGTGCCGCCTCGCGAGGGCACGCCATGAACCAGCATGCGTGCGAGCACGAGGATCTGGGCGAAGGCTGGTGCGGCGACGCCACCTCGGTCGTCGAGTTCCTGCGACCGCTGCGCGATCAACTAGACGCGCCCGGCGTGCTCGAAGTCTGCGTCAACCGGCCAGGCGAACTGCTCGTCGAGACGGTGCGCGGCTGGCAGACCGTACCGGCGCCTGAGATGACGCAGGAACGCTGCCTGTCGCTGGCCACCGCCGTCGCCACCTTCTGCGACCAGCAGGTCAACCAGGAACGGCCCCTGCTCTCGGCCACGCTGCCCAGCGGCGAGCGCATCCAGTTCGTCATCCCGCCCGCAGTGCCCCGCGGCACGGTGTCGATCACGGTGCGCAAGCCGTCGCACCTGATCAAGCGGCTCGATGACTTCGAGCGCGAGGGCCTGTTCGAGCGCACCGCCACGGTGACGCGCACGCCAAACGCGGAACTGCTGCCCTTCGAGCGAGAACTGGTCGAACTGAAGGACGCCGGCCGCTATGCCGAGTTCCTGCGCCTCGCGGTGCGCAAGCACCAGACCATCGTCGTCAGCGGCAAGACCGGCTCGGGAAAGACCACCTTCATGAAGGGCCTGGTGGAGGAGGTGCCGAAGCACGAGCGCCTCATCACAATCCAGGACACGGCCGAGCTGACGCTGCCGAACCACCCGAACGTGGTGCACCTGTTCTACAGCAAGGACGCCCAGGGCACGGCGCGTGTGACGGCCAAGTCGCTGCTCGAAGCCTGCCTGCGGATGAAACCCGACCGCATCTTCCTGGCCGAGGTACGCGGCGACGAGTGCTTCTACTTCGTGCGCCTCGCAGCCTCCGGCCACCCGGGCAGCATCACCAGCGTCCACGCCGGCAGTTGCGCGCTGGCCTTCGAGCAGATGTCGCTGATGATCCGCGAGACCGGCGCCGGCGGCGGCCTGCGCATGGATGAGATCAAGTGGCTCCTGAGCGTCGTGGTCGACGTGATCGTGCAGTTCGATCGCGACGAGCGCGGGCGCTTCATCTCCGAGATCCTCTACGAGCCCCGGCGCCAGCGGCTCGGTCGTTGGGATCAACAGGCGGCGGCAGCATGAGCGGCGTTGCAGCCCTGCCGTTCTCGGCGTGGCCAATGGGCCGCAAGGTTGCGGCTGGCGCCTTCGCCATCCTCGGCTACGCCGCGCTGGCCTGTGCGGCGGTCTATCTGGCCGGCGTACTGTTCCTGGTGCTGAACAAGGCGAACCCGAAACAGGCGCAGTTCGCCAGCATCGTCCACTACTGGGGCCTGTACGCCGACGATGCCCGGCTGCGCAAGAAGCTTCAGCTCGCGATCGGCGTGTCGGGGATCGGCCTGCTGATCCTGCTGCCGGCCGGTCTGGTCGCCGCCGCACGTCCGCGGCGGGCCCTGCATGGCGATGCCCGCTTCGCCAGCCCCGCCGAGGTCGATCGCGCGGGGCTCACAGGCGGCGTCGGGCAGCCCGGCATCCTCATCGGCCGCCACCGCGGCAAATTCCTGTCGCTTCCTGGCCAGCTCTCGGTGATGCTGTCGGCGCCGACTCGCAGTGGCAAGGGCGTCGGCGTCGTGATCCCGAACCTGCTCAACTGGCCCGACTCCGTCGTCGTGCTCGACATCAAGGGCGAGAACTACGACATCACGGCCGGCTACCGAGCCGCACACGGGCAGGCGGTCTATGCTTTCTCGCCCTTCGACGAGGACGCGCGCAGTCACCGCTGGAACCCGCTGACCGCCGTGCGTTCCAGCCCGCTGCACCGCGTGGGCGACCTGCTCACCATCGGCCAGGTCTTCTTCCCCAACGATGGCGGCGGCACCTCGTCCGAAGCCTTCTTCAACGACCAGGCGCGCAACCTGTTCCTGGGCCTGGGCCTCGTTCTCCTCGAAACGCCCTCGCTCCCGCGCACCATTGGCGAGATGCTGCGCCAGTCCTCGGGCAAGGGGCGGTCGCTCAAAGACCACCTCAGTGGCCTGATCACCCAGCGCCGCGAGGAAGACAACCCACTCACGGACGAATGTACCGATGCCCTGCAGCGCCTGCTGTCGAACTCGGAGAACACGCTGTCCAGCGTGGTCGCGACCTTCAACGCACCGCTGACGATCTTTGCGGATGCCGTGGTCGACGCGGCCACCAGCGCCGACGACTTCCGGCTCGAGGACGTGCGGCGACGCCGCATGTCGGTCTACGTGCGCATCCCCCCGAACCGGCTGGCCAACGCCCGGCCGCTGCTGAACCTCTTCTTCTCGCAGCTCGTCAGCCTGAACACCCAGAACTTGCCCGAGCAGGACCCGACGCTGAAGGTGCAGTGCCTGCTGGTCAATGACGAGTTCACGGCCATGGGCCGCGTAGGCGTCATCACCAACGCTGCAGCCTTCGTGGCCGGCTACAACCTGCGCCTGCTGACGGTTGTGCAGGCCATGTCGCAGCTCGACGCTGTCTACGGCGACAAGGAAGCCCGCACCTTCGCCACCAACCACGGCTTGCAGATCCTCTACGCGCCGCGAGAGCAGCGCGACGCCGACGAGTACAGCGCCATGCTGGGCCACTTCACCGAGCGCGCCACGACGCGCGGGCGCAGCCGGTCCTTCAGCGGCCACGGCTCGAGCACAGTCAGCCGCAACGAGAGCGAGCAGCGCCGCGCGCTGCTGCTGCCGCAGGAGTTCAAGGAACTGGGCAGCGAGCGCCTGGTGGTGATCTTCGAGAACTGCAAGCCGATCTTGGGCGAAAAGATCCGCTACTACCGAGACAGAGCCTTCACCTCGCGCATGCTTCCGGCCCCGAGGGTGCCGAGCATGAACATGGACCTGCACCTGGCGCGCGTGCAGCAACGCTGGCGCTACGCCGACGATGAGCTGGGTCTGGGCGAAAGCCTGGACTACGAGCAACTGGCCTACGACATGAGCCGGCTTCCGGACATCGTCGATGGCGAGCCCGGCCATGTCGCCGAGGGCGTCCTCGACTTCTTCGTCGGCCCTCGTCCAGGCAATGCCGTGGTCGGCGGTGCGATCGAGGCAGCAGCCGACGAAGACGGTGTCCTCCTCGGCGATGTGGGTGTCCAGATCGCCGAGCCGTTGACCATCGAGCGCACCGACATCACCTAGACCTGGGAGCAACGACATGCGAACCCGCACCGCCTTCATGCCCTTCGTGCCCTGGCTCTTCGCGCTGGCTTCGTGCAGTTCGCCACCGAAGCCGCCGACCGTCGACGAGTCGCAGAAGCGGCCGGTGAACTCGCAGATGGCCGTCGAGCTGCAGGTGTGCAAGAACGACCTTCAGAACACGCGCCTGCTGGCAACCGAATCCAGTCGCATCGCGGAGACTACCGCCGCCACGTTGGCGAACATGGCAGCACGCCAACAGCTCCTGGCCGCCATGCAGGCCCCAGCCGCCCAGCAGGTCAAGGCCAACAGCGTCTTCACCGTGCGGTTCGACTTCGCCAGCACGCGTGTCGCCATCGGGCCCGACGTCACGGCGGCACTCGTTGAAGACGCGAAGAACTCGCCGCTGGTCCTTCTGCGCGGGCGCACGGATGGCACCACCGACGCACCCGCCGAGAGCCGCATCGCCCGCGAGCGGGCGGCGGCCGTGCGCGACTACCTCGTGGCCGCGGGCGTGGACCCGGCACGCATCCGCGCCACCTATCAGCCGGCTGGCGACCACGTCGCCGACAACGCCAGCGCCGGAGGCCGCAACCTGAACCGGCGCGTCGAGATCGAGTTGTACCGCGCTCTGCCGGTTGCCCTGACCACGACTGCCATCGCCCAGCCCTGAGCCTTCTTCCAACCCACCATCGCGAGGTCGTCATGGATGCAGACAACTCCCCCGTCCGCAAGGCAGCGCCAGCTCAGGGCGGCACCGTCGAGCCGGCCAATCGAGCACCCGTGGCGATCGAGCGGTTCCAGACGCCGACCGACACAGCCGGCGAGCGCTACGAGATGCGTGATCCCTTCGCCGAGGTCACCTACCGCGCGAACACCTTCCCCGAGATGGTCGCGAAAGCGGATCAAGTGGGCAGTACGCGCATCGTCGCGGTCGCCGAGGACGGCAAGCGCACGCCGATCCAGAAGGTCGACGGGGAGTGGCAACGCGGTCTGCAGCGCCCGGCGGCGCCGGAGCGGCCCCTGGACCCTCTGCCGGCGCGTGACGAGATACCCGAAGCCACCAACGTGGTCCCGATGCCGGGCGCCGCCAAGGCACCTGCGCAGCCCGAACAGGTCGATGCGAAGGCCGTCGCGAAGATCGACGCCCAGGCCGAACGCGCGGCGCTAGTCGCGCGCCTCGAAGCGGCGCTGATGGACCGCTACATCATCAAGCGCGCGCCGGTGACGATGGGCGACGTGACCATCGGCCGCACCGAGTACCGCTTCCGCGGCGACACCTCACGCGTGGCCTTCACAGAGTCGACCTTCCGCCTGGCGACGGACACCAACAGCCCGTCGGTCGCCCGCTCCATGGTCGACGTGGCCGAGGCCCGCAACTGGAAGGCACTGCGAGTCTCCGGCAACGAGGACTTCAAGCGAATGGTCTGGCTCGAGGCCTCCGTGCGCGGCGTGAAGACGCTGGGCTACGAACCGAATCCCGGCGACCTGGAAGTGCTGAAGCGCGAGCGCGAAGCCCGCCTGGTCAACCGCATCGAGCCGGCCCGCGACGTTGGTGCTGCGGCGGCAGCCCCTGCCGACAAGGCCTCGGCCCGCGGCGGCGGTGGCCGCATGGCCGTGCTCGCCGCCATCGAGGCGGTCCTGGTAGCCAAGAAGGTGCCGGAGAAGCAGCGCGCGGCCGTGATGGCCGCAGCGACCGAGAAACTCGCACAGCGCATCCGCGACGGCCAGGTGCCCAAGGTCAAGGTCTACGACAAGGCGGCTCCGTCGCAGCGGCCCGTCGTGATGCCGACGCCCGAGATGCAGCGCTCGCGCGACCGCGCCGCACCAACGCCGGTGCGATGAGGCCAAGATGGTGGATAGCTCGGACCACGGCATCACGGCGCCATCTGCGGTCTACGAAATCGGCGGCCGGCGCTTCGAGACCGAGGCGAGAGGCTTCGCGGATGCCGTTGCCGACGCACACGCGGCCCACCAGCGTCCCCGCTGCCTGTGCCTGGCCGAAGGCGTCGAGATGTACGTGGCGCGCCTCGGCGAGGGCTACATCGTCAAGCGCATGCCGGACACAGGCAGTCATCACGCACCTGACTGCCCGTCCTACGAACCGCCGGCCGACTTCTCCGGCCTGGGGCAGGTGCTGGGCAGCGCGATCACCGAGGACACGGCCACCGGCGAGACCACGCTGAAGCTGGACTTCCCGCTGGCCAAGATGCCGGGCCGGTCGATCATGCCGCCGGCCGGCGACGCGAGTGACAGCGTTTCTTCGTCTGGCACCAAGCTCTCGTTGCGGGGCCTGCTGCACTACCTCTGGGACCAGGCCGAGCTGACGCGCTGGCATCCTGGCTTCGCCGGCAAGCGGACCTGGGCCACGGTGCGAAGGCATTTGCTTCAGGCTGCGGAGCACATGCTCGCGCGCGGTTACGCGCTGCGCGACCGGCTCTATGTGCCGGAGCCGTTCTCCATCGCCGAGCGAGAGGCGATCAACGCGCGGCGTCTGGCGCAGTGGCAGCACGCGGTCGGCGTACCCGGGAAGGCGCAACACCTGATGCTGCTGATCGGCGAGGTCAAGGAGATCGTGCCCGCGCGCTACGGCTTCAAGGCGGTCGTCAAGCACATGCCCGACCAGGCCTTCGCCATCGACGAACAGCTGTACCGGCGACTCGGGCGGCGCTTCGAGCTGGAGCTGGCGCTGTGGGGCGCCAGCGACGACATCCACATGGTGATGATGGCGACATTCGGCGTGGGCCGTGCAGGCGTTCCGGCGATCCAGGAGCTGTGCCTGATGCCCGTGACGCGCCAGTGGCTCCCGGTTGCCGACGGGTTCGAGAAGCAGCTTCTCGATCGCCTCGTCGGCGCGACCCGTTCCTTTGTGAAGGGACTGCACTACAACCTCGGCCGGGGCGACCGGATCGCGAGCGTCGTGCTCACTGACTGCGCAGGGTCGCCGCCGATGCTGTTCATCGGGCCTGCTGATGCCGACGAGTCTTCGCCAAGCCCGGAGACTAACGCCGCTGGTGACACCCCGGTCTGGACGTGGCGTCGGTCCGGTGAGCCGATGCCTGCTTTCCCGCTCCCGTGCACCCACTCGCCCCGGACGGCGCCCACTCACGCAGAGTGAGCTTCCAGGACAGCTCTCGCAGGATGACCATAGAATGCATTACTTGCGGATAAGTAGTGCACTTTGCTACCATGCCGGCATGCCTGCCTGGAGCCATGCCGCCAAGCTGCTGCACCTCGCCGCGAAGCAGCCCGCAGTATCGGCGCGCGAGCTGTCCGCGGCGGGCATCCCTGCGCGGACGGTCTCGCGCATGGCTGCACGCGGCCAAGTCCGCCGCGTCGGCCGCGGGCTCTACACAGGCACGGAGGGATCACCGAGCGCGCACCAGTCGGTGATCGAGGTGACCAGGCTGGCACCCAAGGCCGTGGTGTGCCTGCTCTCCGCTCTGGAGATCCACGGCATCGGCGTGCAGGCCCCCTTCGAGGTCTGGATCGCGCTGCCGGCCGGGACGCACGCACCGAAAGGCGCGCAGGTTACCCTGCGGGTCACCCGCCTGTCGGGCGCGGCGTTCACCGAAGGCATCGAGACCGTTGTGCTCGACGGCGCACCGGTCCGTGTCTACAGCCTCGCCAAGACCATCACGGACTGCTTCAAGCTCCGCAGCAAGGTGGGCCTCGACGTGGCGCTCGAAGCCCTGCGCGAGGCCTGGCAGCAGCGAAAGGTGACGATGGATGACCTGTGGCGCCACGCCAAGGTCAACCGGATGAACAACGTGATGCGCCCTTACCTTGAGGCGATGTCAGGATGAGCCGACTAGGCTGCCTGTTCCAACGTTCACCGAGTTGCTGAAAGGAGACCGCCAGTCTCCAAATGAGGCGGACGCGGCCGCGACGGCTCCATCAAACGTCGTCGTCGCGAGTGACGACTGTTGTCAACAACGGGCAAGCAGGCCACGCCTCTGCAAGAGTCTCCAGGTTGGTAATCGACCGCCGGAACCCTCTGCCAAGCCTAGGCAGCGCCTGCGACAGCGCAACGACGGCGGTGTAGCCCGCATCGCCAGGCATCAGCAACATGTAGTCGAAACACCTCACTTGGCGCTCTCGAAAGATCAGCATCGGGTGGCCGGCGGCCGGGTAGTCTTTTCCCTTGGCGGCTGAGATCTCAACCTTGTAGTTCTTGTTTGCAGTCGAGTAGACGACTTGCCTGACTTTCTCCTCGCCGCGCACGCCTCCAGCATCAACATGCGTGAGATACACGCGCTGCGCGGCGAGATTCGTCACTCTGAAGTAGTTCTCAATCACCGCTGCATTCAGATGCGACTGTGACCAGCGACCTCCAGCATCCGGCACCTCGGCAACCAGAACACGATCGAGGCCCACCGCCTGCGGCGCGGGCACTGGAAGCTGGGCTGGAATTGCGGCAGGTCTCGGCTGCGGCACTCTGGGTCGGGGAACCCCGGCGACCGGACGCATGACGTTGAGTGCCGCGCGGTCCAGCGCTTCTTGATCGATGCGACGGATGTCAACGGCGTGCCGCGCAATGAACCCATCAAGCGAAGACAGGTCGAGTGCCTCGCGGCGCCCGCCGGTGACGACGATGTAGCCTTCGAAGTTGTGCATCAAGCCGCCCGGCGTCAGATTTCCTGACCCAACGATCAGCTTTTTGCGCCCGTCCGGATAGCCGAAATGAGAGATCTTCGGATGGAAGAGGCCGCGCGTGCTGTGCCAGAAAACGCGAGGCTGAAACGTCGGGTGCCGAGCCTCCAGTTCTTGCATGCGCTCCAGCGTCTGACGGTTCGTCACGGCGTCGATTCCCACGATGAGATCGATCGCACCACCCCGCTGCATGAAGTCATGCACGACGGGATCCTCAATGAGCTGATCGACTCCGCCACGCGTCGCAAAGGCGTACATGCCGCGCCACGTTGTAGCTTCGGCTGCGGCACCGATGATGGCCTCGTATAGGTAGTGCGTTTCTGGATCAGTAGGGTCCTGTATGCAGAACTCGAAGTCCATATCCCTCCCCAGGGGTGCTTACTGTTGCCTGCGCGCCTGAGCGTAGGCTGGCAAAGAGTCCGGCTCCATGATGCCACCCGTAAGGCCTTCAACCAGCTTCTTGTAGGGCTGTGCCTTTGGTCCGGTGGTCTTAGTGCGCGGCGGCTTCGCAAATATAAGAATGTACTCGTGGACGTTCTTGAACAAGAAGTTCGGCGGGTAGGGATAACTTCCGAAGATCGGGCGTTGCGCGCCGTACGAACCCCATTTGCCGCCGGTTCCATCCTTCGACCAGATGATCTCGTTAATCATCACGAACCCAATCTGCCTCAGCAACACTGCGAAGTCGGTCGCTAGCGGAAACGTGAGAAGGCCGTGGTCGGTGTGCTGGTTCACGTTTGCCGTTACCACGCACAGCTTGCGCCCAGGCATGAGCACGCGATAGCACTCTTCGAACACTGGGCGGATGCCGTCGATGAAGTCGCTGTAGCGCTCAATAGTGCCGAGATTCTTCTTGCTGTCGCCGTAGTCTGCCTTGTTCCAGTAGGGAGGGCTGGTCACGACAAGGCCGACGGACCCATCCTCGACAAAGTCCATCTTACGGCTGTCACCATTCACGACTACCAATGGCTCAAAGCCTACGCCGTGCCCGTTGTGCAACTTGGCGCAATCCTTCTTGATGATCTTCGTGTATCCCGGATTCTGATCAACGCAGATCGCACGGCGCCCCAGCGGGATCGCTGCCCTCGCCGTAGTACCCGTTCCCGCAAATGGGTCAAGCACGGTTTCTCCATAGAAGCTAAAGAGCTTCGTCAGTCTGTGCGGGATCTCCAGCGGAAAGACAGCAGGGTGACCTTCATGGCTTGTGTTGGCGATCGACCAGACAGTTTTCGTGTAGTCACGCCACTCTTCCTTCGAAAGCTTGCTCTTCTCCTTGTCTTCAGCCGAAAGCTTGTGCGTCATGTTCATGCATCCTCAGGTTGTCGTTTTCAGCACGAGGAGTGACCTGCGCGTTGGTCACGTCCTCGCAGAATCTCGCGAGTTCGCCGCCAAACTCCGGTACCAGCTCCAGCGCTTCGATGAGCAGCGCATCGATCCTGTCGCGACTGGGGGAATTGGCAGCCGAGAAACCGATAGAGGTCCGCCCTCTATTGCGGCTAATGACAGGCTGCGCGGAGACTTCCCGCCACAGCAGCTCGCCGAGACGAGCAAGCTCATCGGCGAGTGTGCCGCTGCGAAACGCCTCTCCGACAGGCATGGTTTCGATAACGTGTTTGGATACGTGAAAGCCATCCCCGTGCGCATGCCACCACCAGAACGCCAACTTGCTACTCAGCAGCGCGAGGACCTGCAGTGCCGCCTCGTGCGACGGGCACGCAAGCGCCAACATTGGGTTCTCGGTGAGTTCCTCGCCGCCATTCAGCGCTACTGAGTCGGGTCGGAGAAATACGCTGAGGAAGTTGTAGGCAGTCGCGGCGACGTAGACCGTGCAGTCGCCTCCGCGCATTGCATCGCTAAGCGTCGCACGTCCGATATGCGTCACCGCATTCAGCAGCGTGTTCCGCTCAGTGAATAGCCGACTCAACGCCTCCGACTGAAGTGGCCCATCAATCTTCGGAATCCCGGACCTAATGTCCACCGAAATCGGAGTGAAGCTGACCGTGTTCAACATGCTCGCGCGATCCTCGCCGCGCCACTTGCGCAGCGGTCCTGTCGAAATCCGCACTTCTGACTCGCATCCCTGGCGAGTCCAAAGCACGATTGCGTTGCGAGTCTTCACGTCTTCGCCGAACAGCGCATGTGGCTCGCGATCAAAGAACGCGAAGCGCCAGTGCCCTGCCGTGCGGGCAAGTAGACGGCGCAGAGCTAGGAACTGACGTCCGGTATTGCATGCAATCGACAGCGGCAGCACCATGGCACCGCCGTGTGCGTTCGGAGCGGTCAACCTGGTCATCTGTTCGACGAACAGGGGAAACATGTCCGAAGTCGGCCTAGGCGCTGCCTGAAATGTCTCAAAGCGCTTGCAGAGCGATAGAGCGTCGTTTCCTGTGCCTATGTCGGCGTAGGGAGGGTTGCCGATGACAATGCGCGCGCCCTCGGCGAGTTCGGGGAAAACGACCTGGAATTCAAGCGAGCCTCGCGGTGCGCCCTTGCTCACTACGTCAGGCAACTTGCCAGCCTTCAAGGCAGCTCTGCACGCAAGACGGGCCATGCGCTCCGGGTCGTCATGCGGCAGAGCTCGGCCAGGGTCAAGTTGCAGCGCATTAACGTGCGCAAGGTTGAGCCGAAGAGCATGCCACGCGGCAATAGGCGCAATGCCGCGTACCCGAACGTCGTCGAAGCAATCTGCCAGCACGACGAACGACGCGGCGTTGACAGCCCACGAGTCGATGTCTGCGCCGTATAGACACGAGCAGGCAAGATCGAATGCATGGGCGCCTGGGTTGCGACGCCGAAGCTCGGACAACACCGCCCGCAGGAAGACGCCACTGCCGCAGGCCGGATCGAACACTGTGAGCGGTAACGCATCGTCAGACAGACGCCGGATGATTCCGGCCACCATGAATCCGGCAACGTCTGCTGGCGTGTAGAAGACACCGTCAGCGCGCTTGCGCTCCCTCGCAACCGCCGTTTCGGGGCGCAGCATGACGCTCATGCGGCTCCCTTCTCCGTGCGGTTCAAGGATGTAGGGGAGCAGGTCGTGCAATGCCTTCGAATCGGCGACAGCATGAAGCGCGCGCTCAGCCTCGCGACGCGCAGCGCCATCAACTAGTGCGGCAAATCCTGCCTCAGCTACGTCGCCGAGGAACCAGGACTCCGCCTCGACCAAGGTCGCATCATTTCGGAGGCTGCCGGTCGCAACGCCCAACGCCCAAGCAGCAACAACTGTCCACGCTGCGAGTTCACCAGCATCGCGAGTTTCGGTTGCACCTGGTTCAGCGAAGCGCCTCGCATACAGCCTATTCCAGACGGCCGCCACCTCGCGACCCATTGCGCCGGCGCAGAGTACCGCGGCCGCGACGCGCAGCGGCGCGCCGTAGCGTTCTGCAGCAGTTGAAAGTACATGGCCTCGGCGAGGAACAGCAAGGCTTTCCGTACCTTGCAGTGCCGCAGTCGTCCGTTGCTGAGGCACCTGTGACTTGGGCTTCCTAATAAGTTCAGCAGGCATGGCTCTGGCGTCTCATCCTCTGCTCGCAAGCAGTGGCCACTGATCATTTACGTACTTCTCTGCCGCATCCCGGACGACCCAGGCGACAGAGACCTTCTTCTCTTCGGCGATCTTCTCCAAGGTCTCGTATAGATCGTTCGGAAAGCTGATCGACGCTCTGGTGGTCTTCTGGTCCGGCCTTAACGCCGCCGTTTGCGGTGCTCTCGTCCCCATGGTCAAGCCTCCGGGTGAATGCACCACATTACACCACATTGGTGAAGGCGAAGCCGAGAGTAGTGGCCTGCACTCACACGCCCCAACTACTGTACATGCATCCAGTTTGATGCGCTACTTGCCATCAGCTGGGCGCGCCCTTGCTGACCACGTCAGCCAAGCGCGTCGCAACCCACGAGCGAAGGTCACCAGCGCCAACCACTTCGATTCTTGCGACGCTGTCGCAAAGGTCGGATCAGCGGCTCGGCTCGACCTCTCCACGCAATTGAGCCGGGAATGGCGTTGCCGCTCTGCTCAGCCCGGCCTCACGATTCGCCACAGACATGTCGCGCACGAAGTGGGCGATCGACCGCGCGAGGTTCCAGTCGGCCGGATCGCCAGACATCGCCAGTGCTTTGCCCACGTGCATCCAAGCTTCGACGGCCTGCGCTCGCGTTGCCTTCGCCGCGGCCGTGGACTTCGTCCCAGGCCGCGTCGTTCGCAGGCGCCCATCCTCGCGGGCCTTCAGCCGCCACAGGGTGTCGTAGTTCTTGTTGCGCCCGCGGGTGGCCTGGCGGGACGCCTCTGCTTCGATGCCCTGATCGCGCAGCTTCTCGGCAAAGGTCTCTCGCCAGCGGTGCAGGTCTGCCTTGCGCGGATTCAGGCGCTTGCCGTGCCTCGACTCGGCCCGCACGCTGATGTGCACATGCGGATTGGCTTGATGGTCGTGCAACACCATGACGTACTTGTGATCCGCGAGCTCTACTTTGGCGAACTCGCGCGCCGCGCGTTGCACCGCCAGCGGATCGGTCCCTCTCGGCATCGACAGCATGACGTTGTAGGCCTCCCGCCGATCACCGATGTCGTCGATGAAGGTTCCGCCATAGCGCCAGTCTTCCGCCAGACCGTGCAGGGCCGATTTGCCGCGCGAAACGTCGCCGCGGTCGTCTTCGATGTCGAGGCGCCCGTTCTTGCTGATGTACCGGAAGTGCGCCGCGATGGCCTTCATGCCGCGCCCGCCGCCCGTGACCTTCACCATCACCTGCGGCGCCCGACGCACCACGGTCGCCTCGATGCGCGCTCGAATGGCGGCGGCGCGCTGATGCGCGGCGAGCCCGCTGAGCTTGGGTTGCGGTCGGGTGTGCACGATCCGGTTGCCCGGATAGAAAAGCCGGTCGCCCCACTGCAGCAGGACGCCGTCGACGTTCTGCCCTTGACTCATGACCGTGCTCCTGGCTGCGCTGGGCCGCTGCGGCGCTGCTGCATCCCGCTGCCCCGACGGGGCTGCAGCTCGACGAGCGCACGGGTGAGGTGATCGAGGTGCTCGCGTAAGTCGATGCTCAACGTGGTCAACATCGGCCGGTACTCCTCCGCAGGCCGGAAGGCACCTTGCCGCAGTAGCGACACCAGGTGGCTCAAGTTGCGGCTGAACGTGGACAGTTCGGCGCACGCTGCGATCAGCGCCCCGAGGGTTTCGGCGCGGTCGCTGGCCGACATCAGTACCGGTTGCCCCGCAAGCAAGTCAGCGACGAAGTCGCCTGGAGGCTGCCCCGCCGTGCGGGCGGCAGCCAGGACCGCAGATGCGTCGGCGCGGGACATGCGCAACGTGAGCCGTACGCGACTCGCATCGCGCGCTTGGAGCCGAGGCGCAATGGCCTCGCGGGCAGGTTCAGCAGAGCCATTCAGAGCCTCTGCAAGCGCCGCCCGAACCCAACCCGAGGGTGATGTACCGGCCATCCGCGCGCGCTCAACCAGCGCAGCTTTCAGACCATGCAGATCGACGCTCAGTCGATCACGTGACGAGGGTCCCATACCCGAGCCTCCTGACATGCGGAGCGTGTCAGACAACGGCGCCACCGCGCCTATCTCTGCACTCACCTACGCATTCAGTATTGGCTCGGATCGAGGCATCAAGGCCGATGATTCCGAAGCCAGAATCATCGCGGGCCGTGCGAGGCGAAGGCTTCGTGTCAATCGGATTGACAGGTCGAACAGCGAAGCTTGACCTGGCGTTCATGCCGGCCGCGAGACCGGAGAACAAGGACCGGCGGCGGGCTCGTGGACGATGTTGTCAATCGGATTGACAACTCCACCTCGCCAACCTTGACCGCGCTCCCACCTGTCCGACGCTGTCGAGCCGGAGTTGCTGACCACACCGGCGGCTCCTTCAACGGGCACCACTGAAGGTATCCTGGGCAAACCTGTATGCAGCCCGGGTAGACCACACACGATGGCCCTCTACGACTTCACCCCGGCAGGCTTCAAGCCTGTACCAGCAACGACGTTCTCCGCGCTGGGGACGCTCGAACGCCAGCACCTGCAGGCCGCCCTGCGCGACTCTATCAACGCCGTGACGCCGGGCACCGAGACCATGGTGCTTGCCGAGGAGTTCGGGAACTGGGACGGCGCCAAACGGCGGATCGACCTGCTATGTCTCGACTCTGAAGGGCACCTCGTCGTCATCGAGCTAAAGCGCGACGACGCAAGCCACATGGAGCTTCAATCGCTACGCTACGCCGCGATGATCTCAACGATGCGGTTTGATCAAGCGGTCGAAGCGCACCGGGCGTACTGCGTAAGTCGAGGCAAGGACGCCAGCGCGGCAGAGGCAGACATTCGGAGCTTCCTCGGCGCAGAGGTCGATGGCCCGCTTGCCTTTCAGGACACCGTGCGAATCGTCCTTGCCGCCTTTGAGTTCTCTACCGAGGTCACCACTACAGTCCTATGGCTCAACAGCATGGGCCTGGACATCCGATGCGTGCAAATGCGGCCGTATGCAGTGGGCCAGCAGACGCTCGTTGACATCGAGCAGATCATTCCATTGCCCCAAGCGGCCGAGTACCAGGTAGCGATCCGTGAGAAGTCGCAGGCCCAGACAGCTGCAGCGATCAGCTCTTCGTCACGCGACTACAGCAAGTTCGACCTGACCATCGCCGGTCAGGCTCCCCTGTTGCGCTTGAACAAGCGCGGTCTCATGCTCAACTTAGTACGGGCTGCCATTCAGAACGGCGTGTCGCCGGACACGATTGCGGCACAGATTCCGAAATTGCCGGGGCCGCCCATATTCGTGTCCGCGCCGCTCCCCGAAGGCATCGAGCCAACCTTCGCGGCTTGTTTCCCCGGAAAGCCTGCTGAGCGCTGGTTTTCGGCCGACGATGAGTTGATCGTCAAAGATGGCCGCGTGTATGCGCTGACGAACCAGTGGGGGATCAGGACCGTCGAGACCGCAGATGCCATCTTGAAGTTGACTCCCAGCGGCACAGTCACCTACGCGCCTGCGCCTTAGTCTGCCCCGGTTCGACAGGAACTGAGGGGCACGACTTGTCAATCCGATTGACAAGCTCACGCCTCGCTAGTCAGCCGCCCACGAAACCCAGCAGCTTCAGCGAGGCAACGGGAGCGAGCCGCCGGGGCCCACCCGTCAAGGGGCGCACATACATGCAACCAGCGTGGTCGGGGACCACCGACACCACCAGCTGGTAGTCGTGACCCTCGAACTCGACGTGGACGCGTTGATCGGACCTCGCTGGGACCTCGGGCGTGGCCGAGCGCGTGTGGCCACCGCGGGGGTCGGCCGTTGATTCCTGGGCTCTCGACAGTGTCTCCGTGGTCTCGTCTGACACCGGATTGGCGCCAACCGGGTCGGCGTGGCCGGGCGGCTGCTCAGCGCTGCCCGCGGGCGCCAGCAAGGCTGTAGTGCGGCGTTCCAGTGTTGCACGCAACTCCGTCAGCCGGTCACGCGTGATGGTCGGCTGCTGTGCAGCCCAGGCCTCGACCGCTTCTCCATGTTCGCCATGCAAGCGCCGCAAGTCGTACAGCTCGTTGGTGCCTCGGCAGCGACCCTCGCGGTAGGCCTGCAGCAGCCAGTCCGGCGGCTCGATCAACGCGGTGGCCAGAGTCACCCACTGCCGGCTCTTGCCGAGCCGCTTGGCGATCTCGGCCTGGTTGTCGCCCAGCGCGATGCGCTTCTGCACGAACAGCGCCAGCTCGAGCGGCCTGAGGCCTTCGCGCTGCTCGTTCTCGATCACCTGGTCGTAGCTGTCGGCCGTGGTGTCGATGAAGGCCGGGATCTCGGCCATGCCGGCCATCTTCGACGCACGCAGCCGACGCGCGCCGAAGTTGAGCATCCAGCGCCCCGGCGCCTGCAGGTTCGGCCGCACCGAGATGGGCTGGCGAACACCCCGGCTGCGGATCGTCTCGGCCAGGTCTTCGAGCCGGTTGTCTTCGAACTCGCGGCGCGGCTGCTCGGGATCCTCGTCGATCGACTCCACGGGCAACATCAGCGGCTGGCCGGTGTTCTCCAAGGTCGGCGCATCCAGCGCCGCCAGGTCGTCAAGCTGCAGCGGCATGGTTCGCCTCCGAGGTCTGGGCCGACGCCGTCACGATGTCGCCGATCCGTTGCAGGCTGGGCTCGATCTCGCGCCAGGCATCGCGTGCTGCGGTCTTCTTCATCTCCCACAGCACGGCGCCTTCGGCCTGGGCCTCGGCGATGCACGAGCGACGGGGCATCGAGGCGAAGTCGCCCGGCCCGTCGCCGATGCGGATCATCAGCGGGTGGTACTGCTGGACGACCTGCAGGAAGTTCGCCTTCTGGAACGGTGTCGGCTCCACCAGCGTCGGCAACAGGCCGATCAGCACGAGCTTCGAGTTCAGCACCGCCTTGATCTTGCGAAGGCCGACGCGCTCGTGGTTGAGCAGCCCGCTGACGCCGTCCATCGCCTCCTGGTTGAGCTGGATCGGCGACAGCACGAAGTCGGCCGACGCCAGCGCAGCGATCACCCGGATGTCGGGGTTCGGGTTGGTGTCGACCACGCACACGTCGAACGCGCCGTCCACGGCGGCGAGGAAGCTGCGGAAGTTGCGGGCAAACGGCGTGTGCAGGGCCGGCTGCCGCTCCAGCCCGAGCAGCGCCCGGTCGCCCGGCACCAGCACGAAGGGCTGGGCCGGCAGTGCCGGCGCGGTGCCGGTCATCAGCGCATCGGCCGCGAAGGCCGCAGGCGCAGCGCGGCCAGACAGGCGCAGCGGCTTGGTGAAGTTGCCCTGGTGATCCAGGTCGATGGCCAGCACGCGCTGGCCGCGGTGGGCCAGGTGGTGGGCCAGCAGCGTGGCGACGGCGCTCTTGCCGACGCCGCCTTTCTGGTTGCACAGCACCAGTGTCTTCATCGGAGTTCCTCCTGCATGTGCGGGTGCGAGGCACCGACCCGCCAGGTGGGCGCGCCGTGGCGGTTGGCGGTGTCTGGTCTGCCCGGCAGCCGGCCCTCGATGGGCCGATGCCGGGCCGCGCGAGCCGGCCGACACGAAGTGGAGGCCGGCGAGCGCGCGACTGCACGCACCGACGCGAACGCGCCAGGGCCATGGTCGGGCCACTGCAGGGCTGCAGCAGCGATGAATCTCAGCGAAGAATCATCGATCTCGAACGGCGCCGGATCAGGCGTCGTCCGGCCAGCGCAGGCCCCAGCGCTCGATGACGGCGCGCACGCGGGCGTCACCGTCCGGGATCAGCGTGTGCAGGTCGGCACGGCCCCAGCGCAGCGCGTCCAGGCAGCACAGCATGTCGTTGCTGATGGCGATGTCGACGGCGCGCAGCTCGAACAGGTCGAGCTGGAAGGCCTGGCCGTTGTACGTCGCGGCCAGGAAGCGCGCGATGCGCGGGATCTGGCCGGAGTCGCGCTCCTCGGCCAGCTTCAGCAGTCGCGCGAACGCCTGCGCGCCGGCCTGCGTCGCCTGGAGCGACAGTGCATCGCAGGCGGCGATCTCGGCATCGATGGCGTCGTGGCCCATGTGAGGCTCCTCGGGTGCGTGTGGGACGGCCGGCCCGATCGTCGGGCCGGCCGGCGGCGCCGGAGGCGATGACTTTCATCGGAAAGTCATCGCGCACCGGTCAGGCCTTCAGCTTGCGCATCTCCTCGGCCAGCATCCACAGCGCGCGGTTCAGGCTCACGCCGCGGTCGATGCTGCCCACGGGCCGGGTCTGCAGCCGGCGGCCCTGGGCGCTGCGGCCGGGCTGGCCACCGCGGATCACGTTCTCCTGCACGCGCTGGAACGTGGTCCACAGGCTGTGCCCGATGTCCTCGGGCCGGCGCGCCTCGATCAGCTGCTCGGCCGTGACGGGCGCCGGCCGGTGCCCGCCGGTCTCCTCCACGCCGCGCTCACCGAAGCGCAGCGCCAGGGCGGCCGTCGCGAAGGCGATCTCCTCGGGCGGCTGCGAGCTGCAGCGCCTTCATCGCCTCGGTGTGCTCGCCCACCGCCTCGAACTCGTCGAGCACGCGGAACGCGCCTTCGATCACCTCGCCCTGGATGTTGCCCTTGTGCGGGATGCGGATGTCGTCCACCACCTCGCCCACCACCAGGCCGTTGCAGCAGACGAAGCGGAACATGCCGGCGAGCATCTGGTACGAGCTGGCGCCGTCGTGGCTGTTGATCAGGATGATCTCGTTCGCCTCGGGCCGGGTCTGCACCTGCCCGGCGTGGCGCATGCGGATCATGTGCTTGGTGAACTCCGCCTTGCCTTCGACGCGGCTGGCGCCCTGGGCGACCATGAAGGGCTCGAAACCCTCCTTGCGCAGGCCGCGCAGGACATCGATGGTGGGGATGTAGGTGTAGCGCTCGGAGCGGCTCGCGTGCTTGCCCTCGGCGAAGATGGACGGCGCCGCGGCGCGCATCTGGTCTTCGCTCAGGGGCTGGTCGCCGCGCATCACGCGGGTGTTGCGGGCAAAGCGGGTCGCAAGGGTCGGGGTCGAGTACATGATGGTTTCCTTCGATCGTTGAGTGAGGTTCGAAGGGCGGGCGCGGCTCGTCGGCTTCACGCCCACCCGATGAGGGTTCAGGCGTCGGCGTGCGCCGGCTGGCGCGCGGTGCGGGGCTTGCGGGTGCTGGCGGCCGGTGCGGCTTGCTCGCCGCTGCGCGCGGTGGGCACGCCCTCGGCGCCCTGGCCACCGTTGCGGCGGGCTTCGCTCTCGGCGCGGCTGTCGAGGTAGTCGATCTCCTCGGCCGTGAACGCCATGCCGTAGACGGTTTCGCCGTCCTTCTCGTAGTTGTTGTTGCGCAGCCGGCCGACGATGTTGACGTGCGAGCCCTTGCCCAGGTACTCGGCGGCGTTCTCGGCCTGCTTGCCCCACAGCGTCCACTGGATCGCGGTGGACTCCTCCTCGCGGCTGTCGCCGCTGCCGCGCCGGGTGTTGCTGATGGCGGTCAGCACGCCCTTGGCGATCTTGCCTTCGCGGCCGTTGACGAATTCGAGCTTGACGGCGCCCGCCAGGTGCGCGTGACGTTGGAACACTTGAACGTTGGCCATGGCCATATCTCCTTGCGTGAGAGATCAGCCGGGCCCCGGTCCGGGTTGCCCTGAAAACTGATCCTCTCGCTCGGACTTCCTCGCTCCCGCCCACGGGCGGGCGGGGGGTGGGCATGGCCCCTTCCCTCACGGGAAGGGGTTGGGGATGGGTGGGGTTCCTCGCAGCCGAAGCAGTGAGCCAGTTTCCCGGCCCACCGCTTGAAGATCCCCCCACAAGTCCCCCTCGCAATTCGACGGGGGCGCCGTGGGGGGAGCGCGGTGGGACGACTGGCGCACGGGCTGCCACCTCCCACGGGCGGCGCAGCGTCGCGGCCGATGTGCCAGCTCGCCTGGCGCAGCGGTTGCAGCGCAGCCGACCGAACGATCACGAGCAGCGGCGGCTCTGCGGCCGACGTGCCACCGAGCGCAGCGACTGGCGCGGCGGTCGAGCCGCTGCGAGCACTTCACTGCAGCCCGGCCTTCAGCGGCCCGGCTCCGGGCTTGGCGGGTGACCGGGGTGGCGATCTGGCCGGCGCCGCACCGAGCGGAGCGCAGCGCAGCGACCTGCAAGCCGGTCAGTTCGCCAAGCGGGCCTCGTTCACGCGCAGCGTGAAGGAAACAGGGCCCGCGATCCCCGGGCACGGGAAAGGGCCGCCGCGTGCTTCAGCCGGCACCGCCGGCCTGACCGTGTTGCGTCAGGGATGGAAGCCCGTCAGGGGCGAGACGCCGGTACCCCGGTGGCTCGACGCGCAGCGCGACAGCCCGGCCCCGCGCAGCGGGGAGACGCCCAGGCCATTCGTCTCGATCCGCATCTTGACGGCATTGCAAGTGATCCCCGCAGCCATCTCGGCAACTCAACAGACGTCGTCGAAGCGGCCCAACCGCAGCCGCTGACCTTGGAAGATCAATCGTCGCCCCTGCCGGGAAACCCCGCCAACATTCGAACCCGCCGGAGATCGCGCTCGAAGTTCCGCAACGTCCGGCAGTCACTCGGCGTACCCGGGACGACCACGAACAACCCACAGCGCGGCGGCGACAGCAACCCGTGCTTCTTCCCGCGCCGATACGTCCAGTCGCGCTGGACGCATCGCCGCACCGCCTGATCAATCTCTTTGGAGCACGAGTACCTCATGCCGCCACCACGTCGGTGGCGCGCGCGTAGCGACCATCGAACTTCAGGGCGGACCAGCCGATCCGCGAGAACGCCTCGGCGGCACCGACAGCGAGGATGGGCGGGCTGTAGTCGTAGCCCGACGCGCCAGAGCGGTTCTGAAAGAAGCGCCCGGCCGGATCGACCATGATGTACGAGCCCACCATGTCGTCGTTGTCCTCGACCGACATCACCCCCCGCAATGACGCGTGCCGCTCGACGAATGCACGGAACTGGGCATCGGACGCCTCCAGATCCCGGCTGACGACGGGCAGCATCCTCAGCACCTTCCACCGCTGCGGCGCCAGACTCCTGATCACGGCCGACAGGTCCTCCTGCCAGTTGGCGGAAGACACCACCGTGTTGACCTTCAGCGCCAGCGCAGGATTGATGTGCCGGGCGAGGGCCACATGCCGCGCCAGCAACCCAAGATCGAGTTGCTGTCCACGACGATCCTGCCGACCGATCGCACCAAGGACAGCAGGCGCCGCAGCGTCGATGCTCAGGCCCAGCAACGACAACCCGGGCGCCAGGTCGGCCACAACACGTGCGCTCAACCGGCTGCCGTTCGAAATCAGCGAGACGTCGAACCCGATCGACTTCGCAAGCCTCATCGCCGACGACACACGATCTGCGTACAACAACGGTTCGCCACCTGCGAAGTTCAGACGCGGCCTCGAACCACCTTCAGCCGACCCGAAGTGCCCATGGAGGGACTGGAGCAAGGCTTTCGTCGCCGCCGGGTCGCGAATGAGGTCCCTTCCATCTGGGCGTTGCCACTTGGCATAGCAATAGCCGCAGCGATAGTTGCACGCCTCGGTCACGTGCCAGTTGATGACGACGGGACTGCGCGATTCACGGCAGGCACGCTTCTGCAATTGAGCCATGGTTGACCTCACTCGGTCGCAAATGAACGGGACGAGTTCGGCCAGCACGGGTCTTCACCCGCGCGGATCGCTCGATCGATTGGGATGGGGCCGGGTCGCTAGCCCGGGGGTGACGCCGCCCGAGGCGTGGTGGATTCACGGCGGCGGCCAGCCTCTTCACTGAGGCGCTGCTGCAGCGTCTTCGCGATCAGGTCGACGCTGGATTGCCGCCAGGGAGCGGACCTCAGCTGACCTGCCTCGACTTCCTCGACCAGCCGCAGCCGGTAGTTGACACGAAAGTCTGGAGCGCGGCCCGGCCAGTCACCCCACCGGATCGAGGCGTTGAGCCCGATCACGATGCATGCGCCGGACTGGACGTGCCATCGGTCCGCAGGCCAATCGTCGAGCATTGGCGACAGCGCCTCCCACAGGCCGGCGGCAATCCAGTTGGTGGCCAGGTCGTGGCTGCTGCCCTCGCGCTGGAAGTTGTCATGGATGTCATCGGGCAACTCGTCGAGATCGCCCTTGATCACGGCGACCAACTGCGCGGTCTGGCCGTCGCTGGATCTCTCGACCAGCACGCGCAAGGCGCGCACGTCGCGTGGCACGACATCACCATCGAATCCGGCGACGAAGTTGGCGTTGGTGAAGGCCCAGGACAGCAAGGGCTCATCGAGCCAGAAGCGGTCACGCCAGGTCGGATTGACCCAATGAAGACCCGACCGGGTCGGCAAGCATCGAACGAAGCTGAAGACGCTTCGTCTGGCCGGGACGCGCGGGTGCTGCACCTCGACGTGCAGCCAGGGCAACGCCTCGCGCAGCGTGATGGTGGCGTCACTCTCGTGGAAGCTCGCGTACTGGGTCTGGGACTGCTCGATCCGGAACAGCACCTCGTTGACCCCCAGGACGATGGCCGAACTGCGAGCGCCGTTGACGGTGGACAGCAACAGCCAGTGGCCGTGAAGGCCCACTGGCTGCATCAATTGCGCCTCGGTCCAGCCCGTCAGTTCAACCAGGTGATCAAGCTCGCCTTCCTGCTGGCCAAGCTGCACGTACTCCAGGCGCTCGGCGATCTGGACGGCCAGATGGCGAACGGGATCCGTGGCTCCATCCTGCCGCTCCAAGGCTGCTTGCAGTGCCGGATTCGCACCGGCGGCAAGGCGCTCACGCAACTGACGCTCCAGGCCGTCGATCCAGTTGGGCGTCTCGTCCGGCGCTTCGCCTTGCAGCACGGCGACCGTCGTGCCCAGCGCCTCGGCCAGGGCCGCCGCCATAGCCTTGCTGGTGCGGCCCGTGCGCTCGACCTTCTGGTAGTGCTTCGTCGCCGTGTCTGCTGTCGCCTCCGGCTTGTGGAGCAGCTGGTGCGCGCGTCTGGCCAACGCGGCCTGCGTCAATTTCGCCTCCTCTCGAACGCGCCTGAGCCGGGCTGCATCAAGCTGGAAGGTGGGTCTGCCTGTCCTCATGGGTTCTCCTGCAACGGAGCCCGAACTGTCACTCGAATACTTTACGATGTCCATGCATCATATAGACAGCATAAATACGGAATGTTCGGTCCCTGCGTGCCTGGCGAACAACAGGCACGTCCAGCGGTTCGTTTCGTCTGTTTCGCCTGTTTCGAGTAATTCCGCTAGACTCAGCTTTATGAAGACCGCCCGCAAGCCCACCGACGCCCCGCAGCGCATCGCACCTCCCGCGCTGACCGTGAACATCGACATCGACCCCCTGGTCGAAGTCGTGCGGCGCCACGTCAGGCTGACCCCCGAGGCCACCCGCTTGATCAAAGGCGAGTTGGCGCAGCTCTTCCAGAACCCGAGCATTCGCGGCAGCACCCGAAGGCCGACTGCCGCCCAGGCCGAATCGGCCGACGACGCCGTCCTCACCACACAGGAGGCAGCCGATCTGGTCGGCGTCTCCCGCCCCTACATCGTGGCCCGCATCGAGGCTGGCGACATCCCGCTGCACCAGCAGGTGGGCAACCAGAGACGAGTCCTCCGATCCGCCGTCCAGGCCTGGCACCGCCAGGAGCAGGCCCGACGCCGCAAGGCCCTGGGCCAGCTCGGCGCCGACCTTGACAGCGAGATCTTCGCGGGCTGACGTCGTGATCCCCGTCGTCGCCGACGCCGACACCCTGTTCGGCGCCACCACCCGCGGCCTGTTGATCCACCTCGACTACCAGGGATCGATCCGGCTGCACTGGAGCCCGCTGATCCTGGACGAGCTGAGCCGAGCGCTGGTCGAGACCGGCCGCAAGCCGGACCACGCGTCGGCGCGCCGGCACGAACAACTCTTGCGGGCAGCCTTGCCCGAGGCGGAAATCCCGACGAGACGGGTTCAGACCCACTTCGCCGACGTTCAACAGGCCATGCGCTCGGCCAAAGACGTCCACGTTGCGGCCTGCGCAGCAACCATCCTGGCCGATGGCTTCTGCCCCGGCACCCAGGTCGTCAGCCTCATCACCAAGAACATCCGCGACTTCGGTGTCCGCAAGCTCGAAGCACTCGGCATCAAGGTCCAGCGCCCAGACGCTTTCTTGCTGGCGCAGTTCCAGCGAGATCCCCCATCGATCCCTTCGGCTTTCGCCAGCCTGCGCGCCACGCTGCGCTCGGCGCCGGAACCCGACCAGCTGTTGGAACGATTGGCCGCCGATGGCCAAAGCCTGACGGCGGCGGCCCTGCATGACGCCTGGCAACGGGGCGCTGTGCGCCTCTGACGACAACATCTTTCATGCACCCCTGGGACTTCCGCGCTCGCTTCCGCCGCACTGCATACGGCTGGAAAGGCTCCAAGCTCGCGATCGAGCGCATCCACGAGGCCCTCACCGAAATCCGCGCTGTCGCCCGACACGACACCGCCACGGCAGCCGACGGCGCCGTCCTGTTCCTGGAGACTCTCCCCTGCCCTGAACCAGATCGACAGCTCCTCGGGTGCCCTAGGCAACGCCACCTACTCGGCCGTCCAGGAACTGGTGCCCCTCATCAGCAGCGCGCCCGTGGACACCGCCCTGCGCAAGAAGTGGCTCGACCGCCTCTTCGACGCCATCCAGGACGACGACCCGCCCTACATCGAGCACCTGGGCGACCACTGGGGCGAGCTCTGCGCCACGCCCGAACTCGCATCCGCGTGGGCGGACCGACTGCTGCCCACCCAGCGCAGCGTGCTGCGTGACCGGCAACGCGGCACCTACGCCTTCTTCTCCGGCACCACGCTCTGCTACAGCGCGATGTTCAAAGCGGGCCGCCACGACGAGCTGCTGGCACTGCTGGCCATGGACCCGCGACCGATCTGGCAATACTTGGTGTGGGGCGCTCGCGTGCTGGCCCAACGCGGTCAGGTCGACGACGCCATCGCCTACGTGCGAGAACGCGCGGGAAGCACCACCAGCCTGGAGACCATCGCTCGATTTGCGGAAGCGGAACTGCTGAAGGCCGGTCGGCACGCCGAAGCCTTCGACCGTTTCGCACTGCTGGCCAACCAAGCCAACTCCAACCTGTCGACCTTCCGGGCACTGGCGAAGAAGTACCCCGAACTCGCACCCGACAAGCTGCTGGGGCACCTCATCGCATCGACACCCGGCGAGCCCGGCAAGTGGTTCGCCACCGCGAAGACGCTGAAGCTGTTCGACCGGGCGACCCAACTGGCCTGGGCTTCACCCTGCGATCCCAAGACGCTGACCCGTGCCGCGCGCGACAACCTGGTCAAGCAGCCAGCGTTCGCCATGCAGTGCGCCCTGGCCGCACTGCACTGGATGTCGATGGGTCACGGCTACGAACTCACCGGCTTCGATGCGCACGAAGCCCACCGCCTCGCTATCGACGCTGCAGCCAACGCCCGGCAGAGCGCCCAGGCACAGGCCTCCATCGAGCAGGTGCTGGCTGCCGACCGCCCGATGTCGGCTTGGCTGCGACGCGCGCTGGGCATCGCAACCAGCGCGCCGGCACCGCGGCGACATTGATACCGGGCACCCGGCCGCGCACCGATCGGGCGAAGAATGTCTCAGGAAATGTCATCGCCGGACATTTCCCGCAGCGTGACAGGAACATCGATGAATCGGGCGGCTACAGGCCGATGAGTTGCATTTGCACTGCAACCATTGACTTTCACCGTCGTTTCACAACACGATGCCAGCATGCCCGCTTCACCCAGGGCGACCAAGCCCACCCACGAGCAGCAGGTGCTGCGCCTCGCTCGCAAACGGATCCTGCTGCGCGCACGCGACCTGACCGCGCTGGGACTGCCGACAGTCACGCTGACGCGACTGGTGCAGGCAGGCAAGCTCGAGCGCGCGGGGAGAGGCCTCTACAGCCTGCCCGACGCTCCTATCAGCGCACACCGGTCACTGGCTGAAGTCTCGGTCCGCGTTCCCAAGGGTGTCATCTGCCTGCTGTCGGCGCTGGAAGTCCACGAGATCGGCACGCAAGCGCCCTTCGAGGTCTGGATCGCCATCCCACAGCGCATGGTGAGCCCACGGCTAGTGTCGTGAGTTAGAAGTTCGCAGACAAAACCGCTCGACGCTGGCAAGGATGTCGTCGGCGGTCTTGCTCCACACGAAGGGCTTGGGGTTCTCGTTGTTGACCTTCAAGTAATGCTTGATGGCCTCTTCGAGCTGTCGCGTCGACCGATGGGTACCGCGCCTGATGTAGCGCTCGGTCAGGGTGGAGAACCAACGCTCGACCTGGTTCAGCCATGACGCGGACGTCGGCGTGAAGTGGACGTGGAATCGGGGATGTCGCGCGAACCAGGCCCTGATCGACGGCGTCTTGTGGGTGCCGTAGTTGTCCATGACCAGGTGGATGTCCAGCATCGCCGGGACGTTGGCCTCGATGGTGCGCAGGAACTGCAGGAATTCGCTGCTGCGGTGCCGGCGATGCATCTCACCGATGACCTGGCCGGTGGCGATGTCCAGGGCCGCGAACAGAGTCGTCGTTCCGTGACGCTCGTAGTCGTGAGTTCGACGAGCGGGGATCCCAGGAGCCAGGGGCAGTTGCGGCTGCGTGCGGTCCAGCGCCTGGATCTGGCTCTTCTCGTCGACGCACAGGACCATGGCCATCACGGGCGGGGCCATGTAGAGCCCCACGATGTCGCGCACCTTGTCGACGAACATCGGATCCGTCGAGAGCTTGAAGGTCTCTTGCCGATGCGGCTGCAGGCCGAACGCGCGCCAGATTCGCGACACCGCCGTTTGTGTCAGCCCCGCTTGGCGCGCCATCGTGCGCGTGCTCCAGTGGGTGGCGCCGTCCGGCACGGACTCCAGCGTCTTGGCGATCACGGCGTCCACCTGGGCATCGTCGATCGTGCGCGGGGCACCCGAGCGCGGCGCATCCAGCAGGCCATCGAGCCGATGTTGCAGGTACCGAGCGCGCCACTTGCCCACCGTCTGTGGCGTCACTCGCAGGCGCGAGGCCACGACCTTGCTGTCCTGGCCGTCGCCGCAGGCCAGCACGATGCGCGCGCGCAATGCCAGCGCCTGAGCCGTCTTGCGCCTGAGCGTCAGGGCACGCAGCTCTTCGCGTTCAGCTTCGGAGAGCACCAGTTCGGCCTTCGGTCTTCCTCGCATTGCCGCCTCGTCGTGTACACACAGTACACGACGGATCAGGACGCCGGCGATTAATTCAATGAACGTCTAACTCAGGACACTAGATCGCCCCGCCATCCGGGTCGTGCGCATGTCGGACGCCGCCTTGGACGATGCGGTCGACCACCTGAAAATCGATGGCGTCGCCGTGCCCGTCTTCAACGCGGCGCGCACCGTCGTCGACTGCTTCCGCTTCCGCAACAAGATCGGTCTCGACGTGGCACTCGAAGCTCTGCGCGAAGGCTGGCGCCTGCGCAAGTTCGCGCTGGACGACCTTTGGCGCCAGGCCCAGCGTGGCCGTGTCGCCAACGTCATGCACCCCTACATTGAGGCCATCACGTCATGACCGATACGCTCCCCAACGGCACCAGTCTGCAGTTGCCGCGACGAGCATGTCACGAGAACCGGCCACCCGACACACAGACGCCGCGAACCATTGCGCATGCTGATTGAGCTGTTCGACTTCGGAGATCCGGCTGCCGTGGATGCCTGGCGCGCCATCGACGATCGTGTCATGGGCGGCGTCTCGCGCAGCCACCTGCGGCACGACCAGAACGGCCACGCCGTGTTTGAGGGAACCGTCTCGTTGGCACAGAACGGCGGCTTCGCATCCGTGCGGTCAAGCCCCGGCAAGCGCGGACAGGCTGGCGCCACCGCCTGCCTGATCGAGGTGCGCGGCGACGCCAAGCAGTTCAAGCTCAGCCTACTCACCGACGACGGCTTCGACAGCGTCAACTACCAAGCCAGCTTTGCGCCCGACACAAGCCACTGGCAGACGATCAGCCTGCCGATATCCTCATTCCGCGCCAGCTCTCGCGGACGCGACGTGCCGGGTGCACCCGCGCTCGAACCCGCACGCATCCGCCAGGTCGGCCTGATGATCGCCGCCCGCCAGGCCGGCCCATTCGCCCTCGACATCCGGCGCATCGCCTTGGCTTGATGGCGAAGGAATGAAGGGGCGCCGCAAGGCGCCCCGGACGAGGCCTACAGCAGGCCTCGCTCCGAGAACGCGCAGACATCCGCGCCCGCCACCACCAGGTGATCGAGCACCCGCACGTCCACCAGCGCCAGCGCCGACTTCAGCGTCTGCGTCAGGAATTCGTCGGCACGACTCGGCTCGACCGAACCCGAGGGGTGGTTGTGGGCCAGGATCACCGCGGCGGCGTTCAGCCCGAGCGCCTCCTTGACCACCTCGCGCGGAAACACCGAGGTCTGCGTCACCGTGCCGCGGAACATCTGCTTCAGCTCGATGATCCGGTGCTGCGCATCGAGGAACAGCACGCAGAACACCTCGTACTCCAGCACACCGATCTCCAGGAGCAGGTAGTCCTTCACCGCCTGCGGCGATGACATCGTGGCACCGCGCCGCACCCGTTGCGACAGCACGCGCCGCGCCTGCGACAGCACCTCCTCGGCACGCGCAGGACGGTACTGACCATCGACATCGCGCACCAGCAGCGCATCGACAGTGCGAAGAAGTGGAAGACAGCGACATGGCGAACTCCGGTCTGTGTCGGGCGGGATTGCCCGAGACCGGAGCACCACGGCGCAGCGCAGCCGTCAGGGTTCGAAGACGGCCGCAGGCCGCAAGCGCTCGCCGCGCGAGCGCGCAGACCTTGACGGCGAGAACGGCGTGGTAGCGTGGGTCGACACGGCAAGCCCACCTCCACACGCCACCATCGAGGTTCCGGAAACCTGACCCACACGGTGACGCAAACGAGTTGCGCCACCGCAGAATGTCGGATCCAAACAGTCGACAGCGCCCCTACCGCTTCCGGCTGAAGATGGCTTCGGCTTTCGCCTTCGCCACCGCGTGTGAGGAAGGGTCCAGGTCGGGAAGCACCAGCCCCTCGTCGCCACCGGCATACAAGGGTCCGCCGAAGTCGCTGTCATAGAACTGGCCGTCGCGTTCACCGCCGTCGTGGTACGCGGCCATCGTCGAGCGGGTGAGGTCGACCCCATGCTCCAGCGCCAGGTACTGCCAGGTCCAGGCGCGGACGACATCGCCCGCTTCGAGTGCCCGTTCCGCGGCAGATCGCAGCCAATGGTCATCGGCCCACTCCGCAACGCGGTCTTCGGCCCATGCGTCACCTTCGGACGCCAGTGCTTCCATGGCCGTCCGCGACCCCTGCTCCGCCGCCGCGCGAAGCCACCGCACGCGCGCTTCGTCACTGGAAGCATGTCGGGCCATCTTCAGGGCATCGATCTCGCCCGTGAGTCGTTCGGCCAAAGCGATGAACTCCGGGTTCTCGAACGCCGTGCCGTACTCCAGCGCCGCAGCCCGGACGCCACCCAGCGCTGCCGCCTTCAGGTGGGCCTCGTACTTCCGGTACTGCGGTTCGAGCCGCAGGCAGTCGTCGACCCAGCCGCGCTCGATGGCGGTCAGCACGCGTCCCTTGAGCGACTCCTCGTAGAGGTAGGGATTCGGACGGCCGCAGCGGTAGAGCGCGGCCAGCAGGAAGTGCCCCTGCGGATTCGCCGGCCCGGCCGCCTGCTCGAGGCTGCTCAGCAGCATCGGCGAGCCCAAGAGCTGCTCGCGAGCGAGGCCGGAGGCAGGCGCCGCAGCCCTGGGCGGTTCGTCGTCCCAGCCCTCGTCGTCGTCATCGTCGAGATCGTCACGGTCGGCGACCTGCGCCGCCGGCAACAGTGTGGCTCGTAGGTCGGCCAACGAGACCGCCGAAAGCCGGTGTTCGGCGATAAGTGCCTGGAGGGTGGTCGCCACCGACGCGGCGGCCTGCTGTTCGTAGCCAAGCTGAACGGCGCGACCGATCAGGTCGGGCAAGCCGCCTGTCGGCGCCGCCCCGACGCCCGAATCGGCCAGCACCGAGTCGCTGAGGAACGCAGCCCAGGAACGATGCCCGAACGCGGCGGCAAGGAGTTCATGCACGTGGCTGCGTTTGACAGGACAGCCGGCACGCGTGTGGAGGGTCTGCTGCGCAAGGTGCGCGAGTTCTTTCAAGGTCATGAGTCTTCCTTCGGTGTACCTCGCCGAATCGGGTCAGACGCACGCGTTTAAGTCCCCGACGACGAGGCCTTGAAGGGAGATCGATGACGATGAAAGGAAGTGCCTGTTTCTACTCGCGTGCAAGTACGGCTGGCGCCTTGCCGGGGATTCTAGGCATCCTGCCCGGACCATCCAAGCACCCTCCTCCACGCTCCGCGCCACCAGCCCTTGAATGTTGTCAGAAATAGACTCATACTTCTGACATCCAAGGAACCACCGTGTCCAACCTCGCCCAGCAAGTCCTCGCGCACGCCGCCTCGATGCCGGAAGGCGCCAGCCTGTCCGCCAAGGCCCTGCTGCACCTGGGCAGCCGGGCTGCGGTGGATCAGGCACTGTCGCGCCTGGCGCGAAGCGGCGAACTGCTGCGCGCCGGGCGGGGCGTCTACGTCCTGCCGGTGAAGGGCAAGTTCGGCGCACGGGCACCGGAAGTCGCCAAGGTGGTCCAGGAATGGGCCAGCCAGCGCGGCGAAACCGTCGTCGGCAACGGCGCGGCTGCAGCGAATGCGCTGGGTCTGACGACTCAGGTGCCGGTGCGCCAGGTCTTCCTGACCTCGGGCCGCAGCCGCAAGCTCAAGCTCGGCGCGCAGACGGTCGAGTTGAAGCATGCCCCGCCGTGGCAACTGCTCTACCCGGGACAGGCCGCGGGCGAGGTCATCCGCTCGCTGGCCTGGGTAGGGCCATCGGGATCCGAAGCGGCGCTCGGTCAGCTCAGGCAAAGGCTGCCGGCGTCGGAACTGCTGGCCGTCGCCAACGCGCGCGCGCGCCTGCCCACCTGGCTTGCGAGCCAGGTCAGCAGCCTGGTGACCCGTGCCTGAATACTTCGCCCTGCCGCGCGAGGACCAGCGCGAGGCGCTGCTCGTCGCGGCAGAGCGTTCGGGCCGTCCCCTGCACTTGCTCGAGAAGGACGTGTGGGTCGTCTGGGCCCTGCACCACCTGTTCACCGGACCGCACGCGCCGCACCTGGTCTTCAAGGGCGGTACATCGCTCTCAAAGGCCTACGGCGTCATCAAGCGCTTCTCGGAAGATGTGGACCTCACCTACGACATCCGTGCCATCGCCCCGGACCTCATCGAGAAGGCCGATTCACCCTGGCCCACGTCCCGCAGCCAGGAGAAGAAGTGGAGCAAGGCGATCCGGCAGCGCCTTGCCGAACTTGTCAGCGGCAAGCTGGCGCCTGATCTCGCCGAGGCACTCGCCGAGCAGGGGCTACCGGCGAAGGCCCGCGCAGAAGGCGAGCAGATCTTCATCGACTACGAGGCCTTCGGCGAAGGCACGGGCTATGTGCGCCCCTCGGTCCTGCTGGAGTTCGGCGCGAGATCGACGGGCGAGCCCAACGAGCCGCGACTGGTCGCGTGCGACGCCGCGCCGCACCTGCCGGACGTGAGCTTTCCGTCGGCCACGCCCCAGGTCATGCGCCCAGAGCGCACGTTCTGGGAGAAGGCCACAGCCATCCATGTCTTCTGCGCCCAAGGCAACTTCCGAGGCGGTGACCGCTATGCGCGCCACTGGCACGACGTGACGCGGCTCGACGCTGCCGGCTTCGCCGACAGCGCGGCGAAGGACCACGCGTTGGCCCACGCCGTGGCAGAGCACAAGAGCATCTTCTTCGCCGAATCGATGCCCGACGGTGCACCCATCGACTACCGCGCAGCGGTCACCGGTGCACTGACTCTCGCACCCAGCGGCGACGCGCGGAAGACGCTGGCCGAGGACTACCAGCGCATGGTTGAGGACGGCCTTCTCTTGGATGACGCCGAACCCTTCGACGCCTTGCTGGAGCGCTGCCAGGCGCTCGCCGAGCGCGTCAACGCTGTTGTCCGCGGGAGTACCTGAGACCTGGTCAGCTGCGTTGGGGGAATGCGGACATCCGGGTCGACACGCGCACCCTGCGCGTCGACTCGGACGCTGGCTCAGCGTCAAGCACCGGCCGGCGCGCTTTGGCATACCTCGCGCACCAGGATCTCGATGGCCTGGCGCTTCTCCGGCATGTAGTCATGCCCGTCGTAGTGCCGAGCCTGAACACCGGTCAGGCCGTGCGACTGCAGATGACCCCTGATCTCGCGGCTGACGCCGTTCGACGCCAGCAGCGTCTCGACCCCGGATCGAATCCGCTTCAGCTGGAAGCCCTCGATCGTGTCGCCGACCAAGTCGTGAGCCCAGCCCGCCAGCGTCCGCACGCTGATGGCCTTCTTGCCGGCGGTCGTCGAGATCGCGAACTCACCCTCGCGTTTCAGAAGGGCGAGATCGGCCCGTGCCAGCTTCACCAGGGGAATCTGGTGAGCGCGCGGTCCCTGGCCTGGCCGTCCCTTCCCGTCGAAGATCGTCAAGGCGTCATCGCTCACGTCAGCCCACTTCAGCCGCACGAACTGTTCGATGCGCTGGCCGCCGGTCAGCACATGCAACCTCAACGCCGCTGCCTCGACGCCCGGACGTGCGGCGATGAGCTTCCAGTACGTCTGCAGTTCGGCCTTGGAGAACGGTCGCTTGTCGGCGCGATCGAACTGCGGGGATCGACGCGTCTGCGCGGCTGGGTTGAAGACGACCCCGAAGGACTTGAAGACGACTGGGATCGACGCCGTGGTGCGGACATCCAGCGCGCACTGGAACGCCGCACGAACGTACGAACGCAGCTTGTTGGCCGTACGCCCCTTGTTGGCCTCGATCAGCCTGCGGAGCATGTCCAGCACCTGGTCCGGCGTCAGGTCAACCGCAGGCGCCTCGGCCACGCTCGGCCACGCTTCGGTGACGTGCCGTCTGAAGATCTGGTCGGCGTCGATGTGGCTGCGACGACCCTGGGTCTTCAAGTGCGACACGTAGGCATCGAGCAGCTTCTGCAGCGTCCGCTCGGACTTCTCGGCTTCGGCCGCCTTTTGCGCGACGAAGGACTTGCGCTTCTCCGCCTTAGCCTCTCGAAGTCCGCCCGTGTCGGCCCGCGCCGCATGAACATCGGCGAGCTCGCGGCACTTCTCGAGCGCGGCGGCAAGGCCATAGCCGCGCGGGGTCGGCTGCAACTTCTTCGGTGGCGCCGACGGGTCGTAGACGCCGATCGGTTCGCGGCTAGTCTTGCCGCCGAGCGAGTAGCGCCAGTAGAGCTGCACCGCACCGTTGGCGAGCTTTCGCGCCTGCAGTGCGCCGCCTCGATCGAGGCGGCTGTGCAGGGTGACGAAGGCGCCGCCGTCCAGCGATTTGATGGCGGTGGAAGCCGCTGAAACTTGATCTCTTGCCATAGTCCGTAGCTGATCTGGTGCCAGTCTGGTGCCAGTTTTGGCGGGAATGGTCCGAGACGGCCTGAAACGACTATGGACGTAAGCTGTTGATCTGTAAAGAGTATTTGGAAGACGACTTGTATCAGGAGATCCCAGAAAATCCCATCCCCAGGGACTGTTAATCCGTAGGTCCCTGGTTCGAGCCCAGGTCGGGGAGCCAATAAAATCAACAGGTTAGCGATGAAGGTCGCTAACCTGTTTTTCTTTGTGGGGCTCCGTGTCCGACTCGTGTCCGAAATTTCCCCAGGGTGCGGCATGTGTCCCGTTGGCAACACCGCACCACGTCCCAGGTCGTCCCGCGAAGCACCGCTAAGAACTCGCGCGTCGATGGCGCCCGGAACGCGCACCGTTCCGTGGCCGTCAGGCCAACCGAATTGGTTTCAATGAGGCCCAAATCCCGAACACTCTTGAAGCCTCCCGGGTCCTTACCTTCCCCGCCACGGCCCCTCGGTGGCCACCTTGGTCCTGAATGGCCGGAATGCAACGAGCACCCGACCAGTGAACCCCGCTGTTGGCGGGCGCTTCCCGGCCAGCGGACAGTCACGAATATCCGCCACACACCAGAGTCAGGCCTCGGCGCTCACAATTTCTGACCCGCCTGCGCTCACTGGAAGCTGACCCACCGCGTGCGCAGTAGTTCGTGCCGCGACGGGAGGTCGAGGAGCGAGTCTGCAGGGAGAGTCGGGAAGGCCGACGAGGACCGTCGTGCCAAGCGCAGGGGCGCGATCCGGCGAGGGCCTGGCCGTGCGAACGGCCGTGCAAGGCTCACTGAGCCTTCTTCTGCGCGGTGGGCGTGGGGGCGCGCTTCGGCCCGGGTGAGGCCGCTGGCTGTGCCGGTGCATCCGTGGCAGTGCTGGCCCGCAGCGAGGGTCCCTCGATGCGGATGGTGATGCAGTGATGCTGCAACCGGTCCAGCAGCGCGTCCACGAGAGGCTTGTTGTCGAACAAGCCGTACCACGCCGAGTACTCGAGGTTCGTTGTAATGATCGTGCTCACGCGTCCGTAGCGCTGGTCCATTAGGCGGAAGAATGCATTGACCTGTTCGGGCTTCAGATTCAGGTAGCCGAGCTCGTCAATGCATAGCGGCTGCGTACGGCTGAGCGCCGTGAGCAGACGGGTCGTGGTGCGATCGGCCAACGAGGCATAGAGCTCGTCGAGCAGCGCCTGGGCGTTGTAGAAGCGCCCGCGCCAGCCGTTCACACAGGCTTGGCGCAGCAGTCCCATTGCAATGCCGGTCTTGCCCGTGCCGGTCCCGCCGATCAGAACCAGGTTCTCCGCGCGGCGCACGAAGTCCAGGCCTGCCAGGCCGAGGATCTGCGCCTTGTTCACGCCGCTCTGCTGCCCGAAGGGGAAGGTGTCGATCGTCCACTGCCAGGGCAGGTGCGCCCTGGCCACGCGGTTGACCATGGCGCGCTCACGCTGGAACGAGGCCTGCTCGGTGAGCAGGCGCTGCACCACCTCGGCCGCCGGCGCGGCGTTGCGCTCGGCCCGATCGAGCTCGGCATCGAGCACGCGCTGCATGCCCTTGAAGTTCAGCTCGTGCAGCAGCGCGTGCAGCCGCTCACGCGTCGTCAGCGCGGTCGCCTTGGGTCTCATCATCGAGTGCGAAGAAGTCGCCCGCCACATGCCGCAGCACCAGGGTCTCGAGCCGGCTCAGATCGAACAGGCCGTACTTCAGCGCCTGCTCCACCGCGGCCAGGAATGGCTGCGCCGGGTACGAGCGCTTGAGCTGCAGCAGCCGGTTGAGCGCGCGCGTGCCGCGGCCGTTGAGGTGCGCCGCCAGCGCGATCACGTAGGCGTCCAGCGTGGCATGCTCGCCGCGCAGCAGCTGCGCCTGCAGCGAGGGCTGGCGTGGCGCGCGCTGCGGCACCGTGTGATGCCCGGGCAGCGTGTGACGCGCATCGCGCACGCCGACCAGCCGAGGATGCATCGCCACCGACATCCTGCGGTAGTGGATCTCGATGCTCTCGTGGTGCTTGTACACGGTCACCGTCTTGCCTACCAGTCGCTCGGGGACCGAGTAGCGCACGGTATCGACGCTGACGAAGCCGTACAGGTCCACCACCCGATCGAACACGTCGTAGACCGCCGGCGGCACTGCAGGCAGGCTCCTGAGGTGGGGTTTCTCTATCACGTACGCCGCCTCGGCCGACATGCCCAGCGCGCGTTTGGGCTTGGCATTGGCCACCTCGATGCACCAGCTCAGCGCCTGCGCGTTCAGGTCATCGAAGCTGGCGAAGGATCTGCCAGGCAGGAAGTTGCCTTCCACCCAGGCGAAGGGGCGTTCGATGCGCCCTTTTCTGTCGGGGTCGTTGATCCGATGGGCGAGGAACTCGAAGCCCAGGCAGCGCGCGAAGGCGGCCATCTCCGGGGCGATCACGGCATCCGCCCCGGCGCCGCCGGCAAGGATGACGCTGGTATTGTCGATGACGCAGCGCGGCGCAGTGCCGTCCATGAACTGCGCGGCGCGTAGCAAGAAGTGTTTGGCGTCGAAGCGCTTGAACGTCGGGTAGTACTGGATGAACAGGCGCCGCGAATACGCCAGCGTCAGTCCCGCGCACTGCGCAACGAGGGGCTTGCCGGCGACTTCGATCCGGTGCGGCGAGGTGTCGTGCTGCATCTCCTGGCCGGGCGCGAAGTGGTACTCGCCCGAGCGCTTGGGCGGCCGGCGCAACTCGGCCTGACGCACCCAGCGCGTGAGCGTGCTGTAGGGCAGCCACTGGTCGTACTCGGCGCCCAGGATCTGGCCCATGCGCACGGCGTTGCCCTTGGCCCGCTCGTAGACCGCCTTGAGCCGCTGCTGCGTCGCCTCGTCCAGCGCCGCCACCCGCGCGGTGGCCACCGCCGGCTCGCGCAAGATGCGCCGTACGGTGTTACGCGACAGCCCCAGCAGCCTGCTCATCTCGCGCAGGCTCGCGCCCTGTTGGTGAAGTGTGAACACGCTGTTGCGGATCTCGATGGGGGTCATCGCACAATCTCCTGAGTTCGCTCGCCACGTCGGGCAACGCCGCGTGCACGCGGCTGCACGCGCGCACCAGCGACACCGGCACCGGCGTGCTCAAGGGCTCGAGCCGGCGTCGCACACGCTCCAGCAGCGACTGCAGGTGGCCGAGCTGGGCCATCGCTTCGCGTTCGGGACCGTCGCGCAGCCGTTTGGCATCGCGGTTGCGCTCGCATTCGTTCAAGCTGTCGATGAACAGGCGCGGGTGCTCGACCATGCGTTCGCGCTGCGCGCACTGCGCACCCTGGTAGTGATCGAACCAGGTCCACAGCTCGCGCGTGGACAGCCGCTGCGCGTCCAGGCTGGCCAGCACTCGACTGGCGTGCTCGCTGTTGGCGCGCGCCAACGGCACGAACACGCGCGTGGCGGCCCAGCTTGACACGCGCGCCTCGCGCACCGCCTGCAGCAAGGCCTCGGGCAGTCCGCCGAGCAGCATCAAGCGTCGCTGCACCCAGCTCACGTCGCGCGCGCACTGGCGTGCCGCCTCACGTTGTGTCAGGCCATGCGCGTCGATCAACTCGCGCAGCAGCAGCGCCTCCTCGATGGGCATGAACGGGCGCGAACCCGCGCGTGCGAGCACCTGCGCCAGCGCCTCACCGACCGGGCAGCTCCAGCACTGCACCTTCGCGGTGTCGCGGTGCAGTCGCCGCAACGCGGCCACGCGCCGGTAGCCGTCGATGAGCACCAGGCCAACGTCCGCGGCCTGGCCGGCGGCAACGCACTCCACCAGTTGACCGTTCGCCTCGATCGAATTGGCCAGGCGTTGCACGGCCGGCGCATCGCTGATGCGCGTGGCGGCGAAGCGCAGCTCCAGGCGGTGCAGATCGAGCTCCATCGCCGGCCCCCCGAACTACTGAGCTGCGCGGGGTTCGCTGCACGCTGCGTTGTCAGGGTGACTGTCCATGCGGTGCTCCTCGGCCGTAATCAGACGGGACGTGCCACGCGAGCCGGCTGCGACGCGGGAAGTCACGTCGCACAACGCTTTGGCACTCTCGCGAGCACCAGCAGCAAGGTCGTCGCCGTTCATCGCAACCTGTGGCTGGCGCCACGTCCAACTCCGCCGCCAGTACACCGCCTGCGCAGGGCTCTTGGGAACCCACTGATGCGTCACTATTTGCTGGCGGCGTCGGCGGAGGCGGTGGCGGTGGCGGCGGTAGTGACTGCTGCGGCGCCAACCGCTCGCGCCGGCGCTGCCGATACCGCCGCGACCTGCGGGCATGCGCGAAGCTCCCCGCCGGGCTGCTCTGATAGCGCTTGCCATTGGCGTGCAGCGCTTGGCGGCGCGCCTGGTCGCTGCATTCACTACCGCAGTAGCGCCGCCCTCGGTCGCAGCCAATGCACACCACGACTTCGACCTGGCACCATGCACAGGTAAACACTCGACCCCGCAATGGCTGGCCAGTCGCTACGGCAGCAGGCATCGGCGCACTCGCTCGGGGCCCGAGCGCGTGCAGCGCAGCGATCCGCACCTCTGGACCTGATCCCAGAGCGGTGCAATACTTTGCCCGCACTCGTGGCCAACACGGTGGGGCGCGGCGGTCGGAACAACTGCCCGGTCATTGCGGTCGTCGCGCCCGTTCTTGACGACTCTGCAGTTCTACTGCAGTCGGGCCCACATGGCCCAACCGGATGCGCGGGTATGGGGCGCAGCCCCATGTAGCTGGCCCCATAGGGGCCGCGAAGCAGCGCCCTGTACTCAGGGCGCATCCACCTCAAGCCCAGCAGCCTCAGCAGGCCTACCAAGCACCCCCGCGTGGCCGCTGCGTCGGCAAACTACAGAAGGTCGATAGCGTCGCCCTGAAGAGCCGGCTGTTCATCTTCGAGCGCCTGGATCTCGAACTCACCGACCCGTCCTGGCCCAACCGTCTCGCCCCAGTCGGCCCGATTCGGTGGGTCAATTTCGCTGAGCGGGCCTGGGTCAATTCCGATGAGCGTCAAGGGTCAGGCGATGTCAAGGCGCCCACTGGATTGCGCACAGCCTCACTGCCAGCTTCCGCACATGCGTGCAGACGCAGGGTCAAGCAAAGCAGATACATTGCGCCCGCCATCTCTGCCTCAGGGAGCACTAGGCGTGGCGTCCTCGGCAGTTCGACCTTCAATGCTGTTCAGACGCTGGCACTCAGCCAGCAGCGCGCTGCGCTCAGTCATGCCGCCCTTGCTCAGTGCCACGGCGTTTAGCACTAGCCATGCAGCCCACTGACTAAGGTCAGCCACGTCTTGAGACGTGACATGATCATGCTTGCCATGGTGAACCGCGCGAGAGCGGTCCCCGTATAGAGCCACGAGACGCTTCTTCGTCGCTTGATACTCTGACGGTGGCACGCTGCGCAGAGGCCCGTAGACAAGAACAGCGGTGGCACCAAGGGCGACATTCTGGGTAATCTGGTCAGGAGCAGGGAAGAAGGCTTCGATGCAGCTCCAGAACTTGATGAAGCGCATGACTTCGAACGAGTCGCGGTGAGCGTCCGCGTACCAGAACACAGCCTTGACTATCGCCTCCTCCAAGTCGGTGCGTGGTTGGCGCAGCACGATCTCAATGGCACGCGGAATCACGGAGTCAGCGCGGCTAATCTCGCTCAAGAGACGGTCGTCCAACGCATAGGGTTGGCCAGCGGCCATGCGGCGAGCAAACGACAAATCCTGTCTGGTCTTGCTCCACACAGCCATCGTGCTGCCGGAGCTTGTGCCGTCCTCTGGAGCTAGAACTGCACGAATGCGAAACCCCTCGGCCCCACCTTCATAGCTCCCGGCCGCAAGGATGCTAATCAGCCCCACCGCAAGACGAGCGAGTTGCTCGAACTTGCGTTCGGCGGTTCGGTAGGTGCCCTTTGCACCACTCACAAGCCAACACGGAGCCTCCATCGAGCGAGCAATACCCGAAGCCAACTTCCCGTCGGTAGCGCCTCGGGCATTGGTAGATAGCCACGCTTCGGTTGAGGGCACAACCATCACAGCCCCAAGAGGAAAAATCGGGACCTTCAGCTCGACACCCTGCAGCGGCACGACGAACGTGAAGTCGTCGATCAGCGGGGCGACTTTGGCTCTGACCAGTGCCACCATCTCGTGGCCGTCGTCAGGCATCTTCTCTTGCGACCAGAGGTCCTGGATGACGTCGCGGCAAGCAGACCAAACGTCAGAGAACTCGGCTTCGTCGTCGAACAGGTTAGCCTCATAGATCGTCCTGACGATATCCTGCAGCGCCCCGTACCCCGCATCGCTCATAAGCAGCTGTCGATTGCCGGCCAACTGCAATTGACGGCTGAGGAGTTGCTTCGGCTGCAAGGACCTCCACTGATCTGCAGGCAAGATCCCCTTCTTCGAAAAGAGCGTCTGCACGGCCCTGCCGATGCGTGTCACCTCCTTTCGGGACAAAGCCGTCATGTCAGAGTGCGGTCGTTACTGGCAACGCCGCGATGGACAGCGTATACGCGGCGCCCTTCGCCGCCACCCCATGAACGCTGGATGCTCTTCAATGAGGACATCGTGGACGAGTCTTGATTCTTTATGCTCTTCCCGGATTTAGCTGCAGCACGCGCAGCGATACTGCGGCTCCATCGTCTCGGTAACTGACCAAGCATGAATGTCTCCGCAATAGACACCAGCACCATGCTGACCATGCTTGGCATTGTTGCCGCCGTGTGGGCGTTGGTGCCAGGAACGGCGAAGCTGAGCTTCCGACTCAGTTTGTCATGGTGGGATTGGGCAGTCATCTGGGGCATCGTCACGGTCGTCCACATACTGATGTTTGAAGAGGTCCTCCGGGCGCTGCACCTCTATCCCAACCTAGGTCCGTGGAAGTGGGGATTCGACAAGAGCGGAGTTCTGTACCTGTTGTTCGTCGGCCTGGCGGTGTACATCTACCTTCGTGCACAGAACACTCATCTCAACCGTCGAAACCTTCCGCTCTTCGAGCGCCTGGTCACTTCCCTGGTGCACGCGCGCAAGTTCGAGGAACTGGCTACCCTGCTCGACCACCACATTGAAGCGGCGTTTGCCATTGCCAACGCTACAGGGGTTCATGCCGTTCTAGTGGCGTGGCTTCGCCCAAAAGGACCTGGGTTGCGCGATCTGCGCCTCGTCGACGGTCAGCTGATCGCAGTCCAAGCCGCACCTCCTTCTTGGATAGTCGCGAGCCTGGACAACCTGCGCGAACGCCTCGCCGATGCCATCAGTCCATCGTTCCAGCCGCAACAGCGCGCGCGGTCAGTCATCAGGACCGTACTGTCCTCGCGGGACATGGTTGCCTACCTGGCGGTGGCCCGGCCATACCTCTGCGTCAGGGTCATGTTGAGAGCCGAAGCAATGCTTGAAGATTTTCAGGACGAGTTCTTCGAAGCGCTGTTGGCGAGCGAATCCAGCATCTTTTACTCTGAGCTGAAAAACAACCACAACTTGGCTGGCGGGCATCGCCTCGCCCTTCCGTCTGAGAATCGACTGCTGTCTTTTTACCTGAAGGACGTCAAAGTGGCCGCCAGACTTGGGGTGTTCAGATCGCTGGGTGAAGCAATGCTCTCGCGGATCGACTCCGATGACGTGCTCGGTAGCAAGCTAAATGGGCCGATGCTCACCTACCAGGAAGTTGGAGAGTATCGGTGCCCGATCTACTGCGGCATTCACTTCTTCCGGATCATGGTATTCGAGGGGCTCTATCAGCGCATTGCAGATCACTTCTGGCTGCACTATGTCACCCACTTCGTAGGTCGCATGCTGGCCCGCGCTCGGCCCGTTCGTCCCGAAGACGAGAACTATGAGTTCGCCACACCAATGTGCTACCTGCTCTACGAAGTCGTCGACGTCACGACTGACTGGATTGAAGAGGCCGCCAGCGTCACGGCAGCGGGGGACATCGTGACCCCAGATGCCATTGCGGGTCAGCACATCCACATCTCTTTTGAGGCCACTGAGGCCCTGGGCGGTGTCATGCAGACAATCCTGTCCAGCGACAGGATCACGCGACGATTGAAGGAAGAGCTTCTTCAAGTTGTCCTGCACACATATGAGCGGATTGCGCGAGAGCCACAACTTGACCCGCTTGCCCGCGTTTTGGTGGAAAAACTGATTCGGCCTTACGGGTTTGCGCCGCGCGATGGTCATATCGAGATGCTGGCGGATTGCTACCGAAAGCAGGACCACATCCTCAAGGGTCGGGTTCGCGGGTTCGAGCATGCCCTCAGGGGCGCTGGTGCGATGCTGTGAGCCTAATGACTGAGGCCCTCACATCTCTGCGTACTTTGTACGACCGCTTGGAGTCGCGTGCTGGTATCCAGGCTCGTCAGTGCGGCGACCGCATTGCTCAAGAATGCAGACGCTCCTGGCAAGTGGCCCGGGCGTTCCGGGTCGGTTGGACGATCGCTGCGCGGTGGCGCGACTCGCGGCCCCCGGCGCAACGGCCAATCGCCGTGTCTGCGGGATTTGGACCCGAATCCAGCGCGCCAACTTGCCCAGAGCTGCGCCTAGAGTTGCCGACATAGCTCATACCGGAGGATGTCCGTGCAGCGCACACCACCTGAGTCATCGCCAGCCCGTGCCGACTACGTGACGCCGGTGTTTCTGCGCATGCCCACCGTCATGCGAATCACCGGCCTCGGCCGTTCGACGATCTACCGCCTGATCGCCGACCAAAAGTTTCCGAGTCCAGTTCGGCTCGGCCCGCGCGCCGTCGCGTGGCGCCGCACCGACCTCGATCAGTGGAGCGACGCGCGGCCCGTCGTCGCCCACTGACGGCACGAACTTCCTGCTGCTCGACCCGGCGGCACCATGCGCCTGATCCACGCACCGAACGCCACGCAGTGGCGCGTCGGCGATTTCGTGATCCACGATTCAGACGCCAAGCGGGCTGACATGCTGATGATCGTGATCGGTTGCAGCCGCCAGGGCCTCTACCGCACGCGCTATGCCTTCCCGGACGAGCAGCCTCGCGCGTGGCGTCGCAAGGTCTGGCGAAACACGGTCGAGTCGTTGCACGACCCTGCCAGATTTGGGATCGGCATCCCTCGCCTCGCCGTCAACCAGGCAGGGACAGCTTCAGCACCACGCCCATCAGCATCAGCGCAGCCGCAATCCGGCCCCACCGCCAGGTCGTGAACCAGTAGCGGTGGTTGACCCACAGCGCACGATGCAGGCGCCCCAGCGCGCAGAGAAGCGCCACGGCTGCAACGAAGGGACCGACGAGGCCGACAGGCTTCGGCGCATGGCTGAACAGCAGCACCCACAAGAGAGGCCACATCGCCGCGTCAACGGCCGCGAGCAATCGCCGGCCGGGCCAGTAAGGCGCGTCCGGCCGAGGTTCGCGCGCAACCAGCAGCCACATGTTCCCTCCGATCCGGATCACGCGGGCGGGTTCAATCCGCCCGCGTGATCGGCTCAACCAGGCGGTCGCCGCAGCGGCACCGGCAGCCAGCGCTTGCCGGCCAGCCGCGAAGCCGCCTTGACCACCAGCACATCCTTCTTCATCGCACCCACCCCGTCCTCGGCGAGATCGGGCCCGGCCTCCTTGAGCGCCTGGACGATCTGCGCCTTCGGCACGTGATTCAGGTAGCCCTGCGCCGAGGGCTCCCACCAGTCGGCCATGTCCAGGCCCACGGCATTGGCGAGCGCGTTCGCGTCGGCCGCGGCGCCGGTGCTCGGCAGCGCGTTCAGCGTCAACGCCGTGCACAGCGCCAGGAGATCGATCAGTTCGGCCTGCGGCAAGCCCACCAGCCATTCCAGCCACGCCCCCGGCTGCTCAGGCAACCGCGCCTTCCAGGCTTGCTTCTTCGCATCGATGGCCTGCCACGCTGTGCTGCCCTTCAAGTCGTCCGCCACCGCCTCCAGCGCGTACGCCGACAACTGTGGCGAAACCTGGAGGGCCGAACCGGCACGCCGGTACTCGTCGCCGAAGACGCGCTGCACAAAGACGTTCGCCAGTGACGCCAGCGCCACTGTCGTGTTCCGCGACAGCATCACCTGCAACGCCATGGTGCGGTGCGCGGCGAGCCGCTTGGCGAGGCTCTCACTGCAACCCGCCACTCGGCCTTCGCTGGCGGGCGGCGCCGAGGTCGCGTCAAGCGACGGCTCAGCTGGGACGCCCGCCGTTGCCCGTCCCGCCACGCTGCGTGCCGACGCCAGTGCCTTGCGATCCCCTTCTCGCACGAGCCCGCGAATGACCTCCACATCGCCCTCGCGACTGACCGTCACGATCGTGCCCGCATGCGCCTTCGTCTCGGGCGCCCAGGTCTTGAGCCCCTCCTGGATCGCCTTGCGCCGCGCCGCGATGTCCTGCTCTTCCAGGTCGATGAGTTCCGCCTCGTCAGCCGACCACTCGGGCGCATCGTCCAGCGCCTGCGCCTGTTGGTCGAGTTCAGCACCGCGTTGGGCCAGCGCCGCGAGTTCTTCCTGCTCCTGTGGCGTCGCTTCGCGCAGCACGTGGTCGCATGGCGTGAACTGGCGCAGCGCGTGCGAATCCACCTCCAGGCGGGCGTCGACCCAGCCCCAGCCTTCCTCGCGCAGAGCGCCGGCCAGCGCGCTCCAGCTTCTCGCTCGCCAGCCGTTGCAGCAGCGAAGGGTCCGACAGGAACCGGCTCTGCTCGTCGTCGAACAGATCGCGCCGCACGACACCGCCAGCCACTTCGTAGGCCTCGATGCCGACGAAGCGCACCAAGGCGTTACCAGCGGCCTCGACCTCCCCGGCAGTGAGCTTGCGCCGCAGCGCAACTGGCGTCCGGTCCCAAGGCTGCGCGTCGAACCAGGCGTGCTCCTGCGCCTCATGGTCGTCGCTCAGCGCCAGTGCCATCAGCTGGTCGAGGTTGATGCCATCCTGCCGATACAGCGCCAGCAGCTTCGGCGACACCGCCGACAGCTTCAACCGCCGCTGCACCGTCAGCACCGACACACCGAAGCGCGCCGCCACGTCCTCGATGCCCTTGCCCTCGTCGATCAGCGTCTTGAAGGCCTCGAACTCATCGGCCGGGTGCATCGCCTCCCGGCCACTGTTCTCGGCCAGACTGACCTCCAGCGCGCGCTCGGGCGGCACCAGCTCGCACAGCACCTCGTGTGCTTTCGGAAGCCGGCCCCGCTGCTGCAACAGCAGCAGCGCACGACGCCGACGTTCACCGGCCGCGACCGCGAACTTGACCTTGCGTGCCTTGCCCCGCCCGACCACCTGCTCGGTGACCACCAGGTTGTGCAGCAGCCCCTGCGCGTCGATCAGCGCGGCCAGTTCCTCGACCTGGCTTGTCGGGTGCCGGCGCACGTTGAACGGCGACGGTACGAGGTTCGACAGATCGATCGCGAGAAATTCCTTCGTGTGTTCCATGACCTGAACTCCATTGGTTGAAGATGATTCGAAAACCCTCCGAGACTTGCGCTCACGGCGGCACGCCGGGCCACGGAAGCGCGCCTCGCTTGAAGCACATGGCAACCGTTCGTAAGAACTGTCGTCCCGCGCGGTCCTTCTCGATGTCGCTTCGCATTGCCACGTCATTGCCCTTCGATTTCCACAAAGCACCTGCCCCAATTTCCGAGGGAGCCGGATTCGGCTGTTGATCCCTCGGCGTCGGGTGCGGTGTTGAGCTGTGTTCTGCCCCGCATTCGTCGGTCGCCGTGCGAGACCGACAGCGCCGCGATGAAGCGCGGGCGCAAGGGCACCGTGGAATAAATGGAAGGGGCCCGCCAGAGTGAAACGACGGCGGGAAGGCGGCCGTTTATGCCGCGAAAGGCCCTTGCGCCAGCGCGCGCGGCGCTACGGTTCGCACAGCGGGCGGCCGGCGAACGCGGGCCGGCTCAACGGGCCGACGTTGGGTGCTGCGAATTCCTGCAGATGGCGCCGGTTGATCACCGCGAGCGATGAGCCCTTGTGAACACATCGTCGTGCGGCTGGGACGTTGTGGGACGACAAGCTGCCGTACGCCACGGTAACGATCGTCACAGGCTCGAAACACGTGAGTCGTGGACAACGCACGCTCTCATGTTCTCGAATTCGGTCATAGCGGCAGCCCATCATGGCCAGCCGTCGCGCAGCCGCCGCTCCGAGCGGTCCACAGGTCGAAGTGACCAGCTGGAGCACGGATGAGCACTGATTGCCAATCATCCGCCGCGGCGCCCCCGGCGGCGAGAGATGCGTCCCCGCCGTCGGGCAAGAGGCGTCTGGACCGGATCGACGAGCCTGCGCGTCCCTTGGGCGCCAAGCGCGCCGCGCTGCAATTGCGCCGGTTGCGCAACAGTGTGGCGCGAGACGCCGCCAGGCCCCAGGCAAGCGGCCTGGAAACGCTGTCCTTGATGTCGAAGGACGGATCGGTCGGATTCGTGATGCGCGCTTCGCTGAACAGCCTGCTGGTCGAGCGTACACAGCACCAGGCACTGGGCGCACGCTTGGTGCAGTGCATGGCGTTTGGCGACCAGGGCACGTTCGACCGCTGGTGCGAATCCGAGCCGATGCGCTTCGAAGACGCTGTGCTGTACGACCAGCTTCGTCGTGAAGGTCATGACGCACTCGGCGGCAAACGGTGAGACACCGAGCCTGGCAGCGCTGACGCGCTCGCCGGACTACGGCGCGCGCGTGGTCGCCATCTTGCCTGCCCTTGGCGACGCCGATTCCACGGAGACGGTGATGAGCCTGTTCGCGCAGACCGTGGCGAGCCTGGGCGCTGATGCCGGCGTGTTCATGAGCTACTTGCGCGACGACGCGACACGCACCTCCTACCGATCGCTACTGGCCTGCGACCCGGTGTGGGCCTCTGAGTACGCGCGCCGCGACTGGTGCGAGTGCGACCCATGGCTGCGTCATGCCATTCACGACAGCGAGCCCGTGCGCTCCCATGAGCTGTCGCTGATATCGGCGCAGGAGGATGCGTTTGTCGAGACCTCGGCTGCGTTCGGATTCGCCTCGGCGGTGATCGCCCCCGCACCGACCTGCGTGGGCTTGTCCCGAGTGGGCGTGCTGTGCATTGGATCGAGGCAGCCCGGCTATTTCGACGACGAGGGCTACGCGGTGCTGCGGGTGCTGGCACGGGCACTCGCGATGGAGCTTCACCGTTGGCTGCTGCAGTCGATCCGGCGCGAACTCTTGCTCAAGTCACGGCTGACCGCGGCAGACATCGTGCTGTTGCGGCACGAAGAGGCTGGCCACAGCAGCAAGGTCATCGGCGCGGCGCTCAACATCGAAGCCAAGACGGTCGACTGCCGGTTCCAGCGCGTCATCACGAAGCTCGACGCGCCCAACAGGCGCATGGCCGTGCGCATCGCTCGCTTGTACGGCTTGCTCTAGGTTCGTCCCGTTCGGGACCCCCGAACTGCTCAGTCCCAGCCACTCATTCACAGCAGCCCCAACGGCATCGGCCTTCAGCGAAGCCAGGTGGATGACTTCCACCTTGGCTGAACGCGGTACACCTGCGCAGCGCGGGTCGATGTAGCCCTTGATGATCGCGGCCAGAGCGTCGGTGATCTGGCCCGCGTTCGCCAGCGAGCGCCACTGCTCGAGAGTCTGCGAAGTTGGCGGCGACGGAGACACAGAGAACGCTTGCAACAGAAACGTCATCGGCGTGTTCATGGCCTGCAGACGTTCGAACCACGCCAGTGCGCGCACCTGCAGCGGAACTTCGAGCGTGACGCTTTTCGACCGTCGGAGTGCGTCGCGCAGGGCCGGCGGCAAGGCCAAACCTCCCAAGTCAGCCATGCCGTCGCGGATCCACACCGGGCGCTGAGGGTTCAGGCGCCGCATGGCGTCGAGAAGTGCTGTCTCGAACGCAGCCTGCGAAGGCTGCTCGTCGCCCTGAAGCGTCAGCCCTGGCACGAGATCTTGCCCAGCCATTGCCGCGAGGTCGAGTACCTGCTCGCCCTGCCGGGCTAACACGTCAAGGACCCGGCACAGCCCGCTGACCGGGGGCGCCACCAGAGGCCGGAATGTCAGCACCCTGGGCAGCAACTCCAGGCCCGCACTGACCCAGCGGCGATAGTTGATCCATCCACCGCCGAGCACGTCAACCCGGAAGCCTGCCGCGCGCAACGGGGCTGCCCAGACCATGCTGTCCAGCCCGCCACGATCGCAGTAGACCAGGACGGCATCACCGGCCGACAGGCGCTGCGTGTGGGCGGCCAATGCGGAGGGCATCGATGGCCCAGTCTCGTCCGCGCCGGGCGCTGTGGCACCTATCGCCGGCGACTCTCGGACTGGGTGAGGCGGAACTGCTGCCACCGGCACGCTGACCGCGCCAGGCAAGTGATCCTCCTGGTACGCCCCGGCACTTCTGGCGTCGATGACGAGTGCGTAGGAAGCGAATTCCTGAATCTCCATCTGGTGCGGATGCACCAGTGAGTCGAGGGACGCCAAGTGAGTGGGCATCGTGTTCGACCTGCATTGGCTTTGCTGGAAAACGGCCCGAATCCAGCGCTGGGCCGCGGGGATTTGAGTCCTAAAGTGACTTCACGGTGTTCAGCGAGTCGGCACGGGATGCCTCCTCCAAAACACCGCAGAACCGAGGGCTCTGACCATGAACAACCCACCGAATGTAGTCCCGCCGCCGAGCCGTGCCAAGCGGTTTGAACCCGTTGCAATGCTCGTCAAAAGGCTGGCGCCTGCAGCCGTGCTTGGGAGCCTGCTGGTGGCGCTCGCCACCCTGGTCCCGACGCCGGCGCACGCGGTCGATGGCTGCAAGGTTCTGCTGTGCTTCGCCGCACCAAGCTGGCGCTCCATCCCGGAATGCGTGCCGACGATCAACCAAGTCCTGCGCGACCTGGCGCGCGGCCGGCCGTTCCCCACCTGCGCCATGTCAGGCCCGGCGAACAGCGCGAGCCATCAGTGGTCGAGCGCGCCTGCCTACTGTCCGCCGCAGTACACGCGGGTGTTCGACGGCGAGAGCGGCCCGATCTACAGCTGCGACTACACCGGCGCCGTCGCGGTCAACATCGACGGCGTCCTCTGGGCTCGCACCTGGTGGAGCTTTGCGGGCGACAGCGTCACCGAGTTCACTCCGGCGGCAAAGGCCCAGCTCGGCACCTGGGACAGCAAGTTCGACGACGACTACGCGACCTGGCTCGCGTCGCTGCCGCCGCCGGCCCCTCCCTGCCCGACGTGCTGAGGCCAGCGTGGACGCCACCACCTTCTCCGCGCTGGTCATGGCCTGCGCACCTGCGGTGCACGCCAGCACGGCGCAGGCGCTCATCACGGTCGAGAGCGGCTTCAACCCGCACGCCATCGGCGTCGTCGGTGGGGTCCTGGAGCGACAGCCACGCAACCGAGGCGAGGCGCTCGCCACCGCAGACCATCTGCAGGCCGCTGGCTGGAACTTCAGCGTCGGCCTGGCGCAGATCAATGTCCGCAATTTCGAGCGGCTCGGCCTGACAACGGCCACAGCTCTTCGACCCCTGCCAGAACCTTCGGGCGATGCAGGCGGTGCTGGGCGAGTGCTTCGAGCGGTCCGGTCCTGGCGTGGAGCCGCAGACCGCACTGCGCCAGGCCCTGTCCTGCTACTACAGCGGCAACTTCGTTACCGGCTTCCGTCACGGCTACGTGCAGCGGGTCGCCAGTGCCGTGCCTTCCGGCCGCCGCGCCAGCGGCGTTCCGCCCTGAGCCGGCCCGGCTGACAGCACCTACCCCAGCCCCGCAACGCTCCATCGAGGTACCGACCATGCACACCACTGCTCGACTTTCGATCCCGACGCGCCTCAGCCCGCTGCTTACTGGGCTGGCGATCACCCTTGCGATGCTGATCCCCCAGTTCGCCATCGCCCAGGGCTTCGACAAGATCAACACCACGGTCACCAACATCAACACGATCCTGGTGACGATCTCGATCGCCGTGGTGACCATCGCGATCATCTGGGCCGGCTTCAAGATGATCTTCCAAGGCGCCCGGCTGGCGGACGTGGCCAACGTGTTGATCGGCGGCACGCTGGTCGGCGGCGCAGCGGCGTTCGCGAGCTACATCGTCACCTGACGGCACCGGAAAGCAGGCCATGCAAGCCGAAGCCATCTACAAGGGCGCCACCCGGCCAGCGATGAAGCTGGGCATCCCGCTCGTGCCGCTGGTCGTGCTGTTCGGCACCGGCATGCTCCTGATCATGTGGGGCGGCACGCTGGTGAGCTGGTGGATCGCCCTGGCCGTGGTCGTGGCGTTTCTTGCCCGGCCCTGGCGTGGATGCGCTTTGTGACGTCCAAGGACGACCAGCGGTTCCGGCAGATGTTCGTGGCCATGAAGCTGCGCTTTCACGATCGCAATCGCCGCCTCTGGCAAGCGCGCAGCTATGCGCCCACCCTCTACCGGGGAGCCCGCGATGCTTGGCATGTCTAAAGGCAACGGCACTGGCGATCGGCCGACCCGCCCGGGCGCGTTCACGCACAAGCCGCGGCATTGGGCCTACGCCAAGGCCGAGAATCCGCTGGGGAGCTTCGTGCCGTTTTCGTCGCTCGTCAGCCCCCACGACGTGATCACGCGCGGCGGCGACTACCTTCGCGTCTGGCGGCTCGACGGCGTGGCCTTCGAGTGCGCCGACGAGCACCTGATCGCCGAGCGGCACGAAGCCCTGTGCAGCCTGCTGCGCAACCTGGCCGGCGGTCAGTGGGCGGTCTGGACGCACCGCCTGCACCGCGTCGTCGGCGATGCGCTGCAAAACCCAGCCACGCCGGGCTTCGCGCGTGACCTCTCCATCGCGTACCAGGCGAAGCTGGGCGAGCGCCGGATGATGAGCAACGAGCTCTACCTGACCCTCGTCTACCGGCCGAACGTCTCGCGCATGAGCCGCGCGCTGCAATCAACGCAGCGTTCCCGCGCCACCATCGCCGAAGCCCAGGCCGACGCGCTGCGGGTGATGGAGGAACGCTCGGCGCTCGTCGGACGCGTGCTGCGTGGCTTCGGGCCCCAGTTGCTCGGCACACGCCAGCAAAGCGGGCGGTGCTACTCGGAGGTGGGCGAGTTCCTCGGCTACCTCGTCAACGGCTGCTGGCGCGCCATCCCGATGGCCGCCGGCCCCCTCTACCGCACGCTGCCGACCACCCGCCTGTCCTTCGGCGGCGACAAGCTCGAACTGCGCCACGGTGATCAGCGGCGCTACGCCGCGCTGGTGGACATCAAGGAATACGCCGACGCCGTCGAGCCCGGCATCCTGAACGCGCTGCTCTACGAAGCCAGCGAGTTCATCGAGACGCAGAGCTTCTCGATCCTGCCCCGGCGTGAGGCCATGCGCGCGCTCGAACTGCAGCGCGACCAACTCATCGCCAGCGATGACGTGGTTGCGACCCAGGTCGCAGAGATGGACGTGGCGCTCAACGAACTCGGCGATGGCCAGTTCTGCATGGGCGAGTACCACTACAGCCTGGTTGTGTTCGGCGACGACGTGGCCGATGCCGGGCGCCGTGCGGCGCAGGCGATCGGCGCGGTCGGCGAGGCGTCGAGCTTGCAGATGTCGCCGGTCGACCTGGTCGCCGACGCTGCCTGGTTCGCCCAGATGCCCGGCAACTGGCAATGGCGGCCCCGGGACGCGAAGCTGTCGTCGCGGGCCTTCGCGGCGCTGGCCAGCGGCCACAACTTCGCGCGCGGCAAGCGCGACGGCAACCCCTGGGGTGAGGCGCTGGCGCTGCTGCGCACACCGTCGGGCCAGCCGTTCTACCTGAACCTGCACAGCAGCCCCGAGGGCGAGGACTCCGGCGACAAGAAGCTGCCGGGCAACACGCTCATCATCGGCTCGACCGGCGTCGGCAAGACGACGCTGGAGATGTTCCTGCTGACGCTTACGCGCAAGTGGGACCCGGCGCCGCGGCTGGTGCTGTTCGACCTCGACCGCGGCTGCGAAATCGCGATCCGCGCGCTGGGCGGTCGCTACTTCACGCTCGAAGCCGGCAAGCCCACCGGCTGCAATCCGCTGCAGCGGGAGCCCTCGCCGGCGCGCGTCCAGTTCTGGGAGCAATTGATCCGCACCTGCATCGCCACGCCGGCCATGCCGCTGCTGCCGTCCGACGAGCGCGCCATCGCCGACGCGGTGAAGGCCGTCGCGATGATGCCGGTGAACCTGCGCCGCTTCTCGACGGTGCGGCAGAACCTGCCCAAGTCGGGCGAGAACAGCCTGTACGAACGGCTCGGCCGCTGGTGCCAGGGTGGCGCGCTCGGTTGGGTGTTCGACCAGGCCGACGATCGGCTGCTCGACCTGCACGCTGCGTCAGTGATCGGCTTCGACACCACCGAATTCCTCGACCTGCCCGAGGTGCGCACGCCGGTGATGATGTACCTGCTGCAGGTCATGGAAGAGCTGGTCAACGGCGAGCGGCTGATCTACGTGATTTCCGAATTCTGGAAGGCGCTGGACCACGAAATCTTCAGCGACTTCGCCAAGCAGAAGCAGAAGACGATCCGCAAGCAGAACGGCCTGGGCATCTTCGACACGCAGAGCCCGTCCGACGTGCTGCGTCACCCCATCGGGCGGACGATGATCGAGCAGAGCGTGACGAAGATCTTCCTCGCCAACCCCGAAGCGGTGCGCGAGGAATACGTCGAAGGCTTCGGGCTGAGTGAAGCCGAGTTCGAGATCGTCCGCAGCCTCGGCGCGCAAGGCGGCCGGCGCTTCCTGGTCAAGCAAGGTCATGCCAGCGCGATCTGCGAAATGGACCTGGCGGGCCTGGACGACTTCGTGACCGTGCTGTCGGCCACCACCGACAACATCGCGCTGCTCGACAGCGTTCGCGAACGGCATGGTGACGATCCGTTTCAATGGCTTCCAGTTCTCCTTCGTGAGGTGCAGGATCGCAAATCCAGAACCTCCAGGAGTCCAGCATGAAAGTCATTCAACTCATCGTTGTTGTCGCTGCGCTTGCCGTTCGGTCCGTCGGCCGCGTTCGCGCAGTTCGTCAAGGGCAACGAGGCGGTCAAGGTGATGCCCGACGGCATCGAAGCGGGTCGAGACCGCCGCCGCTGCCAGCGACGGGTCCAATCCGCACAACGAAGCCCTGCGCTGCGGACGCGGGGTGCCATGGCGGTGCCTGGCACATGGTCGAAACCGCGACGGACTGCGTCGAATGCACGGAGGCCTACGCACGGGCTGGCACCTGTCGCGCATCGACCTACGGAACGACAAAGCTTCTCGGCTCTGGGTGGTCAAGTCCGGTCGACAACTGGCTGCAGTGTCAGTACCCGGATTTGGCGAGCAAGTGCGTGAACATGTTCGCGCGGCCACCTGCCAACCTTCCGTATCCGGCAGTTCAGTAGGGAAGGCGGATCATGTTCAACTGGGTCGGTTCGCACAATTCGACGCAATTCTGAGCACCTACGTGCTCGGCGTGGTGTCAGCGCTGATGGCTGCAATCGCACCGATCGCGCTGACAGCGATGACGATCTGGGTCGCGCTCTACGGCTGGGCGGTACTTGCGCAACGAGGTCTCCGAGACCGTTGCCGACTTTCATGTGGAAGGTGTTCAAGATCGGCCTGGTTCTGGCGTTCGCGCTTCAGTCAGGCTTCTACATCAGCAACGTCTCTGACACCGCCAACGCGTCTCGCCATGGGCGTCGCTAGCACCTTCCTGCCAACCGGCGTCGACCCGGCGACGGTCACGACACCCTACGCGTTGCTCGACAAGTTCAACGACGACGCCAGCACGCAGGTCGCCGACATCATGAAGGAGGCGAGCATGTTCCGACTCGACCTTCTGCTGGCCGCAGCGATCTTCTCGATCGGTTCAGTCATCTTCCTTTGCATCGCGCTATTCGTCGTCACGCTCTCGCGAAGCTCTTCCTGACGTTCGTCATCGCGATCGGGCCCCTGTTCATCCTGTGCCTGGCGTGGCGGCCCACTGCGCGCTTCTTCGATAGCTGGCTGTCGATGGTCCTGAACGCCGTTGTCCTGACCTGGTTTGCGTTCTTCGCCTTGGGGCTCAGCGCGTTCATGGGCGTCGCGATGTTCAAGGCGATCCAGGACGGCGGCGGCTTCCTCGGCGGCACGTTCAACGTGCTCGGCGAAGCCACACGCTACTGCGTGCTGATGATCCTCATGGCCATCATCTGCTTCCAGGCCCCCAGCCTTGCCTCTGCGCTCACCGGCGGCGCCGCCATCCAGCAAGGCATTCAGATGGTCCAGAACGCGATGATGGTCGGTGGCCTGCGCTCGGCGTCTGCAGCCCGTGGCGCCGGAGCGGGAGCAGCCGGCGGTGTCATCCGCGCTGGCGCAGGCATCCCCCATGCCGCCGGTCGCGCCACGGGCGCAACGGCCGTTGCCGGCGCCCGATTCGCAGGAACCATGGCCACCGGCGCAGGCGCCATGGCCCGTCAAGGCTACGGGGTTGCCCGAGCCGCCGCCTACAAGCTCGCTGCCCTGCGCGGTCGGGCTTAGTTGTCAACCAGCACAGGAGCGTCGATATGAACAAACGTCTCAAGGTCGCTGCCGCCGCATGCCTCATTGCTGGCACCTTCGGTGTCGGCAATGCCCGGGCGCAGGGCATCCCGGTCATCGACGTCGCCAATCTCGTCCAGACCATCATGCAGGTCATGAACGACGTGACCGAGATCAACAACCAGGTGCAGCAGATCACCCAGTTGCAGAGCCAGCTCAACAGCATCAACGGCATGCGCAACCTGGGCAACATCCTCAACAACCCGATGCTGCGCAACTACGTGCCGGCCGAGGCCTATACCTACCTGAACGCGGTCAACACCTCGGGCTACTCCGGGCTGAACGCCACCGCGAAGGGGCTGCGCGATGCGGGCATGGTCTACAACTGCATGGACCTGGCGGGCGCTGCGCGCACCGACTGCCAAGCGGCACTGGCTCAGCCGTATCAGCAGAAAGGCCTGCTGCAGGACGCGATGAAGTCCGCCGCCGGCCGGCTCACACAGATCAACTCGTTGATGGACCAGATCAACGCCACAAGCGACCAGAAGGCGGTGCAGGAGATCCAGGCCCGCATCGGCGCCGAGAACGCGCTGCTCGCGCACGAGGTTTCGCAGGTGCAAATGCTGCAAGGCATGGCCGACAGCGAGGAACGGATCGCGCGCTCGCGCGAGCGAGAGCGGCAGTACCAGATGCTCGGCCGCACCGGCAAGGTCTCCGACTACCTGCCCTGACCGCGCAGATCACAAGAGACAACCCCATGAGTGCCGTCCTGACGCCAGGAAGAGCCGCTGCATTGCCCGGTCGCGACCGCGACACAGGTGAGGCAGCAGAGTCCACCACCATCGAAGCGAATCGAGTCTGGGAGGTCGACCGCGCGCTGATGCTCGAACGCTCCGAGCGCCGCGCATGGTGGGTGGCGATCGCCGGGCTGGTGTTGGGCCTGGTCGGCATTGCGGCGGTGTTCGTCCAGGGCCCGCTGCGCCGCGTGGTCGAGATCCCGATCGTGGTCGACCGCGTCACCGGTGAGGCGACGATTCAGCAGCGCCTGAGCGTCGAGACCATCCCGCCGATGGAAGCACTGGACAAGCACAACCTGGCCACCTTCGTCCGGTCACGTGAAGGCTACAGCTGGATGTTCCTGCAGCGGGACTTCGACCAGGTGGCCCGGA
>CAVZXE010000021.1:0-40272 GCA_963779155.1 uncultured bacterium | reverse complement strand
CTGAGACTCGAAGTCGAGGACCTCGTCCATCGGGTAGACGACGCGCTTGGACATCTTCATGAACCGGGGTTCCCGGCCTTCGCTACGCCAACGCTGGAGCGTCTTCGGGCTGAGGTTCCACCGTTCGGACAGCTCGACTTCGTTGATCATCAATTTCTGCATTGGTGGCTCCTTGCGTGGTTGAGGGCAGCGCATTCAGGCGTAGCGCCGCCACCAAGCCAAGTCCTCACCAGTGCGCCCGCGCCCTGCATCGTGAACATCCCGGAGGGGCCGTGGCCGCCAGTGGCGCGATGTGCGTGCATGCGGGTAGTCCCCTCGACGCCGCTGATGCATTCTTAGATCGCAGCATCACCGCGCATCTCCGAACCTGGGGGTAGTGCAGTTCCCATTGTGTTAGCCTTGCACCAGCAGATCCTGACTCCACGATGGGGCACGAAGTGTCGAAATCGCCGCAGAGCATCTACGACTTCTCGGCCCTGTCGATCACCGGCGAACGCGCCGACCTGGCAGCCTTGCGGGGCAAGGTCCTGCTGATCGTCAACACCGCCAGCGCCTGCGGCTTCACGCCGCAGTTCGCCGGGCTCGAACAGTTGTGGCAGGACTATCGCGACCGCGGGCTCGTGGTCGTCGGCTTTCCGAGCAACCAGTTCGGTGCGCAGGACCCGGGAAGCAACGACGAGATCGCGTCCTTCTGCGCGCTCAACTACGGCGTGAACTTCCCGATGATGGCCAAGGTCGACGTCAACGGCGCACAGGCCCATCCCCTGTGGACGTGGCTCACTGCCGAGGCGCCGGGGCTGCTGGGCAGCAAGGCGGTGAAATGGAACTTCACCAAGTTCCTGGTCGGCAAGGACGGCCGCGTTCTCAAGCGCTACGCGCCGACCGATACTCCGCAGTCGCTGCGCCGCGACATCGAGGCGGCGCTCGCCGCCTGAGCGCGACGCCCGCCACGCTTCAGGCGCCGCCACGGGCCGCTTCACTCCCGGCGGCTGCCCTTCGAGAGACGGACCCAACAAACTCCCCCGACGCTATGTTCAAGCACGTTGATCCCTATGCCGGCGACCCGATCCTGAGTCTGAACGAGGCCTACCAGAAGGACCCGCGGCCGAACAAGATCAACCTCTCGATCGGCATCTACTTCGACGACGCGGGGCGCATTCCGGTGCTCGAGTCGGTGCGTCGCGCCGAGACGCAGATCGTCGCCGCCGGTGGCCCCAAGCCCTACCAGCCGATCGAGGGCGCGGCCAACTGCCGCCTCGCCGTGCAGCAGCTGCTGTTCGGCGCCGAGCACGAGGCCGTGGCGAGCGGCCGCATCGCCACGATCCAGTCCATCGGCTCCAGCGGCAGCCTGCGCGTCGGGGCCGAGTTCATCCACCGCTACTTTCCCGCGAGCGGCGTCTGGGTCAGCGACCCGACCTGGGACAACCATCGCGCGATGTTCGAAGGCGCGGGCCTGGCCGTTCACGCCTACCCGTACTACGACAACGCGACCGGCGGCCTGCGCTTCGAGGCGATGCTCGATGCGCTGCGCTCGATCCCGAGGCGCAGCGTCGTGCTGCTGCACGCCTGCTGCCACAACCCGACCGGTGTCGACCTGAGCCGCGCGCAGTGGGGCGCGCTGATCGCGCTGCTGCACGAGCGCGAGCTGCTGCCCTATCTCGACCTCGCCTACCAGGGGTATGGCGAGAGCATCGAGGCCGACGCCTGGGTGCCGCGCGCCTTCGCCGACGCAGGCCTCTCGTTCTTCGTCGCCAACTCGTTCTCCAAGAGCATGAGCCTGTACGGTGAGCGCTGCGGCGCGCTGAGCGTGGTCTGCCCCGACGCCGCGCAGGCCGCGCTGGTGCTGGGCCAGCTCAAGTTCACCGTGCGGCGCAGCTACTCGAGCCCGCCGATCTTCGGCGGCCAGATCGTCGCCCGCGTGCTCACCGATGCCGAACTGCGCCCGTTGTGGGAACGCGAAGTCGCGGCGATGCGCGAGCGCATCCTCGCGATGCGCAAGGAACTGCACGCCGTGCTCGCCGCCAAGCTGCCCGGCCGCAATGTCGACTACTTCCTGACCCAGCACGGCATGTTCAGCTACACGGGGCTGTCTGCAGCCCAGGTGGACCGGCTGCGCGACGAGTTCGCGGTCTATCTGGTGCGCTCGGGGCGCATTTGCGTGGCCGGGCTGAACAGCGGCAACGTCGAGGCCGCTGCCGTCGCGATGGCGGCCGTGATGGCGGGCTGATCCCGCCGCGTCGGCTTCAGGCCGACTGAACCCTGCGTGCAGCGCGCTTCAATTGCCATCGCGTCGGCTGGCGGTCCAATGCGTCAGGTCCGGGACTCGCCCCCTCCGGGCCGGTTGGCGCCGCAAGCCTTCGGCTCCGTGCCGCGGGTTCGGCCGTTCTGGCCGCCGCACACGAAACAACAAGTTCCCCCCGATGCAAGCCTTGATCGACGATCCGATAGTTCAATCCGCGATCGCGCCGCTCTTTGTGGCGCTGATCGTCGGCGCCGCGCTGGGGCGCACGCGCCTGGCCTGGTTCGCGGTCGCCGCGGCCTTCGCCACCGCGGTGAGCCTGAGCACCGGCATCGGCTTCACGCCGCTTTCGGCATCGCGCAAGGTGCTGTTGCTCGTGTTGCTGGCGCCCTGGGTCGGCCTGGTGATCGACTTCCTGCCCAAGGTGCCGCGCGGTACCGTGCCCGCGCTGGCGGCGCTGTGCGGCGCGGCCTCGATCTGGGTCTTCTGGAGCGTGCTGGCGCAGCGCGAGACGGCGCAGATGCTGCTGCCGGCTGGTGGCGTCGCGCTGTTCGTCGGGCTGATGGTCGGGTTGGCACTGCGCCTGCGTCACGACGGTGCGACCGGGGGCGGCGCCACCGTTGCGCTCGGCCTGGCCGTCGGCGTGGCCGCCCTGCTGTCGGCATCGATCGGCAACTTCGCCAACGGCATCGCGATCGCCGCGGGCGGCGGCGCGCTGCTCCTGCTGCAATTCGCGCTGAACCGCAACCTGGCGCCGGGCGCCCTCGGCATGCTGACGACGGGTCTTGCCGTGGCGCTCTTCGCCGCATCCACCTTCATGCTGGCTCAACTGCCCTGGTTCGCGATGCCGCTGCTGCTGCTGGTGCCGCTGGCGGCCGGCGCCGGCCTCGCGGCCCGGCGTTCGCTGCGGTTTCGCCTGATTGCCAGCACACTGGTTCCCCTTGCGGCCGGAAGCGCCACCGTGCTCGGCGCGTGGCTCGCCACGCGCGCAGCAGCTTCCTGAGCCGTCCCCCTTTCTTTCGATCCCTCTCCATCAACCCCAAGGAACCTCCCCAATGAAGAAGCACCTGGCCATCGCCCTTGTCGCCGCTATCCCGCTGTTCGCGTCGGCGGCACCCGAGAACTTCACCCTCGACCCGACCCACACCTACCCGAACTTCACGGTCGAGCACTGGGGCCTGTCGATGCTGCACGGCAGGTTCGACAAGAGTTCGGGCAAGTTCAGCTTCGACCGCGCGGCCAAGACCGGCTCGGTCGAGGTCACGACGGCCACGGCGTCGATCAGCACCGGCGACAGCGTCAAGGGCAACCGCCCGCAGTCGCGCGACGACCACCTGCGTTCGGCCGACTTCTTCAACGTGGCCGAATTTCCGAACATGACCTTCAAGTCGACGAAGACGGCCTTCACCGGCGACCTTCCGTCGTCGGTGGAAGGCAACCTGACGCTGCTCGGTGTCACCAAGCCGATCACGCTGACCTTCGAGCGCTTCAAGTGCGGTGCGAACCCGTTCACCAAGAAGGACCGCTGCGGCGGCAACGCCGTCGGCAAGTTCAAGCGCTCCGACTTCGGCATGAAGGCGGCGATTCCGGGCGTCGGCGACGAGATCGCCCTCAACATCGAGTTCGAGGGCGACAAGGACTGAGCCCGGGCCGAGTGAGTCCTTGCGGACACGAGTGCCTGCCGAAGGACACCCTGCAGGCCCCCTGGCCAAATCCGCTCAGGCCAGGGCTGCCTCGTCCAGCGCCGGATAGTCCGTGTACCCCGCGGCGCCACCGCCATACAGCGTGTCGCGGTCCAGTGCCGCGAGCGGCCGGTCTTCGCGCAGCCGCCGCACCAGATCCGGGTTGCTGATGAAGGGGCGGCCGAAGGCCACCAGATCGGCCGCGCCACCGGCCACAGCGGCCAGTGCCATCGCGCGGTCGTAGCCGTTGTTGACCATCCAGGCCCCTTGCGGATGCCCGGCCTTGAAGCGGCTGCGCAGCGCTGCATAGTCGAACGGCGCAATGTCGCGCGCGCCGCCGGTCTGGCCCTCGATCACGTGCAGATAGACGAGCTTCAGCGGCGCGAGTTGCTCGACGACGTGGTTGTGCAGCGCCTGCGGGTCGCTGTCCGGCCCGGCGCCGTTGCTCGGCGTCACCGGCGACAGGCGCAGCCCGGTGCGCGCGCCGCCGATCTCGCCGACGATCGCCTGCATCACTTCCAGCAGCAGTCTGGCGCGGTTCGCGATCGGGCCGCCGTAGGCGTCGCTGCGGTCGTTGATGCTGTCGCGCAGGAACTGGTCGAGCAGATAGCCGTTGGCGCCGTGCACCTCGACGCCGTCGAAGCCCGCGTCCATCGCGCCGCGCGCCGCGTGGCGATAGGCGGCGACGATGCCCGGCAGCTCGTCGGTGCGCAGTGCGCGCGGCGTGGACACGTCGACGAAGCCGTCCTTCGTGAACGTCTTGCCGACCGCCGCGCGCGCCGTCGACGATACCGGCGCGATGCCGCCCGGCTGCAGCGATACGTGCGAGATACGGCCGACGTGCCAGAGCTGGACCACGATCCGTCCGCCCGCCGCGTGCACGGCCTCGGTCACGCGGCGCCATCCCGCCACCTGCGCCGCGTTGTAGATGCCCGGCGTGTCGAGGTAGCCCTGGCCTTGCGCGCAGACCTGGCTCGCCTCGGTGACGATCAGCCCGGCGCTGGCGCGCTGGCGGTAGTACTCGGCCATCAGCGCGGTCGGCACCTGCCCGGGGCCGGCGCGGTCGCGCGTGAGCGGCGCCATCACGATGCGATTGGCAAGTTCGATGTCGCCGAGGTGCAAGGGGTCGAAGAGGGTCGTCATGGGGAGCATGCTGGAAGTTGAGCGCGATCGCGAGCGTACGCACTTCGGCCATGCCCGCATTGCCGCGCGTCAAGGCGAACCGTGATACCGCCGGCGCAGGCCGTACAGTGCAGGCTGCCATCGCTCCCACGCACCCCCCGATGCTCGCCTACCGACACGCCTTCCACGCGGGCAACCATGCCGACGTGCTCAAGCACCTGGTGCTGGTGCAGGTGCTGCGCTACATGGCCCGCAAGGACAAGCCGTTCACGCTTGTCGACACTCACGCCGGCGCCGGCGGCTACTCGATCGAGGGCCGCTACGCGCAGACCAAGGCCGAATACGAGCAGGGCATCGCGAGGCTGTGGGCGCGCGACGACCTGCCGCCGCCGCTGGCCGACTACGTGGACCTCGTCCGGCAGTTCAACGGCGGCGGCAGCGCGGCGCCGCAAGCGGTGCAGGTGGCGTTCGAGCAGTACCCCGGCTCGCCCGCCTTCGCGCACCTGCTGCTGCGCCCGCAGGACCGCCTGCGCCTGTTCGAGCTGCATTCGACCGATCACCGCATCCTCGCCGCCTACCTGGGCGCGCAGCCGAACACGCAGGTCACGCAGGGCGACGGCTTCGCCGCGCTCAAGGGCGAGCTGCCGCCGCCGTCGCGGCGCGGCGTCGTGCTGATCGACCCGAGCTACGAGATCAAGAGCGACTACGCCAAGGTCGTCGGCGCGCTGCGCGAGGCGCTGACACGCTTCGCGGAAGGCACGGTGATCGTCTGGTATCCGCAGCTCGCGACACTCGAGTCGGCGCAGCTGCCGCAGCGGCTCCAATCGGTGGCCGACGCGCAGGCCAAGAAGGGGTGGCTGCACGTGCGCCTGACCGTTCGCCAGCCCGACGAGCGCGGTTTCGGCCTCATCGGCAGCGGGCTCTTCATCGCCAACCCGCCGCATGTGCTTCACGACACACTGGCGCCGCTGATGCAGACCCTCGTCGATCTGCTGGGCCAGTACGACGGCGCGCACTACCTGCTGGAGCAGCGGGCGGCATGAAACGCCCGGTCCGGCGGCCGAGCCAAGACACGGTCGCTGTTTGCGACGGTTGCGGAAGGCGACGACTGCCTTCTTGGGTGGCTCAGTCGCTCCTCGATCGATCGGGACCGGCTTGAGCTTCATGAACCGCATATCCACACTCGATCTTCTTCGCCCGGTACATCGCGGCATCCGCGTTCCGGATCAACGCTTCCCCATGGACACCACCGTCCGGGTAGATGGCAATCCCGATGCTCGGCCTGACGGTCAAGCGCTTCTCTCCGACGCAAATCGTGCGCGCGACGTTTTCGATCACGGCAGCGGCGATCCTCTCGACGTTGCTTCGGCCTTGCGGATTCATCAACAAGTACAGAAACTCGTCGCCGCCATTTCTGCACACGGTGTCTTCGTCTCGCGCGTCCTGCGCGAGACGTTTCGCCACCTCCTTCAACACGGCGTCGCCGGCAGCGTGCCCGTGGACATCGTTCACATTCTTGAAGCGATCGAGATCGAGAAATAGCACGGCCACTGTCCAGTCGTGGCGTTCAGCAAGCGCAAGGGCATGTGCAAGGCGATCGTCGAACAGCGCTCGGTTGGGCAGGCCTGTTGCGTGGTCGTGCAAGGCCCTGCGATTGGCTCGCTCCTCGCCCGCCAACGCCGACGCGAGGGATACCGTTGTTTCAGCCAGGGCGGTTCTGGAGCTAGCCAGCGCAACTTCGACAAGCTTCAGTTCGTCGATCCCCTGCGCCAGGGTCTTCGTGACGCCGTCCAGATCGGCGGCGCATTCCTGCACCTTGGTTTCCACCGCCTCGTTGTGGTCGAGAGTCTGCCTGGCAGGGAGCGTTGTCGCACCTGCCGCCATGGTCTTCTTCGCATTGCCATTCGCCAGCGCCAGGTCCTCGGCGCAGGCCTCGACCTTGGCTTTGACTTCGTGACTCTGTTCGAGCGCCTGCTCCAGCGCGACCGGGGTCGGTGACAACGATGTATCGGTGCGGGTGGGGGACAGGAAGGGTGGGTGATTCATGCCTATGGGTCGGTGTGAAATACGCGCTTAAGCCGGCGCCGCCGAGGCAATACTGCAGCGGGAGGCAATACTGCAGCCGGCGAAACGTCCATCTGAAGCAGTCACGGTGTGGCACGGCCTTCAGCGAAGCGCGCGCGCCGGGCGGGCATGCGCCCTGCAGGCCCGCAACTATTTCTTGGGAAGCTCCGCTGCCAAACCTTTGGCGAGCGCGGCCCCTGCGTCGTTGCTCATTTCGACCGGCAGCACCGCCCCGTTCTCGAACATGAGTTGCACGCGAACCTTGCCCTTGGTATCGGAAGGCGCCGCCCCCGCCGCCAAGCAATCCAACGACGGTGCTGCGGCTCCTGGGGGCTGTTCGGTCTTGTCGAGCAACGCGATGGCGACTGCGGGCGCAAGTTCCGTAGCGATGGCCACGTTGGTCACGGATCTCTTTGCTCGATGGGAGGCGGCCGCCTTGGAGCGAACGCCGCCGGTACCCGGCGCCGCCTTCCTGGTCCGCTTCGATGGGGTCAGCGCAGCGCGGGAAGACGTTGTCATGGCTTGCATCCATCAGTTGACCTCCCAGATGATAGCCGCTGGCGGGCCTGTGGCGGGCCTGCATCGATGCACCCGTTCCCGTTGGGTCAACTGGTCGTGTCGGCGCACGCATGCGGCGATCCGTCACGCAGCTTCAGGTGAACGATCGGCGACACTGGACGGCGTGCGTGAGTTCGAGATCTGCCCGGGGATGGACAGACTGCTTGCATTCGTTTGAGGGAGAGCCTTCATGTCAAGAGCCGCCAGCGTCTCAAGGCCAGGGAATGTCTGGACGACCGCCGAGATCGGCAGCCATCGGGCAACGGCATGAACGAAGCGATGCCTCTCCCCGGCCCGTTGGCGGGACTGAAAGTCGTCGAGCTCGGCCAGTTGATCGCCGGCCCGTTCGCGACGAAGACATTGGCCGACTTCGGCGCCGAGGTCATCAAGATCGAACCGCCCGCGAGCGGCGACAGCCCCGGGGGCGACCCCCTGCGCCAGTGGCGGCTGCTTCACAATGGCACCAGCGTCTGGTGGCAGGTGCAGAGCCGCGGCAAGCAAAGCGTGGTGCTCGACCTGCGCCAGGCCGAGGACCGCGCCGTCGTGCGCCGGCTGATCGACGAGGCCGACGTGCTGGTCGAGAACTTCAAGCCCGGCACGCTCGAGGGCTGGGGCCTGCCGTACGACGAGCTGTCGCGCACCAACCCCGGCCTGCTGATGCTGCGCATCAGCGGCTATGGCCAGACGGGCCCCTACCGCGACCGGCCCGGCTTCGGCGTCGTCGCCGAGGCGATGGGAGGCTTGCGCCACCTGACGGCCGAGCCCGGGCGGGTGCCGGTGCGCGTGGGCGTGAGCATCGGCGACACGCTGGCCGCGCTGCACGGGGTGATAGGCGTGCTGATGGCGTTGCACCACCGTGCGCAGACCGTCTGTGCCGAGGCCCCGAAGGGGCGCGGCCAGGTGATCGACGTGGCGCTCTACGAGGCCGTCTTCAACTGCATGGAGAGCCTGCTGCCCGAGTACAGCGCGTTCGGCGCGGTGCGCGAGCCCGCCGGTTCGGCGCTGCCCGGCATCGCGCCGAGCAACGCCTACGCCTGCCGCGACGGGCACGTGCTCGTGGCCGGCAACGGCGACTCGATCTTCCGCCGGCTGATGAAGGCGATCGGCCGCGACGACCTCGGGCAGGACGCGCAGCTCGCCGGCAATGCCGGCCGCGTGGCGCGGGTGAGCGAGATCGACGCTGCGATCGGCGCCTGGACCGCGCCGCGACACGTGGCCGAGGTGCTGGACGCGCTGACGGCCGCGCAGGTGCCGGCCGGGCGCATCTATACCGCGAAGGACATTGCCGAGGATCCGCACTACCGTGCCCGCGGCATGATCGAACGCATCGTCACCGCCGATGGCTTGGCGCTCGACGTGCCGGGTGTGGTTCCGAAGCTGAGCCTCACGCCGGGGTGCGTCGGGTGCCCGGCGCCGGCGCTCGGCGAGCACACGCAGGCAGTGCTGGCCACGCTCGCGCCCCTGGCTGGCGTCCCGAAGGCGCCTGGCGAGGCGCCTGAGGGCGACGTGCGGGCGTAGAGCGTGCGCTACTGCACGCGTCTTGGCCGACGGGATCAAGACGAACCGTGCCCCGGTCGAATAGCCTTGAGTACGCCCCGGCAACCGCCGGCGCAAAGCCAAGGAAACTCGAATGAAGTCAATGCCGATCCGCTCGCTGCTGGGCGCCGCCCTGCTGGGCGCTGCAACGGCCAGCCAGGCGCTGCCGTTCGTCGTCGATGCCTTCGCCAACAGCAGCACGGGTGGCGTCGGCGCCAGCACCGTGAGTCTGCTGGCCGGGCAGGGCTTCAGCGTCAGCGTCGCCGCGACCGACCTCTGGAGCGCCGGCGCGCTGCCGCGCTGGTCCAACGCCGACGGACTGACCGCTTCGCTCTTCGCCACCGGCGGCGACGACTCCGGCCAGCCTGTGGGCACGCTGATCGGCACGAACTTCGGCCTCTACACGCAGGGTGGCCTGAGCGCGCCCTATGGCGCGCTGGTCGGCCAGATTGGCGGCGGCAGCTTCTTTGTCGTCGGCACCTCGTTCAGCGGCATCGCCGCGATCCCGGGCACGCTCAAGCTCTACTACTGGGACTCGAACTACGGCGACAACAGCCAATGGGTGACCGCCCAGGTGAACGCCGCCGTGCCCGAACCACACACCTACGCGATGCTGCTGGCCGGCATGTTGGCGGTGGGTTTCGTGGTGCGACGGCGCGAGCACTGAAAGGGCCCGCCTTCCCGACCACCTGGGGCTGCCCGGCGCAGCCTCGGTGCCCCATGCTCCCCTCGGCGCCGCTGAGCCCACGGGCTGATCGGCGTCTCGATCTGTCGGAACGGCCCGCTCGAGGCGGCGACACTGCACGTCGCCGCCAAACACCTCACCGATCACGATGACCCTCAGCCGCTCCGCCCTGGTTCGCATCGCGCCGTTCGCCGTCTTCATGCTGTTGCTGGCCGTGCGTGGCGCGGTGCCCGATGGCGCCGGCTTCGATGCGCGCTGGTTGTACGCGGTGGGTGTGGCGCTCACCGGCGGGCTGCTTTGGCGGTTTCGGCGCGAGTACGGCGAGCTGGCGCGGCAGAACCGGCCCACCGTGCCCGAGGCTGCGCTCGCGGTGGCGGTGGGCGCGGCGGTGTTCTGGCTGTGGATCCTGCTCGACGCGCCGTGGATGCAGATCGCCGCGCCGACAGCCGCCTTCACGCCGCTCGACGGCCAGGGCCGGCCGATGTGGCCGCTGATCGTGGTGCGCTGGATCGGCGCCGCGCTGCTGGTGCCGGTGATGGAGGAGCTGTTCTGGCGCTCGTTCCTGATGCGCTGGATCCAGGGTCACCCCTTCGAGGCGGTCGATCCGCGGCGCGTCGGCCCGAAGGCCGTCGTGCTGTCGACTTTCGTCTTCATGCTCGCCCACACGCTGTGGCTGGCCGCCATCGTTGCCGGGCTGGCCTATGCGTGGCTGTACCGCCGTACCGGCAAGCTGTGGGTCGCCGTCATCGCCCACGCGGTGACCAACGGCGTGCTCGGCGTGTGGGTCGTGCTCACCGGGAACTGGGCGTTCTGGTGATCGAGAAGGATCAGTCGCCGATGCCGCGCGCCCGATCCTTCGCAAACTGGCGCCGGTAGACCTCGAAGCGCCCTTCGTCGAGCGCCGCCCGAACCTCGCGCATCAGGTTCACGTAGTAGTGCAGGTTGTGGATGCTGGCCAGCATCGGGCCGAGCATCTCGCCGCAGCGGTCGAGGTGGTGCAGGTAGGCCCGGCTGAAGCTGCCGGACTCGCCGCCGCCGCGGCAGGCATAGCAGCCACAGGTCTCGTCCAGTGGCCGCTCGTCCGTCTTGTGCCGCGCATTGCGGATCTTCAGATCGCCGAAGCGCGTGAACAGATGGCCGTTGCGCGCGTTGCGCGTGGGCATCACGCAATCGAACATGTCCACGCCCTGCGCCACGCCTTCGACCAGGTCTTCCGGCGTGCCCACGCCCATCAGGTAGCGCGGCTTGTCGGCCGGCAGGCGGTGCGGCGTGTGCGCCATGATCTGCAGCATCAGCTCCTTTGGCTCGCCCACGCTGACACCGCCAATCGCATAGCCGGGCAGGTCGAGCTCGACCAGCGCCGCGAGCGACTCCTCGCGCAGGCGCTCGAACATGCCGCCCTGCACGATGCCGAACAGCGCATTCGGGTTGGCCAGGCGCACGAACTCGTCGCGGCTGCGCCGTGCCCAGCGCAGGCTCATCTCCATCGATGCTCGCGCCTCGGCCTCGGTGGTGACGTGGCCGTGAGTCTCGTATGGCGTGCATTCGTCGAGCTGCATCGCGACGTCCGAGTTCAGCACGGTCTGAATCTGCATGCTGACCTCGGGCGACAGGAAGAGCTTGTCGCCGTTGACGGGCGAGGCGAACCTGACGCCCTCTTCGCTGATCTTGCGCGTCTCGCCCAGCGACCATACCTGGAAGCCGCCGCTGTCGGTGAGCATCGGCCGGCTCCAGCCCTCGAACCGGTGCAGCCCGCCGAAGTGCCGCAGCACGTCCAGCCCCGGGCGCAGCCACAGATGGAACGTGTTGCCGAGGATGATCTGCACGCCCATCTCGTCGAGCGAGCGCGGCATCACGCCCTTGACCGTGCCGTAGGTGCCGACCGGCATGAAGACCGGCGTTTCGACGACGCCGTGGTTCAGCGTCAGGCGGCCGCGGCGGGCGTGGCCTTCGGTGGCGAGCAATTCGAAAGTGAGCATGGAGGCGATTGTCGCCGCGGCTCCGAGAGGCCCGCAGCCCCTGCACGGATCCCCGGAGGCGTTCGCGAACGACGGCTTCCTTGCGCGTCGTGGGCTTGCTTTGGGGCGGCAAAGGCCGGCGGCCAGGGCCGGGCTGAAGCGAAGGTCTTCGGCTCACCGTGACGGACCGCGCGGGCCGACGGCGTCGGGCGGACGACTCCGCTCATGTCGTCCGGGCCCGGCTGCGCCCGGCTCTCCCCCCTCTACGTCGCTGCGTCGCCCATCCGGCGCCCTCGGTTGCACGCAGCGGTGTCGGGCCAGCAGTGAACCCGCTCAAGCCGACCGTCACGCTGCGGCTACCGAGCTTGGTTTGACCCTAGCTGCCGCGCGCCAGCAGCATCGCGTCGCCGTAGCTGAAGAAGCGGTAGCGCGCTGCGATCGCGTGGCGGTACAACGCCATCACGCGCTCGTGGCCGGCGAAGGCGCTGACCAGCATCAGCAGCGTGCTGCGCGGCAGGTGGAAATTCGTGACCAGCCGATCGACGACACGGAACTCGAAACCGGGCGTGATGAAGATGTCGGTCTCGCCGGTGGTCGGCCGCAGCGCGCCCGATCGTGCGGCCGACTCGAGCGAGCGCACCGTCGTCGTGCCCGCCGCGACGACGCGTCCGCCGGCGGCACGCGTCGCTTCGATCGCGGCCACGGTCGCCGCGCCGACTTCGTACCACTCGCTGTGCATCCGGTGTGCGGCGAGATTCGCCACCCGTACCGGCTGGAAGGTGCCGGCGCCGACGTGCAGCGTGACCTTGGCCGTCGCGACGCCGCGCTCGCGCAGGGCAGCGAGCAGCGCGGCGTCGAAGTGCAGCGACGCGGTCGGTGCCGCCACCGCACCCGGCCGCTCGGCGAACACGCTCTGATAGCGCGCCGCATCGTCGGCGCCGTCGGCATGGGTGATGTACGGCGGCAGCGGCACATGGCCATGGGCGTCGAGCAGCGCAAACGGGTCGGTCGGCAGGCGCAGCCGGTACAGGGCACCGTCGGGTCCGCCACGGCCTAGCACCTCGGCCTCGAAGGCATCGGCCAGGACGAGCCGGCTGCCGGGCCGCGGCGACTTGCTGGCGCGCACATGCGCCCACACCCCGAGAGGTGGCACGACGCGCTCGACCAACACCTCCACCGCGCCGCCGCTCGCCTTGCGCCCGAACAGGCGTGCCTTGATGACCCGGGTGTCGTTGAAGACGAGCAGGTCGCCCGGCGCGAGCAACGCGGGCAGGTCGCGGAAGGCGCGGTCCACCGCCTGTGGCCCGGTACCGTCGAGCAGGCGCGACCCGCTGCGTTCGGGCGCCGGGTGCTGCGCGATCAGTTCGGGCGGAAGTTCGAAGTCGAAATCGGCAAGGGTGAATGAGGGCATCGGCATGCAGGCTGTACCGGCCTGAAGAAGCGGGGGAGCGGCGAGAATTGTTCCATGACCCCCGGCGACACCCAGGCCCCGTCGGCTCCGCAACGCGCCATGCACAAGCTCGGCCTCGTGCGCGACATCGACCTTGCGCTGCACCTGCCGCTGCGCTACGACGACGAGACCCGCCTCGTGCCCATCGCCGCGGTGCGCGACGGCGCCACCGTGCAGGTGGAGGGCCGGGTTCGCGAAGCGAAGATCGAGCTTCGCCCGCGGCGCCAGCTGGTCGTCTGGCTCGACGACGGCAGCGACGCGCTGGTGCTGCGCTTCCTGCACTTCTACCCTTCGCAGCAGAGGGCGCTCGCGCCGGGCCATCGCGTGCGCGCGCGCGGCGAAGTGCGCGGCGGCTTTCTCGGGCGCGAGATGGTGCATCCGGCGTTCAAGGTGGTCGGTGAGGGCGCGCCGCTGCCGACGCAGCTGACGCCCGTCTATCCGACCAGCGCGCAGCTGCCTCAGGCCTACCTGCGCAAGGCCGTGGCCGGCGCGCTCGCCCGGGCGCCGCTCGACGAACTGCTGCCGCCCGCCGCGCTGCCGCCCGGCCTGCCGACCCTCAGGCAGGCGCTGCTGACGCTGCACCAGCCTTCGCCCGATCAGGCCCTGGCCGTGCTCGAGGACCGCTCGCACCCGGCCTGGCAGCGTCTGAAGTACGAGGAGCTGCTGGCGCAGCAGCTCGCCCAGGCCGAGGCCATGCGCGAGCGGGCGCAACTTCGCGCGCCCGCGCTCGCTGCCGCCGCCGGCGGCACGCTGCATGGCCGCCTGCTCGCCGCGTTGCCGTTCGCGCTCACGGCCGCACAGCGGCGCGTCGGCGCCGAGATCGATGCCGATCTCGCGCGCGAGCACCCGATGCACCGCCTGTTGCAGGGCGACGTGGGCTCGGGCAAGACGGTGGTGGCGGCGCTCGCGGCGTGCCGCGCCATCGACGCCGGCTGGCAGTGCGCGCTGATGGCGCCGACCGAGATCCTCGCCGAACAGCACTTCAGCAAGCTCGTGCAATGGCTGGCGCCGCTGGGCGTGACCGTTGCCTGGCTCAGCGCAAGCCGCAGGGGCAAGGGGCGCACGAAGATGCTGGCCCAGGTGGCCTCGGGCGAGGCGGCGCTCGTCGTGGGCACCCATGCGGTGATCCAGCACGACGTCGCGTTCGCGCGCCTCGGCCTCGCGGTGGTGGACGAGCAGCACCGCTTCGGCGTCGCGCAGCGGCTCGCGTTGCGCGACAAGCTCGTCGATCAGGACCGGCCCTTGCGTGCCATGCGCCAGGGGGAAGGGGCGGGCGCCGAGTCCCAGGCGCAGGGCGCCGCCCGGGCGCCGCTCGAGCCGCACCTGCTCATGATGTCGGCGACGCCGATCCCGCGCACACTGGCGATGACCTACTACGCCGACCTCGACGTGAGCACGATCGACGAGCTGCCGCCGGGGCGCACCGCGATCGTCACCCGGCTCTTTGCCGAGAGCCGGCGCGATGCGGTGGTTGCACGCATCCGCGACGAGGTGGCGCGCGGGCGGCAGGCGTACTGGGTCTGCCCGCTGATCGAGGACAACGCCGACGGCATGCCACTGCCGGCCGATGCCGATGCCGACGCCGGAGGCACGAGGGCCCGCGGCAGCCGCCGCAGCCCGTCGGACGCGCTGGCGCTGCGCAACGTCACCGAGACGCACCGGCAGCTGACCGAGGCGCTGCCCGGCCGCTCGGTCGGGTTGCTGCACGGCCGCATGCCAGCCGCCGAGAAGGTGGCGGCGATGGCGCGGTTTGCCGGCGGGCAGACGAGCGTGCTCGTTGCCACCACCGTGATCGAGGTCGGCGTCGACGTGCCCAATGCGTCGCTGATGGTGATCGAGCATGCCGAGCGCTTCGGCCTCTCGCAGTTGCATCAGCTGCGCGGCCGCGTCGGCCGCGGGCCGGTGGCGAGCGCCTGCGTGCTGCTCTACAGCACACCGCTGGGCGAGACCGCACGGGCGCGCCTGAAGGCCATGCTCGACACCGACGACGGCTTCGAGATCGCCCGCCGCGACCTCGAGATCCGCGGCCCGGGCGAATTCATGGGGTCGCGCCAGTCGGGCGCGGCGCTGCTGCGCTTTGCCGACCTGGCCGAAGACAACGCGCTGTTGCAGCGCGCGCGAAGGGTTGCCGCACGGCTGGTCGTCGAGCAGCCCGAGGTGGCGCGGGCGCAGGTTGCACGCTGGCTCGGTACGCGCGCCGACTACCTCAAGGCCTGAACCCGGGCGCATGGGCAGCCAGCCGGGCCCCGGAGGCAGGATCGGCGGCCGAAGGCATTCGCCGGGGCGGCGCTGCCGCTGCTGACGCGATCGCTGCGGATCCATCGGCCGGCTTGGCCCATCATCGCCTGCCGTGCTGCCAGTGCCCACGCCGAAACGACGGCGCAAGGCGGCCGACATAAACTCTCGGCGCCTCCCGAGCCGCTCCGCATGAAGACCGTCCACTACGTGCTTGCCGCCAGCTTCTGCCTGGCATTCGGCATCGGCGCCACCCTCCGAACGGGCACGCGCACCGTGGCGCCGGACGTGCCGTATGTCCTGCTCGACGGGACGAGGGCGAGCACCGGACAGTTTCGCGGCAAGGTGGTGCTGGTGAACTTCTGGGCCACGAGTTGCAGCACCTGCGTCCACGAGATGCCGCAGATCGTGGCCACCCACGACAAGTACAAGGCGAGCGGCTACGACACGCTGGCGGTGGCGATGCGCTACGACCCGCCGGCCTACGTGGCCCGCTTCGCCGAGACGCGCAAGCTGCCGTTCGGCGTGGCGATCGACAACACCGGCGCGATCGCGAGAAGCTTCGGCGATGTGCAACTCACGCCCACGTCGCTGCTGATCAACAAGCGCGGCGAGATCGTCAAGCGCTACGAGGGCGAGCCCGACTTCGCGGCGCTGCACGCGCTGGTCGAGCAGTTGCTCGCCGAAAGCTGACGCTGCGCTTCATCGTGCGGCCAGGCCCACCGCCGCGGCGCCGACGATCAGCACCGTCGCCGCGCCCAGCCAGAGCGTGAGCGGACGGCCGCTGGTCAGCGCCAGCAGCAGGGTCGAGGCCAGCGGCGTCAGGTAGCTCAGGATGCCGATGCGGCGCGGGTCGCCGCCCTTGAGCGCACGGTCCCAGAGGTAGAACGCCGCGCCGAGCGGCCCCAGGCCCATCGCGCCGATCAGCGCCAGGTCGCGCAGCGACAGCTCGGCCGGCGGCTCGAGCAGCGCGTGGCAGACGAGCGACAGAACGCCCGACACCAGGCCGAAGAGGCCGATCGCCGCCGTCGGGAAGTGCGCGATGCGCTTGGTCAGCAGCGAGTAGCTGGCCCAGATGAATGCCGAGCCCAGCGCCGGCAGGTAGCCCCAGGCGAGCCCTCCGGACAGGTCGCGCCCGCCTGCGATCGCCAACGCCGCCCCGGCAAAGCCCGCCAGCGCCGCCAGCACGTGCACCGGGCGCAGGCGCACGCCGCGCAGGAACAGCGGCGCCAGCACGACGATGAACAGCGGCCACAGGTAGTTGACGAGGTTGGCCTCCAGCGGCGGCGCGTGGCGCAGCGCATGAAGAGCAGGAAATGGTATCCGAACAGACCGTACACGCCGATCGCCAGCGTGGCAGGCGGCACACGCCACTGGCGCGCCAGCGGCCAGGCCGGCACGCTGCCGATCAGCAGCGCCAGCCCGGTCAGCAGGAACGGCGGCACAAGGGCGAGCGAGATGCCCAGTGACGCGAGCGTGGCCCAGAGCGCAATCGCACCGAGCGCGCACAAGGTGGATTGCATCGTGGTCGCGCCTCCAACCGCGGGCGGCGATGCCGCGGTCTGCGCCGCAGCCGCGCTCTCGCGCTGCTTCAAACCGCGTCGGCCACGCCCGCCTGGTGGGCCTGCTGGTCGGCGTGGTAGCTCGAGCGCACCAGCGCGCCCACGGCGGCGTGGCTGAAGCCCATCGCCGCCGCCTCGCGCTCGAACATCCGGAACGTGTCGGGTTGCACGTAGCGGCGCACCGGCAGGTGGTGCCCACTCGGCGCGAGGTACTGGCCGATCGTCAGCATGTCGATGTCGTGCGCGCGCATGTCGCGCATGACCTGCAGGATTTCTTCGTCGGTTTCGCCGAGGCCGACCATCACGCCGCTCTTGGTCGGCACGCCCGGCGCGAAAGCCTTGAAGCGCTTCAGCAGGCTCAGCGAGAAGGCGTAATCCGAGCCCGGACGCGCCTCCTTGTAGAGGCGCGGCGCGGTCTCGAGGTTGTGGTTCATCACGTCGGGCGGCGCCGCCTTCAGGATCTCGAGCGCGCGGTCCATGCGGCCGCGAAAGTCGGGGGTGAGGATCTCGATCTTCGTCTCGGGCGACAGCTCGCGCGTCTTGCGGATGCACAGGGCGAAGTGCGCCGCGCCGCCGTCGCGCAGGTCGTCGCGGTCGACGCTGGTGATCACCACGTACTTGAGCTTCAGCGCGGCGATGGTCCTGGCCATGTTCAGCGGCTCGTCGGCGTCCAGCGGGTCGGGCCGGCCGTGGCCGACGTCGCAGAACGGGCAGCGCCGCGTGCACTTGTCGCCCATGATCATGAAGGTGGCGGTGCCCTTGCCGAAGCACTCGCCGATGTTCGGGCACGAGGCTTCCTCGCACACCGTGTGCAGCTTGTGCTCGCGCAGGATCTGCTTGATCTCGTAGAAGCGCGAGGTGGGCGAGCCCGCCTTGACGCGGATCCAGTCGGGCTTCTTCAGCACCTCGGCCGCGACGACCTTGATCGGGATGCGCGAAGTCTTGGCCTGCGCCTTCTGCTTGGCCCGCGGGTCGTAGGCGGGCTGAGGCTCCTGCGTCGCGTTGTCGGTCGTCATGTCGCTTCCAGTGGCGCGCTGCGCGCTCGGTCAGGGGCTCAGGTAGGTGGCGAGCTTGCGGCCCAGCATGTCGGCCACGTCGTTCCACGACGCCTGGATGTCGATTGTAGAAAGGTCCACCGTCCGCAGCCCGGCGTAGCCGCAGGGGTTGATGCCGTCGAAGGGGCTCAGGTCCATCGCCACGTTCAGCGCCACGCCGTGGTACGCGCAGTGGCGGCTGACCTTGATGCCGAGCGCGGCGATCTTGCCCAGCCCCGTGAACGGGTCCTGCCCCGGCAGCGGCGGGGCAAGCACGGCGTGCCCGCCCGGATCGGCCAGCCGGACGTAGATGCCCGGCGCGCCGGGCACGCGGTGGCCGGTGACGCCATGCGCCTCGAGCGTCTTGATCACCGCCTGCTCGAGCCGGAAGACGTATTCCTTGACGTAGATGTCCAGGCGCTTGAGGTCCACGAGCGGATACGCGACGACCTGCCCCGGCCCGTGGTAGGTGACCTGCCCGCCGCGATTCGTCTGCACGACCGCGATGCGGTGCGCGGCCAGCACGTGCTCGGCCTTGCCGGCCAGGCCCTGGGTATAGACGGGCGGGTGCTCGCAGAGCCAGATCTCGTCGGGCGTGGCCTCATTGCGGGCGTCGGTGAAGGCGCGCATCGCGGCTTCGGTGGGGGCGTAGTCGGCGCGACCGAGCTTGCGAATGATCGGCGCGCTCATCGCCGGCGACGGCTCACAACACCACCTTGACCATCGGATGCGTCGAGAGCGTGCGGTACAGCTCGTCGAGCTGTTCGCGGCTGGTGGCGGTGACCGTGAGCGTCACGCCGAGGTACTTGCCGGCCTTGCTCTGGCGCAGCTCGATCGCGGCGGCGTCGAAGGCGGGGTCGAACTGGCGCGCGACGCTCGCCATCGCCTGCACGAAGCCCTCGGCATTCAGACCCATCACCTTGATCGGGAACGCGCTCGGGTACTCGATCAGCGATCTCTCGGGCTTGTCGCTCACCAACGGAACTCAGATGGACTGCGTCGCCTTGGCGCGCTGGTAGGCCTCGTGCAGCCGCGCATAGACCGGCCCGGGCTTGCCGCGCAGCGCGCCGTGGCCCACGGGCTCGCGGTCGAGCAGCGTCACCGGCAGCACTTCCTTGGTCGCCGAGCTGAGCAGGATCTCGTCGGCGGCGAAGACCTCGGCCTCCGGGATCGGGCGCAGGTTGTAGGCAACGCCCACCTCCTCGCACAGCTCGCGCAGCAGTTCATAGCGGATGCCCTCGAGCACATGGTCGCCCGTCGGCGGCCCGAGCAGCGCGCCCTCGTGAACCACCCACACGTTGCTGGCCGAGGCCTCGGTCAGGAACCCGTCGCGAAACAGGATGGTCTCGACCGCGCCGTGGTCGGCCGAGATCTGCCGCGCCAGCACGTTGCCGAGCAGCGAGATGCTCTTGATGTCGCCGCGCTCCCAGCGAAAGTCGCGCGCGCTCACGCAGGCCACGCCGTGGTGGCGCTGCTCGGCCGTGGGCGGCTTCATGGCGCTGGTCATCATGAAGACGGTCGGCGCGATGTCGGGCGGCATCACGTGGTCGCGCAGCGCCACGCCGCGCGTCACCTCGATGTAGACGAGCTGGTCGTCGCTGGCCTGCGCGGCGATCAGCGCGCGGCACTTCCCGAGCCATTCGGCGCGGCTGTGCGGGTTGGGCATCCGCAGCTTGGCCAGGCTGCGCGACAGGCGCGCCATGTGCTCGTCGAAGCGGAACAGGCGCCGCCCGTACACGGGAATCACCTCGTACACGCCGTCGCCGAAGATGAAGCCGCGGTCGAGCACGCTGACCTTGGCCTCGGCCAGCGGGCCGAAGTTGCCGTTGAGGTAGCACAGGCTGTCGGGAAGGGTCGGTGTCATGGGCCGATTATTGGCCGGTGGGGTGACGGACTCAAGCTGCGGCGTCAATGCAGTGTCATTTGATCCACAGCCGCATGGCGTCCCAGGCGCGGCCGAGGAAGCCGGCCTGCTCGACGCCGTCCTGCACCAGCAGCGGCACCTCGGTCACCGCAGCGCCCGAGGCGAGGCTGACCTTGAGCGTGCCGACGCGCTGCCCCTTGGCCAGCGGAGCGACCAGCGGATCGGTGCGCTCGACCTTGGTTTGCAGCTTCGCGGCGTCGCCCGAGGGCACGCTCACGAACACCGGACCGGCGGCGCCGAGGCGCACCTCGCGCACGGCGCCCTTCCACACCTGGGGCGTGACGATGGCCTGGCCGGCCTCGAACAGGCGCACCGCGTCGAACGCGGTGAAGCCCCAGTTGAGGAGCTTCTGGCTCTCGTCGGCGCGCGCATTCATCGACGTGGTGTTGAGCAGCACGCTGAGCAGCCGCCGCTTGCCGCCGCCGGCACCGGCCGGCGCGAGGTTCGGGAACTCGCGCGCCGCCGAGGCGATCAGGCAGTAGCCGGCGGCCTCGGTGTAGCCGGTCTTCATGCCATCGACCGTCGGGTCGCGCAGCAACAGCACGTTGCGGTTGTTCTCGTTCGACGCCGGCGAGCCCTCGAAGCGGTACTTGCGGATCGAATACAGCGTGTAGTAGTCGGGGAAGTCGCTGATGATGTGCGAGGCGATCACCGACAGGTCGCGTGCCGTGCTCTTGTGGCCCGCCTCGGTCAGCCCGGTGACGTTCTTGAACGTCGTGTTCTTCAAGCCCCAGGCTTGCGCCTGGCGGTTCATCGACTCGACGAAGGCCTCGAGCGTGCCGCCCACGCCTTCGGCCAGCGCCACCGAGGCATCGTTGCCGGAGTTGACGATCATGCCGCGAAGCAGGTCGCTCACCTTGGGCGTGCTGCGCGGCTCGATGAACATCAGCGAGCCGCCGCCCTTGCGCTCGGACCAGGCGCGCACCGAGACGGGCAGGGTCTGATCGACGCTGAGCTTCTTGTCGCGCAGCGCCGAGAAGACGATGTAGGCCGTCATCAGCTTGGTCAGCGAGGCCGGGTCGGCGGGCGCGTCGGCGTCGCGTTCGGCCAGCACCTGGTGGCTGGTCAGGTCGAGCAGCAGGTAGCTCTTGGCGGCAACTTCAGGCGGTTGCGGCGTCTGCGCAACGGCGAAGCCGGCAAGAGCGAGGGCGAGAACGAACGTGAGGATTCTTTTCATGGGGTTGGGTTGATGTCTGTGGTCGCGCAGCGGTCAGTCCGCGCCGGGCCGCCCCGAGGGGAGGGCACTCCTGCGATGGGGCGAGGCCGAAGGCGTCTCGGGGGCCATGCCCGGCCAGGCGCGCAGCACGATGTTCTTGAGCAGGCCGAGTTGCCCGTGAAAGAAATGCCCGCCGCCGGGAACGACGGTCACGGGCAGCGATTGCGGGCGGGCCCAGGCAAGCGTGGCCGAGAGCGGCACCACGTCGTCGAGCTCGCCGTGGATGACGAGCGAATCGGCGGGCACTTCAGGCACCTGCTGCTTCTGCGTGGACGCGCCCACGAGCACCAAGCGTTCGGCGCGGGCGTCTTCGGGCAACTTCGCCGCCGCCGCGGCCGCGACGTAGCCGCCGAAGGAAAACCCGGCCAAGACCAGCGGCAGGCCGGGTTCGCGTTGCGCGCCGACCACGGCCAGCGCGTCGTCGACCTCGCCGCGACCCTCATCCCAGTCGCCCTCGGATGCGCCGACACCGCGGAAGTTGAAGCGCACCGTGCGGTAGCCGAGCTGCAGCAACGCGCGCGCCAGCGTCTGCACGACCTTGTTGTCCATCGTGCCGCCATGCTGCGGATGGGGGTGGCAGATCACTGCGACGCCGCGCGGCATCGCGCCGGCCGGGGCATCGACAGCACACTCGAGCGCGCCGGCCGGCCCCACCACGCTGATCCGTCGGGTATGCAGGTTCATCGCCGCTCAATCAGACCGCGCCGGGCGCGACCCCTGGTCGGCGGAGCGCCGGCCGGCATGCGAGCGAGCGGGCCGCGCGAGCGAAGCCAGCCGGCGGCCGTCACTTCAGCGGCCCACCGTCGGCGCGAGCAAGAGGCGCTCGACGACCCGGCCGTTCTTCAGGTGCGACTCGACGATCTCGTCGATGTCTTCGCTGTCGAGGTAGGTGTACCAGACGGCTTCCGGGTACACCACGGCCACCGGCCCGCCGGCACAGCGGTCGAGGCAGCCCGCCTTGTTGACCCGCACGCCGCCGGGGCCCATCAGGCCCTCTGCCTTGACGCGCGACTTGCAGTGCTCGAAGCCGGTCTGCGCACCGTGCTGCTGGCAGGCGTTCTCGCCGTTGTCGCGCTGGTTCAGGCAAAAGAAGATATGGCGCTGGTAGTAGCTCATCGCCGCATTTTAGTGACCCGAGGGAATACCCTCATCAGGATGTGCCGACACAGCACGTGCCGGTCGCGCTTCAATCGCGCGCGCCGACGCGCTTCAGCAGGTAGGCCAGCAGTACAAGAGGCCACAACCACCCCACCCACTGCGCCACGCCGTGAAAGCGAATGAAGCGGCCCTGCTCCCAGGCCTGAAGGCTCTCGGCGAAGTAGGGGTCGGTGGGGGCCTGCGCCGCCAGCACGATGAGCGCCGTGACCGCCACCAGGCCGAACGCCGCGGCCGTGCGGCGCGACGCGCCGGCCGTCAGCGCCGCCATCAGCATCGCCGCGCCGAAGGCGGGCAGCGTGGTCGGCGTGAGCCAGGCCGCTGCATGCTGCGGGCCGAAGTTCAGCGCCGTCGACAAGGCGGTGCTTGCAAAGCCGAGTGTTGCCGCACCCAGCACCAGGACCAGGCGCCGCCAACCCGGCCGCATGGCGCTGGAGGCGAGCAGGCACGGAGCGAGCAGGCCGAACGCCGTCAAGGCACCCTCCGCGAGCGGCGACAGCGCGCCTGCCGGCACGTCCAGCTGCGTCAGCGGGGCGGCCCAGTCGGCGGCCCAGGGCACGCCCTCGGCCCACTCGCCGAGAGTCGCGACGAACTCGAGCACCTTTGGCCAGATCTGGCCCAGGCCCAGCGGCACCGGCGTCGGGAACAGCAGGCCGATCGGCCACAGCAGCAGCAGTGCCAGCGCACCCGCACTGCCGCCGACGAACCAGCGCTCTCGCACCGCCTGCCAGCGCAAGCCGAGGCCGAGGCGCTCGGCAAGCAGCGCGAGCAGCGCCCCGAGGGCCGCGCCGGCCGTGTTGAGCGCCCAGTCCAGCGCCGACGGCACCCGCTGCGGCAGGAAGTTTTGCGCCATCTCGAGCGCGAGCGACAGGCACGAGGGCAGCAGCACCGCCGTCAGCCCGGCGACCCACAGGCGACGCCCGGATCGGATCGCCCCGACACACACCAGCGCCCCCAGTGGCAGGTAACCGAGGAGATTGGCGATCACGTCGAACCAGTCCCACCAGCGCGGCCAGGGCAGGCTCAGGAACGCCAGCGACCAGAGCCCTAGTGCATGGTGCCAGCCGCTGAACGGATAGAGGCTGGCGTACACCACCAGCGCAGCGTAGGCCGCCGCAAGCGGCACCGACGCCGTGGGTTGGCGGCTCACCAGAAGGGCTTCACGACCACCGGCGCCCGCTCGACGAACCGCCGCGGCAGGCAGGACAGGCCGGCGAACCTGGCGGCAACGACGACGATGTGGAAGGCTCTCACCCAGGGCATCGCGAGATTATCGCCATGCCCCAAAAAGAGAGGCCCTGACCATGAAGTCAGGGCCTGCAATGCCTTGACGCTGTCTTCATCGCAAGGCACCTGCTCAGGGAGGAAAAGCAGGGAACGACAACCTTGCGGCTATCATTCGTTGGGCACTTTAGCAGATGCAAGCGGCGAGTAACAGTACTGAAACTTGGTGAAAACGAGCGGTCCGCGCCGGGTCTCGCCGCCGGCTCGCGTGCAGCATCGCACCGCCTGAAGGACGAGCCTCCGTGATCACGCCCCCTCCCTATCCCGCGAGCCGGCCGCGCCGCCTGCGCAAGGACGAATTCAGCCGCTCGCTGGTGCGCGAAAACCGCCTCCACCCGAGCGACCTGATCCTTCCGGTGTTCGTGCTCGATGGCCACGGCCAGGCGCAGGACGTGCCCTCGATGCCCGGCGTGCAGCGCCTGAGCCTGGACCGGCTGCTGCCCGTCGCCGAGGAATGCGTCGCGCTCGGCATCCCGGTGCTGGCGCTGTTCCCGGTCATCGACCCTGGCCTGAAGACCGAGGACGGGCGCGAGGCGCTGAACCCCGAGGGCCTGGTGCCGCGCGTGGTGCGCGAATTGAAGCGCCGCTTCCCCGGACTCGGCGTGCTGACCGACGTGGCACTCGACCCCTTCACCTCGCACGGCCAGGACGGTCTGCTCGATGCGAGTGGCTACGTGCTCAACGACGAGACCGTCGCCGTGCTGACGCGCCAGGCGCTGCTGCAGGCCGAGGCCGGCGTCGACATCGTCGCCCCGAGCGACATGATGGACGGCCGCATCGGCGCGATCCGCCAGACGCTGGAAGCGCGCAAGCTGATCCACACCAAGATCATGGCCTACAGCGCCAAGTACGCGAGTGCCTTCTACGGGCCGTTCCGCGACGCGGTGGGTTCGGCCGGCAATCTCGGCAAGGGCAACAAGAAGGTCTATCAGATGGACCCGGCCAACAGCGACGAGGCGCTGCGCGAGGTGGCGCTCGACATCGCCGAAGGCGCCGACATGGTGATGGTCAAGCCCGGCATGCCCTACCTCGACATCGTGCGCCGGGTGAAGGATGAGTTCCGCGTGCCGACCTTCGCCTACCAGGTCAGCGGCGAGTACGCGATGCTCAAGGCCGCGGCGGCCAACGGCTGGCTCGACCACGACGCGGCGATGCTCGAGGCGCTGCTCGCCTTCAAGCGCGCCGGCGCCGACGGCGTGCTGAGCTACTTCGCGCTCGACGCCGCGCGCGCGCTGCGCCACGCCTGACCCGGCGCGCCGCCGATGCGCATCTTCCAGATCGGCGGCGACCAGTTCAGCGAGCTCGACGCGCTGCCGCAGGCGCTGCCCGCCAGCGGCTACCTGTGGGTCGGCAGCGGCCGGCGCGAGTTCGAGCTCAGCGCCGACCTGTTGCAGGCGGCGCTGCAGCGCTGGACCGGCGGCCAGCTCGTCGACCTGCACGTGTCGGACCTGATGAACGAGCAGCTGCCTTCGCACTTCGACTACACCTCGTGGTACGACCTGCTCGTGTTCCGCCGCCTTGCCGCCGGCGCCGGCAGCGAGGCGCTGTTTGGCGACGACGAGCACGGCACGCTGGCGTCGGCCAAGGAAGCGCTCGAGTCGATCGACACCAGCCCGGTCGGCTTCGCCGTCTTCGACCGCGTGCTGCTCACCGTGCACCCGGCCGACTGCCAGTTGCGCGAGTTCTTCGCGACCCGCCTGACGCAGATGGTCCAGGGCGCCGAGGTGCGTGGCGAACGGCGCAGCACAGTGCCGAATGGGCACCCGGCCGAGCGCCCCGGCGAGCGAAGGGGCGGCGCGCTGCGCCTGCCCACCAGCCCGGCCGACCTGATGCTCAGGATGGTCAACCACATGGTGGACGGCTACCTCGAGCTGCGCCGGCTGCTGACCCGCCAGCTCGGTGCTTTGCAGCAGACGCTGCTGGCCAGCAGCAGCTTCAACAACTGGTACCTCCTGCTCGATGCGCGGATCGCGCTGCACCTGCTGGAAGACACCTGCGAAGACCAGCGCAGCGCGATCCAGGAATGGATCGACGCGCTGGCCGAATGGCCGGCCGAGGCCGACCCCACGCTGCAGCGCGAGCGCGAACTGCTCCGGCTGCGTTCGCGCGACGTGCTCGAGCACATCGAACGCGTGCTCAGCCACGTCCGCCGGCTCGAGTCGTCGGCCGAAACCGCGGTGCAGATGCACTTCTCGGCGCAGGGCAACCGCACCAACGACATCATGCGCACGCTGACCGTGCTGACGGCGATCTTCCTGCCGCTGAACCTGGTGACGGGTTTCTTCGGCATGAACTTCGAGGGCCTGCCGCTGATCCACAGCGCCACGGGCTTCTGGATCGTCTTCGTGCTGATGCTTTGCCTCGGCGTTGGCCTGAGCGCCTACTTCTGGCGCAAGCGCTACCTGCGCCGCAACCCGTAGGCGGCAGGCGCGCCTGGCCTGCGGCGCTCAGCGGCGGTACGGATCGGCGTGGCCGAGCGCGAGCAGCAGCTCGCTCTCGCGCGCCTCCATCCGTTCGGCGGCGCGCCGTTCATCGTGGTCGTAGCCCTGCGCGTGCAGTGCACCGTGGACCAGCAGGTGCGCGTAGTGCGCGGCGAGCGTCTTGCCGTCGGCACGCGCCTCGGCCGCAACCACCGGCGCGCACAGCACCAGGTCGGCCACGACGACCGGCTCGCGCTGGTAGTCGAAGGTCAGCACGTTGGTCGCGGTGTCCTTGCCGCGGTAGTCGCGGTTGAGCGCGCGGCCCTCGTCGGCGCCGACGACGCGCACGGTGATCTGCGCCGGCGATGTGAGCGCCGCCCGCAGCCAGCGCGCCACGCGGTGACGCGGCAGGTGCGCGCGGTGGGACTTGTCGGCGAACTGTAGCGACAGCGCGAGGTCTTCGCGCCTCAGGCACGCCGGGCCTACCGGCGCGGGGGGCTGGGGGCGCCGCCTCATCCACGCTCCCCGCTGCGGTCCGCCGCGTCGTAGGCCTCGACGATGCGCGCCACCAGCGGGTGGCGCACCACGTCGGCGGCGCTGAAGTGCGTGGTGGCGATGCCGCGCACGCGGCGCAGCACGCGCTCGGCATCGACGAGGCCGCTCTCGCTGCCGCGCGGCAGGTCGATCTGGCTCACGTCGCCCGTCACCACCGCGCGCGACGCGAAGCCGATCCGCGTCAGGAACATCTTCATCTGCTCGGGTGTCGTGTTCTGCGCCTCGTCGAGGATCACGAACGCGTGGTTCAGCGTGCGCCCGCGCATGAAGGCCAGCGGCGCGATCTCGATCGAGGCCTTCTCGAACGCCTTGGCGACGCGGTCGAAGCCCATCAGGTCGTACAGCGCGTCGTACAGCGGGCGCAGGTAAGGGTCGACCTTCTGCGCCAGGTCGCCGGGCAGGAAGCCGAGCCGCTCGCCGGCCTCGACGGCCGGGCGCGTCAGCACGATGCGCTGCACCGCGCTGCGCTCGAGCGCATCGACGGCGCAGGCCACGGCGAGGAAGGTCTTGCCGGTGCCCGCGGGGCCGATGCCGAAGCTGATGTCGTGGCTGAGGATGTTGCGGATGTAGCGGATCTGGTTCGGCGTGCGCCCCTGCAGGTCGGCGTGGCGGGTGCGCAGCGCGATCGGCGCCTCGGGGGCATCGACCGTGACGCGCCGCCGCGCCGCCGGCGGCTCGCCGGCCACTGCCTCGGTCAGTGCGAGCTGGAACGTCTCGGCACCGATCGGCTCGCGCGCGCGCTCGTAGAGCAACTGCAGGAGCCGCAACGCGCTCTCGGCGGACGCCTTGGGGCCCTCGACGCGAAAGGCCTCGTTGCGCCGCTTGATGGCGACGCCCAGCGCCTGCTCGATGTCGCGCAGGTGTTCGTCGAGGCTGCCGCACAGGTGGGCGACGCGGGGGTTGTCGAGCGGAAGGAAGGCGTGGCGAAGAATCACGGCGGGTCGGGCGTTCGAACAGCTTGCCATTGTCGTCGCATCGGCAGCCGGCCGTGCGTTGCGGGCCGCGCCAGCGCGGCGTCTGGGCGTCGCGACCGGCGAGGCGCAAGATGTGGCTACGCTTGCGCGGCGTCAATCGACGCGTCGCCGCAGAAGCTCAGACTGGAAATGGAAAGGTTGACCATGAAAGTGTTGTTGCCCATCGATGGTTCCGAGCTGGCGCTGGACGCCGTGCGCTTTGCAATACGCCTGGCGCGCGAGGGCCTGCCGCTGCAGTGCGTGCTTGGCAACGTGCAGGAACCAGCCACCCTTTACGAGCTGGTCGTGGCCCACGATGCCGAGGTCCTGCAAAGCGTCAGCGGCGCTGCCGGCGTGCATGCGCTCGAGCCGGCCCAGGCCTTGTTGCGCGAGGCCGGCATCGAGCACGAGTGTGAAGTCGCCAGCGGTGACCCGGGCCACCGCCTGGTCGAGATGGCCGAACGCTTCGGCTGCGATGCGGTGATCATGAGCGCGCGCGGCATGGGCGCGGTGCGCCAGGCGCTGCTCGGCTCGGTCTCGCAATCGGTCCTGCACGCCAGCCCCGTGCCGGTGGTGATCGTCAAGCCGACGCCCGAGCCCGAAGCCGAGGCCGACGAGTTGGCCGAGTTCGACGAGCCCGCGTCGCCCGGTTGACATGAAGTCCGTCCAAGCCCATTGGGATCGGCAGGCTGCTTTCGGCCCGTTGCTGCCGTTGAACGTCCGCTTTGCGGGCGAGGACTGGCGCGGCAAAGGCACGTTCGGGCACGCCGCTTCGCTTCACTGGGGCGGTCTTCGCTTCGCTCAGACTTCCCTGCGATGCTCGGTCTCGTGGCCCCGTCGCAGAACTCACTTCGCTCACTGCGTTCGCTGCGTTCAAACATCCGCGACGAGTCAGTTGACGATTCGCGCTTCGCGCGGGGCCACGAGCCCTGGCCTTGCAGGCCGCGCCGGGCCAGTCGGCCCGGCCGTTCGCAAGGCGCAAGCGGTTCCCCGGACCGCCTGCGCCCGGGCTCACCTTCTCGGCGCCCCAGAGGCGCGCCCCGTCCTGCCCGAACGCGCCTTTGCTGGGACGCGGGCGCTGTTCGCGACAAGAACCACAAGCGTTGCAGCGCGGCGGGCGGTGCCCGGCGGGGGCGATTTCTGTGGCGACGAGAAGCGCAGGCCTGGGGTCGGCGCGCGCAGCGCGCTTCGTGAACTGACTCGTCGCAACTGTTTGAGCGGAGTGAGCGCAGCGAACGCAGCGAGTTTTGCGACGCGACCCCAGGCCGAGCATCGCAGTGCAGTCGGCGCAAAGCGCCGACCGCCACAGCATGAGCTTCCACCGGGCACCGCCTGCCGCGCCGCGCTGAAGCCGCGAGAGAGCGAGCACCGGGCAACGGCAGCAATGGGCCGAACGCAGCCGCTCGAGTCCCCCCAGCGTTCGGCATCAGCCCACTTCGCTGCACGAACGGCGCGGATCGCCTACTGGACGATGAGCCGCGGGTGCGGTCAGGCGCGGTGGCGCCGCTGGCAGCCAGGCGCTGCGGCACTGGCATGACAACCATGGCGCAGCCTGCCTTCGAACTGCCGGTGTTCGACCCGCTGCGCCTGACCGCGGTGAGCCTCGACGTGCAGGCGGTGCAGCGCCTCGGCGCGGCGGGCATTCGCGCCCGCCAGGCCAGCCGGCTGCGCGCACTGCTGAAGGCGGCGCGGCAGCGATCGCCGCTGTATCGCGAGTTGCTGCCCGTCACGCTGCCAGAGTCTGGCGGCCAGATCGACCTTGCCGCACTGCCGGTGGTCGGCAAAGCGCAGCTGATGCAGCGCTTCGACGACTGGGTTACCGACCCCGCCATTCGCCAACCCGAACTGCGCCTGTTTCTGGCCGACCCCGGGCGCGTGGGCAACGCGTTCCTCGGCCGCTACATCGTCTGGGAGAGCTCGGGCACGCGCGGCGAGCCGGGCGTGTTCGTGCAGGATGCGCAGGCGATGGCCGTCTACGATGCGCTCGAGGCGCTGCGCCGCCACACGCTGCGCCCGATGCAACGGCTGTTCGACCCGCTGTACCTGAGCGAGCGGCTCGCCTTTGTCGGCGCGACAGGCGGGCATTTCGCGAGCGTGGTGTCGGTCGAGCGGCTGCGCCGGCTCAACCCGTGGATGGGCGTGGCGTTCCACAGCCTGTCGATCCTGCGCCCGACGGCCGAGCTGGTGGACGAGCTGAACGCACTGGCGCCGACGATCCTGGTCAGCTACCCGACGGCGGTCGCGCTACTCGCCGAGCAGGCACGCGCCGGCCTGCTGCGCATTCGGCCAGCCGAGATATGGACTGGCGGCGAGACACTGACCGGCGCGGTGCGGCAGCTCGCCGAGCAGACCTTCGGCTGCAGCGTGCGCGACAGCTACGGCGCGTCGGAGTTCCTCTCGATCGGCTGGGAGTGCGAGCACGGTCGCATGCATGCCAACGCCGACTGGGTGATCCTCGAGCCGGTGGATGAACACCACCGCCCGGTGCCGCCCGGCGAGACTTCATGCTCGACGCTGCTGACCAACCTGGCCAATCACGTGCAACCGCTGATCCGCTACGACCTCGGGGACAGCCTGCGCATCGTGCCCGAGCCCTGCGCCTGCGGCTCGCCGCTGCCCGTGATCGAGGTGCAGGGCCGGCACGACGACCCGCTGCTGCTGCACGACGCCGCCGGCCATCGCGTCACCTGGCTGCCGCTGGCCCTGTCGACCCTGCTGGAGGAAGAGGCCGGCGTGTTCGACTTCCAGCTGCTGCAGCGCGACGCACGCACGATCGGTCTGCGAGTCGGCGCCAGCGCCGAAGATGCCCGCCTGGCGCTGGCGCGTTGCAGCAAGGCGCTGCGCGCGCTGGCCCAGCGCGACCATCTGGGCGGCCTGTGCCTCGTCGAGGAACCGGGCCTGCCGCTGCTGCACGGCAGCAGCGGCAAGGTCAAGCGCGTGGTTGCACTCGGACCCGAGAAACCCCGGCGGCCATAGCGACGGGCCCCAGCCCTGCAGGCCGCGCCGGGCCAGTGGCCCGCCCCTTCGGCAGGCAGGAACAGTCCACTGGACTGTTCCTGTCCGGCCTCAGCCTTGCAGGCCGCGCCGGGCCAGTGGCCCGCCCCTTCGGCAGGCAGGAACAGTCCACTGGACTGTTCCTGTCCGGCCTCAGCCCCAGACTTCCTGGGCGACTTCGACGACCAGCCGCAGCTTGGCCCGCTGCGCCTCGACCGCGATATCGTTGCCGTGCACGGTGCTCGAGAAGCCGCACTGCGGGCTCAGGCACAGCTGATCGAGCGGCGCGTACTTCGCCGCCTCGTCGATGCGGCGCTTCAGTTCGTCCTTGCTCTCGAGCGTGCCGAACTTGGTCGTTACCAGACCAAGGACGACGATCTTGCCCTTGGGCAGGAAGCGCAGCGGCCGGAAGTCGCCCGAGCGCTCGTCGTCGTACTCCATGAAGTAGGCGTCGAGGTCCATCTCCTTCAGCAGCGCCTCGGCCACCGGCTCGTAGTTGCCGGCCGCCGCGTGCGTGCTCTTGAAGTTGCCGCGGCACAGGTGCATCGCGAGCGTCATGCCGGCGGGCTTTTGCGCCACCACCTTGTTGATGAACTTCGCGTAGCGGTGCGGCAGCTCGTTCGGGTCGTCGCCGCGCTGCACGCGCCGCCTCGCGCATCTTCTCGTCGCACAGGTAGGCCATGTTGGTGTCGTCCATCTGCACGTAGGTGCAGCCGGCGGCGGCGAGCGACTTCAACTCGTCGCCGTAGGCGCGGGCGACGTCGTCGTAGAAGTCCGGCTCCAGCTCCGGGTAGGCCTCGCGGCTGATGCCGGCGCGCCCGCCGCGAAAGTGCAGCATCGTCGGCGACGGGATCGTCACCTTGGGCGTTCGGCCGGCCGAGACCTGGCTCTTCAGGTACTCGAAGTCGGCGCGCTGGATGTCCTTCACGTGCCGAACCTTGTCGACCACGCGCATCACCGGCGGCGCAAGCTCCTGCGTGCCGTCGGGCTTGACGATCGTCACCGGCACGTCGGTCTTCACGCCGCCCAACTGGTCGAGGAAGTCGATGTGGAAGTAGGTGCGACGGAACTCGCCGTCGGTGATGGATTGCAGGCCCACGTCTTCCTGGAACTTGACGATCTCGGTGATCGCGCGGTCCTCGACTTCGCGCAGCTGCGCGGCCGTGATCGCGCCCTGCTGGCGCTGTTCGCGCGCGTCGAGCAGGACCTTCGGGCGCAGGAAGCTGCCGACGTGGTCGGCGCGGAACGGGGGCGTGGTGCGTTGGGTCATGGGTTCTCTCCTGTCGGGGGGCGGCTCTAAACGCCGGGCCGGGCCGGGCCGGGCGCGCGGCGCGCCCGGCGTCATTGTCGAACCCCGCGGGACCCCCGTGGCAAGGGTTTATCCTCGCTGCCCAGCGCCGGCCCGGCGCTGCCTCCGCACGGCGGATGCGGGTTGTGCGCAATGGACACGGCAGCGCTTCGCGCTACCGTACCCGTACCCTTCTCGGAGACGACACAGCATGGACAAGCGACAACTTCTGAAGGCCGGCGCGCTGGCCCTGGCACTCGCCGCGTTCGGCGGCATGGCGCGCGCCGCCGACCCGTTGAAGATCGGCCTCGTGCTGCCGATGACCGGCCCCTTCGCCTCCACCGGCAAGCAGATCGACGCCGCGGTCAAGCTCTACCTGGCGCAAAACGGCGACACCGTCGCCGGGCGCAAGGTCGAGGTGATCCTGAAGGACGACGGCGGCGTCGCCGACGCCACACGGCGCCTGTCGCAGGAACTCGTCGTCAACGACAAGGTCGTCGTGCTCGCCGGGTACGGGCTGACGCCGCTGGCCTTCGCGACGGCGCCGATCGCGACGCAGAGCAAGACCCCGATGGTGGTGATGGCGGCGGCGACGTCGAGCGTCACCGAGCGCTCGCCCTACATCGTGCGCACGAGCTTCACGCTGCCGCAGGTGACGGTGGCCGTCGCCGAATGGGCGAACAAGAACAAGCTGAAGAAGTTCGTCACGCTGGTGTCCGACTACGGCCCCGGCATCGACGCCGAGAAGACCTTCAAGGAGCGCGTGCTGTTGAACGGCGGCCAGGTGGTGGCCGAACTCCGCGTGCCGGTGGCCAACCCCGACTTCGCACCCTTCCTGCAGCGCGTGCGCGACGCCCAGCCCGACGCGGTATTCGTCTTCGTGCCCTCGGGCGTCGGCTCGGCGTTCATGAAGCAGTTCGCCGAACGCGGGCTCGACAAGGCCGGCATCCGCCTCATCGCCACCGGCGACCTCGTCGACGACGACATCCTCAACGGCATGGGCGACGTGGCGCTCGGCGTCGTCTCGTCGCACCACTATTCGGCGGCGCACCCGTCGCCGCTGAACAAGAAGTTCGTCGAGGCCTTCGGCAAGGCCAACGGCGGCCTGCGGCCGAACTTCTTCGCCGTCAGCGGCTACGACGGCATGCGCGTCATCATGGAGGGCCTGAAGGCCACCCAGGGCGCGGGCGGCGAGGCGCTGGTCAATGCGATGAAGGGCCAGGTCTTCGAAAGCCCGCGCGGGCCGGTGCTGATCGACGCGCAGACGCGCGACATCGTGCAGGACGTGTACGTGCGCAAGGTCGAGCGCGTCAACGGGCAGCTCTACAACGTCGAATTCGACGTGCAGAAAGCGGTGAAGGACCCCGGCAAGACGGCCAAGTAGATGCCCGGGCGCACCCGGCCCAGGCTCGACGCGATGCGAGCGCGTGCTGGCCATCGCCCGCGCCCTCACCCGCACGCGGGCGAGCGAGAGCAGCACGTCACCCGCCCCCCTCTCCCGTTCGCGGGAGAGGGGGGCGGTGAGGGCCCGTCCCGATGCTGACCCTGCTTTTCGACGGCATCGCCTACGGCATGCTGCTGTTCGTGCTGGCCGTCGGGCTGGCGGTGACGCTCGGCTTGATGAACTTCATCAACCTCGCCCATGGCGCGTTCGCGATGGCCGGCGGCTACGTCACCGTGCTGCTGATGAACCGCCTTGGCGTGCCGTTCCTGTGGTGCCTGCCGATCGCCTTCGTCGGCGTCGGCGCGCTCGGCGCGCTGCTCGAACGCACGCTGTACCGGCCGATGTACGCCAAGCCGCACCTCGACCAGGTGCTGTTCTCGATCGGCCTCGTCTTCATGGCGGTCGCGGCGGTGGACTTCTTCGTCGGCTCGCAGCAGCAGATCGTGCAGTTGCCGGCCTGGCTGCAGGGCCGCTTCGACTGGGCCGCGGTGGGCATCGGCAAGTACCGGCTGTTCATCATCGTCGTCTGCGCGGCGCTGACCGTCGCGCTGCAGTGGGTGCTCGTGCGCACGCGCTTCGGCAGCCGCCTGCGCGCGTCGGTCGACGACGCGCGGGTGGCCGGCGGGCTCGGGCTCGACGTGAACCGCATCTTCCTGCTCACCTTCGCCGTCGGTTCGGGGCTGGCCGGGCTCGGCGGTGCGCTCGGCGCCGAGGTGCTGGGGCTGGACCCGAGCTTCCCGCTCAAGTTCATGATCTATTTCCTGATCGTCGTCGCCGTGGGCGGCACGACCACCATCACCGGCCCGCTGCTCGCCGCGCTGCTGCTGGGCATCGCCGACGTGGCCGGCAAGTACTACGTGCCCAAGCTCGGAGCCTTCATCGTCTACAGCCTGATGCTCGTGATTCTGGTCTGGCGGCCGCAGGGGCTGCTGGCGCGGTCGGGTGCGCGGTGAGCCGGGTCGCCGACGTCTTGCGGGCGGATGCTCGCTGGCGCGGGTGGGAGATCGCACTCGCCGCTGCACTGCTGGCGTCGTGGTGGCTGCTGCCGGGGCAGGCGCTGCTGGCGAGCGAGATCGCGATCCTGGCGCTGTTCGCGGTCTCGCTCGACCTGATCCTCGGCTATGCGGGCATCGTCTCGCTCGGTCATGCGGCGTTCTTCGGCTTCGGCGCCTACACCGCGGCGCTGTTCGCCAAGCATGTGCAACCCGACCCGCTCGTAGGCATGGCAGTGGCCGTGGCCGCCACGGCAGCGCTGGGCGCCCTGTGCAGCCTGCTGATCCTGCGCGGCTCAGACCTGACGCGGCTGATGGTGACGCTCGGCGTCGCATCGATCCTGTATGAGCTTGCCAACAAGCTCGACGACCTGACTGGCGGCGCCGACGGCCTGCAGGGCGTCGTGATGGCGCCGCTGCTGGGCCGCTTCGAGTTCGATCTGTCCGGTCGCGTTGCGTACGCGTACGCGCTGGCCGTGTTGATGGTTGCGCTGGGCCTCGCGCGCAGGCTCGTGCACTCGCCGTTCGGCTATTCGCTGCGGGCGCTGCGCGACAACCGGCTGCGCGCGGCGAGCATTGGCCTGGCGGTCAACGCGCGGCTCGTGGCCGTGTACACGGTGGCCGCGGCGATGGCCGGTGCCGCCGGGGCGCTGCTGGCTCAGACCACCGGCTTCGCGTCGCTCGACGTGCTGGCCTTCCATCGCAGCGCCGACGTGATGCTGGTGCTGGTGATCGGCGGCACCGGCTACCTGTACGGCGGCGTCTTCGGCGCGATCGCGTTCAAGCTGCTGCAGGACCTGATCTCGGCCTGGACGCCGCAGTACTGGACGTTCTGGCTCGGCCTGTTCCTCGTCGTGCTGGTGCTCGTCGGGCGCGAACGGCTGATCCGGCCGTGGACGTGGTGGAGATGACGCCCCCCGGTCTTTGGGGTACCGAACCCCACCCCCCGCGGGGGTGCGGACCCGCTTGGGAGCGGCCCGGCGCCGGACCCGCTGCGCCATGAGCATCGTGCTCGAAACGCGCGCGCTGGTGAAGCGCTTCGGCGGCCTCGTCGCGACCGACGGCGTCTCGCTGCGCATCGAGAAGGGCGCGCGCCACGCGTTGATCGGCCCCAACGGCGCCGGCAAGACGACCCTGATCAACCTGCTGACCGGCGTGCTCGAACCGAGCTCGGGCAGCATCGCGCTGGACGGCGAAGACATCACCCGCCTGGCCCCGCACCGCCGCGTCCGGCGCGGCATCGTGCGCACCTTCCAGATCAACCAGTTGTTCAACACCCTGACGCCCTTGCAGTCGCTGGCGCTGGCGGTGTCGGCGCAGCTTGGCATCAGCGCGCAATGGTGGCGGCCGCTGGGCCACGACCGGCGTGTGGCCGCGGCGTGCGAGACACTTCTCGCCCAGTTTCACCTGGACGACGTGATGAACCAGAACGTGGCCCAGCTTGCCTACGGCAAGCGCCGGCTGCTCGAGATCGCCACCGCGCTGGCCTGCAAGCCGCGCGTGCTGCTGCTCGACGAGCCGGCGGCCGGCGTTCCCGAGGGCGAGCGCGAGGAGATCTTCAGGACCGTCAACGCGCTGCCCGACGACGTGTCGGTGCTGCTGATCGAGCACGACATGGACCTGGTGTTCAACTTCGCGCGCAGCGTGACGGTGCTCGTCAACGGCGCCGTGTTCGCCGAAGGCGATGTGCAGGCCATTGCGAACGACGCGCGCGTGAAGGCCGTTTACCTCGGGCAGGGCGAGGGCGCCGCACATGGCTGAGCTGCTGCGCGTGCGCGGCCTGCGGGCGGGCTACGGCGAGGCCGTCGTGGTGCAGGGCGTCGACCTGTCGCTCGACCAGGGCCAGTCGCTCGCGCTGCTGGGCCGCAACGGCACCGGCAAGACCACGCTCATCAACACGCTGGTCGGCGTGACGCGGCGCCACGCCGGAACCATCGCGCTGGCGGGCCGCGACATCACCGCGCTGCCGGCGCACCGCCGCGCCGCCGCCGGCATCGGCTGGGTGCCTCAGGAGCGCAACATCTTCAAATCGCTCAGTGTCGACGAGAACCTCAGCGCCGTGGCGCGCCCCGGCCCGTGGACCGCGCAGCGAGCCTACGAGATGTTCCCGAGGCTGGCCGAACGGCGCGCCAACCTGGGCCACCAGCTTTCGGGCGGCGAGCAGCAGATGCTGGCCGTCGCGCGCGCGCTGGTGCTGAACCCGAAGCTGCTGCTGCTCGACGAGCCGCTCGAAGGGCTGGCGCCGATCCTCGTCGAGGAACTGCTGCGCTCGATCGCGCGCGTGGTGCGCGACGAGGGCGTGTCGGCGATCATCGTCGAGCAGAACCCGCGGCATGATCCTGCCGATCACGCACCAGGCCGTGGTGCTGGACCGTGGCCAGGTCGTGCACCGGGGCGCGAGCGCGGAGCTGCTGGCCGACCCGGCGCGGCTCGAACGCTGGCTGGCCGTTTCGGGCGCTGCGGCCGCTTAGACGGCTCTTGTCGTTCCCTGTGGGCTGCGGGCCACGGGACCCATGCACAGGGAAACAGGGAGTTCTACACCGCAGCGAAAGGAGCTCCCGGTGCCTTCATGGCTACGTTTGCGCTGCCCGTCCGAGTCGGAAATGGCTCCCCGGGGTTGGCGATGCCGAAAACTGGGCCGAGGCGGTTCAGGTCGCCGATGGAAAGTCGTCGATCCGCACCGGGCCGCGAACGCGCACTCCACGAGCGTCGGCAATGCATCGAGTGCGGTCGTTGACGTCGGTGGCTCGATCTTCCGGACCCGGCCAGTTCCAGCCGCTAGCCACGCGCAGCTTCCCGGCGTTGCGCCTCGCGGTCCTCGCGACTGAGGCGCTAGCAAGGTCGCCAGCAGAAAGTGGCCACGCGTAGGTAGCTGATGGTCGAGTCGCTAGTCACGAAGTACAGTGTCACCACGCTCAGCGCGTGGTCGGATGGCCTGTCTGCCCCGCTTCCCAGATCTTGTGTTCTCTAAGGTGTCGCTTCAGCCAATGCCCGGCCTCGCCCAGCCCCGCGGCGACGCGCCACAGCAGATCGACGCCAACCAGCCAGTCCGTGTTCGGATAGGCGGTGAGCGGCAGTTCGACCAGTTCGCCTTGCTCGATCTCCCGCCGGATCAACTGGCGCGGCAACGTCGTCCAGCCGATTCCCTCGCGCGTCATCTCGAGCAATGCCAGGTAGCTCTCGGCCTTCCAGCAGCGCGGCGCATCGAGGTACTCGCTGGTGGGAAGATTCCTGTGATGGGCCCAGAACACGAGCCGCCGGTGCTCGCACAACTCGGCGAAGCCGATGCTCTGCCTCGAGGCGAGCGGGTGTCCGGCGCTCGCCACATGCGTCAGGATCAACTTGCCCATCTGACTGAAGCCGAGTTCGCGCGCATAGTTCGCCTGCGCGAACGAGATGCCGAGGTCGGCTTCGCCGGCCAGAACGAGCGTCGAGACGTCGCCGTGCAACGGATGCCGGATGTCCAGATCCACGAACGGATAGGCCTGCGCGAACTCGGCCAGCACCGCTACGACGGTGTTGTACGGCACTTCGATCGCCAAAGTGAGCCTGGCCTCGATCGGTCGCCCGAGACTCTGGGCGCGGCCCTCTAGTTCGCGGCAGCGTTCGAGCACGGCCTCGGCGTGGGCGAGCAGGCTCTGCCCTTGCGGCGTCAGCGCGGCAAGCTTGCCGGCCCGATCGAAGAGCGCGACGCCGAGGTCGATCTCCAGGTTGGACATCGCCTCGCTGACGGTGGACTGGCTGCGCGAGAGCTGCCGCGCGGCGCCGGAGAACGAGCCCGATCGCGCCACGGCGACGAGCATCTCGAGCTGCTCTAGCGAATAGCGCATTGCCGCTTCCATCGGCAGGTCCGATAGATGTTCATTTGTCCGCTGTGCGTCGCATGCGCAAGATCGCGTTCAGCAACGAAAGAACCCCGATGACATCGACCGCCCCCGCAAGCGACCCGCAACCCACCGCGCGCGATCTCGAACTGCTGCGCGACTCGATCGAGCTCTCGGCGCAATCGCGGCGCAAGGGCCGCCACCCTTTTGCCGCCCTCGTCGCCGACGAGCACGGCAACCTGATCGCCCAGGCCGAGAATAACTCCATGCCGCCCGAGGGCGACCCGACGCAGCACGCCGAGTTGCGCGCCGTGGCAGCGGCGGCCCGCCGGCTCGGCCACGAGCAGCTGGCGCGGTGCACGCTCTACACCAGCGCCGAGCCCTGCTGCATGTGCGCCGGCGCGGTGTACTGGAGCAATGTCGGGCGCGTCGTGTACGGGCTGTCCGAGCACGGGCTGCTGTCGCCTCGACCGGCGACCATCCGGAGAACCCCACCTTCTCGCTGCCCTGCCGCGAAGTCTTCGCGCGCGGACAACGGCAGGTCGAGGTGATCGGGCCACTGCTCGAAGACGAGGCCGGCAAGCCGCATGTCGGCTTCTGGGGCCGACCCCACGGCGATTGAGCCGCATCACCCACCACCACCAGCGAGGCAGGCCATGAACATCGCCACTCCCCAACCCCGTCCGCAAGCCGTCTGGGCGGCTGCGGCCCTGATCGCGGCGGCGCTCGCCGGCTGCGGCAAGAAGGAAGAAGCGCCGGCGCCAGTCGCGCAGGCGCCGACCGCGGCGAGCGCGGCCGCATCGGCGCCCGAGGCGCTGAAGGTCGCGTTCGTCTACATCGGGCCGGTCGGAACGTCGGGCTGGACCTACGCCCACGACCTGGGCCGGCAGGCCGTCGAGAAGGAGTTCGGCCCCAAGGTCAAGACCACCTTCGTCGCAGACGTGGCCGAATCGGCCGACTCCGAGCGCGTGTTCCGCGACCTCGTGCTCCAGGGCAACAAGTTGATCTTCGGCACGACCTTCGGCTACATGGAGCATCTGGTGCGCGTTGCGCCCGACGCGCCCGACGTCAAGTTCGAGCATGCCACCGGCTACAAGACCGCGCCCAACCTGCGCGTCTACGACGGCCGCACCTACGAAGGCGCCTACCTGGCCGGCATCGTCGCCGGCGGCATGACGAAGACGAACACGCTGGGCTTCGTCGGCTCGATCCCGGTGCCGGAGGTGATCCGCAACATCGACGCCTTCACGCTCGGCGCGCAAAGCGTCAACCCCAAGGTCAAGCTCAAGGTGGTCTGGGTCAATTCCTGGTTCGACCCGCCCAAGGAGGGCGACGCCGCGCAGGCGCTGCTCAACGGCGGCGCCGACGTGCTGCTGCAGAACACCGACTCCGCCGCCGTTGTGCAGACCGCCGAGAAGGCCGGCAAGTTTTCGATCGGCTGGAACAGCGACATGGCCGCCTTTGCGCCGAACGGTCACCTCGCTTCGGCTGTGAGCAATTGGGGCCCCTACTACATCAAGGCGGTTCACGACGTGATGGACGGCAAGTGGGTGGTCGGCCACACCTGGTGGGGCGTCAAGGAAGGTGCGATCGACCTGGTCTCGATCTCCGACAAGGTGCCCGCGGACCTCAAGGCCAAGGTCGAGAAGGCCAAGCAGGGCCTGGCCGACGGCAGCGTTGCGGTCTGGAAGGGTCCGATCGTCGATAACGCCGGCGTGGTGCGCTTGCCGGTCGACAAGGTGGCCGACGACGAGTTCATCGAGAAGATCCGCTTCTACGTGCGCGGCGTCGAAGGCAAGGTGCCGGGCGAGTCCAAGTCCTGATGCCGCGCTGAGCTTGAGCTTGCCCGCTGGGCAAGTGGTGCTCAAGCTCACAGCCCCGTGGCGCGACGGCACCACGCACCGGATGATTTAGCCGCTGGTGTTCGTGCTGTGGCTGGCGGTAGTCGACAGTACTGGCGTCGGACTCCTGCCCGCATACTTCTCACCTCTGAACGACAGCTCTACGGCAACGACTTCGTTCCTAAGATGTCGCTGATGGGTCGATGCGCTATCGGCCGATTGACCGCGAACGACCGCAGTAAATTTGTTGCATACGT
>CAVZXE010000020.1:0-583938 GCA_963779155.1 uncultured bacterium | reverse complement strand
GTGTTTCGTTCTGTTTGGAACTTAAGCGAGAGTTGGCACGAATGACCTTCTGCAGTATGTCGCGTGCGCTCTTGGTCCAGATGAACGGCTTGGGGTTTGTGTTGTGATGTGCGACGTACTCGTCGATCGCGGTTTCGAGTTCCGACACGCTGGTGAATATGCCGCGTCGCAGCCGCTCGGTGGTGATGTCGCGGAAGAAGCGCTCCACCATGTTCAGCCACGATGCCGAGGTCGGCGTGAAGTGCATGTTGAATCGCGGGTGCCTTGCCAGCCACTCCTGCACCGCCGGATGCTTGTGCGTGGCGTAGTTGTCGGCGATCAGGTGCAGCGTCTTGCCCTTGGGCGTTTCGCGGTCGATCTTGCGCAGGAACTTGAGCCACTCGGCATGCGTATGGCGCTGCTGGCATTGGCCGATGACCTTGCCGTCCAAGACGTTGAGCGCCGCGAACAGCGTGGTCGTGCCGTGGCGCTTGTAGTCGTGCGTCAAGGTCTGCGCGCGCCCCTTCTTCAGCGGCAGGCCCGGCTGCGTGCGGTCCAGCGCCTGCACCTGGCTCTTTTCGTCGCAGCACAGCACCAGGGCGTGCTCGGGCGGGGACATGTACAGCCCCACGATGTCCTCGAGCTTCTCGACGAACTTCGGGTCGCGCGAGACCTTGAAGCCGCGCACGAGGTGAGGCTTCAGGCCGTGCGCCTGCCAATGCCGCATGACGGTGCTGGCGCTGACCCCGAGCGCGGCGCCCATCTTGCGTGTGCTCCAGTGCGTGGCCGCCTCGGGCGTGGTTTGCGTGGTCAACTCCACCAGCTTGGCCGAATCGAGCTTCGCCGGCGGCGCGCCGCGCGGCAAGTCACGCTCGATGCCTTGCAGCCCGGCCTCCAGGTAGCGCTCGCGCCAGCGCGCGACCTGCACACGTCCGATGCCAAGCTTGATGGCGATGTCCTTGTTCAGCACACCTTGCGCAGCCAGCAGCACGATGCGCGCGCGTTGCGCCAACCTGACGCTGGTGCGCTTGGACCGCGCCAACCGACTCAGCTCGCTCTTTTGTTCGTCCGTCAGGACAATCACCGGGGCAACTCGCACTTGCTCGCTCCAATGCAAACCGTAGTGCAGCATTGGAGAGGGGTGAGTCACTTAAGTTCCATCAAGAATCAAACACTACACTAGCGAGGCGCCGGTGTGTCGCGCGCCGCGGCGACGACGCGTTCGAACTCGTCGCGGTCGGCAGCGCTCAACTGCTCGGGCCGGATGACGTAGGTGAGCTTGTCGATCGTTCCGGTGAAGCGGAACGGCAGCGCGTAGCTCTCGTCCACCGGCGAGCGCGTATCGAGACCGATGTCGAGCGACTCGTCGATCGACATCAGGAAAGGAATCGTGTGCTCCATCTTCTGCTGCGACAGCACGCGGCCGTCGACCCTGAGCGTGCCCGTGCCGCCCTTGCCGAGTCCGGGTCCGTCGTACTTGAACTCGAACACGATCGTGTGCTTGCCGGCCGAGAGCGAGCGCCCGAGCCAGTCCTCGCCGCCGACGCCGCCCTCGAAGCGGGTGCGCTTGAGGTTGAGCAGGTTGTAGACGAACACCGGCTTGCCCTTCTGCAGGTACAGGCCGTAGCCGCCGAAGCGCCCGCCCATGGTCGCGATCATGCCCTCGGCGCCCTCCTTGGGCACGGTGATCTCGGCGCTGATCGTGTAGTCGCGGTTCAGCAACGACGGCGCGTTGCCCACCGGGATGCCGGGGTTGACTCCGCGGTAGGTGAAGGTCGTGCGGCCGGCTGCACCGCTGGGCCGCGGCGTCAGCAGACGCGGCAACACCGAGTTGTCGAGCGGGAAGACCTGGTGCTTGTTGGCCTCGGCGATGAAGGCCGCCTGCATCTCCTTGAGCTTGTCGGGCATTTTCGCCGCGAGGTCGTTGGCCTGCGAGAAGTCCTCCGCAACGTTGTAGAGCTCCCACTTGTAGTCCCCAACCGGCGGCAGCGGCTTGGAGCCCACCAGCCAGGGTGGCTCGGGTGGCGTGGTCGCGGCGTACCAACCGTCCTTGTAGATGCCGCGGTTGGCGAAGATCTCGAAGTACTGCGTCGTGCGCTTCGACGGCGCGTTGGCGTTGGCCTTCTTGAAGGTGTAGGCCATGCTCACGCCGTCCATAGGCTTCTGCTTGATGCCGTCGACCATGTCGGGCGCGCGGATGCCCGCGGCCTCCAGGATGGTCGGCACCACGTCGATCACGTGGTGGAACTGGGTGCGGATGCCGCCGACGTCGTCGATGTGGCCGGGCCAGGAGATCGCCATGCCCTGGCGCGTGCCGCCGAAGTGCGATGCGACCTGCTTGACCCACTTGAACGGCGTGTCGAAGGCCCAGGCCCAGGGCACCGCCATGTGCGGGTAGGTCGCGTCCGACCCCCAGGACTCGTAGTAGCGCAGGTACTCGAGCTCGGGCAGTTCGAGCACGCCGTTGTAGACCGTCATCGTGTTGGGCGTGCCCATCATCGAGCCTTCGGAGCTCGTGCCGTTGTCGCCGTTGATGTAGATGATCAGCGTGTTGTCGAGCTTGCCCATGTCCTGCACCGCCTGGATCACGCGCCCGATCTCGTGATCGTTGTAGGCGGTGTAGGCGGCGAAGACGTCGGCCTGGCGGGTGACTATTCTCTTCTGCACGGCGGACAGCGACTCCCACTTCGGCAGGCTGTCCGGCCAGGGTGTGAGCTGGGTGTTCGCGGGGATGACGCCCAGGCGCTTCTGGTTGGCGAAGATCGTGTCGCGCAGCTTCTCCCAGCCCTGGTCGAAGAGCTTCATCGCGCTGACCTTGTCGACCCACTCCTTGGTCGGGTGATGCGGCGAGTGCGTCGCCCCCGGCACGTAGTAGACGAGGAAGGGCTTGTCCGGCGTCGCGGCGTCGAGTTCCTTCATGTAGCGGATCGCGTCGTCCGCCATGTCGGTGATGAGGTTGTAGTCCTTCTGGCCGACCCACGGGAAGACGGGCGTCGTATTGCGGAACAGGTAGGGTGTCCACTGGTCGGACTCGCCGCCCATGAAGCCGTAGAAGTACTGGAAGCCCATGCCGGTCGGCCACTGGTCGAACGGCCCGCCGGCGCTGTAGAGGAAGGCCGGGGTGTTGTGGTTCTTGCCGAACCACGAGGTGGCATAGCCGTTGTCGGAGAGGATGCGGCCGATGGTGGCGTTCTCGGTTCCGATCACCGAGTCGTAGCCGGGGAAGCCCGTGGCGAGTTCGCTGACCTGGCCGAAGCCGACGGCGTGGTGGTTGCGCCCGGTGATTATCGCCGCGCGCGTCGGCGAGCACAGTGCGGTCGAGTGGAATTGCGTGTAGCGCAGCCCGTTCTTGGCGACGCGGTCGAGGTTGGGCGTCGGGATCACGCCGCCGAAGGTGCTGGGCACGCCGAAGCCCGAGTCGTCGGTCATGATCAGCAGCACGTTCGGCGCGCCCTTGGGCGGCACCACCGTGGGCGGCCACCAGGGCTTGGAGGTCTTCGCGTCCTGCGTGATCACGCCGCCGAACTTGGGCGGCGGGGGCGGCAGCTGGTTGCCGGGGATGGTGGTCGTCGCGCTCGGCGCGCCCAGGGTGCCGCTGACGACCTGTGCCGCCGCGGGCCCACCCAATGCGACAGCCAGCGTGGTTAGCAGCGTGGTCAGTGCTTTCGGAATGCCCATGCCTTCTCTCCTTGCATCGCGATATCGAATACACAACATGGCCGCGGCGCGGCCGAGGAATCCAACGGCTGCACGGCCTGCCAGACTCGCGCCGAATCGGTGTCGGCGGCAGGCGCGCAGCACCACCCGCAGTCACGCCGATCGTCGGGGCCCATACATCGGCAGCCTCCAGCAGTCTGCGCAGCGACGTGAATGCTAGCGCCGCGCACCTGACAGCGACTGACATCGGTGGACAATGCGCACTCGAAATGACCTCCGTCAACGACCTCGGGCAAGGCGCATGAACCGGCAGGAGCCGCCTCGCCGCGCCGGCGCTGCCGCGGCTGCAAGTGCCGCGCCGCCCGCCGGCACGGTTCGCGCCGGGCCGCTGCAGCCGGCGGCGGACCTGCTGCGCGAACACGGGGCCGACCCGGCCGCGGTGCTGGCGGCGTGCGGCCTGCCGGCCGACGGGCTCGACGATGCGGACCGGCGCATTCCGCTGCGCGCCGCGGCCTGTCTGTTCCAGCAGGGCGCCAGGGCCATCGGGCGGGCCGACTTCGGCTTGCTCGTTGGCCAGCGCTTCGAGCTGTGGCGGGCCGGCGTGCTCGGCGAGCTGATGCGCCATGCGCCGTCGGTCGGCACGGCGCTGCGGCTCCTGGGCCGCTACTTCCACCTGCAGGACCGCGGCAGCGTGCCCTACCTGCGCCGCCAGGTGGACGAACGCCACGTCGCCCTGGGTTATGCGATCCACGACGGCGACATGCCGGGCGCCGGGCTCACCTACGACGCAGTGCTCGCGATGGCGATGGCGACGCTGCGCGCGCTGTGCGGGCCCTCGTTCCGGCCGGTGGAGGTGCGCCTCGCCCATGGCGGGCCCCCGCGGCGGCTGCCGTACCGGCAGTGCTTCGACGCGCCGGTGGTCTTCGACGCACCGCACTCCGAGCTGTGCTTCGACGCGCGATGGCTGGTCGCGCCGGTTGCCGGCGCCGAGCCTTCGGTGTTCGACGCGGCCAGTCGTCGGGCCCGGGGCGACGAACTGCGCGAACCGCTGCGCTGGGCCGAGCGTGCACGCTCTGCGGTACGGACGCTGGTGATGAAGGGTGAACTGTCGGGCCCGAAGCTGGCCCAGGCGCTGGACATTCAGCCGCGCACGCTGCGCCGCCGCCTGGCCGAAGAGGGCGTCGGCCTGCGGCAAATCTTCGGCGCAGTGCGTTTCGAAGTGTCGCGCGAACTGCTGCACCAGACGCAGCTGCCGCTGGCGGAGATCGCCGCGACGATCGGCTTCGCCGACTCGAGCGCGTTCGTGCGCGCCTTCCGCGGCTGGGCTGGCAGCACGCCCGGCCGCTGGCGTGCGCAGCAGGTCAGGCCGTCACATTGACAGCCGTGGACAAGGCGTCGTTTGCGCATCGGCCGGGCCGCAGCAGGCTTGGCATCGCGCCTTCGAGCTCAGCCGACGAGTTCGCCCAGGCTGCGCACCCGCCGATCGACATAGGCCGGTCGTATTGCATGCCGGACCGGCTTGCGTTGCGCAGCCGCGGCCTTGCGCATCCAGCGCTGCATCCACACCGTCTGCATCCCGACGCGGCGCGCCGCCTTCTGGTGCGCGAGCGTGTCTTCAACCAGCACGCAGCGCGACGCAGGCACGCCGAGCCGGGCCACCAGGCGGCGCAGCATGCGCGCGTCGGGCTTGGGGCGGAGTTGGCCGAACATCCGCATGTCCTCGATCGCGATCACGCCGTCGAACCAGCGCGCAATGCCGAGCGCGCGCAGCACGCGCTCGGTGTAGGCACGCGGCGCGTTGGTGAGGATGAACCTGGCGCCGCGCAGCCGCTGCAACGCGGCCAGATCGTGCGGGTGGCCGTGGACGCGATCCTCCAGCCCGGGCAACTGGTGCGTGTGGTGCAGGAAGTGCGCCGAGGCCACGCCATGGTGGCGCACCAGGCCGAGCAGCGTCGCACCGTAGCGCAGCCAGTAGTGGCGGCGCAGGTGATCGGCCTCGCCGGCCGGCATGTCGAGCTCGCGCACGATGTAGTCGGTCATCGCGCGGTCGATGCCGCCGAAGGCCGCGTGCGACGCGTTGTGCAGCGTGTTGTCGAGGTCGAACAGCCAGACGGTGCGGCCCCCAAGCTTGCCGCTGCGCGGCGGCGCGGCCCCCCGAGGGGGCGTCGCCCGCCTTGGGGCGGCCCGGCGGCGAGCGGTGCCCCCAAGCTTGCCGCTGCGCGGCGGCGCGGCCCCCCGAGGGGGCGTCGCCCGCCTTGGAGCGGCCCGGCGGCGAGCGGTGCCCCCAAGCTTGCCGCTGCGTGGCGGCGCGGCCCCCCGAGGGGGCGTCGCCCGCCTTGGGGCGGCCCGGCGGCGAGCGGTGGCGGCCACGCTCAACGGGAGCGGATCATCGTCCCGTAGGCCTGGTCGGTCAGGATTTCCAGCAGCATCGCGTGCGGCACCCGGCCGTCGATGATGTGCACCGTGTTGACGCCGCTCTTGGCCGCCTCGAGGGCCGACGAGATCTTGGGCAGCATGCCACCCGAGATCGTGCCGTCGGCGAACAGCTCGTCGATCTCGCGCGCCGACAGATTGGTCAGCAGCTTGCCGCTCTTGTCGAGCACGCCCGGCGTGTTGGTCAGCAGCATCAGCTTTTCGGCCTTGAGCACCTCGGCCAGCTTGCCGGCGACGACGTCGGCGTTGATGTTGTAGTTCTCGTTGTCGGCGCCGAAGCCGAGCGGCGAAATCACCGGGATGAACTGGTCGTCCTGCAGTGCGCGCACGACCGACGGGTCGATCGACTCGATCTCGCCCACCTGGCCCACGTCGTGCAGCTTGCTCGGGTCTTTCAGGTCCACCATCTTCAGTTTGCGCGCGCGGATCAAGCCGCCGTCGCGCCCGGTCAGCCCCACCGCCTTGCCGCCGGCGACGTTGATCAGGCCGACGATGTCCTGCTGCACCTGGCCGGCGAGCACCCACTCGACGACTTCCATTGTCTCGGCGTCGGTCACGCGCATGCCCTGGATGAAGCTCCCCTTCTTGCCCAGCTTGGCCAGCGCGTCCTCGATCTGCGGCCCGCCGCCGTGCACCACCACCGGGTTCATGCCGACGAGCTTGAGCAGCACCACGTCCTCGGCAAAGTCCTGCTGCAGGCCGGGGTCGGTCATCGCGTTGCCGCCGTACTTGATGACGATCGTCCTGCCGTGGAACTTGCGGATGTAGGGCAAGGCCTGCGAAAGGATTTCGGCCTTGTCGCCCGGGGCGATGTGGTCGAGCGAGTGGTCTTTCGCGTCGCGGGCTGGGGTGGGCATGGTGTGCGGCCGCTGGGTGGTGGTGCAGCGATTGTAGAAAGCGGCGCGGCGGCCGGCGCAGCGCGCGCGGCCCGCTGCGCACGGCGGTCGACGCGGCTAGAAGTGAATGCCCCGCATCATCTGCGCCATCGCGATCGCCTCGGGCGACAGCGTCGGCTTGCCGCTCTTGTCGCCCTTGGCCGCCGCGCTGTCGGGGAACATGCGGAAGGTGGTGTTCATGACGATCTGCGTGATCCGCGGCGCCGCCGCGTGGAGCATCGCGCCGAAGATGCCCAGGCGCGTTGCCACGCGCACCGGTTTGTCGATGCAGGCCTGCACGATCAGGTTTGCCGCTTCTTCCGGGTCGAGCAGCGGCATGTTCTCGTAGATCTTGGTCGGCGCCGTCATCGGCGTGCGCACCAACGGCATGTTGACCGTGGTGAAGGTGACGCCCTGGTCGGCGAACTCGCTCGCCGCGCAGGCCGTCCAGGCGTCGAGCGCGGCCTTGCTCGCCACGTAGGCCGAGAAGCGCGGCGCGTTCACCAGCACGCTGATCGAGCTGATGTTGACGACGTGGCCGCGGCGCTTGGCCACCATGCCCGGCAACAGGCCCATCGTGACCCGCAGCGCCCCGAAGTAATTGAGCTGCATCGTGCGCTCGAAATCGTGGAAGCGGTCGTAGCTGGCCTCGATGGCGCGGCGGATCGAGCGCCCGGCGTTGTTGATCAGGAAGTCGACCGCGCCATGCTCCTGCTGCAGCTTCTGCACGAACTCGGCGCAGCTCGCCTCGTTGGCGATGTCCACCGGGTAGCTGAACACCTTGGCGTCCTTGCCCGCCGCCTCCTTGATGAGCCTGACCGCCTCGGCCAGCTTGTCTTCGGCGCGCGCACAGATGATCGTGACCGCGCCAGCCTCGGCGAACTTGCACGCCGCCGACAGGCCGATGCCCGACGAGCCGCCGGTCACGAGCACCACCTTGCCGCCCACGGTGCCGCGAAGAGACCGGTCGATGAACAACGCCGGGTCGAGATGGCGCTCCCAGTAGTCCCACAGGCGCCAGGCGTAGTCGTGCAGGTTCGGGCATTCGATGCCGCTGCCCTTGAGCGCCGCCAGCGTCTCGCGGCAGTCGAAGCGCGTCGGGTAGTTGACGAAACTCATCATGTCCTCGGGAATGCCGAGGTCCTTGATGACGGCCTTCTGCACGCGGCGCACCGGCGCCAGCGCCATCATTCCCTTCTTCACGCTCTTCGGGATGAAGCCGAACAGCGCGGCATTGACGAACAGGTTCATCTTCGGCGCGTGCGCGGCCTTGCTGAAGATGTCGAGCACGTCGCCGACGCGGTAGCCCACCGGGTCGACGAGGTGGAAGCACTTGCCGCTGGCCCGCGCGTGGTGGTGGCTGATCTGGTCGAGCGCGGCGACGACAAAGTCCACCGGCACGATGTTGACGCGCCCGCCCTCAAGGCCGATCGACGGCATCCACGGCGGCAGGATCTGGCGCATGCGCTGGATCAGCTTGAAGAAGTAGTACGGGCCGTCGATCTTGTCCATCTCGCCGGTGGTCGAGTCGCCGACGACCATCGCCGGGCGGTACACCGTCCACGGCACCTTGCACTCCTTGCGCACGATCTTCTCGCTCTCGTGCTTGGTCATGAAGTACGGGTGGTCCAGCCCCTCGGCCTCGTCGAACATGTCCTCGCGGAACACGCCTTCGTAGAGCCCGGCGGCGGCGATGCTGCTCACGTGGTGCAGGTGCCCGGCATCGATCGCCTTGGCGAACTCGACCGCGCTGCGCGTGCCCTCGATGTTGACCTTGACCTGGCTCTCCTCGTCGGCGGACAGGTCGTACACCGCTGCCAGGTGGTACATGTGGTCGATCTGGCCCTTCAGGCGCTTGATGTCGTCGGCGGCCACGCCCAGCTTCTTGCTCGTCAGGTCGCCATAGACGGGGATCGCGCGCGTCTTGGCCACGCCCCAGTAGTCGAGCAGCGCCGCCACCTTGCCTTCGCTCTCCGGCCGCAACAGGAAGTGCACGACCGAACCGCGCCGCGCCAGCAGCGTCTTGACGAGGCGTTTGCCGATGAAGCCGGTGGCGCCGGTGACGAAATAGTGCATGGTGTCTCCTGAGGGTCCGGATGCGGGGGGCGAACGCGCATTCTTACCGATCGCGCCGCGGCGCCGCTGCGCAGTTTCCCCAAGCCGGCGACGCGCCGGCCAGCCGGATTAGGCTGCGCTCTCCATCCCGCCTGCCTATAGTTATCATGTTTCGCCGCACCATCCGGGTGCAGCGGGTTCTTCACACGAAAGGCGGACGCAACATGGTCAAGAGACTCAAGGCGCTGAGCGAGAAGAAGGCCGCCGGCAGTGCCGGGTTGCTCGACAGCCATCTCGCCCACACGGTGAAAGATTCGGCACAGCAGATCTGGCTGGCCGGGCTGGGCGCCTTCTCGAAGGCGCAGGCCGAGGGCGGCAAGGTGTTCGAGGCGCTGGTGCGCGAAGGCGTGTCGCTGCAGCGCAAGACGCACGCCGCGGCCGAAGACAAGATCACCGAAGTCACGACGAAGATGACCGACATGGCCGGCGGACTCTCTGGCAAGGCGACCCAGCATTGGGACAAGCTCGAGTCGATCTTCGAAGAGCGCGTCGCCAAGGCGCTGAACCGCCTGGGCGTGCCGTCGGCGAAGGACGTCGACGCGTTGATGGCCCGCATCGACGCCCTCAGTGCCAGCGTTGCCAAGCTCTCCGGCACGCCGGCGCGCAAGGCCGCGCCGAAGACCGCAGCCAGGACTGCTGCGGCCAAGCCCGCCGTCAGGCGCGCCGCACGCAAGTCCACCAAGGCCTGACGCGGCGCCTGGGCAGGACGGTGCGGGGGCGCCAGGGCGCTCTCGATCGACTGCGCCAACAGCCGGTTGATCAGCCATGTCGCGATCAAGCCAAGCTCCCTCGGCCGCCGATGCGGCTTCAGTGCATCGGCCTGCCGACCCCGCGTCCGCCGCTGCGGCGCCGCGCATCGGCCTCGCATTGGCGGGCGGTGGCCCGCTGGGCGCCATCTACGAGATCGGCGCGCTGTGTGCGCTCGAGGAGTCGCTCGCCGGCCTGTCCCTGACCGACTGCCACGGCTATGTCGGCGTCTCGGCCGGCGGCTTCATCGCGGCGGGCCTGGCCAACGGCCTCACGCCGCGCGAACTGTGCCGCGCGTTCATCGAGAACAAGGGCGATGCCAACGACATCCTGCATCCTGGCAGCCTGATGCGCCCGGCCTGGGGCGAGTTCGCGCGCCGCCTGGCGACCGTTCCGGCGCTGGTGGCGCAGGCCGCCTGGCGCTACCTGTTCCGGCGCCGCTCGCTGCTCGGCGCTTTCGAACGCGTCGGGCGGGCGCTGCCGACCGGGCTGTTCTCGAACCGGCTGCTCGAGGAGCAGATGCGCCGCGTGTTCAGCGCGCCCGGGCGCAGCAACGACTTTCGCCAGCTTCGCCGCAAACTCGTGCTGGTGGCGACCAACCTCGACACCGGCGAGGCGGCGCCGTTCGGCCAGCCCGGCTGGGACCATGTGCCGATCTCGCGCGCGATCCAGGCCAGCGCGGCGTTGCCGGGGCTGTTCCCGCCGGTCGAGATCGACGGCAAGCATTACGTCGATGGCGCGCTGACGAAGACGCTCCATGCCTCCGTGCTGCTCGACGCTGGGCTGGACCTCCTGATCTGCCTCAACCCACTGGTGCCGTTCGACGCCACGGCCGCGCCGCGCCACCGGGTGATGAGCAGCGGCGAGGAGCGCATCCCGAGGCTCGTCGATGGCGGCCTGCCGGTCGTGCTGTCGCAGACCTTCCGCTCGCTGATCCATTCGCGGCTGCTGCTGGGCTTGAAGGGTTACGAGCGCAGCCACCCCGACACGACGATCGTGCTGTTCGAACCCGACCGCCGCGATGCCGAACTCTTTCTCGCCAACACGTTCAGCTATTCGCAGCGCCGCGCGCTGGCCGAACATGCCTACCGGCAGACGCGGCGCATGCTGCGCTCGCGCCGCTCGGAACTGGCCGCGCGGTTCGCGCCGCATGGGGTGCGCATCGACGACGCGGTGCTCGACGACCCGCACCGCACGCTCCTCGGCCGTCGCACGCCATCGCGGCGCCACTCCGCGCTCGCGGCGCGGCGGCTCGAGGAAGTGCTGAGCGACCTGGATCACGCGCTGGCGCGGCGCGCCTGAGCCGTCCCGGCCGGCGGCGCCAAGGCGCTGCACGAGAGGCCGCGCTGTGTCACCATGCGGGCTCGACGGCGGGAGGTCGCAATGGGTCTGGCAGAGGGCATCCGCAGGCACGGCTTTCGCAAATGGTACGAGCGCGAGCTGATGCAGAGCCACCTGCACATGCTGCTGCTCCTGCTGTGCACGATCGGCCTGCTCGGTGCGGTCGAGGTCTTCAACCGCTCGGCACCGCTGGCCGACCAGCTGAGCGTCGCCCTGTCGGCGCTGTTGTGCGTGGGAATCGGCGTGTGGTCGCTGCGGCGTTACCTTTACCTGCTGATGCATGCCGAGGAGGTGGCCAACCAGGCAGTCTGCCCGCGATGCCAGACCTATGGCCGGCTCGCCGTGCTGCATGACGACGCCCGCGCGCAAAGCGTGGGCGTGCGCTGCAAGCATTGCGGGCACGAATGGCCGATTTCGAGTTGACCGGCGCCGCAGCGGTCAGAACAGCTGGCCGATGCCCATCGCGATGAACGCGAGCAGCACGCTGCTCGCCAGCGGAACGTGGAACTCGCGGCCGAACATTCGCCATCTGAAGTCGCCCGGCAGCCGGCCCAGGCCGAGCTTGTCCAGCCACGGGCGGAGCCCGCTGAACACCATCAGCGCCAGGAAGACGACGATCAGCCAGCGAATCATCTCAATGTCGCCGCCGCGGATCGCCCGAGGCCGCCTGGCGAGCAAGGCGCCGACCTGCCGCGAAGGGCTTTCGTCGGCCCGTTGTGGCCCTCGGGTGTCCGCATGGCAGCGTCGCGCCTTTGCCGGGGCACGGGTGTCATCGCGGCGTCAACCACGAGCGTTGCGGCGCGGCATTCACAGCGTGTGCGTCCGGTCGCCGGCGGCAAAGCCGATCGGATCGAACTTGCATCCGCGGGTCAGGCCGATCACCTTGAACAGCTCGCCCATCTCGTGCTCGTCGATCAGCTTCAGCGCCGGGATGCGGACCTTCAGGTCGGCTGCCTGCAGCAGCTCCGCCAGGCCGCAGTTCAGCAGGAAGCGCGCCTGCGAGGTATAGCCCAGCACCTCGAGCCCGGCATCTTGCGCCGCCACGGCAACGGCGCTGAAGTTCACGTGGGCGGTGATGTCCTTCGCGCCCACGTCGGCCAGCGGATCGGCGTCGGCGCGGTGCGCGCGGTGGCACATCAAGGTGCCGCCGCTGCGCTGCGGGTGGTAGTACTCGGCGTCCGGGAAGCCGTAGTCGATGAAGAACGCGGCACCCTTGGCCAGCCGGCTGGCGAGCGTGGCGATGAAGGCCTCCTGCTGCGGGTGGACCTCGGTCACGTAGCCGGGCACGAAATGCCCCGCGGGCGACCCCTCCAGCGGCGGGGCGAGGCGCGTCGCGCGGTCCTGCCAGGCGTAGCCGGCCGGCGTGGCAACCACGCCGCGCTCGTGCCACTGCGCGCCGTCCCAGCGCAGCAACGACACCGGCATCGCGTCGAGCACCTCGTTGCCGATGACGACGCCGTGCATCGTCTCGGGCAGCGCGTCGAGCCAGCGCACCCTCGCCCCGAAGGCCGCGAGGCGCTCGCGCTGGCACGCACGCAGGCTGCCCGAGAGATCGACGATCGCATAGCTTCGAACCCGATCGCCCAAGGCCGCGAGCAACTGCGCGGCAAGAGCCCCCGAGCCGGCACCGAACTCCCAGACCGTGTCGCCATGGCTCGCTTCGAGCGCCTGCGCCACCTGCACCGCGAGGGCCTGGCCGAACAGCGGCGAGAGTTCCGGCGCGGTCACGAAGTCGCTGCCCGACGAGGGCATCAGCCCGAACTGGCGGCTGTCGCGGGCGTAGTAGCCCAGACCTGGGGCGTACAGCGCGAGCGCCATGAAGCGGTCGAACGGCAACCATCCGCCGGCCTCGTCGATGGCCGCGCCGATCTGCCTTCGCAGGCGCGGGCCGAAGGCCCCCGATACACTCGACGCCTCTTCTTCGCTCATTCCAGCCTGGCCCATCCGGGCATTGTAGAAACCGTGCCCACCGCCTCATCGCCACCGTCTTCGCGGCCGACCGTGCTCGTCACCGGCGCGGCGCACCGTCTCGGGCGCGAGATCGCGCTCGAACTGGCGCGCAATGGCTTCGACGTGGCGATCCACTGCCGCGCCCTGGCCGACGATGCGACCGCTACCGTGGCCGACGCCCGCGCGCTCGGTGCGCACGCAGCCGCCTTTGCGGCCGACCTGGCGGACGAGGCGGCCTGCCGCGCGCTCGTGCCCGCGGTCGTCGCGCAGTGCGGCCGGCTCGATGCGGTGGTGAACAATGCCTCCGCCTTCGAGTACGACGATGCGGCGAGCTTCAGCTACGCAGCGATGGACGCGCACTGGCGCGTCAACACGGCGCCGGCCATCGTGCTGGCGCAGGCCCTGCACAGCCACCTCGGCGACAGCGCCGCGACCGCGGGTGTCGAGCGCAGCGGCTGCGTCGTCAACCTGCTCGACCAGAAACTGTGGAACCCGAATCCCGACTACCTGTCGTACACGCTGTCGAAGGCAGCGCTCGAGGCCGCCACCACGCTGCTCGCGCAGGCGCTCGCGCCGCGCCTGCGCGTGTGCGGCGTGGCGCCGGGCGTCACCCTGCCGTCGGGCCCGATGACGGCGGCCGAGTTCGCGTTGTCGCATGCCTCGACGCCACTGGCGCGTTCGTCGCAGCCGGCCGACATCGCGCGCGCGGTGCGCTTCCTGATCGAGTCGCCGGCCATCACCGGCACGACGCTGCTGGTCGATGGCGGCCAGCACCTGCAGGCCCAGTCGCGCGACGTGATGTTCCTGGCGCGGCACCGAACCAGAGCGTGAAACCATGCAGAGCCTGCTCAGCCACCCCCGCCTGATGGATTGCCGGCGCCTCTTCCTGCGCGACTACGAGGTATGGATCAACATCGGCGTGCACGACTTCGAGAAGCGCGGCGAGCAACGCGTGCTGATCAACGTCGAACTCTACGTGCCGCTCGCGCTCTCGACACCGAAGGACGACGAACTCGACGAGGTGGTCGACTACGACTTCATCCGCCGCACGATCGCCCTGCGTGTCTCGCAGGGCCACATCCACCTGCAGGAAACCCTGTGCGACGAGGTGCTGGCGCTGATGCTCGAGCACCCGCGCGTTCGCGCGGCGCGCGTCTCGACCGAGAAGCCCGACGTGTACCCCGATTGCGCGGCGGTGGGCGTGGAAGTCTTCGCCGTCAAGGAGGACCGATGAGCGCCGTGCCAGCGACGGCGCCGACGGCGCCGATCGACGCGCCAGCCGCCGCAGGATCCGAGGCCGCCGTGCGGGCCGGCAGGGCCAGGCCCGGCGTCGAGGCGGCCAAGCTCGCCAAGCGGCTGCACCGGCAGGTGGGCCAGGCGATCGTCGACTACAACATGATCGAGGCCGGCGACAAGGTGATGGTGTGCATTTCCGGGGGCAAGGACAGCCATGCGCTGCTCGACATCCTGCTCTCGCTGCAGGCGCGTGCGCCGGTGCCGTTCGAGATCGTCGCCGTCAACCTCGACCAGAAGCAGCCGGGTTTCCCGGCCGACGTGCTGCCCGCCTACCTGCGCCGCCGCGGCGTGCCGTTTCACATCGAGACGCAGGACACGTATTCCGTCGTCAAGCGCCTGGTCCCGGAAGGCAAGACGATGTGCAGCCTGTGTTCGCGCCTGCGCCGGGGCATTTTGTACCGCCTGGCGGGCGAACTCAGCGCGACCAAGATCGCTCTCGGCCACCACCGCGACGACATGCTCCAGACCTTCTTCCTGAACCTCTTCTTCGGCGGCCGCCTGAAGGCGATGCCGCCCAAGCTGGTGAGCGACGATGGCCGCAACGTCGTCATCCGGCCGCTCGCCTATGTGGCCGAGGCCGACCTCGAGCGCTGGGCCGCGCAGCGCGCTTTCCCGATCATTCCGTGCACGCTGTGTGGCAGCCAGGACAACCTGCAGCGAGCGCAGATGAAGCGCATGCTGCTCGAGTGGGAGCGCCAGTATCCGGGCCGCCTCGACAACATGTTCAACGCCCTGGGCCATGTGACGCCGTCGCACCTGATGGACCGGAACCTGTACCCGTTCACGACACTCCAAGCCAGCGGTGTGGCCGATCGCGACGGTGACAAGGCCTTCGATGCCGATGAAGACATTGCCTGCGCGCCGGCGCCCGGCCCCGCGACGCGCGCGGCGGTGCGCTGGCAGCTGCGCGACTGATCGGCGGCGCCACGGGGGGTACTCGGATGTGCTTCAGGATTTTTGCCCTGCTGGCGCTTGCCGCGCTGCTGTCAGGTTGTGCATCGACGCGGCTCGATGCCAACGTGCATACCCTCGGCACCTGGCCGCAGGGGCGCGCTCCGGGCACCTTTGCCTTCGAGCGCCTGCCGTCGCAACAGGCGCGCGCTGACGAACAGGCCAGGCTTGAAGCCGCTGCCCAGCCGGCGCTGGAGCGGGCCGGGTTCAAGCCCGCCGGCAGCGAACCCGCCGACGTGCTGGTGCAACTGGCCGACCGCAGCATCCAGGGCTGGATGGCAGATCCGTTCTTGAACCCGTGGATGGGCATGCCCTGGTACGGCGCGCGCTGGCGCGGCGCCGCCTGGGGAGGTGGCTGGGGCCCCTGGGGACCGGGCTGGGGTTGGGGGTACGGCATGGGTGCCGTGCCGGTCAACTGGACCGAGGTGTCGGTGCTGATCCTCGACGCGCGGAGCAAGCAAGCGCTCTACGAGTCGCGCGCGCAGAGCGACGGCTCCTGGCCCGACGAGCGCACGCGGGCGGCGTTGTTCGCCGCTGCACTGAACGACTTCCCCTACACGGCGGTCAGCCCGCGCCGGGTGACGGTCGAGCTGCCGCAGTGATGGCCTAGCGCGGCAGCTCCGCGGCAAGCGCCCGAAGGTCCGTCTCCCAGCCCTTGAGCGTTTCCGCCGCAGCCCGGCGCTGGGTCGGCGTGGTGGCGTTGTGCACCTGGGCAGCGAACTCGCAATTGAACTGCTTCAGGCGCTGCTGGTAGGCGCGGTAGGCCGGGCGCGGCGAGCGCTGGGCCTGCTCGGCAAACGTGCGCAGGGCCGCCTGCATCTGCGCTTGGCTTGCGCGCTCGGCCTGGAGCTGGTGCAGCGCCTGCAGGATCTCGCGCTGGCGTGCCTGGCGCTCGGCCAGCCAACGCTCGGCGTCGAACGGCGACGCGGCGACGCCGCGCGCGACGAGCTCGCGCTGCGAGTCGTCGAGCTTGCCGTAGAGCGCCTCGGTCCGCTCCACGGTGCGCTTGACGTTCTCCTTCAATCGCGCGTCGGGCGCCGGCTGCAGGAAGTCGTCGCGGAAATCTGCGTTGCTCTTCTCGAACTTGCGCTGGGCGTGCTCCATCTGGGCCGGCGTCAGGGCGAGCGCCGTTTCGGCGACAGCCGGCAGTGCCTGCTCGAAGGCGACCAGCAGGCGCGCGGCCCCGTCGTCGTACCAGCGGCACACCTGGGCCGCGGTGGTGTCGGCGAGCACCTCGGTCCGCGCGCGCTGCAGTAGCGCGGCGTAGTCGGGCAGCTGGGTGCTGCGATGCCAGCGCAGCCACTCGGCAAGCTGCTCCTGCACCCGTGGCGACTGCGCGGAGCTGAAGTCGACATAGCCGTCGAGCCACCAATAGACGATCGTCGGCACCTGCGGATAGGTGATGCGCAACAGGCTGCAACCCGACAGCAGCGCCAGGCACAGCACCAGGAGCCAGGCGTGCCAGGCCCGGGCCGCAGCGGAGCAGCTGCGCGCTTGTGCCGCGTCGGCGCGAGCGTGAGCCGCGTTTGCCGCGCCGCTGCACGGTCGCCGCGCTGCGGCAGCGCCCGGCACGCCGATAATCGGCCCTTTGACGAACGACGGAAGACGCATGGCACTCGACATCGTGATCATGGCGGCGGGCAAGGGAACGCGCATGAAATCCGCCCTCCCCAAGGTGCTGCACCGGCTCGCCGGGCAAAGCCTATTGCAGCATGTTCTCAATACCGCCTCGCAGCTCGGGGCCGATCGCATCGTCGCCGTGACCGGCCACGGCGCCGACGCGGTAGAGGCCTCGGTGCAGGCCCCCGCACTGTGCTTCGTTCGCCAGCTGCCCCAGCTCGGCACGGGCCATGCGGTGCAACAGGCCGTGCCGCAGCTGCACGCCGAGGGAACGACGCTGATCCTCAACGGCGATGTGCCTCTCATCGAGGCCGCCACCGCGCGCGCGCTGCTGGCGGCGGCCGACGGCGCCAACCTCGCGCTGCTGACCGTCGAGCTCGACGATCCGACCGGCTACGGGCGGGTGCTGCGCGGCGACGCCGCCGGGCGCAGCGCGCACGAGGGCGGGCGCGTGCACGCGATCGTCGAGCACAAGGACGCAACGCTTGCCCAGCGCGCGATCCGCGAGATCTACACCGGCATCATGGCGGTGCCGACCGTGCACCTGAAGCGCTGGCTCGCCGCGCTGCGCAACGACAACGTCCAGGGCGAGTACTACCTCACCGACATCGTTGCGATGGCCGTGGCCGACCGCGTGCCGGTCGTCACCGCCCAGCCGCGCGACGAATCCGAGGTCCTGGGCGTGAACAGCCCGCTCCAGCTCGCCGAGCTGGAGCGGCGCGTCCAGCGCGCACAGGCCGATGCGCTGATGGAGGCCGGCGTCCGCCTGGCCGACCCCGCGCGGCTGGACGTGCGCGGCGAGCTGGCCTGCGGCAGCGATGTGGAGATCGACGTCAACTGCGTCTTCGAAGGCCGCGTGAGCCTGGCCGACGGCGTGCGCATTGGCGCGAACTGCGTGATCCGCAACGCCTCGCTCGGCGAGCGGGTCGTGGTCCAGCCGTTCACCCACATCGATGGCGAGAAGCTCGGCGCGAAGGTCGGCGCCGGCTCGGTGCTCGGACCCTTCGCGCGGCTGCGCCCCGGCGCAGTGCTGGCCGAAGACGTGCACATCGGCAACTTCGTCGAGGTGAAGAACAGCACGCTGGCGCGCGGCGCGAAGGCGAACCACCTTGCCTACCTGGGCGACGCGACGGTCGGTGAGCGCGTCAACTACGGCGCCGGCAGCATCACCGCCAACTACGACGGCGCGAACAAGCACCGCACCGTGATCGGCGCCGACGCCCACATCGGCTCGAACTGCGTGCTCGTGGCGCCGGTCACGATCGGCGAAGGCGCCACGATCGGCGGCGGCTCGACGATCGCCAGCGACGCGCCCGCCGGGCAGCTCACGTTCACCCGCGCGCCACAGGTGTCGCGGCCGAACTGGAAGCGCCCGGTCAAGAAAGGCTGATCGAGCCCCCAAGACGCCTGCGGTGTCGCCCCCCCGAGGGGGATCTCAGTCGGCTTGGGGCGGCCCGGCGCCGACTGAGCTCGCCCGGCGTCGCCTCCCCGGAAGGAGGCTCAGCGCGCGGCCTTGCTGCGACGGGCCGTGCGCGCGAACACCTCGCGGCCGCGGGCCTGGCGTTCCAGCTGCCGGGCGACGCTGCCACAGACCAGGTCGCACAGCGCATAGACCGATTCGTCGGCGATGCGGTAGTACACGCTCGTGCCGCGGCTCTCGCGCTCGACGAGGCCGTGCTGCGTCAGCAACGCCAGGTGGCGCGACACGTTGGCGGCGGTGAAACCGCACAGCTGGGCCAACTCGCCCACGTTGCGCTCGCCGCCGCGCAGGTAGTTGAGCAGCGACAGGCGGGTCGGCTCCGACAGCGCCTGGAAGTACGCCGCCACCTGCTCCAACGCTTCCTTCGGCAGACCTTCCATGCGGGGACACGCGGTTCGTTGCGACTTCGCGATCATGCCCGAATGAGCCTTGCCCGTGTGGGTATTTGCTTGAGTCTGTGCTTGACTATTTAACTGCATAGGCAAATAATACACCAATGAGTCGTCGGACACCAGCGCCAGATCCTGGCACCGTGGCGGCGGCAGGGCAGGAGCATGGGCATGTCGAAGGGGTTCTTCTGGAGTCTTGTGCTGATCGCCGCCGGGGTGCCGGCGGGGGCGGCATTCGCAGCGCCGGCCGCGCTGGCGACGGCCCCGGTCCAATCCACCGGCGCCGCGGCGGCGAGCGGCTTCGACGGCGTCGTCGAGGCGGTGCGCCAGACCGTCGTCGCCGCCCAGGTGGCCGGCGCGGTGACGGCCCTCGACGTGAAGGCGGGCGACACGGTCAAGGCCGGGCAGGTGCTGGCCCGCATCGACGCCCGCGCCGCCGAGCAGAACGCCAGCGCCAGCGAAGCTCAGGTGCAGTCGGCCAATGCGCTGCTCGACGTGGCGAGCAAGGACTTCGAGCGCCAGAAACAGCTCTTCCAGAAGCAGTACATCAGCCAGGCCGCCCTCGAACGCGCCGAGTCGCAGTACAAGGCGACGCAGGCGCAAGCGCAGGCGATGCTGGCGCAGGCCGGCGCCGCGCGCACCCAGTCGGGCTTCTATGTGGTGCGCGCGCCATTCGCCGGCGTCGTCGCCGAGGTGCCGGTCGCGCTCGGCGACATGGCGATGCCCGGCCGGGCGCTGCTCACGCTGTACGAGCCCGGTGCGCTGCGCGTCACCGCTGCGGTGCCGCAGACCGCGCTGGTGCCACCCGTCCAGGGCGCCAGGGTGGAGTTCCCCGGGCTGACCGGGGAGCAGCGCTGGTTCGCGCCGACGCAGGTGCAGGTGCTGCCCACGGTCGACGCTGGCACGCACACGGTGCAGCTTCGCATCGGCCTGCCTGCCGGCATGGCGGGCGTCGCGCCGGGCATGTTCGCCCGCGTCTGGCTGCCGGCCACGCAGGGCACCTCGGGCCGGCTCTACGTGCCGGCCGCCGCGATCGTCCGCCGCGCGGAGATGACCGGCGTCTATGTGGTCGATGCTCAGGGCGCGCCGGTGCTGCGCCAGGTGCGCCTGGGCCGCACGGGGGGCGAGACGGTCGAAGTGCTCTCCGGCGTGGCGGCCGGCGATCGTGTCGCGCTCGACCCGCAGGCCGCTGCCCGCGTGAAGCCCGAGGCGCCGAAGTGAGCCAAGCTTTGGGCATCTCCGGCCGCATCGCCGCCTACTTCCAGACCGCGCAGATCACGCCGCTGCTGGCACTGCTGGCGTTGCTGCTCGGCATCTTTGCGGTACTCGCCACGCCGCGCGAGGAAGAGCCGCAGATCAACGTGACGATGGCCAACGTGCTGATCCCGTTCCCGGGCGCGGCGGTGCGCGACGTCGAGCAGATGGTGGCCGGGCCGGCCGAGCAGGTGCTGGCGCAGATCGCCGGCGTCGAACACGTGATGTCGGTGTCGCGGCCGGGCCTGGCCGTGATCACGGTGCAGTTCAAAGTTGGCGTGCCGCGCACCGAGGCGCTGGTGCGGCTGTACGACACGGTCCATTCGAACGCCGACTGGCTGCCGCACGGCCTGGGCGTGCTGGCTCCGATCATCAAGCCCAAGGGCATCGACGACGTGCCGATCGTCACGCTGACGCTGTTCAGCCGCAACCCCGACATCGGCGCCTTCGAGCTCGAGCGCGTCGCGCACAGCGTCGAGGCAGACCTGAAGCGCGTGCCCGGCACGCGCGAAGTCATGACCCTCGGCGGTCCCGGCCGCGCCGTGCTGGTCGAGATCGACCCCGCCCGCATGGCCAGCAGCGGCGTCACCGTGCCCGACCTGCGAGCGGCGCTGCTGTCGGCCAACCTCGGCCTGCCGGTGGGTGAGCTGCTGGCCGGCAACCGCGCGGTCGCGGTGGAATCGGGTCCGTTCCTGAAGGACGCGCGCGACGTGGGCGAACTCGTGGTCGCCGTGCGCGGCGGCAAGCCGGTGTTCCTGCAGGACGTGGCCGCCGTGCGCGACGGGCCACTGCCGGCGGCGCGCTATGTGTGGTACCGCCTGGGCGGAAAGGGCGGCGAGAAGGCTGAGCCCGGCGGCGAGTACCCCGCAGTCACGATCGCCGTGACCAAGAAGCCCGGCCAGAACGCGATCGACGTGGCCGACGCGGTGATGCAGCGCGTGGACGCCCTTCGCAATGCCGTCATTCCCGCCGACATCCAGGTGGCCGAGACGCGCAACTACGGCGCGACCGCCAACGACAAGGCGGTCAAGCTGATCCAGAAGCTGCTCTTCGCGACGGCGGCCGTGGTCGCGCTGGTCTTCATTGCGCTCGGCCGGCGCGAGGCGGCGATCGTCGGCAGCGCGGTGATCCTGACGCTGATGGCCACGCTCTTCGCCTCGTGGGCCTGGGGCTTCACGCTCAACCGCGTGTCGCTCTTCGCGCTGATCTTCTCGATCGGCATCCTGGTCGACGACGCGATCGTGGTGGTGGAGAACATCCACCGTCACCAGCAACTCTCTCCCGGCAAGACGCTGACACAGATCATCCCCGGCGCGGTGGACGAGGTCGGAGGGCCGACCATCCTGGCCACGCTGACGGTGATCGCCGCGCTGCTGCCGATGGCCTTCGTGTCGGGCCTGATGGGCCCTTACATGAGCCCGATCCCGATCAACGCCAGCATGGGCATGCTGCTGTCGCTGGCGATCGCGTTCGTCGTCACGCCCTGGCTGGCGCGGCTGTGGATGAAGGCCTTGCCCCCGCCGGCCGATCACGCCAAGCCGCGCGGCCTGTCGGCCCGGCTGGCGCCGCTGTTCGAGCGCATCTTCCGGCCGCTGCTCGACGACAAGAAGGGCACGCGCAACCGGCGCCTGCTCGGCCTCGGCATCGCTGTGCTGATCGCCGGCTCGCTGGCGCTGCCCGCCACCGGCCTGGTGCTGCTCAAGATGCTGCCGTTCGACAACAAGTCGGAGTTCCAGGTGGTGGTGGACATGCCGGCCGGCACGCCGGTAGAGAAGACCGCTGCGGTGTTGCACGAACTCGGCGCGCACCTGGCCACGCTGCCCGAGGTGACCGACGTCCAGGCCTACGCCGGCACCGCCGCGCCGATCAACTTCAACGGCCTGGTGCGCCAGTACTACCTGCGCAGCGGCGGCGAGGTGGGCGACCTCCAGGTCAACCTCGTCGACAAGCACCACCGCAGCGAGCAGAGCCACGCCATCGCCACCCGCGTGCGCCCGGCGCTGCAGGAAATCGGCCAGCGCTTCGGCGCCAATGTGAAGGTCGTCGAGGTGCCGCCCGGCCCGCCGGTGCTGTCGCCGCTGGTGGCCGAGATCTATGGCCCCGACGCCGACGGCCGCCGGCAGGTGGCGAAAGCCGTGCGCGGCGTGTTCGCCAGGACCGACGGCGTCGTGGACGTGGACGACAGCAGCATCGCCGACGCACCGCGCACGCTCTTGCTCGTCGATCGGCGCAAGGCCGCCATGCTCGGTGTGTCGCAGCAGGAGATCGTCGGCACGCTGCGCGCGGGGCTCGCCGGCGAGGCCACGGCCTACCTGCACGACGAGAGCAAGTACCCGGCGGCGGCGACGATCCAGTTGCCGGCAGACCGCCACGGCGATCTCGACGCGCTGCTGCAACTCTCGGTGCGCAACGCCGAGGGCAAGCTGGTCGCGATCCGCGAGCTGGTGACGGTGAGCGACACGCTGCGCGAGCAGCCCATCCATCACAAGGACCTGCTGCCCGTGAACTACGTCGTCGCCGACATGGCCGGCGCGGTGGACAGCCCGCTCTACGGCATGTTCAAGATGCGCGGCGAAGTGAGCGCGCTGGCCACGCCGGGGGGCGGCACGCTGGCCGAGACCTTCATCAGCCAGCCGGCCGACCCGTACCGCGGCTACACCGTCAAGTGGGACGGCGAGTGGCAGATCACCTACGAGACCTTCCGCGACATGGGCGCCGCCTACGCCGTCGGGCTGATCCTGATCTACCTGCTGGTGGTGGCGCAGTTCGGTTCGTACCTGACGCCGCTGATCATCATGGCGCCGATCCCGCTCACGATCATCGGCGTGATGCCGGGGCACGCGCTGCTGGGCGCGCAATACACCGCGACCAGCATGATCGGGATGATCGCGCTGGCCGGCATCATCGTGCGCAACTCGATCCTGCTGGTGGACTTCATCAACCTGCAGGTACGCGCCGGCATGCCGCTGAAGGAAGCCGTGGTCGCCTCGGCCATCACGCGCGCGCAGCCGATCCTGCTGACCGGCCTGGCCGCGATGCTCGGCGCCTTCTTCATCCTCGACGACCCGATCTTCAACGGCCTGGCGATCTCACTGATCTTCGGCATCCTGGTCTCGACCCTGCTGACGCTGGTGGTGATCCCATTGCTGTATTTCATTGCCTACCGCAACCGCCTCTCTTCCCTCGTTCCGCAACCCACTCAAGGAGATTGACATGACATCCTGGCAACTCGTGCGCATCGTCGCAGGCACGTTCATCCTGCTCTCGCTCGCGCTCGGCATCCCGGGCAGCCCGATCTACGTCAGCCCCTGGTGGCTCGCCTTCACCGCCTTCGTCGGCATCAACCTGCTGCAGAGCGGGCTCACCAAGTGGTGCCTGATGGAAACCATCATGCGCAAGCTCGGCGCGCGCGAAGGCAGTTGAGGGCGCCGCCATGCACCTCGTCTGCCCCGCCTGCGCGGCCACCAACCGCGTTCCCGACGCCAAGCTGCACGACAAGCCGGTGTGCGGCCAATGCGGCGCCGCGCTGATGGCCGCGGCGCCGGTGGCGCTCGACGATGCCACGCTGCCGAAGTTCGTCGCTCGCACCGAACTCCCGGTGCTGGTGGACTTCTGGGCCGCTTGGTGCGGGCCTTGCCGGCAGATGGCGCCGCACTTCGCGGCCGCGGCGCAGCAACTGCCCGGCGTACGCTTCGCCAAGGTCGACAGCGATGCGTCGCCGCAGGCGAGCGCGGCCTATGGCATCCGCAGCATCCCGACGCTGATCCTGTTCGACAAGGGCGCCGAAGTCGCGCGCTTGTCGGGCGCCGTGCCCACCGGCGAGTTGATCGCCTGGGTGCGCAGCCACATTGCGCAAGGAGCGCAGTGATGCGTAGCGCGGCAGCTCTGGCCGGCGCGGTATGGCTGGCGGTCGCGCAGACCGCGGCGGCGGCCGACCTGCTCGACGCCTGGCGCGCCGCGCAGAAGAACGATCTCGAATTCGTCGCCGCGCAGTCGGCCCGCCAGGCCGGCGAGGCTCGGCGCGAGCAGGGGGCATCGCTGTGGCGGCCGTCGCTGCAACTCACCGGGGCCGCCGGCAAGGCGAGCAACTCGACCTCGACCACCGGCGCGCAGTTTTCGGCGCCGGCCTTCGGAACCGTGGACGGTGCCTCGTTCGACACCTCGGTCAACAACGGCAACCTGACGCGTTGGGCGCTGGAGGCGCGCCAGCCTCTCGTCAACCGCGAGCGCGATGCGCGCAGGCGCCAGCTCGAACTCTCGGCCGACGTGGCCGATCTCGAATGGCAGTCGGCCCAGCAATCGCTGATGCTGCGCACGGCAGAGCGCTACTTCGACGCCGCGCTGGCCGCCGATTCGTTGCGTGTGCTGCGGCGCCAGCAGGCCGCGGTCGAACGAACGACCACCGAAATCCGCGACCGCTTCCGCCTCGGCGACCTGCCCGTCACCGACACCCACGAGGCGGCAGCGCGGGCCGAGGCGATCCGCGCCGACGTGCTGGCCGCCGAGACGAACCTGCAGCTCAAGCAGGCCGCACTGGCCGACGTGACCGGCCTTGCGCCGACCGAACTGCAGGCGCTCGCGCCCGTGGATGCGGTCGCGCCGATCGGCGTGCCGCCGCTGGCCCAGTGGCTGGCCGAAGCCCGGACGAGCAACCTGCAGTGGCGCGTGCAGACGGCGGGAACCGAGGCCGCGCGGCAGGAGGCCGCCAAGTACAGCGCGCTGGCCGCGCCGTCGCTCGACCTGGTGGCGCAGGTGGGGCAGGACCGGCTGAGCGGCAACGGCGACTTCGGCCCGGCGAGCAACCACCTGAACAACGCGATGATCGGCGTGCAGCTGACCGTGCCGCTCTACACCGGCGGCTACCGCAGCGCGCGCCAGGACGAAGCGCTGCGCCTGGCCGACAAGGCCGCCACCGATGCCGACCGCACTGCGCAGCAGGTGGCGCTGCAGACACGCACGGCCTGGCTCGGGCTCACCGTCGGCGCCGCGCGCGCGGCGGCGCTGGCCGAATCGCTGAAGGCGACGCGCTCGCGGCTGGACGCGACCCGTGTCGGGCGACAGGTCGGCGACCGCACGACGCTGGACCTGCTCAACGCCGAGAACGACGCTGCACGCGCCGAGCTGGCGCTGCTGCAGGCGCGCGTCTCGCTGCTGCTCGACCAGCTTCGCCTCGCGGCCCTTGCCGGGCGCCTGGACGAGGCGCAATTGCAGGCGGTCAACGCAAGCCTGCAGTTCACGGCGGCGCGCTGAAATGAACCCGACGCGACAACCTCGTGCCTGCTCAGGCGCAGGCCCCGCCAAGGCTGATGGGCATCGAGCGGCTCGCGTGATGAGCCAACACGGCCCGCTTCGACTTCCGGCATGCCGCGGATCGTTCGGCGGCGGAAGATGTGTTCAATCCATTCCTTATTTCTTGGGAGAGCAAGCATGCAAGCAAACGTCGGAAACATGGATCGTGCCTTGCGCATCGTCGCGGGCCTCGTCCTGATCGGACTCGCCGTGACAGGAACGATCGGCCTTTGGGGCTGGGTCGGCGTGGTACTCGTGGCGACGGGGGCGTTTCGATTCTGCCCGGCCTATCTGCCGTTCGGCCTGAGCACCTGCCGGGCGAAGCCCGACAGCGGCAAACCCTGAAGTTGCAGAGCGCACCATGTCTACCCCAACCGGCGGCTTCCGCGAGCTGACGCAGACCGTGTCCTCGCGTCTCGCGACCCTGCGTTCGAACACGCCCGATGTGATGAAGAGCTTCAACGACCTCGGCCGCGCGGCCACCGCGGCCGGCGTGCTCGACAGGAAGACGAAGGAGTTGATCGCATTGGCCGTCAGCGTCGCCGCGCGATGTGACCCCTGCATCGGCTTTCACACCCAGGCCCTGGTCAGGCTCGGCGCGACGCGGCAGGAAATCGACGAGACGCTCGGCGTCACCACCTACATGGGCGGCGGCCCGTCACTGATGTACGCGGCGAGCGCGATCGCGGCCTTCGAGGAGTTCTCGCACGCGGCATCAACCTAGCCTGGATTTCCACGCACCACATTTGAACTAACAAACTCCCCCTGCCGCGACCCGCCGCCCCTAAGCCGACATCCGCAGCGAGTACCCCGGCCACCAGGGGATAGCGACCGGCGTGTTCAGCAGTTCCGACGCCAGTATGACGGGCAGATGGGCGCGACGGTGGAAGTGCACCTGCACCTCGGCATCGGTGATCGAGACGTCGGCCGGCGTGTCGATCAGGTCTCGGAAGATGTGCCGCGCCTGCGCTTCGGCATAGCCGCGCATGCGGCGCGCCAGCAACCGGTACAGGCCGCTGGCGATGACCAGCAGCGTCATGTCGAAGTCCACCTTCATCCCCACCGCCGACGACAGCGCGTCCATGTGGAAGAAGCGCACCGCGTCGGACAAGGCGTTCTCGATCAGCATGCGCTGGGCGTAGCGCGTGAGCAGCTTGGCGTGGGAGCCGTCGCGGTCGTTGGTCAACAGGATCGTCGGCTGCTCGTGGCCCAGGTCGACGACGAAGAGCTGGCGCAGCTTCGCGCCGGCCAGCATGACCGGCTGCTCGAACACGCGCGGGTTCTTGAACTTGCGCGCCGGCACATCCAGGCTCACCCGGCGCCAGGCCGAGGCCGGCAGATCCTGCACCTCCTGCAGCAGGGCCGCCGAGCGGCGGCGCAGCGTCATGAACGTGATCCCCATCTGCTCGAGCCGCGCCAGATGGGCGTAGGTGGTCAGCCGTGAATCGAACACCAGGTGGCGCGGCAACTCGCCGTGCTGACGCCGCCAGAACTCGATGAAGCGGAAGATCTCCTCGGCCTCCTCGCCCTTGCGCAGATCGGCGTTGGAGTAGCAGAAGGCCCGACCACTGGCGTCTTGCGCCAGGAACGCGAGCACGGCCGGCTGCGATCGGCTGCGGGCGGACACGAAGTGCCGCTGCACCTGGGGATCCTCGCCGTAGTACGGCACCGAGTGGAAGTCCAGGTTGAACGACCGCGCATCGAACAGCCCCTCCTCCATCACCGCCCCGTGCCAGGCTCCCAGCAGCCGGACCGAACGCTCGCGTTCCACCCGCGAGGAGTACTCGCACAGGAAACTCTTCTTCGGCACCACGTTCAGGCCGCAGAACAGCGCCAGCCCCGGATCGGTGACGAAGGCCATGACGTGGCTCTTGCGCTCGATGGACCACAGCTTGAGCGCCAGCGCGCTGCGCAGCGCGTGCGAAGCCGGGATCATCTTGGAACCCGGCAGCTTGGCGCGCGAGGCCAGACCATCGAGCTGCAGACGCACCAGGTCGGGCAGGAACAGGAACAGACCGCCGCAGCGCGTGGTGAACCGCGTGCCGGGCCGCAGCGCGAACTCGCGCACGTCGGCCACCGCCTCGGCCAGCGGCCCCACATGCTCGAGCCGCTCGTCGTCGCCGCGCCGGGGCAGCGGCGCGAAGCCCTCCTCGCGCAGCACCTCGCGCACGGCGGTCGGACTCAGCGGCGTGCCGTGATCCTTGAGCGCGCGGCTGATCTCGTAGACCGAATGGTTCTGCTTGCGCAGGGCCACCACCATCTCGAGGGCCTTGGACTTGTGCGGCTGGGTGCGGGAGCCGTGAACAGGCGTGCTGAAGAACTGCGGCTCGGGTTCACGGCGGAACTGGTGGCACAGCACGCGGAAGGAGCCCGGCGTGTAGCCGAAGGCACGGGCGACCTCGGCTGAAGGACGGTCATCGACGAAGAAGGCGCGCAGGGCCTCGTACTGGCGCTGGCGGGGATGGGAGGGCTCGGCGAAGAATCGTCGGATGTCTGTTATGTTTTTAGGTGCCCCTAAACCCATACCTGCATTGTGATACGTAAGATCCTGTTGCGTCAACGAAAAGCAGGACGGAACCGGCACCGATGGGGGAAAACCCAGGCTGCATGAGGCTGAGCGGGGGATGGGCCTGAAGACCGGCCCCGGCAAGCGCAGGGCCGACAGCCCCAGATGCGGGCTGCCGTGTGGAGGCGATAGGCGCACCGAGCGTTAACAGTGGGAGCGCAGGCGACGTGAGCGCCGCCAGCGGCGAGAGGTCGCTGGCCAGACCGGCGGCGTTACCTCAACGGTGGTGCGTGGAAATCCAGGCTAGGACTTTGCGCGCGGCGCGTTCGACTCCCTCTCCCGCTCGCGGGAGAGGCTGGCGGTGAGGCTCCGTGCATACTGTCGCGCATCGCCCGCCGGAGCCCCGACCATGCAAGGCTGCGCCTACGTCGACGGACAGTTCGTCGCCCCCGAGGACGCGAAGATCTCGATCTTCGACTGGGGCTTCCTGCACTCCGACGCCACCTACGACGTGGCGCACGTGTGGCGGGGCAGGTTCTTCCGCCTCGGCGACCACCTCGAGCGCTTCTTCGAGAGCCTGCAGCGGCTGCGCCTCGAGCCCGGCAAGACGCCGGGCGAGGTGCGCGCGATCGCTCATGAATGCGTTCGCCGCTCGGGACTGAGAGATGCCTATGTCGAGGTGCTGTGCACGCGCGGCCAGCCCGCACCGGGCTCTCGCGATCCGCGCACCTGCCGCAACAACTTCATGGCCTTCGCCGTTCCCTTCGTCTGGATCGCCGACCCCGACAAGCAGCGCCGCGGCATCAACCTCGTCGTCAGCGACGTGCAGCGCATCGGCGCCGCGAGCGTCGACCCGCGGATCAAGAACTACCACTGGCTCGACATGGTGCAGGCGCTGTTCCAGGCCTACGAGCGTGGCGGCGAGACCGCGCTGCTGCTCGATGCGTCGGGCCATGTCGCCGAAGGGCCGGGCTTCAACGTCTTCGCGGTGGCGGGCGGCACGCTCGTCACGCCCGAGACCGGGGTGCTCGAAGGCATCTCGCGGCGCACGGTGATCGAGATGGCGCGGGCCGCCGGGCTGACGGTTCGCGTCGAGGCCCTGCCGGTGGCCACGCTGCGGGCGGCCGACGAAGTCTTCCTGAGCAGCACCGGCGGCGGCGTCATCGCCGTCAGCCATCTCGACGGCGTGGCAATCGGAGGCCGGCGCGCGGGCGACCCCGGGCCGGTGACGCACCAGCTGCAGCAAGCCTATTGGGCCCTGCACGACGACCCACGGTGGACAGAAGCCGTGGCCTACGCCTGAGCGGCCCGGCCCCGCGCCTGCCGCGGCACCGGGCGCCGGTTCCGCCGGCCGTCGCTACTTCGCGCGCCGCGTCGCGGGCTTGTTCTTGGCGGTGCGGCGTGCGGCAGGCCTGGCGACCTTGCGCGCCGGTGCCGCGTGCGCCGGCGGCGCGGCGTCCGCCGGGCGATCATCGCGACGGCAACTCCCGGGCTGCAAGAGCTCGGCCAGCGCGATCAGCCGGTCGGCCATGCGCCGATGCTCGGCCGCGCGGCGCGGCGAGGCCGCGCGGTCGACGACCGACAGCGCATCGTGGAACAGCGACATCAGGCAGATCTGCGACACCACCGAGTCGAGTTCCTTGGGCTTGAAGGTGATGTTCGACAAGGCTTCGCGATACGCGCCCGCGATGCGCTCGAACAGCATCGTGGCAGCGTCGCCGTCCTGGCCGAGCGAACCGTCCAGGCGGGCTTCGACGAGCAGCGCCTCGGGCTGGATGATCGCGTTCAAGAAACCGGCATAGCGGCGGAACGACTCGCCCGCCGCCTTGGCGCACTGCTGGCCGAGCGCCAGCGCTGCGTCGCGCTCGGCGTCGCTCGCCCAAGGCGTCAGCGCGTCCAGCGATAGCCGGTTCAGGGCGATCCAGGGCTCGAAGCGCGACTGCCCGGGAACGCCATGGGCCTTGCCGTAGGCCTTCACCGATTCGACGAGCGCGCCGCGCATTGCCGCCCCGGCGTCGCGAACCGCCTCGGCGCCGAGGCCGGGCACGAGCACCCGCCGCGCGTACACACTGGCCATGCGCTTCCATGCGCTGCCCTGCAACGCGCAGCGCTCGGCGTTCGGGCTCTCTGACCCGGCTTCGGCCGAAGAAACGAGCGCGTCGAGCTGCTGCAGGCGTTCCAGCCCGCGCCGGATCAGCCCCTCGTCGCCAGTCAGCTCGCCGAGCCGCCCCTCGACGTTGGCCAGCTGCTCGATGTCCTTGATCGGCACGCGCCCGGTCTGGTCGTCGGCCTGCACGGCCTTCAGGTAGGCGCTGCGCGCGTCCTCGTAGCGGCCGAGGTCGCGCCATGCGGCACCGAGCGCCGACTGCAGGGGCGGCAGCGACTGCCATTCGGGCGGGCAGCGGCGCTCGATCAGTTGCCTGATCGTCTGCGCCTGGGCGCGCGCCTCGCGCTCGGTCTGGCGGCTCTTCTTGCGCGACAGGTCGGCGCGCACGGTGGCCAGCGCGTCGAGCAGTTCCTCGGGCGACGCAAACGGCTCGGAGCCCTTGCTGCCACGCGCGCCGAGGTCGCGCTGCTCGGCACGCCAGCCGGGGTCGCCATAGGCCTGGAACGCGCCCCAGGTGATGTCGTCGCTGCGGCGCTCCCAGACCGCGCGGCGCGCCTGGTGCACCGCGTCGCCGAAGGGCTGGCGCTGCTGCAACAGGCTGCGGTAGAAGGTCTCGCCGAACAGCTGTGCCTGCTGGTCGTCCACCGCCCATCCGGCGACGACGACGCAGCGCACGCCGATCTCGATCAGCTCGCTGGCCACGCTGGCCGCGAGCTTGTTGCCGTCGCGCACGGTGGCATCGACCTGCCCGAGGTGGCAGCAGCTCAGGTACACGAGTTCGGGCACGGTCTCCATCGCGGCGATCTCGGCCGCGGTGATCAAGAGTCCGTCGGACAGCACGACGCCGCTGCGGCGCAGCCCGTCGCGGTGCAGCAGGTCGAACACGCCATGGGCCGAGATGTGCACGATGCGATACGGCTGGCGGTACAGCAGCGCCAGCACCTCGCTCGCCTGCTGGTCGGCGCCGATGGCCTGCACCACGCGGTAGTTCAGGCCGCCGAGCACGCCGGAGACTGCGCACGCCTCGGCCTCCGCGCCAGGCAGCGGCGGCGGATCCAGCGGCGTGTCGGGATTGCGCGGGTCGGGAAACGCGAGCCCGAAGCGTTCGACCGACGGGTTGCCGACGACCAGCGCGGTGCGCTCGATGCCCTGGCGCACCTGGCGCCTGAAGCGCGTCGAGGCAAGCTGGCGCACGACGGGCGTGCGCACCGCCATCGGCAGGCTGTCGTCGCTGCGGCCCGGCGCGTCGGCGAGCATCAGTTCCCAGGGCAGGTTGGCGGTGGCGTTGTCGACCACCAGCACCACGCGCTCGAGCTGGCGCGCGGCGTCCTTGAAGTCGTGCGGCACCATCAACTGGAACAGCATGCGGCCGATGTCTTCGTTCCACGCCGTGTTGTGGATCTGCTGGCGCACCAGGGCCTCGATCAGCCCCGGCTGGCGCTGCTGCACCACCGACTCGGCGCGCGCGCGCTGGCCGACGTAGAGGAAGCGCAAGCGTTCGGCCAGCGCGGTGCGACCCCGACGCTCGCGCGCCGGGCGGCCGCCGGGGTGGGCCGCGCCGACGTCCGCCGTGCTCGGCTCGGCAGCGGCGGCGGGCAGGCAGCCCTCGTCGTCGCGGTCGGCGTCGGTGATGAGCAGGCGCGGCCAGTAGCTCTGGCTGCCGCCGTCGAACAGGCGCTGGCGCATGCCCTCGCCGCATTCCAGGTCGCTCCGGCAGACGAGCATCGTGCTCAGGCGCTGGGCCACGCCATCGAGCTTGGCGGGCATCTCGCGCAGCGCATAGACGGCGCTGATGGCGGTGTCCTGGTAGAGCTCGATCAGGCTCAGGCTCGCGACACGGATGTTCAGCCGTGTCGTCTCGCAGAACTTCGCGTTGGCCTCCAGCACGCCGCGCACCAGCGCCTCGACCGACGCGCCGACGGTCAGGTTGGCCGACGAGTTGTAGCCCAGCAGCAGCGCCGCCAGCGGCACTTCGCGGTCTTCCTTGCCGAGCACGTCGATCACCTGCAGCAGGTAGCGCAGCACACCGTTGCGCACCGCGTCGGTCAGGCCGCCGACGCTGAGCGCGCCGTCGTAGGCGCCGAGGCCGGTGACCACCGCGCCGCTCAGGCTACCCCGCTGGCGCTCCTGCACGTTGGGCACGCGCAGCACCACCGTCACCGTGCCCAGCGGGCCCGCATACAGCCCCATGCTGTGACGCTGGCTCAGGTCGCCGTCGAGCAGTTCGCGGTCGATCAGGCCCTGCGGCCCGGCGATCGGGTCCTGCTCGTAGGCGCCGACCATGATCGGGCAGGCCAGGAAACGCAGGTCCATCGCCTTGACCGCCACTTCGAGCCGGCGCTTCGGCCGCGGGGCTACGCGGCTGCGCGGCCGACCGCCCATCAGGCCCCGCGCCAGCGCCTCGCCGCCGTCGGTGGTCGGCGGCCCGGCATCGTAGGTCACCGGCAGCGGCTGCTCGATCGCGCGCACCGACGGCGGGCTCGTCATCAGGCCGCGCGTCGCGCCGGTGGCGAGCAACTCCGACAGCGCCGCGAAGTAGTCGCTCGTCGAAGGCAGGTCGCCGTGCTCGGCGGGCAGCCAGTAGTGGCTGCCGACGTGGTCGATGCGGCCCGACTCCCAGCTCACCGTGCCGTCGCCGCGCGTCGTGCCGACCATCTTCAGGCGGCCGCCTTCTTCGCGCACGCCGCAGGGGGTGTTGCGCGCGACGCCGAACACGTAGGCGCTCTTGGCCGCGTACTCGGCGGGCAGCGACGGCCGCGCCGCGCCGTCCTGGCGCCACAGCCAGCTCGCCGAATCGAGCACGTCCTGCGCCGGCGTGGCCGATTGGCCGTCGCCAAACCAGAGGTCGCGCACCTTGGGCTTGAAGGCGGTCCAGGTCGTGGCCTGGTCGAGGTCGTAGCGCTCGCCGCCGCCGGGCTGGCCCTGGAAGATGTCGACGAAGCCCGGCTTCGGAAGCAGCTGCAGTGCACCGCGGAAGCCGGCGACGATGTCGAGCACCTGCTGCATGTCGTGCTTCACGTCGAGCCGCACCAGCGTGCGCAAGGTGCTGCCTTTGCCGAGAAGGTTCTCGACCATCGAGTACGCGCCCTGGTTGGGCGTGCCGAGCATCACGAAGCGCGCGCCGTCGCGCGCCATCAGCTCGTCCATTACCGCACGGCGTTTGTGGATGCAGGCGCGCACCACCAGCCCGCCCATGCTGTGCGCGAGCAGGCGCACCGGCTGCGTGGTCTGCTTGAGAAGCCGGTCGAGGAACTCGCCCAGGCGCTCGGCCAGGACGTCGAGCGGCTGGCGCCAGTCGTACGGGAACGGCTCGACGCGATGGCTCGCGGCGAGGTGCTCGCACAGCTTGCCGTAGAACATGCTGAACAGCTTCTCGGCCTCCACGCCACCCTGCTCCCAGGCGATCTTCTCCAGCCCGCCGAGCGCGATGTCGGCCGGGTCGAACCACACCCGGTCGTCGCGCCTGACACACAAGTGCGAACCCATCACGCCGGGCAGCACGACGACCACCGGCAGATCGGCGAGCGCCACGCCGCGCTGGCTGCCGATCGAGCGCAGCCGGGCGGCCTCGACCCGCGCATCCGTCTCTTCGAAGCAGCCGGGCAAGGCGCTGAACGCCTTCAGCGGCGCGACCTCGGGCGCGACCAGCCAGTCGCGCAGCGCGGTGCGGGTGTCGGCGTTGGTGAAGTAGTTGAAGTGCGACACCTCGGCGCCGCGGTCAAACAGCGCGCGCGAGCCCGCCTGCGGCGCGATACCGCCGAGCATCGCGGCCGTATCGACCACGAGGTCGTTGTCGACGTTGTCGAACAGCAAGAAGTCCGTCAGCAGCACGCCGACGCGCTTGAGCAGGTTGCCGCCCTCGATGTCGCCGGCGATCACCGCCATCTCGATGCCGGCCACCACGGGCGCTGCGCGCAGGAAGCTCGCCATCGGCGAATCGGGCAGCATCGCCTCGATGCCGGGCACGAGGTGCGGATTGGTACGGTTCTTTACGATCTCGAGCACCACCCGCTTGAATGCCGAATACAGCGGACTGCCGAAGAAGAACGGCACCTGGCCGATCAGCGTGAGCAGCCCGGAGAGGAACAGGTCGAAGTTGCCGCTGGCGAGCTTGGTGCCCTGCGCCGGGCTCGCGACGCGCACGTAACGCTGCAACACGAACTGCTTCGCGTGCAGTTCGGCGGCAAGCTCGCGAAGCTGCGCGCGGTGCTCGGCGTGCGCGCCGCCGAGTTCGTGCAGCACGCGACGCGCCTCGGCTTCGTCGGCGTCGCCGGTGCCAGGCAGGTCGGATTCGAAAGCGTCGATCAGCGGCTCGAAATTGGCCAGGCACATCAGGTCGGCCACCAGCCCGCCGCGCGAGTGCGACACCAGGCTCAGGCGTGTGCCGGCGGGCAGCGCGCGGGCCAGCTGCAGCGCGTTCTCGATCGGGCTTTCGCTCAGCGTGCGGTGTTCGAACGCGAACACGCCGCCGCTGTAATGGCGCTCGAGCGCGGCCCACACGTCGCGCTCGCCCGACTGCAGGTCGCCAAAGCTGCCAAGCGTGCTCGAGCCCGTGCCGTGCACGAACACCAGCACCGGCTGCTGTTTCGCCGCCGCGTCGGCCAGCTCGGCCGCGGCCACGTCTTCCAGGTCGCGCGCCTCGCGGCTGGTGCCGGCCCAGCGGTACAGGCCCGGCTGCCGGTCGAGCTTGGACTCGATGGCCCACATCAGCGCCTTGGTGCCGGCCCAGGTCACGCCGATCCCCTCGGCGTTGCCCAGGCGCTCGACGGCGGCGTCGATGATCGCGTCGCGCGCCTCGCCAACGCCGAGCGCGAACACCTTGCTCACCAGGCCGCCGATCGCCTCGCCGACGAACCCGCGCGACGCCGCGCCCTCGGCACGCAGCTTCTCGAACAGGATCTCGCCGTGCGCGCCGATCAGCTCCGGATGGCTGAGTTCGAGCGATGCCTTGAGCCGCACCGCGGTCGTGACGAACGTGCTGCCATCGGCGAGTTCGATGACGAGCACCTCGTCGGCGGCCGGTGCGTATTGCTGCTCGCCCGCGCCGTCGGCCGAGCCCCGCGCCGCCGACCCGACATCGAAGCTCGCACGCGGGCTCAGGTAGCCCGGCGGCAGGAAGGGGTCGGGCGCCTCGCCGGCGCCTCGCGTGGCGCCGCGCAGCATCGAGGGCAGCGCCGGCGGCGTGCGGCGCCCGTGGAGCTTGAGCGAGGGGGTGTCGGCCATCGCGATCTCCCAGGGCAGCTACGGCGACCGTCCCTCGCTGCCGCTGCTGGAATCGTCAGACCGTGAACGGCTTCTGGGTCAGGAAGCGGCCCACGGTGCCCAGCGTGAAGAGGTTGGGCGACTGCGTGGGTGGGAGGCGGGACCGGATGCGCGTATGAAACGCCGCGTAGTTGCCGTCGAACGCGCCGTGGTTCCAGACCTTGAGCAACTGCTCGGTGAAGGCACCGTTGTGGTCGCCGTCCATCGAGGTCTGGTTGTCCTGGCAGCCCGAGATCAGGATCACGCCGGGATTGAACTTCTTGACGAGCGACGACAGCCGGCCGCTCACCGCCAGTTGCGCCAACGCGGCGTCCGGATCGACCGTGCGGCCGCCGGCTGCGGCGGCCACGTCACGCTGCAGCTTGTCGTAGAACGCCTTGTGCTCGGTATAGGTGCGCCTCGCCACCGCTTCGGGCATCAGCTTGGGCCGCTGGTTGGCGGGGTAGTCGGTCGCCTGCGGCACTTCCCGCGTGACGGTGCCGCTGTGACAGCTGTCCGATAGCACCAGGATGCGCACCCCGGTAGCGAAGCGGCTGAACTCGAAGTAGAGCTCGTCGTCGATCAGCTGACCGTCGTAGAGGCACCAGGTCTCGTCCTTCTTGTCGGCCTCTTCGCCCGTCACGTCGGGGACCTGCCCGCCGTGGCCGGAATAGGTGAGGAAGAACAGGTCACCCTTCTGCAGCGTCTTGGCCGCGTCGCGCATGCCGGCCAGCGTGGCCGCGCGCGTGGCCTTCTTCGTCAGCAGCACGGTGGACTTCATGCCCTTGAGCTTGGCGATCGCCGCCATGTCGTTGGCGTCGAATTCGCAGGCCGCGAGCGGCCCGGTCCAGCCGCCGTAGGCCGCGGCGCTGACGGCGTTGAGGCCGATGTGCAGCGACAGCGCCTTGTGCGGCCCTGCCGCGGTTGCCTTGACTTGCTTGCCAGCCATGAACGTCTCCTGTGAATGCGCGTGGGCCGCGAACGGCCCCGGATGATGGGCGAACGCATGATGCCTCGAAAGCCCTAGATCGTGGGGCCTATCAGCGCCCGAGGCCTACGTCGCCCGCGCGAGCGGCCTAGCGTCGCTCGACGATCACCGGCACCAGCTGCAAGGCGTGGCGAATGCGCTGCGAGGCGCCGCCGGCCTCTTCGCGGCTGGCGTAGGGGCCGGCCTGCAACCGGTGCACGGCGGTTTCATTGAAGATCGCCAGCAGCGGCGCCAGCCAGTCGAGTTCGAGCGCGATGCGGCGCTGGAACGCCTCGGCCCCGCTGCGCTCGCGGAACGCGCCGATCTGGATCCAGAAGCCCTGGGCCTGCACGGTGTAGGCGCGTCGCGTCGGCTCGGCGGCCGCGGCCGCCGGCAATGCGGATCGGACGGCAGCGTCGCCGCGAGCTGCCTGCGCCGCCGGCACCGTGGGCTCGACGGAGAGCTTTTCCGGCGCGAGCGCAGCGTCGACGGCAACTGGCGGGGCCGTGTCGCCTCGCGCCGCCGCCTTCGCAGTCGCAGTCGCAGTCGCAGTCGCAGTCGCAGTCGCCGAGGTGGGTGCGGCGTCCGCAGGCGCTTGTGCACCGGGTGCCCTTGCGGCCAGCGCTGTGTCCGGCGTGGCGCGGCGCCAGGCGCCACTGCGGATCTCGTCGTGCGTGATGCGCTCGACTTCGACCGGCGCCGTGCCGCGCAGCAGGTCGAGCTTGAGCGCGGCGGTGTAGCTCAGATCGACGATGCGGCCGGGGTGGAACGGGCCCCGGTCGTTGATGCGCACTACCACCTCGCGCCCGTTGGCCGGGTTGCGGATGCGCGCATAGCTCGGGATCGGCAGCGTCGGATGGGCGGCCGTCATCTCGTACATGTTGTAGAGCTCGCCGCTCGACGTGCGACGACCCTGGAACTTGCGCCCGTACCACGAGGCCAGACCGCGCTCGACGAACGGACGGTCCTCGGTGATCGGCACGTAGTCGCGGCCGAGCACCTCGTAGGGCTTGTTCGGTCCCCCCGCGCGGATGACCTCGACGCGCGGTTCGGCATCGGGCACGCCGGCCAGACCGGGTGGCGGTTGCGCGTCGGGGCCGTCGCGCTCCCCAGGGGGCGCTGCGCCTGGGCGGGCGACGACGGGCGGGAGCGCGGATGGGCCGGCGGCCGGATCGCCGCCACGTTGCGGCGCGGAGGCGCACGCGGCCAGGATCAGGCCCGACAGCGCGGCGCAGAAACCGGCCAGGCCCGACGGCGGCACGACGCGCGGACGGCACCACGGATCGGCAGCGCGCGACGTGATGGACTCGACGCCACGCGCAAGGGCGTGGCGCGCCTGGCTGGGATCGAACCAGCAACCCCTGCCTTCGGAGGGCAGTACTCTATCCATTGAGCTACAGGCGCGAGCCGGCGATCTTAACCGCTCCGGCGCGCGGCCGGCGCGCAGGCGGCACGCGCGGCTGCCCGTCGGCGGCGGGCAGCACGGGAGGCTGCGATCAGGCCTTCTTGGCCCAGGCGCTGCACCAGCCCTTGGCAGTGACGCTCTTGCCCGCGAACAGCGGACACGGCCCGGCGGCCGCACCGGCCTTGCCCTGGAAGAGCTGGCAGGTGCTGCAGTTCTGGCCGGCGGCGAAGTTCTTGAACTTGGCCTTGTCGGCCTTGGCGGCATCGGCCACGTAACCCAGGGCGGCCGCCTGCGGGTCTTTCTCGTCCACCAGCGGCGGGTCGGCGGCAAACGCCGTGCGGCTGGCAAGCAATGCGGCACTTGCGAAGGGAACGATCTGGATGAACTGACGGCGTGAGGTCATGAGTGTTTTCTCCGAGGGTGGCGGTCTCCCGCGCGCGACGATACGCTCGCGGCCCAGGGCGCGCGCGCTGCCTTGCAGCATCGACCCGGCCTGTGGAACCTGGATTTTAGCGGGTCGGAGCGGGTCGGAGCGGGTCAGGACGGATGCGGGTGCGTGCCCGCGCGTCGAGCCGGCGCGGGGCGCAGCGGCCCGCCTACAATCCGCGCCCGCCTGCCCTCGCCGCGCCTTCTCACGCGTGCACGCCGCCATGGTCCGCGCCCACACCACCGCCAGCCCACCCGCCCTGCCAGACGCCTGGTGCGCAATCGACTTCGGCACCTCCAACTCGGCTGTCGCGATCGCCGCCGCTGGCGGCACCACGCGACTGGTGGAACTCGAACCCGGCTACTGCACCATGCCGACTGCCGTGTTCTACCTGGCCGAAGCGTCCGACGTTGCGGCCCACGGGCCGCCGCGCGCCTTCGGGCGCGCGGCCATCGCGGCCTATGTGGACGGGCTGGACGGCAGGCTGATGCGCTCGATGAAGAGCATCCTCGGCTCGAGCCTAGTCGAGCAGACCACCGACGTCGGCGGCGGCCGCGGCGTCAAGTACCTGGATGTGATCGCCGGCTACCTGAAGCACCTGAAGACACTCGCCGAGGCGCAGGCCGACAGGTCGATTTCGCGCGCGGTGCTCGGCCGCCCGGTGTTCTTCGTCGACGACGACGCTGTTCGCGACGCGAAGGCGCAGGCGGCGCTGGCCGCCGCGGCGCACGCGGTCGGCTTCACGGACCTGAGCTTCCAGTACGAACCGATCGCCGCTGCGTTCGAATTCGAACGCACGGTCGCGCGCGAGCAGACCGTGCTGGTGGCCGACATCGGAGGCGGCACTTCGGACTTCTCGGTCGTGCGCGTCGGGCCGGGCCGCGCCGCGCGACTCGACCGCAGGGACGACATCCTGGCCAGCCACGGCGTGCACGCGGCCGGCACCGATTTCGACCGCCGCATCGAGCTCGCCGCCATGCTGGGCGAGTTCGGTCATGGCGCCCTCGGGCCGCCGGCCAGCGACGGGCCGCCGCGCGAAGTGCCGAGCGCGGTGTACTTCGACCTGGCGACCTGGCACCTGATCAACACCGTCTACAGCCCGCAGCGCGTGGCCGAGTTGCGCCGCATGCGCGCCTTCTACGCCGAGCCGCGCCATCACGCGCGCTTGATGACCGTGCTGACCGAACGGCTCGGCCACGAGCTCGTCGCGCGCGCCGAGGCGGCGAAGATCGCCGTCGCCGAGGGTGGCCGGACGTGGATCGACCTGGCGCTCGTGGAGGCGCGGCTGGGCGTGGCGCTCAGCGAGGCGCAGGCGCTCGAGGCGATCGACGACGACATCGCGCGCATCGTGGCCGCTGCGCAGGCCACGGTCGCCCTGGCCGGCCTGCTGCCGTCGCAGATCGACGCGCTGTATTTCACCGGCGGCTCGACCGGCCTGCGCCTGCTGGCCGAACGCATCGCGGCCGCATTTGCATCGGCGCGCGCGGTCCGCGGCGACCGTTTCGCCAGTGTGGCGAGCGGGCTCGGGCTGCACGCGGCGCGCCGCTTCGGCACCGCGGTCCAGGCGCGCTCAACGGCGGCCTGATCGCGCCCGGCGGGCTGGCAGCTGCGACGGCCGCCGGCGAGCCGGCTGCGCCGGTACCGTCCGCGGGCGCGACACGTCGGCCAGCAGCAAGGTCGCGCGCACCAGTTCCTCGACCGCCTGCGCCAGGTCGGCCGGTGGCTCCAGCGACTCGATCACCGCCAGCAACTCTTCGGCATCCTCGAGGTCTTCGGGGTCGAGGTGGCGGTAGAGCAACGCCAGGGGTTCGAGCAGCGCCGGCGCAGCCAGGCCCATCAGGCCAGGAAACAGCTCCATCGCTGCGGCGAAACCGGCGACCCAGGGAAAGACAGCTTCGCTGGCCGCCAAGGCCGCGCCGTCGTGATCGCTCTCGTCGTCGCCGGGCGCGTCGGCATCAGGATCGGCTTCGAGCTCGAACACCCAGGGGTCGAACCACTGCCTGCCCTCGATCGCGGCCGCGAGTTCGGCATGCCGGCGGCGCACCAGCGTCAGCAGCGCTCGCACGTCCAGGCCGCCCGGCAGCGCTCGGCCGTCGGCGTCGGTGACATGGGGCAGCCAGCGCTCGGCCGACACCGCCTGCGGCTGCAGCAGCACGCCGCACAGGTAGCCGTCGAGCATGGCGACGTCGAGCGGCTCGAACGGCTCGGGCAATGCGTCGAGCAGCGCTTGCAGGCGACCGATGTCGCGTTCGTCGAGCGAAGGGTGGGCGGGCTGGGCGCGAGGGCGGTCGTTCATTGCGGCATTGTGGCGCCGCCCGTGACGACGAAGCCATCGCTTCACCGCCCGGCGGGCCGACGCGTCTGCGCGCTTTCCCGGCCCCCCGTCTTGGGGATGTTCAGCCGCAAGCGCGGCGCCTAGAGTTTGGTTAGGCGCTTCCTCGCATGGCGCCCGGGCAGCGCGAACCGAGCCCGCAACGCCCCTGAACCGCAGCGATCGCGACAGCCCGAGAAGGCTGGCAAAGGTCCCAACGACGTCCTCTCCTCGAGGACTTGAAAGCCCACCCGCTTGCCGGGTGGGCTTCTTTTCGCGACCGGGCCAGACAGCCGCGAGCCGCCTGCCTTCGCTACCGCAAGGGGGCCGGGGTGGCTTGGGCCCCGCCCGGCGCCGGCTGACATGGAGGTTCATGATGATCGACCACATCACCGTGCGCGTGCGCGACCTGGCCGCGACGCGCCGCTTCTACCTTGCCGCGCTGGCGCCGCTGGGCTACCGCGTCGGCTACGAAGCGGTGCACGACGGGGTGGGCGTGCTCGGCCTGGCCTTCGATGTGCCCGGGCTCGGACCGAAGATCGACACCTGGTTCGTCGATCACACCTTGCCCCTTTCGGGCCCGACGCACCTGTGCTGGAAGGCGGCCACCCGGGCCGAGGTCGATGCCTTCCACGCCGCCGCCCTGGCTGCGGGTGGCGTCGACAACGGGCCACCCGGCCTGCGCACGCACTACCACCCGAACTACTACGGCGCCTTCGTGCTGGATCCGGACGGCCACAACGTCGAGGCAGTCTGCCACCAGCCGCCCGCATAGCGCCGGCACGGCGCCTGTCTGTTTGGCGCCGCGCAGGGGCGGGCACTGCATCCAGGGCCCGGACGCCGCATTCACGATGCCGGAGCCGGTGGCTTGACAAGTCACCAATTGGTGACTATCCTTGAGTCACTCTACGGTGACAAAGGATTGGGTCATGAATCGACGAGCCTTCATCCGCTGCGTGGGCGGCGGAGCGGTGGCGGCGGCCGCGGCGTCCGGTTGTTCGAGCACCTACCCGCCCGAAGCGGTGGCGGCATGGAAGGGGCCGGGCAACGAGGCCGACATCCGGCGCTGGATCCTCGGCCACGCGATCCTCGCGCCGCACTCGCACAACTTGCAGTCCTGGCGCGTCGATCTGCGCACGCCCGGCGAGATCGTGCTGTATTGCGACCTGACCCGCCTGCTGCCGCAGACCGACCCGTTCTCGCGCCAGATCATGATGAGCCACGGCACCTTCCTCGAACTGCTCGACATCGCCGCGCGAGCGCGGGGCTTGCGTGCCGAGATCACGCTCTTTCCCGAAGGCGAGTTCGGGCCGGACAAGCTCGACGAGCGTCCGGTGGCCCGCATCCGGCTGACGCCCGACCCGGCCCTGCCGAAAGACCCGCTGTTCGCGCAGATCCTCCTGCGCCGCACCAACCGCTCCGCCTACGAACTTCAGCGGCCGGTGGCTGCCGAAGCCTGGCAGGCGATGGCTGCGGCCGTGAAGCCGAACCCGCTGCGCTTCGGCTTCGTCGGCGCCGGCCAGCCCGAGGCCATGGACCGGCACCGCACCATCGCCGCCGAAGCCTGGCGCACCGAGCTCGTCACGCCGCGCACGATCATGGAGTCTTACAAGGTGCTGCGCGTCGGCAGTGCCGAGATCGTGCAGCACCGCGACGGCCTGTCGCTGATGGACCCGATGGTCGTGCTGATGAGTCGCGTGGGGCTGTTTGACCGCAGCAAGGCGCCCGCGCCCGACGACTTCGCCGTCACGAGCCAGGTCAAGGAGTTCAACCAGAAGCTCGCCTCGACGCCGGGGTTCCTGTGGATGGTGACCGACGGCAACGACCGCGCGACGCAGGTCAACGCGGGCCGCGCGTACGCGCGCGTACAGCTTGCCGCCACCGCCCACGGGGTGGCGATGCAACCGCTGCAGCAGGCGCTGCAGGAGTACCCCGAACAGGCGCAGCCGCATGCCGAGATCCGACAGCTGCTGGGCGCGACCGCGCCAGCGCAGACGGTCCAGATGTGGGCCCGCGTCGGCTACGCGCCGGCGGTTCAGCCGGCGCCGCGGCGCGGCGTCGATGCGATCGTGATCGGCTGAGCCGGCAACCCCGCTCGCCGCTGCCGCTCGGCGGCGCTGCGACAATCGACGCATGCCGAACACCCCCGCTGCGACCGAGCCCGACGCGCCGCAGCGCCCCGCCCGAGACCGCGGCGCCACCGAGGCGCGCATCCTGGCTGCGGTGGGCGAAGTGCTGGCGCGCGACGGTTTCGGCGGCATCGGCGTCAACGCCGTCGCCAAGCAGGCCGGAGTGGACAAGGTGCTGATCTACCGCTACTTCGGCGGGCTGCCCGAGCTGCTCACGATCTGGGGCCAGAGCGGGCAGTTCTGGCCGCGCGTCGACGAGCTGCTGGGCGACGACGCGCCGGCCTTCCTTGCGCTGCCCGCGGCCGAGCGCTATGCGCGCTTCATGGAGCACTTCGTCGACGGCCTGCGCGCGCGCCCGCTGACGCTCGAGATCCTGGCCGCCGAGGTGCTGGAGCGCAACGAACTCACCGCCATCCTCGAAACCGAACGCGAGGCCTGGGGCGAGCAGGCGACCCGCGTGCTCGGTGGCGACGAGTTCGCGCGCCGCCCCGAGTTGCAGCGGCTGACCCTCCTGCTGATCTCGGGCGTGCAGTATCTGCTGCTGCGCAGCCGCCGCATCCGCGTCTTCGGCGGCATCGACATCCGCAGCGATGAAGGCTGGGCGAGCCTCAAGGCGGCGCTGCGCCAGATGGCGCTCGCCCTGTTCCGCTGAATCCCCCTTCCACCACCACGAGCGCACGCATGATCGACCTCTACACCGCCGCCACGCCCAACGGCCACAAGATCTCCATCGCGCTCGAGGAACTGGCGCTGCCCTACACGGTGCACGCGCTGTCGCTGTCGGGTGGCGAGCAGAAGCAGCCGGCCTTCCTGGCGATCAGCCCGAACGGGCGCATCCCGGCCATCGTCGACCGAGAACTCGGCGACTTCGCGGTCTTCGAGTCGGGCGCGATCCTCGTCTACCTGGCCGAGAAGACCGGCCGCCTGATGCCGAGCGACGTGAAAGGCCGCTCGCGCGTGATGCAGTGGCTGATGTTCCAGATGGGCGGCATCGGCCCGATGATGGGCCAGGCCAACGTATTCTTCCGCTACTTCCCCGAGAAGATCCAGCCCGCGATCGACCGCTACCAGGGCGAATGCCGACGGCTGTTCCGGGTGCTCGACGGGCAACTCAAGGACCACGAATTCCTGGCCGGCGACTACTCGATCGCCGATATCGCCAACTGGGCCTGGGTGCGCACGCACCGCTGGTCCGGCGTCGAGATCGACGACCTGCGGCACCTGAAGCGCTGGCGCGACGCGATCCGCGCCCGGCCCGCGGTGCAGCGGGGCATCCTGACGCCACCATCGCAGGTCGATCTGGGCAAGACCGAAGGCGACGACGACAAGACCAAGGCGTTCGCCGAAAGCGCGCGAACCATCGTCGAGATGGGGCAGTCGAGGCAAGGCGGGGTATGAAGCTCTACATCGCGCCACGTGCGCCGAACCCGCGCCGCGTGCAGATGTTCGTCGCCGAGAAGGCGGGACTGATAGCCCCCAAGACGCCTCCGGCGTCGGCCCCCATGGACCCGAAGGGGCCCCCTGGTGGCCCTTGGGGCGCGGTCGGCTTGGGGCAGCCCGGCGCCGACCGACCCGGCATCGAGCAGATCAACGTCGACCTAAACGCCGGCGAGCACCGCGGCGAGGCGTTCCGCAGCAAGAGCGCGCTGTCGAAAGTGCCGGCGCTCGAGCTCGACGACGGTCGCGTGCTGAGCGAGTCGCGCGCGATCTGCACCTACCTCGAGGGCCTGTGGCCCGAGCCCAATCTGATGGGACGCGACTTCGACGAGCGCGCCTTCATCGAGATGGCCGATCGGCGCGTCGAGCTGTACTTCATGTTCGGCTTCGCGCTCGCCATCCGCCACACGCACCCGGGGCTGGCACCGCTGGAGCAGCCGCAGTTCCCCGAGTTCGGCCGCTCGCAGGGCGAGAAGGCGCGCGAGGTCGCGCGCTGGCTCGATGGAGAACTGGCGCGCCACCCTTTCGTCGCCGGCGAGCGCTTCACGATCGCCGACATCACCGCCTTCTGCGCGATCGAATTTGCGCGCGGCCTGCTGAAGTTCCGACCCGGCGAGGAAGGCATGCCGCACCTTCAGGCCTGGCGCGACCGCATCGCGGCGCGGCCCAGCGCCAGCGTGTGACCCCGCACCTGTCGGTTGCGGCATCGGCGCGCCCGATGGCCTATGCTTTGATCTTTTGACCCCGAGGAGACCGCCATGGGCGCACCGCAAGCCTTCACCGCCACCGCCGAGATCGGGCACTACATCGGCGGCCGCGTCGTCGCCCCCGCCGGCGCGCGCCGCCAGCCGGTGTACAACCCCGCCACCGGCGCCGTCGCGCGCGAACTCGTGCTCGGTACGGCGGCCGATGTCGATGCCGCGGTCGCCGCCGCGAAGGCGGCCTTCCCAGCCTGGGCCGACACGCCGCCGATCCGCCGCGCACGCGTGCTCAACGCCTTCCTCGGCCTGCTCAACGAGCACCGCGACACGCTGGCCGCGATGATCACCGCCGAGCACGGCAAGGTCTTCACCGACGCGCAGGGCGAGGTCTCGCGCGGCATCGACATCGTCGAGTTCGCCTGCGGCATTCCGCAGTTGCTCAAGGGCGACTTCACCGACCAGGTTTCCACCGGTATCGACAACTGGACGCTGCGCCAGCCGCTCGGTGTGGTCGCCGGCATCACGCCGTTCAATTTCCCGTGCATGGTCCCGATGTGGATGTTTCCGGTCGCGCTGGCCTGCGGCAACGCCTTCGTGCTGAAGCCGAGCGAGCGCGACCCGTCTCCTTCCCTCTTCATGGCCGACCTGCTCAGGCAGGCGGGCCTGCCCGACGGCGTGTTCAACGTCGTGCAGGGCGACAAGGTCGCGGTCGATGCGCTGCTGACGCACCCCGACGTGAAGGCGCTGTCGTTCGTCGGCTCGACGCCGATCGCGCAGTACATCTACGAGACCGGCGCCCGCCACGGCAAGCGCGTGCAGGCGCTCGGCGGCGCGAAGAACCACATGGTCGTGATGCCCGACGCCGACATCGAGCAGACGGTGGATGCGCTGATCGGCGCCGCCTACGGCTCGGCCGGCGAGCGCTGCATGGCGATCAGCGTCGCGGTACTGGTGGGCGACGTGGCCGACAAGGTCGTGTCGCTCGTCGCCGAGCGCGCGCGCGCGCTCAAGATCAAGAACGGCATGGAACTCGACGCCGAGATGGGGCCGATCGTCACGAAGCAGGCACTCGAGCGCATCGAGGGCTACATCGGACTCGGCGTCGAAGAAGGTGCGAAGCTCGTCGTCGATGGCCGCGGCTTCAAGGTGGCCGGGCACGAGCAAGGCTTCTTCACCGGCGGCACGCTGCTCGACCACGTGACGCCCGCGATGCGCGTCTACAAGGAAGAGATCTTCGGCCCGGTGCTGGTGTGCGTGCGCGTGCCCGACTTCGCGACCGCGGTGCAACTCGTCAACGACCACGAGTACGGCAACGGCGTCGCCTGCTACACGCGCGACGGCAACGTGGCGCGCGAGTTCGCGCGGCGCATCCAGGTCGGCATGGTCGGCATCAACGTGCCGATCCCGGTGCCGATGGCCTGGCACGGCTTCGGCGGCTGGAAGCGCTCGCTGTTCGGCGACATGCACGCCTACGGCGAGGAGGGCGTGCGCTTCTACACCAAGCAGAAGTCGATCATGCAGCGCTGGCCCGAGAGCACGGCCAAGGGCGCCGAGTTCGTGATGCCGACCGCGAAGTAGCCGCCGCTGCAGTTCGTGACGCCAACGGCGAAGTAGCCGCTGCTGCAGTTCGCGACGGCGACGGCGAAATGAGCACGCCGCACGCGCGCCCGGCGCCCGAGGCGCACGGCCGCGCTCAGCGGGTCTTGAGGTACGCGCCGTACAGCGACGCGCACAGGCCGCGCAAGACCTTGCGCCGTTCGATCATCTCGGCGTGGCGGCCCGCACGCTCCAGCCGCAGCAGTTCGAGCATCAGGCGCAGGCCCTGCTCGGGCGGCGTGCCGAGCGCGGGCTGGGTCTCGGCCAGCAGGCGCGCCAGCGCGGGCTTTTCGGTCAACACCCAGGCCGGGAACCAGGCCAGGTCGGCCACCTCGCCATCGCCCTGGTAGCCGCCATCGAAGGTCCGGCGCAGGGACTGCAGCGCGGGCTCACGCAGCCGCCCGGCCAGCGCGTCGAAGCGCTGCGGCGACAGCCAGGCCAGCTCGGCGAGCAGGGGCCAGGCCCCGTCGAGGCCGCTCGCGAGGCAGCGCGCCTCGGCCATCCAGGCCAGCGGCGCGGGAATGCGGCGCCACGACTCGATGCCGCCCACCGCGTCGATCGCCGCCGGCCCGTCGCCGGCACGCAGCCAGAGCGGCGCCGCGTGGTCGTCGCTGCGCTCAGCGCGAAACGCCAACGGCGCCGCGCGCTGCGCCAGTTCGCGCCACAGCGGCGCCGTCCAGGCCACCGCCTGCGCCTGCCCCCACTGCCGCAGCGCCGCGGGTTCGATCTGGCGCTGCAGGGACAGGCGGGCTTGCGCAGCAGCGTCGTGGTTCGCGAACGGTGCACCCTGGCGACGTTCCAGCGCCGACACCAGCACGTCGAGCGACGGCAAGGCCTCGTCGGCTGGGAACTCGTCACCCAACGTGCGCCAGGCCGTGCGCGCCGCGACGGGGTCGCGCCGCCCGAGTGCGGCCACCACGTCGTTGCGCAGCATCACGTCGCGGCTGTGCTCGAAGATGTCGAGTTGCATGGGTGGGTCTCTCGCGCGTTCAGGTTCCGATCACGCCGCCGTCGAGCTTTCTGATCACCACCGTCGCCGAGCGCGGTCGGCCACCGTCGGGCCAGCTCGAGTAACGCGTCGGGTCGGCCGGGTCGCTGCGGTCGCTGGCGGTCTCGCCGGGATGCTGGACGTTGACGAACATCGTGCGACCGTCGGGCGCCACCGCGCCGCCGGTGATCTCGCAGTTGACCGGGCCGGTCAGGAAGCGGCGCACCTCTCCGCTGCCGGGGTCGCAGGCGAGCATCTGGTTGTTGCCGATGCGCGCGAGTTCGCCCTGGTTCATCTGCGCGGCGTGCATGTCGGTGTCGATCCACAGCACACCGCGCGCGTCGAACATCAGGCCGTCGGGGCAGGCGAAGAGGTCGCCGCGGATATTGCCCTTCGCGTCGGCGCGTGCATTGGCCGGGTCGCCAGCCAGCAGCAGGTGGCTCCAGTGCATCGCCAGCCCTGCGAAGCCGTCCACTTCGTTCCAGCGGATGATCTGGCCCATCACGTTGTTGGCGCGCGGGTTGGCGGCGTCGACGCCGGGCTGCCCGGGCTGGCCGCGCGCGCTGTTGTTAGTGAGGCTGCAGAACACCTCGCCGCGCCGTGGGTCGATCGCGATCCACTCGGGACGGTCCATCTTGGTCGCGCCGAGCCGGTCGCTCGCCTGGCGCGTCTTGACGAGCACCTCTCCCTGGTCGGCAAAGCCGTTGGCGGCCGTCAACGGGCCTTGGCCCTGCACCAGCGGCAGCCAGCTTCCGCTGCCGTCGGCGTCGAAGCGGGCCACGTAGAGCGTACCGTGGTCCAGCAGGGCGCGGTTGGCCTGTGCCTCAGTCAGGCCGCCGCCCGCGGGCGCGATGCGGTCGCGGCTGACGAACTTGTAGATGTATTCGAAGCGCGCGTCCTCGCCCGAATAGACGACCGCCCTGCCGTCGGCCGATACCGCCACCGTAGCCCCCTCGTGCGCGGCGCGGCCGAGCGCGGTGCGCTTGACGGGCACGCTGGCCGGGTCCATCGGATCGATCTCGACCACCCAGCCGAAGCGGTTGAACTCGTTCGGGTGCTTCGCGGCGTCGAAACGCTCGTCGAACTCGCCCCAGCGGAAGAAGCTCGACTTGCGCAGGCCCCAGCGCTGCTGGTGGGCATCGATGCGCTCGCCGCCGTCGAAGTAGAAGACGAAGTTCTCCTCGCCGGACAGGTAGGTGCCCCAGGGCGTGATGCCACTGGCGCAGTTGTTTAGTGTGCCGAGCACGGTGCGGCCGGCGGGGTCGGCGACGGTCTTCAGCAGCGCGTGGCCCGCGGCCGGGCCGGCGAGGGCGAAAGGCGTGGAAGCCGTGAAGCGCCGCGCGTAGCGTGACGGTCGAACCATCCGCCACGCGCCCTCGCGCAGCTCGATCTCGATCACCGACACGCCGTGCGCCGCCTGCGCCTTCTTCACCTTTTCGGCCGTCCACGGCGCCATGCCGCCGGGGTGCAGCAGGCCGTCGTCGGTGTACTCGTGGTTCATCACGAGCAGCCCGCGCCGGCTGCCGTCGAGCGGATAGAACTGGATGCCGTCGTGGTGCATGCCCATCTGCGCCGCCTGGTCGTCCGCGCTGTTGCTCGCGTCGGGGCGGAACGCCGGCATGTTCGCCGCGATGCCGACCGGCTCGCCCCACGGTGCGAGCGGCGTCGCGGTGTAGCCCTCGGGCACGACGACGCGGTCGGCCGTGCTCACCGGAATCGCCTTGAAGCCGAGCCGCGGTCCGGCGCCGGCCGCGCCGGCGCAACCCGCAGCCCACGGCGCGAACAATCCAGCCAGGCCGGCAGCGAGGCCGCCGCGCACGATGACGCGCCGCGCCGGGTCGCTCACGCGGTGGATGTCGGGGTTGGCAGACCGGTTCGAGTCTTCCAGCGTCGAGAAGTCCTTGGACATGGGGCGCGCTCCGGCTACAGCTTCTCGGTCTCGCACGCCTTGGGCTGCCACTTCATCAGCCGCTTCTCGGCCACGCCGACCAGCGCGTCGAGCGCAAGCGCAAAGGCCGTCAGCACAAGAATGCCTGCCATGACCGTGTTGATGTCGAACGCGCCCTCGGCCTGCAGGATCAGGTAGCCCACGCCCTGGCTGGAACCGAGGTACTCGCCGACCACCGCGCCGACGAAGGCCAGGCCGACGGCGGTGTGCAGCGAGCTGAAGACCCAGCTCATCGCGCTCGGCAGGTACACATGGCGGAGCAGCTGATTGCGGTTGGCGCCGAGCATGCGCGCGTTCGCCAGCACGACCGGGCTGACCTCCTTCACGCCCTGGTAGACGTTGAAGAAGACGATGAAGAAGACGAGCGTCACGCCGAGCGCCACCTTGCTCGCCACGCCCAGGCCGAACCAGACCGCGAAGATCGGCGCCAGGATCACCCGCGGCATCGAGTTGGCGGCCTTGATGTAGGGGTCGAAGATCGCCGCGGCCAGCGGGCTCAGCGCCAGCCACAGGCCGAAGCCCAGCCCGAGCGCGGTGCCGATCGCGAACGCCAGCGCGGTCTCGAGCAGCGTGACGGCCAGGTGGCGGTAGATGTCGGCGTGGGTGACGAACCAGGCCCAGATGCGGCCGAAGATCTTCAGCGGCTCGCCGAAGAAGAACGCGGCCTGGCGGTCGTTCTCGAACAGGAACGGCGGGATCAGCCCGGGCGTGGTGAGCACGTGCCAGAGGGCAAACACCGCCACCAGCACACCGAGCTGCCAGACGCGCAGGTTGCGTTCGCTGGGCTTGGCGAGGTTCCACATGGTCGGAGTGTCGTCGCGTCGCCTGTGCTTCAGGCCGCCAGCTGCTGCTGGTAGCCCTTGAGCACTTCCTCGCGCAGCACGCCCCAGATCGCCGCGTGCAGCTCGACGAAGCGCGGCGCCGTCTTGATCTCGGCCACGTCGCGCGGCCGCGCCAGGTCGATCGTGAACTCGCCGATCGGGTGCGACGCGGGCCCCGCGCTGAGCACGACCACGCGGTCGCTCATCGCGATGGCCTCGTCCAGGTCGTGGGTGATGAAGAGCACCGCTTTGCGGGATTGACGACCCCCTGGCGCTTCGCGCCAGCCCCCCGCGGGGGCCGGCGACTTGCCTGGGGCGGCCCGGCGCGCGTCACCGTCGCCGGCCCACAGCGCCAGCACCTCGTTCTCCATCAGCTGCCGGGTCTGGATGTCGAGCGCCGAGAACGGCTCGTCCATCAGGATGATGTCGGGGTCGAGTGCCAGCGTCTGCGCGAGGCTGGTGCGCTTCCTCATGCCGCCCGAGAGCTGGTGCGGGAAGCGGTCGCCGAAGCCGCCCAGGCCGACGCGCCTCAGCCAATCGTCGGCCTGCGCCGTCGCGTCATCTGGCGCGACGCCGCGAAACTCGAGGCCGGCGCGCACGTTCTGCAGCGCGGTGCGCCAGGGCATCAGGCTCTCGCCCTGGAACATGTAGCCGGCGCGCGTGTTGATGCCCGACAGCGGCTGCCCGAACACGTCGATGCGGCCGCTGCTCGGCGCGAGCAGGCCGGCGGCGACGTTCAGCAGCGTGCTCTTGCCGCAGCCGGTGGGCCCGACGACGCTGACGAACTCGCCCGCGCCGACCGTCAGCGTCACGTCGGCGACCGCGGTGTAGCGCTGGCAGGGCGCGTCGCGGCTGACGAATGTGCAGCTGACGCCGGTCAGCGCAAGGGCGTCGACTGGCACGTCAGCCGGCCACGAACGCAGTGAGCCTGGGGGTCGTCATTTCACCCCTTGGCGAGCTTCGCGTTGGCCTTCTTCACGAAGTCGTTGGTGTAGGTCGCCGGCAGGTCGAACTTCACGTCCTTCAGCGTGTCGTCCACGCTCTGCAGCGCGCGCAGCGCCGTCGCCGCGCCGGCGTCGGGAATCATCCCGTCCGGAGACAGCGCGCCCTTGCTGGCGAGGAAGGCGTCAATATAGACGGCGCGGTCGCCGAGCAGGTAGTTCTCGGGCACGGCCTTGATGATGTCGGCCGGGCCCGCGGCCTGGATCCACCGGTTGGCACGCACGATCGCATTGGCCAGCGCCTGCACCGTGGCCGGGTACTTGTCGATGAAGGCCTGCGGCGCATACAGGCAGCCCGCCGGCATCGGCCCGCCGAAGACCCGGTCGGACTCGGCGAGCAGCCGCGTGTCGGAGACTATTCTCAGGTCGCCCGAGCGCTGCAGCAGCGTGATCACCGGGTCGAGGTTGCTGATCGCGTCGATCTGCCCGGCGCGCATCGCCGCGACCGCGCCGTTGCCCGTGCCGACGCCGATGATCGACACATCGCCCGGCTTCAGGCCCGCCTTGGCAAGCACGAAATTGGCCATCACGTTCGTGCTCGATCCCGGCGCGCTGACGCCGATCTTCTTGCCCTTCAAGTCGGCCACGGTCTTGAAGCCCGGCATCGACTTCGGGTTGACGCCGAGCACGATCTGCGGCGCGCGCCCCTGCAGCACGAAGGCGCGCAGGCGCTGGCCCTTGGCCTGCATGTTCAGCGTGTGCTCGAACGCGCCCGAGACCACGTCGGCGCTGCCGCCGATCACCGCCTGCAGCGCGCGCGAGCCGCCGGCGAAGTCGACGATGGTCACGTCGAGCCCCTCGCCCTTGAAGTAGCCGAGCGTTTCGGCCACCGTCAGCGGCAGGTAGTACAGCAGGTTCTTGCCGCCGACCGCGATCGTGACCTTGGGCTTCTCGAGCGCCTGCGCCGAAGCGAAGATCGGTGCGGCCAGGCCGGCCGCGCCGGCCAGCAAGAGGGTGCGTCGTTGCATCGAAGGTCTCCGTGGGTGAGGGAACGACTGTACCGAAGCGTCGCCGCCGCTCGCATCGGGCATGTCCCGGGGCCGCGCCGGCGGCCTCGCGGCGCGACAATGCCGTCATGGCGAACCGGATCGTCCTGGTCACCGGCGGCAGCCGAGGCATCGGCGCCGCCACCGCGCTGCTGTGCGCGCGCGCGGGCTACGACGTGGCCGTCAACTTCGCGCGCGACGCAAACGCCGCCGCCGAAGTCGCGGGGCAGGTGCGCGGCCTCGGCCGCCGTGCGGTCGCGATCGCGGCCGATGTGTCGCGAGAAGCCGACGTGCTGCGCCTGTTCGCCACGATCGATGCCGAGCTGGGGCCGCTCGCGGCACTGGTCAACAACGCCGGCGTCGTGGACGTGCCGGCGCGCGTTGACGCGATGAGCGCGGAGCGCCTGACCCGCATGTTCGGCATCAACGTGATCGGTTCGATGCTGTGCGCCCGCGAAGCCGTGCGGCGCATGAGCACGAGGCATGGCGGCGGGTCCTGGGCCGCGGCCGGCGGCGGCCGCGGGGGTGCGATCGTCAACCTGTCGTCGGCCGCAGCGCGGCTGGGTGCACCCGGCCAGTACGTGGACTACGCGGCCGCCAAGGGCGCGATCGACACCTTCACGCTCGGCCTCGCGCGCGAGGTGGCGGCCGAAGGCATACGCGTCAACGCGGTGCGCCCGGGCATCATCGAGACCGAGATCCACGCCTCGGGCGGGCAACCCGACCGCGCCGCTCAACTGGCGCCGCAGGTGCCGATGCGCCGCGCCGGCAGCGCCGACGAAGTGGCGCAGGCCATCCTGTGGCTGCTCTCCGACGCGGCGAGCTATACCACCGGCGCGGTGATCGATGTCTCCGGCGGGCGCTGACGGCCAGACGCGAACCGTCCGCCGGGCCGTTGGCATCTGCGCCGGGACCGGGCGCCGAATTGGCCCGCTGCCCGGCCCCTGTTCACCGCATCGCGCCGCTTGCCGCTGGGTAGCATCCGCCACAGCCCCCGTCTCGCCCTGGAAAGACTGCCATGCCCGTCGACGCCGAACTGCGATTGCTCACGATCGACATTCCCGCCCAGCCCGACTCGCTGGTCCGGCTCTCGCTGCTGCTGGCCGAAGAGGACGTCGACCTGAAGGCGCTGGCCGCGCTGATCGAATCCGACATGGCGCTCGCGTCCGCGGTGCTCAAGGCCGTCAATTCGTCGCTCTACGGCCTGAGCGGGCGCGTGCAGAGCGTGCAGCAGGCGATCACTTACCTGGGCACGCGCGAGGTCGCCGCGGTGACCTTCGAGATGGGCTTGCGCGCCGTGTTCCCGGCCGCGCCCGAACTGCAACCGATCTGGAACCGCGCCGCCCGGCGCGGCCTGATGATGGGGCGCATCGGCGCGGCGCTGAACGTGGACCCTTGGGCGGCCCACTCGGCTGGCCTGTTCGAGGAGTGCGGCAAGGCCGTGCTCTTCCGCCATGCGAGCGAACGCTATCGCCCGATGCTGAAGGCTGCTGAAGACGAGTCCGCCTTGCTGCAGCTCGAGCATGCGGCGTTCGGCGTCGGCAATGACAAGCTTGGCGCGGCGCTGTGCGACAGCTGGGGCCTGGCCGGCTCGGCCGTGGCCAGCGTGCGCCACCACGTGGCGGTGCACGCGACGCGCGAACTGCCGCCAGACGTGCCGCGGCGCGCGATCTGCGCGCTGTCGGCACTGGCGCACGCGCTGATGACGGCGCCCGACACGCTCGAGGCCGTGGCCAACGCGGTGGCGCCGCAGGCCCAGCTCGACGAGACACTGGTGCTGCGCGGCACGCGCAAGGTGGCCGATCAGCTCGCCGCCGCCGTGGCACGCGGCTGAACCGCCGCGCCGGGGCGGGCGAAGGATCGCCCGGCAGGGCGCCGGGCCTACCGCTCGGGCGCCCGGGCTCAGGCCCGGTACCAGACCACCTTCCTGCGCTGCCCGGTCCACTGCTCGTACATCGAGCTATAGACCTCTTCGATGCGGTTGCGCTTGACCTTCATGGTCGGCGTGACGAAGCCGTTCTCGACCGTCCACGCGGTCGTCACGGCGACCAGGCAGTCAAGCTGCTCGTGCGGGTCGAGCCTGGCGTTGACCTGCTTCAGGTGGGCCTCGAACGAAACTTCCATCGCACGCCGCTCGGCGTCGTCGAGCGAGCGCTTCGAGGCGTCGGGCGAGAGCATCAGGATGCCCAGCGGCTGGCCCAGGTTGGCCCCGGTCACGACGCAGGCCTCGACGGCCGCGTGCATCACGAGCCGGTCCTCGATCGGCGCTGGCGCCACGTACTTGCCCTTGCTGGTCTTGAACAGGTCCTTCACCCGGCCGGTGATGCGCAGCGCTCCGGTCTCGTCGAGCTTGCCCTTGTCGCCCGTCTTCAGCCAGCCGTCCTCGGTGAAGCTCTGCCGCGTCAGTTCAGGCTCCTTGTAATAGCCGAGCATGTTGCCAGGGCTGCGCACCTGGATCTCGCCGGTGCCCGGGTCGATGCGCGACTCGACGCCGTCGTACGGCAGGCCCACCGTGCCGGGCCGGGGCTGGCCGGGCAAGGTGGCGTGCGAGACCCCGCAGTTCTCGGTCATGCCATAGACCTCGACGATGTCGAGGCCGAGCTTGGAATACCAGCGCAGCAGTTCGGGCGGCATCGGGGCCGCGCCGCCGGCGGCGAATGTGCAGGCGTCGAGGCCGAGCGCCTTGAGCACCTTGCGCCGCACGATGCCGCCGATGATGGGCAGCGACAGCAACCGCTCCAGCTTCTGCGGCGGCATCTTGGCGTGCACGCCCTGCTGGAACTTGACCCACAGCCGCGGCACCGAGAAGAACGCCGTCGGTCGCGCGCGTTGCAGGTCCTGGGCGAAGGTGTCGAGCGATTCGGCGAAGAAGACCCGCATGTTGGTGAACAGCCAGCCGTGCTCGACCAGCGTGCGCTCGGCCACGTGCGCCAGCGGCAGGTACGACAGCATGCGGTCGCCGGGGCCGATCTTGATGCGCTTGAGCCCCGACGCCACCGACCAGGCAAAGGTGTTGAAGCTGTGCATCACGCCCTTGGGGTTGCCGGTGGTGCCCGAGGTGTACATCAGCGTGGACAGCTCGTCGCCGTCGCGCACCGGGTTGCCCTTGAGCGGCGGCGTGCGCGCGATGATGTCGTCCCAGCTCGGGTAGTTCGTCTTCGGCGAGAGCGGGTAGGCGATGCACGGCAGGTCGGCGGGCATGCCGGGTTTCATCGTCTCCCAGTCGTCGAGCTTGCCGACGAAGCAGGCCCGCGACTCGCTGTGCTGCAGGATCTGGCGCACCGTGTCGGCAGCGAGCGTCGGGTACAGCGGCACCGAGACGTAGCCGGCCATCCAGATCGCGAGGTCGCTCATCAGCCAGTAGGCGCAGTTCTTCGACAGGATCGCGATCCGCGAGCCGGGGGCAAACCCGAGCGACTGCAGGTGGGCCGCCATGCGCCGCGTCTGGTCGGCCACCTCGGCCCAGGTGAAGTCGCGCACCACGCCGCCCCCCATCGGCTGCGTGAGCGTGACGCGCTGCGGCGTCTCGCGTTCCCAGTGGTAGAAGCGCTGCAGCGCCAGCGAGTCGGGGGAGACGAGGCTCATAGTCGGGTTCCGTGAAGTGGTCGCGCGGGCCGGATGCCCGCGCCGGGCGATGGAGCCTAGCGCAGTGCGCGCGGCCCGCCAACCGGGGTTTCCTTCCCCGGCCCGCCGTCACCCCGCCGCGCCGGGCAGTCCACTGCCCCGTACCGCGCCGGCCCCGCCGGTCAGGCCACCAGCGCCTCGTCGCTGCGCCGGTCGCCCCGGCTGTCGACCCAGCTCACGCTGACCCTGTCACCGGCCTTGGCGCCCTTGATCGTGAACTGCACGAACGGGTTCTTCGCGACGCCGGTGCCCCATTGGGCGCTCATCACGGCCCGGCCGTTGAGCGCCACCCCCACCTCGGTGATGTGCCAGGACGGAACGATCTTGCCAGCGTCGTCCTTGCGCTGGCCGGTCTCCATCTCGTGGCTCATCAGCACGCGCACCAGGGCGCCGCCGGCTTGGGACTGGGCGCGGATGCGCGTCGGGTCGGACATGGTCGCTCTCCTCGATCGAATGGGGGTCGCCCGGCGCGGCGCTTCAGCCGCCGCAGCCGCCCAGCGTCACCTTGACTTCCTTCTGCGCGAACAGCACCCGGTTGTCGGCGAGCAGGGCCACCGCGACGACGCTGGAAGACTCGGCCATCTTGATCCGCGTCGCCACGTTGGCTTCGACCGCCTCGGTCAGCTCGAACACCGCCACGAGCGCACTCGGGTTCTTCTCGACCAGGAAGACGAACTTCCTGACGCCCGGCAGCGCGCTGCTGGCGCCGACGGGCACGACCGCGCCGTTCTCGGCGATGTCGGGCGCGGTCAGCGTGACGTCCCGGCTTTCGACCGGCTTGCCGACGCCGAGCGCCCGCAGCGCTTCCTCGGGCGTCCGGGCATTGAAGGCGGCCTTGTTCCAGCCCGCCTGCGCGAACGCCGGCCGCGGCAGCAGGCCGGCGCCGGCGAGCATGGCGGCGACGGCGGCGCTGCGGCGCATCGCTTCGCGCCGGCTGGTGCCGCCCGCTGCGGGGTGTCTGGTGCTCTGCATCGATCGTCTCCTCGCGTCGCCGGGCGCGCGCGCTGGCATGGTTGCCGGTGCCCGCCGCACGCCGTCGGCGCCAAGCCCGGGCCTGAGTTTCTCACTGCCGCGGGCCGGCCGCCAACTTCTGCGCCGCGCGCCACGCCGCGTTTGCTCAAGCGTTCCAGCGCCGCCACAGGTCGGCGCCATGCGCGATGCCCGCGGCCAGCAGACACAGCGCGATCCATGGCCAGCCGGCGGCGGTGACGGCGCCGCGCAGCGCGAACATCAGGCACAGGCCGGCGAACAGGTTGGCGGCGAAGTCGCCAAGGGCAAGGCCGCGCCCGGTCCAGCGGTGATGTGCTGCCAGCGCGAGGCCTTCGAGGGCGGTGAAGACGATCACCACGTCGATCAACGATGCGCTGGTGAGGAACTCGCCCATCAGCGCGCGGTCGGGAAAGTCGGCTGGGCCATGTCGCGCAATGGTTCAGGTCGCGCCAAACGGCCCGTTCAGGCGAACGACGGCGAGGTTCAGGGCCGCGGCAATGCTCACCCAGACGAGGTAGGGTGCCAGCAAGGCCCGGGCGGACCGTGCATAGCGACCCAGCACGATCATGAGCAGCAGGATCGACGCCCACAGGAAGCCGACTTCGACCAGCGCCCAGTCGGGCCGCCGCAGGCGGAAGAAGAGCAGGCTCCAGAACAGGTTCAGGAAGCCGTTCAGGGCGAACAGCGCGAGCAGCCATTCGCGATCGCTCCGGCTCGGTGCGGCATTCCAGGCGCGCACCCCGGCCAGCGCGGCCAGGGCGTAGATGACGGTCCAGGCCGGACCGAACAGGATGTCGGGCGGCTTCCATGCCGGCTGCTGCAGGCCCTGGTACCAGGGGCCGAGATCGGTCGAGAGCGCCCCCAGCCCGGCGATCACCATGGCCGCCAGCGCCGCGGCGAGCACCGGCTTCCACGAACGGGCCACGTTCATACCCGGGCCAGGCCGAGCAAGTGCGCCATGTCCTTGAGGAAGATCCGCACGTGTGCCAGCGGGCGTGCGCGCACCAGGCGCTTGTTCATGTAGGCGTCGAAGGTGAGTTGCTGCACGTCGCGGTCTTCGCAGATCTTGACGAAGCTCTCGCGTCGCTTCTCGCTCGAGTACCAGAACCGCTGCATGACCCCCAGCACGAGGAAGACCCGGCCGTGCTCCTTCATGAAGCGTTTGCGCGCGAGTTGGAGCGAGCGCACGTCGCCGCTGGCGAGCAGTTCGTCCACCGCCTCGGCGGCGAAGCGGCCGCCCACCATCGCGTAGTAGATGCCCTCGCCCGAGGCCGGCGCGACCACGCCTGCAGCGTCGCCCGCGAGCACCACGTCGCGGCCGTTGTCCCAGCGCTTGAGCGGCTTCATCGGCAAGGGCGCGCCTTCGCGGCGCAGCACTTCGGCGTCCTCGAGCCGGGCCGATTTGCGCAGCAGCCCGACGGCCGCGCGCAGCGAGAAACCCTTGTCGGCGCTGCCAGTGCCGATGCTCAGCGTGTCGCCGTGCGGGAACACCCAGCCGTAGAAGTCGGGCGAGAGCCGCCCCTGGTAGTACACGTCGCAGCGCGCGCCGTCGTAGCCCGCCGGCTTGACGGCCGGGGCGCGCACGATCTCGTGATAGGCGAACACGCAGCGCGCGTGCTCGGCGCCCGGCACCGCCTGTCGTGCCACGCCGGAGCGCGCGCCGTCGGCGCCAATCACGCTGCGCGCGCGCACGCTGGCCGGCACGCCTTCGCCCTTGCCGTGCCGATCGCGCGCCAGGTAGTGGACGACGCTGACCCCGTCGCCGTCGCGGCTCAGACGCTCGAAGCTGCCGGCGCGGCGCTCGGCGCCGGCGCCGGCCGCGCGCTCGCGCAGCCATTCGTCGAACACGTCGCGGTCGACCATGCCGACGAAGCCGCCTTCGATCGGGATGTCGACCCGCCGGCCCGCCGGCGAGACCATGCGCGCCGAGGTGGCCCGCGCGACGAGCAACGATTCGGGAATGTCGAAGTCCTTCATCAAGCGCGGCGGGATAGCGCCACCGCAGGGCTTGATGCGCCCTGCCCGGTCGAGCAACAGGACCGAACGTCCCTTGCGGGCCAGGTCGTGTGCGGCCGTGGCGCCGGCCGGCCCGCCGCCCACCACGACCACGTCGAAGGTTTCCCCTGCACTCATCGGTCTCACCTCGGTTCCATTTGTGCCACCACCGCATGGGCGGACGGGTTGCGCCGGGCGCGCGGCCCCTGCGCCGGGAGCGCCTGCACCCGGCCGACGCGGCTGGCCAGGATCGCTGCGCCAACGAACAGCATCGCCTCGAACGCAAACACCGCGGCATAGGCGGCGCCGGGCGACCCGATCAGCCAGCGCGCGAGGTCGCTCGCTGCCGTGCCGACCAGCCCGCCGAGCCCGAACGCGACCGCCTGCGCAGCGCCCCACAGGCCCATGCGCACGCCTTCGCGGGCCTGCCGGCCCTCACCCGCCATGCGCAGCATCGAGCCGATGGCGGCGATCGAGAAGGCGCCGTTGGCCACCCCGAGCGTGAACACGGTCGCCTTGAACGGCCAGGCGGCGCCGACGAAGGCCGCCGCGACCAGCCCGAGCAGCGCCGCAGCCGACGCCACGCAGCCGCCGACGGTCCAGGCGCGCAACGAGCCCAGCGGCCGGCCCGCGAATCGGCTGCCGGCAAAGCCGGCCAGCAGCATGCCGGCCAGCACGCCGCCGTGCTGCACGCCGGACAGTCCGGTCGATTCGCCGGGCGTGAAGCCGAACACCGTGCCCGCGAAGGGCTCGAGGATCAGGTCCTGCGCGCTGTAGGCCAGCATCGAGATGAAGACGAAGATCGTGAACTGGCGGGCCGCCGGCTCGGCCCAGACCTGGGCGAGCGCCTCGCGAAACGGCGCCCTCGCGGGCGACGCCGCGGCGGGCGCGTCGTCGGCTGGCGCGCCCTCCAATCGGTACAGCGCGGCCAGCGTGACGCCGAACGCCAGTGCCGAGACGCCCGCCGTGACGGCGACGAGTCGCAGCGGCGTGTAAGGGTCGAGCAGCTGCCCGGCGACGCTGGCGGTGACGGCGAAGCCGGCGATCATCATCAGCCAGACCACGCTCGCGGCAGCGGCGCGCCGCGGTTCGTCGACGCGCTTGGCCAGTAGCACGAGCAGCGAGGTGCCGCAGGCGCTGACGCCGATGCCGATCAGTGCGAACGACAGCAGGGCCAGCGCGATGCCGGCGCCGGGCTGGCTGCCCATCCACGCCGTCGCGACTGCCGCGCCGACGCCCCCGACAGCGAGCACGGCCATCCCGCCGATGATCCACGGCGTGCGCCGGCCGCCCCCATCGGACCCGTAGCCCATGCGCGGTCGCAGCACCTGCACCAGATAGTGCAGCGCCACAAGGACGCCCGGCAGCAGCGCCGGCAGCGCGAGCTCGACCACCATCACACGGTTCAGCGTCGAGGTGGTCAGCACGACCACGGCGCCCAGCGACGCCTGCACCAGCCCCAGGCGGACGATCTGGCTCCAGCCCAGCGCGGCGCGGTTCATGGGGCACCGCCCACCAGCGAACGCAGGGCGAACGCGCTGACCATCATCCCGCTGACGAACACCGGCACCCCGAAACCGCTGTACCACAGCGCCTTCTCGCTCGGCTGGGCCAGGAACGCGTCCATCATCGCCACCTGCAGCAAGAGCAGGAAGGCCACCGCCAGCGCATGCCCGGGCCGGCCCCAGGCGACGAGCAACAGGACCACGACGAACTGCGGCAGCGCCATGAACCAGCACGCCGCACGGGCAGCGCCGCGCACGCCCAGGCGCACCGGCAGCGAGCCGATGCCCATCTGCCGGTCCCCCTCGACCGACTTGAAGTCGTTCAGCGTCATGATGCCGTGAGCCCCTGCGCTGTAGAGGCCGGCCAGCGCCAGGCTATGCACCGGGGGCATGCTGCCTCCGGCCATCACCGCGGCGCCGGTGGCCCAGGCCAGCCCCTCGTAGCTCAGGCCGCAGGCGGCGTTGCCCCACCAGCCGTTCGTCTTCAGGCGCACCGGCGGCGCGCTGTAGGCCCAGGCCAACGTCAGGCCGATCGCCGCGGCGCCGAACCCCCATGGCCCGAGCAGCGTGGCCACCGCCAGTGAAAGGGCCGTCCAGCCGATGGCGATGTAGAGCCCCCAGCGGCCGGGCATGCGCCCCGACGGGATCGGGCGCTGCGGTTCGTTGATGGCGTCGACGTGGCGGTCGAACCAGTCGTTGACGGCTTGGCTGGTCGCGCAGACCAGAGGCCCCGCGAGCACGATGCCGGTGACGGCCAGCGGCCAGCGTGCCTGCAGCGCAACGCCGGAAGCCACCACGCCGCAGGCAAAGGCCCACATCGGCGGGAACCACGTGATCGGTTTGAACAGCTCCGCAACGGCTGACAAGGCGGGACGTGGCATGCGGGCAATTCTTGCATTTGACACTTTGAAGCGTCAACTGCAATTTACACTTCCTCGGAATCGCCCCGCCGCCGACGATCTGCCGACCGTCTGCGGGCTGCGCGCAGAGCCTGGACTACTTCTCGGCGTCGCCGCCCAGGTCGCCGAGGCCGTAGCGACGCAGCTTGACGTACAGGCTCTGCCGCGAGAGACCGAGCATCTCCGAGGCGGAGGCCCGGTTGTCCTGCGTCAACTCGAGCGCAGCCTCGATGCACAGCTGTTCGATCAGGTCGGTCGTTTCGCCGACGATGTCCTTCAGCGGCACCCGCCCGACCAGTTCGGTCAGCTGCGATGCCGAGCGCGGCAGTTCGCGGCTGCGGCGCGGCTCGGGGGCGAGGCGCCGCCCCACGTCGCGGATCGTGAATCCGAGGCAAGCCTGCTCGCCCTGCGCCACTGAAGTGGCCGAGATCTCCACCGGCACGGCGGCCCCGAAACGCCCGCGCAGCGTGGTGGCGAACAGCCGCACGACCCCGTGCTGGCGCAGATTGGCCAGCAACACGCTCAGGTCGACCCCGGTGCCGCCGAGCCAGCGCTCCAGCGATTCGCCAAGCGCCTGCTCACGCGTCGCGAGCTGTGCCATTTCCACGAACGCGGCGTTGGCCGTGAGCACGCGCCCCTGCGAATCGGTCACGACAAAGGCGTCCGGCACGCTCTCGACCACCTTGAGCAGCATCGCTTCCACGCTCGAAGCGCTGGCCGCCGCAGTGCCGGCGGCTTCGGGCGCCAGACGGACGAGGAACAAGGAGCCGTTCTCCTGCCGGAACAGCGACGCCGACACCGCCAGCGCACGCGGCGCCCCGGCAAGCCTTGCCTGGATGGCCTCGCCCTGCCCGGCGGCGGCCACGCCCGCCAGCAGGGTCATCACCTCGGGCCGGCTCGACACGTCGAAGCAGTCGGCCAACGGGCGCCCGACGATTCGCTTGACCGGCTCGCCGATCACCTGCGCCGCCGCAGGGTTGGCCTCGACGACCTTCATCGTGGCCGCATCGACGATCAACACCGCCTCGGAGCCGGTCTGGAACAGCAAGCGGTAGCGCGTTTCCACTTGGCGCAGGCGCAGGTAGTCGCGCTCCATCGACTGCTGCGCGGCCATCAGTCTCTGCTGCAGCGCGGCCACCGCGCGAAGGTCGCGCCCGAAGGCGACCACACCGCCCTGCTTGCCGACCTGGATCGCCGAATAAAGCACCGGCACGTCGGCCCCGAGCGACGACGGGTGATTGATGTGGCGCCACTTGCGCGGCGACTTGGCCGCGGCGTCGCGCAGAAGCGCGGCGACCTTGGCCCGACTGTCGGGCGTCACGGTATCCGCCCAGGTGCGGCCGATCCACTTCTGGTAGCCCTCGAGCGCGAAGTCATCGCTGCCGACCGAAACGTCGCGAATCACGCCTTCGCCGTCGACGAGCAGGGCGACATCGGTCGCCGCGGAAATCAGCGAAGCGGTGGCCTCGGGATCAAGGCCCGCCAAGGACTGCTGCGGGGCTTCGAATTGATTCACAAAGGGCGACGGTTCGTGGCTGATCCGGTCCAGTAGGTTGCGGCCTCCCGGGCCGCCTGCAAGAGCACATTCAGGGTTTAACAGCGCTTGTCGCGCAGGGCCACCATGGCTTCGGCCAGCACGAGGGCCTGCGGGGCGTCGGCGGCAGTCATGTCGGCCCCCACGGCGGTGGCCAAATCGGGCTGCGCCGAGAACACCGCGCCCCCGACCATCACGCCGACGCCCTTGTTTCGCGACGCCCTGCGCAGCGAGAGTATGACGGACGACAAGTCGTCGAGCTGGCAGTCGGCGCCGACCGACAGCCCCACGACGTCGAACCACTCGCTACGCATGGCGGCCGTCAGATCGGCCAGCGAAGCCGTCGGCTCGCCACAGACGTCCCAACCCGCGCGACGAAAGAACTCGGCCACGATGAACAGGCCGAGCGTGTGCTGCGAGCCGGGGGCCGGCGCAAGCAGCGCGCGCCGACGCTGCGCGCTGAACGTGGCATCGTCCTGGAACGCGGGGCTCAGGTCGTAGAGCAACTGCTGCAGCCGCCACAGGCCGAGCGTCACCTGGGTGAAGTCGCACAGGTCGGCTTCCCACATTTCGCCCAGGTGCCGCGCAGTGGGCGAGAGCAGGTCCAGGTAGATCGCGTCGAGCGCCAGGCCATCGGCCCGCAGGGCCGCCACATGCGCGAAGGCCGCATCGGCAGGCTGGGCCAGCACCAGGGCGGCGAACGCAGCGACCTCGTCGCGACCGATTGCCCGCTGCGCAAGGGCTTCAGCGCTCGGCACAGCAAAAGCCGGGCTCTGGTGCGCAAGCATCAGGCGCGGAATGATCTCGGCCTCGATCGTGCGCAGCAGCCAGGTCATTCGCGCGCCGGAGGCGGCATCGTGATCCACTGCCTTGAACTGCTCGATCCATGCGCCCTGGGGCAGCACGTCCTGCCCGCCCCCGCGAAAGTCTCGGCTCGTCGTCGCCAGTGTCAAGCCTTCCTGAGTCAACCGATCCATCAGATCTCTCCTCCCGAGTTGATCGGGCTGGGATTCGCAGTACGCCGAAGGTCGAGCGACCGGGACGTCAGTCGAACCAGCTTGTTGTATCGCCGTCGCGATGCTATGCCCACATTCACCTCAGGGTCAACCCGAATTCGACTCATCGTAAACCCCGGCCCTGACGGCAGATTAGTGTCAGATAAACATTACGTCAACTACCGTTGACATCTTCTTCGGGCCAGTCTAGATTCGGCGCCATGAGCAGTAGCACCGAGCAGGGTTCGATGCAGCAGGCGGGTCCGCGGCCGGCGCCGAAGCGACCGCCGCTGTACACCGCGCAGCAGCGGCAACGGCGCGACGCCTCCGGCTGGACGCTGGTGCAGGGCGTGCTCGCGCCGATCCAGTTCGTCGTCTTTCTCACCAGCCTGGTCCTGGTGCTGCGGTTCCTGGCGACGGGCGAGGGGCTGGCGCCGGCAAACGCGTCGATCGTCGTCAAGACCCTCACCCTGTACACGATCATGATCACCGGCTGCCTGTGGGAGAAGGACGTCTACGGCGTGTACCTGTTCGCTCCGGCCTTCTACTGGGAAGACGTGTTCAGCATGCTGGTGCTGGCGCTGCACACGGCCTATCTGGTGGCGCTGGCCACCGGCTGGATGGCGGCGCGCCCGCTGATGTTCCTGGCCCTCGCTGCCTATGCGGCCTACGTGATCAACGCCACCCAGTTCCTGCTGAAGCTGCGCGCCGCGAGGCTCGATCAAGCCCGGGCCGAGCCCGGCCTGGCAGCCAGGGGACACGCGGCATGAGCAGGCCGGGCCTCCCCAGCTGCGAGAGCTCCCGCGCGCTGGGAATGCACGAAGTGCGCTGGCTGCCGCAATGAGCCCGGTGAGTCCGATCAGCGCCACCGCGGCCGAGGGCTGCGCCGAAGCGCCGGTGCTGCGCGAACGCGGCCAGCGTGAGGTCTTCTGCGGCCTGACCGGCATCATCTGGCTGCACCGCAAGATCCAGGACGCGTTCTTCCTCGTCGTCGGCTCGCGCACCTGCGCCCACCTGATCCAGTCGGCGGCGGGCGTGATGATCTTCGCCGAGCCGCGCTTCGCCACCGCCATCATCGACGAGCGCGACCTGGCCGGCCTGGCCGACGCCAACGCCGAGCTCGACCGGGTCGTCACGCGCCTGCTCGAGCGCCGGCCCGACATCCGGCATGCTGTTCCTCGTCGGCTCCTGCCCGTCGGAAGTGATCAAGCTCGACCTGTCGCGCGCCGCGGCGCGGCTGTCGCAGTCCTTCGCCCCCACGGTGCGCATCCTCAGCTACTCGGGCAGCGGCATCGAGACCACGTTCACGCAGGGAGAGGACGCCTGCCTCGCTGCGCTCGTCCCCGTCGCGCCGCGCGAAGCGACGGGCGCCGAACCCTCCCTGCTCGTCGTCGGCGCGCTCGCCGACGTGGTCGAAGACCAGTTCCGGCGCCTGTTCGACGAGCTCGGCATCGGCCCGATGCACTTCCTTCCGCCGCGGCGCGCGGGCGACCTGGCGCCGGTCGGCCCCAACACGCGCTTCCTGCTCGCGCAGCCCTTTCTTGCCGACACCGCGCGGGCGCTCGAAGAGCGCGGCGCACAGCGGCTGCCGGCGCCGTTTCCGCTCGGCGACGAAGGCACGACACGCTGGCTGCAGGCCGCGGCCACCGCCTTCGGCGTAGCCGCCGACCGCTTCGAACGCGTCACGGCGCCCAAGCGCGAGCGCGCGCAGCGCGCGCTCGCGCGCCACCGCGGCCAACTCGCCGGCAAGCGCATCTTCTTCTTCCCCGATTCGCAGCTCGAGGTGCCGCTGGCGCGCTTCCTGGCGCGCGAGCTCGGCATGCGCCTGGTCGAGGTCGGCTCGCCCTACCTGCACCGGCAGCACCTGGCCGAGGAGCTGGCGCTGCTGCCTACGGGCACGTTCCTCTCGCGAAGGCCAGGACGTCGAGAAGCAGCTCGACCGCTGCCGTGCCGCGCAGCCCGACATCGTTGTCTGCGGGCTCGGCCTGGCCAACCCGCTCGAGGCCGAGGGCCTGACCACCAAGTGGGCGATCGAACTCGTCTTCACGCCGATCCAGGGCTACGACCAGGCGGCCGACCTGGCCGAGCTGTTCGCGCGCCCGCTGGTGCGGCGCCTGAAGCTCGTCGCCTGAAGCGCCGGAAGCGCCGCACGCCATGCAGTTGACGCTCTGGACCTACGAAGGCCCGCCGCACGTCGGCGCGATGCGGGTTGCCACCGCGATGGAGGGCGTGCACTACGTGCTGCACGCGCCGCAGGGCGACACCTACGCCGACCTGCTGTTCACGATGATCGAGCGCCTGCCCAGGCGCCCGCCCGTCACCTACACCACCTTCCAGGCGCGCGACCTCGGCGGCGATACCGCCGAGCTGTTCAAGAACGCCGCGCGCGACGCCTACGAGCGCTTCAAGCCGCAGGCGATGATGGTCGGCGCGTCGTGCACGGCCGAGCTGATCCAGGACGATCCGGGCGGGCTGGCGAGGGCGCTGAACCTGCCGATCCCGGTCGTGCCGCTCGAACTGCCGGCCTACCAGAAGAAGGAGAACTGGGGCGCGGCCGAGACCTTCTACCAGATGGTGCGCGCGCTGGCCGGCCCGTCGGTGCCGCCGCCCGGCACGCTTCGGCCCGCCCGCGCCGAAGGCGAGGCGCCGCGCTGCAACGTGCTCGGCCCGACGGCGCTCGGCTTTCGGCATCGCGACGACGTGACCGAGATCACCCGCCTGCTCGGGCAGATCGGCGTCGACGTCAACGTCGTCGCGCCGCTCGGCGCCACGCCGGCCGACCTGGCGCGCCTGGGCGACGCCGACTTCAACGTCGTGCTCTACCCCGAAGTGGCGGGCCAGGCGGCGCAGTGGCTCGCGCGCAACTTCGGCCAGCCGTCGACGAAGACGGTGCCGATCGGCGACGGCGCCACGCGCGACTTCGTCGCGCGAGGTGGCCGCGCTCGCCGGGCTCGACCCGGCGGCGGTGCTCGCCGAGCGTGCAGTCGCGTTCGCCGTGGTACGCGCGTTCGGTCGACTCGACCTACCTCACCGGCAAGCGCGTGTTCGTCTTCGGCGACGCGACGCATGCCGTCGCCGCCGCCCGCGTCGCGACGCAGGAGCTCGGCTTCACCGTCGTCGGCATCGGCACCTACAGCCGCGAATTCGCGCGCGAGGTGCGCGAAGCGGCCAAGCTCTATGGCGTCGAGGCGCTGATCACCGACGACTATCTCGACGTCGAGGCCCGGGTCGCCGAACTGCAGCCCGAGCTCGTGCTCGGCACGCAGATGGAGCGCCACATCGCCAAGCGCCTGGGCGTGCCCTGCGCGGTGATCTCGGCGCCGGTGCACGTGCAGGACTTCCCGGCCCGCTACTCGCCGCAGATGGGCTTCGAAGGCGCCAACGTGCTCTTCGACACCTGGGTCCACCCGCTGATGATGGGCCTCGAAGAGCACCTGCTCACGATGTTCCGCGGCGACTTCGAGTTCCACGAGGACGCCGCGCCGTCGCACCTGGGTGGCCAAGCGAAGCGGCCCGCTGCCGCCGACGAACCCGCGTTGATCGAGGTCGCGCCCGCCCCCGCGGTGATTGCCCAGGCCTCGACCGACGCCGCCAACGACAAAGGAGAAGGCCCGCCCGCCGCGATCCCGGCGCCGTGGTCGCCGGACGCCGAGAAGGAGCTTCGCAAGATCCCCTTCTTCGTGCGCGGCAAGGCCCGCCGCAACACCGAAGCGTACGCGCACGACCATCGCGTACCGGTGATCACCATCGAGACCCTCTACGATGCAAAAGCCCACTTCAGTCGCTGAAGCCACGCCGATGCGGGTGGTGATCGTGACGATGGACAGCCACCTCGCCAGCGCCGCCGAGCGCGCGCATCGCGCGCTGGCGCGAGAGGTCCCGGGCCTGAGCTTGCGCGTGCATGCGGCTGCGGAGTGGGGCGACGACACGGCGGCGCTCGAGCGCTGCCGCGCCGACATCGCCGAGGGCGACATCGTGATCGCGACCATGCTGTTCATGGAAGAGCATTTCCTTCCCGTGCTGCCGGCCCTGACGGCGCGCCGCGAGCACTGCGACGCGATGGTCTGCGCGATGTCCGCCACCGAGGTGATGAAGCTCACCCGGATGGGCAAGTTCAGCATGGACGGCCAGGTCAGCGGCCCGATGGCGCTGCTCAAGCGCCTGCGCGGCAAGCCCGAGGCCAAGGGCAATGAGTCGGGCGCGAAGGCCACCGCCGGCGCCAAGCAGATGAAGATGCTGCGCCGGCTGCCCAAGATCCTGCGCTTCATCCCCGGCACGGCGCAGGACGTGCGCGCGTACTTCCTGACCCTGCAGTACTGGCTCGCGGGATCGCAGGAGAACGTGGCCAGCATGGTCCGCTTTCTCGTCGACCGCTACGCCGACGGGCCGCGGCGCAGCCTGCGCGGCGCCGTCAAGTCCAAGGCGCCGGCCGACTACCCCGAGATCGGCGTCTATCACCCGCGGATGACGGGCGGCGCGCAGTGCATGTCCGACCGCCTCGACGACCTGCCGCGCGTGGCCACCAGCGGCAAGCGCGGCACGGTGGGCGTGCTGCTGATGCGCTCGTACCTGCTGGCCGGCAACGCCGGCCACTACGACGGCGTGCTCACCGCGCTCGAGGCGCGCGGCCTGCGCGTGGTGCCCGCCTTCGCGACCGGGCTCGACGCACGGCCGGCGATCGAGAGCTACTTCTTCAAGGACGACCGGCCGACGGTGGACGCCGTGGTCTCGCTGACCGGCTTCTCGCTCGTCGGCGGGCCGGCCTACAACGACGCCCGCGCGGCCGAGGACATCCTGGCCCGGCTCGACGTGCCCTACCTCGCCGTGACGCCGGTCGAGTTCCAGACCATCGAGCAGTGGGGCGGCTCCGAGCGCGGCCTGCTGCCGGTCGAGGCGACGATGATGGTCGCCATTCCGGAGCTCGACGGCTCGACCGGGCCGATGGTCTACGGTGGCCGCAGCGAATCGGCCGGCACCCAGTGCAGCGGCTGCGACCGCGCGTGCAAGTTCATGCTGGCCGAGAACGCGCACGACATGCAGGTCTGCTCCGAGCGCGCCGATGCGCTGGCCGCGCGCGTCGGCAAGCTGGTCGACCTTCGCCGCTCGTCGCGCGCCGAGCGCAAGGTGGCAGCGGTGCTGTTCAACTTCCCGCCCAACGCGGGCAACACCGGCACCGCCGCGTTCCTGTCGGTGTTCGAGTCGCTCTACAACACGCTCGCCGCGATGCAGCGCGAGGGCTACACCGTCGAGCTGCCGTCGAGCGTGGACGAGCTCCGCGAGCGCGTCATCAACGGCAACGCGCCGATGTTCGGCGCCAGCGCCAACGTGCACGCCCGCATCTCGACCGACGACCATGTCAGGCGCGAGCGCTGGCTCAAGCAGATCGAGGCGCAATGGGGCCCGGCGCCCGGCCGCCAGCAGAGCAACGGCAGCTCGATCTTCGTCCTCGGCGAGCGCTTCGGCAACGTGTTCGTCGGCATCCAGCCGGCCTTCGGCTACGAAGGCGACCCGATGCGGCTGCTGTTCGAGCGCGGCTTCGCGCCGACGCACGCGTTCTCGGCCTTCTACCGCTGGCTGCGCGAGGACTTCGGCGCCCACGCGGTGCTGCATTTCGGCACCCACGGCGCGCTCGAGTTCATGCCCGGCAAGCAGTCCGGCATGTCGGGCGCCTGCTGGCCCGACCGGCTGATCGGCGATCTGCCGAACCTCTACCTCTACGCGTCGAACAACCCGTCCGAAGGCACGATCGCCAAGCGCCGCGCCGCCGCCACGCTGATCAGCTACCTGACGCCGCCGGTGACGCAGGCGGGGCTGTACCGCGGCCTGGTCGAGCTCAAGGCCTCGCTCGAACGCTGGCGGGGGCTGGCGCCCGACGCGGCGCACGAACGCAGCGACCTCGCGCCGCTGATCCAGGCGCAGGCGGTCGCTCTCGAACTGGCGCAGGCCGAGCCGGCCTGGGACGCATCGGCGCAGGAGCTCATCGCGAAACTGAGCGACGCGGTGCTCGAACTCGAATACACGTTGATTCCGCACGGCCTGCACGTGGTCGGCCAGGCGCCGACGGCCGAGCAGCGGGTGGACATGCTGCTCGCCGTGGCCGAGGCGTCGCACGGCGCCCGCCCGGCACGTGAGGTGGTCGAGGCGCTGGTGGCCGGGTGCTCGGCCGAGCGCGCCATCGCGGCGACGGGCGCTCCGGCCGACGACGCGCTGCTCGCCGTGCTGCACGCCCTGGCGGCGACCGACAAGTTGCTCGAGCAAGACACCGAGATCGAGGGCCTGATGCACGCCCTCGACGGCCGTTTCGTGCGCCCGGCGCCGGGTGGCGACCTGCTGCGCACGCCGGCGATCCTGCCCACCGGGCGCAACCTGCACGGCTTCGACCCGTTCCGCATCCCGAGCGCGTTCGCGGTGCAGGACGGTGCGCGCCAGGCCGAGCGCCTGCTGCAGCGGCACATGGCCGACGGCAACGCGTTCCCCGAATCGATTGCGCTCGTGCTGTGGGGCACCGACAACCTCAAGAGCGAGGGCGGCCCGATCGGCCAGGCGCTTTCGCTGATCGGCGCCAAGCCACGCTTCGACAGCTACGGGCGTCTCGCAGGCGCCGAGCTGATGTCGCTCGAGACGTTGGGGCGGCCGCGGGTGGACGTGGTCATCACGCTGTCGGGCATCTTCCGCGACCTGTTGCCGCTGCAGATCAAGCTGCTCGCCGAAGCCGCGTTCCTCGCCGCCAGCGCCGACGAACCGCTGGAGCAGAACTTCATCCGCAAGCATGCGCTGGCCTACCAGCAGGAGCACGGCGGCGACCTGGAGACCGCATCGCTGCGCGTGTTCGGCAACGCCGAGGGCGCCTACGGCTCGAACGTCAACCATCTGGTGGACAACAGCCGCTGGGACGACGAAGACGAGCTCGCCGAGACCTACTCGCGCCGCAAGGGCTTCGCCTACGGCCGCAGCGGCCGCCCGGTGCAGCAGGCCGCGCTGCTGCAGAGCGTGCTCGCCGGCGTGCAGCTCGCCTACCAGAACCTCGACTCGGTCGAGCTCGGCGTGACCACGGTCGACACCTACTTCGACACGCTCGGCGGCATCAGCCGCGCCGTCAAGCGCGCCAAGGGCAAGGACGCTGCGGTCGCGCCGGTCTATATCGGCGACCAGACGCGCGGCGACGGCACGGTGCGCACGCTGTCGGAGCAGGTGGCGCTGGAGACGCGCACCCGCATGCTCAACCCGAAGTGGTACGAGGGCATGCTGGAGCACGGCTACGAAGGGCGTGCGCCAGATCGAGGTTCACGTGACCAACACGATGGGCTGGTCGGCCACCACCGGGCAGGTCGCAGCCCTGGGTCTATCAGCAGCTGACCGAGACCTTCCTGCTCGACCCGGCCATGCGCGAGCGCCTGGCGCAGCTGAACCCGACCGCGTCCGCCAAGGTCGCGAGCCGGCTGCTCGAGGCGTCGGAGCGCAAGTTCTGGAAGCCCGACGCGACCATGCTGGAGGCGCTGCGTCGTGCCGGTGAGGAGCTTGAAGACCGGCTCGAAGGTGTGTTTGAAAAGGCCGCCGCATGAGCCGCGCAAGAGGGGCCCCACGCAGTGGGCATCGAAGCGAGCGGGTGCGGCAAGTTGCCGACCCAGCGAGCACTTGCAGGGACGCCGGCCTTCCGGAGGCAACCGCATGACCAGCACCACCACCGTTCCCGTCCCCGACATCAAGCGTCCGGGCCTGCGCGCCAACCTGCGCGCCGACGGCGAGGGCAGCGTGCAGGTGCAGCTCGACCCGAACCTCAAGATCGGCAACGCCAAGGTCTTCGCGGTCTACGGCAAGGGCGGCATCGGCAAGAGCACGACGAGCTCGAACCTGTCGGTCGCGTTCAGCAAGCTCGGCAAGCGCGTGCTGCAGATCGGCTGCGACCCGAAGCACGACTCGACCTTCACGCTGACCAAGAAGCTGATGCCGACCGTGATCGACGTGCTCGAGTCGGTCGACTTCCACACCGAAGAGTTGCGCGTCGAGGACTTCGTCTACGCCGGCTACAACGGCGTGATGTGCGTCGAGGCCGGCGGCCCGCCGGCCGGCACCGGGTGCGGCGGCTACGTCGTCGGGCAGACCGTCAAGCTGCTGAAGGAGCACCACCTGCTCGAAGAGACCGACGTCGTGATCTTCGACGTGCTCGGCGACGTGGTCTGCGGCGGCTTCGCCGCACCGCTGCAGCACGCCGACCGCGCGCTGATCGTGACCGCCAACGACTTCGACTCGATCTTCGCGATGAACCGCATCGTGCAGGCGATCAAGGCCAAGGCGAAGAACTACAACGTGCGCCTGGGCGGCGTGATCGCCAACCGCAGCGCCGAGACCGACCAGATCGACAGGTTCAACGCGCAGGTCGGCCTGAAGACGATGGCCCGCTTCCCCGACCTCGACGTGATCCGGCGCAGCCGGCTCAAGAAGGCCACGCTGTTCGAGATGGAGTACTCGCCCGAGCTCGAAGCGGTGCAGAACGAATACCTGCGCCTGGCCGCGTCGCTGTGGGCCGGCACCGATCCGCTGATGGTCGAGTCGATGAAGGACCGCGACATCTTCGACCTGCTGGGTTTCGACTGAGGCAACGCATGGCCAACGCAGACTATCTCGCGCGACGCGGGCAGATCGAGACCTACTTCGACCGCACGGCCGTCGAGGCGTGGGCGCGGCTGACCTCGACCGCACCGGTGAGCGGCATCCGCGCCACGGTGCGCGCCGGACGCGACCGCATGCGCGCGCGCCTGCTCTCCTGGCTGCCGCAGGATCTGTCGCGGCAAGCGCGTCCTCGACGCCGGCTGCGGCACCGGGGCGCTCGCGATCGAGGCGGCGCGGCGCGGCGCGCAGGTCGTCGCGATCGACCTTTCGCCGACGCTGGTCGACCTGGCCCGCGAGCGCGCTCCGCACGACCTGGGCCACGGCAGCATCGAGTTCCTGTCGGGCGACATGCTCGACCCGGCGCTGGGCCGCTTCGACCACGTGGTCGGGATGGACTCGCTGATCCACTATCACCAGGCCGACGTCGTGCGCGTGCTGGCCGGCCTGGCGGAGCGCACCGGCTCGTCGATCCTGTTCACCTTTGCGCCCAGCACGCCCTTGCTGGCCGCGATGATCAGCGTCGGCCGCCTGTTCCCGCGCGGCGACCGCGCACCCTTCATCGAGCCGGTACGCGAGAAGACGCTGCGCGCCCTGCTGGCAGACGCGCCCGCGCTCGCGGGCTGGCGCGCGGCGCGAAGCGAGCGCATCGCGAGCGGCTTCTATACCTCGCAGTCCATGGAGCTCGTGCGCCGATGATGCGCGTGAACCAAGCCCTCAGCCGCGCCTGGACTCACCTCGGCCCGCGCTTCCTGCCGTTCGCCGACGCCGCGACGGCCGAGCTGCCGCTGCTGCGGCTGCTCAGGCTGTCGCTGTTCCAGGTCTCGGTCGGCATGGCAACGGCGCTGATGGTGGGCACGCTGAACCGCGTGATGATTCTCGAGCTCGGCGTCAGCGCCTGGCTGGTCTCGCTGATGGTGGCGTTGCCGCTCGTGTTTGCGCCGTTCCGCGCGCTGGTCGGCTTTCGCTCCGACACCCACCGCTCGGTGCTGGGCTGGAAGCGCGTGCCCTACCTGTGGCTCGGCAGCCTGGTCCAGTTCGGCGGGCTGGCGATCATGCCGTTCGCGCTGATCCTGCTCTCGGGCGACAACCGCGGCCCGGCCTGGATCGGCCATGCCGGCGCGGCGCTCGCCTTCCTGATGGTCGGCGCGGGCCTGCAGACCACGCAGACGGCCGGCCTGGCGCTGGCGAGCGACCTGGCGCCACCCGAGGCGCGCCCGCGCGTGGTCGCGCTGATGTACGTGATGCTGCTGACCGGCATGGTGGCCAGCGGCATGGCCTTCGGCCTGCTGCTTGCCGACTTCAGCGCGCTGCGGCTGATCAAGGTGGTGCAAGGCGCGGCGATGGTGACGATGGCGCTGAACATCGCCGCGCTGTGGAAGCAGGAGCCGCGCGACCCGTCGCGCACGCCGGTCGACCGCCCGCGTGCGTCGTTCGGCGCCACCTGGCGCGCCTTCGTCGCCCGCAGCCGCGCGATGCGCTACCTCGTCGCCGTCGGCCTGGGCACGGCGGCGTTCGGCATGCAGGACATCATCCTGGAGCCCTACGGCGGCGAGATCCTCGGCCTGTCGGTCGGGGCGACCTCGGCGCTGACGGCGCTGATGGCGGCCGGCGCGCTGGCGGCGTTCGCCCTTGCCGCGCACTGGCTCGGGCGCGGCACCGATCCCTACCGCCTGGCGGCCTTCGGCACGCTGGTGGGGATCGTCGCGTTCTCGGCCGTCATCTTCGCCGAACCCATGCACTCGGCCACGCTGTTCCGGATCGGCGCGATGCTGATCGGCTTCGGCGGGGGCCTGTTCGCGGTCGGCACGCTCACTGCCGCGATGGGCCTGGAATCGGACGGCCTGAACGGCTTGGCGCTCGGCGCCTGGGGCGCTGTGCAGGCGAGCAGCGCCGGCGTGGCGATCGCCCTGGGCGGCGCGCTGCGCGACACGGTCTCGGGCCTGGCGACGCAGGGCGCGCTCGGCCCCGTGCTCGACAACCCGGCCACCGGTTACAGCTTCGTCTATCACATCGAAATGGTTCTGCTCTTTGCCACGCTGATCGCGATCGGGCCGCTGGTGCGCAGCGCGCGCGAGGCGCGGCCGGCAACGCCGGCGAAGTTCGGCCTGGCCGAATTCCCGGGCTAGGTTCCATCAGTCAATTCGACAGGAGGTCATTCATGGGCGCCATCACCAGCTACTTCGACGTCGCGCAGCTCACGCTGTACGTCTTCTGGCTCTTCTTTGCCGGCCTCATCTACTACCTCCTCCAGGAGAACAAGCGCGAAGGCTATCCGCTGGAGTCGGACCGCTCCGCCCACATCACGGTGCAGGGCTGGCCGCCGATCCCGAGCCCGAAGACCTTCTTGTTGCAGGACGGCAGCACGGCCACGGTGGGCGATGGCAAGCGCTCACCGCAGATCCTGCGTGCCGAGCCCGCCGGGAACTTCCCCGGTGCGCCGCTCAATCCAACCGGCAACCCGATGCTCGACGGCGTCGGGCCGGGCGCCTACGCCGACCGGGCCGACGAGGTCGAGCTCACGTTCGAAGGTGAGGCCAAGATCGTGCCGCTGCGCGCGGCGCACGGTTTCGGCGTGGCGCCTCAGGGCATCGACCCGCGCGGCCTGCCGGTGCTTGGCGCCGACGGCAAGCCCGGCGGCACGGTGCGCGACCTCTGGGTCGACCGCTCCGAGATGCTGTTCCGCTACATCGAGGTCGCGGTGCCGGCCGAAGGCGGAGCCCGCCACGTCCTGCTGCCGACGAACTTCACCCGCATCGGACAGCGCCAGATCAAGGTCGCCTCCATCCTCGGCCACCAGTTCGCGCAGGTGCCGCCGACCCGGCACCCCGAGCAGGTCTCGCGGCTGGAAGAGGAGAAGATCATGGCCTACTACGGCGGCGGCACGCTCTACGCAGAAGCATCCCGCGCGGAGCCGCTGCTGTGACCGAGGCCGCCGGCCACCGCGTCGCACCCGATTCCCGGGGCGAGGGCAACCGCCCCCATGAACATGAGTTCGAGCCCGAACTCGGGCTGCCGGAACCGCTGCCCGACGGCGAGCGCCTGCTCTGGCAGGGCTCGCCGCAGTGGCGGGTGATGGCGCGCCGCGTCTTCCACGTGCGCAAGCTCGCGCTGTACTTCGGCGCGATCCTGGCCGTGCGCGCCGTCACGGTGCTCTCGGGCGGCGGCTCGACCGCCGAGGCCGCTGCTCTCGGCGCTCTGGCTGCTGCCGCCGGTGCTGCTCGCGCTCGCAGTGGTGTCGCTGATGGCCTGGCTGTCGAGCCGGACAACGGTCTACACGATCACCGACCGGCGGGTCGTGATGCGCGTCGGCGTGGTGCTCAGCCTGACCTTCAACCTGCCATTCGGCCGCATCGCGGCGGCCGGGCTGCGCCGCTACCCCGATGGCAGCGGCAACATCCCGCTCACGCTGTCGGCCCAGGACAAGATCGCCTTCATGCACCTGTGGCCTCACGTGCGCCCGTGGCGTCTGGCAAGGCCCGAGCCGATGCTGTGCTGCGTGCCCGAGGCAGCGCAGGTCGCCGAGATCCTGGCCCAGGCCTGGGCCGGTGCGACCGGCGCGCCGGCGCAGCCGGCCGTGACGACCGCCTTGCCGTCCGTGCAGCCCGCCCCCGCACCGCAGGTGCCCGCACCCAGGCCGCGCCCATCCGCGGCCGGTGGCCTGCTGGCGACGCACTGAGAGCGCAGAAGCGTGAAGCCATGAGCGAGACCGTCTCGAGCGCCCCCTTCCCGCGCGGCCCCCTGCTCGGCGCGGCAGCCATGATCGGCGCCGTGCTGATCGCCGTGGCGGCGGTGCGGCTGTCGGGCGTGGACATCCGCGCCCCCGATGCGAAGCCCGTCGTCACTCAGGCCTTGCGCTTCGAAGACCGTCCTGACGGCAGCATCGCCGTGCTCCGCGCGTCCGACAACCGGCTCGTCGACACGATCACGGGCCAGAGCGGCTTCGTGCGCGGCACGCTGCGCGGGCTGGCGCGCGAGCGCAAGCGCCAGGGTGTCGGCGACGGCCCGCCGTTCGAACTGATCGGCCGTGCGGACGGCCGCCTCACATTGCACGACCCGGCCACCGGGCGCATCGTCGATCTGGAATCGTTCGGCCCCGTCAACGCCGGCGAGTTCGCGCGCCTGCTCGCCGCGGCTGCAGCGCCCCTTTCGCACTAGGAGACCAACCCATGGACGACACCGAGGCGATCGCCACCCCCGCGGATGTGATGGAGAAGGCACGCGCCAGCACGCTGCTCAGCCCGCGCTTCTACCGCACCGACTACGCGGCGATGGACCGCCTCGACGTGAGCCCGGTGCGCGCCGAGTGGGACCAGATGATGCTGGAGTACGAGGGCGACAACAACCACGACCACTTCCAGCGCACCGCCGAGTTCGCAGGCGAAGTCCGCGACCTGCCGCCCGAACTGCGCCAGGAGTTCCTCGACTTCCTGATCAGCTCGATCACGTCCGAGTACTCGGGCTGCGTGCTCTACAACGAGATCCGCAAGAACGTCGAGAATCCCGACATCAAGCGGCTGATGACGTACCTGACGCGCGACGAGTCGCGCCATGCGAGCTTCATCAACCAGTCGCTGCGCGACTATGGGCTGGCGGTGGACCTGCCGGGCTTGAAGGCGTCGAAGGCCTATACGTACTTCAAGCCGAAGTACATCTTCTACGCCACCTACCTGTCCGAGAAGATCGGCTACGCGCGCTACATCACGATCTTCCGCCAGCTCGAGCGCCATCCGGAGAAGCGCTTCCATCCGATCTTTCGCTGGTTCGAACGCTGGTGCAACGACGAATTCCGCCACGGCGAGTCGTTCGCGCTGATCATGCGTGCCAACCCGCAGCTGCTGCGCGGGCTCAACACGCTGTGGATCCGCTTCTTCCTGCTCGCGGTGTACGCGACGATGTACGTGCGCGACCACACGCGGCCGCAGTTGCACCACGCGATGGGCCTCGAATCCACCGACTACGACTACGCGGTCTTTCGCATCACCTCGGCGATCACCAAGCAGGTCTTCCCGCTGACGCTGGACATCGACCACCCGGCGTTTCGCGCCGGGCTCGACCGGCTGTTCCGCATTTCGCAGCAAGTAGCCCAGGCCAAGGCACGGGGTGGCGTTGCCGGGCGCCTGAAGCAGGCCGCCTGGTCGGTCGCCGGGTTCGCCACCTTCGCGCGGCTGTACTTGCTGCCCACGCTGCGCAACGAACTGCCGCAGCAGGTGCGCATGGCGCCCGCCTGGTAGCCGCAGCGGCGCCGCGCCATGTCGCAGCTCGGGCTGGCCATTGGGGCCACGCTGTTCGTCTGGTGGTTCAGCACCGGCGTGATCTTGTACCTCGACGGACTGCCCCGGCGCACGTTCAAGTGGACGATGCTCGGCTCCACCGCGCTTCTCGGCCTGGCCCTGGCCGGGCTGGCCGAGAGCAGCGGCAACACCTCCGTGGCAGGCGCCTACTGCGCGTTCATCTGCGCAATCCTCGTCTGGGGCTGGCAGGAGGTGGCGTTCCTGCTCGGCGTCGTGACCGGCCCGCGCCGCGAACCCTGCCCCGAAGGCTGCGCCGGCTGGCGGCGTGCGGGCTATGGCCTGCAGGCGGTGCTGCATCACGAGATGGCCCTGGTCGTGCTCGCCATCGCAGTGCTTGCCGTCACCTGGGAGGCGCCGAACCAGACCGGTTGGTGGACCTACGTGATCCTGTGGACGATGCGCCAGAGCGCCAAGCTCAATATCTTTCTCGGCGTGCGCAACCTCAACGAGACCTTCCTGCCGCCGCATCTGAAGTACCTGCAGAGCTATTTCAGGCGCAGCGCGATCAACCCGCTCTTTCCGATCTCGATCGCCGTCTCGACGATCCTGGTCGTCCCGCTCTGGCAGGCCGCCCTGGCCCCGGGTGCGAGCCCGTTTCAGGCGAGCTCGCAGGGCCTGCTCGCCACGCTGCTCTCGCTGGCGATCCTGGAGCACTGGTTCCTGGTGCTGCCGCTGCCGTCGGAGGCCTTGTGGAAGTGGGGTCTGCGTTCGCACGGCGCCGCCAAAGGGCCCGCCGCTGCGGCCGAGCCTGTGCTGGTGGTGCCGCTGAGTCCGCGCGGCGTCGCGGACTGACGATCGGCGCGGCGGGTTCGCCGCCGCTCAGGCCGCACGCGGCAGCAGCGACGTCGGCATGCGGAACGAAACGTTCTCGGCCGGGCCGTCGATCTGGCGTACCGAGCGCGCGCCGAGTGCCAGCAGGCGCGCACGCACGCCGCGCACCAGCACCTCGGGCGTCGATGCGCCGGCGGTCACGCCGACGCGCTCGGCGTGCACCAGCCAGGCCGGGTCGATCTCGCCGGCCTCCTCCACCAGGTAAGCCGGTACGCCGCGCTGCGCGGCCACTTCGCGCAGGCGGCACGAGTTGGAGCTGTTGCGCGCGCCGACCACCAGCACCAGATCAACCTGCGAGGCAATGACGCGCACGGCGTTCTGGCGGTTCTGCGTTGCGTAGCAGATGTCGTCCAGCCGCGGCCCGACGATTCCCGGAAAGCGGCGCTGCAGGGCCTGGATCGTGAGGCGCGTGTCGTCGAGGCTCAGCGTGGTCTGCGTGACGTAGGCCGGCCTGGCATCGGCGGCAAGCTCGAGCCGCTGCGCGTCGTCCTCCGTCGTCACCAGATGCACTGGTCCATCCACCGATCCGATCGTGCCTTCCACCTCCTCGTGCCCGCGGTGGCCGATGACGATCAGGGTGTAGCCGAGCTGCACGTAGCGCTGCGCCTGAAGGTGGACCTTGGCGACCAGCGGACAGGTGGCGTCGATCACCCGCAAACCGCGCGAGCGTGCCCGCGCGACCACCGCGGTGGCCACGCCGTGGGCGCTGAACACCGTCGGCGCGCCGGCGGGGATCTGGTCGATGTCGTTCACGAACACCGCGCCACCCGCGCGCAGATTGGCCACGACATGGCCGTTGTGAACGATCTCGTGAAACACGTAGACCGGCGCGCCGTGCAGCTCGAGGGCGCGCTCGACGATCTCGACCGCCCGCACCACGCCGGCGCAGAAGCCTCTCGGGTTCGCAAGCAGCACTTGCATCGTCGAACGCTCGCAGCGCGCTGCCCGCGACGGCGCTAGATCGCCGTCGCGATCTCCACCCGGCGAGCGTCGGCCTCGGCGCCGCCGATCACGAACTCGGGCTTCTTGAGACGGATGCGGTCGCTGGGAACACCGGCCGCCGTCAGCGCATCGCGGACCGCGAACGCACGCTGTTTGGCCAGTTCGAGGTTCGCGTTGGCGTTGCCGGTTCGGTCGGCGAAGCCTGACAGGTCCACCTGCCGCCCGGGGTGCGCGGCGATGTCCGCGGCGGCGACCGCAATCACGCTGCGCGCCTCGACGCTGAGATCGCTCCGGCCGACCACGAAGAACACCGCGACCTTGCCCGGCGGGGCCACCGGCGCCGCCATTGCAGCGGCCGGCTGAGCCCCTGGCGACGTCGGCCCGGCCAGCTCGGGAAAGCCGTTGAGCATGCTGACGCCGTACAGCGGCTTGAAGGCGCCCTGGTGGCAAGTCGTGCAATTGACCTTGGCCACGTCGCCCAGCGGCCCGAGTCGATGCGCCGGGAACACGCTGGCCAGCGGGTCCATGAAGCCGTTGTTGACGTTGCGCACATTGCGGATGGCGTACCAAGCCACCGCCCGCTGCGGCGTGCTGGCGTCCCATTGCGCGAACGAGCGAGTGTTGTGGCAGTAGGTGCAGTTGACGCCGAGCGACTGCGTCATGTGCATCATCAGCCCGTAGGTCCACTCGGCCTGCTTGATCGACTGGCGATTGCCCGCGGGCAATGGGGTGGTCCCGACAACGCGGATGTCGACCGCCTGCGACAGGAAGGGCGTGAAGGGGTCGTTGGGCAGCGCGGCGTATGCGACCTGCGCCGCTCCCGCGTTCTGCCCGGCCAGGTTGCCTGCGAACCGGGTGTCGGCGTCCGGCCCAGGCGTCTTGAACCAGACATTGGCCGGCACCGGGTTGCCGCGGTGGCAGGTAAAGCAGGTCACGCCGGTCGCGGCGACGTGTGGCTTCCACTCGGCGTTGATGTTCTGCGTCATCAGCAGCATCTGACGCGAGACGAGCTTCGTGTACTTGCCCTCGTCGGCGAAGTTCTGCACGTCGTGGCAGTAGGCGCAGCCTTCCTTGGGAGAGACCCAGCTCGTGATGGCCACCATGTTGCGTGCAAACTCGCCGATGCTCAGGTTGCCGAGCACCTTCACGTTCTTGAAGACCTGACTCGCCCTGGGGCCGTCGGGCGACGCTGGCGGGGGCGGTTCGGGCACCTGGTTGATGGCGGCCTGGGTGGCCAGGATGCGCGGGTTGTAGACCTCGACCATGCCGAGGCCGCGAAAGCCGTGCTGGACGGATTCGACCGGGGGGCGCTCGCAACCGGCCAGCAGTGCCGCGCCGGCCACCGTGAGCGCCACCCAGGCCGCCGCGCTGCGGCGTCCTCCCCCCTGCGGGGGAGCCGGAAGACTTGGGGCGGCCCGGCGTTTGCTCATGAGCAGCAGGCACAAGGCCCGGATCATGCGTGTCATGGCTTGGCTCCCAGCAGGCTGGTGGGGTCGACAAAGGGCGGGAAGACCATCGGGTACATCGGCGCCACGTGGTGCTTCACGGCCCACAGGTACCAGTTGTCGACCACGGTGCCCGTCAGCAGGATGCCGATGCCGCCGGTCAGCGGGCAGAGCACGGCGAACCACCAGCCCCAGCGGTGGATCGACTCGGTCGTCGCGTTGAAGCCCATCGTCCAGCGCCAGAAGAGCGCGCCCCGCTCAGACGCGGTTCCGCGGTCGACGATCTGCTCGAGTTCGCGCTCGCCGCCGAAGCGGCTGACCGCGAGGATCGTCGCGCCGTGCATCGCGAACAGCAGCGTCGCGCCATAGAGGAACGCGATCGACAGCATGTGGAACGGGTTGTAGAACAGGTTGCCGTAGCGGATCGAGAAGGCGGCCGTCCAGTCGAGGTGCGGGAAGATGCCGAACGGCACAGCCTCGCCCCAGCTGCCCATCAGGATCGGGCGGAAGAAGCCAAGCACCAGGTACAGCCAGATCGCCGCCGCGAAGGCCCAGGCGGTGTGCGTGCCCATGCCGAGCGCGCGCGCGCGGCGGTACATGCGCACCCACCACAGCAGCAGCGCGGCCGTCAGGAAGAAGCCGGCCATGAGCCACCAGCCGCCCTGGTTCAGCGGCGGCATGTGCAGCCCGTAGGACGGCGCGGGCGGCTCGAGTGCGAGCCAGAAGAGCTGCTGCAGGAACTTCGCCGGGCTCCAGTTGACCGAGGCCAGCATGTTCAGGCCGATGATCTCGAACGCGATGAAGCCGCAGATCAGCGAGGCGATGCCGTAGCCGCCGAGGTAGAGCGGCCCGAGCTGGGCGTCGCCGATGCGCCCGAGCAGGTGGACCTGCACCACCGGGCCTTCGCGTTCGCGCCGGCCACCCTCGATCGGCACGCCGGGATAGTTGGGCGCCAGCACCTGCACGCTCGTGAAGAGGTTTTGATACTCAGCCATGAAGGGTTCTCCTTGCCCGTTGAGCCGCTAGCGCCAGACCGGCAGGTTGAGCCACCAGTTCCACCACTCGGGCCAGCCACGCGTCCAGAAGGGCCCGCTGATCACGATGCAGACGGCGCTCCAGAAGGCGGCCGACAGGGCCAGGAACAGGCCCAGGCGGTGGATGCCCAGCGCGCCGAGCGAGTAGCCGATGGTGTCGCGGTAGAAGGTGGCCTCGTGCTCGGGTGTCTTGACCGGCTCGCCCTTCTTCGGGTTGGTCGCCGACAGGATCAGCGAACCGTGCAGCGACAGCGCGAACGTGGTCGTGAAGAAGAACGTGATCGCGAGCATGTGCGCGGGGTTGTAATGGAAGTGCAGGTACTGGTAGCCGGTGTTGGACACCCAGTCGAGGTGACTCATGATTCCGTAGGGAAAGCCGTGCCCCCAGGCCCCCATCAGCACTGGGCGGATCACGACCAGGGTGACATACGCGAAGATCGCGACACCGAAGGCGAACGGCACGTGCAGGCCCATGCCGAGCTTGCGGCAGATCTCGACCTCGCGCAGCGCCCAGGAGACGAAGGCTCCGATCGCGCACACGGTGATCAGCTGCCACAGGCCGCCTTGCATCAGCGGTGCGATGCGCAGCCCGTAGCTGAGGTCGGGCGGCGCGATGTTGATCTGCCACAGGTTCCAGGTCGGCCCCTGCGAGGCGCCCCAGACGATCATCAGCGTTCCCAGCACCGAGAAGAACGCGGTCGTGACGCCGAAGAAACCGACGTAGAACGGCCCGACCCAGAAGTCGAACAGATCGCCGCCGATCAGGGTGCCTCCGCGTACACGGTACTTTCTTTCGAAACTCAGCATCGACATGGTTGAACCCTCGAATCTGGAACTGCCCGAAGCAATGGCAGGCAGCCCGCTCGCTCGTATCGCGCGGCGCGAGAGGCCGAGCCGGACTTTGGAAGACGCGGCCCGGGCCTCATGGCGCCTTGAGTAGCCGGGTGGCTACGGTTTGGTCGCCGGCACCGGGGCCGGCAGCGAAGACTGCTGCGCCGAGGCCTGAGCCTTGGGAGCACCTTCGATCCAGTTGAACTTGTTGGTGCTGAGCAGGATGAAGTGAATCACCAATGCCAGCGTGAACAAGAACGCGAACAGACCGACCAGCGCCCGGCGCGGATCGAACAACAGCCAAACTTTCCACATGCTTCTTTGCTCCTAAGTGAGGTACGACATGAAGGAATACACCGCAGCCTTCACGCCACCGATCAACGACTTCTCTCCCTCTGCCCCTGGGAACCAGGGACGCCACTGCCAGGCCAGCGTCTGTGCGATGAGGGCGATCACCAGAAACACGACAAAGCTCGCCACGAAGATGCCGAAGAACGTCTTGGAGTCGCTCTTGAGCACCTGCTGCAACGGAACATTCGCCAAATCAGCCATAGCGTTCCCCTTCCGGGTGGGTTAGAGCCAGGGGCGCCAGTTCCAGACCAGGAAATGCGCGACCACGGCAATCGCCGTGAAACCGATGAAGCTCGTCACGAAGATGCCGTGAAACTCCTTCGCTTCCTGGTCTGTCAGCCCGGATAACGAGCCGCTTCTTTCTTGTGCCATAGGGATAGTTCCTCACAAAATGGCCTGTCGGCCGTTACCGCGCGCCTCCCGCGCGGCGGGGACTCGCATGGCGCCATTCGCCACGCCGAGCTCGGAGTCCGGACACGCCGGACGAAATCGAATCGAGGCCTGAATCGAAAGGCCTCATGCCGGCTCTCCCTGGCGCAGCGCGTCGCGAGCGCGCGCGACGCGCGCGGCCGTGATGCGCTCTTCGCCGGCGCGCTTCGCGTCGCGCTCGGCGCGGTCGCGCAGGCGCTTGGCAGCCGAGATCTGGATCAGCACCGGCTCGGTGGCGACGAACTCGCCCAGCAGCTGCTGCGCATCGTCGTCCCAGGGCCGCGTCCCGGCCTCGCCCAGGCGCGCCGGCGTCGGGTCCACCCGGTCCAGGTCGCCGGCCAGAGGCAGGATGTTGAACAGCGCATCGAACAGTGCGTTGCAGAACTCCTGGATCACGTAGGTCGCACCCGCATAGCCCATGAACGGCGTGCCGGTGTGGCGGCGGATGATCGGCAGCGGGAACGAGGCCGGTATGAAGCTCGGCTTCATCGGCGAGGCCACGCCCGCCTCGGCCAGGTACATGCGCTCGTTGTAGCTGCCGTACATCACGAGCGGCGGCTTCTCGCGCACGAGCTGGCGCACCGCCTCGTTGTCGGTCTTCTCGCCCGGCTTGCGCGCGACGGCGAAGTTGCACGGTAACCCCATCTCGTCGGCCAGGAAGTGCCTCAGGCCCCGCGTGTAGGTCTCGTTGGCGACGACGGCGAAGCTCGCGGTGCCGAAGAAGTCCTGCGTCACGGAACGCCACAGGTCCCATATCGGCTTGATCGTGGTGTGCTTCTCCCGCTCGATGAACGGTTCCGGGTCCAGTCCCAGCAGCTCGCCCAGCGAGCGCAGGAACTTGGTCGTGCTGTGCAGCCCGATCGGCGCCTGCAGGTAGGGGCGGTCGAGCGCTTCGCAGAGCATGCGGCCGAACTCGCGGTACATGCAGATGTTGACGTCGGCCTCGACCAGGCGCGATACGTCGGCCAGATGGCTGCCGAGCGGGAACACCATGTTCACCTCGGCGCCGATGCCCTGCACCAGGCGGCGGATCTCCGCCAGGTCGCTCGGCATGTTGAAGGTGCCGTAGCAGGGGCCGATGATGTTGACCCGAGGCTTCTCCCCGGCCGGCCGTTCGGCGAAGGGCTTCCTCGCCGGCACCTTCTTCATGCCGTACTCGGACCAGAGCCAGAACATCGCGCGGTTGGCGCACTGCCACTGGTCCTCGTCGATCGTGCGCGGCAGGAAGCGCAGGATGTTCGTGCCCTCTGGCGTCACGCCGCCGCCGATCATCTCGGCAATCGATCCGGTGACGACGACCGACGGCAGGTCCGGGTCGAGCGTCGCGTGGGCGCGCTTCATCGACCCTTCGGTGCCTTCGCGGCCGAGTTGCTCTTCGCCGAGGCCGGTGACGACGATCGGCAGTTCGTGCGGCGGCAGGGCGTCGGTGTAGTGCAGCACCGACGTGACTGGCAGGTTCTCGCAACCGACCGGGCCGTCGATGACGACCTGCAGGCCCTTGATCGCGGTGAACACGTACACCGCGCCCCAGTAGCCGCCGGCACGATCGTGGTCGATCACGAACATCTCAATGCCCGCCCGGCCGCCCCGAAGGGCATTGAGCGCCCCAGGGGCCACGAAGGGATCCCTGCGTGATCCTGGGGGCAGCGAACGAAGTGAGCTTGGGGGCACACATCAGCCGGTCTCCTCGGCCTTGCGCTTCTTCATCAGCTTGACCAGTTGACGGCGCGTCTCGGCCTTGAAGTCGGGGCGGTCCTGCGGCACGCCTTCCCACACGCCGGAGGCGTGGCCCTCGCCGACGCTGCCGAAGAAGGCCTTCATCTCGTCGAAGCGCGCCTTGTTGCCGATGGCGGCGTTGATCACCTGCGCCAGCGAACCGGCGCCGGCCGGGCCCATCAGTGGTCGGGCCGAGATCAGGTTGGTGAAGTACAGCGCCGGGATCGACGCCTGCTTTGCGGCCTGCACGACCGGCGTCGTGCCGATCGCGAGGTCGGGCGTGAATTCGCGCATCGCCGCCAGGTCCTGCTCGAGCGAGGCGCGGTATTGCACCTGCACGCCGTGCGCCTCGAGCCACTGGCAGTCGGCTTCGCTCCACGGCGTGCGCGGGCAGGCGGTGCCGACGTAGCGTAGGTCGGCGCCGCTCTCGACGAGCAGGCGGCCGACGAGCAGCTCCGAGCCCTCGTAGCCGCTGAGCGTGATGCGGCCGGCGATCGGCGTCTTGGCCAGCGCACCGCGGATCGCGGGCAGGATGCGGTTCTTCGCCGCGTCGATGCGCTCCTGCGCCACGTTGGCCGCGCTGCCGATGGCTTGCAGCCAGGCCTCTGTGCCCTCGTAGCCGACGGGCGCCGAACCGACGATGCCGCGGCCTGCGGCATCGAATTCGCGCACGCTCGCGGTGTAGAAGGGGTGGATCGCAGCCACCGCCGCGCAGTCGAGCGCGGCATACAACTCTCGCCATTCACGGGTCGGCACCACCGGCCCCACGGCCAGGCCCATCGGCTCGAGCATCATGCCGATCACCATCGGGTCGGCGGGGAACATCTCGCCGAGCAACGTGATCGTCGGCTTGTCGGGCCGCCCGTGCTCCCAGCCCTTGGGAGCCTGCACGGGGCCGGCCTGCGCTTCGCTGCGCGCGTAGCGCAGCATCGCGCCGGCCAGCACATCCTTCGCCTCGGCGTGCGTTGGCACGCCGAAGCCGGGCACGTCGATGCCGATGATGCGCACGCCGTTGATCTCCTTCGGCAGCAACTGCAGCGGCACGCCGCTCGCCGTCGGCACGCACAGGTTGATGATGACGACGGCGTCGTACAGCGCCGGGTCGGCCTGCTTGTAGACGGCCTCGCGGATGTCCTCGAACAGCTTGCCGGTGACGAGCGACTCGGAGTTGAACGGCACGTAGCCGACGCTGCGCCGCGCGCCGTAGAAGTGCGAGGTGAACGTCAACCCGTAGACGCAGCACGCCGAGCCCGACAGGATCGTTGCCGTGCGGCGCATGCGCAGGCCGACGCGCAGCGATCCGAAGGCCGGGCACATGCTCTGCGGCTGGTCGTGCGGGCCGGCCGCGGCATCGCGGGGATAGTCCTTCGCGTACCGATCCAGCACCTCCGACTTGCCGGCCGACCTGGCCGCCGCGAGCAAGGTGTCGCCCCCGGAATGGCAGCCCATGCCATCGCCGTCGAGCGCCGTCGGCACTTTCGCGGCAACGATGGGAATGGTGTGCGTCATCACCGCTCAGACCTCGTCGTACACCACTTCGAGCGTCTTCCTGACGATCTCGGTCTTGCCGCACATGTCGAATTGCGTGGCCGGTTCGAGCACCACGTCGCGGCCGACCGACGACGCGGAAAAGAGGCCCAGCAGCTGGTCCTGCGACAGCGGGGTCGGCCGCATCGGCAGCGAGGCGCCGACGTTCTCGGCGAGCTCGGCGAACATCGGGCCCCAGGGCGAATCGGGGCGGCCGATGATCTCGTAGCTCGCGCTCTTGCGGCGGATGTCCTCGTTGGCGGGGATCGTCGAGAGCACCGGGATGCCGACCTTGCCGGCGAAGGCTGCCGCCTCGCCGGTGCCGTCGTCACGGTTGATCACCATGCCCGCCACGCCGACGTTGCCGCCGAGCTTGCGGAAGTACTCGACCGCGCTGCACACGTTGTTGGCGACGTAGAGCGACTGCAGGTCGTTGCTGGCCACGACGATGACCTTCTGGCACATGTCGCGCGCGATCGGCAGGCCGAAGCCGCCGCAGACCACGTCGCCCAGGAAGTCGAGCAGCACGTAGTCGAAGCCCCACTCGTGGAAGCCGAGCTTCTCGAGCAGTTCGAAGCCGTGGATGATGCCGCGCCCGCCGCAGCCGCGGCCGACCTCGGGGCCGCCGAGTTCCATCGCATACACTCCGTCCCGCTTGAAGCAGACATCGCCGATGGCCACCGCCTCGCCGGCGAGCTTCTTCTTGCTGCTGGTCTCGATGATCGTCGGGCAGGCGCGGCCACCGAACAGCAGCGAGGTGGTGTCGCTCTTCGGGTCGCAGCCGATCAGCAGCACCTTCTTGCCCTGCTGGGCCATCATGTACGACAGGTTGGCAAGCGTGAAGCTCTTGCCGATGCCGCCCTTGCCGTAGATCGCGATGATCTGCGTCTCCTTCGTCACTGGCACGGTCGAGACGGCATCGGGCTCGACGGCGGCCTCGCTGCGCAGACGATCGACGAACTTGACCGGCTGGCCGACGGCAGACAGCGTGGAGGACGCGGAAGGGGAACTGCTCATGAACACGCTCTCCAGTCGAGGATCATCTTCAGGCAGGCGGCATCGCCGAAGGCGGTGCGGTACGCGCTGTCTGCGTGGGTCGGTTCGTCGCGGTGCGTGATCAGGCCGTCGAGGGACAGGCGCCCGGTTTCGCTCAGTTCGGTCACGGCGAGCAGGTCGGGCTTCTGCCATTCGGCCGCGGCGCGGATGGTGGCCTCGCGCATGAAGGCCGGTGCGAAGGCGAACGACAGCGGCTCGCTGTAGAAGCCCGCCAACACCACCTCGCCGCCGGGGGCGAGGCGGGCGATCAGGCGGTCGAGGATCGCGGCGTCGCCGCTCACGTCGTAGACGGCCTGGTAGTTGCGTCGGGTGTCCTCGTCGGGGTGCACGACCGGGTAGCCCTCGGCGCCGGTCGAGCGCGCCGGATTGAGCTCCCACACCTTCGGCGGCGCAAAGCCGGCAACGACCGTCATCCGCGCGAGCAGCCGGCCGAGCACGCCGTGGCCGACGATCAGGTCGGGCGGCACGATGGGGTTTCGCTTGCCCGTGTGCGCCACCGCGTGGTACGCGGTGGCGGCCAGCGCCAGCAGCACCGCGCGCTCGCCGAGAGCGTCACTCACCGGCACCACGCGCGAAGCCGGCACCACCAGCCTGGAGGCCGCGCCGCCGAACAGGCCGCGCACCTCGCCGAAGCAGCGCGCGCCCGGAACGAACACGCGTTCACCGACCTTGCGGTCGGCGCCAGGCCCGGCAGCAACCACGCGGCCGACCGACTCGTAACCCGGCACCAGCGGGTAGCCCATGCCCGGGAAGTGCGGCATGCGCCCGCTCCACAGCAGTTTCTCCGTGCCGGTGCTGATGCCGCTGAACTCGATGTCCACCACGACGTCGTCGTCGCCCGGCGGGGTCAGCGCGAGCCGGCTGAGCGCCAGGTGTTGCGGCTGTTCGAGCACGATCGCCATCGTGTTCATGAGGCTGCCCCCGGCCGTTCCGACGGCGCTCTGTGGGGCTCTTGATGCTGCTGCATGGTCTCTCGGGGGATTCGACGATGTCATCTTAAGCTGACGCAAAGTTGTGTCAAGTAAGATTTACATCTGATCACCTAGGGTTTACCCTGATCTACCTGAGCGACCAGCAGACCGGTCTGCAGCGGCATGCGGGTCGGCAGCAGGCGTACCCGCCCGAAGCCCGCCGCCCGCAGCATGCGGGCCAGCTCGCTGGCGCTGCGTGGCCGGCCGCGGCCCATGGCCAGCAGGTAGAAGCCGAAGTAGGCGTCGCCGATCGGCTCGGCGCCCGGCGTGTCGGACATCGGTTCGGCCAGCAGCAGCGCGCCGCCGGCGGGCAGGGCCCGGCGCACGGCGCGCAGGATGGCCAGCGCCTGCGGATCGTCGTGGTCATGGATCACGCGGATCAACGTGGCGACGTCGGCCCCTGGGGGCAGCGGGTCGTGCAGGAAGTCGCCGCCGCCCAGCGTGACCCGAGCCGCCAGGCCTTGCGCCGAAAGGCGCACGCGCGCCCGCTCCGCGACGGCCGGCAGGTCGAACAGCATCAGGCGCAGCGCCGGTGCGCGAGCCGCGGCCGCCGCCAGGAAGTTGCCCTCGCCGCCACCCACGTCGAGCAGGCATCGGTGGCGAGCCAGCGGGTAGGCGTCGAGAATCTCGTCGGCCACCAGGGGCTGCGACGCCGACATCAGGGCCGAATAGCGCTGCACGCGATCGGACCCGGCCGCCTCGGGCGACTGTGCCTCGTCGTAGGCCCAGTACTGCGCCAGTTCGGACGCGCCGGCATCGCCCCGCAGCAAGGCCAGCGGGTCGCGCAGGTCGGCGTACAGGGCGCTGTGGTGTTCGACCATTGCGGCAATCGCCGCGTTGCCGACCAGCGGCGCACCGAGCACGCCCAGCCCGTAGCGCCCCTGGCTCCGGGGCTCGACGAGTTGCAGTGCGATGGCCGCTGCCAGCAGGCGCTGCATCGCCTCGGGCGCAAGCGCCAGCCGGGCGGCAAGCGCTGCGGACGTCTGCGGCCCTTCGGCGAGCACGCCGAACAGGTTCAGGCGAACGCAGGCGAGCAACACCTGGGAATAGACGAAGCCGGCCACCAGGTCGAACACCGCCCGAGCGCGCCGCCGGGCGATCGGCCGGGTGAGCACGAATGCCGCAGCCCGGCGCTGGAAGACGCGGCTGGCGAGGAGGCGGTTGCGAAGGGCGAACCAGCGATCGGACCAGGACATCGAGGCCGATCCATGGCCCTTGGCCTGCGCGCACTCCGACGCGTTCATCCGAGGCCCCTCGAGGCGCAGCGCGCGGAGGGCCCGTCATGAATGCGTTGAATCGTCACGAAGTCGATCTCTCGGCCCGCTGCTTCGATTGCGAACGCCCACTTCGGGCAGCCCACGGGTCTGCCTGCAGGAACGCCCCACCACCTTGCCTGCGCCGATCCCCGGGTGCGGCGTCGGGGTGCGTCGCAAAGGAGGCCCGCCTTGGGCCGAAAGCGGCCCGCCACGTTGCCTCGGGAGGAGGCCTGCTGCATCCCGGCGCAGGACGCTCAGGCCGCGATGCGTGCGAGGTCGGCCGACATTGCGGCCGGCACCAGGCGCTCGGACTCCATGCGCACCAGCGCGCGCAGTTGGGCCGCGCCGCGACAGATCGGCACGGCTTCCACCGCGTTCGCCACCAGCCGCTCGAAGTGCCGCAGCGCGCCGGTCAGGCCCCTGGCGCTGGCCGCGCTCGGCCGGCCGAGTGCGACATCGCGGCCGATCGGCTTGCCCAGCCAAAGGGGATCGGCGGCCACGTCGCGGATGTCGTCGGCCACCTGGTAGGCCTCGCCCAGCCACTCGCCGAGGGCGCGCCAGGGCTCTGCGGGCGCGCCAGCCGCCTCGGCCCCCGCCATCGTTGCCGCGGCGAACAGCGCCCCGGTCTTGGCGCGCTGGTAGTCGCGCAGCGCCACTTTCGGCTCGCACTCCCAGGCCTGCCCGGCAACGATGCCCAGCGGCGTACCCACGCCGCGGCCAATGGTCGCCAGCAGCGCCACCAGGCGCTGTGGAGCGCGCACGCCGGTCAGGGCCAGGGTCTCGAATGCGCGCACGATCAGCGCATCGCCGGCCAGCACTGCCAGACGCTCGCCGAAGGCGCTGTGCACCGAGGGACGGCCGCGGCGCGTGGTCGCGTCGTCGAAGCAGGGCAGGTCGTCGTGCACGAGCGAGGCGCAGTGCAGCAGTTCGATCGCTGCGGCAGCCGCGTCGGCGAGGGGCGGGTCGTCGTCACCACAGGCCCGGGCGACGGCCAGGCAGAGCTGGGGCCGGATCCTCGCCCCGCCGGGAAACACCGCGTGCCGGATCGCTGCGGCCAGCTTCGGCGGGCACCCCTGCGCCTCTCCCGAGGCGACAGCCACGTTCAATGCCGACTCGATGCGTGCCATGGAATCCATGCCTGCCCCCGAAAGAATGGGTTGAGTGAAGACGTATGTTGTAAAGTTGACTTTGCACTTTCAAGTGTCAACTAGCATAGACATATGAACTCGGCCCGTCAACCAGCGGCAAGCCTGCGAGGCCCGCATGCACAGTGACCGCGTGCTGGTCGTCGGCGCCGGCGTCGGCGGGCTGGTCGCCGCACTCGAGTTGGCGGCGCGCGGCCGGGAGGTGCTGCTGCTGGAGCGCGCCGACGGGCCTGGCGGCAAGATGCGGGAGCTGTGCATCGACGGGCGCGGCCTCGACGCGGGGCCCACGGTGTTCACGATGCGCTGGGTGTTCGAGGAACTGTTCGCCGCCGTCGGCACCACGCTGGACGCGCAGTTGTCGCTGCGCCCCGCCCGGACCCTGGCGCGCCACGCCTGGGCCGGCGACGGGTCGAGGCCGGCGAGGTTCGACCTGTTCGCCGACATCGAGCAGTCGGTGCAGGCGATCGGCGAGTTCGCCGGCGCCGCAGATGCGCGTGGCTACCGCGAGTTCTGCGCCCGCGCGCAACGCATCTACCAGACGCTGGAGCGGCCCTACCTGCGCGCGTCGCGGCCGAGCCCGCTCTCGCTGGCCGGGCGCGTCGGGCTGCGCGGCCTGCCCGGCCTGGCGCGCATCTCGCCCTTTGGCTCGCTGTGGAGCGCACTCGGCCAGCACTTCCGCGACCCGCGCCTGCGCCAGTTGTTCGGCCGCTACGCCACCTACTGCGGTTCGTCGCCCTTCCTGGCCCCGGCCACGCTGATGCTGGTGGCGCATGTCGAGCGCGACGGCGTCTGGCTCGTCGACGGCGGCATGCACCGGGTCGCCGAAGCGCTGGCTTCGCTGGCGCTGCGACACGGCGCCTCGATCCGCTACGGTGCGCACGTCGAGCGGCTGATCGTGCGCGACGGCCGCGCCGCCGGCGTGCGCCTGGCCGGCGGCGAGGCGCTCGAGGGCAGCGCGGTGGTGTTCAACGGCGACGTCGCCGCGCTGGCCGGGGGGCTGCTCGGAGAAGACCTCCGCCGGGCCGTCCCGCCACAGCCCGCGTCGCGGCGCTCGCTCTCGGCACTCACCTGGAATCTCGTGGCGCCTACCCGGGGTTTCCCGTTGCTGCGGCACAACGTCTTCTTCGGCAGCGACTACCGCGCCGAGTTCGAGCAGCTGTGCGCGCAGCGGCGCTGGCCCGCCGAGCCGACGGTCTACGTCTGCGCGCAGGATCGCGACGGCGGCACCCCCCTCGACCCGGGCGCCGGCGAGCGCCTGCTGTGCCTCGTCAACGCCCCGCCGACCGGCGACGGTCCGGCCTTCAACCCCATGGAGCTTGCGCGATGCGAAGAGCTGACCTTCCAGATGCTGTCGCGCTGCGGACTGACGGTGCAACGCCGGCCCGAGCGCATCCAGCGGACCACGCCGACGGATTTCGAGCGCCTCTTCCCGGCGACGGGCGGAGCCCTCTACGGGCAGGCGTCGCACGGCTGGAGGGCGTCGTTCACCCGGCCGGGCTCGCGCAGCCGCTTGCCGGGCCTGTACCTGGCGGGTGGCAGCACGCACCCGGGGCCGGGGGTGCCGATGGCAGCGCTCTCGGGTCGCCTGGCAGCGGCCAGCGTGCTGCACGACAGGGCTCGGCGGCACGCTTCGACGACCCGGTCGCCGACGATGGCTATGCCTGGTGGTACCTCGACGCGCTGAGCGACGACGGCCAGCACGGGCTGGCGATCATCGCCTTCATCGGCAGCGTGTTCTCGCCCTACTATGCCCGGGCGCGCCAGCGCCGGCCGGTCGCCGACCCGCTACAGCATTGCGCGCTCAACGTGGCGCTTTACGGGCGCAGCGGCCGGCGCTGGGCGATGACCGAGCGCGGCCGGGCGGCGGTCTCGCGCAGCGCCGAGTCGCTGCGCATCGGTCCCAGCGCACTGGCCTGGGAGGCCGGTTCGCTGGTCATCCGCATCGACGAGGTGACGGCGCCCTGGCCGTCGCGCATTCGCGGCGTCGTGCGTCTGCGGCCGGCCGCGCTGACCGATCGCGCCTTCGCGCTGGATGCGCAAGGCCGTCATCGCTGGAGCCCGATCGCGCCGCGCGCCCGCGTCGATGTCGAACTCGGCGCGCCGTCGCTGCGCTGGTGCGGCCAGGGCTACCTCGACTCGAACGCCGGCGATCGGCCACTCGAGGCCGACTTCAGCCGCTGGGACTGGTCGCGCGCACACCTACCCGACGGGCGCAGTGCGGTGCTCTACGACGTGGCGCGGCGCGACGGCGAACCGCTGTCGATCGCGGTCCGGTTCGACGCCGACGGCGCCGCGCACCGCTTCGCACCGCCGCCTGCCGCGCCACTGCCCGCATCGGCCTGGGGTGTGGCACGCGCCGCGCGCAGCGATGCCGGCAGCACGGCCCGCATCGCGCAGACGCTCGAGGACGGGCCGTTCTATTCGCGCTCGGTGCTCCAGGCGCAATGGCTGCACGAGCCGGTGACGGCAGTGCACGAGAGCCTGTCGCTCGACCGGTTCAGCGCCCGCTGGGTGCAGATGCTGCTGCCGTTTCGGATGCCGCGCCGCGGCGCCTGAGCCGGCCGTCCCCGGAGGCACGAGCCTGCGCCTGCGCTACCCCGGGGGCGGCTCGCCCGGGGGAGCTTCCCCTGCCGAGCGCTCGGCCTCCCGCGCCTGGTCGCGCGCCTTCTCGCGACGCAGCGAGATCAGTTGCCAGACGCCCCAGGCCAAGGGCACGCCGAAGCCGAGGAACAGCTCCAGCGCGATGAGCGGAACCTGGGGCATCGTCGCGCGGCGTTCACTGCGCGCTGGCGGAGCCCTGCATCTGGTCGCGCCGCTCCAGTCGCTCGAACAGGTCGATCACCCAGACGACACGCTCGTTGACCCCGCGCGGCGCCGGTACGCGGGCTGCGGCTCGCAGCGGCTGCGGCGCGGTGGCGGCCACGGCATCGACCAGGAATTTCGTGGCCGCCAGCGGCGGCAGGGCGAGTTCCGCCCGCGCCGGGAACAGCCCGACCAGGGCGCGCATCAGCAACCAGGCCTTGCGCGGCGCGGGCACCACCGCGCGGCGGCTCACCGAGTCGAGACCGCGCCGCTGCACTTCATGCCCGATCTCGGCGTACAGGAACCGCGCCGCATTGATGCCCGGCCGGCAGGCGAGCGGCAGCTGCGCCACGCCGGCATCCACCCGCTCGTAGAGGGCGTCTGCGGCCCGCAACAGGCGCTGCACCACCGCCGCCAGCGCCGGGCCGTGGACCGGCCGCGCGAGCCAGGCGTCGGGGTCGATGCCGGCCTCGCGCAGCCACGCAAGCGGCAGGTAGATGCGCCCCATGCGCGCGTCTTCGCCCACGTCGCGCGCGATGTTGGACAGCTGCATCGCCACGCCCAGGTCGCATGCGCGGGCAACGCTCTCGGGGGAGCGCACGCCCATCAGCAAGGCCATCATCGCGCCCACGGTGCCGGCCACGCGCGCGGCGTAGGCTTCAAGATCGGCCAGCGTCTCGTAGCGCCGGCCCTCGGCGTCCCAGGCGAAACCCTCGAGCAAGGCTTCGGGGATGGTGCGCGGAATCGCGTAGCGCGCCAACACACCGGCCAGCGCGCGGTCCGACGCGACCGCGAGCGGCTGTCCGCAATAGGCGCGCGCCAGCCGATCACGCAGGCGACTCACCGCGTCGCCATCGCGCGCGTCGCCATCGACCTCGTCATCGGCCATGCGGCAGAACGCGTACAACGCGCAGGCCGGTTCACGCACCGCCCGCGGCAACAGCAGCGACGCGGCCAGGAAGGTCCGCGAGCCATTGCGCAGCGACTCGCGACACGCCGCCAGATCGGCGGCCTCGGAGGCGTCGGGGCGGCTGGGTTCAGGCCGCTGCGACCGCGAGCGACGCAGCGCTGGCGCTTGAGAGAGAGTCTGCATGAGGTACCACCGTGTCGAGGATGCGGGCCGAAGAGAGCACACCGGGCAGACCGGCACCGGGATGCGTGCCAGCCCCCACCAGGTAGAGGCGCTCGACATCCTCGCTGCGGTTGTGCGGCCGGAACCAGGCGCTTTGCGTCAGCACGGGCGCCATCGCGAAGGCGGCGCCCCGGAACGACGACAGGCGGTCCTGGAAGTCCTGCGGCGTCAGCAGGTGCGAGGTGACGATCTCGCGGTCGAGGCCGGGCAGCAGCGTGGCCTGCAGGTGCTGCTCGATGGCCTTGCGGTAGGGCTCGGCGGCCTGCCGCCAATCGGTGCCGCCCTGCAGGTGCGGCACCGGCGACAGCACGTAGAACGCATCGCAGCCGGGTGGCGCGAGCGAGGGGTCGCTGGCCGTGGGCCGATGCAGATAGAGGCTGAAGTCCTTCGCCAGCCGCTTGCGGTCGAAGATGTCGGCCAGCAGCTCCCGGTAGCGCGGGCCGAGCAGGATGGTGTGATGCGCCACGTCGGCGAACTGGCGCCGCGTGCCGAAGTACCAGACGAACAGGCTCATCGAGTAGTTCGCCTTCTCGATGCGCTGGTTCGTCCAGCGGCGGCGGTGCTCGGGCGCCAGCAGGTGGCGGTAGGTCCAGGCGGCGTCGGCATTGGAAACCACGATGTCGGCCGCCAGGTGCTGGCCCGAGGCCAGGCGAACGCCGGTGGCCGCGCCGTCCTTGACCGTGATCTCGGCCACGGCCTGGCCGCAACGCACGGCGCCTCCCTGCCCCTCGATCAACCCGACCAACCCCTGGACGAGCTTGCCGGTGCCGCCCATCGCGCAATGCACGCCGAAGCGCCGCTCGAGGAACGCGATCAGGCAGTACACCGACGTGGTGTTGAACGGGTTGCCGCCGACCAGCAGCGACTGGAAGGTCAGCACCATGCGCAACTTGGGATCGCGCACATGCTTGCAGGCGAGCGAATAGACCGTGCGGTAGCCCTCGAGCTTGACCAGGTCGGGCAACACGCGAAGCATGTCGGTCCACGAGTCGAACGGCACGTGGCCGAGCTGCTCGAAGCCGACCTTGTAGATCGCTTCGCTGGCCCTCAGGAAGCTCTCGTAGCCGGCCACGTCGCCGGGCGCCAGCCGCGCGACCTTGGCACGCATCGCGGCAGGGTCGCCGCAGTAGTCGAACGAACTGCCGTCGTCGAAGCGGACGCGGTAGAACGGCGCGACGGGCCGCAGCTCGACGTCGTCGGCGAGCCGCTTGCCGCACAGCGCCCACAGCTCCTCGAGCAGGAACGGGGCAGTGATCACGGTCGGCCCGGCGTCGAAGGTGAAGCCGTCCTGGCGGTACACGTAGGCTCGTCCGCCAGGGGCGTCGAGCTTCTCCAGCACCGTGACGCGATACCCGCGGGCGCCCAGGCGGACCGCGGCGGCCAGGCCGCCGAAACCGCTGCCGACGACAATGGCGTGGGGCCGGTGGCGGGAGCCGGGCTTGGCCACGGGGCCCGGCCTGATGGGGGACATGACTGTCAACATATGTTGATAGTACGTGTGTAAATCAAATCTGACAATCAGGCGTGTTCGATCGGGTGGGTGTCCCGGCCGGCGCCGCTATCATGGGGACGCGAAGAGAGCGGTACACGGGAGGACGGCGACGATGGGCTTGGCGCAGCGCCTGCGAGCGGAAACCAGCGACCTCCACGCCGTCACCGAGCGCGCCGGCATCATGCCGGGCCTGTTGCGCGGCCAGATCGACCGCCCTTCCTACTGCGCGCTGCTGCGCAACCTGCACGCGATCTACGCCGCGCTGGAAGCGGCGCTCGAGCACCACGTGGCCCACCCGGTCGTCGGCCCAGTGGTGTTTCCGGTGCTGTTCCGCCGTGCGGCGCTGGCCGACGATCTGCTGGCCCTCCATGGTCGTCGTTGGGCTGACGACTTCGCGCTGGAGCCGGCAGCGGCAGGGTACGCCCGCCGCCTGCGCGAGATTGACGCCGCCGCGCCCGCGCTGCTGGTTGCCCATGCCTACGTGCGCAGCCTCGGCGACCTGAGCGGCGGCCAGGTGCTGCGCGGCATCGTCGCCAGATGCCTGGGGCTCGGCGGCGGCGCGGGAACGCGGTTCTATGCGTTCGGATCGGCCGCCGAGGTGGCGATGCACCGACAGTCGTTTCGCGCCGCGCTGGATGGGCTGCCCGCCGACGAAGCCTGCGCCGCCGCGATCGTGGCCGAGGCCCGTTCGGCGTTCGAGCGGCATGCGCGCCTGTTCGCGGAGTTGGTGGCGCCCTCGCCCCGGGTGCCGCTTGCAGCGCGATCCTGACCTGCCAGTGCACCCCGAAAGGCCGCCATGGACACCGCCAAGCTGATCGCCATCGACACCCACACGCACCTGGAGGTGTCGTGCCGCAACCCGTTCGACAGCTACGGCGAGGAGTACGACCGCGCAGCCGACAAGTACTTCCGGTCCAGCCGCCGGCCGACGATGGACGAGACGATTGCCTACTACCGCGAGAAGCAAATCGGCTTCGTCAGCTTCACCGTCGATGCCGAGACACAGATGGGGCGGCGCCGGATCCCGAACGAAGAGATCGCCGAGGCGGCGCAGCGCAACGCCGACATCATGATCGCCTTCGCGAGCATCGACCCGCACAAGGGAAGGATGGGTGCGCGCGAGGCGCGCAAGCTGATCGAGGACTACGGCGTCAGGGGCTTCAAGTTCCACCCGACGGTGCAGGGCTTCGAGCCGCAGGACCGCATGGCCTGGCCGATCTACGAAGTGATCGACGCCTACAAGCTGCCGGCCGTCTTCCACAGCGGGCACTCGGGCATCGGCTCGGGCATGCGCTGCGGCGGCGGGCTGCGGCTGCAGAACTCGAACCCGATGCTGCTCGAGGACGTGGCGATCGCCTTCCCCGACATGCAGATCGTCGTCGCCCACCCGAGCTGGCCGTGGCAGGACGAGGCGATCTCGCTGGCGATGCACAAGCCCAACATCTGGATCGACCTGTCGGGCTGGAGCCCGAAGTACTTTCCGCCGCAACTGGTGCAGTACGCCAACACGCTGCTCAGGGACCGCATCCTGTTCGGCAGCGACTTCCCCTTGATCACCCCCGACCGCTGGCTGAAGGACTTCGCCGAGGCCGGCTTCAAGCCGGAGGTGCAGCCGGGCATCCTCAAGGGCAATGCGATGCGGCTGCTCGGCCTGGGAGGCGGCGCGGCCACCGCCTGAAGCCGGCAGAGACACCCGACGCGGGCACCGCCCGAAACGGAGGTCCTGACGCCGCTTCAGGCCCCGCCGGCGAGCTTGCGAAGTTGCCGGTAGTGCATCGCGGCGCGCTGCGTCGAGGCCTCGAGCTCGCCCAGCAGTGGCGCCACGGAAGGTCCGCTCGGGCCGTCGGCGATGTCCATCGCCGCCAGACTGGCGTTGGCCAGGATGGCGTTCATCACCGCATCCGACTCGTGCGGCACGCGCACGTCGATGGCACCCCCGCCGGCCAATGCCAAGGACAGCGATTGCTCCAGGTGCTGCCGCGCGGCCTCGGCGCGCTTGGCATCGCTCAGGTCGAGCAGGATCAGGATGAAGCCGAGCAGGACCCCGTCGCGCCCGGGCACGATCTCGGCGCGCAGGCTGACCGGCAGCGGCTCGCCCTGCGTACGCAGCAGCGCGAGCTCGCCCCGCCAGGGCTGGTGCGCGCGAGTCAGCGCGCCGAGGGTCTGGCGCACGAACGCCGGCTGGGTAAAGAGCTGGGCCAGGTCGTCCAGCGTCGCCAGCGCGCCGACCTCGTGCCCGACCATGCCCGCGAAGGCTTGGTTCGAGGCCAGCAACCGCCCGCTCGCGTCGGCAACGACCACCGGCTCCTTCGAGCTGTGCACAGTCATGCGGGTCTGCGCCAGCTGGTGCTCGGCGATCAGCAAGCGCACTGCACTGACCTGCACGATGATGTCGATCAGCGCCGTGCCGATGGCCTGCGCGAGCGCGAGTTCGGCACCCGACCACGGCAGCGCGGTTCCGCGAACGATCTCCGACCAGGCGGCGAACGAGCGCCGCGGCGACAGCTCGAGCGGATCGTTGCCGATCACCGGCTTGGAAGGGTCGCCGGCCCAGGTGACGGTGAGGAGCTGCTCCTTGCGGAACCACATCAGATAGTCGGGGCGCGAGGTCGAGAGCTTGACCGCGAGCACGCCGCTGGCCACCGGCGTCAGCGAGGCGAGCGCGGGCTGCTCGCGCTCGACCGCCGAGCAGCTGAACAGCGGGTCGGGCCGCTGGCTGTCGACCCATTGCAGCAGCGCGCGCAGCTCGGGGGTCGAGGGAACTTCACCGGCGGTCTGGATGTCGTCGTCGTGAAACAGCACCGCACCGGTGGCTTCGAGCGGCTGCAGCAGCGTGCGCGGGTTGCGGAACAGCGCGAGTCGCCAGTCGCCTTCGGTCGAGGTGGCCTCGACGAGCCGTTGCTCCAGCCGGCGCACCAGGATCGCCACCTGCGTGTGCGCATAGTGCTCGATCGCCGCAATGCGCGTCGAGATCACCTCGCCCAGCAGCGCCGCCGCCGCGCGCACCGCATGGCGCAGGTTGCGCGGCGCATAGTGGTGGGCCGCGATCAGGCCCCACAGCCGCCCCTCGCGCACCAGCGAGACGACCAGCGTCGCGGTCACGCCCATGTTCCTCAGGTATTGCGTGTGCAGCGGCGACATGCTGCGCAGGCAGCACAGCGACATGTCGGTCTCCTGCCCGGTCAGGGGCAGCAGCGCCGGCACCAGTGGCGACGCCACGTAGTTCGCGTCCACCAGCACGCGCACGCGCGTGCGGATGTACAGCTCGCGCGCGCGCTGCGGAATGTCGGACGCCGGATAGTGGTGCCCGAGCAGCGGCTCCAGGCGCGGGTCGCGCGCCTCGGCGATGATCTTGCCGTGGCCGTCGGGGTCGAACTTGTAGACCATCACCCGGTCGTAGCCGGTCAGGTCGCGAACGCAGCTCACCACGGCGTCGGCCAGCACGCCGATGTTGGGCGCATTGCTGAAGCGCTGCACCGCGGCCTGCAGCTTGTCGAGCAGGAACGCCGGGTCGGTCTCGACCGCGACGACCGCATCAACCGCCTCCGCGGGGGGCACCACCGGCTCGAGTTCGACGATCAGCCCGCCGCCGGGATGGCGATGCACGCTGCCCTCGAAGTCGAAGCACCGAACGCCGCGCGCCGCAGGGCGTTCCACGCTGCATTGCAGCGGTGCCGCCGCGTCGGTCAGCGCGGTCGCGTTCGCCAGGCGGCGCACCGCCGCCTCCACGTCACCGCCCAGCACCGACAGCGTCTGGCCCAGCAGGCGCTCGGCCGGCACACCGAGGAAGGCAGCCACGTTGGCCGTCGCCTGCACCACGCGCAGATCGGGCTCGCTGAGCACGAGCAGCACCCCGTGCGGCTGGACCGATCCGGCCAGGTGGATCAGCTCGCGCTCGCAGTTGCTGAGATCGGCCTGGCCGAACGATGGGCTGGTCAGCACCGGGGGCAGTGGTTCATGGGGCAGGTGGCGGGTGCACGAAGCGCGCTGCGCGCTGGCAGGGCGCAACGAGCGTTCGCTAGTTCAGCAACGGCGATGTCGAGCCATTGCCGCCGCGGTTGCCCGGCAGGTGCGCCACCCGGCGCAGGCGATGTGCGAGGTTCTCGGGCGTGACGCCCAGCAGCTCGGCAGCGTCGTTGCGGTCGCCGCCGGCACGTTCGATGGCGCCCATCAAGAGGTGATGCTCGGCCAGGTCGCCGGCTTCGCGCAGCAGGTCTGGCAACGCGACGCGCCCGATCTGCGCGCCCAGTCGTTCGATCGCCGCCGCGAGTTCGTCCACGGCCGCCAGGCCCGACACCGAGCGCGGCGCCAGGCGGCGGATCGTGAAACCGACGCGCTCCTGATCACCCTCGGCCAACATCGCCGCCGAGATGCCGACCTCGAACGGCTGCCCGCGAGCACCGCGCACGCAGGCGCTGGCCTGAGTCACGATGCCCTGGCGCCGGGCCTGCGCGAGCAGCGTCGGCAGGTCGCGGCGCGGGTCGCCGATCCACTCCGAGAGCCGACTGCCCTTGACCTCGGATTCACTGGCAAGCCCGCACAGCTCGAGGAAGGCCGGATTGGCCATCAGCACCCGGCCCCCCGAATCGGTGATCACGACCGCGTCGGGCATGCGCTCGACAAAGTCGCCCAGCTGCCCACGCCCTTGCACCGCCGCGGGCGCCGGCTCGACGGCGCGCGCCCGCACCAGCAGCAGCATCGCGTCGTCGCCGCGGAACGGCGTGGCCGACACGTCGATCATCGCCGCCGTGGCGACAAGGCGGGCCCGGATCTCCGCCGGCCGGCCTGTGGCCCGGGTCGTGGCCAGCAGTTCCTCGACCGCCTGCCTCGAGCGCGCATCCAGGCCGACCGTCGCCGGCTGGCCGACCAGCTCGGCGCCCGGCTGCTTGAACATGAGCGCAGCGGCCTGGTTGGCTTCCACGATCGCCAGCGTCAGTGCATCGACCACCAGCACCGCGTCGGTGGCCACCTGGAACAGCAGGCGGTAGCGCGACTCGGCCTGGCGCAGCTTCCAGTAGCCGCGCTCCATCTCCTGCTGCGATTCGGTAAAGCGCTGCTGGATCGACGCGATGGCGCGCAGATCGCGCCCGACCGCGAGCACCGGGCCGTGCTCGCCGAGGCGAACGGCCGCGTAGGCGACCGGGATGTCCGCGCCCGAGGCGCCGGGATGATTGACCTCGCGACGCCGGGTGATGCCCGTTTCGCCGACCTCGAGCAGCATTTGCTCGACCTTGCGCCGCGTGTCGCCGGTCACGGTGTCGGCCCACGGCTTGCCAACCCAGTCCTCGGGCGACGGTGTCAGCGCCGACGCGCCGACGGCGACACTGCGGATCACGCCGCCCGCATCGATCACGAGCGCGATATCGCTGGCGATCGAAACGAAGGTCGACGCCAACTCCGGAGCCAGCTGCGACAGCGCGCTCAGGTCGCCTACCTCCGCGGGCCGGTCCTTCAATCGGGTCTCCTCCATACGCAACGCACTCTATACATGCGGCGCATCCAGCGCGATTCTACGGCGGCAGCGCCGCGGCGGGTTCATTCTCCGCTGGTTCGACGCCGGATTGCACCGCCCAATCCAACACGATCTTCGCCACCCGTCGCGGCCGCTCCTCGTGCGCCAGATGCCCGAGGCCCGGTAGCGTGACCAGGCGGGCCGAGGGCACCAGGGCCTCGACACGCTGCGCCTGCGCCGGGGGCAGCGTGCGGTCGTTGCCGCCGACGAGCAGCAGCAGCCGGGGGGTGAGTCGGGGCAGGTCGCGGGCCAGTGCGGCCAGGTCCCAGTTGGCCATCATGACGAGCGCCCCGGCCACATGGCCCGGGCTGCGCACCAGCCGCGAATACAGCTCGACCCCGGCCGCGTCGAGCGCCGAGCCCGTGCCGCCGATCAGCCGGCGCACTGCGGCCGGCTCGTTCGCCCGCCACGAGAACAGCCGCGGCACCAGCGGATTGAGCGCCAGCAGCTTGGCCAGCGGCGAGAAGAACTGCCACGCAGCGCCGCCCAGCGGCAGCAGGGCGCCGTTCAGGCTGACGAGCGCCTTCGGAGCGATCAACCCGTCCAGGCACATGCGTGCAGCGATCGCGGCACCGGCCGAGTGCCCGACCGCGAGCTCCGGCGCGACGCCGAGCCTGCCCAGCAGCGCGCCGAGGGCGTGGGCCATGCCGGGGAGCGACATCGTGCGCGCCGAAGTGGGCATGGCCGTGAAGGCATGACCGGGAAGGTCGACCACCACCACGCGCAAGTGCCTGGCCAGGAGCGGCATCAGACCGCGCCACGAGTGGCCCGACGCACCGGTGCCGTGGATCAGCAGCGCCGTCGGCGCGGTGCCGGGCGCAGGCCCCATCTGCTGCACGTGCCAGCGCAGACCGCCGGCGCGGACGAAGCGGCTGGCCTGGCGATGGGGCCAGTCGCCGCCGTCGCGTTCCCAGTCGAGGCGGCTGGTCATGGCCGTCGCCGCACGGCGCGTCTCGCCCGGCGCGAGACCGCTGGCGGCGCGGGATCTGGCGCCAAACGGAAGCCACGGCCTCGACCGCCTGCCCTCGCCGCACCGTCGCGGGTCCGGGCCCTGGGCAGATGGCGGCGGGTGAAGTTGGGTTGCCCGGTCCGCGCCGGGCCGCCCGGAGACGACGGCGCCATCGGGCGGCGACAGCGCGAAGGGTTCAGGGTCGTCATCGAGGCGACGGCGACAGACTGGCCGAGCGCACGGCCTGCGACAGCACCGCTGCGCCGGCATAGGGCAGCGGCAGGTAGGTCGCGCCCATCTCGGCGGCCAAGCGTTGTGCCGACGGCTGGGGCTGCGGCGAGGTGTCCACCCACAGGGCAGCGAAGCTCGCGGCCCGCAGTTGCCGCGCAGCCGCCAAGGCCTCGTCGTCGGCACGGGCGCGGCCGGCGCTGCCGTCGCGGGCGATGTTGGCGCGGCCGTCGGTGAGCAGCACCAGCAGCGGCGTATCGCCCTGTCGGCGCACCGTGTCGGCGAGCGCGACGGCGGCGTCGATGCCCGCCGCCAACGGCGTGCCACCGCCACCAGGCAGGCCGGCGAGGCTGCGCTTGGCGCGGACCAGCGAGCGCGTCGGCGGCAGCAACAGCTCGGCGCCGCGTCCGCGAAAGGCCAGCACCGCGACGCGGTCGCGGCGGACGTAGCAGTCGGCCAGCAGCAATTCGACCGCGCCCTTGGCCTCGGCCAGGCGGTGCAGCGCGGCCGAACCCGAGGCATCGATGACGAAGATCGTGGTCGTCTGGGTGCGCTGCTGGGTGCGATTGACGTGGAAATCCTCAGCGCGAACCTCGACGCGCGTCGGGCGGCCTTCGTTCGGACGGGACGCTTCGGCCCGCCGCAGCTTCTGCCATGGCGCGGCGGCGCGCAGCGTTTCGATCAGGTTCAGCCGCTCGCCGCCCCGCGGCTCGCCACGCCGCGCGCCGGCCGGGCGGCCGCGCAGCTTGCCCTGCTGCTGGGCGCCGGCGCGCCCGGCGCTGCGCGCGCGGGCCGCCCCGCCCTGCGCGAGCTTGAGCTGCGCCAGCAACCCGGCCGGGATCGCTGCCTGGGCGGCTTCGAGCACCACATCGTCGAGGGGCCGGTCGGGCAAGTCCGGCGGTTCGGTGTCGGGCAGCTCCCGATCCGCCGGGTCGTCGGCCGCGGGTGGCTCGGGGGGCTCGGGTTGCTCATCGTGGTCCGCCTCGGGCGGCGCGGGCAGGCGCGTCGCGCGCGCCGAGAGCACCAGCCGGGCCGCCAGCGCGGCGTCATCGGGCGACACCGCGTCGCGGCCGGCCAGCGCTGCCACGGCCCGCGCCGCCCGCACCGCAAGCAGCGAGGCGCGCAGCGACCCGATGCCCAGCGCCGCCGCGGCGGCGCAGAGCGCTTCCACGATCTCCTCGCTCGCCTGCACCGCGGCCAGCCGCGCCTGCGCCAGGGCCACGGCCTCGGCGTCCGGGCCGGCTGCGGCAGCGTCGGCGATGTCGCGCAGCGCCACCTCGCTCAGGTCGACGTGAAACGCGAGCCGGTCGGCCAGCGCGGGCGGCGCGCGCTCTTCGTCGCTCAGCCCTTCGTCGAGCGCGATCACGCCGATGCGGCACGGGCTGCACAGCAGCACGCCGTCGCGCGCCAGGCTCACCTCGCCCGCGTCGAGCACCGCGGCGATGCGCCCCGCAGTCGCGGCGCTGAGCCGCTCGGCCATCGCCAGCAGCACGACGCCGCCGTCGCTCTCGGCGAGCAGCCCGCGCTGCGCCACCGGCCGCCCGAGCTTGAGCGTGGCGGCGAGGTCGAGCCCACCGAGCAGCCGCTCGTCGTTGATGTGCAGCGGCACCCGGCGCAGCCGCACCGGCAGCAGCGCGGCGACCCGGGCCAGCCAGCGCTCGCGCACCGGGCCGGCCTGGGCCCGCACGACGACGCCGCCGAGGGCGGACGGATCGACCGCGAACACCGCCGCCGCGAGCACCGCGTCGGCCCACGGCGTGCGCTGCGCCACGGCAGAAACGGCGCCGTCGTTCACGCGCCGAAAAGCTCCTCGACCGCCCGCTCGACGCGCACCGTCGAACCGGCGTCGTCGAGCGGGTTGCGCCGCAGCCGGTGCCTGAGCGACGGTGCCGCGACACGGCGCAGGTGCGCGTCGCCGACCTCGGCGTCGCCCTCCAGCGCGGCCAGTGCGCGCGCGGCGCGCATCAGTGTGAGCTCGCCGCGCAGGCCGTCGGTCCCGAGGCGCATGCACAGCCGGGCCGCCTGCTCGAGCGCGGCATCGGGAACGCCGACCTCGCCTAGATGCGAACGCGCGGCCACGATCTTGCGGCGGATGCGGTCGTCGTCCTTCTTCCAGCGCTCGACGAACGCGGCCGGGTCGCGCTCGAACGCATCTCGCCGCCGCACCACTTCGATCCGCGACGGCAGGTCGGCGGGCGTGCGCACCTCGACCGACAGGCCGAAGCGGTCCAGCAGCTGCGGCCGCAGCTCGCCCTCTTCGGGATTGCCGCTGCCGACCAGCACGAAGCGCGCCGGGTGGCGAACGCTCAGGCCCTCGCGCTCGACGACGTTCTCGCCCGATGCGGCCACGTCGATCAGCAGATCGACCAGATGGTCCTCGAGCAGGTTGACCTCGTCGATATAGAGGAAGCCGCGATTCGCGCGCGCCAGCAGGCCGGGTTCGAAGGCCTTGACGCCCTGCGACAACGCCCGCTCGAGGTCGAGCGCGCCGACCACGCGGTCTTCGGTGGCGCCCAGCGGCAAGTCCACCACCGGGACCGGGACGAGGTGGCTCTTGGGCAGCCCCTTGGCTGGCGGTTCGCGGCAGAGATCGCAGGCGCCGCCCAGGGCATGCGGGTCGCAGCCGTAGCGGCAGCCGACGACCGCGCGCATCTTCGGCAACAGCGCGGCCAGCGCGCGCACCGCGGTGGACTTGCCGGTGCCGCGGTCGCCGAAGACCAGCACCCCGCCGATGCTCGGGTCGATGGAGGCCAGGAGGATCGACAGTTTCATCTCGTCCTGGCCGACGATCGCGGAGAAGGGGAACGCTACTGCCATGTCCTGTCCTCAATGCCCGGCCGGCTCGCGCCGCGCGCCGGCATGCGTTGCTAAGAATCTTCGGCGAAGCCGCGGCACGAGTATGTCATTGCCTCCGCGGCGCAAGGCACGGGCCGGCCGGGCGCGGCTCGCAGCCGCGGTGCGGCCTTGCCGGCACCGCCGGTCGAGCCAGGTGGTGGCGCTCCCCGCCCCGGGGAGGGGCCCTTCGCCAGGCGCAGCCAGTCCACCGGACTGTCTGCGTCCGGGCTCGCCTTGCAGGCCGCGCCGGGCCAGTGGCCCGGCCCTTCGCCAGGCGCAGCCAGTCCACCGGACTGTCTGCGTCCGGGCTCGCCTTGCAGGCCGCGCCGGGCCAGTGGCCCGGCCCTTCGCCAGGCGCAGCCAGTCCACCGGACTGTCTGCGTCCGGGCTCGCCTTGCAGGCCGCGCCGGGCCAGTGGCCCGGCCCTTCGCCAGGCGCAGCCAGTCCACCGGACTGTCTGCGTCCGGGCTCAGCCTTCGCGGCTGTCGTGGTCTTGGATGGCGTGGTGGTGGCTCAGGAAGACCCGTCCATGGAACCAGCGCTTCCAGCCGCCGCGGCGCAAGCGGTCGAGTACCGGGCCCTTGACCTCCGACAGGTCGAGCCGCACCCCGCGCGCCGCCAGTGCGTCGTGCAGCGCCCGCAGCGCCTCGAGGCCGCTGAAGTCGATGCGGTTGACGGGCGACATCAGCAGTACCACGCGCCGTGCGTCGGCGTGCTTGTCGAACTGGCGCACGACCACATCGACGAGCTGGCGCGCATTCGTGAACAGCAAACTCTCGTCGATGCGCAGTCCGAGCACGCCGGGCTCCATCTCGACCTCATGACGGTCGGCGTTGCGGAAGTGCTCGCTGCCGGGAATGCGGCCGATCAAGGCCACGTGCGGCCGCGCGGTGCGCCGCAGCAAGAGCGCGATCGACGCCGCCACGCCGACGCCGAGCGCCCAGGCCACGCCCAGCAACACCGTGAGCACCGTGACGCCGACCATCAGCGCGCATTCACTGTGCGAGTAGCGCCACGCGAGGCGGTACGGGGCGAGGCTGAGGCCCGACAGCACGGCGACGATGATCGTCGCCGCAAGCACGGCGTCGGGCAGCCAGGCCAGGGGCCGGGCCAGCACCAGCATTGCCAGCGCCATCAGGGCGGCGGCGAAGACGCCGGTCATGCGCGTCTTGCTGCCGGCGTCGGCGGTGACGACGCTGCGCGAGAAGCTGCCCGCAACCGGCATGCCGCCGCTGACGGCGGCGGCCAGGTTGGCTCCGGCCAGGCCCATCAGTTCGCGTCGGGGCAGGACGCGCGCGCCGTGGCGGCGAGCCAGCGACTCGGCGACGACCAGGCTGCTGACGAAGGCCACCAGCGCGATCGGCAATGCGCTCGGCAGCATCGATTGCCACAGCGCGACGTCGAGCGGCGGCAGCGCGAGCGCCGGCGCCAGGTCGGGCAGCGCGCCGACCAGCGCCACGCCGTGGCGGCCGGCATCGCCGAGGGCCGCGCAGGCGATCGCGACGCCCAGCACGAGCAGCGGCGCGAAGCGCGCGGCCGTCGTTGCGCTGGGGCGCGGCCACCAGCGCGACAGCCCGTCGATCAGGTGTCTTCGCGAAGCCCACAGCGCGAGCATCGCGAGCGCGCCGTACAGCGCCGTCAGCGGCGTCCACAGCGTCTCGGCGTGGCGCCAGGACTGCAGCAACGCAGGCAGGCTGCTGCCGCGCGCCGACGCGCCCATCAGCACCGGCAACTGGCTGAGCGCGATCGACAGCGTGGCGCCGACCTCGAAGCCGTGCAGCACCGGCACGCTGAGCAGCGCGGCCAGCGCGTCCAGGCGCAGCCATGCCGCACCGGCCAGCAGCAGGCCCACTTCGGCGGCCAGCACCAGTGCGGCGTCGTGCACGCCGGCGCCGTCAGGCCGCTGCGCGAGCGCCTGCGAAATCATCAGCGCCAGCACCGCCACCGGCCCGACGCCGAGCACCGGGCTCGAGCCGAGCGCCGCATAGGCCACCAGCGGCAGCAGGCTCGCGTACAGGCCCACCTGCGCCGGCAGCCCGGCCAGCTGCGCGTAGGCCAGGCTCTGCGGGATCAGCAGCACGCTGACGACGAGCGCGGCGACCAGGTCGTCGCGCAGCGCGTCGCCGCGGTAACGGGCCCAGCGGTCAGAGAGCATGAAGCGGCAGCATGAGTTGGCGTGCGGCATTGTCGTCCGCCGCGCGCCGCCGGCCGCGCGCTCGACGCAGCGCAGCACCTGCAGCGCTTGCCCGGCGGCGGTGACGTTCAGGTCGGCGTCGGGTTGCTCGCCCGACACGATCTCGAGCCCGTTCTCGCTGGAGGCATCGAAAGCCGCCGTGTTCACGGGCCGGAGCCCCTGTCGCGCACGATCACGCTGCCTGCCCAGGAGCGGGAGTAAATTACAGCGCCCGCCAGAGGAACACCGGAGACCCCCATGCCCAGCCACGCCAACGAGTCCGAACTTCGATCAGAACGGCTGGACCAGGTCGTCAAGCTGCTGCGCAGCAAGGTGACCCCCGGCCAGCAGGCCACGCTCGAGGCGTTCGTGCGCTGCTACTTCGGCCAGGTGGACCCGGAAGACCTGGACGACCGCGAACGCGCCGACCTGTATGGCGCCGCGATGTCGCACTGGAACTTCGCGCACCGGCGCGAGGCGGGCCAGGCGCGGGTGCGGGTGTTCAACCCCAGCATCGCCGAGCACGGCTGGCAGTCCACCCACACGATCATCGAGATCGTCAACGACGACATGCCGTTCCTGGTCGATTCGGTGACGATGGAAGTCAACCGCCAGGGGCTCACGCTGCACCTGATCATCCACCCGCTGGTCGCCGTGAAGCGCGCCGCCGACGGCACGCTCGAGGGCCTGGCCGACGGGGCGACGGCGCTGCACGAGTCGTTCATCCACGTCGAGGTCGATCGGGTCCCCGAACCGTCGCGCCTCGAGGCCCTGGCGGCGGGCGTCGCGCGCGTGCTCGGCGACGTGCGCCAGGCCGTTGCCGACTGGGCCGCGATCCGCGAGCGCGTGCTGGCCATCGTGGCCGAGCTCGACGCGAGCCCGCCGCCGATCCCCGCCGACGAGCTGGCCGAGGGCCGCGCGTTCCTGCAGTGGTTGGCCGACAACCACTTCACGTTTCTGGGCAGCCGAGCGCACGAACTCGTCGTGGCCGACGGCGAAGACGCGCTGAAGATCGTGCCCGAGTCGAGCCTCGGCATCCTGCGCGAGGTGCAGGACAGCGAGGCCCACGCCAAGGTCGTGGCGTCGGGCTTTGCCGCGCTGCCGCCCGAGGTGCGCGCCTATGCGCGGCGGCCCGAGCTGCTCGTCGTCACCAAGTCGACCGCGCGCTCGACGGTGCACCGCCCGGGCTACCTCGACTACATCGCCGTCAAGCGCTTCGGCGCCGACGGCCAGGTCTGCGGCGAAGACCGCTTCCTCGGGCTGTTCACCTCCACCGCCTACAGCGCGAACCCGGCCGACATTCCGCTGCTCAGGCGCAAGATCGCCGGCGTCGTCGCCCGCGCCGGGCTCGCGCCGGGCAGCCACGCCGGCAAGGCGCTCGTCAACATCCTCCAGACCTATCCGCGCGACGAACTGTTCCAGACCGGGGCCGACGACCTGCTGCGCACGGCCATGGGCATCCTGCATCTGGGCGAGCGGCAACGCTTTCGCCTGTTCGTGCGGCGCGATCCGTTCGAACGCTTCCTGTCCTGCCTGATCTACGCGCCGCGCGAAAGCTACACCACCGAGCTGCGCGAGAAGTGGCAAGAGATCCTGCTGCGCGCCTTCAACGGCAGCAACTCGGAGTTCAACGCGCACTTGTCGGAGTCGGTGCTGGCGCGGGTCCAGATCACGGTGCGCACGCGGCCCGGCCACATCCCTGAATTCGACCTGCGCGAACTTGAGGCGCGCCTCGCCGCCGCGGCGCGGCGCTGGGACGACGACCTGAAGGCGGCGCTGGTCGATGCCCTGGGCGAGGCCCGCGGCATCGAGCTGCTGCGCCGCTTCGGCGACGCGTTCCCGGCCAGCTACCGGGCCGAGTTCGCCGCCCGCGCGGCGGTGCCCGACATCGAGCAGATGGCCGCCCTGAGCGATGCCGAGCCGATTGCGATGACGCTGTATCGGCCGCTCGAGGCGGCGCCCGGCACGCTGCGCTTCAAGCTGTTGCGCCGCGGCGAGCCGCTCACGCTGTCGGGAAGCCTGCCGATGCTCGAGCACATGGGGCTGAAGGTGCTTGACGAGCATCCGCACCGCGTGTCCCCGCATGGCGCGGCGCCGATCTGGATCCATGACTTCGGCCTGCTGGGCGCCCACTTCGACACAGCCACCGGCGCCGAGGCCGACATCGACGCACTGCGGCCGGTGTTCGAAGATGCGTTCGGCGCGATCCTCGGCGGCGAGGTCGAGAACGACGACTTCAACCGCCTCGTCATCGCCGCCCGCGTGCCGGCCGCCGAGATCGTGCTGCTGCGCGCCTATGCGAAGTACCTGCGCCAGATCGGCTTTTCGCTGTCGCAGACCTTCATCGAGGCGACGCTGGCCGCGCACGCCACGATCGCGCGGGCGCTGGTCGAGTTGTTCAAGACCCGCTTCGACCCGGCACGGGCCAACGCACGCGAGGCGCGCGCGGCCGATCAGGTGCGAGCAATCGAAGCCGCGCTCGAAGGCGTGGACAACCTCTCCGAGGACCGCGTGCTGCGCCAGGTTCTCGCGCTGATCCAGGCCACCACGCGCACCAACTTCTGGCGCCGCGACGCGGCGGGACAGCCGCGCCGCTTCGTCTCGTTCAAGTTCGACCCGAGCAAGGTGCCAGGGCTTCCGGAGCCCAAACCGATGTTCGAGATCTTCGTCTATTCGGTGCGTTTCGAGGGCGTGCACCTGCGCGGCGGCCGCGTCGCTCGCGGCGGGCTGCGCTGGTCGGACCGGCCAGAGGACTTCCGTACCGAGGTGCTCGGCCTCGTGAAGGCACAGATGGTGAAGAACACCGTCATCGTGCCGGTGGGCTCCAAGGGCGGCTTCGTCCTCAAGCGGGCGCCTGCGGCCTCCGACCGCGAGGCCTTCATGAAGGAAGGCGTGGCCTGCTACAAGGACTACCTGCGCGGCCTGCTCGACATCACCGACAACCGCGTTGGCGAGGCCATCGTGCCGCCGCCGGACGTGGTGCGCCACGACGCCGACGACCCCTACCTGGTGGTGGCTGCCGACAAGGGCACGGCAACATTCTCGGACTACGCCAACGCGATCAGCAAGGAGTACGGCTTCTGGCTCGGCGACGCGTTCGCCAGCGGCGGCTCGGTCGGCTACGACCACAAGGCGATGGGCATCACCGCGCGCGGCGCCTGGGAGTCGGTGAAGCGCCACTTCCGCGAGTTGGGGCTCGACACCCAGAAGACCGACTTCACGGTCGCCGGGATTGGCGACATGTCGGGCGACGTGTTCGGCAACGGCATGCTGCTGTCGCGCCACATCCGGCTCCTGGCGGCGTTCGACCACCGCCACATCTTCCTCGACCCCAGCCCCGACGCCGAGCGCAGCTTCGTCGAACGCGAGCGCCTGTTCGGGCTGGCGCGCTCGTCGTGGTCCGACTACGACACGAGCCTCCTCTCGGCCGGGGGCGGCATTCATGCGCGCAGTGCGAAGTCGATCGGGCTGACGCCCGAGGTCAAGGCCGTGCTCGGCACCTCCGCCGACGCGATGACGCCGACCGAGCTCGTCAACGCGATCCTGAAGGCGCCGGTCGACCTGATCTACAACGGCGGCATCGGCACCTACGTGAAGGCGACGGGCGAGACCCACGCGCAGGTCGGCGACCGCGCCAACGACACACTGCGCGTCAACGGCCGGGAGCTGCGCTGCCGCGTCTTCGCCGAAGGCGGCAACCTCGGCTGCACGCAGCTCGGGCGGATCGAGTTTGCGCTCGCCGGCGGGCGCATCAACACCGACGCGATCGACAACTCGGCCGGCGTGGACACCTCGGACCACGAGGTCAACATCAAGATCCTGCTCGGGATCCCGATCGCCGAGGGCGAGATGACCGAGAAGCAGCGCAATGCGCTGCTGCCTTCGATGACCGACGACGTCGCCGCCGATGTGCTGCGCGACAACGTCTTCCAGACCCAGGTGCTGTCGGTGACGGGGCGCATCGCGCCGCAATTGCTCGACGCGCAGACGCGCTTCATGCAGTTCCTCGAGAAGGCCGGGCGGCTGAACCGCGCGATCGAGTTCCTGCCCGCCGACGAGGCGATCGCCGAGCGCCGCGCCCAGGGCCTCGGCCTGACGAGCCCGGAGCGCGCCGTCCTGCTGGCGTACAGCAAGATCTGGCTCTACGACGAGTTGCTCGCCTCGCCGCTGCCCGACGACCCCTGGGTCGCGACGACGCTGCAGCGCTACTTCCCGCAGGCGCTGCAGGACCGCTTCGCGGCGACCATGCCGCGCCACCCGCTGCGGCGCGAGATCATCGCCACCCACGTGACGAACAGCATGGTCAACCGCGTCGGCAGCACCTTCGTGCACCGGCTGGTCGAGACGACCGGCGCCCGCGCGCACGAGGTGGTGCGCGCCTACCTGATGAGCCGCGACATCTTCGGCCTGGTGCCGCTGTGGCAGGCGATCGAGGCGCTCGACAACCAGGTGGCCGACGAGGTGCAGTCGCGCATGCTGATCCACACCAGCGCCCAGCTCGAGAGGGGCACCGTCTGGTTCCTGCGTTCGCGCCGGCTCGGTGACGACATCGCGGCGACGATCGCGCATTTCAGACCGGGCGTCGAGGCGCTGTCGGCGCGCTTGCCCGAGCTGCAGGATGCCGACGAGCACGCGCGCGTCGAGGCCGCCGTGGCGCGCTATGTCGCCGATGGCGTGCCGCGCGAGCTGGCGGCGCGCGTGGTGACTTTCGACACGCTGCACGCGACGCTCGACATCGCCGAGGTCGCGGGCTCGGCCCGGCAGCCGGTGGAGCTGGTGGCCGCGATCTACTTCGACGTGGCCAACCGCCTGGGGATGCCCTGGTTGCGCGAGAAGATCGCCGCGCTGCCCGGCGACCAGCACTGGCGGATGCTCGCCAAGGGCGCGATGCTTGACGACCTGACCGGACTGCAGCGCACGATCACCGGCGCGGTGCTCGCCGGCGCCAGTGGCGGTTCGGCGGGCGAACGGGTCGCCGCCTGGCAACAGGCCAACCGGCGCGCACTGGAGCGCGCGGCACAGCTGCTGGCCGAACTGCGCGCCGTGCCATCGCCCGACTCGGCGATGCTGTCGGTGAGCTTGCGGGAGCTGCGCGCGCTGGGGTGACCGGTCGGCACTGCAGCGCCTGCGGTCGCGGTGCGAGGCTAAGATCGGCGCATGAACGCTGTATCGACCGATCGCCCGCAATCGCTTGGCGAGGAAGTGGCCAACGCCGTCAGCCACGGCATCGGCTTCCTGCTCGCCGTTGCGTCACTGCCGATCCTGCTGCACTTTTCCGCGCCGCGCGCCACCACGGTCAACATGGTGGCGGCGAGCGTCTTTTCGGCCACCATGATCCTGCTGTACCTAGTCTCGGCGGTGTATCACGCGCTGCCTGCCGGGCGGGCCAAGGTCTGGCTGAACCGGCTCGACCATGCCGCGATCTATGTCTTCATCGCCGGCAGCTACACGCCCTTTGCGCTGGGCGTGCTGTACGGCGCCTGGGGCTGGGCGCTGTTCGGCATCGTCTGGAGCGTGGCGGCGATCGGCGTTGCCGCCAAGATGTTCAACCGCCTCAGGCATCCGCTTTGGTCCACCGGCCTGTACGTGGCCATGGGATGGGTGGCGCTGGTGGCCTTGCAGCCGCTGATCGAGCGCATGTCCGGCGCCGGCCTGGCATGGCTGGTGGCCGGCGGTCTGGCCTACACGGCCGGCGCGGTGGTGTTCCTGTTCGACTCGAGGGTGCGCTACGGACACTTCGTCTGGCACCTCTTCGTTCTCGGGGGCAGCACCTGCCACTTCTTCGCGGCCCTGTGGCACGCGGTGTAGGCAGCATCAACGCCCCAGCGCCCTTCGCGCAACCCTCGGGATTGCACGACGCACCCCGAACGCCAGCGCGCCCCGCGCTCCGGGCGAGTGCCCGAGCGGCGCCTAGTGTTGCGCCACCCGGCCCTCGCTCACCAGCGGCGCGTAGAGCGCGATGTCGGCCTGGACGCGCTCGCGCAGCGCCTGCGGCGTCGACGGCGTGACCTCGAAGCCGGCCTGCTCGGCACGGCTGCGCACCTCGGCGCTGCCGAGCGCGGCGACGATGTCGCGCTGCAGTTGCTCGACCACCGGTGTCGGCGTCCCGGCCACCGCCACCAGTGCTGCCCAAGGGTGCATCTCGACCGGCGGGCCACCGGCCTCGGCCACGGTCGGGATCTCGGGGTGGCTCGCCAGGCGCCTCTTCGAAGCCACCGCCAGCGGCCGCAACCGCCCGCTGGCCATCAGGCCGGCGACGGTGTTCATGCCGATCGCGGTGAAATCGACCTCCGACGCAGACACTGCCGTCAGCAGCGCCCCGGCGTCCTTGAATGGCACGTGCAGCAGCTGCACCCCGGCGGCGCGGGCGAAGCTCTCGACCGCGACATGGCTCGCGTGGCCGTTGCCCAGCGTCGCGTAGCTCACGCTGCCCGGCGCGCGGCGCGCGGCGCCGAGCAGCTCGGCCAGCGTGCGGAAGCGGCTGCCGCCGCCCACCCAGAGCAGGAAGGTGGCACGAAACAGCAGCGTCAGCGGCACCAGGTCGCGCACCGGGTCGTAGGGCAGCGTGGCGTGCAGCAGCGGGTTGACGGCCAGTGTCGCGGTGTCGGCCAGGAACAGCGTGTGACCGTCGGGCGCGGTGCGCCGCACTTCGCTGAAGGCGACGATGCCCGAGGCGCCGGGCTTGTTGTCCACCAGCACCGGCTGGCCCCATTGCTGCGCCAGTTGCTCGGCGACGCTGCGCGCCACCACGTCGGGCCCGACGCCCACCGAATACGGCACGACGATGCGCACCGGGCGGTCCGGAAAGCCGGCCGCACGCGCGGCCCATGCCGGCCAGGCGGGCAGCGCACCCGCCATCGCCGCGAGCAGGGCGCGGCGCCTGATGGAGTGCCCGGCCACTAGCCCGGGAGCCTTCCCAGCAACGCCCCTGCCGACAGCAGCGCCGCAAAGCAGAGTTCGAGGCGGAAAGTGCGGAACAGCAGAGCGTTGAACGCCGCGCCGCGGGGGCACTCGGCGAAATCGCCCCGCAACTGCAGGGCGACCGGCAGGAAGAGCAGCGGCAGCAGCAGCGCCGGCGTGCGTGCCACCAGCGCCATCACCGGCACCAGCGCGAACGGGCCCAGCAGCAGCGCGCCGAACAGGCGGCGCGAGGCGCGCTCGCCGAAGTTGACGGCGAAAGTGCGCCGGCCGACCAGCCGGTCGTGGGCGATGTCGCGGTGGTTGTTGACCGCCAGTGCCGCCGCCGCCAGGCTGCCGATCGCGACCGCCGCCAGCAGGCTCACCAGGCCGACGCTGCCGGTCAGCACCCAGTCGGTGCCGGCGACGGCAACCAGGCCGAAGAACGCGAAGACCGTCAACTCGCCGAACGGCGTGTAGGCGATCGGCCTGGGCCCGCCCATATAGGCCAGCGCCGCCAAGAGCGACGCCGTGCCGATGGCCAGCACCGGCCAGCCGCGGTAGGACACCAGCGCCAGGCCGAGGCCGACAGCCACGACCGCGACCACCACGATCCCGGCGCGCACATCGCGCACGCTCAACCAGCCGTTGGCGGTGGCGCGCGGCAAGCCGGTGCGCGTGCCGCTGCTCTCGCCGCCGCGCACGGTGTAGCCGACGTCGTTCTGCATGTTCGTGATCACCTGCATCAGCAAGGCGGCGCCGAACACGAGGAGCAAGGCCAGCAGGTCGAGCGCACCGGTGCGCTCGAAGCCGAGCGACGCGCCCACGAGCACCGGGCTGATCGCGACCAGCAGGCTGGGCGGACGCACCGCGACCGCCCACGCCTGCAGCGAACCCGAGCGCACCGCGCGCGGCGGTCCCGCCGCGGCTCTCTCTGCTGTCATGACCGACTCACTCCTGGAGGCCCACATATCACTTCGAAGCCTCGATTGTGCCCGCAGCGCGGCTGCGCTTGTCTTGCGCACGATCAAGACGGAGCGGGCGCTCCCCCCACGCGCCGCCCCGGCGCGACCGGGCGGGAGCCGCTGTGGATGCAGGCGATGCCGAAGCTCAGGTTGCGATAGCCCACCTCGCTGAAACCGGCGCCTTCGATCAGGCGCTGGAAGGCCGCCTGGTCGGGAAAGCGCCGGATCGATTCGACAAGGTAGGCATAGGCCTCCGGCGAGCGTGCAATCCAGGCGCCCAGGCGCGGGATCAGCGTGAACGAGAAGAAATTGTAGAAGGGCCGCAGCCAGGCCGCCGGCGTCGAGAACTCGAGGCAGAGGAAGCGGCCGCCGGGCTTGAGCACGCGCAGCACCTCGGCCAGCGCGGCGTCGAGATGCGTCACGTTGCGGATGCCGAAGGCGATGGTCAGCGTGTCGATCGACGCGTCCGCCAGCGGCAACTGCTCGGCCGCACCGACCTGCCAGCGGACGTGGCGATGGCCGCGGCCCTGCCCGACGGCCATCATCGGCTCGCTCGGGTCGACCACCGTGACCTGGCGGTCGGGGCCGGCCATCAGCGCCGCCACGTCGCCGGTGCCCCCGGCGAGGTCGACGATGCACTGCCCGGCGCGCGGCGCGGCCAGGCCGGCCAGCCTGCGCTTCCACAGGCGGTGGACGCCGAAGCTCATCAGGTCGTTCATCAGGTCGTAGCGCTGCGCCACGGCCTCGAAGACGCGGCGGATGCGCCGTTCGCGCTCGTCGGCCTCGACGCTGGCCTTGCCAAAGGTGCGCGAGAGTTCGGTCATTCGGGTTTCCTTCGTGCACAAGGGGGTGGATCGGTCGGGCCGGGTCAGCCGGCCGCCGGTGGCGATCCGGTCTTCAGATGCCGGGCAGCCGGCCGCGGCCGATCGCGGTCGATCTGTGTTCTTGACCATTGTCAACGCTTTGGCGGCCGGCAGCTGCGATGGCGCGCGACGCGCGGAACGATGCGAGCGTCGCGGCCTTCATCCCGACAGGTGCGCCTCGACCGCGCCGACGCGCGCCTCGTGCACCGCCATGCCGATGGCCGGCCCGGCGAGGCCGCGCGCGGCCGCCGCTGCCGCGACCACGGCGGTGTCCACCGCCAGGGCCGCAGCCAGCACCGCTTGCAGCCGCGGCCGTTGCGGGTAGGGCGCATCGGACAGGCCGAGCCGCCCGCGCGCATCGCACTCGCAGGCGAGCAGCAGTTCGTCGAAGCGCGCCGGCTTGCGAAAGGCGTCGCAGCGCTCGAGCAGGCGCACCAGCGCCGCCGCGCCGAACTCGCCGCTTCGGTGCACGTTGCCGTGCTCGCGCGCCACAACCTCGGCCAGTTCGCGGCATTCGGTCGGCACCCGCAGCCGCGCCGACACCTGGCGCACCATGACGACGCTGCGCTGCTCATGCCCCGGATGGCGTGGCAGTTGGGCCGCCGGCGTGCTGCCCTTGCCGAGGTCGTGGCCGAGGCAGGCAAAGCGCACCGCCAGGCCGGCGCCGAGGCGGGCGCCCATGTCGAGCACCATCATCAGGTGCACGCCGGTGTCGATCTCGGGGTGGTAGTCGGCGCGCTGCGGCACGCCCCACAGGCGGTCCACCTCGGGCAACAGGCGCGCCAGGGCGCCGCAGCGGCGCAGCAGCTCGAACATGCGCGACGGGCGTCGCTCCATCAGGCCGCGCGCCAGCTCCTGCCACACTCGCTCGGGCACCAGCGCATCCACGTCGCCGCGCTGCACCATCTGCCGGGCCAGCGCGAGCGTCTCGTCGGCCACCTCGAAGTCGGCAAATCGTGCGGCCAACCGGGCCAGGCGAAGGATGCGCACCGGGTCTTCGGCGAAGGCCGGCGAGACGTGGCGCAGCACCTTCGCCGCCAGGTCGCGCCGCCCGCCGAAGGGGTCGATCACGCGACCGGCCTCGTCGCGCGCCATCGCGTTGATCGTCAGGTCGCGCCGCGACAGGTCCTGCTCCAGCGTCACGTCGGGCGCGGTGTGGAAGGCAAAGCCGTGGTAGCCGGGCGCCGTGCTGCGCTCGGTCCGCGCGAGGGCGACCTCCTCCTTCGTCTGCGGATGCAGGAAGACCGGGAAGTCGCGCCCGACCGGCAGGTACCCGGCTTCGAGCAGCGCCTGCGGCGTGGCGCCGACGACGACCCAGTCGCGGTCGGTCACGGGCAGGCCGAGCAACAGGTCGCGGACCGCGCCGCCCACGAGATAGGTCTGCATGGCGTGGCAGTCTATCGGGCAGCACACGCAGCGCGTCGACCGCCGCGGTCCCTCGACGCCAAATCCCTTGCGCTGGCATTGCGGCTACCATCGCCGGCCGCGCAAGCAGAAAGCCGTTCTGGGCAACCCCGCGGGTGCGGTTCCGTTTCATGCAATTGGAGGCTCCATGAAGACACTCGCAAGACTCTCTGCGTTGTTCGCAGGCCTGCTAGCGACGATGGTTGCGAGTGCGCCCGCGCTCGCGCAGGCCCCTGCCAGGCCACCCAACATTGTCGTCGTCATGGGCGACGACATCGGAATCTGGAACATCGGCGCCTACCACCGCGGCATGATGGCCGGGCGCACGCCCAACCTCGACAAGCTGTCCGCCGAGGGCATGCTGTTCACCGACGCCTATGCCGAGGCGAGCTGTACCGCCGGCCGCGCCGCCTTCATCACCGGCGAGTTGCCGATCCGCACCGGCATGACCACCGTCGGCCAGGCCGGCTCGCCGATCGGCATTCCGGCAGCGGCGGTCACGACCGCGACGGTGCTGAAGTCGATGGGCTATGCGACCGGCCAGTTCGGCAAGAACCACCTCGGCGACCTGAACGAGTTCCTGCCCACGGTGCACGGTTTCGACGAGTTCTTCGGCTACCTCTATCACCTCGACGCGATGGAGGACCCGGCGCACCCCAACTACCCGCAGGAACTGTTGAACCGGGTCGGCCCGCGCAACATGGTGCACAGCTGGGCCACCACCACCGACGACCCGACGGTGATGCCGCGCTGGGGCAAGATCGGCAAGCAGAAGATCGAAGACGCCGGCACGCTGTACCCGAAGCGCATGGAAACCGTCGACGACGAGATCCGCGACAAGGCACTCGCCTTCATCGAGAAGGCCAAGGCCGACAACAAGCCCTTCTTCCTCTGGCTGAACCCGACGCGCATGCACGTCATCACCCACCTGTCGCCCAAGTACGAGGCGATGCGCAACTCGAAGAACGGCTGGTCGCTGCAGGAAGCCGGCATGGCGCAACTCGACGACGACGTCGGCCTGGTGCTGCAGAAGCTCAAGGCCATGGGCGAGGACGAGAACACCATCGTCGTCTTCACCACCGACAACGGCACCGAGACCTTCACCTGGCCGGACGGCGGCAACACGCCGTTCAAGGGTCAGAAGGGCACCGTCTACGAAGGCGGATTCCGTGTGCCGGCGATGGTTCGCTGGCCGGGCAAGGTGCCGGCGGGCAAGGTCGAGAACGGCATCTTTGCGCTGCTCGACTGGTTCCCGACCCTCGTCGCGGCGGCGGGCAATCCGAACATCGTTGCCGAGCTGAAACAGGGCAAGAACGTCGGCGGCACCAACTACAAGGTGCACCTCGACGGCTACAACCAGCTCGACCTGATCACCGGCAAGGGGCCGTCGAACCGGCACGAGATCTTCTACTTCGGCGAGAGCACGCTGGGCGCGGTGCGCATCGACGACTACAAGTACCGCTTCATCGATCAACCCCAGGGCTGGATCGGCCCGAAGGTCCAGGTCGACGCGCCGGCGATCACGAACCTGCGCCTGGATCCCTTCGAGCGCCTGGGCACGCCGGAAAACGGGTCGCTGAACGGCGCTCAGGGCTACTTCAACGAATGGTTCATGTTCCAGTTCTGGCGCTTCGTGTTCGTGCAGGAGGAAGTCGCCAAGCTCGCCCAGACGGCGATCGAGTTTCCGCCGATGCAAAAGGGCGCGAGCTTCAACCTCGAGGCCGTGAAGGCGAAGATCGAGGCGGCGCGGGCGGCCATGGGCAAGTAGCGTTCCTCGCCCGCGGCTGACACGCCGCGCCGCGTCCCGTCAGGGAGTGCTGCGCGGCGTCTTCATGGGGCGCTGACAGGGGGGTCCTGCTGCGCCAGAGCTCGCCGCCGTCATGCGCCGCCAGCCTTCGCGGCCCGACCCGTCACCGGGTAGATCGGGTCGGTGTAGCCATGCGTCGACGCATGCCCCGCCGGCACCAGGCCGTCGATGAAGGCCTCGTCATCGACATCGAGCTGCAGCGGCAGCGCGCCGAGGTAGTCGCCCCATTGCGCCAGCGTGCGCGGGCCGGCGATGACGCCGGCGACGAGCCGGTTGGCGAGCACCCAGGCAGTGGCGAACTGGCTGGCCGTCGCGCCGCGCCGCTCGGCGTGCGCGCGCACCTGCTGCGACAGCGCCAGCGATTCGGGCCGGAACTCGGTCTGCATCAGCCGCCGGTCGGCCCGCGCCGCGCGCGTGCCCGGCGCGGGCGCTGCGGCAGGCTGGTACTTGCCGGTCAGCACGCCGCGCGCGAGCGGGCTGTACGACACGACGCCCACGCCGAGCTGCGCGCAGCAGGGCAGCAGTTCGGCCTCGACGCCGCGCGTCATCGCGTTGTAGGGCGGCTGGCAGGCGATGGGCGCGGGCACGCCCATCCGCCGCGCGAGCTCGACCATGCGCGCAAGGCGCCAGGCGCGGAAGTTCGAGACGCCGAAGTAGTGCACCTTGCCGCTCTCGATCAGCCGCGCCATGACCGAGAGCGTCTCTTCCATCGGCGTCGTCTCGTCGTCGCGGTGCAGGTAGTAGAGGTCGATCCAGTCGGTGCCGAGCCGCCGCAGGCTCAGTTCCACCGCCTGCGTGACCCAGCGCCGCGAGGTGCCGCGGTCGTTCGGCAGGTCGCCCACCGGGTTGGCCACCTTGGTCGCCAGCACCCATCGTGCACGGTCGGCCGCGATCAGCCGCCCGACGATGCGCTCGGATTCGCCCTTCGCGTAGATGTCTGCCGTGTCGATGCCGTTGATGCCGGCCTCGCGGGCCGCTTCGACGATGCGCGCCGCCTCGGCCTCGTCGGTCTGGTCGCCGAACATCATCGTGCCGAGCCACAGCGGAGCGACCTTCAGGCCGCTGCGGCCGAGCGGTGGATAGGCGATGGGTGCTTCCATGAGGGGCCTCGTTCGGATTGTGCAATGGGAGCAAGATGCTACGCGCAGGCAGATCCCGGGATCGTGCCGGCGTGGCCGCCATTCGCGGCAGCCCGCAGGCGGTGGGCATGCGATATCCGCCGCTTGCCGTGAGATGGAGCTTGCACCGACGATGGAAACGCTACCGCTGCGCCTGAGGCCGGGCCAGGACCTGCGCCGCGCCCTCGAGGCCGCCGTGACCGGAAAGGGCTGCAGCGCCGCCTTCGTGCTCGCCGGCATCGGCAGCCTGGCCGAGGCCCACGTGCGCATGGCCGGCGCGAGCCAGGCCCGGACGGTGATCGATGACCTGGAGATCCTGACGCTTGCCGGGACGATCGCTGCCGAGGCCTCGCACCTGCACGCCAGCCTGGCCATGCCGGACGGGCGCGTCTTCGGAGGCCACCTCGGGTACGGCTGCATCGTGCGAACGACCGCCGAAGTGCTGCTGGCGCTGCTGCCCGAATGGAATTTCGTGCGCGCCCGCGACGAGGCGACGGGCTACGACGAACTCGTCGTTCGCCGACCTGCCGCCAACGGCGGGACCTGACCGATCCGGGTCGGCCCGCCGCGACTGCCGCCACGCTTCTAGCGCTGCGGCGCCGATCGCTTCGATCGCCCGACCGCACCGCCCGCGTGCGCGCCCTCGAGAAAGCGGTCGTATTCGGCGCAGAACGCTGCGCACACTTCGAAATGAGGCAGCGCGCCGGTCGGGAACACGGTGAAGCGCCAGTTCGGCCGCTCCTTCACGATCGCCTTGCCGCGGTAATCGGTGAAATCGCCGCGCACGCCGTGCGACAGCCAGACGGGCAGCGCGAGCGCCTCGTAGATCGTGTGGATGTCGGCACTGAAGAGGCCGCCCGACAGGAAATGCAGCGGCGCGTGCTCGGCGCCGGGCTGACGCGCCGTCAGCACGTCGTATTGCCAGAGCGCCTCGTCGATGGCGTCCGAACCCCAGGTGCGGCGCAGGAAGTAGCGGACCACGCCCGGCCGCGTGAGCCCGCGAAAGAGCGCATCGCCCCAGCCGGGGCCACGCAGCGCGCGATGCAGCCAGGGCATCGCCAGCGTGCTGCCCGGCGCCGCGCGGAGCGCTCGCTGGCCGCGAAAGCCGGTCGGGCTGACCAGTGCCAGGCTGGCGAAGGCGTCCGGTGCCTCGACCGCCGCGCGGGCCAGGAACTCGCTCGACAGCGAAAGCGCGAGCGCATCGACGGGGCCGGGGCCGCAGCGCGCGCGGATCTGCCCGACGACGGCATGCAGGGCATCGGTCATCAGCCGCGGCGTGTAGGCGCGATCGCTGCGCTCGGAGCCGCCGTAGCCCGGCAGGTCGAGCGAGAACACGGTGCGCGTCGCCCGGTAGTGTTCGTGCAACGGGCGCACCTCTGCGGCCGAGGCGGCCGCGTTGACGCTGTGCACCAGCAGCAGCGGCGGCCCGTCGCCGGCCACATAGGCGCTCAGCCGTCCGGCGACGCTCGCGAACGCGAATCGCTCGCCGCTGACGGCCGCGGGCAGCGGCGCGGTCATGCGCCATGCATCCCGGCTGATCGGGTGGGTCCGAACCATGGCTTGCGCATAAGGCTCCTGGTGTGTTTCTACTCGGCAACTCGGCGGTCGCGAACCTCACAAGTGTGCCATCGTGGCGGTGGCCTTCCCGGCATCGCGTGCGGCTTGACGGCGCGGCGAGCGTGCCTCGACCGCATCGCTCGGCGCACGCCCGGGCCGGCACGCGAAGGCCTTGCGCGATGGCCTCCGTTCGATATGCTTCGCGGCACATCGAGCCCCTCGCGGCGCAGTCCGTCGGGCGCTTCACCTGCCGAACCGGGGCCGACGCCTCGCGTTGACCGCACGCAGCCAGATTGCCGGAGATTGCCATGGGCACCGCGACCTTCCGCGAATTCGAAGCCGACGCCAAGGCACAGGGTTTCGACGAGGTGCTCGAGAGGCGCTGGGCGCCGCTGGCCGTGCTCGACGTTCACTCGCATCCCTTCGACGTCAAGGCGCTGGTCGTCGGCGGGGAGATGTGGCTGACTGCGGCCGACGCCACCCGGCATCTGCAGGCTGGCGATGCGTTCGAGCTCGGCGCCGATGCGCCCCACGCGGAGCGGTACGGCAGCCGGGGCGCCACCTACTGGGTGGCCCGGCGCCACCGCGGCGACGGCGGCCCGGCCATCGCCCGCGCGGCGGACGATGCACGCGCCCCGCAGCAAGGGGCAAAGCGGTGAACCTGATCGACCCGCAGGAATGCGTGCTCGTGCTGGTGGACTATCAACGGCGGCTGATGCCGGCGATCCACCGCGGCCCGCAGGTGCTGGCGCAGGCGATTCGCCTGGCCGACATCGCCAAGGCGCTCGGCATCCCCGTCCTCGGCACCGAGCAGAACCCGCGCGGCCTCGGGGCGAGCGACGAGGCGATCCGCGGGCGTTGCGATGCGACGCTGTCGAAGATGCACTTCGACGCCTGCGCCGACGGCCTGCTCGAGCTGCTGCGCACCGCGCGTCCGAGGCCGGCGCGCGATGTCGTCGTCGCGGGCTGCGAGGCCCACGTGTGCCTGCTGCAGACCGCGCTCGGCTTGTTGCGGGCCGGGCTGAGGGTGTGGGTCGTCGCGCAGGCCAGCGGCTCGCGCTCGGCCGAGAATCACGATCTGGCGATGCAGCGGCTGCGTGATGCCGGCGCCGCGATCGTGAGCGTCGAGATGGTCGCGTTCGAATGGCTGCGCTCCTGCGAGCACGAGCGCTTCAAGCCCGTGCTGATGCTGCTGAAGGAACCGCCGGGCTGAGCCCGTCAGGGCCGTCGCCCGCTTGCGATGCAGGCCCGCCATTCGCCGCTCGAGGAGGCTACCCCATGCATCCGTTGCGCTTCCTTGCCGGCCTGGCCATTGCCGGCCTTCTCGCGAGCCGGGCGATCGCCGCGCCGGCGAGTCTTCCCGCCTACGGCGCCGACCCACGGCAGACCTCGGTGTCGGGGCTGTCGTCCGGGGCTTTCATGGCCGTGCAGCTGCAAGTGGCCTACTCGCGTTCGATCGTGGGCGCCGGCATCGTCGCCGGCGGGCCGTACTACTGCGCGGCCGGCAACCCTTACTTCACGGGCATCTGCATGGGCCAGGTGCCCTTGTTCCAGCCCAATCCGACGCTGATGGCCAACGCGGCCAGACGCTTTGCCCGCGCGCGCTCGATCGATCCGCTCGTGCATCTGGGCCAGCGCCGCGTGTATGTCTTCAGCGGGACGCACGACAGCATCGTGCGCCCGCAGGCCGTCGATGCCACGGTATCGTTCTTCCGCCAGCTGGGCGTCAAGGAGGGGAACCTGAACTACGTCAACGACGTGCCGGCCGGCCACGCGCTGATCACGCCGAAGTTCGGCAACGAATGCCCGGCCAACGCCGCCCCTTACATCAGCCATTGCAGCGTCGGCGGCGAGGGCTACGACCAGGCCGGGGCGTTGCTGCAGCACCTCCACGGCCCGCTCCTTCCCCGTGCCGACACGCCGACTGGACAGATCGCGGCCTTCGATCAGCGCGCCTTCGCCGCCGCCGGCACCGGCATGGCCGACACGGGCTACCTGTACGTTCCGCAGAGCTGCACGCGATCGGGTGCCCGCTGCAAGGTGCATGTGGCGCTCCATGGCTGCCTGCAGGCGGCGGAGTCGGTCGGGAGCGCGTTCACCACCGAAGCCGGCTACAACCACTGGGCCGATGGCAATCGCATCCTCGTGCTCTATCCGCAGGTCAACAAGTCGGAGGTGCCGGCCAATCCGCAGGGCTGCTGGGACTGGTGGGGCTACACCGGCGCGAACTACGCCCACAAGTCGGGCCCGCAGCTCAAGGCCATCATGGCCATGGTGAACCGGCTCGCGCAGCGGCCGTGACCACGCTTCCGGCCTCTTCTTCCGCACGGCCGGCGGTCGGCGCTACGCACTGCGATGCCGGGGCTTGTCGCGCTGCCTGCCGTTCGGGCAGCGCACCTGGGTTGCCCGCGGTCGCAGACCGCGCCCGTCGTCGTCGCGCCGACGTGGCCGCCCCATGCAGCAAGCGCCAGCCAGATCAGGTGTTGAGCTTGCGCCCGAGCTGCTGCTCGACCTTCGCCGTCTTGGAGTGCAGGCGCCCGGCCGGCCCGGCGCGGTAGTCGACCTTGAGATGAGCGCCGATGCGCGTGCAGTCGGCCGCCAGCGTCTCGAAGCAGGCGCTGACCACCGCCATCACCTCGACCCATTCGCCTTCGAGGATGGTGCCCATCGGCGTGAGCTGGTAGGGCACGCCGCTGCGGTCGATCACGTCCAGGATGCGCGCCACGTGCGCGCTGACGCTTTCGCCCTGCCCCATCGGGGCCATCGAGAACTCGAGCAGAACCATTGCAGACTCCTTGTCGTCGAAAAGCTCAATCCCGGCACCCGGCCATGGCCTCGCGCGGCGCCAGCACGCGGGCGAATCGTTCGGCCAGGGCGGCGGTCAACCGTTCGCCCAGGCCGGCCGGTGGCAAGGCGCCATGCGCGCCCTGCCAGGCCTGCGCCACGCTGGTCAAAGCCTCGGCGCGGTAGTGTCGCCCCGAGCCCAGGTCGCGCTCGAAGGCATTGGCCGCTTCGGTCAACGCCAGCGGGTCGGCATCGACCACGATCACCGCATGCGCCAGCACCACCGGCTGGCCGGCAACGCGGCGCCAGGATTGCGCGGTGCCAGCCAGCTTGCGGCCCGCCAGCGCGAGGTTGAAGCGGCCATCGCACAACGAACCGGGCACCGCCTGCGGCGCCACCACGAGGCCCAGCCGCGCCAGTCCGGCGGCCAACTCGGCACACAGCGCGCGGTAGATCGCCTCGGTCCCGCTCGGTGTGGTGCCGGTGCTGCCGCCAGCGCGCCAGACCAGGCTCAGGTTCAGCACGCCCGGCCCCTGCGGCACGACGCCGCCGCCGGAGGCGCGCACCTGTACCGCGTGCGCCCGCGCGGCCGCCGGCCAACCCGGCAGCGAGGTGCAACTGCGCGGCACCACCAGGCCCGGCTCGCCGTGCCACAGGTGGGCGGCGGCCCGGCCGGTCGCGGCGGCGCAGGCCATCCACTCGGCCTCGCAGGCGGCACCCTCGGCCAGCGGCCGCTGGTGCACGCTGACAAAGCCGAACGCCGGCAGGCTCACGATGCCGTCTTGCCAAGCACCTGCGCCACGATGCTCTCGTTGACGGACCCGGCCTTCTCCATCATCACCATGTGACCGGCGCCGCCTAGCACCTGCACCTTGGCGCCAGCCGGCGCGCGGGCGGCATGGGCCGCCGGGATGATGCGGTCCTCGCTGCCCCAGACCAGCACCATCGGTACCCCGCTGCCCGCGAGCTGCGGCACCGGCTGCTCGGCCTGGCGGCCGCCCGCGAACAGCTTGGCGCCGAGCTCCGCCAGCACCTGCGACACCCCGTCGAGCCGCTTGTACCTGAGCAGGTCGTCCAGCATCTGGCGGCTGACCAGCCCCGGGTCGGCGAACAATTGTTCGACCACGGGCTTGAGTTCACGCCGCGTTGCGGCGGCTGCGAAGGCGTCGATGTAGCCGGCGTTGATCTCCGTGCCCAGGCCGGCCGTCGCGATCAGCACCAGCGAGGCGATGCGCTCGGGTGCCGACAGCGCCATCTGCGCCGCGATCGCGCCGCCCATCGAATGGCCGACGACATGCACCCGCCGGACCCCGATGGCATCGAGGAAGTGCAGCACGTAGCCGGCCAGATCGGACAGGCTTGCGCATCCCGGCAGCCGCGCATCGGACTGCCCGTGACCGGGCAGATCGAGCGCAATCACCGGCGCCGCGGCGGCCACCGCGTCGAGGTTGAACATCCAGTTGTCGAGGTCGCCGCCGTAGCCGTGCAGGAACAGCACCGGCGCCTCTTGCGACGTCGCGCCCGAGGCCTCGTCGCCGCGCCGCGCGTAGCGCACCCGGATGCCGTCGACCTCGGCCCAGAGATAGGCGGGCCCGGCGTCCGCGGCGTCGCCCTCGGCCGGCGCCGGCACGACGTAGGCTGCGACGAACGCATCGATCTCGGCGTCGCTGACTTCGGGCGGCGCCATCACGCCGAGCAGCGCCTTGACCGGCAGCAGCTCGCCTGCCGCGGCCAGCCTGCGCCGCAGCAGGCCGGGGTCGGGCGCCTCGACGGCATTGGCGATCTTGTCGGTCTCGACCTCCAGGATCGGCATCCCGACGCTGATCGCCGCGCCCTCCTCGACCAGCCACGAAACGACGGTCCCCTCGGCCATCGACAGCCCCCACTTGGGCATCACGATGGGGGTGATGGCGGCTGCAGCCATCAGCGCTTGCCTCCGCCGAGCGCGCGCCTGACGGCTTCGACGATCTGCGTCGCGCTGGGGATGTACAGATCCTCCAGCAGCGGCGAGAACGGCACCGGAGTGTGCGGCGCAGTGACCATCTGGATCGGGCCCTTCAAGGCGCCGAACGCGGCCTGCGCCACCTGCGCCGAGACGTCGGCGGCGATGCTGCAGCGCGGGTTGGCCTCGTCCACGCAGACCAGATGGCCCGTCTTCTCGACGCTCTCGATCACGGTGTCGATGTCGAGCGGGCTCAGCGTGCGCAGGTCGATGATCTCGGCCTCGATGCCCTCCTTGGCCAGCGCGGCGGCGGCCTCGAGTGCGCGGTGCACCATCAGCCCGTAGGTGACGATCGAGACCGACTTGCCCTCGCGCACCACGCTCGCCTCGCCGAACGGGATCGCGTACAGGCCCTCGGGCACCTCGCCCTCGAAGCCGTAGAGGTTCTTGTGCTCGCAGAAGATCACCGGGTCGTTGTCGCGGATGCTCTGGATCAGCAGCCCCTTGGTGTCGTAGGGCGTGCTCGGGCACACGACCTTCAGCCCCGGGATGTGCGTGAACAGCGGCGTCAGCATCTGGCTGTGCTGCGCCGCGGCGCGAAAGCCCGCGCCGACCATCGCGCGGATCACGACCGGCGTCTCGGCCTTGCCGCCGAACATGTAGCGGAACTTGGCGGCCTGGTTGTAGATCTGGTCGAAGCACACGCCCATGAAGTCGATGAACATCAGCTCGGCCACCGGGCGCATGCCGCAGGCGGCCGCGCCGATCGCCGCGCCGATGTAGGCGCTCTCGCTCAAGGGGGTGTCGAGCAGCCGGTCGCCGTGCTTGGCGTACAGGCCCTTGGTGACGCCGAGCACCCCGCCCCAGGCGTCCATCTCGCCGTTGCCGCCGGCGCCGCCAACGATGTCCTCGCCCATCATGATCACCGAGGGGTCGCGCGCCATCTCCTGGTCCAGCGCCTCGTTGATCGCCTGCTTCATGCTGATCTTGCGTGCCATGTCATGTCTCCAAGAAGGATTTCGATTGCTCCATCACGCGCCGCGCGATCCGCGACGCCTGAATCCGGCCGCACCAAGCGGCCGCCGCGGATCCGGCTTCGCCGGTCCGCCGGTGGCGCCCCCTCGAGGGGGAGCGCCGAAGGCGCTTCGAGGGTGGGCCATCAGTACGACACGTAGACGTCGGTCGTCAGGTCGGCCGCGGTCGGTAGCGGTGCGGCCTTGGCCTCGGCGACGGCGCGCTCGATCAGGGCGAGCACCTCGCGGTCGATCGCCGCCAGCTCGGTGGCAGCGATCACGCCGGCTGAGGTGACGGCGGCCGCGAACTTGCGCAGGCAGTCCTGGTGGGCGCGAATGTCGTCGAGTTCGCCCGACCCGCGGTAGGTCTGCGCGTCGCCCTCGAAGTGGCCGAAGAAGCGCACCATCTTGCACTCGAGCAGCGCCGGGCCGCCGCCGGTCCGGGCGCGGCGGATGATCTCGCCGGCCGCCTCGTGGACGGCGAAGAAGTCGGTACCGTCGACGGTGACGCCGGGCAGGCCGAAGCCGGCCGCGCGGTCGACATACGAATCGACCGCGACGCCATAGTCGCGTGAAGTGGATTCCGCGTAGCCGTTGTTCTCGACGACGAAGATGACTGGCAGGTTCCACACCGCGGCCAGGTTCAGGCTTTCGAGGAAGGTGCCCTGGTTGCTGGCGCCGTCGCCGACGAAGCTGACCGCCACCTCGCCCTTGTTGCGGTATTTCGCCGCCAGCCCCGCCCCGCAGGCGAGCGGTGCGCCGGCACCGAGGATGCCGTTGGCGCCCATCATCCCCTTGGACACGTCGGCGATGTGCATCGAGCCGCCCTTGCCGCCGCACGAGCCGCCCTTCTTGCCGTAGATCTCCTTCATCATCGCCATCGGGTCGACGCCCTTGGCGATGCAGTGGCCGTGGCCGCGGTGGGTGCTGGCGATGCGGTCGCCGTCGCCGAGCTGGCCGATGATGCCCACGCCGGAGGCCTCCTCGCCGGCGTAGAGGTGCACGAAGCCGGGGATGTCGCCGCGGCCGAAGTCCACGTGCAGGCGCTCCTCGAACTCGCGGATCGTGCGCATCTTTCGATAGACCTCGAGCAGCTCGGGGTTGTCCAGCGGGAACGGGTTGCCAGCCATGGTGGGTGCCTCCTGTGGGGTTGATTCAGGGCGTCGAAGAAAGGCGGAGCAAGCCATCGCATGCGGCGATCTGCATGCAACGGGCCACGTCCACCGTGGGAAAAGCGTTCTCGCGCAGCGTGATCTGCACCCTGTCGCCGGCGTCGAAGGCCAGCTCGCGCTCGCCGTCGAGCGCCACCACGCCGCCCTGCTGGGCGATCGTGAACGGCCGGTCGGCGGGCATCGCCTGCCAGTGAGCGATCGGCACCGCACGCACCATGCCGGGGGCGATCGGCGCCAGCAGCCGCAGCGTGGCCCGATTCTGCGCGTCCGCCAGTTGCACGGCCAGGCCGCCGGGGTCGCGCCGTCCCACCGGCTGCAGCAGGCCCCCGATGGCCGACAGGCCGATCGCCTGCGGGTCGGCGAAGGTCAGGTAGGCCGCGCTCAGGTGCTCGGGCTTCCACAGTGCCCGCGCGCCGATGTAGCGGTCGGTCGAGATCACCGCGTCGACCAGCGCGATGTCGCGCTGCGCGCCGTCGTTGATGCTGACCTCGAGCAGCTTGTTGGCGCTGAGCGCCTGCGCGGCGCTCAGCCGCCCGGTGGCGTACAGGGCGACAGCCATGCCGGTGATGGTCGACTCGCGCATTTCCGGGAAGGCGTTGTTGGTGCCGGTGGAGATGCCCGCGATCGCGATGTCGCGGCACTCGCGCACCACCGCGCGATGGGTGCCGTCGCCGCCGAGCACGACGATCGCCGCCACGCCGGCCGTGCGCAACAGGCGGGCGGCCTCGAAGGTATCGTCGACGGTCGAGGTCGGCGACATGTCGAGGAACTCGACCACCGGCCAGCGCTGGTGCTGGCTGTGCCCCCGCGCCAGGTGGCGCGCCAGCAGCGCGCGGATGCCGCCGTTGTCGGGCATCATTAGCACGCGCTCGACGCCCAGGCTGTGCGCCGCCGTCAGCACGCGCAGCACGATGTTCACGCGGTCGGCAATCTGCAGGTTGCTCGCGTTGGCGATGATGCGTCGGATGTCGCGCGCCGAGACCGGGTTGGCAATGAGGCCGATGGTGCTCATCCCGGCTTCATTGCATGGGCCGTGCCGGCTCGGCGGCGATCAGGCGAAACCTAGGGTTTGCGATCAGACCGGACCCCGCTACCTGGGCGAATGCCAGTCCTGCCCCACCGCCATCGGCCGGACGGCCTGTGGCTTCGAGGGCATCGCGGCCATCTGCGTGCGGTGACACCCGTCGCGGCTGTCACGCATGGTGTGACACCTGTCCATCCGCGCGCGCTCGACGCATGGAGCCTTCGAGCCCGACTGACGGCGCGATGGAAGAAGGCCTGTCCGGCTGCGACCGCCGCGCGGCCTGCGCATTGCAGCCGATCGTGCGCGACGACGTGATCCATCCTGACCGGCAACATCGCCGCGACGCCATGAGATGAGTCCAAGCCTGCCGGCGACCACCTCGTCGCCCTCGGTGCGAAGACGGCCTCGAACGCTGCAATCCCAACCATCCGAGGTGGCCGGTCGAAGGCCGGGATCGCTCCGTCGACCTGCCAGGCCCAGCCGGCGCAGGCTCCGTCCCGGTGGGGCCGAGCTCCGGCTTCCTCATCGCACGCGTCGGGGGCGCCCGGTCGTCGTGGAAGCGGCCTTGCCGCCCGGCACGCTGCACGCGCTCGACCTCGATCCGCGCAGCCTCCACTGTTTGTTCCCGCGCCCGACCGCTGGGGCCGACCGGCCCTTCGGCGCCGTGACGCCGGTCGTCAACGGCCCGTGGTTGGATTCGTGTCAGGCCCTCGTGTGGCTGCAGCGACGCGCTGCGGCGGCGGTGTCGCGAACGCTCGTCCGCCGTCGTGCACCCGGGCTCACGCTCCCCGCTCGCCCGACAGGGCGCGCCGGATCGCGCCGAAGCCGCGCCGGTAAGCGCTGACCAGGTGCCGCGCCCTGCGCCGAAGCTGCCTCGGATCGACGCTCAGCGCCTGGCCGACGCCATCTTCGATCTGGGCCACGTCGATGGTGGCCGCGACGCCCGGGTCGTCCCAGGCGGCGGCGAATGCCGTCGTCTTGTCGGCACGGCCCCGCGATGCCGGCGCGCGCAAGCTGACGCGCGGCAGCGCGAAGGCCATCGCGACGATCCTGCCGTGCAGGCTGCTGCCGCAGTAGGCCCGGCTGCTGGCGATCAGCGCGCAGATGTCCCACAGACCCAGCGATGAGAAGACCCGGGCCGATGGCGCGATGCGCCCCGCCACGCGCCGCAGCGTCTCGAGATCGTCGTGCCAGGGCGCCGCGCCGGCGCGGAACAAGGCCACGCCGCACCCTGACGAGCGCGCCGTCCGCCCGAGCTGCGAGGCCATTTGCGCCAGCGTCTCGTCGTCGCCGAACTCCGCGCTGAACTGCACCGCCACGTAGCCATCGGGAAAGGCCCGCCGCACGGCAGCCACTTCGCCGGCACGCGCGTGGCGGCGGATCTGCGCGCCGAAGAGCTCGGCCACCATGACCGCGGGGTCGGGGATCAGGCTCGCCGCGACACCGGCGGCGTGCAGCTGTGCCTGAGTCTGCCGGTCCCGGACGCTCACGTGGTCGGCGGCCCGGAGCTTGCCCACGACCTCGGCCCGCACCGCCGGATCGCAGTCCGCCAGGCCCACACCGCCGACGCCGCCGTAGATCACGCACGCCATGCCGGGAAACAGCTCGCGCGCAAGCGTGTACGGCGCCAGCGCCCGGGTGCCGAGCGCGCGCTGCACCCAGTCGAGCCGCTCCCGCGGCCGAGCCTCCAGGTAGGCGAGTGTGTCGCGAAGCTGCGGCGGCGGCTGCAGCATGACCGCGGCCTGCCAGGCGTCGCAGGTGAGGACTTCGCCACCGACATGGATCAGTGCGACGGGGCTCCCGCCCCATTCAGTGGCCAGCCGCGCCAGCGGCTTGACCTCGTGACCGCCGAAGGCCCGCAGATCGCGGCGGGCCAGGCCGGCGTAGATCGGGTCGTGACCGGGCAGCAACGCCGAGGCGATGTGGGGCAACAGCAGATCGCCGAAGTTGTGGCGATCGAACGCACCGAACAGGATGACCGGGATCCCCACGGCGGCGGCGTCGGTCAGCGCAGTCCGGCCCCCAGCGCGTCACGCGGGTGCGTCGCTGCGCGGTGCACCGACGGTCTGCGCCAGCAGCAGTTGCTGGTCGGGCCCCAGCCCCATCGCCTGCGCGAGCGCATCGCGGTCGAACCAGGCGCGGATCACCGTCGCGAGCCCGGCCGAGGCGCAAAGCAGGTACACGTTCTGCGCCATGGCGCCGGCGGCGGCGGCGGCGAAAGCGTAGGCCCCGCGCTGCACGGCCGGCACCAGGCTCATCCGCGCGTGGTCGGCAACATAGACGAGGTCCAGCGGCGCGGTGTCGACGAAGTCCTGGTAGCCGGTGACGCGGCGTACATCGGTGGCTGCCGCGAGTTGCAGCGCGTGCGCGGTCGGCTCGTAGCGGAACAGCCCCTGCGGCAGGGCCACGTAGAGTTGCACCTCCTGCGCGTTCATCGCGCTCGGCGCGGTGCGACCGCCCAGTTCGGGCCGGTTGATGCCCGCTGCCGCCCACAGCAGGTTCGACAGCATCTGCTTGCGCAACGCCCTGGGCGAGAACTCGCGCCGCGACTCCCGTCTGCGCAACGCCTCCATCAGCGGCATGCCACCGCTGCGCCTTGGCGGCGGGAGCGCAAGCGTGCGGGCAGCGTCGCCGACCGGCGTCTGCGCCTTGAGCTGGCCGATCAGGCCGAGGGCGAGTTTGGTCAGGGTGTTCATGGCAAGCGCCCTCCTCCTCGATGGATCGCCAGGCATCGCTGGCGGCATGTCGGGCTGCGGTGATCGGCCCGGGCTGCACCGCGTCGCCATGCGGCCGAGGCTACGCCGCAGTCTCGTTCGCCGATTGACAGCGCGCAAGCCCGGGCCGGTCAACGTGCCGGGTTTGCGTGTCGGGGCCCGGCCTCTGCCCGGCCACGAGCCCCGGGGGCGCCAGATTCCAGGACAAATCTTGCGTCGGCGCAACGACTGCGCATCTCGTTGGAGCACGCTTTCGCCTGTCGGGGAGTGGGCGGGTGCCATGCGGACGCGATCGTGGCGCGGCGCACTCCGAACATCCAGTCAATTCATTCAGCGGAGAAGCTCATGGCTCCAGGGACTCAAGAGACCAATTCAAGCAAGGCGCCAGGGGCCGCGGCAGGGCGCGGCGAAGTCGAGACTCACCTCGTCGGCGGCGGGATCGCCTCGCTGGCCTGCGCGGTCTACCTCATCCGGGACGGTGGCATCCCGGGCAAGAACATTCACATCCTCGAGGCGGCCCCGCGCCTCGGCGGCAGCCTGGACGTCGGCGGGTCGGCCGAGCGGGGCTATTCGATGCGGGGCAGCCGGATGTTCGGACCGGCCTACGTGCTCACCTACGAGCTCCTCGACGGCATTCCCTCGCTCGATGATCCCGGCAAGTCGATCACACAGGACACCTTCGAGTTCTGGCAATCCACGCCCTGGTACGACAAGGCCCGGCTGGTCGAGCACGGGACGATCGTGGACCTTTCGTCCTGGGGCTTGCGCAACCGGGACCGCGCGGACCTCGTCAAGCTGATGCTTCAGGCGGAGGCTCTGCTCGACGCGAAGCGCATCGACGAGTGCTTCGAATCCCAGTTCTTCGAGGCGAACTTCTGGCTGATGTGGTCGAGCATGTTCGGATTCGAGACCTGGCACAGCGCCATCGAGCTGCGGCGATACCTGCTTCGCTTCCTGAGACTGTTTCCGGATCTCGAGACTATGCAGATCATCCAGTCCACCCGGTACAACGGCTACGACTCCATCGTCCGGCCGCTGCACAGGTGGCTCGAACAGCGCGGCGTGCGCTTCGAGACCGGCGTCGAGGTGACCGACCTGCACTTCCAGCCCTGCGCCGGCGGGAAGGCCGTGCGGCGCATCGCTTGCCTGCGCGACGGGAAGGCAGGCGACATCGAAGTCGGCGCGAACGACCTGGTCATAGTCACCAACGGCTCGATGACCGCCGATTCGAGCCTGGGCTCGATGACCGCCGCACCGGCGCCGAAGACCGCGGCAACCGGGGGCTCGTGGGCCCTGTGGCAGCGGCTTGCCGAGCAGGATCGCGCGTTCGGCCGTCCGTCGGTGTTCTGCGGCCACATCGACCAGACGAAATGGGTCACCTTCACCGTGACCGACTCCGACGAGCACTTCTTCAGGCGGATGGAGCACTTCAGCGGCAGCCCGGCAGGCTGCGGCGGCCTGGTGACGCTGAAGAGCTCGAGCTGGCTCGTGACCTTCCACCTCTATCACTCGCCGGCCTACGCGTCGCAACCCGAGGGCAGCTGCGTGTGGTGGGGCTACGGCCTGTTCCCGGACCGCGTCGGCGACCACGTCGCGAAGAAGATGTCCGACTGCAGTGGCCGCGAGATCCTGATCGAGGTGTTCTCGCACCTCGGTTTCCAGGACGACATCCCGGCGCTGCTCGCGAGCGCGAACTGCATTCCGTGCCTGCTGCCGTACACGACGAGCCAGTTCATGCCCAGAGCCCAGGGCGACCGACCGAACGTCATTCCTGCCGGCACGGCCAACTTCGCGTTCGTCGGCCAGTACTGCGAGATTCCCGACGACGTGGTCTATACGGTGGAGTATTCGGTCCATTCGGCAAGGCTGGCCGTCGCCGCGCTGCTCGGCCTGGCCGAGCAGCTCCCGCCGACCTACCAGGGGCTGGACCACCCCAACGCGCTGGTGGACGCGCTGCGGCGAATCCTTCAGTAGCCGCGTCTGCGGCCGACGCTCTCGACGCCGGCGAGTCGGCTTCAGTGTGTCGTGCCGTCGCCCGACTGCTGGTTCGGCGAGACGATGCCGAAGCGATGCATGCGCCGGTACAACGTCATGCGCGACAGGCCGAGCTGGCGTGCCACCGCGCTGACGTTCCACTGCGCCGCGCGCAGGTACTGCAGCAGCAGCGCCGCCTCGGGCGGGTGCGCGCCGGCCGATTGCCAGGCCGTGGCCGGCCGCGGCAGCGGGGCACCGCCTGCCGCACCGGCCGTGGCGGGATCGCCAGCGCTGCCCGCAGCGGCGGACACCAGCCCGTCCGGCAAGTCATCGAGCTCGATGCAGCCGCCACTGCACACCGCGCGGGCGACGTCGAGCACGTTGCGCAGCTCGCGCAGGTTGCCGGGCCAGCGGTGGGCGTGCAACAAGGCGCGCGCAGGCGCCGACAGATGCGGCGAGCCCGCCAGGCCGTCGGCCTGGCTGCCGGCGTCCAGCAGACGCTGGATCAGCCAGTCGCGGTCCTGCCGTTCACGCAGCGGCGGCAGGTGGATCTGGGCGCCGTTCAGGCGGTAGTACAGGTCGTCGCGGAAGGCGCCTTCGCGCACCAGCGCCGGCAGGTCGCGGTGCGTCGCCGCGATCACGCGCAGGTTCACCGCCACCGGCTTGGTGGCACCGATCGGCAGCACCTCGCGCTCGGCGAGCACGCGCAGCAGTCGCGACTGCATGTCGCGCGGCATGTCGCCGATCTCGTCGAGGAACAGCGTGCCGCCATCGGCCTCCTGGATCAGCCCGCGCCGGGCCTTGCTGCCGGCGCCCGAGAAGCTGCCCGGCAGGTGGCCGAACAGTTCGCTCTCGATCAGCGTCTCGGGGATCGCGGCGCAGTTGACGGCAACGAACGGGCGGCCGCGGCGGCCGCTGCTTTCGTGCAGCGCCTTCGCGAACAGCTCCTTGCCGCTGCCGGTCTCGCCGGTCAGCAGCAGGTTGACAGAGGAGTTGACCAGCCGCGCTGCGCGCTCGATCTGGCGGTCGAGTGCGGGGTCGCCGCCCGACAGCGCAGCCAGCGGCGCCGGCACCGGCCGCTCGGCCTGCGCGGTCTGCGGCGTGGCCACGCGCGGCGGCGCCGGCGGCGAGGCCTGCATGAACAGCAAGCGGCCGCTGCCGGCGACCGTGAGCGCCCGCTGGTCCGAGGGGCGGAACGGCACGAAGCGCCCCAGTTCATCGATCCGCGCATTGAACAAGCGCTCGAAGCGCTGGCCCAGCACCGGCAGCGCGCGTGCTTCGGCGCCCAGCAGGCACTGCGCCGCCCGGTTGTGGCCGATGACCCGGCCGCCGGCGTCCATCGCCAGCAGGTAACGGGGGTTGACGTCGACGAACTCGGGCGATTCGTTCAGGCGCAGGATCCAGTCGCGCCGGAAGCGGTGCATGAAGTTGGCGTTCTCGATCAGGCTCGCGTACATCTTCACCAGTTGCAGCGCCAGGTGCTGGCTGCCCTTGTTCTGCGGAGCGCTCAGGGCCGAGATGTCGAGCACCGCGGTCAGCTGGCCCAGCGGGTCGAACACCGGCGAGGTGGTGCAGGTCAGCGGGATGTGGGTGGCGTCGAAGTGGTCGTCCAGGTGCACCGTCAGCGCCTGTCCGGTGGCGATCGCGGTCCCGACGCCGCAGGTGCCGGCGCGCTCCTCGCTCCAGTCGGCGCCCAGGTACAAGCCGGCACGGCGCAGGCTCGAGTCCAGCGCCAGGTCGCCGATGAAATCCACCGTGACGCCGCGCGCGTCGGTCAGCAGCAGGCAGTAGCCCATGCCGGCCACCTGCTGGTACAGGGTTTCCAGGCCGTGGCGGGCGATGTGCAGCAAGTCCTCGATGCGCTCCTGGTGTTCGCGCACCTGGTGGCTGGGCAGGATCAGCGGCTCGCACATGCGCGTCGGGTCGAGCCGGTGCTGGTGCATGCAGCGCGCCCAGGAGTCGCGGATGATGCTGTCGCGGGCGAGCTCGGCGGGCGGCAGGAGGCCCTCGCCGGCGACCTGCATCACCGTGCGGATGTGTTCGTGCTGGTGCAGTTGCATCGGGTGTCTCCTGGCGCAGCGGCTGGCGGTGGGGCCCGTCGCGGCGGATGCGCAGGCCCTTCTCGGAAGCGCAAGCGTACTCGCAGCGGCAGTGCGCGTGGGCCGCGGATGCCAGGCACCCCCCCCTGGGCGCGTCCGCGGCAGCGCCGGCGCTCAGTGCCAGAGCGGGCCGATGGCGTCGAGCGTGTTCTTCAGCACCAGGCCCATTTCGGTGTCGCCCTCCATGACGAGGGCGCGCTCGAAGAACAGGCGGTCGGCGTCGTCCTCGCCCCGCAACAGCCGCAGGAAGCTGGCCGCAGGGGCAACGATGCGCAGCGCCGTCTCGCTGCGCGAGGGCGCAACCCGGAAGCCGCCGCGCGCCAGCTGCAGCCGCACGCGCAGGCCGAGGTCGCTGATCGAGACCTCGACCGTCCGGTCCGTGAGCGCCGCCCGCGCATCGGCGGGCAGGCGCGGCAGCAGCACGCGGTCGAGCACGCGCGCGAGCACGAACGACGGCGGCTGCACCGGCAGGCGCTCAACGACGCGACGCAGCCGGTCGGACGCGAAGTCTAGCCACTGCGGCCGGGCGAAAGCGCCACGATGCCCCGGCGGCGAGCGGTTCATGCAGCACTCCATTCAAGGCCCGGCCGGCGCCGGGCAAAGCCATTGCTCAGGCCGCCGGGGGGCACGATGCCTTCGATCGCCTGCAGCGCCGCGTCCGCGCTCGCGCCATGGTTGATGACGCGATCGAAGTGCGCGAGCACGTCCGCGAAGCCGCTCGAACACGGCGAGAGCCGCAGGCGCGACACGCCCGCGGCGCGCAGCGCGGCCGCGTCGCCGAGCAGGCACTGCGACGCGGCCGACTGCGTCTGCGTGCCATTGAGCACCAGGAACGGCTGGCCCTCGCCGCTGGCCAGCAGCAGGCCGTCGGCATCGCCCAGGCAGCGGAACTCGCACTCGTCCTTGCTCAGCCGGTGGTGGCGCGCGGTGAAGCAGCGCGCCGAGAACGCCAGCGGTAGGCGGCCGAAGGCGAACAGCTCGGTCGCGAGCGCCCGGCCGCTCGCGTCGCGCACCGGGTCGGCTGGCGGGTTGGCCAGGCTAATTGCCTCGAGCGACAGATCGACCGGGGCGACCCAGCGCACCGCGCCCAGCGCCGCATGCTCGACCAGCGCGGGGCGGTTGTAGATGTTGATGTGCGGGCCGAGCACAAACGGTGCCGTGCCGGCGAGGCACTGCAGCGCCGACGCGTCGCCGGCTTCGAGCATGAAGTCGCGCTGCTCGGCAAGGCGCCGCACCAGGCGCAGGTCGGCCTCCGACTCGATCAGCGTCTGCGTTGCCAGCACGACCTCCTTGCCCTCGGCCGCGAGGTCGCGCGCCAGCGCGAGCCAGTCCTCGAGCTTGAGTTCGCGCCGGCGAGCGCAGACGGTTTCGCCGAGCACCACGGCGTCGGCGGCCGACTCGGCGACGCCGGCATAGAACGCCATCAAGGCCGCACGCGGCCAGTGGTAGAGCACCGGGCCGACGGTGAGCGCGAGCCGCGCGCGGCTCGTCACGGCAGCCGCCGGGCCGCTCCCGGGGGTGCCGCGCTCCCCCTCGGGCGGGCGCGAGCGAAGCGGGCTTGGGGGCGTCGTCATCGCCACGAGCGGTTGTACACGCCCAAGGTCTGCTGCTGCCCCTCGGCGAAGCGCGCCAGGGTGGCCGTCCAGGCCGGCTGCACGCTGAAGCGGGCGTCGCTCGCACAGGCGTGGTCGATCGCCGCGCGCCACACCCGCGTGACCTGTTCGACGTAGGCCGGGCTGCGCTGGCGTCCTTCGATCTTGATCGCCTTGACGCCGACCTCGATCAGTTCGGGCAGGATCGCCAACGTGTTCAGGCTGGTCGGCTCCTCGATCGCGTAGTCGCGCTGGCCGGAAACGTCGAAGCGCCCCTTGCACAGCGTCGGGTAGCCGCGCGGTTCGTCCGGCGCATAGCGGTCGATCAGCACGCCGTTCAGGCGCGCTTCGACGCCGGCCGGCGTGTCTTGCCAGCGCACCGCCGACGGCGGCGAACACACGCCTGCCGTGTTGGGCGACTGCCCGGTGGCATAGGCCGACAGCGCACAGCGCCCCTCGACCATCACGCACAGGCTGCCGAAGCCGAACACCTCGATGTCGACCTCGGTGTGGCGCACCACGTGGCCGACCTGCGGCAAGGTGAGCACCCGCGGCAGCACGGCGCGCTGGATGCCGTAGCGCTGGCGGTAGAACTCGATCGCCTCGTGGCTGGTTGCCGAGGCCTGGACCGAAAGGTGCAGCCGCAATCGCGGATGCTGGTCGCGGCAGTAGGCCATCACCGCGGTGTCGGCGACGATCAGCGCGTCGGCACCGAGTGCCACCGCGGTATCGACGGCGCGGTACCAGGGGCTGGCGTCGCGCGCGTCGGCAAAGGTGTTCAGCGCCATCAGCACCTTGGCCCCGCGCGCATGGGCATGGGCCACGCCGTCGCGCACCTGGGCGTCGTCGAAGTTCAGGCCGGCGAAGTTGCGCGCATTGGTGGCGTCCTTCAGGCCGAGGTAGACGGCGTCGGCACCCGCCTCCACCGCGAGCTGCAGGGCGCGCAGCGAACCGGCCGGGCAGACGAGCTCGGGCTTGCGCACCGGCAGCGCAGTTCGCGCAGGGATCATCGGATGGGTTCGATCGGCGGTCGGCCTCGGGGCAGGAAGATCGATTCTGCTCAGAGCGCGACCGCCAGGGCTTGTGCCTGGTCAAACGTCGCGCGTTCAGCTGCGTGCGCGGCGGGCGCCAACAGGCCGTGCAGGCTGACCACGCCGCCAACGAGGATCAGCGCCGGCGAGCACACCGCGTGCTCCTGCGCCAGCGATGGCAGCGACTGCAGCGTGCCGACCAGCGTGCGTTGCGACGGCAGCGTGGCGCGCTCGACCAGCGCGGCCGGCGTCAGCGGGTCCATCCCGTGGTGGATGAGCTGCGCGCTCAGCACCGGCAGTGACGCGAGCCCCATGTAGACGACCAGCGTCTGGCGCGGCCGCGCGAGCGCCGGCCAGTCGAGGTTCAAGCCGTTGTCGGCCCCGGCGCGCAGGTGGCCGGTGACCCAGTGCACGCTCGAGGCATGGTCGCGGTGCGTGAGCGGGATGCCCGCAGAGGCGGCGGCGCCTTGTGCGGCGCTGATACCCGGAATCACGTCGAACGGTACCCCCGCCTCGGCCAGCGCCTGTGCCTCTTCGCCGCCGCGGCCGAAGGTGTACGGATCGCCACCCTTCAGGCGCAACACCGGCCGCCCGCTGCGCGCCAGGCGCAGCATCAGCTCGATGATGTCCTCCTGCGGCAGGGTATGGAGCGAGGCCTCCTTGCCGACATACACCAGGTCGGCCCCGGGCGGCACGAGCTTGAGCACCTCTTTGGACACCAGGTGGTCGTACAGCACGATCCGCGCCGCGGCCAGCGCGCGGGCTGCCTTGAGCGTCAGCAGATCGGGGTCGCCCGGCCCCGCGCCGACCAGCGTGACACGTGCCGGCTGCGGCGCCGCGCAGAGCTCGACGGTGAAGTAGCGCGACTGTTCCAGGTTGCTCACTGGAGCCCCTTGTCCGCGGCGTCCCGCGACCGATCCCACACGCGCAACGTGGGCCCCGGCTCCGAGCCCGCCCGCGCGGGCTTGGAGGGGTGGCGTGCCAGCCGGGTCTCGCGCCTGGCGGGGGCCGGCTCGGGAGCGGCCCGGCGCTCGGCCCGTGAATTCAAGATGGCTGGCGAGTTTCTCATCGATCGGCTCCTTGGGCGTTGCTGCATTGTGAAAACGCAAGGCGCCACCCGTCCTTGAACTGGTTCAAGGACAGCGGCGCGATGGCGCGTGACGATCACGGCGCTCGCAGGCGATGCAGCCGATCCGGCGAGCCTGTGGCGACGACGCCGCAGCATTCAAGTTGGCGCCCCGGCCGCTCAAAGGCCAAAGACAATCCAAAGGAGTGCAACACATGCATGCCCCGCACTTGGCACGCCTCGCGGCCGCCGTCCTGATGGCCCTGACCCTGGGCGTTCAAGCACAGGAGAAGAAGGCCGCGGACCCCTCCGAGCAGCACGTCACCCAGCCCGAGGCCGCGTACCAGGCCGGCGCCTCGCCATTGGCCGCGGAGCCGATGTACCAGAGCTCGAACCCGAAGGCGCCGAAGATGACGCAGGCCGAGTTCGATCTCGGCCGCAAGACCTACTTCGAGCGCTGCGCCGGCTGCCACGGGGTGCTGCGCAAGGGCGCTACCGGCAAGCCGCTGACGCCCGACATCACCATCCCCAAGGGCAGCGACTACCTGAAGGTCTTCATCGCCTACGGCTCGCCCGCCGGCATGCCGAACTGGCAGACCTCGGGCGAGATGGACGAGAAGACCGTCGACGTGATGGCCCGCTACGTGCAGCAGGATCCGCCGGTGCCGCCCGAGTTCGGCATGGCGCAGATCAAGTCGACCTGGAAGGTCGTCGTCCCGCCGGCGCAGCGGCCGACGAAGAAGATGAACGACTTCAACATCGCCAACATCTTCTCGACCACGCTGCGCGACACCGGCGAGGTGGCGCTGATCGACGGCGACACGAAGAAGATCATCAACATCGTCAAGACCGGTTACGCGGTGCACATCTCGCGCACCTCGGCCTCGGGGCGCTACCTGTTCGTGATCGGGCGTGACGGCAAGATCAACATGATCGACTTGTGGATGCCGCTGCCCGACTCGGTGGCCGAAGTCCGCATCGGACTCGAGGCGCGCTCGGTCGACACCAGCAAGTTCAAGGGCAAGGAAGGCGACTACACCGACAAGCTGGTGATCGCCGGCGCCTACTGGCCGCCGCAGTACGTGATCATGCGCGGTGACACGCTGGAGCCGCTGAAGATCGTCAGCACCCGCGGCATGGTGGTGGGCACGCAGGAATACCACCCCGAGCCGCGCGTCGCCTCGATCGTGGCCTCGCACTTCAAGCCGGAGTTCGTGGTCAACGTCAAGGAGACCGGCAAGACGCTGATGGTGGACTACTCCAACCTCGACGCGCTGAAGGTCACCGAGATCGGCTCGGCGCCGTTCCTGCACGATGGCGGCTGGGACTCGACCAAGCGCTACTTCATGGTGGCCGCCAACCAGAGCAACAAGATCTCCGTGATCGACGCCAAGGAAGGCAAGCTGGTCGCGATCGTCGACGTCGGCAAGATCCCGCACCCGGGCCGCGGCGCCAACTTCATCCACCCGAAGTTCGGGCCCGTCTGGGCCACCGGCCACCTCGGCGACGAAACGATCTCGCTGATCGGCACCGATCCCGTCAAGCACAAGGAGTACGCCTTCAAGAAGGTCGCCGAACTCAAGGGCCAGGGCGGAGGCGCGCTGTTCATCAAGAGCCACCCGAAGTCGACTCACCTCTACTCGGACACGCCGCTGAACCCCGACGCGAAGATCTCGCAGTCGATCGCGGTGTACGACATCAACAATCTCGACAAGGGCTACACCGTGCTGCCGATCGCCGAGTGGGCGGGTCTGACGGACGACGGCGCCAAGCGCGTCGTGCAACCCGAGTTCAACAAGGCAGGCGACGAAGTATGGTTCTCGGTCTGGTCGGCCAAGAACAAGCAGTCGGCGCTGGTGGTGGTGGACGACAAGACGCTCAAGCTGAAGACGGTGATCAAGGATCCGAAGCTGATCACGCCGACCGGCCACTTCAACGTCAACAACACCCAGCACGACGTCTATTGACGCGCCGCCCGGCCGCCGCCCGAGGCCGACGCCCCACTCCCGGGGCAGACGCCGAGGGCGCGCCAGCGGTCAACGAAAGGAAACCCCCATGAAAAGCAAGTTGCTGCTGCCTGCGCTGGCCGCACTCTTCATTGCCCCCGCCTTCGCCGACGCGGTGGAGGATGCGATGACCAAGGCCGGCTGCATGGCCTGCCACACCAAGGACAAGAAGCTCGTCGGCCCGGCCTTCAAGGAGATCGCGGCCAAGTACAAGGGCCAGACCGACGTGACCGCCAAGCTGATGGAGAAGGTGCGCAAGGGCGGCTCGGGCGTGTTCGGCCCGGTGCCGATGGCGCCCAACCCGCCCGACAAGATCAACGACGCCGAGCTGAAGGCCGCCGTCGAGTACATCCTCAAGACCTGACCCGGCGAATGCGCCATGCGCCTCGTGCCGCTGCTGGCGCTGCTGGCGCCCCTGTCCATCGGCGCGCAATCGGTCGAGGCGACGGCTGGCGCCCCCACGCCTGAACGGCAACAGACGCTGGTGCGCATGGTGCGGCAGGACTGCGGCTCGTGTCACGGCATGAGGCTGACCGGTGGCCTGGGCCCGCCGCTGACGCGCCAGGCGCTGGCCGAGCGCTCGCTCGAGACCCTGGTCGCCACGACGCTGCACGGCCGGCCCGGGACGCCGATGCCGGGCTGGAAGACGATGCTCAGCACGGGCGAAGCGCTATGGATCGCCGAGCAGCTTCAAGCCGGGTTTCCGGCCGAGGCGCCGCAATGAAGCGGCGGCGCGGCGCTTGGCCTGAACGCCTGCGGGCATTGCTCGGCATGGCGGCGTTCGCGCTGCTGGCGGGCTGTGCCAGCGTGCCCGGCAGCGCCGACGCCAGGCACGACGGCAGCGGCGATCTCGGCGTTGTCGTCGGGCGCGCCAACGGCACGCTCACCGTCGTCAACACCAGCTCGAAAGCGGCCCTGGGGTCGATCGGCGAGCTGGGCGACCTGTCGCATGCGTCGGTGGTGTACGCGCGGGACGGGGCCCATGCCTACGTGTTCGGCCGCGATGGCGCGCTCACCAAGGTGAACCTGCTGACGCGGCGCATCGAAGGCCGTGTGGCACAGGCCGGCAACAGCATCGGCGGCGCGATCTCGCAGGACGGCACGCTGGTCGCCGCGCAGAACTACCAGCCGGGCGGGATCAAGGTCTTCGACGCCCGCACGCTGGCGCTGGTGGCCGACATCCCGGCCACCTTCGACGCCCCCGGCGAGCCGGGCAAGCGCTCGCGCGTCGTCGGCTTGGCGGAGTTGCCGGGCCGGCGCTTCATCTATTCGCTGTTCGACGCCGACCAGATCTGGATCGCCGACCTGAGCCCGGCCGGGCCGCCGCGGATCACCAAGTTCGAGCACATCGGCCGCCAGCCCTACGACGCCCTCGTCACCCCCGACGGGCGGTATTACATCGCCGGCCTGTTCGGCGAGGACGGGCTGGCGATGATCGACCTGTGGGAAGCGCAGCCCAGGGTCCGCCGCATCCTCGACGGCTACGGCCGCGGGCAGGAGCCGCTGCCGGTGTTCAAGATGCCGCATCTGCGCGGCTGGGCGGTGGCCGGGCGCCACGCGTACCTGCCGGCGATCGGCCGCCACGAGGTGCTGGTCGTCGACATCGAGACCTGGGCCGAGGTGGCGCGCATTCCGGTGGCCGGGCAACCGGTGTTCGTGATGGCGCAGCCCGACGGGCGGCAGGTGTGGGTCAACTTCGCCGTGCCGGGCTATCACCGCGTGCAGGTGATCGACACGCCAACGCGGCGGGTCGTGAAGACGCTCGAGCCGGGCGCGGCCGTGCTGCACATGGAGTTCACGCCGAAGGGCGAGGCGGTGTGGATCTCGTCGCGCGACGCCAACCGCGTGTCGGTGATCGACACCGCGAGCTTCGCCACGCTCGCCACGCTGCCGGTCGACGCGCCGAGCGGCATCTTCTTCAGCAGCCGCGCCGCGCGGCTGGGGCTGTGATGGACCTTTGCGCCGCCCCCGTGCAGGCCGCAGCGCCGCTGGCGCTGTTCAACGCCTGGCAGCGCGACCTGCCCTTGCTCGAGCGGCCTTTCGATGCGCTCGGCGCGCCGCACGCGCTCTCCGGTGCGCAGGTACGCGAACTGCTGCAGCAGGGGATCGAGCGCGGCCAGGTCAGCCGCATCGGCGGCGTGTTCGGCGTCGGCGCGGGTGGCGCCGGGATGCTGTGCGCGCTGCGCGTGCCGTCGGCCGATCTGGCAAGCGTCGCGGCGCTGGTCAATGCCGAGCCGGGCGTGAACCACAACTACGCCCGCGAGCACGAGTGGAACCTGTGGTTCGTCGCCACCGCGACCGACGCCGGACGGCTGCGCGACAGCATCGACCGCATCGAGGCCGCGACGGGGCTGCCGGCGCTGCGCTTGCCGATGCGGCGCGCCTACCGCATCGACCTCGGCTTCGACCTCTTCGCGGCGCCGCGTGCCGCCGCGCCGCGCGAACGCAGGGCGCTGAACCGTCCGCCACCGGTGCCTCCGTCGCTGCGCGCGCTGGCGGCGCGGCTCGAATGCGGCCTGCCCTTGGTGGAGCGGCCGTTCGCGGCGCTCGGCGAGCCGCTCGGCATGAACGAGGGCGACGTCATCGCCACGCTGCGCGGCTGGTGCGAGCGCGGCACGCTGCGCCGCCTGGGCGTGGTGCTGCGTCACCATGAATTTGGCATTGCCGCCAATGCGATGACGGTGTTCGACGTGCCGGACGACGTGATCGACACCACGGGTGCACGCCTGGCCGCGCAGGCCGGCGTCACGCTGTGCTACCGCCGCGCCACGGCGCCGGGGTGGCCGTACGCGCTGTACTGCATGGTGCACGGGCGCGAGCGGTCCACCGTGCTCCGCCTGATCGACGCCGCGACGCAGGCTGCCGGCCTGGCCGGCCGGCCACGCCAGGTGCTGTTCAGCTCGCAACGCTTCAAGCAGACCGGCAGCCGCTACTTCGACGAGGCGATGTGATGCCCGCCGCCGCCCCGACACAAGCTGCGCTCGACGCCACCGACGCGCTGCTGATCCGCCGCCTGCACGGCGACGTGCCGCTCAGCGACACGCCGTATGCCGAGGTGGCGCAGGAACTCGGCCTGACCGAGGCCGAGGTGATCTCGCGCCTGCAGACGATGCTCGACGACGGGGTGTTGTCGCGCTTCGGCCCCTTGTTCCAGATCGAGCGTGCCGGTGGCCAGTTCGTGCTGGCGGCGATGCAGGTGCCCGAGGAGCGATTCGACGCCGTTGCGGCACAGGTCAACGCGATGCCCGAAGTGGCGCACAACTACCGCCGTGAGCATCGTTTCAACATGTGGTTCGTGCTCGCCTGCGCCTCACCGGCGCAAGCCGTCGCCGCTTGCCAGCGCATCGAGACAGCCACCGGCCTGCGCGTGTTCGCCTTCCCCAAGGAGAAGGAATTCTTCGTCGAGTTGCGGCTTCCCGTCTAGCATGAACCACCCACACACCCAAGTTGCCACGTTGTCTGCTGGCGGCCAATTGCTGCCGTCCGCCTGCATCCGCTCTTGCGCAGCTTCAGCGCGGCGCGGCAGGCAGTGCCCGGCAGGGGCTCATGCTGTGGCGGTCGGCGCGCAGCGAAGACTCCACTGCGTGCCCTTGCGCTTGCAAGCGCAAGGGCGCTCGCCAGGCACAGAACAGTCCGCAGGGACTGTCCTGTGTCCGGGCTCGCTGCATCGCCCTGGGGTCGCGTCGCAGAACTCACTGCGTTCGCTGAGCTCACTCCGTTCAGACATCCGCGACGAGTCAGACAACGAAGCGTGCTTCGCACGCCTACCCCAGGCCTGGCCTTGCAGGCCGCGCCGAGCCGGGAGGCCCGGCCGTTCGCAAGGCACAAGCGGTCCGCTGGCCCGCTTGTGTCCGGGCTCACCGTCTCGTCGCCACAGAAATCGCCCCCACCGGGCACCGCCCGCCGCGCGGCAACGCTTGTGGTTCTTGTCGCGAACAGCGCCCGGGTCCCAGCAAAGGCGCGTTCGGGCAGGCCGGGGCGCGCCTCTGGGGCGCCGAGAAGCGCAGGGCTCGTGGCCTCGCGCGAAGCGCGAGTTGTCCTCTGACTCGTCGCGGATGTCCGAGCGCAGCGAACGCAGTGAGCGAAGTGAGTTCTGCGACGGGGCCACGAGGCCGAGCATCGCAGGGGAGTCGGCGCGCAGCGCCGACCGCTCCAGTGAAGCGCCACGGCCTGCCCGGACGCGCCTTTGCCGCGCCGGTCGTGGTCTGCATAGCGGACGTTCAAAGACTGCAACGGGCCGAAGCCCGTCCCACCGATTGCAGAACAGTGTCAAGCGCGGCGACTCGCGCGACGCGGGCCGGAGCCACTGACATGACGATGCTCAGCGCGTTCGACCAACGCCTCATCGCCGCCACGCAGGCCGGCCTGCCGCTGGTGCCGCGACCCTACGACGCCGTGGGCGCGCGGCTCGGCGTCAGCGGCGCGGCGGTGCGCGAGCGGCTCCAGGGCATGTTGCGCGAAGGCCTGGTGCGGCGTATCGGCGCGGTGCCGAACCACTACCGGCTCGGCTACACCGCCAACGGCATGACGGTGTGGGACGTGGACGATGCGCGGGTGGACGAACTGGGCGAGAAGGTCGGCGCGCTCAGCTTCGTCTCGCATTGCTACCGGCGCCCGCGCGCGCTGCCCGACTGGCTCTACAACCTGTTCGCGATGGTCCACGGTCACCACCGCGCCGAGGTCGAACGCTACGCGCTGCAGATCCACTGCCTGCTGGCCGAGGCCTGCCGCGGCCATGACATCCTGTACAGCGACCGCATCCTCAAGAAGACCGGCCTGCGCCTGCCAGCAGGCCCTACCGGATAAACCGACATGTTTCGCATCTCCCAATACATGCGCGAGCTGGCCGCGGCCGAACGCGACGGCGCCTACCCGACGGGCAGAGGCGGCCCGCCGCGCGGCCCGGTGGTGATCTGGAACCTGATCCGCCGCTGCAACCTCACCTGCAAGCACTGCTACGCGCTCTCGGCCGACCACGACTATCCCAACGAGCTCAGCCTCGCCGAGGTGAACACGGTGATGGACGACCTGAAGGCGTTCCACGTGCCGGTGCTGATCCTCTCCGGCGGCGAGCCGCTGCTGCGGGCAGACGTGTTCGACATTGCCGCGCGTGCCAAGGGGCTCGGCTTCTACGTCGGCCTGTCGACCAACGGCACGCTGATCGACGCGGCGATGGCCGATCGCGTGGCCGCGCAGGGCTTCGACTACGTGGGCATCAGCCTCGACGGCATGCGCGAGGTGCACGACCGCTTCCGCCGCAAGCAGGGCGCGTTCGATGCCTCGCTCGGCGCGGTGCGGCTGCTGCGCGAGCGCGGCGTGAAGGTCGGCCTGCGCTACACGATGACCGACATGAACGCGGCCGACCTGCCCGACCTGATGCGCCTGATGCACGACGAGGGCGTGGCCAAGTTCTACTTCTCGCACCTGAACTACGCCGGGCGCGGCAACATCCACCGCGGCCGTGATGCCCACTTCGCGGCGACGCGCGCCGCGCTCGACCGCCTGTTCGACGCGGCCTGGTATGCGGCCTGTCGCGAATCCGCCGCCGCCGGGGAGCGGGGATCGACGTCGATCGAATACGTCACCGGCAACAACGACGCCGACGGCGTGTACCTGCTGCTGTGGGCGCGCCGCCACCTGCCGCGCTGGGCCGACGCGCTGCAGGCGCGGCTCGAGGCCTGGGGCGGCAATGCCTCGGGGCTGCACGTGGCCAACATCGACAACCTGGGCCACGTGCATCCCGACACGATGTGGTGGCACCACGACCTCGGCAGCGTGCGCGAGCGGCCGTTCTCGCAGATCTGGGCCGACACCTCCGAGCCGCTGATGGCCGGCCTGAAGCGCCAGCCCCGGCCCGTGACCGGCCGCTGCGGCGCCTGCGCGCAGCTCTCGATCTGCGGCGGCAACACGCGGGTGCGGGCACAGCAGGTCACCGGCGACCCGTGGGCCGAAGATCCGGGCTGCTACCTCGACGACGACGAGATCGGCGTCGCGCCCGGTGCCGGGCGCGTGGCGACGACGCCGTTCAGCCACGCCCGCCGGATCGTGCCGATCCCGGCTGTTCAGGATTGACCGGGCTCATGCACCGCGGATTCCCTTCGGTCTAGAGTGCGGAGGCGGCGAACCGGCCGACCAAGGAGACTCGCCATGCGCAAGCACACCCCGTTCCTCGGCCGCGCGCCGACCCTTGCGCTGGCGGCTGGCCTGGCTGCCCTCGGCAGCGCGGCGCTGGCTCAAGCGGCCGGCTTTGCCTCGACGACGCTGATCACCAGCCCGATCACGGGCGACGACACCCGTGAGGCCGTGCTCGCGACAGCCACGCTCGCACCGGGCGCGGCCACGCCGGTGCACAGCCACCCGGGCGACTGTATAGGCACGGTGATCGAGGGCACGATCGAGTTGCGCATCCCGGGCAAGGAGGCGCGGCGCTACGCCGCCGGCGAGGCCTACGCCAACCCGCGCGGCACGGTGCACCAGCTCGTCAACGTCGGCAGCACGCCGGTACGCATCGTCAACACGCTGCTCGTCGACAAGGGCAAGCCGCGCCTGGAAGTCCAGCCTCCGGGGGCGCAATGATCGGCTTTCGCTATCGTTGCGGCCGGGCGCGACGCGCCGCCTTCGCGGCGGCGCTGCTGGTCGCGGCGTTCGCCCCGGTGCCGGCTGCCGCTGAATCGGCCGAGCCGGCGGTGCTCTACCAGCAGCACTGCGCCGCCTGTCACGGCGCGCAGCGCACCGGCCTGATGGGCCCGGCACTGCTGCCCGAAAGCCTGGAGCGGCTGCGCAAGCCCGAGGCGCTGAAAGTGATCTCGCAGGGCCGCGTGGCAACCCAGATGGCCGGCTTCCACGACAAGCTCGGCGCCGACGACATCGCCGCGCTGGCGCAATGGATCTACACGCCGGTCTCGCCGGCGCCGGTCTGGGCCGAGGCCGACATCCGGGCCTCGCGCGTGCAGACGGTCGACGCGGGCACGCTGCCGAACCGGCCCCGGTGGTCGGCCGACCCGATGAACCTGTTCGTCGTCGTCGAAGGCGGCGACCACCATGTCTCGCTCGTCGATGGCGACCGCTTCGAGCCGATCCACCGCTTCGCGTCGCGCTTCGCGCTGCACGGCGGGCCGAAGTTCACGCCCGACGGACGCTTCGTCTTCTTCGGCTCGCGCGACGGCTGGATCAGCAAGTTCGACCTGTGGAACCTGACCCTCGTGGCCGAGGTGCGCGCCGGGCTGAACATGCGCAATGTCGCCGTCAGCGGCGACGGGCGCTGGGTGATGGCAGCCAACTACCTGCCGCACACGCTGGCGCTGTTCGACGCCGAGCTCCATCTCGTCAAGACCTATGCCGCCACCGCGCTCGCGGGCGAGTCGAGTTCGCGCGTGTCGGCGGTGTACGACGCCACGCCGCGCAAGAGCTTCATCGTTGCGTTGAAGGACATTCCCGAGCTGTGGGAGATTTCCTACGACCCGAAGGCCGAGCCGATCTTCGACGGCTACGTGCACGACTACCGGATGGGCGAAGGTGTGCCCAAGCCGGGATACCTGGGCGTCAGGCGCACATTGCTCGACGAGCCGCTGGACGACTTCTTCTTCGACCAGAGCTACCGCCACGTGCTGGGCTCGACCCGGCCGCGGGCCGAAGGCGCCGCCAGCGCGCAGGTCGTCAACCTCGATATCCGCAGGAAGATCGCCGACCTGGCGATCGCCGGCATGCCCCACCTCGGCTCGGGAATCACCTTCGCCTGGAACGGCAGCACGGTGCTGGCCAGCCCCAACCTGAAGGGCAGCGGTGGCGGCGGCACGATCGACGTGATCGACATGAAGAGCTGGAAGGCGGTCAGGACGATCGCCACGCCGGGCCCTGGCTTCTTCATGCGCAGCCACGAGAACTCGCGCTACGCCTGGGCCGACTCGATGATGAGCCCGACCGCGAAGGACACGCTGACCGTGATCGACAAGCGCACGCTCGAGCCGGTGGCGCAGGTGCGCGAGCCCGGCAAGACGCTCGCGCACATCGAGTTCACGAAGGACGGCCGCTTCGCGCTGGCGAGCCTGTGGGAGATGGACGGTGCGCTGATCGTTTACGACGCGACGACCTTCAAGGAGGTCAAGCGCCTGCCGATGAGCAAGCCGGTCGGCAAGTACAACGTGTGGAACAAGATCACGCGCTCGGAAGGCACGTCGCACTGAGGGCGGCGGACGGGCGCGGCCCGGTGCGCCGCAGCCGCAGCCGCAGCGCCGCCGCCGCCGTCAGGCGGTGACCGCCTGGTAGGCCGAAAGCCGCTGCGCGTCGACGATCCGGATGTCGCGCCGGTCGATCTCGATCAGACCGTTCGCTTCGAGCTCATGTAGCACGCGCGAGAAGTACTCCGGCGTGAGCGACAGGCGCGACGCGATCGTCGCCTTGCTGACCGGCAGCGACACGGTGCGCACCTCGGCCGGATCGCAGTCCTCGAGCGCCTGGTCGCGCAGCAGGAAGCCGATCACGCGCTGCAGGCCCGAGTGCAGCGCGTAGGCCTCGACGTCGTGCACCAGGCCGTGCAGGCGGCGCGACAGCCCGGCAAGCATGCGCAGCGCAAAGCGGTGGTCGCGCTCGATCTCGGAAAGCACCGCCTGCTTCGAGACGGTCAGCAGCAGCGTGTCGACCAGCGACTGTGCGCTCAGGATGTAGGGGCGGTCGTTGAACATGATCGCCTCGCCGAAGCTCTGCCCCGGGCCGATCAGCTCCACCACCTTCTCGTGCCCGGCGGGCGACAACACGAACAGCTTCACCTGCCCGGTGACGACGACGTGGAATTCGTTGCATGGGTCGCCCATGCGAAACACCATGTCGCTGCGCGCCAGGCGGCGCAGCACGCAGCCGCCGGCGATGTGCTTCAGTTCGTCCGCGCTCAGGTCATTGAACAGCGGCAGCACCGACAGGTACCTCGGCACGTCGAACGGGCGTGGCTCCATCGCGAATCTCCAGACGGGGCGAAGGCGCCATTGTGACGCAGGCGCGTCGGCACGAGCTTGAGGCCGCTCAAGGCCCTCCGGTCGCACCGGCCCCGCGTGTCAGCTCGAATGCCGTCGCCAGCAACAGCGCCGCGACGATGTTGTGCGCCAGCGCGAGCGCGAGCGACGCAGCGCCGCCCGTCATCAGAAGGCCGAGCGCGAGCGCCGCCGCCAGCAGCGCCAGCAAGAGCAGCGCGGGGCCGCGCCGCCCGTGCCGGAACGCCACCACACCGAGCGGCAGCAGGACCAGCAGCACGGCGATGGCCGAAAGGCGATGCGCCGCCTGCACCAGTGCGCCCGACGGGTTGACCGGCGGCGCCGCCGCCAGGACCGGCTCGCGCCAGGGGTCGAGCGCGCTCCACGGCACGCCGGCCGCACGCGCGAGGCAGTCGGCCAGGCCGTCGCAGCTCGCCGCGGCGAACGATGCGCTCAGCAACCCGCCCAGCGCGACCTGGCAGGCCAGCCAGGCCACGCCGAACCCGGCCCAGGTGCGCAGCCACGGCGCCGCGGCGCTGCCGCCGCGCGCCAGGCGCCAGCACAGCGCGAGCATCGCGAAGCCGCCGAGCAGGTTGCCCATCGCCACCGCGGGGACGCGTGCGTCGCTCGACCAACGGCCGAGCACGGCGAGGAAGAGCGCCAGCGCGAGCAGCGCCAGTGCCACCCGGGCCTCCGGCCACAGCACTGGACGCGCCGTGAGGCACACCACCACCATCGTGAGCACCAGCAGCAGCGCGGCGCTGGCCACGATGCGATGGACCAGCCGCGCCGCGGCGGTCGCCGCGCCCTCGCCGGCCTGCGTCGGCAGGCCCTGTTGCAGTTCGCGCAGCCCCTGCCCATAGCACCGAGGCTGGACCGGGGCAGTCCCTGCGGACTGCCGAGTGCCTGCCGAGGGCCCGGCCGCCTGCAAGCGGACGGGCTGAGGCTGCTGGACGCCCATCCCTGCGGACTGCCGAGTGCCTGCCGAGGGCCCGGCCGCCTGCAAGCGGACGGGCTGAGGCTGCTGGACGCCCATCCCTGCGGACTGACTAGTGCCTGCCGAGGGCCCGGCCGCCTGCCAGCGGACGGGCTGAGGCTGCAGGACGTCGATCCCTGCGGACTGCCCTCTGCCTGCCGAAGGCACGGCGGCCGGCAAGCCGGCGTGCGCTGGCGGCTCCTCGCACGAAAGACCGGCCCGCGACAGGCGGATGAACGCGCTCAGGCTGGTGATCGTGAGCACCAGCACGGCGCACAGCAGCGCCAGGCGGCGCAGGAACGCCAGCCGCCGCTCGGCTTCGGCGCGCGCGGCGGGCGGGATGGGCATCGATGTCATGGGGTCCCTGGAGTGATGGCGTGGCGTCGCTGGCCGGCATCGGGCGGGGGGTGGCACTTCGATGGTCGATGCGTGCGCCGAGCGGCCGCCGCGAACGCTGCCCGTCCGCGCGACCAGCGTGCGAAGTGTTGTGCAAGGGCCGTCATTTCCGTTTGAGCTTGCTCAAGCTCCTGCGCGACCCGACCTCGTGCTTTCTTATCTTGGTTCAAGTCCCCTCGCGCCAGCGCGCCGCAGAATTTGCCCGGTCCACGGCGCCCCGTCATCGCAGGCGCGTCGCCGCCGGACCGCCCCGAGGCGGCGCTGCCGCCTCGCGCCGCCACACAAGGAGAACCCATGAGCCCGACCGAACACGACAACGAATCCGTTCCCTGGATGCAGCAACTGCTCGACAACCCGTTCCTGCTGCTGTTCCTGGGCGTCATGGTGCCGATGGTGGTCTACACGCTGTGGGGCGTGATCGACATCCTGACCGTCCCGCTGGCCAAGTAGCCGCCGGCCCCGCCACCATCCACCGCGAGGAACACCGACATGAGCGCCATCCTGCCCCCCTCAGAGAGACTGTGGTGGAAACACCCGCTGGACCGTGTCGAAGGCACCTGGATCGCCATCGCCTTCGTCTGGTGCATGGTGATGTTCTTCATGATGGTCGGCTGGCACATCTGGGGCAAGCAGAACCTGTCGACCGAGACCTACCGCACCACACCCGAGCAGTTCGCCGCCAAGACGCAGGCGATGGTCGACAAGTACACCGTGCGCACCGAGACCGCCGACAAGATCCCGGTGGTGCACCCGCCCGAGGGCAGCGACGTGTACCTGATCGCGCGCCTGTGGAGCTGGTGGCCGATCATCGAGCTCGAGAAGGACAAGACCTATCGCCTGCACCTGACGGCGATGGACTACAACCACGGCTTCTCGTTGCAGCCGACCAACATCAACATCCAGGTCGTGCCCGGCTTCGAGCATGTGGTGAACGTCACACCCAACCAGTCGGGCCAGTTCTCGATCGTCTGCAACGAATACTGCGGCATCAACCATTCGTCGATGGTTGGCCGCATGTACGTGAAGTGAGGAGCCCGCCATGTCCAGCGTGACTTACCGTACCTGCCCGCGCAGCGGCCTCCAGTTCGAGGCCAATGCCGAGAAGCTGATGATCGCCAATGCCTTCGTGGCCGTGGTGTTCCTGCTCGTCGGTGGCATCCTCGCCGTCGGCGTCGTGCTGACGCGCTGGCCGGCCGTGCACTGGCTCGCCGCCGATACCTTCTACCAGGTGCTCACCGCGCACGGCATCGACATGCTCATCTTCTGGATCATCTTCTTCGAAGTGGCGGTGCTGTACTTCTGTTCCTCGACCCTGCTGCGCTGCCGGATCGCCACGCCGAACATCGCCTGGCTCGCGTTCGCGCTGATGCTGATCGGTGCGATCACCAACAACGTCGCCGTGTTCCAGGGCAGCTCGAGCGTGATGATGACGAGCTACGTGCCGATGATGGCCGCACCGAGCTTCTACCTCGGGCTGATCCTGTTCGCCGTCGGCGCGCTCGTCGCCTGCTTCGTCTTCTTCGGCACGCTCGTCATCGCCAAGCGCGACAAGACCTACCAGGGTTCGGTCCCGCTGGTGACCTTCGGGGCGATCACCGCGGCGATCATCGCGGTGTTCACGATCGCCTCCGGCGCGATCATCCTGATCCCGACCTTCCTGCTGTCGATCGGCGTGATCGACAAGGTCGACGCGCTCGTCTACCGCACGGTCTGGTGGGCCTTCGGGCACTCGTCGCAGCAAATCAATGTCGCGGCGCACATCTCGATCTGGTACGCGGTGGCGGCGATCGCCTTCGGCGCCAAGCCGATGTCGGAGCGCGTCAGCCGCGGCGCTTTCCTGCTTTACATTCTGTTCCTGCAGCTCGCGAGCGCGCACCACCTGCTCGCCGACCCCGGCGTGAGCACCGCGTGGAAGGTCGTCAACACCAGCTACTTCATGTACTTCGCGGTGCTGGCCTCGATGATCCACGGCCTGACCATCCCCGGCGCGATCGAAGTCGCGCAACGCAAGAAGGGCTACACCAAGGGCCTCTTCGAATGGCTGCGCAAGGCGCCCTGGGGCAACCCGGTGTTCTCGGGCGTGTTCATCTCGCTGATCGGCTTCGGCTTCCTCGGCGGCATCTCGGGCGTGATGATGGGCACCGAGCAGCTCAACATGATCATCCACAACACGATCTACGTGCCGGGCCACTTCCACGCCACGGTGGTGGTGGGCACGACGCTGTCGTTCATGGCGCTGACCTACTTCCTGATCCCGGTGCTGTTCAGGCGCGAGATGATCAACCCCGGCTTGGCGAAATGGCAGCCCTACCTGTTCGGCCTGTCGATGTACTTCTTCTGCCTGGTGATGATGGGCGCGGGCACGCTGGGCGTGTCGCGCCGCAACTGGGACATGGCGATGGTCGGTGCGGCGATGCCCTACGAATGGCCGGGCGCGGCCTACCTGATGATGGGTCTGGTGGGCCTCGCCGGCATCGCGGCGATCGCAGGGGGCGCGATCTACATCTACGTCACCGTCGGCTCGCTGCTCTGGGGCAAGCGGCTCGACAGCGGCGCCGTCAGCCCGCGCTTCACGCCGATCCCGCCGACGCCTGCCGCCGAAGCCGTGCAGGGCTACGGCTCGGCGGGCTTCGCCGCCCCCGGCACCTTCACGCTCGCGATGGTGTTCCTCGCGGCCTTCGTGCTGTACTACTTCATCAACTGGAAGTACCTGTCGCAGGTCTGGGGCCTTTCATGACGGACCCAAGACACCTGCGGTGCCTGTCTTGCGGGCCACGCCGGGCCAGCGGCCCGGCCCTTCGCCTGGCGGCTGAGCCATGAACTCGACGCTCGCTCTGGTGGCCCGCACGCCGACCCGCCTGGCGCGCGACGTGCTGGGCCTGTTCAAGCTGCGCATCGGCGTGTTCATCATGACCACCGCGCTGGTCGGCTTCGCGGTCACGCCGGGGCCGGCGCTGAGCCTCGTGCAGGTGGTCGTGCTGGCGCTGTCGGTGCTGGTTGCCTCGGCCAGCGCCGGTGCCTTCAACCACTACGCCGAGTACGAGACCGACCGCCTGATGGCGCGCACGCGCAATCGGCCGTTCGCGAGCGGCTCGCTGCCGCGCACCCCGGCCTGGCTGCTGCTGATGGCGGCGATGCTGGCCGCGTCGCTGGCGGCGGCTTGGTGGGCGCTCAATGCGATGTCGGCGCTCTACATCTTTCTCGGCGCGTTCTTCTACGGCGCGGTCTATACCCTGTGGCTGAAGCGGCGCAGCAGCCTGAACATCGTGATCGGCGGGCTGGCCGGCAGTTTCGCGGTGCTCGCCGGCGCAGCGGCGGTGAACCCTGCCGTCGGCGTGCATGGCTGGCTCCTTGCGCTGGCGCTGTTCCTGTGGACCCCGCCGCACTTCTGGAGTCTGGCCATCGCCGGCCAGGCCGACTACGCCGCCGCGGGCGTGCCGATGCTGCCGGTGGTGGTGGGCACCGCGCGCGCCGCGCGCGTCGTGTATGCCAGCGCGGTAGCGTTGGCGGTGGCGTCGGCGCTGCCGCTTTTGTTCGGCGCCGGCTGGGTCTACCTGGCCGGCTCGCTTGGCGGCAGCCTCTACTTCGTCCACAAGGCACGCGCGCTCGCGGCGGCGCCGAGCCGGGCGACGGCCATCGGCGCGTTCCTCGCCTCGCTGGTGCAACTCGGCGCACTGCTCGCGGCAGCGAGCATCGACGCGCTGTTGCGGTAGCGCTTCGATGATCGCCGGCGGGTCGCCCGGACAGGCGTTGCTGGGCGTGCTGGCGGCGCTCGTGCTCGCCTTGCTGGCGCCGGCGCGCGCGAGCGAGGCCCTCGCGCCGCAGCCCGCGCTCGACGCGACGGCCGCGCTGCGCGCGAGCCAGGCGGTGATCGGCCAGCCGATCGGCGACCACACCCTGCTCGACCGCGAGGGCCGCCCGGTGCGCCTTGCCGGCTACCGCGGCAAGCCGCTGCTGGTGAACTTCATCTACACCGGCTGCTTCCAGGTCTGCCCGACCAGCACCCGCGCGCTGCTCGAGGCGCTGCGAGCCATGCGCGGCGGCTTCGACGTGCGCCAGTTCAACGTCGTCAGCATTGGCTTCAACCTCCCGGCCGACTCGCCGCAGGCGATGAAGGCGTTCGCCCTGCAGCAGCGCATCGACCAGCCGAACTGGGACTTCCTGAGCCCGCACGCGGCGATCGTCGGCGATCTGACGCGCGACTTCGGCTTCGTCTTCGCACCGACGCAGGCCGGCTTCGACCATCTGCTGCAGGTCAGCATCGTCGATGCCGAGGGGCGCCTGGTGGCCCAGGTCTATGGCGACGACTTCAGCGCCGACCGCCTGGGCGAGCCGCTGCGCCGTCTGCTGGCCAATCAGCCGCTGCCGCCGCGACTGCGCCTGGCCGACATCGTCGACCGGGTGCGCGTGCTGTGCTCGGTCTATGACCCCGCGACCGGGACCTACCGCGTCAGCTACGCGCTCGCGCTCGAGGTTGCCGGCGGCATCACCTTCGCGCTGACGATGCTGTGGTTCTTCGCCGCCGAATGGCTGGCTCGGCGGCGTCGGCGGCGGGCCGTGCGCGCGGCACGACCCGCGCCGCCGCAGGCCCTGCCTGCACGGCGTTGAACGGCGTCATCGCGATGAGTGCCGCCACGCTGCTGCGCGAGGGCGCGCTGGCCGTCTGGCAGCGCGGCGAGCACAGGCTCGACGCCGTCTCCGGCGGCGCGCTCAACCCCTTGCGCCAGCTGGGCGCGCTCGGCTTCCTGTGCTTCTGGCTGCTCGCCGCGAGCGGCATCGTGCTCTACGCCGTGCTCGACACCTCGGCCGCTGGCGCCTACCGCTCGATCGATGCGCTGTCGCACCTGCCGTGGTACCTCGGCGGCTGGCTGCGCAGCCTGCACCGCTATGCGGCCGATGCCTTCGTCGTCTTCATGCTGGCGCATCTGGCGCGCGAATGGCTGTTCGGCCGCTACCGGGGCTTTCGCCGCTTCTCCTGGCTGACCGGCGTGCCGCTGCTGGCGTTCGCGTTCGTCTGCGCGATCGGCGGCTTCTGGCTCCACTGGGACCGGCTCGGCCAGTTCTCGGCCATCGCCACCGCCGAGTGGCTCGACGCGCTGCCGCTGTTCGCGTCGCCGCTGACGCGCAACTTCCTCAACGTCGCCAGCGTCAGCGATCGACTGTTCTCGCTATTCGTCTTCATCCACATCGGCGTGCCCTTGCTGTTGCTCTTCGGCCTGTGGTTCCACATCCAGCGCATCAGCCGCGCCGCCGTGTTCCCGCCGCGTGCGCTCGCGGCGGGCACCGCGGCCGCGCTGATCGCTCTCTCGCTCGCGCTGCCGGTCGCAAGCCAGGGCCCGGCCGACCTGTCGCGCGTGGCCACCACTCTGGCACTCGACTGGTGGCTGCTGTTCCTCCACCCGCTGATGTACGCAAGCTCGCCCGCGGCGCTGTGGCTGCTGCTCGGCGCGGCGCTGCTCCTGCTGGTCGCGCTGCCCTGGCTCGCGCCGCCGGCGGCGCCCGCGGTGGCCCAGGTCGACCCGGCCCACTGCAACGGCTGCCGGCGCTGCTTCGACGACTGCCCGTACGCAGCGATCACGATGGTGCCGCACCCGAACGCGCGCGTCGGCCGCCAGCTTGCACAGGTCAACGCCAAGCTCTGCGCGAGCTGCGGCATCTGCGTCGGGTCCTGCCCGTCGGCGACGCCGTTTCGAAGCGCAGCCGAGCTCTTGACCGGCATCGACATGCCGCAGCTGACGCTCTATGCCTTGCGCCAGCAGCTCGAGCGCCAGCTCGCCGCGATGCAGGGCGCGAGCCGGATCGTCGTCATCGGCTGCGAGCGCGGTGCGCGCGTCGCTGCGCTGGACGGCGCCGACGTGACCAGCCTGAACCTGATCTGCACCGGCATGCTGCCGCCGTCGTTCGTCGAGTACGCGCTGCGCGGCGGCGCCACCGGCGTGCTGGTGACGGGCTGCCGCGAGGGCGGCTGCGAGTTCCGCCTCGGCCCGCAGTGGACGCGGCAGCGCCTGCAGGGCGGGCGCGAGCCGCGCCTGCGCGCGTCGGTGCCGCGCGAACGCGTCGACGTGGCCTGGGCCGACCGCGGCGACGAGCCCGCCCTGCTCGACGCGCTGGACGCTCTACGGCGCCGCGTCAGCGTGACCCTTCAACCGCCGCCGGCGGGCCTTGCCCAGGGCCATGGATAAGGCCGCGGCACGCCCGACGCCGCTGGCCTGGCTCGGCCAGTTGCTGCTCTATGGCGTGTTCGCGCTCGTCATCGGCGTGTTCTCGCGCTGGCCCGAATACCGTCACCTCGGCGCGGATCAGGCGCTGATCAAGCTGAGCTTCACCCATGCCGGAAAGCTCGTCGCCGACTGCCGGCGGCTCACGCCCGACGAGCTGGCCAAGCTGCCGCCCAACATGCGCACCCCGCTGAAGTGCGAGCGCGAGCGCGCGCCGGTGCGGGTCGAGGTCGACATCGACGGCGCGGCGGCGTTTCGGCACCTGGCCAAGCCGTCGGGGCTGTCGAAGGACGGCGCCTCGGCGGTCTATCAGCGGCTCAGCCTCGCGGCTGGCGAGCACCGCATCGCGGTGCGACTCAAGGACAGCGCGGGCGCCGGCGGCTTCGACTATCAGCGCGAGCAGACCGTCAGGCTCGCCCCGGCGCAGATTCTCGTGATCGACTTCGACGCCGAGAAGGGCGGCATCACACTCCAATGACGACCCCAAGCTCACTCCCTTCGCTGCCCCCAGCGGGCGCGCGGCCGCCATGGGGCGGTGCGGCGCTGGCAGCGGTGAACATGCCCGCCCTTGGCGCGCACGCGGGCACGCTGCCCGCCGTCTCGGCACTGACCGACTACACGCTCGCCGTGCCCGACGGCGCCCGGCGCACGCTCGCCCGCGGCTGGTTGTGGCTGGCCGTGCTGTCGCTCGTCGGCTCGGGGTTGTTCTCGATCCTGCTCGTGCTTTCGCGCACGCCGGGAATGAACCAGTGGCTGCCTGTGGCCGATTTCTTTCGCGTCGCGCTGGTGGTGCATGTGGACTTGTCGGTGCTGGTCTGGTTCATCGCCATCGCGGGCCTGCTGTGGAGCCTGAACAGTGCGCCGCGCGGCCTGGCCGCGGGCTGGGCGGCCCTCGGCCTGGCCGGCGTGGGCGCAGTGCTGATGTCGCTCGCGCCCTTCCTCGGCCACGGCGAGGCGGTGATGGCCAACTACATCCCGGTGCTGGACGGCCCGCTGTTCCTCGGCGGGCTGGCCGTGTTCGGCGTCGGCACCGCGGTACTGGTGCTGCGCAGCCTGTGGCTCGCGCCCCGGCTCGGCCTGGCGTTCGACGGCGGCGGGGCGCTGCGCTTCGGCCTGAACGCGAGCGTCGTCGCGACCGCGGTCGCGCTGCTGGCCTTCGCGTGGTCGCTCGCCGCGGTGCCGCAGTCGCTGGCCGGCAAGGCCTACTACGAGATCGCCTTCTGGGGCGGCGGCCATGCGCTGCAGTTCACCTGGACGCTGCTGATGCTGGTGGCCTGGCTCTGGCTGGCCGGCGCCTGCGGTGCGCGCGTGCGCCTCTCGCCCCGCATCGCGCTGCTGATGTTCGCGCTCGCGCTGGCGAGCGTGTTCGTCACGCCCTGGGCCTACCTGGCGCACGACATCGCGTCGGTCGAGCACCGCAACCTGCTGACCTGGGCGATGCGCTTCGGAGGCGGACTGGCGATCCTGCCGATCAGCCTGGCCGTCGTGCTCGCGCTGGCCACCGCGCCGGCGCCCGGCCCCACGGCGCGGCCCCTGCGCGCGGCGCTGGTGTCGTCGGTGCTGCTGTTCGCTGCCGGCGGGATGATCGGCATCTTCATCAGCGGCAGCAACGTGCGCATCCCGGCGCACTACCACGGCTGCATCGTCGGCGTGACGCTGGCGCTGATGGGCCTGGTCTACCACCTGCTGCCGCAGCTCGGCTACGCCGCGCCGAACACGCGCCTCGCGACGCTCCAACCCTGGCTCTACGGCGCCGGCCAGTTGCTGCACATCGTGGGCCTGGTGTGGTCGGGCGGCTATGGGGTGCAGCGCAAGGTGGCGGGCGCCGAGCAGGTGCTGCGCAGCACGGCCGAGGTGGCCGGCATGGGGCTGATGGGCCTCGGCGGCCTGATCGCGATCGTCGGCGGCCTGCTGTTCGTGGTGGTGGTCGTGAAGGCGCTGCGGCAGCCGGCGATGCGCTCGGCGCACGGATGATGCCTCGCCGCACGCGATCTGCGCGGCGGCCTGCCCTCGGCCCGGCAAGGTCGGCGGCGCGCGCAGCGGACGCCGGGCCTGCGCGCCCCGACGATGCAAGACGCGCCGCCGCGGCCGGGTGCCGCAGCGCATGATCAAGGCCCTGCAGCACGGCCTGCAATGGCTGTTCATGCGAGTCGAGGCGCTGTTCAATGCCGCGTTCGGCGACCGCCTCAACCCGCTGTACCAGCTCGGCGCGATCAGCTTCTTCCTGTTCTGGGTCGTCGCCGCCAGCGGCCTGTACCTGTACGCCTTCTTCGAGACCGGCGTCGCCGGCGCCTATGAGTCGGTCGAGGCGCTGACGCACGGCCAGTGGTGGGCCGGCGGCATCCTGCGCAGCCTGCATCGCTATGCGTCGGACGCGCTCGTGTTCACGATGCTGCTGCACATGCTGCGTCACTTCGCCTTCGACCGCTTCCGCGGCTTTCGCTGGTTCTCGTGGGTGACCGGTGTCGCGCTGATCTGGCTCGTCTATGTCTCGGGCATCAATGGCTACATGCTGCCGTGGGACAAGATGGCGCAGTTCGTCATCACCGCCAGCTTCGAGTGGCTCGACGCGCTGCCCATGTTCGGCGGCGCGCTGATGCGCAACTTCATCTACTCGAGCAACGTCAACGACCGCTTCTTCTCGCTGCTCGCATTCATGCACATCGGCATTCCGCTGGTCGTGCTGCTGCTGATGTGGGTGCACGTGCAGCGGGTTCCCAAGGCGCGGACGAATCCGCCGCTGCCCATCGTGGCCAGCCTGCTGGCGACGCTGCTGGCCTTGTCGCTGCTCGCGCCGGCGCTGAGCCAGGGCGGCCCGGCCGACATGGCGGTGGCCATCGACACGCTGCGTTTCGACTGGTTCCTCCTTGCGCTGCTGCCCTTGTTCTATGTCTTGCCGCTGGGCCAGGTCTGGCTGCTCGTTGGCTCGGCCACCGCACTGCTCGTCGCGCTGCCCTGGCTGCCGCCGCGCTGGGCACGCCGCAGGAACGCCCGCGACAGCGCCGCCGGGGAGGGCGCAGGCGGCCCGGGGCGGGCCCAGGGCGAGTTCAGGCTCGAGGTGCATGCCGGTGCGAGCGTGATGCCGCTGACGGTGCGTGCCAGCGAGACGCTGCTCGAGGCGGGCCTGCGCGACGGCCTGGCACTGGCCTATGCATGCCGCAACGGCGGCTGCGGCGTGTGCCTGTGCACCGTGCTGCACGGCCGCGTGGACCACGGCCTGTATCAGCGCAGCGCGCTGCCCGACGCCTTGCGCGCGCAGGGCCAGGCGCTGATGTGTTGCGCAACCCCGCTGTCCGATCTGGCCATCGAAGTCGAGCTCGCCGGCGCCGCGCCCCCGCTGAAGCGCCACCTCGGCCGCGTCGAGCGCATCGAGCGCCTGGCGCCCGAGATGATCCGCCTCACGCTGTCGCTGCCGGGCAAGGAGCGCATCGCGTTTGCCGCCGGCCAGTACATCAACATCGTGCTCGACGACGGCCAGCGGCGCGCGTTCTCGTTCGCCAATCCGCCGCACGACAACGCGCAGCTCGAACTCCACGTGCGACTGATCCCGGGCGGGCGCTTCACGACCCATGTGTTCACCCGGCTCCAGGTTGGCGACGAGCTCGCCTTCGAAGGCCCGCTCGGCGACTTCACGCTGCGCGACAGCCCCAGGCCGATCCTCTTCGTCGCCGGAGCGACCGGATTCGCACCCGTCAAGAGCATCCTCGAAGACGCCTTCCACCGCGGCGTGCAGCGGCCGATGTGGCTGTACTGGGGCGTGCGGCGCCGGCAAGACCTGTACCTGCTCGAACTGGCCGAACGCTGGCAGCGCGAGCACGCCCATTTCCACTTCGTTCCGGTGCTGTCTCACGCCACGCCGGAGGATGACTGGCATGGCCGCATGGGCCTGGTGCACGAGGCGATGCTGGCCGACTTCCCCGATCTGCGCGGCCACGAGGTCTACGTCTGCGGCTCGGTGAAGATGGTCGAGGCCGCCGTGCCGGCCTTCATCGCGCAGGGGCTGGACGAGGACGTGTGTTTCTCCGACGCGTTCGTGCCGTCGGCGGGGAGCCGCGCGCCGGCGTGAGTTCGGCCGTGCCCGAACCTGCGATGAGCTGCGCGCAAGGCCCGCTCAGACCGTCAGAGGCCCTCAGCCGAACTGCACCGCCTGGCCTTGCTCGTCGAAGGCGATGAAGCCGGCGATGCGGCCGGCCTTGATCGATTCCACCATGCGCTGCAGGGGCGCTTCGGCCTGCGCGCTGGTCGGCCGCAGCCCGGCGGCTCCCGACATCGCGGCCACGAAGACGATCTGCCAGGCCATGCCCGTCTGGCGCGACTCCTCGCGCAGCGCGTCGAACGACGCCAGCTCCTCCGGCGCCTTGTCGACGCACATCAGGGGCGTCAGCGTGCCGCCCTGGCCGGCCTCGAAGCTCGCGCGCTGCGCGGGCGTCGCCTCGTCGGGCAACCCGGCCGCGGCGAACACGAACAGCAGGCGCTGCGGCTCGCTCTGCGCGGTGGCCGAGCGAATCAGGTCGTCGAAGCTGGCGATGCTCATGCAGGGCTCTCGGGGAGGAGGGCGGCGATCATCGAGTGTGCAGCAACACCGTCACCAGCAGCGACGAATCGGTCACGGCGGTCACGGCGTGCGGTTCGCCACCCGCCAGCATCACGAGTTGCCCGGCTTGCAGGGGGCAGCGGCGCGACGGCGTGGTCACGACGGCCTCGCCTTCGAGGCAGTGCACGGTGAGGGCTCCGGGCACGCTGTGTTCGGGCAGGCCCTCGCCGGCCGGCAGGACCAGGCGCATCAATTGCAATGCCTGCGTCTTCAGCAGGCTGGTCGTCACCGCGTCGCGCAGGGCCGGGCCGAGCGGGCGAACGTCGATGATGTCGAGCGGTTGCGCGTGGTGCAAGGCCATGATCACTCCCCGGCGTAGCGCCCGAATGGGCGACGCCACGGGCTCACTGCGCGGCTGCCAGGCTCCGGCATCGGACCCGGCTCGGACCGGCGCCACGGATTCAAGGCTGCCATGTGACGGGCGGGCGCCGCGCCCTCGGCACCCCTGCCCTCATCCGCCGCAGGATCCGCAGCACGAGCCCGTACCCGCCTTCGCGCGCGCCGCCGTCTTGCGGATCTCCAGCCGCCACAGCGCGGGGCCCGACTCGAGATAGGCGCACTCGAACTGCCCTGGCCACTGGCGATCGAGCTGGTATTGCAGCGGCACCGGGTCGTGGTCATTGATCAGCTGCAGCGCCTCGCCCGCAGGCAGGGCCGTCAGGCGTTCGAAGATCAGGCCGTGCCGTTCGTAGGGTGCGATCCGGCGCACGTCGATGGTCGATGCGGAGGGGGCGTTCATGGGCGGTCCTTTCTGCCTTGGGAGTGAAGATGCGGGGAGAGCGTCGAGGGGTTGCGGCGCCGGTCGTCAGCCGTCCTTGCCGTCCAGCCGTGTCCGCAACAGCCACGGCGTGAAGACCCACAGGTAGAGCGCGAAAGCGGCGCTCCAGGCGGCTGCGGCGGCCACCAGGACCGCGGGGGGCGACGCGACGAGCGGCACGATGGAGCGCAGGACGGCCGTGGCCAGCACCAGCACGTAAGCGGCGACTTCGGGCTTCGAGACGCGCAGCGGGCGCCCGGTATGGCCGCGCGCGGTGCGGGTGATCATGCCGATGACCAAACCGCCGGTGGCCCCGACCGCCAGTGCATGCACCCCCGAAGTGACGCCCACGACGCCGAGTTGCGCCAGTGCCAGCAGCGCCAGCCCGAGCGGGATCCAGGCATAGGCCGCGTGCAGGATCCACAGGATCGGCCGGCCGCGCGTGACGAAGGGCTGCCAGCTCCACAGCCGGCGCAGGTGCAGGACGGCCGCCAAGCCCAGCGCAGCGGCGGGCAGCGGGCCGGCCGCTGCGAACACCCAGCCGGCGAGCGCGAGCGCCGTGAGGGGCATCGTGGACGCCTCCAGGCGCCGCAGCGGTTGCAGCTTCAAGCCGGGGGTGGCGCTCATCGTGAACGCGGGGATCACCCGGCCGGCCATCACGCACTCGATCACCACGATCAACGCCAGGCCGGCGTGCAGCGCACGCACCGGTGGCAGGTCCACGATGCCGAGCGACGCCAGGTGAAAGGCGCCATTGGCCAGCGCCAGCAGGAGGAGGATCAGCGCCAGCGGCAGGTTGCGGCGATTGCCCGCGCGCAGCAGCACGGCGCCCAGCAGCCCGGCCACCAGCGGCAGCAGTAGCACGTCGAGCGCCGCGTACACCGCATAGGGCGCCCCCAGCGCGGCCAGGCGGGCGGACAGCCAGAGAAGCACCAGGGCGCCGAGCACGGCGCCGCGCGGCGTGGCCAGGCCTGTCCAGGCCTTGCCGGCCGTGAGCAGGAAGCCCACGATCACGGCGGCCGCGAAGCCGAACAACATCTCGTGCGCATGCCAGAGCCATGGCGCGAGCGTCATCGGCACGTTGACCGCGCCGAGCGCCATCGCCACCCACACCGGCACCGACACCGCGGCGAACGTCGCCGCGCCGAGGTAGAACGGACGAAAGCCGAGCCTCAGCAAGGGCCACCCGTGCGCAGCTTGAGCGCCGGTGCCCGCCGGGGCGGCCGAGGCGATCGGGAGAACGTGAGGCTTCATTGGATCGGTGCTGCGCCGGCAACAGGCTGTAAGATGTACTTTGTGCGCATGTTATCGCACGGCTCCGCCTAAAGCAATACGCCGCATGCATCTTTGAGAGTCTCCGATGCGACTGTCCGACTACACCGACTACACGCTCCGCGTGCTGATGTATTGCGCGGCGCACCGCGATCGCCTGGTCACGATCGCCGAAATCGCCGACGCGTACCGCGTGTCGAAGAACCACCTGATGAAGATCGTCAACGATCTCGCCCGCCAGGGCGTGCTCGAGACCACGCGCGGACGCGGCGGCGGGCTGCGCCTGCTCAAGGCGCCGGCGGCGATCCGTGTCGGCGACGTCGTGCGAGGCGCCGAGACGGACTTCCGCCTCGTCGAATGCTTCGACGCCGCGTCGGACACCTGCACGCTGACGCCGAACTGCCGCCTCAGGCGCGTGCTGCGCGGCGCGCTGAAGGCCTACTTCGACGAGCTCGACGCGGTGACGCTCGCCGACATTGCCGGAGCGGGGGCCGGTCCGGGCAAGTCGTCTGCCGCGGCGGCCAGGCCGGCCCGCGGCGTCCGCCCGATCAGCGGGCCGGCGCCGCGCGGCTTGCGGGCGAAGGCTCGCCCGGCCTCGGCCTGACGGGAGGCGTCACCCCGCCGTCGCGCGCAAACAATCGGCGCACGCGCTCGCGCAGCCAGGCGTGCGCGGGATCGTTCGCCGCGCTCTGGTGCCACACCATGCGGACGTCGTACTGCGGCCCATGGCCGGGCAGCTCCCACACCCGCACCGCAAAGCGCGGCGCGAGCGAGTCGGCGAACATCTGCGGCACGATCGCCATCAGGTCGGTGCAGGTCACGAGCTCGGGCAGTGCGCCGTAGTGGCGCGCGCGCACGACGGCGCGGTCGTTCAGCTTGAGCCGGATCAGCATCTGCTCGACACTGCCATGGAAGGTCGCCGTCGGTGCCGCCACGGCCAGCGATGCCTGGGCGAGTTGCTGCGCGTTCAATATCGCGCCCTTGCGCTTCGCGGTGTCCCGCCGAGCGGGAGCGAGCCCACTTTCCGGCGGCCGAGCCGTGGGCCCGCTGCCCTTGCCGGCCCAGCCGACCGCGGGCTGCCAGTGGCTCCCGGTGATCGCCACGAAGTGCTCGTGGAACAGGGTTTCGCTGGCGATGCCGCCATGCTCGGGGAGCAGGATGCCGATCGCCAGGTCGATCTCGCGCGCCTCGAGCGCGGCGCTGACCTGCGCGGCGTCGACCGACACGTTCGAGACCTGGCTGTGCGGCGACTCGCTGCGCAGCGCCTGCGCCAGCGGCGGCAGGAACATCATCTCGCCCAGGTCCGACAGCGACAGCCGCCAGTGGACCCGCCCGCTGGCGGCATCGAAGGCTTCGCCGCTGGCCAGCGCCGCTTCGAGCGCGTGCAGATGCGTCGCCACTTCCGGCGCGATGCGCTGCGCCAGCCGCGTCGGGTGCAGGCCCGAAGGCGAGCGCACGAACAGCGCGTCGTCGAAAGCGCGGCGCAGCCGCGCCAGGGCGTTGCTCGTCGCCGGCTGCGACAGCGCGAGCTGGCGCCCGGCCTCGGTGACCGAGCCGCTGCGGTACACCGCGCAGAGCACGCGCAGCAGGTTGAGATCGAGTTGGCGGAAGTTCATCGGCATCTGCTTCGTGAATGGACTGGATTCTGACAATCAATTCGACGAATTCAAGCCCGAGGGCTAGATTGCGGCTCAGGCGCGGCCAGACAAGGCGCCCCGCAAGGAGACAAGGCTTGCTGCAGATCATCATCCAGGGCCGGGGCGGCCAGGGCGCGCAGACAGCGGGCAACCTGCTGGCGATGGCCTTCTTCGCCCAGGGACGCCAGGTGCAGTGCTTCGCCAGCTACGGCGGCGCGCGGCGGGGCACGCCGGTGAGCAGCTACCTGCGCGTCGACGACCGGCCGGTGCGCGTGCGCTGCGACATCGAGCGCGCCGACGCCATCCTGTGCTTCGACGCCAGCCTCCTCGAGGGCCGGCTGCTGGCAAGCGCGCATGCCGGCACGCTGATCGTTGTCAATTCGGCGCGGACCGCCGAGCAGTTCGCGTCCGACCTACCCGGCTACCGGGTGATCCCGGTCGACGGCCTCGCGATCGCCCGCCGCAACGGCCTCGGTCGCATCGTCAATTCAGCCCTGCTCGGCGCGCTCGGACGCGCGCTTTCGGCGCCACCGCTCGAGGTGCTCGAGCGCACGCTCGTGGCTCAGGCTCCCAAGCTTCACGACGAGAACATCGCCGCCTGCGAAGAAGGCTTTCGCTCGGTCGACGCACAGCTGCTGAGGGCTGCGGCGTGACCCTGACGATGCCGATCCCGCCGATCTGGACCACCGGCAGCACCGAGTCGATCAAGACCGGTACCTGGCGCGCCGCGCTGGCGCGGCACATCCGCGCGCCCTCTCCGTGCCATGCCGCATGCCCCGTCGGCGGCGACATTGCCGAGTGGATCGGCCAGGCGCGCGCCGGCGACTTCCGCGCCGCGTGGCAAACGCTGACGCGCCACAACCCGTTCCCGGCGATCGCCGGGCGCATCTGCCACCATCCCTGCGAGAGCGCGTGCAATCGCGCCGGGTACGACGAGGCGCTGTCGATCTGCAAGCTCGAACGCTTCGTCGGCGACCAGGCGCTCGCGCAGGGCTGGGCCTATCCCGCGCCCGCAGCGCCGCGCGGCGGGCGCGTTGCGGTCGTCGGCGGCGGGCCGTCGGGCCTCTCGGCGGCGTTCCAGCTGCGCCGGCGCGGCCATGCCGTGACGCTGATCGAAGCGCAGCCCGAGCTCGGGGGGCTGATGCGCTACGGCATCCCGGCCTACCGGCTGGCGCGCGAAGTGCTCGACGGCGAGATCGCGCGCATCGTCGCCCTCGGCATCGACGTCCGCCTCGGCCAGGCGATGGCGACGCCGGAGGCCCTGGCGCAGCTGCGCGCCGAGCACGACGCGGTCTACCTGGCGATCGGCGCACGGCGCCAGAAGCGCCTGCAGCAGCTCGACTACACCCGGCCCTGGGTCGCCGACGGCGCCGACTACCTGGCGCGCACCGCCATCGGCGCCCCGCCCGCGCTCGGACGGCGGCTGGTCGTGATCGGCGGCGGCAGCGCGGCGCTCGACGCGGCCCGCAGCGCACGCCGCGCAGGCCACGAGGTGACGATCCTGGCGCTCGAACCCGAAGGCCTGATGCCGGCACAGCGCGAGGAGGTCGTCGAGGCGCTCGAGGAGGGCGTCGTGCTGGTCGATTCGGCGATGCTTCGCGCTGTCGCCGAGGCGGGCGCAGGCTGCCTGCGGCTGGATTGCGTGCGCGTGCATTTCGAGCCCGGTGCGCAGCGCGGCCGGTTCACGGTCACACCGCGCGAGGGCACTGTCTTCACCCTCGAAGCCGACGCCATCGTCAGCTCGATCGGGCAGGACCCCGAGCTCGCGCCGTTGGCCGGGGCGTTCGAGACCGACGGCACGCTGCTCAAGACCGATGCGCAGGGCGCCACGGGCACCGATGGCATCTGGGCCGGCGGCGACGTCGCAAGCCTGGCCCGCTTCGTGACCGAGGCCGTCGGCATGGGCGAACGCGCCGCGCTCGCGATCCATCGCCAGCTGACCGGCCGTGGCGGCGCGGACGACGCCGGCGAGACCGCCCCGGGCCTCGCCGCCGAGCCGCTGGTCGGGCTGGCTGCCATCAACCTGCACTATCACCCGTCGCGGCGGCGGCCCGCCGAGCTGCGCGCGGGCGCCGCCGCGCGCCTGGCGCACAACGCCGAAGTGCAGCTCGGGCTGGACATCGAGGCCGCCCTGGCCGAGGCCGTGCGCTGCTTCTCGTGCGGCACCTGCACTCATTGCGACCACTGCGTCACCTACTGCCCCGACATCGCCGTGCGGCGCCGCGGCGACGGCTACGTGGTGAACACCGACTACTGCAAGGGCTGCGGCGTGTGCGTCAAGGAATGTCCGACCGGCTCGATGCAGATGCTCGAGGAAGTGCGATGAGTGCGAACGCGGCGCTCGTGACCCCGACCGACGGACCGGTGCTGCTGACCGGCAATCACGCAGTGGCCTGGGCGGCCCGGCTGGCCCGGCCGAAAGTGGTGCCGGTGTACCCGATCACGCCACAGACGCCGGTGCTCGAGAAGATCACCGACTTCCAGGCCGAGGGCCATTTCGACGCCGAGATCATCACCCCCGAATCCGAGCACTCGGTGATGTCGGCCTGCATCCCGGCCTCGCTGGCCGGCGTGAGGGTGTTCACCGCCACCGCGTCGCAGGGCCTGCTGCTGATGCACGAACTGCTGCACTACGCCAGCGGCGCGCGGGCGCCGATCGTGATGGCCAACGTCAACCGCACGGTCGCCTCGCCGTGGGCGTTCTGGCCCGACCAGACCGACAGCCTGGCGCAGCGCGACACCGGCTGGATCCAGTTCTATGTCGAGTCGGCCCAGGAGGCGCTCGACACCGTGATCCAGGCCTTTCGCGTCGCCGAGCAGGTGCTGCTGCCGGTGCTGGTCAACCTCGATGCGTTCTACGTCTCGCATGCGCTCGAGCCGGTCAGCGTGCCCGCGCAGGCGCTGGTCGACGCCTACCTGCCGCCGTTCGCGCCCGCGCACCGGCTCGACACGGCGAATGTCGAGTCGTGGGGCAACGTGGTTTCGCAGGACATGTTCTACCGCCACCGCCAGGACATCGAGGCCGCGATGAGCCGCGTGCCCGAACTCGCTGCCGAGGCCGACCGCGACTGGGCCGTGCGCACCGGGCGCAGCCACGGCGTCATCGAACGCTACCGCTGCGACGGCGCCAGCAGCGTCGTCGTCAGCATGGGCAGCATGTGCGGCACCGCGCGCGACGCGGTCGATGCCATGCGCGAGGGCGGCCTCGCCGTCGGCCTGCTCAAGCTGCGCCTGTTCCGGCCCTTGCCGGCGCGCGCGCTGCGCGCTGCGCTGAGCGGTGTGACCGATCTCGTCGTGCTCGACCGCAATCATTCGCCCGGGACCGGCGGCGTGCTCTACCAGGAGTTGCGCGCCGCGCTGTACGGCATGGCCGACGCCCCGCGTATCCACGGCTATCTGGCCGGCGTCGGCGGGGTCAACGTCTCGCCGGACCGGATCGAGGCGTTCGTGCGCCAGGCGCTGGAAAGCCGGGCCGAGGCCGAATCGCTCTGGGTCAGGTGACGCCGATGACAACGATCGCTCCCTCCCGGCCGCGTGCGCCCGAACCGCTGCTGTGCTCCGGCCACGCGGCCTGCCCGGGCTGCGTCGAGCCGCTGTCGGTGCGACACATCCTCGACGTGCTCGGGCCGGACACGATGGCCGTGATCCCGCCCTCGTGCATGGCCATCATCGCCGGCCCACAGCCCTTGAGCTCGCTGCGCATCCCCGTCTATCAGCCGACGCTCGAGTCGAGCGCGGCCGCGGCCTCGGGGCTGCGCCGGGCGCTCGACGCGCAGGGCCGGCACGAGACGCAGGTCATCGTGCTGGCCGGCGACGGCGGCACCTACGACATCGGCTTTCAGTGCCTGTCGTCGGCCGCCGAGCGCAACGAGAACATCCTCTACTTCTGCCTCGACAACGAGGGCTACATGAACACCGGGGCGCAGAAGTCGTCGTCGACGCCGCACTTCGCGCGCACCGGCTCCACGCCCGCGGGCAAGACCTCGCGCAAGAAGAACCTCAGCGAGATCATGGCCGCCCACGGCGTGCCCTACGTGGCCACGGCCAGCATCGGCCACCTCGCCGACCTCAGGCGCAAGGTCGAGAAGGCCAAGGCGCTGCGCGGCCTGCGCTTCATCACCTTGCTGATTCCCTGCCTCGACGGCTGGGGGCTCGCCGACGACGGCGCGCTGGCAGCGGCGCGCCACGCGGTGGAGTGCGGCGCCTTCCCGCTGTTCGAGATCGAGGACGGCTGCCGCTACACGCTAGCCCCTGGGCAGCGCACGCGGCCGGTGGCCGACTACCTGGCGCTGCAGCGGCGCTACCGGCACCTGTCGGCCGCCGAGGTGTCGATGCTGCAGGCCGAGACCGACGACCACTGGGCGCGCCTGTTGCAGCGCGTCGCGGCGAGCGAACCCGTGCGCTCACCCCAACCGATGGCAGCGGGCGCGCAATGAACTTGCGCGCAACGCCGCGCGGCCCGGCGCCGCCCGCCGCGTCAGCCGGCGTCGGGATGCCCCGGCGGCCGCGGCGCGCCGGAACGAGGCGCGTGCGCCGCGCCGTCGCCCGCCTCGCCCGGAGGCTGCTGGGCGGCAGCCGCCGCGCTCGCCTGCTGTCGTTCGATCAGGCGCAGCATGGTCGCCAGCGTGATCGAGCTGAAGGTGGCCTTCGCGTTCTCGTCGATCTCCGCGAGCACCGCACCCAGCGCCAGGTCGACCGGCGTCGGGCCATGGGGGCCATCCCGGTCCGCCGCGGGCGGCGCGAACTCCTCGAACAACTGGATGATGTCCATCAGCGTCAGGCGCCGCGCGTTGCCGGTGAACCGGTAACCGCCGCCGGCACCGCGCACCGACTCGACCATCCCGGTGCGCGCGAGTTCCGCGAGGACCTTGGCGAGGTGGTGCGAGGACACGCCGTATTTGTCGGCGATCTCGGCCGCCGAGATGTGGCGCGTCGGGTCGCTGGCGAACTCGAGCACGCTGTACAGCGCGAGCGAGGTGTTCTTCTGCAACCTCATCGCCGCGCCCCGCTGCGCGGCATCGGCGCCGACTCAGGCGTCAAGATCCATCTCCAGCGACATCAGCGGGCCGGCCATCATGCCCTGGCTGCGAAAGAACGACAGGATCAGCGTGTTGTCGCGCGCCAGCATCGTGCGCAGCTTGCGCACGCCGGCGCGGCGAAAGCTCGCGCTGATGGCCTCGATCAATCGGGTGCCGACGCCGCCGAGCCTGGCCTGCGGCGCCACGTCGATGGCGAACACCCAGCCGCAGGGCGGCGAACCGAATTCCCAGTCGCGCACTTCGCCAATGACGAATCCGACCACGCGCCCCCGCGCCTGCGCGACGAGGAATCGCCGCTCGCTGCGGTCGCCCACGCCGTAGCGCCGATAGACGGAACTCCAGTACTTGCGCTTCTCCAGCCCGGTCTCGGTGGCGTCGATCGCAATCACCTGGTCGAGGTCGCCGCGCCGCACCGGCCGGACCACGATCGCGTCGTCTGCATCCGTGGAAACCCCGATGCCGGCGTCGTCCGGTCGTTCCTGGGTCGCAGCGTGGGTCATGGGAGCCTTGTCGATTTGAACTAGGTCAAACAATATTCTGCATTCCGGTACCAGAATGAGCTTATAGGGGAAGTCTAGCCGTTTCTGCCCGACGGCGTGGGCATCGAACGCAGCCGGACCCGGCAGCCCTGCGAACCCCGGCAGCGCGCACCCGCGACGAAAGGACCGACGATGAAGACCACCCTCCAGGCCGGCGTCACCGACATCACGACGGTCGAAGTCGATCGCGAACGCACGATCGATTTCATGGGCGAGAAGGCGCGCGTCTATGCCACCCCGATGTTGGTGCGCGACATCGAGATCGCCTGCCGCGAGTTGTTGCTCGAGCACCTCGACCCGGGTGAGGACTCGGTGGGCACGCGAGTCGAACTCGACCACCTGGCGGCCACGCTGATGGGCATGCGGGTCGAACTCACGCTGAGCATCGCCGAAGTCAAGGGACGCGCCGTCACGTTCGACTTCAGCGGCCGCGACAACGTCGAACCGATCTGCCGCGGGCGCCACCAGCGCTTTGTCGTGGACGTGGCCAAGACCGAGGAGCGGTTGGCGGCGAAGGCGCACAAGGCGGGGCTGGCGCCATGACCGCCGCCGAGGCACGCACCCAGCGCGTGCCGACCTACTGCTACCAGTGCGTCGCCGGTCCGGACCTGCTGACCGTCAAGGTGGTGGACGGCGTGGCCACCGAGGTCGAACCCAACTTCTGCGCTGCCGACGTGCACCCGGGCGGCGGCAAGGTCTGCGTCAAGGCCTATGGGCTGGTGCAGAAGACCTACAACCCGCACCGCGTGCTCACGCCGATGAAGCGCACCAACCCCACCAAGGGCCGCGGCGAGGACCCGGGGTTCGTGCCGATCTCCTGGGACGAGGCCTTCGGCTTGATCGCCGAGCGCCTGAACGCGGTGCGCGCCGAGGGGCTCCTCGACGCCTCGGGCTACCCGCGCGTGGCCGCCAGCTTCGGCGGCGCCGGCACGCCGCAGTCGTACATGGGCACCTTGCCGGCCTTCCTCGCCGCGTGGGGCCCGATCGACATGGGCTTCGGCTCCGGCCAGGGCGTCAAGTGCTACCACTCCGAGCACCTGTACGGCGAGTTCTGGCACCGCGCGTTCATCGTCACGCCCGACACGCCGCTATGCAATTACCTGATCTCCTGCGGCTCCAACATCGAGGCTTCGGGCGGCGTGACCGGCGTCTGGCGCCACGCCAATGCCCGCGTGCGCGGCATGAAGCGGGTGCAGGTCGAGCCCCATCTGTCGGTGACCGGCGCCTGCTCGGCGCAGTGGGTGCCGATCAAGCCCAAGACCGATGCCGCCTTCCTCTTTGCGCTGATTCACGTGCTGCTGCACGAGGTGCCGCGCGAGCGGCTGGACCTGCCGTTCCTGGCGCAGCGCACGGCCTCGCCCTACCTCGTCGGGCCGAACGGCTACTACCTGCGCGATGCAGCCAGCCGCAGCCCGCTGGTCTGGGATCTGGCCACCGGCAGCGCACGCGTTCACGACAGCGCCGGCCTGCAGGAGGCGCTCGAAGGCAGCTACGAGGCCGATGCGATCGAGATCGGCCCCGATGGCGAGGTGCTGGCCGAAGGGCGGCTGCCTGGCACCACCGCCTTCAGCCGGCTGGTCGCGCACATGCAGGCCTACTCGCCCGAGTGGGCCGCCGCGATCTGCGACGTGCCGGCCGCCACGATGCGCCGCATCGCCCAGGAGTTCATCGCCCATGCCTGCGTCGGCGAGACGATCGTGATCGACGGCGAAACCATGCCCTTGCGCCCGGTCGCGATCACCCTGGGCAAGACCGTCAACAACGGCTGGGGCGGCTTCGAGTGCTGTTGGGCGCGCACGGTGATGGCCACGCTGGTCGGCGCACTCGAGGTGCCCGGCGGCACGATCGGCACCACGGTGCGGCTCACGAGGCCGATGTCGCATCGGCACGAAAGCGTCAAGCCCGGCGTCGACGGCTTCATGCACTACCCGCTGAACCCGACCGACAAGGCGCATTGGTCGCCCAACCCCAACATCCGCAACGCCTACCGCACCATGGTGCCGCTGGCCGCCGACGGGCCGTGGAGCCAGGCGCTCGGGCCGACGCATTTCTCCTGGATGTTCCTCGACGAGACGCCCAAGGGCCTGCCGCGCGTGACGCCGCCCGATGTCTGGTTCGTGTACCGCACCAACCCGGGGATCTCGTTCTGGGACACGAAGGCGATGGGCGAGAAGATGGCGCGCTTCCCGTTCATGGTCGCGTTCGCCTACACGCGCGACGAGACCAACCATTTCGCCGACCTGCTGCTGCCCGATGCCACCGACCTCGAGGGCCTGCAGCTGTGGCGCATCGGCGGCACGAAGTACCAGGAGTCGTTCTGGGACCACGAGGGCTTCGCGCTGCGCCAGCCCGTCGTGGCAACGCACGGCCAGGCACGCGACCTGACCGACATCGCCAGCGAGCTGGCGCGGCGCACCGGCCTCTCCGAGAAGTACGTCGCCGTCATCAACAAGGGCGCCGGCGGCGTGCCGCTCAAGAGCGAGCACGGCGACTTCTCGCTCGATCCGCACACCGCGCACAGCCGCGAGGCGATCTGGGACGCAGTGTGCCGCGCGGCGAGCGCCGAACTCAGCGACGGCGCGCAGACGCACGGCCTGGATTGGTGGAAGGAGCATGGCCTGGCCACCAAGCCCTACCCGCGCGGCAAGTGGTACCTGTTGCCGACGATGCTCAAGCACGGCCTGCGCTTCGAGCTGCCGTACCAGGAGCGCCTGATGCGCGTCGGCGCCGAGCTCGGCCGCCGCCTCCACGAGCACGACATGCACTGGTGGGACGAGCAGCTGAAGGAGTATCAGGCGCTGCCGGCGTGGAAGGACTTTCCCGCGCTGTGGGAGGCGATCATCGGCGAGACCGGTGGCCGCGCGGAGGACTATCCGTTCTGGCTGCTCACCGCGCGCAGCATGCAGTATGCGTGGGGCGCCAACGTCGGCATGCAGCTGATGAAGGAGGTCGCCGACAACGTCGCCGGCCACCGCGGGGTGATCATCAACACGGCTGCGGCCGGGCGGCTGGGCATCGCCAACGGCGACGCGATCGAGATCGCCACACCCAAGCGCAGCGTGCACGGGCGTGCGGTCTTGCGCCAGGGCATCCGCCCCGACACACTGCTGCTGATCGGCCAGTTCGACCACTGGGCCACCCCGCTGGCGCGTGACTTCGGCGTGCCCAGCATGAACTCGCTGGCGACGATGTCGCTCGCGCAGACCGACGCCTCGGGGTCGGGTGCCGACATCGTGCGCGTCACCATTCGCAGGGCCTCGCAGAGCGAAGCTGCGGGCCGAGCGCCGGGCCGCCGCGGGCCGGCCCGCGTCGCCTCGGGGGACCGGCCGCCGCATTCAGTGGACGAGGGCTCGTCATGACCCGCTGGGCGATGATCGCCGACCTGCGGCGCTGCGTGGGTTGCCAGACCTGCACGGCCTCGTGCCGGCACGCCAACGCGACGCCGCCCGGCGTGCAATGGCGGCGCGTGCTCGACATGGAGTTCGGCGACTACCCCGACGTGCAGCGCGCCTTCGTGCCGGTGGGGTGCCAGCACTGCGCCGACCCACCCTGCATGACCGTGTGCCCGACCACGGCGACCAGGCAGCGCGCCGACGGCATCGTCACGATCGACTACGACCTGTGCATCGGTTGCTCCTATTGCGCCGTCGCGTGCCCCTACCAGGCGCGCCACAAGACCGATCGCGCCAGCTTCGCCTACGGCCCCGCGACCGCCAGCGAGGCGCAACGCCACGACACGGCCCGCCTGGCCGTGGCCACCAAGTGCACGTTCTGCGTCGACCGCATCGACGCCGGCCTGGAGAAGGGGCTGCGCCCCGGCACCGACCCCGAGGCCACGCCGGCCTGCGTCAACGCATGCATTTCCCAGGCGCTCAGCTTCGGCGACATCGACGACCCGCAAAGCGTGGTGTCGAGGCTGCTGGCCGAGAACCAGCACTTCCGCATGCACGAGGAGCTCGGCACTGCGCCCGGCTTCTACTATCTGTGGGACAAGGAGGAGCGAGCGTGAGATCTTCGCTGTCAGCCGGACTGGCACGGGCCAAGCCCCGGCCGGCTCGCGAGCCGGCCCGCCGCCGCCCGGGGAATCGGCAGGCGCTCAACGTTGCCGAGGCGCTCCCATGACCTTCGGCCCTGCTGCCTGGCAGCAAACGAACTGGGACTGGCGTGCCGCGGGCAATTTCACCTGCGGCGGCGCCGGTGCCGGGCTGATCGTCTTCGCGGCCGTGTCCGGCGCGCAGGGTTTGGCGCTGGCGGCGCTGCTGCTGGGCGGCATGGCGCTGGTCGGCGCCGGCCTGCTGTGCGTCTGGCTCGAACTCGGCCGCCCGCTGCGGGCGCTGCACGTCTTCCTCAATCCGCGCACCTCGTGGATGTCGCGCGAGGCCTTCACGGCAACGCTGCTGATGCCCGTCGCGCTGGCCGCCGCTGCCGGACTGCCCGGGTTGCGGTGGCTGGCCGCAGCGCTGGCCTTGGTGTTCGTGTTCTGCCAGGGCCGCATGTTGCAGGCGGCCAAGGGCATTCCGGCCTGGCGCGAGCCGCTGCTCGTGCCGCTGCTCGTGCTCACCGGCCTGGCCGAAGGCGGCGGGCTGTGGCTCGCGGCGCAGGTGGCCGATGCGCCGCGCCGGCCGCTGCTGCTCGCGCTGGTTGGCATGCTGCTGCTGGCGCGGCTGCTGCTTTGGCGAGCCTATCGGCAGCGCCTGGCGAGCCATGCCGCGCCGCGGGCGCTGGCGGCGCTCGATGCCGCCGGCCGGCCGCTGCGGCTTGCGGGTTCTTGGTTGCCGCTGGCCTTGCTCGCGCTGGTGGGCGGCGGGCTGATCGGCGGCGCGCTGGCGGCGCTGCTGCTCGTCGTGGCGGGCCTGGCCGCGGCCGCCACTGGCGCCTGGTTCAAGTTCACGCTGATCACGCGCGCGGGGTTCAACCAGGGCTTTGCGCTGACGCATCTGCCGGTGCGCGGCGTGCGTCGCTGACCGGCGGGGTCGCGAGGGCAAGCGAGGAGGGAGTGGATATGGGTGCGATCACGCAAGCGGAACTCGGCATCGACGTGTCAGGCGGCGCGCGCCGATGTCTCCACCCGGCGCTGGAGACCCTGCCGCGCGAGCAGCTCGCGCAACTGCAGCTCGCGCGGCTGCAGGCCAGCGTGCGCAATGCCTACGACCATGTGGCTATGCATCGCGCGCGTTTCGACGCGGCGGGCCTCGACCCCGCCGACCTTCGCACGCTGGCCGATCTGCAACACCTGCCCTTCACCGTCAAGGCCGACCTGCGCGACCACTACCCCTTCGGCATGTTTGCGCGGCCCTGCAACGAACTGGCCCGACTGCACGCCTCGTCCGGCACCACCGGCAAGCCGACCGTCGTCGGCTACACGCGGCAGGACATCGACACCTGGGCCGACCTGATGGCGCGCTCACTGACCTCGGCCGGTGCGCGGGCGGGCGACGTTGTCCACAACGCCTACGGCTACGGCCTGTTCACCGGCGGACTCGGCGCGCACTACGGCGCCGAACGCCTGGGCGCGGTGGTGGTGCCGATGTCGGGCGGCTCCACCGAGCGGCAGGTCGCGCTCATCATGGACTTTCGCGCCCGTGTGCTGTGCGCCACGCCGTCGTATGCGCTCGCGATCGCCGAGGTGGCCGAGGCGCAAGGGGTGGACCTGCGTTCGAGCGCGCTGGAGGTCGGCCTGTTCGGCGCCGAGCCTTGGAGCCATGCGATGCGCGTCGAGATCGAGGCCCGGCTCGGCCTGAGGGCGGTCGACATCTACGGCCTGTCGGAGATCATGGGCCCCGGCGTGGCCTGCGAATGCGAGTGCCGCAACGGGCTGCACGGCTGGGAGGATCACTTCCTGTTCGAGGTGATCGATCCCGAGAGCGGGCGCGTGCTGCCCGAAGGCGAGGCCGGCGAGCTGGTGATCACGACGTTGACCAAGCAGGCGCTGCCGATGCTGCGCTACCGGACGCGCGACATCACGCGGCTCAGCAGCGAGCGCTGCGACTGCGGCCGCACCCATGTGCGCATCCTTCGCATCACCGGCCGCAACGACGACATGCTGATCATCCGCGGCGTCAACGTCTATCCGTCGCAGATCGAGGCGGTGCTGATCGGCCGGCCGGCCATCGCGCCGCACTACCAGATCGTCGTCCAGCGCCACGGCAGCCTCGACGAAGTGAGCGTCGAAGTCGAGGCGCTGCCCGGTGTGCCCACCGACAGCTTCGAGGCGGTTGCGCAGGACGTGGCGCACACCATCAAGTCGATGATCGGGATCAGCGCCGAGGTGCTCGTCAAGGAGCCCGGCGTGATCCCGCGCTCGCAGGGCAAGGCCGTGCGCGTGCGCGATCTGCGGCCGAAAGAGGCGCTGGGATGAGTCGCCCACGCGTCCTGGGTGCTTCGGCGTCGGCTGGCGGCCCATTGCCGACCTTGAACGTCCGGTCTGCGGGCGAGTTCTGGCGCGGCAAAGGCGCGTCCGGGCAGGCCGCTTCGCTTCACCGGGGCGGTCTCCGCGCAGCGAAGACTTCCCTGCGACGCTCGGCCTCGTGGCCCCGTCGCAGAACTCACTTCGCTCACTGCGTTCGCTGCTTTCGGACATCCGCGACGAGTCAGACGACAACTCGCGCTTCGCGCGAGGCCACGAGCCCTGGCCTTGCAGGCCGCGCCGGGCCAGTCGGCCCGGCCGTTCGCAAGGCGCAAGCGGTCCCCCGGACCGCTTGCCCTCGGGCTCACCTTCTCGGCGCCCCAGAGGCGTGCCCCGTCCTGCCCGAACGCGCCTTTGCTGGGACGCGGGTGGCGTTTGCGGCAAGGACCACAAGCGTTGCAGCGCGGCGGGCGGTGCCCGGCGGGGGCGATTTCTGTGGCGACGAGAAGGTGAGCCCGGACACAAGCGGTCCAGCGGACCGCTTGTGCCTTGCGAACGGCCGGGCCTCCTGGCCCGGCGCGGCCTGCAAGGCCAGGCCTGGGGTCGGCGTGCGAAGCACGCTTCGTAGACTGACTCGTCGCAGCTGTCTGAACGGAGTGAGCGCAGCGAACGCAGTGAGTTCTGCGACGCGACCCCAGGGCGAGCATCGCAGTGGAGTCGCAGCGAAGCGGAGACCGCCACAGCATGAGCCCCTGCCGGGTACCGCCTGCCGCGCCGCGCTGAAGCTACGCAACAGCGGACGCAGGCGAATCGCAGCAATGGGCCGAAAGCAGACCTTCACACATCAACACTTACTACTTGCCGGGTCGGGCGAAGCGCGGTCGAGGAGCTGAGATGAGCAAACGCCTACTGAAACTGACCGTCAACGGCCGCGAGCGGGAAGACGCAGTGGCCGACAGCACGCTGCTGCTGGACTACCTGCGCGACACGGCAGGCCTCACCGGCACCAAGCAGGGCTGCGATGGCGGCGAGTGCGGGGCCTGCACGGTGCTGGTCGATGGCGAGCCGCGGCTCTCCTGCCTCGCGCTCGCCGCGAGCTGCGAGGGCAGGCAGATCGAGACCATCGAGAGCCTCGCGGTGGATGGCCGAATGAGCCGCCTGCAACAGGCCTTTCACGAAAAGCTCGGCACCCAGTGCGGCTTTTGCACGCCCGGAATGATCATGGCCGCGGAGTCGCTGCTGCGGCGCAACCCGAACCCGAGCGAAGCCGAGATTCGCGACGCGCTGTCGGGCAACCTGTGCCGCTGCACCGGCTACGTGAAGATCCTCGAATCGGTGCAGGCCGCCTGCGGCGCCGGTGCCGCGACCTGTGCCTGCGCCGGCGCCGAGGCCGCCGGCGATCGCCCTGCGGCGGCGCGAGGCCGCTCGGCCGGCCACGCGGTGGGCCAGCCCACGCCGCTGATCGACGGCATCGAGAAGGTCACCGGGCGCGCGAAGTACACCGCCGACCTGCCCTTTGGCGGCGCGCTCGTCGGGCGCATCCTGCGGAGCCCGGTCGCGCATGGCCTGATCCGCGGCATCGACACGACGAAGGCACGCGCCATTGCCGGCGTGCGCGCGGTCGTCACCGGCGCCGACTTCGCCGCGCCCTACGGCGTGATCCCGATCGCGCAGAACGAGTGGCCGCTGGCGCGCGACAAGGTGCGCTACCGCGGAGAGCCGCTGGCCGCGGTAGCCGCGGTCGACGAAGCCACCGCCGAGGCGGCGCTCGCAGCGATCGGGCTCGACATCGAGCCGCTGCCGGCCTACTTCAGCGCCGCCGATGCGCGCGCAGCCGATGCGCTGCTGCTGCACGAGAAGAAGCTCGGCAACATAGAGCGCGATGTCGAGCAATTGTTCGGCGATGTCGATGCCGGCTTTGCGGCGGCCGACCTGGTGCGCGAACAGACCTTCCACTACGCCGAAGTCGCGCACGGCCAGATCGAACTCAACGCGGCGGTGGCGAGCTACGAACCCGAGCGCGGCCGCTTGACGACGCATTCGGTGACCCAGGTGCCCTACTACCTGCACCTGACGCTGGCCCAGTGCCTGGGGATGGACAGCGCGCAGATCCGCGTCGTCAAGCCCTTCGTCGGCGGCGGCTTCGGGCACCGCGTCGAGCCGCTGAACTTCGAGATGGTGACGGCGGCCCTGGCGCGCGCGGCCGGCGGTACCGTGAAGCTGGAGCTCACGCGCGAGGACGGCTTCCTCACCCACCGCGGGCGGCCCGAGACCGACATCCGGCTCAAGCTCGGGATGAAGACGAGCGGCGAGATCACGGCCGTCGACTGCGAGATCACGCAACGCGGCGGCGCCTACGGCGGCTACGGGCTGGTGACGATCCTCTACGCCGGCGCGCTGCTGCATGCGCTGTACCGGCTGGCCGCGGTCAAGTACCGCGGCCACCGCGTCTACACGAATACGCCGCCCTGCGGCGCGATGCGCGGCCACGGCGCGGTCGACGCGCGGCATGCGTTCGAGTCCCTGCTCGACAGCATGGCCACCGAGTTGGGCCTGGACCCGTTCGCGGCGCGGCGCGCCAACCTGATCGCCCCGCCCTGGCGAACGCTCAACGACCTGCAGGTCAACTCCTACGGCATCCCCGATTGCCTGGCCTGGGTCGAGCGGGCGTCGGGCTGGGCGGGCCGCCGCGGCAAGCTCGGCCGCGGCCGCGGCCTCGGCCTGGCCTGCTCGCACTACGTGTCGGGGTCGGCCAAGCCGGTCCACTGGAGCGGCGAGCCGCATGCGGTGATCAACCTCAAGCTCGACTTCGACGGCGGCATCACGATCTTCACCGGCGCTTCCGACATCGGCCAGGGATCCTCGACGCTGCTGACGCAGGTCGTCGCCGAGGTGCTGCTGCTGCCGCTGCAGCGCATCCGCCTGATCGCCACCGACAGCGCATTGACGCCGAAGGACAACGGCTCGTACTCGTCGCGGGTGTCGTTCATGGTCGGCAACGCCGCGCTGCGTGCTGCGCAGGAGCTGCTGCGCGTGCTGATCGCGGCAGCGGCCAGGAAGCTCGAAGTGACGCCCGACGAGATCGAGTGGGAGGGCGAATGCTGCGGCGTCGCCGGCACCGACCGCGCCCTCACGTTCGCGCAGGTGGTCGACGCAGCGCTGGTGGACACCGGCACGCTGACCGTCAAGGGCATCTGGTCGACGCCGCCCGAGACGCAGGGCGGCAAGTTCCGCGGCGCGGCGGTCGGCTCGACGGCCGGCTTCTCGTACGCCGCGCAGGTGGTCGAAGTCAGCGTCGACGAGGACACCGGTGTCGTCAAGGTCGAGCGGGTCTGGGTCGCGCACGACTGCGGCTTCGCGATCAATCCGCTCGCGGTCGAAGGCCAGGTGCAGGGTGCCGTGTGGATGGGCATGGGCCAGGCGCTGTCGGAAGAGACGCAGTACCACGAGGGGCTGCCGCTGCGGCCCAACATGCTCGACTACCGCATCCCGACGATCGCCGAGTCGCCGCCGATCGAGGTCGGGCTGATCGAGTCCCACGATCCGCTCGGGCCGTTCGGCGCCAAGGAGGCGAGCGAAGGCGCCCTGCACGGCTTCCCGCCGGCGCTGTGCAACGCGATCTTCGACGCCATCGGCATTCGCCTGACCGAACTGCCCGCCACCCCCGACCGCGTGCTCGATGCCGTCCAGGCCCGCCGGCGCGAGGAGCGGCTGCGTGCGCGTCGCGGCGCCAGCACCGTGTCGGCTGCAACCGTCGAGGCCAAATGACCATGGAACGCCTGCCCGACTTCGAACTCAAGCGCGCGGCGAACCTGGCCGAGGCAGTCGCCTGGCTCGCCGCCGACCCGCATGCCAGGCTGCTCGCCGGGGGCACCGACCTGGTGCCGAACCTGCGCCGCGGCATCGAGCGTGCGCCGGTGCTCGTCGACCTGGGAGCGGTGCACGGCCTGTCCGACATCGCGCTGACCGACAGCGGCCTGGCGCTGGGCGCGCGGGTCACGCTGGCGCGCCTGGCCACCGACGCGTCGATCGCGCAGCAGCTTCCGGCGCTCGCCGAGGCCGCGCGCGCGGTCGCCGGCCCGGGCCACCGCAGCGTTGCCACACTGGGCGGCAACCTGTGCCTGGACACGCGCTGCGTGTTCTACAACCAGAGCGAATGGTGGCGCGCGACGAACCAGTACTGCCTCAAGCGCGGCGGCGACACCTGCCATGTCGCTCCGCAGGGCCGGCGCTGCCATGCAGCGTTCAGTGGCGACCTCGCGCCCGCGCTGCTGGTGCTGGAGGCCGAGGTCGAACTCGTCTCCATCCGCGGCACGCGACGCATCCCGCTGGAAGGGCTCTACCGCGACGACGGTGCGGCGCATCTGACGCTGGCGCGCGACGAGGTGCTTGCCAGCGTGCGCCTGCCCGCCGCGCGGCCCGGCCTGCGTTGCGGCTACCGCAAGGCGCGCACGCGCGGGGCGATGGACTTTGCGCTCGCCGGCGTCGCCTGCGCACTGACGCTGCGCGACGGCTTGCTCGACGAACTGCGCATCGCGATCACCGGCACGAACTCGAACCCGATCCTGCTCGTCGGCTGCGACGAATTCGCGGACCGGGCGGTCGACGCCGAGTTGCTGGCACAGATCGGCAAGCGCGTGCAAAAGCAGGTGAGCCCGATGCGCAGCACCGCCACGCCGTCGAACTACCGCCGCCTGGTCGCGGCGGCGCTGGCGCAGCGCCTCGTGCGCGATCTCGCCGCCGGGTGAGCGCGCAACCACGCCGATCCGAGGACGACGCCATGCTGTGCCCGAAATGCCACCGACCCATCGACGACGACGGCGACGCCGTCACCCTGTGCTGCGCCGATGCCGGGCTGCAGTGGCGCTGCACGCAGTGTGCCAAGGTCAGCGAGGGCTTTGCCCTCCCCTACGGGCTCTGCCCGCAATGCGGCGGCAAGCTCGAGGTCCTCGATGCGCGCCGGGTGGGCGATGCAGCGGCCTACGCAGGCATCCGCATGGCGTTCGAGATCGAACTCGGCGGCCGCGCGTTCTACCAGCGCGCGGCCGCCGAGAGCAGTGATCCGGTGCTTCGCGCGCTGTTCGGCCGCTTCGCCCTGATGGAGGGCGAGCACATGGAGACGCTCTCGCGCCGCTATCACATCGACGTGCCGACGCCTTCGCAGACCTTCCGAATCGAGCTCGCCGCGATCTTTGCCGAAGTCGAGAGTCGCCCGGAGGATCCGGCCAACCTGTTTCGCATCGCGATCGGGCTGGAGAGGCGGGCTGCCGTGTTCTTTGCGGCTCGCGCGGACCGGGCGACCCCGGGTTCGGCCGAGCAGCAGCTCTACCGCGAACTGGCCGCCGAGGAACGCGAGCACGCCGAGACGCTGAGCGCCGAGTACGCGCGCTGGCGCGCCGGCAAGGCGGGCCGGCTCGGCGACGACCTGCCGCGCCCGGCACCGCAACCCGAGGCGCAGCGCGCGGGCACGATGAACGCCGCCGCGCTGCTGCTCGGCGGACACGACCCGCAGCGCACTGCGCTGTGCTGCGGCACCGAGACGCTCAGCTACGGCGAGCTGCAGGGCAGCGTCGCGCGCGCCGCGTCGGTGTGGCGTGCACGCGGGGTCGCCGCGGGCGACCGGGTGGCGATCAAGCTTGCCGACGGCTGCGACTGGGTCAGCGCCTTCCTCGGAACGATCTGGGCCGGCGGCGTCGCGGTGGCCGTCAACCCGCGCATCCCCGAGGCCGAGTGGCACTACATCCTCGACGAGGCCGGGTTCGGCGCCATCCTGGCCGAGTCGCTGGACGATACCCCGTCGCCGTGGCGCGAGCGCGTCGTGCTGCTCGACGACTGGCGGCGCAGCCATGCGCAGGCCTCGCCGATCGCGCCCGAGGCGATGGAGCCCGAGGCGCCGGCGTTCTGGTGCCATTCGTCGGGAACCTCTGGCAAACCCAAGGCGGTGGTGCACGCGCAGCGCTTCGCGCGCTGCATCGAGCAGGTGTCGCGCGAGGGCTTGGGCGTGCGCGCCGACGACCGGCTGTTCGCCAGCTCGAAGCTCTTCTTCGCCTACCCGCAGACGAACAGCTTCTACGCCGGGCTGAAGCTCGGTGCAACCTTGATCCTCGACCCGCAGTGGCCGACGGCGCAGAGCGTGGCCGCCACCGTCGAGGCGCAGCGCCCGACCGTGCTGTTCAGCGTGCCTTCGCTGTACCGCAACCTGTTGCATGAAGGGCTCGCGCCGCGCATCGCGGGTGCCGGCGTGCGGCTGTGCGTGTCGGCCGGTGAGGCGCTGCCGGCGAGCCTTCGCGACGAGTGGCGCCGGCAGACGGGGCTGACGATCGTCAACGGCTACGGCGCCTCCGAGACGCTGAGCCTGGTGATGATCGACCGCGGCGACGGGCAGGGCTTCGCCCCGTCGCCCGGTGTCGATATCCGCCCGCTCGGCGAGGCCGGAGAAGGCGTGCCGACGCGATTGTGCATCCGGGCACCGACCCTCGCGCTCGGCTACCTCGACCGGCCGCAGGCGCAGGCCGAGGCATTCCGCGACGGCGCGTTCTGCCCGGCCGACCTGTTCGTGCGCGATGCCGGGGCCGGGGCGCGCCAGGGCGACGCCCCCGCGGCGCCGGCCGCGCCCGGCTCGCCGGACCCCGCGGGCGCCTCGCAGGCCGGCGGCTGGCGCTTCGCGGGACGCGAGGACTCGCTGGTGAAGATCCGCGGGCGCTGGGTCAACCTGGTCGAACTCGAGGAGCGTCTCTCGTCGCGCTCCGCCGGCATCGTCGAGGCGGCCGCCGTGTGCGTACCCGACAGTGACGGCGTCGACGCGGTGGCGCTGTTCTTCGTGGCCGACGACGACGCCGCGGCCGACGCGGCACTGCGCGCCTGCGCCGACACGTTGCCGCCCTACCAGCGTCCGCGCTGGCTCCACGCCATCGATGCGCTGCCCCGCACGCCGACCGGCAAGCTGCTGCGGCGCAAGCTGCAGGAACTGCACCGCACGCTGGATTGATGGCATGACGCCCCTCGTCGGCACCGAACGCATCGGCCGCGTGCTCGTGGCGACGCTGTCGCGCCCGCCTGTCAACGCGCTCGACGACGCGCTGATCGCACAACTGCACGCGGTGCTCGACGCCGCGATCGCCGACGACGGCGTGGCCGTGCTGCACCTGCGCAGCGACCAGCGCGTCTTCTCCGCCGGCGCCGACCTGGCGCTGATTCGCGACTGCTTCGCCACGCCGCAAGGGCCCGACGCGATGACCGAGGTCGTGCGCCACATGCAGCGGCTGTACGCGCGCCTGGAGGCGGCGCCGCTGACGACGCTGGCCGAGATCGGCGCGGCGGCGCTCGGCGGCGGGCTCGAGCTCGCGCTGGCCTGCGACCTTCGCGTCGCGGCGCTGGACGCACCGCTGGGCCTGCCGGAAGCCTCGCTCGGCCTGCTGCCCGGCGCGGGCGGGACGCAGCGGCTCACGCGCCTGTGCGGGCCAGGCGTGGCCAAGCGGCTGATCCTCGGCGCCGAGGTGATCGACGGTGCGCAGGCCGAGCAGCTTGGCATCGTGCAGTGGGCCCGGCCGCGCGACGAGCTGGCCCGATGGACGCGCGAGCTCGCGGCGCGCCTGGCGGCCATGCCCAAGGCCGCGCTGGCCGCCAACAAGCGCTGCATCGCCGCGCAGAGCGATCCCGCGCGCGACGGCTATGCCGACGAGATCGCCGAGACACGCTGGCTCTACGACCACCCCGAGACGCGGCTCAAGGTGTCGAAGTTCCTCGCCCGCGGCGCCGCTCGCAAACCCAAGGAGACGAGATGAGCATGAAGGACAAGATCGCTGTCGTCACCGGCGCCGCCTCGGGCATCGGCCGCGCCACCGCGCAGGCGCTGGCCGAGGCCGGCGCGCGGGTGGTCGTCGCCGACGTCGACGCGCCGGGTGGCGAGGCCGCGGCCGCAGCGCTGCGCGACGCGGGCTGGAACGCGCTGTTCCTGCCGGTCGACATGACGAACGGCGCCTCGATTGCCGCGTTCGCCGAGGCCGTCGCCGCGCAGGCGGGCGCGGCCGACATCCTCGTCAACGGCGCCGGCTGGGGGCGGACCCTGCCCTTCTGGGAGGGCACGCCCGAACTCTGGGACAAGCTGATCGCGCTGAACCTCGTCGGACCGATGCAGCTCGCCAAGGCCTTGCTGCCGGCGATGATGGCGCGCGGTAGCGGCAGCATCGTCAACATCGCCAGCGACGCCGGACGCGTGGGCAGCCTGGGCGAGACGGTGTACTCGGCAGCCAAGGGCGGCCTGATCGCGTTCACCAAGTCGCTCGCGCGCGAGACGGCACGCCACGGCATCAACGTCAACTGCGTCTGCCCGGGGCCGACCGACACGCCGCTGCTCGCCGCGGTGCCCGAAAAGCACCTCGAGGCGTTCAAGAAGGCGATCCCGATGCGTCGCTTCGCCAAGGCCTCCGAGATCGCCGACGCGGTGGCCTTCTTCGCCAGCGACCGCGCCAGTTACATCACCGGGCAGGTGCTCAGCGTCAGCGGCGGCTTGACGATGGCAGGATGAGCCCGGGATCATCCACCTGCAGCAACCCCTAGGAGGACATCGATGAAACGCATCCAGCTTGCCGGCTACCAGGCGACGCACTTCGGCTACGCGGTATCGGGCAAGGTCGCCACCATCACGCTGAACCGGCCCGAGCGCAAGAACCCGCTGACCTTCGACTCGTACGGCGAGCTGCGCGACCTGTTCCGCGAGATGGTGTATGCCACCGACGTCAAGGCCATCGTGTTCACCGGCGCGGGCGGCAACTTCTGCTCGGGCGGCGACGTGCACGAGATCATCGGCCCGCTGGTCGCGATGAAGATGCCCGAGCTGCTCGACTTCACGCGCATGACGGGCGACATGGTCAAGGCGATGCGCGCCTGCCCGCAACCGATCATCGCCGCGATCGACGGCGTGTGCACCGGCGCCGGCGCGATGATCGCCTGCGGCTCCGACATGCGTCTGGCCACTGCGCGCAGCAAGCTCGCCTTCCTGTTCGTCAGGGTCGGCCTGGCCGGCGCCGACATGGGCGCATGCACGCTGCTGCCGCGCCTGATCGGCCTGTCGCGCGCCGCCGACCTGCTGTACACCGGGCGTGTGGTCGGTGGCGAGGAGGCCGAGCGCTTCGGCTTTCACAACCGCCTGGTCGAGCCCGAACAATTGCTCGCCGAGGCACAGGCGCTCGCCGCGAGCCTGGCCGACGGGCCGAACTTCGGCCATGCGATGACCAAGACGATGCTGTGGCAGGAGTGGAGCTCGGGGCTGGGCGAGTCGATCGAGGCCGAGGCGCAGGCGCAGGCCATCTGCATGCAGACGCAGGACTTCGAGCGCGCTTACCGTGCGTTTGCAGCCAAGCAGAAGCCGGTGTTCGAGGGCGACTGATGGGCGCCGCTGCGGGTTGCCTAGCGGGGCGATGAATGCGCCCGCATCTGGCCGCGATGGCGCGCGACGCTGGCACGACGCGCAGGGGTGGCACATCGACGTGCGCGGCCTCGCGCCGCCCGCACCGCTGGTGGCGATCCTGCAGCTCGTCGCCTCGATTGCCGACGCCACGCCGGTGATCGTGCATCACGACCGCGACCCGCAGTTGCTCTACCCCGAGTTGGCCGAAATCGGCTGGGCCGCCGAGCGCATTGCCTCCGAACCGGGCGAAGTCCGGCTGAAGCTGGTGCGCGCGACGTGAAGCTTGCTCCCGGCGCGTTCCTCGGCGGGGCGGCCAGTCGCCTGCTGCCCGCCTCGATCCCGTTTCGCTTCTTCGGCGCCGCCGTCGCCTACCACCTGCTCGCCTGGCTGGCGCTGCTGTGGGGCGCGAGCAGCGTGCCCCGGTTCGAGGCGGGCCTGGCCTGGCCGCTCGCGGCACTGCACCTCGTGACACTCGGCGTGCTGGCCATGACCGCCATCGGCGCGAGCCTGCAACTGCTGCCCGTGGCGACGCGCCAGGCGGTGCCGTCAACGCGCTGGCCGGCCGCGATCTGGTGGCTCTACACCCCCGGCGTGGCCGCGGTCGCGCTCGGCATGGGCGTCGGCGAGCCCCAGTGGATGGCGGCGGGCGCGCTGGCCGTGCTGCTGGCCCTGTTCACCTATGCGGCCCTGCTGGCGAACAACCTGCGCGGCGCGCGCGGGATGCCCGGCGTCGTGGTGCATGGCTGGGCGGCGCTGGCCTGCCTGCTGGTGGTGCTCGCCACCGCGCTGGCGCTCGCGCTCGTCTGGCTGGGCATGCCGGTGCTCGATCGGACGACGGCGCTGGCGCTGCACGTCGCCTTCGCGGCCTACGGCTTCATGGGCCTGCTGGCGCTCGGGCTGTCGTACATCCTGATGCCGATGTTCGCGCTCTCGGAAGCGCCCGACGAACGGCAGGCCATGGCGTCATGCCTGGTCGCGGTGGTGGCGCTTGCGCTCGCGGCGCTGGCCGCGTTCGGGGTCGCGCCGCAGCCCTTGCGCATCCTCGCGATCGCGACCGGCGGCGTCGCGGTGGCGCTGCACCTGTGGCTGATGCGCAAGGCCTTGCGCGGCGGCATGCGGCGCGAACTGGGGCGCTCGTTCGCGCTGGTGCGCATCGGATGGGCCCTGCTCGCGATCAGCCTGGCCGCTGCGCTCGGCCTTGTGCTCGACGCGCCGCTGGCCGGACTTGCGACCCTGTTCGGGCTCACGCTGATCGGCGGCTGGCTGCTGACCTTCCTGCTCGGCATCCTGCAGCGCATCCTGCCTTTCCTCGCCGCGATGCACGTGGGTCGCGGCAGCAGGCGGCCGCCCACGCCGTCGTCGCTGAGCGCGGAGCGGCCGCTCGCCATCCATTTCGCCTGCCATCTGGCGGCGCTGGCCGGGCTCGCGTTCGCCGTCGTGGCCGACAGCCCGCCGATCGCGGCCCTGGCGGCCGGGGTCGGCACGCTCGGCGCAGCCGCGTTCGGCGCCTTCTTCGTGATCCTGCTGCGCCGGATGCGCGCCGCCGGGCCCGCCCGGCCCGCAGCCCCGGCGCCGGTGGCTTGAACTGCATCAAGGCAGGCGCGGCCGCATTCGCTACGCTGTGACCCTCCCTTCATCCCCCACAGGATCGCCAATGAGTTTCATGCGCCAGGTCAGCCAGGTGCTCGACACCGAACATCGCGCCAGTCTCGACCTGCTCGGGCGGGTCGAGCAGGCCTTCGCCCGGGCGCCGCGCGCTGGCGCGCCGCGCGACCCCGCGTTCGGCCCGCTCGCCGCCGCGTTCGGCCGCCTGATCGAGCAAGACACGGCGCGCCACTTCGATTTCGAGGAGCGCGAGCTGTTCACCCGCCTGGCCGAGGCCGGCGAGGGCAACATCGCGAACCTGCTGCGCGAAGAGCACGACACGATGCGCGAGGTGGCCGAAGAAATCCTGCCGCTGGCGCGCGCCGCGGCCGCCGGAACGCTGGACGCCAGCGGGTACGACGCGCTCAGGCGCGGCGCGCTCGAGATGGTCGAGCGCCAGGTGTCGCACATCCAGAAGGAGACCATGGCGCTGCTGCCGATGCTCGACGACCTGCTCGACGACGAAACGGATCGCGAGCTGGCATTCGCCTATGCTTCGGCCTGAGGCCGAACCCGCCCGGAGGAGTTGACATCATGAACAGCACTGCAGCGGTCTCGATCCGTGCCCTCACCCAGCAGGACCTCGATGCCGTCGTCGCGATCGACGCCGCCACCGAAGGCCGCGTGCGACGCGCCTACTTCCAGCGCCGCGTGACGGCCGCGCTGAAGCAGCCCGACTTGCACGTGCAGCTGGCCGCGGTCGACGGCGACGAACTGGTCGGCTACATCCTGGCCCGCCGCACCGTCGGCGAGTTCGGTCGCCCCCGGCCCGGGCTGCGGCTGGAGATCGTCGGCGTGCGCGCCGACCGGCGCGAGCACGGCGTCGGCAAGAAGCTGGTCGACGCGCTGTCGAGCTACGCCGGGCGGCATGGCGTGAGCGATCTGCGCACCACCGCCGCCTGGAACCAGCACCGCATGCTCGCCTGGCTGGAGGCCAACGGCTTCACGCTGGCGCCGGACCGGATCGTGGACTGCGTGGTCGGCGAGGGCTACCGGGCCGAGCGCAACGACGCGCTCGACCTGCCCGACGCCGAAACCCCGGGTCATGAAGTCGACTACGGCGCGCCCGAGGACAACGACTACGAGCGCGTCCAGCGTGCGCGCTGCGACGTGCGCGCGATGCGGCCGGAGGACCTGCCGCAGATCGTGCGCATCGACCGCGAGATCACCGGCCGCGACCGCAAGACCTACATCGCCGGCAAGCTCGACGAGGCGATGGACGACTCGGCGATCCGGGTCTCGCTGACTGCGCGCATTGACGACGCGATCGTCGGCTACCTGATGGCGCGCGCCGACCTCGGGGACTTCGGGCGCACCGAACCCGTGGCCGTGCTCGACACCATCGGCGTCGATCCGAACTACGAGCACCGGGGTGTCGGCCACGCGCTCGTGTCGGAGCTGTTCGCCAATCTCGGCGCCCTGCAGATCGATCGCGTCGAAACCGTCGTCGCGCCGGCTGATCTGGCCTTGCTGGGCTTTCTCTACGACTGCGGCTTCAAGCCGTCGCAGCGGCTGGCTTTCGTGCGGCGGATCGGATGAACCTGCTGCCGGACGAAAGCGCCGTGCTCGACGCGCTGCGCGGGGTCGACGATCCCGAAGCGGGCATGAACATCGTCGAGCTCGGGCTGGTCTACCGCGTCGAGCCGGTCGACGGGCGCGTCGAGATCGACCTGACGATGACGACGCCGGCCTGCCCGGTGGCCGAAACGCTCGTCGAGCAGGCGCAGCAGGCCGTGCAGCGCATTTGCCCGGCGGGCACCGAGGTGCGGGTGCAACTGGTCTGGGAGCCGATCTGGAACCCGTCGATGATGAGCGGCATCGCCCGCGACTTCTTCGGCTGGCCAGGGTAACGTGAGCCTCCCAGTCGCGACGCTCCTGCCCCCGAGGGGCTGCGCGCCACGGCTCCAAGTCCACCTGCGTGGACTTGTACGGCACGCAGGCTGGCCGCGCCTCGCGCACAGCGCAGCCGGCCTCGGGGCAGCCCGGCGCCCGGCTGGTTCGCGGTGATCGCCGGAGGGATGCCCTCGAACCTGGCCCCCTGGCAGCGCCTGCCGCTGCTCGTGCTGGGCTTCGTCGCCCTGTTCGCCGGCACTGCGGCCGGGCTGACGCGCCTGGGCTGGGCGCTGCCCGATGCCGCCGCGGCACTGGCCGCGCTGCACGGCCCGCTGATGATCTGCGGCTTCTTCGGCACCGTGATCGCCCTCGAGCGCGCGGTGGCGATCGGCCGGCTGTGGGCCTACGCCGGGCCGCTGGCCGCGGGACTGGGCACCCTGGCGCTGCTCGGCGGGATGCAGCGCACGGCGCCGTGGCTCTATGTGGCCGGTGGCGTGGTGCTGCTCGCGGCATCGATCGACGTCCTGCGTCGCCAGCCCGCGCTGTTCACGTTCACGCTGACGCTCGGCGCCTTCGCCTGGCTGGCCGGCAGCACGCGCTGGGCGCTCGGCTTCGCGGTGCAGGAAGTCGTGCCGTGGTGGATCGCGTTCCTGGTGCTGACGATCGCCGGCGAGCGGCTCGAACTCTCGCGCTTCCTGCCGCCCTCGCCGGTCGCGGCGCGGGTCTTCGCCGCGCTGCTCGCGGCCTGCCTGGCGGGGCTGGCCGGCGGCACGCATGGCATGCCCTCGAGCGGGCCGCTGTTCGCGCTGGCGCTGCTCGGGCTGGCGGCCTGGCTGGTGCGCCAGGACATCGCGCGGCGCACCGTTCGCGGCAAGGGGCTGACGCGCTTCATCGCCGTCGCGCTGCTGTCGGGCTACCTGTGGCTCGCCGTGGGCGCTGCGGTCGCGCTGGCCGCGGGCGGTCTCGTTGCGGGCACGCCCGCCTACGACGCGGCGCTGCACGCGATGCTGATCGGCTTCGTGTTCTCGATGGTGTTCGGCCACGCGCCGATCATCTTTCCGGCGGTGCTGCACGTGGCCGTGCCCTATCACGCGAGCTTCTATGGGCCGCTCGCGCTGCTGCACCTGTCGCTGGCGGTCAGGCTCGCCGGCGATGCGAGCGGGCGCTTCGAGCTGCTGCGCCTGGGCGGGGCCTTGAATGCGCTCGCGCTGGCCGCCTTCATCGTCGGCACGGCGGCGGCGGTCGTGCGCGGCCAACGCGGCACCGGCCCGGCGCGGTAGCCCCGCGCCGGGCCGGGCGGCGCATGCCGCTGGCGGGCTATCCGTGCCCGCCGCTCGGCGGCGCGAAGCAGGCCTCCAGCAGGGCAGCGATCTGTTCCCGCTCGATGGCCTCTGGCGGCACGTCGAGGAGCGCCAGGTATCGCAAGAGGCTCGCCTGCGCAGCCGCGCGCGGCACCTGGCGCGGTGCCGGCCGCGGCAGCTGCTGCGCCAACCCGGCCAGCGCGCACTGTTCGAGGTACTCGAGGTCGAGTTCCACGGCGCCGATCCGCTTCCTCAGGTCGGTGCTCCATGCACTCGGCAATCCCAGCGGCGCGGTCTTCAGCGTCCGCCGCGCCCGCCGCAGCGGCTGGATCACATCGGCCTGAAGGCGTGCCACCGCGGCCATCGCGCGCCGCACCAGGCGCTTGTCCAGCGGGTGGCCGGCGCTGCCGAGCCAGCAGCAGAACAGCAGCAAATTGGTGTCGGTGCCCCATCGGTCCTGCAGCGCCAGGCACGCGGCCTCGACGCCGGGCAGTCGGTAGGCGCGGAGGGAATAGCGCCAGAAGGCGTTGGGTTCGTGGCGCATCGGTTCGGTGGGCACCCGCTTGACAGCGGCAGCGGCAGCGTCAGGCGGCTTGAGGCGACCCACGCGCCGGCTCATCGCCGCCATGCCCCGCCCAGCGCTCGAACAACTTGTGCTCGATGCCGACCTGGTCGAGTGCCTTGCCCAGGCTCTGGTGGATGAGATCCATGATCGACTTCGGCCGGTGATAGAAGGCCGGCATCGGCGGCAGGATCACCGCCCCGCAGTCGGCGGCGCGCGACATCAGCTCGAGATGCCCCTTGTGCAGCGGCGTCTCGCGCACCATCAGCACGAGCCTGCGGCCTTCCTTGAGTTGCACGTCCGCCGCGCGCACGACCAGGTTGTAGGTGAACGAGTTGGCGATCGCCGAGAGCGTCTTGATCGTGCATGGAGCCACGATCATGCCCCGCGTGCGAAACGACCCGCTGGCCACGGCCGCGCCGACGTCGCGGTTGTTGTAGACGACGTCGGCGAGCGCGCGAACCTCGTCGAGCGTGACCTCGGTCTCGAGAGCCAGGTTCATGCCCGCAGCCTCGCTCAGGATCAGGTGCGCCGGCTGGCCGAGCGCCTTCAGCACACGAAGCAGTTCGACGCCATAGATCACGCCGGTAGCGCCGGTGATGGCCACGATCAGGGGCAGGGTCATGCGCTCGCCTTGCCTGCCGCGCCCGCCGGCAATGGGTGGAGGCGCATCGATCGGTGCGAGCTCATCGCTTCACGCCGCCAACGCCGGCCGCGCGGTCTCGGTGGATTCGGCCACCGCGAAGCCCGCGGCCTCGAGCGCCTGCACCACATCGGCCACGTCGCGCGCATGGAAGCGGATGACGACCTTCTTCTCTGCCGGGCCGCCCGTCGCGTGGCGGTCGTGGTGGTCGATCGGATACAGCGCCTGCAGCACCGCCCCCGCCGACTCGGCCACGTCGGCGATGCGCCCGAGCACGCCGGGGCCGAGCTCGACCGGCGCCAGCGTGATGCCGCTGCGCCGCTCCCACGCGCCCAGGCAATGCGCAGCGAGCTGGAAGATCTCGTTGGCCGAGATCACGCCGACGACCCGGTCGCCGTCGAGCACCGGGAACTGCGCCACGCCGAGCTGCTGGCCCTTGCGCAGGCATTGCTGCATCGTGTCGCCCGCCTGCACGGTGGCCGGGTTGCGCACCATGATGTCGCGCACCTTGAGCCGGGTCACGAAGAAGTTGAACTCGTCCGCATTCTGCGTGCGCAGCACGAAATGCCCCATGCGCAGCAGGTTGGCGCGCGTCACCAGCCCGCGCAGGCGGCCGCTGTCGACCACCGGCAAGGCGTGGAGGTTGTTCTCGCTCAGGATCCGCTTGGCCTCGGACACCAGCGTGTCGCTGCCGATCACGACCGGATCGGCCTGCATCCAGTTGGACACCATCATGACTGCAGCTCCTTGAGGCGTCGCGGGGCGCGCGATTCGTCGAACAACCTGACGAACTCGTCGACGGCCGCGCGCGCGAACTCCGGCGTGTACAAGTGCAGATCGACTTCCTTGACGCGGCTGCGCGAGATGAGCCTGTCCTTCAGCCGCTCGACGAAGGCGGCGTCGGCCGCGGGGTCGTGGATCGGGCGGCCCTCCTTGTCGAGCGACGACCAGCCCAGGCGCGGGACGAGAAAAGTCCACGGGCCCCTGGCGCCGTTCAGGCGCTGCGCGATCACGTCGGCCGCCTGGCGAAGCTCATCGGCCGTGGTGCGCACCTGCACCCGCAGCGCGTCCTGCACGACCTGCGCGCGCCCCTTGGTCTTCTCCAGCATGTCGGCCCGGCCGCCATAGGAGAGGATGTCGAGGCCGCAGGGCGCGAGCAGCATCGGAATGCCGGTCTCGACGGCGGCCATCAGCCGGTCGGGGCCCGGGTCGCGGTTGCCCTTGAAGAGGTGCTCGATCACGCCGCCGATGCAGATGTCGAGCACGCCCTGGAACGCGCCGTCGCGGATCATCTCCTCCATCGCCCGATCGCCCTTGCCTTGCGCATGGCACACGATCGGCGTGAAACCGGCCTCCTCGAGCATCCCGATCGCGGCCTGCACCGCCATCTCGCCGAAGCCGAACGACGAGATGGCAACGCAGGGCTTGTCGAACTTGAAGTCCGTGCCCTGCGTCATCTCGACCATGCCGCAGATGGCGCCGACCGCGTTGACGATCTGCGCCTTCAGCAGCGGGTTCATCTTGACGATGTCGAGCACCGTGTGGTGCATCGTGATGTCGCGCGTGCCGACGTACTTGTCGATGTAGGCCGGGTGCGCAGCCATCGGCGAGGCCATCAGCTTCGGAAACCCGAACGGCAGCCGTTTCATGATCGAGGTCGCCACGAGCGTCGCGGTGCCGCCGCCGATGCCGATGATGCCGTGGACGCGGCCCTGCTTCACCAAGTCGTCCACGATTGCCGCGGCGCCGGCGATCTGGTTGTTCGTGGCCGCGTCGCGGTCGCTGCGGTACTTCTCGCGCACCACCTCGATCGGCATGCCACCGCGCAGCGCCACGTCCTCGGTGCGGATGTCGCCCGGGAAGGGCGGCGGTTCCTCCATGCTGAAGTCGAGCAGGATGGCCTCGTGGCCGCGGTCCTGGATCAGCCGCTTGACGAAGACGATGTCCTCGCCGCGCGTGTCGAGGTTGCAGACGATGACGATGCCCTTCTTCATGCTCGTCGCCCGGTCGCGCGATGGGCTGCGGCACCGCATCGCGGCGCGACATGAGTCAGCCCAAGCGCGGTGCGCCCAGGCTCCGCCGAAGCCGTGCGTGCCTTCACTTGGCCTTCTTGGTTTCCGGCCGCGTCAGCCGGTTGATCATTCCGGCCACGGGGCTGGTGCCGGCAAAGCCGTATTCGTTCCAGCGATCCGACACCCGCTGCAGCACCGCGCGGTCCATGAAGATCTCGTTCGGCTTGTTGGCCCATTCGTAGGGCGTGCAGGCGTCGAGGATGATGCGGCTGGTGATGTCGCGCGCCTCGATCGGCAGGCCCGGGTCGAGCGGCGTCGAACGGCCGCGGTCGATGATCTGCGCCGAGCGCTTGGGGTCGAACCGCGTCGCCAGCGCCCACCAGATGCGGTCCCAGTCGTCGGCCTCGATGTCGTGGTCGACCGTGATCACGCCCTTGACGCCATAGTGCCCGGTGGTGCTCGCGATCACGGCGTTGCCGACGTGGTTGGAGTGGCCCGGATACATCTGCTTGACCGAGACCACGACCCAGAAGCGGCCGCAGGCCTCGGGCGGGATGTACACGCTCTGGATGCCCGGCACCTTCATCGTCTCGAGGTCGTGCCACAGCGTGGCGGTGCGGTTGAGCGACTGGATCATGTGGATGTCGTTGATCGGCTTGCCCACCGTCGTCGACCACATCACCGGCTTGTTGCGGTGCAGGATGCGCTTGATGCGCAGCACGGGCTTGGGAAAGTCCTTGCCCTTGTTGCCCGAGTAGTAGCCGGTGTACTCGCCGAACGGGCCTTCGTCCATCAATTCGTTCGGATCGATGAAGCCCTCGGCGATGATCTCGGCGTTGGCCGGCAGCATCAGGCCGGTCAGTTCGGACCTGAACACCGGCACCGGGCGGCCGCGCAGCGAGCCGGCGATGTCGTATTCGTCCACCTGCGCGCTGACGAGCGTCGACGCCGCGAGGAACAGCACCGGATCGCAGCCGACGACCGCCGCGGCGGGCATCAGCTCGCCGCGCTCCTGGTACTTCTTCATGTGCATGTCGCCATGCTTGCCCTTGATGATCTGCGAGCCGAGGATGTCGCGCCCCAGCACCTGCGAGCGGTAGGTGCCGAGGTTCGTCCAGCCGGTGTCGGGATCCTGCGTCACCAGGTAGCCCGAGGTGACGAAGAAGCGCCCGCCGTCGTCGGGGTAGAACCAGGGCGAGGGGAATTTCTCGATGTCGATCGCGTCGCCCTCGATGATATTTTCCATCACCGCGGGCTTGTCGACGAGCTTGGGCTTGACCATCTGCTTGGTGGTCAGCTCCATCCACTTCTTCGAGAGCTGGCTCATCGACAGCGAAGGGTCCTGCTCGAGCGCGATGGCCAGGCGCCGCGAGGTCGTGAACGCGCTGGTGAAGACCGGGATGTCGTAGCCCTTGACGTTCTCGTACAGCAGGGCCGGCCCCTTTTGCTCCTCGTTGACCTTCGAGACGTGGCACAGCTCGTACTTCCAGTCGACCTCGGCCGTGACGTGGTGCAACTCGCCGTGCGCCTCCAGCGCCGCGATGTAACTGCGCAGGTCGTCGATCGGCTTGACTTCTGTTCGTGCATCCATGTTCGCTCCGAGTGGGTTGGGGTTGTGGGTAGAGAGGTCCCTGGGTTGAGCTAGCTGACCTTCTTGCCAGCGAGCATTCCCGAGAGGATGTAGTCCATCGCCGAGCCGCCGGCGGTGGCGCGCTCGGGCGGGCTCTTGGCGCTCCAGACCGTCTCCGGGCGCGCCTGCAGGATGAAGATGTTGCCGCCCGAGGGCAGATCCTTGTCGACGGCCCATTCGATGTCCATCGGCTGGCCGTAGTGCTTCTCGATCTGCTTGCCCATCCAGGCGAGCTCGGTGATCTCGTCGTCGATCAGCGACTGCACCTTCTGCCGCTCGAACGGCACCTCCACCGCCTGCGAGGTCTGCGTCCTCGGGTCCACCGTGTAGCAGATCTGCTTTTGCGACACGACGCGCTCGATGATGTCCAGCGTGACCTTGTTGACCACGAAGTGATCGGGCGTCACCTCGCCCGAGACGACGGATTCGCCGAAGCCGAAGTTGGAGTCGATCACGATCACCGAGCGGTCGCCGTTGGCCGGATGGATCGTGAACATCACGCCGGCGGTGAAGGCGTTGGCCATCTTCTGCACGCCCACGCTGATGGCCAGGCTCGCGTCGTCGAAGCCCTTGTTGGCGCGGTAGGCGATGGCGCGCGCGGTGTACAGGCTCGAGATGCAGCGGCGCATGTGGTGCAGCACCTCGTCGACGCCACGGATCCACAGGTAGGTGTCCTGCTGGCCCGCGAAGCTGGCCCCGGCCAGGTCCTCGGCGGTGGCGCTCGACCGCACCGCGACCGGCACGGCCGGCATGCAGGCGCGCAGCGCCAGCTTGCGATAACACTCGGCCACCAGGTCCTCGATCTCGACCGAGAACGGCCGGGCCTCGATCAGCTCGCGGATCCTTGCGCTGAGCGCCTCGAGCGCCGCCAGGTCCTCGAAGTCGGCGTCTGCCAGCAGCGACTGCAGCTCGCCGGCGATGCCCCCGTCGGCCATGAAGCGCCGGTAGCCCTCGGTGGTGAGTGCGAAGCCCGGCGGCACGCGCACGCCGGCGTTGATCAATTCGCCCAGCGACGCGCACTTGCCGCCGACCAGCGCCACGGCGTCGCGGCGGCAGTCCTCGAGCCAGCAGACCGTCGGCGGGCGCGCCGTCACACGATCCGCGATGGACCAGCTGACCGCTTCGCCGACGCTGCCCATCACGGTGCCCCTCAGCGCGTGATCGTGATCGCGCCGGTTGAGCCGTCCACGCGCAGCATCATCCCGGTCCTGATGATCTTGGTCGCCATCCCGGTGCCGACCACCGCCGGCATGCCGTACTCGCGGCAGACGATCGCGGCATGGCTCATCACGCCGCCCACGTCGGTGATGCAGGCGCCGATCTTCGCGAACGCCGGTGCCCAGGATGGCGAGGTCGTCGGCGCGACGAGGATCTCGCCCTCCAGCAGCTGGCCGACCTCGCTCACCGTCTTGCAGACGCGCGCCTTGCCTTCGATGATGCCGGGACTGCCGGCAAAGCCCTTCAGCTCGGTGATGCTGTCCGGGTCCTTGACTTCCTGCACCGCCGCCCAGTCGGCGAGCGACTTGTTGGTCACGCCCCAGAGCACGATCGTGAACGGCTCCTGGATCACCTCCGGCGCGATGCCGATCGCCGGCGGCGCACTCCACTCCTTGAACTTCTGCATCACGCCCTTGCGCCAGAGGATCTCCTTCGGCCAGGTCGTCGTGCCGCGCGGCGTGACGCCGGTGGCCCAGGCAGTGACGATGTCCCACAGCGCCGACTTGATCTCGTCGCGCCGCAGCAGCCAGACGTCCTCGACGTCGTCGATCACGCCATGCTCCTTCATGATCGCGCCGACCTCGCGCATCTTGTTCCAGAACACCGAGTGGAACCAGTGCTCGACGTAGAAGAGGTGGTTCTCGACGTAGGGGAACACCGTCTTGGCGCAGCCGAGCAGCTCGTCGAACTGCTTGCGGTCGGCGTCGCTCTCGATCAGGCCGCGGTACTCGGCGGTGATGCGGTCGCGCTCGGCGCGCACCTTCTCGGTCGGGCGGTCGATCGACACGCCCTGCCTGATCTTGCCGATGTAGGTCGCGATGCCCGACAGCGGCACGTTCATCTGGTCGTTCCACGAGCGGTCGTGGTGGAACCAGCCGGTGCCGGTGGAGATGTTGAACCAGGGCTCGCGCGCCAGGTTCAGCGAGGTCAGCCATTCCACGCCCTTGGGAAGCTTCTTCAGCGCCTCCTCGACCACCGTCCATTCTGGGCTGAAGGTGACCACCGAATCCACGCCCAGCTCGACGGCCTTGCGCGCGAGCTTCTTCAACTGCTCGTCGGGCTCGTACATGATGACGTCGATGCCCGAGATCATCTGCGTCACGCGCTGCGGCGGGATGCTCGGGAAGAGCTTCTGCACGAAGTCGAGGAAGAACACGTAGGCCGCGTAGCCGAGGTTCAGGAACTCGAAGTGGTACTGCCAGCACTTGATGCCGAGATTGATCAGGTCGTCGTAGTTCTTCAGCAGGTGGTAGCCCTGCGACTCGCCGAGCGCGTCGGTCACGACGGCCATTTCCTCCATGTCGGCCAGACGGGGGATCTGCAGCGCCTCGAGCTCGCGGATCGTCGCCTCCATCTTCAGCTTCCACTTGGCCTCGAGCGCGTCCCAGTTCTTGTAGTAGTAACCCGCGCGCTCCATGAAGTGCGGCACCCGGCTGCCGATCTCGGCCCCGTCCTTGACCGGCACCGGCGAGATATAGACGTAGCCGTTGATGATGCGGTGGTCCACCCCGCGCACCGGCGGCACCATGAAGATGCGGTTGTTGAACTGCGAGAGGGCCAGGTACCAGGCTTCGTCCCAGATGGTGTCGAACGGGTACAGCGGCTCGGGATAGTGCAGCCCGTCGTAGAACCAGAACGTCTCCTTCTCGTACTGGTGGCGCACCGGATCGTCGCTGACGAACTGGTACTGGTACGGGTACATCCTCTCCCAGCCTTCGGTGCCGGGGATGGTCTGGGCCTTGACGTCGTGCGGAACGGGGAACTTCATCGGGTGTCTCCTGAAGTGATCGGTGGCTGCCGCTCTTCGTGGCTGCGCCGCAGGGGCACAACTCGCGGTCGTGCCCGTTGCTCTGCATAGGTCGTGCCACTTGGCGCCTGAAGGCTGCGCTCGAAGCGCGCGGACGATCGCCGCGCCCGGCGCCGGCACACCTGCGTGCACCCCGCGCAACGGACGGCGTGGCGCCCGTTGCGCCGCCGTTCACACGGCGCGGGACTTGATCATTTCGTGATTCCTCGCGGCCCGATCGGGGCGGAGTGATCATTTGATGAACCCGCAGTCGCAGGCCACCCGATCGCGCCGCAGGCGCGCGATCGCACAATCCTTGGACTAGATCAATGCCGGCGCTCGCTTCCGGCCCTAAAAGCGACTTCCGCGGCGCGACGGCCGGGCGAAGCCAACGTGGGGAGGGTTGCCCATGACCAAACTGCACACCATTGCGCGCGCGGCGAGCGACGACCTTCGCGCGCGCGTGCACTTCTGCCCCGAGACCGGGCAGATCTGGCTGCACGAACACCGCATGCTGCTGGTGCACGCCGAAGCGCAGGCCTTGTTGCGCAAGGAGCTGATCGACTCGCTCGGCATGGACCGCGCGCGCGGCCTGCTCTCGCGCATGGGCTACGCCTCGGGCCTGCGCGACGCCGAGCTTGCGCGCACGCGCGCCCAGGACTGCAGCGACCTCGAAGCCTTTATGACCGGGCCGCAACTGCACACGCTCGAGGGCATCGTGCACGTGACGCCGGTCAGGCTCGAGCTCGACCGCGCCAGCGGCAAGTTCTACGGCGAATTCCTGTGGGAGAACTCCTGGGAAGGGCAGTGGCACCGGCACCACTACGGCATCCACTCCGAGCCGGTGTGCTGGACGCAGATCGGCTACGCCTGCGGCTACACCTCGGCGTTCATGGGCCGGCCGATCCTATACAAGGAAGTCGAGTGCGTCGGCATGGGCCACGCCAACTGCCGCATCGTCGGCAAGCCGGTCGAGGAGTGGGACGACGCCGCCGAACACATGCGCTTCTTCCGCCCGGAGGCGATCGCGGAGCAGCTCATCGAGCTGCAGACACAGGTCGTGCAGTTGCGCGGGGCGATCGCCGGCAAGGACCGGCTGCCCGCCGACATGATCGGCAGCTCGCCGGGCTTTGCCGCCGCGTACGACTTGCTCAAGGCCGCCGCGTCGAGCCAGATCACCGTGCTGCTGCTCGGCGAGACCGGCGTCGGCAAGGAGTTGTTCGCCCGCGCGCTGCATGACCTTTCGCCGCGCCGCGAGCACGCGTTCGTGGCCCTGAACTGCGCCGCGATCCCGAACGATCTCGTCGAGTCCGAGCTTTTCGGTGTCGAGCGGGGCGCCTACACCGGCGCCCTGGCCGCCCGAGCCGGCCGCTTCGAGCGCGCCGACGGCGGCAGCCTGTTCCTCGACGAGATCGGCGAGTTGCCGCTGCCGACGCAAAGCAAGCTGCTGCGCGTGCTCCAGGAAGGCGAGATCGAGCGCCTGGGCGACCACAAGACGCGCAAGGTCAACGTGCGGATCGTCGCGGCGACGAACGACGACTTGCGCCAGCGCGTCAAGGAGGGGCGCTTCCGCTCCGACCTCTACTACCGCCTCAATGCCTACCAGGTCCACATTCCGCCGCTGCGCGAGCGCAAGGAAGACATCTCGCTGCTGGCCAAGCGCTTCCTCGAGAAATACAGCGCCGTGCACGCCAAGAAGCCGCGCGGCTTCACCGACAAGGCCAAGCGCGCGCTGCTCACCTACCCCTGGCCGGGCAACATCCGCGAACTCCAGAACATGGTCGAGCGCGGCGTGATCCTGGCCCCGAGCGGCACCCGGATCGAAGTCAACCACCTGTTCTCGGCCTTCGCCCAGGACGAGGCGCGGGAGTTCGGGCTCGACAGCAACGGCGGCCTAGACCTCCACCACGGCGGTTCGACGACGGCGCTGTGCGACGCGGTCTTCAACGGCGTGATGACGCTCGAGCAGCTCGAGGTTAAGCTGATCGAGACCGCCGTCGACAAGGCGCGCGGCAACCTGTCGGCGGCGGCGCGGATGCTCGGCCTGACGCGTCCGCAGCTCGCCTACCGGCTCAAGCGCCTGCACGAAGCCGACGCGGCCGTCAACGCGCCGGAGGGTGCGGCCGAAGTGCGCTCGCCAGCGGCCGCGCCCTGATGCCCGCCCTGCCCGCGACGGCGGCCGACTACCTCGATCGCCACCACGTCATGACGCTCGCGACCTCGGGCCTCGAGGGCCCGTGGGCCGCGGCGGTGTTCTACGCCAGCGCCGGCCACGACCTGTACTTCCTGTCGTCGCCGCGCAGTCGCCACTGCCGCAACCTGGCGCTGGACCCGCGCTGCGCCGCGACGATCCAGCACGACTGCAGCGACTGGGCGCAGATCAAGGGCATCCAGTTGGAGGGGCTCGCGAGCGAGTTGCAAGGCGCCGAGGCGGCCCGCGCACGGCAGCGCTACGGCGCGAAGTTTCCCGTCGTCGGCCGCCTGGGGGGTGCGCCCGCGGCGATCGTCGCGGCGCTGGCCAGGGTGCGCTGGTACCGGCTGCACGCCGAGCGGATGTATTTCATCGACAACAGCCACGGGTTCGGGCATCGCGAGGAGGTCGATCTCGGTGGCCTGGGCTGAGAGCCTGAGAGCGCCCCCAGGCCGACGACCTACGTCGTCCGCCCCCCGAGGGGGTTGAGCAAACTTGGGGCGGCCCGGCGTTTGCTCATGCGCAAGAACGGCCCCAAGCGCCCGTGGGAAGATGACGAGGCGTGCATGCCCAAAGGCGCGGTGCGAGGGCGATGCCGATGCCGGGGCCGCTCGCCGGCCCGCAGCTCCTGGAGAGGCCCGGACATGATCATCCGCCGCTTCATCGACGTGCCCGCCGGCACGATCCACTGCGCGATCGCAGGGAGCGGCCGGCCGGTGCTGCTGCTGCACCAGACCCCGCGGTCGTGGGACGAATACCGCGACGTGCTGCCGCTGCTCGGGAGGCACTTCCAGGCGATCGCGATGGACACGATCGGCTATGGCGATTCGTCCAGGCCACCGCTCGGCGAGGATTCGATCGAGCACTGGGCCGAAGTTGCGATGAGCCTCGCCGACGCTCTGGGCATCGCGCGGCTCTCGCTGGTCGGCCACCACACCGGCGCGGCGATCGCGATCGAAATCGCCGCCGCGCACCCCGACCGCATCGAAGCCGCGGTGCTGTCGGCACCGCCGCTCGTCGACGCAGCCTTCCGCGCACGCCATGCCACCCCCTCGCGGATCGACAACGTGCTGCGGCGGCCCGACGGATCGCACCTCGTCGAGCTGTGGCGGATCCGCCAGCCGTGGTATCCGGCGGGCAACATCGACCTCCTCGAGCGCTTCGTCGTCGACGCGCTCAAGGCCGGGCCGCGCGCGGCCGCGGGCCATGCGGTGGTGGCGCGCTACGTGATGGAGGCCCGCCTGCCGCTGATCCGCTGCCCGGTGCTCGTCATCGCACCCGACGCCGACCCGCACGCCTACCCGGCCGCCGTGCCGCTGGCCGGGCGCATCGCCGGCAGCCGTGTTGTCGATGTACAGGGCGGCAGGGTGCCGCTGCCCGACCAGATGCCGGCGCGCTTCGCCGAACTGGTGACCGACTTCCTGCTCGGCTGCACCAGCACGCCGGCGCAGGCGCCGGGGCGCGCCGCTGCCTCGGCAGGAGTAATGCGCCGGGTTTGATCTGGCGCAACAAATGCTCACGTCGCCGGGCAAGCTCGCTTGCGCCCGACCCCGCGTGTATGCAGTATGCAAAGCACGCCGGATGCTGCGCCGGCGCTGGAGTGCCAGGTGCCCAACCGCACGCTCAAGCCCGTCGAACGCACGCCGGGGCTCGGCGAACAGGTCTACAACGCCCTGCGCGCCCAGTTGCGCGACGGGGCCATCCGGGCCGGCGCGGCGCTGCAGGAGGTCTCGCTGGCCGAGCAGCTCGGCGTATCGCGCACGCCGGTGCGCGAAGCGATGGCGCGCCTGGCCAGCGAGGGGCTGCTCGCCGCCGACCAGCGCAGCTTCACGGTGCCGGCGCTGACTCGCGCCGACGTCGACGACATCTACGAGGTGCGTTTCCTGGTCGAACCGGCGGCGCTGCGCCGCATCGCGCCGCTCACGGCCGATCCGGCGCGCCGCGCGCCGATCGACGCCGCGCTGGCCGACGCCGTGGCCGCCAACCGCGCCGGCGACAGCAATGCGTTCCGCGAAGCCAACGTGCGCTACCGGGCGGCCTGGCTGGCGCTGCTGCCCAACGCCAGACTGGTGCGGGTCGTCGAGCTGTATGCCGATCACCTGCAGCACATCCGCGCCCTGACGCTCGACGACGCGGCTGTGCGCGCCGTCGTGCTGCGCGGCCTCAAGCGGATCACCGCCGCGCTCGCCGCCGGTGACGGCGACGCCGCCGCGGCGGCAATGCACGATCACCTGCTGCAGGCGCGCCGCGCATTCATCGAAGCAACCGGCCTCGACGGCAAGGCCGGTGTCCGCAAGCGCGGCACCAGGCAATGAGCGTCCATCGGACGAAGGAGTTCGCATGAAGTACAGGGCAGAGATCCCCTATGGTGCGTACTGGAGCACACCGTTCGCGCGCTGGCAGGGCAGCCTGGCGCACCTCAACAGCGTCGAGTTCGCGGCCCATGTGACCCGCCGGGAGCTGGCGCGGCGCGGCATCGACCCGGCGGTCTTCGACTACGGCGTGCTCGGCCTGTCGGTGCCGCAGAAGCACTCGTTCTTCGGCACGCCCTGGCTCATGGGCCTGGTCGGCGCCGGGCAGGCCGGCGGGCCGACGCTGATGCAGGCTTGCGCCACCGGCGTGCGCACGCTGCTGGCCGCGGCGCAGGAGATCGAGGTCGGCATGGCCACGACGGCGCTGGTCGTCAACTGCGACCGCACCTCCAACGGGCCGCATCTGTACTACCCGAATCCGCGCGGCCCGGGCGGCACCGGCGCCGCCGAAGACTGGGTAATGGACAACTTCGGCTGCGACCCGCTGGGCGGGCATTCGATGCTGACGACGGCCGAGAACGTCGCCGCCCGCCACGGCATCGGCACCGCCGAGCAGCACGAGGTCGTGCTGCGGCGCGAAGCGCAGTACGCGCAGGCGCTGGCCGAGGGCTCCGCCTTCCTCAAGCGCTTCATGACCCTGCCGTTCGAGGTGCCGGCGCCCGGCTACAAGAAGACCCTGGCGACGCTGGAAGGCGACGAGGGCGTCTCGCATTCGACACCCGAGGGCCTGGCCAAGCTCAAGCCCGTCATGCCCGGCGGCACCGTCACCTTCGGCGGCCAGACCCATCCCGCCGACGGCAACGCCGCGCTCGTCGTCACCACGCGCGAACGTGCGCGCGAGCTGGCGACCGACCCGAAGATCGCGGTGCGGCTGCACGGCTTCGGCCTCGCCCGCGCCGAGCTCGCCTACATGCCCGAGGCCACGGTGCCCGCGGCGCAGCGTGCGCTCGCCCAGGCCGGGCTGCGGATAGACCAGGTCAAGGCCTTCAAGTCGCACAACCCGTTCGCGATCAACGACCTGTACTTCGCCCGCGCCACCGGCGTCGACTGGTGCGCGATGAACAACTATGGCTGCTCGCTCGTCTGGGGCCACCCCCAGGCACCGATGGGAACGCGCGCGATCATCGAGCTGATCGAGGAGCTCGCCATCCGCGGCGGCGGCTACGGCCTGTTCACCGGCTGCGCGGCCGGCGACACCGCGATGGCGGTGGTGCTCGAAGTCGGCGACGCCTGACGCGCAGAGCACGCTCATGGCCGTCGCCGACTGGATCGCCGCCAACGCCCGGCGCACACCCGACCGGGTGGCGCTGCGCTTCGAGGGCGAGACCTGGTCGTATGCCGCGCTGGCCGCCCGCTGCGAGGCGATCGCCGCCGCGCTCGCCGCGGCCGGCGTGAGGCGTGGCGACTGCGTGGCCTGGCTGGGGCTGAACAGCCCGCCGATGCTGGCGACGCTGTTCGCCTGCGCGCGGCTGGGCGCCGTGTTCATGCCGCTGAACTGGCGCCTCGCGCCGCCCGAGCACCGCGCCATGCTGCGCGACTGCCCGCCGGCGCTGCTGTGCGTCGACGCTCCCTTCGCCGCCGAAAGCGCGGCGCAGGCCATCGCCCCCGAAGGCACGCTCCGTATCGCGCGGGGCGAGCTGCCCGCCGGTTGGCAGGCCTGGGACGCGTTCCTCGCCGCTGCCGGCGCATCGCCGCCCACAGTCGAGCCCGCGCCCGATGGCCACGAGCCGCTGCTGCTATGCTGGACCTCGGGCTCGACCGGCCGCCCCAAGGGGGTGCTGCTCAGCCACGACGCGCTGGCCGCCAACGCCGACGCCAGCGTCGACATGCACGCGCTCGGCGCCGACGACCGCGTGCTGACGACCTTGCCCTTGTTCCACGTCGGCGGCATGAACATCCAGACCACGCCGGCCCTTCGCGCCGGCAGCACGGTCACGCTGCACGCCAAGTTCGACCCCGGCGACACTTTCGACGCCATCGAGCGCGAGCGCATCACCCTGACCGTGCTCGTCCCGGCACAGCTCGAGGCGATGCTCGCGCACCCGCGCTGGCCCGGCGCCGACCTGTCGAGCCTGCGCTCGATCAGCACCGGTTCGACGCTGGTGCCCGAGCGACTGTGCCGTGCCGTACACGCGCGCGGCGTGCCGCTGATCCAGGTCTGGGGCGCGACCGAGACCGCGCCGATCGCCGCCTGCCTGCATGCCGACGAGGCGGTGCGCAAGCTGGGCTCGGCCGGACGCGCCGCTGCGGGCTGCGAGCTGCGCATCGTCGATGACCAGGGGCGCGACGTGGCGCCCGGCGCCAGCGGCGAAGTCCTGGTTCGCGGCCGCAACGTGATGAGTGCCTACTGGCGCGACGCGCCGGCCAGCGCAAGGGCGCTCGCCGGCGGCTGGTTCCACTCGGGCGACAGCGGCCGCATCGACGCCGAGGGTTTCCTGCGCATCGACGGTCGCCTGAAGGACATGATCATCAGCGGCGGCGAGAACGTCAGCCCGGCCGAGGTCGAGGCGGTGCTGCTCGACTGCCCCGAGATCGCCGAGGCCGCCGTCGTCGGCCGGCCCGACGAGCGCTGGGGCGAGGCCGTGGTCGCGGTCGTGGTCCCGGTGCCTGGCGCGACGCTCGCGCCCGAGCGCGTGCTGGCGCTGTTCGGCGGACGACTGGCGCGCTTCAAGCATCCGAAGGACGTGCTCGTCGTCGATGCGCTGCCGCGCACCGCACTCGGCAAGCTGCGCAAGGAAGACGTGCGGCGGCTCGTCGCCGCCCGCCTGGCAGCCACGGCCACAACCCACGAGGAGCCGAGCGCATGACGGCCCCATCGCAGCGCAGCGCAGTCTCGACGCCGGGCCGCGACGGCGGGCTGGCCACCGGCATCAAGATCGGCATCGATGTCGGCGGCACCTTCACCGACTTCGTGATCGCGCGCGACGGCGAAACGCCGCGCATCCACAAGACGCTGTCGACGCCGGCCGACCCGTCGATCGCGGTCGTCGAGGGGCTGGCGCAGATCGCCGCGTCGATGGAGCCGCCCCTCGCGCTCGAAGACTTCGCGCGCAGGGTCGCCACCATCGTCCACGGCACGACGGTGACGACCAACGCCACCCTCACCGGCACCGGCGCGCGCTGCGCGCTGTTGACGACCGAAGGCGTTCGCGACGCGCTCGAGATGCGCCGCGGCATCCGGGAAGCCCAGTACGACAACCGCTACACCAACGTGCGGCCGCTGGTGCCGCGCGCGCGCCGGATCGGCATTCGCGGCCGCATCGGCCGCGACGGCGACGAGCTCGGCGCGCTCGACCTCGATGCGGTGCGCGCCGCCGTGGCGCAGTGGCGCGCCGACGGCGTCGAGGCGGTCGCCGTGTGCTTCATGAACTCGTTCGCCAACACCGCGCACGAGCGCGCGGCGGCCGAGCTGGTGCGGCGAGAGCTGCCCGGGGCCTATCTCTCGGTATCGACCGAGGTCTTGCCGTCGATCCGCTTCTACGAGCGCGTCAGCACGACTGCGCTCAACGCCTACGTCGGCCCGAAGCTCGAGCACTACCTCGACCAATTGGTCGGCCGGCTGGGCGACATCGGCTTCGCCGGCTTGCTGCTGATCATGCAGTCCAACGGCGGCGTGATCTCGCCCCAGGCGGCGCGCGAGAAGGCGGCGCTGACGCTGCTCTCCGGGCCCGCGGGCGGGCCGGGCGCGGGCCTGTTCTACGTCGGCGCGCACGGCCACGACCGCTGCATCACGACCGACATGGGCGGCACGAGCTTCGAGGCCTCGGTCGCCGTGGGGGCGCCGATGGTCAAGAACGACGGCGAGATCGCGCGCCACAAGATCGCGCTGCCGATGCTCGACATCCACACCATCGGCGCCGGAGGCGGCTCGATCGGCTGGCTCGACGAAGGCGGCCTGCTGCGCATGGGCCCGCAAAGCGCCGGCGCCGACCCCGGTCCAGCCTGCTACGGCCGCGGCGGCCGGCTGCCGACGACGACCGACGCCAACGTGGTGCTCGGCTACCTCGACCCGGCGTTCTTTGCCGGCGGCCGCATGACGCTCGACGTGCAGGCCGCGCGCCGCGCGATTGAGGAACACATCGCCCGACCGATGGGCTTGGGCGTAGAGCAGGCTGCTGCCGGCATGTACCGGGTGGCGTGCAACAACATGGCGCAAGGCGTGCGCGAGGTCACGATCAAGCGCGGCTTCGACCCGCGCGAGTTCCCGCTGATTCCCGGCGGCGGTGCGGGGCCGATCCACGGCTGCCTGATCTGCAGCGAGCTCGAGATCCCGCTCCAGATCGTGCCGCGCGAGGCCTCGGTGCTGTGCGCCTTCGGCATGCTGATGTCCGAGCTGCGACACGACTTCGTGCGCACCTTCGTCGCCCGCCTCGAACGCATCGACTGGCCGCGCCTGGCCGCGCTGGTCGAGGCGATGGCGAGCGAGGGCACGCGGCTGCTCGCCGACGAGCAGATCGCGCCCGCCCGGCGGCGGGTCGAGTTGCGGCTCGACTGCCGCTACCTGAAGCAGTATCACGAGATCTCGGTCGCGGTGCCGCCGGCCTGCATCGCAGCGCGCGACGCCGCAGCAATCTCGCGCGCCTTCCACACCGAGCATCAACGGCTGTTCGGCTACTCGCTGGAGGCCGAGGGCTCGCCGGTCGAGATCATCAACGTGCGCCTGCAGGCGATCGGCGCCACCGACCGGCCGGCCTACCGCAGCGAGGCGGCGGGCGTCGCCGACGCCGGCGGCGCGTGCAAGGGCAGGCGCAGCGTCTACATCCCCGAGCACGACGCGTTCGCCGAGGTGACCATCTACGACGGCCACCGCATGCACTGCGGCCACCGCATCGCCGGCCCGGCGCTCGTCGAACAGCAGACGACGGCCATCTTCGTCAGTGCGTCCTACGACTGCGCGGTCGACGCGCTCGGCTCGTTCGTCCTCTACGCCAAGGGGCGCGAGGACCTGCTCGCCACCAGCCTGACCGCAGCCCGGGAGGTGCCGGCATGACCATCGACCCGATCCTGCTCTCCGTCTATGCGCGGACCTTCAAGTCGATCACCGACGAGATGAGCATCTCGATGGAGATGACCACGCGCTCGCCCATCCTGTGCGAAGCCAAGGACTACGTCACCGGCCTCTACGACGCCGACGGGCACATGCTCGAGCAGACCGAGAACCTGCCGATCCTCGCCTTCTCGCTCGCGCCGGTGTGCAAGCACATCCGCAAGACCTTCGACGGCGAGATCTACCCCGGCGACGTGTTCTTCCACAACGACGTCTTCAGCCTCGGCAACCAGAACAACGACGTCGCTGCGTTCAAGCCGGTGTTCTGGGACGACGAGCTGGTCGGCTGGACGGCCGTCAAGGGCCACCAGGCCGACATCGGCGGCGCGGTGGCGGGCGGCTACAACCCGAACGCGGTGGAAGTCTGGCAGGAGGCGCTGCGCATCCCGGCGGTCAAGATCGTCGAGCGCGGCAAGCTGCGCCAGGACGTGTGGAACCTGATCTTCGCCAACGTGCGGCTCGACATCGTGCAGCACGACATGAAGGCCGAGATGGGCGCCTGCACGGTCGGCGAGCGGCGCCTCGTCGAGCTGCTGCGCAAGTACGGCGTGGCGAGCTTTCGCGCGCACAAGCAGGCGCTGTTCGACGCCACGCGGCGGATGATGGAGGCCGAGATCGCCAAGATCCCCAACGGCCGCTACAGCGGCGAAGGCTATGTCTACTACGACGGCCGCCACGAGGGCAGCAAGTTCACGATCCGGGTCGACATCGAGGTCGCGGACAAGCGCATCAAGTTCGATTACTCGCGCACCGATGCACAGACCAATGGCTTCGTCAACGGCACCTTCACGTCGAGCGCGTCGGCCACGATCCTGACGCTGCTGCAGATGGTCAACCCCGACATCCCGCACAACGAAGGCATGGTCGAGCCGATCGAGATCGTGATTCCCGAGGGCACGATCCTCAATGCCGCCTACCCGAAGGCGACGACCTTCGGCAACCACCTCTGCCCGCCGAACGCCGACGCGATCCAGCGCGCCCTCGCACCCGTGCTGCCCGACCGCGTGACCGCCGGCTGGAACAACCTGCTCGCCTCGCTGACCACCGGCATCGACCCGAAGACGGGCGAGAAGTACGTCGACATCGGCTTCATGGGCCTGAAGGGCGGCTCCGGCGCGATGCAGGGCTGCGACGGCTACGACCATATCGGGATGATCGATGCCTCGGGCGGCGTGCTCGACCAGGACTACGAGATGTTCGAGCAGCAGACGCCGCATCGGCTCATCCGGCACGAGCTGCTCACCGATTCGGCCGGCGCGGGCCAGTGGCGCGGCGGGCTGGGCGTGGAGACGATCTTCGAGATCGGCTCCGACGACACGCAGCTAGTGACCTTCGGCGACGGCGACTTCGAGGGCGCGTTCGGCTTGGCCGGCGGGCTCGGCGCCGGGCTCAATTCCATCCTACTCCTGCGCCCCGGCGGGCAGACCGTCGTGCCGCGCAACAAGGACCTGATCACGGGTGTCGAGCGAGGCACTGTCTACCACCAGGTGGCCAGCGGCGGCGGTGGCTGGGGTGATCCGCACAAGCGCGATCGCAAGACGCTGGCCGAGGAGGTACGCAATGGCGTGATTTCGAGAGAGGCCGCGTTGCGTGACTACGGCATGACCGAGGCGGAGCTGACATGACACGTCCCGAAGCCCGGGCGGCGCGGCAGTCTGCATTCGGCCCATTGTCGCCGTTCGCCTGCGTCCGCTCTTGTGTAGCTTTAGCGCGGCGCGGCAGGCGGTGCCCGGCGGAGGCTCATGCTGTGACGGTCTCCGCTTCGCTGCGACTCCACTGCGATGCTCGCCCTGGGGTCGCGTCGCAGAACTCACTGCGTTCGCTGCGCTCACCCCGTTCAGACAGCTGCGACGAGTCAGTCTACGAAGCGTGCTTCGCACGCCGACCCCAGGCCTGCGCTTCTCGTCGCCACAGAAATCGCCCCCGCCGGGCACCGCCCGCCGCGCGGCAACGCTTGTGGTTCTTGTCGCGAACAGCGCCCGCGTCCCAGCAAAGGCGCGTTCGGGCAGGACGGGGCGCGCCTCTGGGGCGCCGAGAAGCGCAGGGCTCGTGGCCTCGCGCGAAGCGCGAGTTGTCCTCTGACTCGTCGCGGATGCCCGAACGCAGCGAACGCAGTGAGCGAAGTGAGTTCTGCGACGGGGCCACGAGGCCGAGCATCACAGGGGAGTCGGCGCGCAGCGCCGACCGCTCCAGTGAAGCGCCACGGCCTGCCCGGACGCGCCTTTGCCGCGCCAGTCGTGTCCCGCGTAGCGGGCGTTCAAAGACAGCAATGGGCCGAAAGAAGTTTCTCGTGTTTCATACGTCGCGGGGCGAGCGAGGCGCGGTGGACCGACTGACATGAACTTCGACCTGACCGAAGACCAGCGCGCGATCCGCGAAGCGTTTGCGCGCTTCTGCGACGAGCGCATCGCGCCTCAGGCGGCAGCGATCGACGAGGCACATGTCTTCCCAAGCCAACTCTTCGGCGAACTGGCCGGGCTCGGCTTCTTCGGCATGCGCTACCCGGAAGAAGTGGGTGGCAGCGGCACGGGATTGATGGAGTTCGCGCTCGCGCTGGCCGAGGTCGCGCGCGGGTCGATGTCGCTCGCCGGCGCGGCGGCGATGCAGTCGCTGATGGGGACCAAGTTCCTGCACATGCTGGGCAGTGCCGACATCATCGAGCGCCTCTTCAAGCCGGCGCTGCGCGGCGAGAAGATCGGTGCGATCTGCATGACCGAGCCGAACGCCGGCTCCGACCTCGACGGCATCGCGACGACTGCCCGGTCGGTCGAGGCCGGCTACGTCCTGAACGGCCAGAAGACCTGGATCACCTCGGCGCCAATGGCCGACTTCTTCACCGTCTTCGCCAGGGCGGGCGAGGCGAGAAAGCTCACCATCTTCCTGGTCGAGAAGCACTTCGCCGGCCTCGTCGTCGGGCGCGAGATCCACAAGATGGGCGTGTGGGCGCTGCCGACCTCGGAAGTCGCGTTCAACGACTGCTTCGTCCCCGCCAGCCACCGCCTGTCGCGCGAAGAAGGCGACGGCGAGACGCATCTGCGCAAGACGCTGGCCGAGATCCGCATCATCACCGGCGCGATGGCGCTCGGCGTGGCGCGCGCGGCGCTCGCGTCCGCGGTGAGCTACGCCGCAGAGCGCAAGCAGTTCGGCAAGCCGATCAACCGCTTCCAGGCGATCCAGCTCAAGCTCGCCGAGATGGCGACCGAGCTCGAAGCCGCGGTGCACCTGGTGCATTACGCGGCCTGGCTTCACGGCGCCGGCCGCCCGCACCACAAGGAGGCCGCGATGGCCAAGCTCAACGCCTCCGAGGCCGCGGCGCGCATCTGCGACCAGGCCGCGCGCATCCTGGCGAGTTACGGCTATGCGATGGAGTACCCGGTGCAGCGCTATCTGCGCGATGTGCGCTTCACGCTGATCGGCGGCGGCACGAGCGAGGTCTTGAAGCTCATCATCGCGAAGGAGGTGACCGCATGAAGCGAGGCGCGAGGGGGTGGAGGCCGCACGAGGCCGGCTGCCTGCGCAGCCGGGTGCGGCCGGAACGCCGACTGGCTTGCAGGCCAGCCGGCCCCGCTCACGGGGATCGACCCGCGCCATGCGGTCGGGCCACCGACGACCCCGGCCGTGCGATCGGCACTGAAATTGCGGAGGTGGCTTGATGATCGATGCCAAACCCATCAAGGTGGTGCTCGCCAAACCTGGCCTCGACGGCCACGACCAGGGCGCGAAGGTGGTCGTGCGGGCGATGCTGGATGCCGGCTTCGACGTTCACTACACGGGCCTGAGACAGACGCCGGAGCAGGTCGTGGCCGCGGCGCTGCGCGAGAACGCCGACGTGATCGCCCTCTCGAGCATGGCCGGCTCGCACCTGCCGTTCTGCACCCGGCTCAAGCCGCTGCTCGAAGCCGCGGGCCTCGCCGACCGGCTGTGGGTGATCGGCGGCAACCTGCCGGCACAGGACCACGACGCGCTGCGCGCGCTCGGCTTCAAGGGCGTCTTCCAGACCGGATCAAGGCTGGATGCGATCTGCGACTTCATCAAGGCCCATCGACCATGACACGCGACAGCCAGGCACGCACCGTGCGCAACGAATCGGACATCGAGATCCAGCCGCTCTACCGAGCGGCCGACGTCGAGGCCAGCGGCGGCCTGGCGATGCTGGGCGAGCCGGGCGCATATCCGTTCACGCGCGGCATCCACCCGTTGATGTATCGCAAGCAGCCGTTCACGATGCGCCAGTACACGGGCTTCGGCAACGCCGCTGACACCAACCGCCGCTTCAAGTTCCTGATCGAGAACGGCCAGACGGGCCTGAACGTCGCCTTCGACCTGCCGACGCAATGCGGCATCGACTCCGACGACGCGCAGGCCGAGGGCGAGATCGGCCGCGTCGGCATGGCCGTCGATACGCTGCGCGACTTCGAGGTCGCCTTCGAGGGCATCGACCTCGACAAGATCACCGTCTCGCTGACGATCAACGGCGCGGCGGCTTGTCTGATCGCGATGTACCTGGCGATGGCCGAGAAGCGCGGCTTCGACCTGAGACGCCTGCGCGGCACGGCGCAGAACGACATCCTGAAGGAGTTCATCGGCCGCGGCACCTGGGTGTTTCCGGTGCGGCCGTCGATCCGGCTGGTCGGCGACACGATCGAGTACTGCGCCGAGCATGCGCCCAAGTACAGCCCGGTGTCGGTCTGCGGTTACCACATCCGCGAATCGGGGGCGACGCCGACGCAGGAGATGGCCTGGGCCTTCTGCATCGCCCGCGCCTACGCCGACGAGGTGATCCGCCGCGGCGTGGCGGTGGACGAATTCGCCGGGCGACTGTCCTACAACTTCAATATCTTCGGCAACCTCTTCGAGCAGGTCGCGAAGTTCCGCGCCGGGCGCGGCCTGTGGGCGCGGATCATGCGGGAGGAGTACGGCGCGACGCAGCCCGGCTCGATGTGGCTGCGCATGATCGCCGGCGGCGGCGGCGGCGGGCTGACGCTCGAGCAGCCCGAGAACAACATCGTTCGCGGCGCCTACTACGCACTGATCGCCGCGCTCTCGGGCGCGCAGACGATGGCGCTGTGCTGCTACGACGAGGCCTACACGATCCCGAGCGAATACGCGCAGCGCATCTCGCTGCGCACGATGCAACTGCTGGTCGAGGAGATGGGCCTGGCCGAAACGGTCGATCCGCTGGGCGGATCGTTCTACGTCGAGACGCTGACCAACCAGATGCGCGCCGAGATGGAACGCATCATCGCCGAGACCGACGCCGCCGGCGGCATCGTCAAGCTCGTCGCCGAGGGCACGATCCAGTCGCGCGTGTCGGCGCAGGCCTACCGCATGCAGCGCGCCATCGAGTCGGGCGCCTTCCCGAAGGTGGGCGTCAACCGCTACCGCAGCGACAGCGAGGCCACCCACAAGGTCGAGATGCACCCCTACCGCGCCGACGACGCGCAGGCCCAGATCGCCTCGCTGCAACGCGTGCGCACCGAACGTGACGCCGCTGCCGCGCTCCGCGCGCTCGACCGCGTCGAGGCCGATGCGCGCTCGGGTGCGAACCTGATGCCGGCCATCGTCGAAGCGGTCAAAGCCTATGCCAGCGTCGGCGAAATCACGCAGCGCATGGTCGGGGTCTTCGGACGCTTCATCGAGCCGGTGCGCTTCGATCACCGCGAGCTGGAAGCGCAAGCATGATCGCCGTCGAGCGCTATCTGGCGCCGGTCGACCTTGCGCAGGCGCTCGCCGCGCTCGGCGACGAAGGCGGCGCCATCGTGCTGGCCGGCGGCACCGACGTGATGCCGCAGGGCAACGCCGGCCGCCTGCGGCCTGCACGCACGCTGCTGAGCATCCGCCGCGTGGCCGGCCTCGACGCGGTCGAACTCGACGGCGGCACGTTGTGCATCGGCGCGCTCGTCACCCTCACGACGCTACTCACGCACCCGCTGGTGCGCGAACACGCTGGCCTGCTTGCCGACGCAGCCGACCATTTCGCGAGCGACCAGATCCGCAACATGGCGACGCTCGGCGGCAACCTGTGCAACGCCTCGCCGGCAGGCGACACGCTGCCGCCGTTGCTGGCCCTGAACGCCGAGGTCGAGCTCGCATCGCTGGCCGAAGGCGGCACGGTCCGACACCGCCGGCTGGCGCTGGACGGCTTCTTCACGGGGCCCGGCCGCACCTTGCGCGAGGCGAACGAGCTGCTGACCGCGGTGCGCATTCCGCTCGCGACCAGCGGCCGCGTCGCGCGCTTCTACAAGGCCGGCACGCGGCCGGCGCTGGACATCGCGACGATCTCGCTCGCCTTCGCCGCGCAGCGCGACGGCGAGGGCCGCTTGCACGGCGTGCGCCTGGCGATCGGCGCGGTGGCGCCGATCCCGCTGCGCGCGCGCCGCAGCGAAGCCCTGCTCGAAGGCCAGCGCCTCGATGCGGCGCTGACGGCCGAAGCGGCCGCGTGCGCCGCCGACGAGGCAAGGCCCATCGACGACGTTCGCGCCAGCGCCTGGTACCGCAAGGAGCTGGTGCGCAACATGACACAAAGGATGCTCGGCGATGTCTCTGACTCATGAAATCGGCTTCACGCTGAACGGCGTGCAGCGTCGCGCGACGGTCGGCGTCGGGATGAGTGCGTTGCAGATGCTGCGCGAGGTGGTCGGCCTGACCGGCACCAAGTACGGCTGCGGCGAGGGCGAGTGCGGCGCCTGCACGATCATCGTCGATGGCGACTCGGTCAACGCCTGCCTGCTGTTCGCCGTCGAATGCGATGGGCGCGAGATCACCACCGTCGAAGGCCTGGCCGGCGACGCGGGTGCGCAGGCGCTGCAACGGGCCTTCGTCGCCCGCGGCGCCGTGCAGTGCGGCTTCTGCACGCCGGGGATGATGGTGCAGGCCACGCACCTGCTGGCCACGCATCCGCATCCCGACGCAGCGGCGGCCAAGCGCGCCATCGAGGGCAACCTGTGCCGCTGCACGGGCTACCACAAGATCGTCGAGGCGATCGTCGAGGCTGGCGCCGGACATGAGGTTGCGCCTGCGCGCGACCTCATGCCTGCGACAGGGCCTGGCGTGTCTCGCACGCCGGGCCAGGACCGCGCCGGAGGTACGCCATGAACGAGACCCTGGCCCGCGAGCCCGTCGCCGGCAGCCTGATCGGCCAGCGCATCGCCAAGATGGACGCGCCCGAGAAGGCCAGCGGCAGGACGCGCTATGTACACGACATCGAGCTGCCCGGGCAATTGCACGCGGCGATCCTGCGCTCGGCCAGGGTGCACGCGCGCATCGTTCGCATCGACACCGCGGCGGCGCGCGCGCTGCCCGGCGTGCACGCGGTGCTCACGGCCGCCGACGTTCCCGACCAGCGGCCGATCGGCGTCGCGAAGGACCACCTGCCGCTCAAGCGCGACCGGGTGCGCAGCGAGCGCGACGAGATCGCCGCGGTGGCAGCCGACAGCGAAGCGATCGCGCTGGCCGCACTGCGCCTGATCGTGGTCGAGTACGAGGACCTGCCGGTGGTGGCCGACGCCGAGGCCGCACTCGCACCCGGCGCGCCGCTGGTGCATCCGCCGATCGCCGGCGCGGCGACCGGCGCGCCGGTCGGCCTGGCCGGAAGGGCCGACAACATCGCGATGCGCTTCGACTACGGCCACGGCGACGTGGCCCAGGGCGAAGCCGAGTCCGCGGTGGTCGTCGAAGACGTCTTCGAGCTGCACTATGTGACGCACTGCTGCCTCGGCGTGTCGGGCGTGATCGCCGAGTTCGACGCCAAGGGCAACCTGCTGCTCTACTCGAACACCCAGGTGCCCTTCCTGCACAAGCGCGAGTTCGCGGAGATCCTCGCCATGGACCCGGGGCGCATCCGCATCATCCAGCCGCCAATCGGAGGTGGCTTCGGCTCCAAGCTCGACATCTACCCGTTCGAGGTGATCTGCGTCTTCCTGGCGCGCGCCACCGGACGGCCGGTCAAGCTGGTGTTCAGCCGCGAAGAGGAGTTTCTCGCGTCGCCGACGCGCCAGCCGGTGCGCCTGACATTGCGCTCGGGCTGCAAGGGCGACGGCAACCTCACCTTTCGCAGCGTGCACACCTTGCACGACAACGGGGCCTACACCTCGTGGGGCGCGACGACGCCGTTCGTGATGATGCAGACGTTCTCGTCGCTCTACCGCGTGCCGAACTGCGATTACCACACGGTCGCCGTCTACTCGAACAACCCGTATGCGGGCTCGTTCCGCGGCTACGGCAACCTGCAGGCGACCTTCGCCGTCGAGGCGCACATGGACAAGATGGCCGAGGCCATCGGGATGGACCCGCTCGAGTTCCGGTTGAAGAACGCGCAGGTTCCCGGCGAGGTCACCGGCCAGGGCATGGTCTTTCGCAGCTGCGGTTTCCAGGATTGCCTGCGCACGGCCGCCGCGCGCAGCGACTTCCAGCGCAAGCACCGCGAGTACGCCGCGCAGCGCAACGCGCCCGGCGCGATCAAGCGCGAGGCCGGTAGCTCCGCGCTGAGGCGCGGCGTGGGCATCGCCTCGATGCTGCACGTCGGCGGCGGCGCGAAGATCTACCCCTCCGACGGCTGCGGCACCATCCTCAAGCTCGACGACTTTGGCCACGTCACGCTGATCACCGGCGCGTCGGAGATCGGCCAGGGCTCGGAGACCGTGCTCTCGCAACTCGTGTGCGAGGAGCTCGGCCTGCCGATGACGGCGGTGACGGTCGTCAACAACGACACCGACATCACGCCCTGGGACGTCGGCGTGCATGCCAGCCGCACGACCTTCATCGCCGGCAATTCCGCGATCGGCGCGGCGCGCAAGGCCAAGGCCAAGATCCTCGCCGCCGCGGCGCCGCGCTTCGACTGCACGCCCGAAACGCTGGAGCTGCGCGGCGGCAACATCGTGCGCGCGGCGAGCGGCGAGAAGCTCACCGAGCTGGCGCGCTTCCTGCGCGGCCTGCACTTCAGCGACCGCGCCGAGCTGGTGATGACGAGCTTCTACTACGAGCCGCCGAGCGTGCACCAGGACAAGGGCTTCAAGGGCGACGTCTCGGCCGCGTATGCGTGGGCGGCGCAGGTCGTCGAAGTCGAGGTCGACACCGACACCGGCGCCGTCCGCATGGTCAGGGTGACGGCTGCGCACGATGTCGGCCGCGTGCTCAACCGGCTCGGCATCGAAGGCCAGATCGAAGGCGGGATCGTGATGGGCCAGGGCTACGCGCTGACCGAAAGCCTTGTCGTCGAGGGTGGGCGCATCCGCAACCCGAACTTCCGCGACTACAAGCTCGTCACCGCGCCCGAGATCCCCGAGATGGACATCGCCTTCATCGAGTCGATGGACGGCGAGGGCCCGCAGGGTGCCAAGGGCGTCGGCGAGGCGCCCGCGATCTGCATCGCCGCCGCCACCGCGAATGCGATCTACAACGCCACCGGCGTTCGCATCACCAGCCTGCCGTTCACGCCGGAGCGCGTCTATCGCGCGCTGCACGGCGCGCTGCCGGCGTTGCGGCCGACGCCACGCATCGAGCCATGAGCGCCGAACGGCCGCTCCGAAGGCGCTCGCTCCCCTCGGGGGGGTGGCCCGCAGGGCCTTGGGGGCCCCATGAGCGCCGCACGGCCGCTCCGAAGGCGCTCGCTCCCCCTTGGGGGGGCGGCCCGCAGGGCCTTGGGGGCCCCATGAGCGCCGCACGGCCGCTCCGAAGGCGCTCGCTCCCCCTTGGGGGGGCGGCCCGCAGGGCCTTGGGGGCCCCATGAAACGACGCACCGTGCTGTCGATGGAGCAGGCGCTGTCGCTGCCGTATGCGACGCTGCGCTTCGCGCAGCTCGGCTGGCGCGTGATCCGCATCGAGGCCACGCCCAGCGGCAAGGGCCTGCCGGGCGATCCGAACCGCTACATCGGCAGCCGCCTCGGCGACGAGCCCGACGACGACCGGCGCAGCTACTTCGTCGCCCCCAACGTCGGCAAGGAGGCAATCGCGCTGAACCTGAAGGATGCGCGCGGCCAGCAGTTGCTGGCACGCCTGATCGACGAGCTCGATGTCGATGTGTTCTGCTGCAACACGGTGCCCTCGCGCTACGCCGGGCTCGGCATCGACCCGCCAACGCTGCGTGCAGCCAGGCCCGAGCTGATCTGGGCCGGCATCTCGGCGATGGGGCCGCGCTACCCCGAGGCACCCGGCTACGACCCCGTGCTGCAGGCGATGACCGGCTACATGGAAGTCACCGGCCAGCGCGACGGCCCGCCGATGCTGATGGGCTTGCCGGTGATCGACCTCAAGGCTGGCGACGAGCTCTACGCCAACGTGATGCTGGCCCTACTCGAACGCGCCGAGGGCGCGAGCGGCAAGGAAATCCACGTCTCGATGCTGCAGGCCGCGGCATCGTGGCTTATCACCGTGCTGCCGCTGATCGATTTCGGCTGCCAGCCCGACGAGATCACGCGCGCCGGCAACGAGCACCGCAAGTTCATCCCGACCAACGTCTACCCGACCCGCGACGGCTACGTGTTCCTCGCCATCGGCAGCGACGTCCAGTGGCGGCGCCTGACCGCGATCGCCAAGTTCGCCGGCGTCGCCAACGAGCGGCGCCTGACGAATGAGGGACGCCACGCCGAGCGCGAGGCCATCCACGCCGACATCGCCGCGGTCAGCATGGCCCACACGGCCGACGAGATCCTCACCGACCTCCAGGGCGCGACGATTCCCGCGACGCGCATCCAGGACATCCGCCAGGTGCGCGAGCTCGGCCCGCTGGCCGAGCGCCTCACCCGCACGGTCATGCCCGACGGCCGCGTCGTGCGCATGCCGCCGATGGCGGTCGACGTCGCCGGCTCGCTGCGCGAACTCGCCTTCGCGCCGAAGTATGGCCAGCACACGCGCAGCGTGCTCGCCGAGGCCGGCCTCGGCAACGACGAAGTGCAGGCGCTCTTCGACGCGCGCGTCGTGGCATGAGGCGTCGTCAGCGCCGCGCGCATTCCACTTGTCAACCTCACCAGGAGATGCAATGAGACACCACCGCTTTGCCATCGTCGCCGCGGCCGCGGCGCTTCTGACCGCAGCCGCGCAGGCCGAGATCACGGTCGGGGTGTCGCTCGGAACGACCGGGCCGGGGGCGTCGCTCGGCGTGCCGTACAAGAACGCGTTCCAGTTGATCCCGAAGACGCTGGGCGGCGAGACGGTGCGCTACATCATCCTCGACGACGAGTCCAAGCCCGACAACGCGGCGAAGAATGCGCGCAAGTTCGTCAGCGAAGACAAGGTCGACGCGCTGATTGGCTCGACCGGCGTGCCGTCGGCGGTGGCGATGACGCAGGTGGCCGCCGAATCGAAGACGCCGATCATCGCGCTGACGCCGCTGCCGCCGCTCGCCCCCGACCGCCAGCACTGGACCTTCATCGTGCCGCAGCCGACCGAGCTGATGATGAGCGCGGTCGCGCAGCACATGAAGGGCAAGGGCATCAAGACGGTGGCCTTCATCGGCTTCTCCGACACCTGGGGCGACCTGGTCTACAACGCGATCACCTCGCTCGCGCCGAGCGGCGGCTTCAAGGTCGTCACCAACGAACGCTACGGCCGCCCCGACACCAGCGTCACCGGGCAGGTGCTCAAGGTGATGTCCGCCACGCCAGACGCAGTCGTCGTCGGCGGCTCGGGTTCGCCGGCGGCCACGCCGCAGATCGCCCTCGTCGAGCAGGGCTACAAGGGGCCGATCTACCACAACCACGGCACCGTCAACCTGCCCTTCATCCAGACCGGCAAGAAGGCCGCCGAAGGCGCGATCGCACCGACCGGGGCCTTGATCGTTGCCGAGGAACTGCCGGCCGACTTTCCGACCAAGGCGGTCTCGCTCGACTTCGTCAAGCGCTACGAAGCCACCTTCGGCGCCGGCAGCCGCAACGCGTTCGCGGGCTACAGCTACGACGGTGTGCTGCTGCTCGACGCCGCCGCCGCCGTGGCGCTGAAGAAGGCCAAGCCGGGAACGCCGGAGTTTCGCGAGGCGCTGCGCGAGGCCCTCGAGAACCTGAAGAACGTCATCGGCACGCACGGCGTCTACAACCTGAGCCCGGCCAACCACAACGGCCTCGACGAGCGCGCGCGCGTGCTGGTGCAGGTATCCAACGGGGAATGGCGGCTATTGAAGTGAGGGTCGGGCTCACTGCATCACGGATGCTCACGCCATGATGCACTCCGCGCCACCGAACCGCGCGCGGGCCGAGCGCCGGGCCGCCATCGGCCAGAGGCCGATGGCCTTCGGCAGGCACGGACAGTCCGCAGGGACTCTCCGTGTCCGGCCTCAGCCCGCCAAGCCGGCCCCCGCCAGCCGCGAGACGCGGCTGGCAGTCAGGCCGTACAAGCCCACGCAGGCGTGCCTGGAGCCGCGGCCATCGTTGCCCTTGGGGGAGCGTAGGCGGACAGCCATTCCCCGACTGCTCGGGGAATGGCCGCCGGAGCGCCAGCCGGCTTGCAAGCCGGCTGGCCGGCCGACGTACGCGTCGGGCGAGGGGTCGACATGAACGCCAACGTCGCGCTCTGGCTGATGCAGGACGGCGTGACCACCGGCGCGATCTACGCGCTGCTGGCGCTCGCGCTGTTGCTGGTGTTCGCGGTCACGCGCATCATCTTCGTGCCGCAGGGCGACTTCATCTCCTACGCCGGTCTCACGCTCGGCACGCTGCAGCTGGGGCAGGTGCCGGGCACGATCTACCTGCTCGCCGGCGGCGGCGCGATCGTCTTCGTGACCGAGGCGGTGGCGGCGCTGCGCGCCAGGACGCCGGCGCGGCTGCCGCGCATTGCCGCGCTGCAGCTCGGCGTGCCGCTGGCGATCGCCGCGCTCGCGGCCTGGGCTGCGCCGCAGAAGCTCGGCCTCGCGCTGCAGATGGCGCTCACGCTCGCCATCGTGGTGCCGCTGGGGCCGATGCTCTACCGCATCGCCTACCGGCCGCTGGCGAATGCCTCGGTGCTCGTGCTGTTCATCGTCTCGATGGCCGCGCACTACATGCTGACCGGCCTTGGCCTCGTGATGTTCGGCGGCGAGGGACTGCGCACGACGCCCATCTCGGAGACGAAGTTCGACCTCGGCGTGCTGCACATCGGCGCGCAAAGCCTCTGGGTCGTCGCCTCGAGCGTGATCTGCATGACGGCGCTGTGGCTCTTCTTCGAGCGCTCGCTGTACGGCAAGGCGCTGCGCGCGACCGCGATCAACCGCATCGGCGCGCGGCTGGTCGGCATCCCGAGCGCACTCGCCGGGGGCCTCGCGTTCGCGCTCGCGGCAGCGATCGGCGGGCTGTCAGGGATCCTGATCTCGCCGCTGGCGACGATCTACTACGACACCGGGCTGATGATCGGCCTGAAGGGCTTCGTCGGCGCGATCCTTGGCGGCATGGGCAGCTACCCGCTGGCCGCGCTCGGCGCGCTCTGCGTCGGCCTGCTCGAATCGTTCGCATCCTTCTGGGCGAGTTCGCTCAAGGAGACCATCGTCTTCACCTTCATCATCCCGGTGCTGCTGTGGCGCTCGCTGGTGTCGCGCCATCACGCGGTCGAGGACGAAGAGGAATGAGCCTTTCGCGGCGCGAGCTGGCGGCCTGGACCGTCGCGCTGGCCGCGCTGGTCGCAGCGCCGCTGGTGCTGCCGGAGTTCTACGTCACGATGCTCGACTACATCGGCCTGGCGACACTGGTCGTGCTCGGCCTGGTGGTGATGACCGGCGTGGCCGGCATCGTCTCGTTCGGCCAGCAGGCGTTCGTCGGTATCGCGGCGTACGCGACCGCCGGGCTGACGACGCTCGCCGGCTGGTCGCCGTGGAGCGGGCTTGCCGCCAGCCTCGCCTGCGTCACCGCCGCGGCGCTGCTGCTCGGGCTGGTGACGCTGCGCCTGTCCGGGCACTACCTGTCGATCGCGACGATCGCCTGGGGCATCGCGATTTACTACCTGTTCGGCAACCTGCCGCTGCTCGGCCAGTACAGCGGCATCGACAACGTGCCCGCGGTCTCGATCGCCGGCTGGGCCTTCGACACCGGGCGCAGGTCCTACCTGCTGATCTGGGCCTTCACCGCGGCGGCGCTGCTGGCCGCGCACAACCTGCTCGAGTCGCGCACCGGCCGCGCGATCCGGGCGCTGCGCTTTCGCAGCGTGATGGCCGAGAGCTGCGGCGTCGACACCTCGGCGCTCAAGCTCGTCGTCTTCGTCTACGCCGCGGTGCTGGCCGGCATCGCCGGCTGGCTGCACGCGCACTACCTGCGCTTCGTCAGCCCGCACGCGTTCGGCGTCAACGCCGGCATCGACTACTTGTTCATGGCCGTGATCGGCGGCGCAAGCCAAGTCTGGGGCGCGGTCGTCGGCGCCTCGATCATGACGGTGGCGAAGGAGTGGCTGAAGGACCTCCTGCCCAAGGTGTTCCAGCACACCGGCAACTACGAGACGATCGTCTTCGGCATGCTGATGCTGCTGCTGCTGCACCGCACGCGCGACGGCATCGCGCCGGCGCTGGCACGCTGGCTGCCTGCGCGCGCGGCGCGCCCGCCGCCGGCCGACGCGCCCGCGCCGCCGCGACGCGCGCGCCCGGCGGCGGGAACGCCCTTGCTGCAGGCCGCTGCACTGCACAAGCGCTTCGGCGGCCTGGTCGCGGTGAACGCGCTCTCGTTCTCGATCCAGGCCGGCGAGATCCTCGGTCTGATCGGGCCGAACGGCGCCGGCAAGAGCACCGTGTTCAACCTGCTCAGCGGCACGCTGGCCGCCGATGCCGGGGCCGTGCACCTGCTCGGCGAGCGCATCGACCGGCTGCCGTCGCGCGCCATCGCGCGGCGCGGTCTGGCGCGAAGCTTCCAGCACGTCAACCTGGTCTCGCGCATGAGCGTGCTCGACAACGTGGCCCTCGGCGCGCATCTGCGCGGACGCAAGGGCAGCCTGGCAGCGATGCTGCGCGCCGACCGCGACCGAAGAGGCCCGGCTGCTCTGCGAAGCGGCGCGCCAGATCGAGCGTGTCGGCCTGGCCGGGCACCTGCACGACGCCGCGGGCAGCCTGCCGCTGGGCCAGCAGCGCGCGGTCGAGATCGCCCGCGCGTTGGCCGCCGACCCATTGCTGCTGCTGCTCGACGAGCCTGCCGCCGGCCTGCGCTACACCGAGAAGCGCGCGCTCGCAGAACTGCTGCGCCGGCTGCGCGCCGAAGGCCTGACGATCCTGCTGGTCGAGCACGACATGGAGTTCGTGATGGGCCTCGTCGACCGCCTGGTGGTGATGGACTTCGGCGAGATGCTGGCCGAAGGGCTGCCGCGAGACATCCAGCGCAATCCCGCAGTCGTCGAAGCCTACCTCGGGGGCATCGAATGAGGCACCCCGACGCGACCACTGCGAAGCGGGCCGAGCGCCGGGCCGCCATCGGCCAGAGGCCGATGGCCTTCGGCAGGCACGGCCAGTCCGCAGGGACTGTCTGTGTCCGGCCTCAGCTCGCCAAGCCGGCCCCCGCCAGCCGCGAGACGCGGCTGGCACTCCGGCCGTCCAAGCCCGCGCAGGCGGGCTTGGAGCCGCGGCCATCGGTCCCCGCGGGGGCCGAGCCCGGACTGAAGCAGTCCGGTGGACTGCTTCAGCCTGGCGAGGGGCTGGGCCATCTGGCCCAGCGCGGCCTGCAGGGCCGACCGACGTACTCGCCGGGCGAGGGGCTGACATGACGCCGCTGCTCGAAGTGCGCAACCTCGTCGTCCGCTACGGCAAGGTCGAGGCGCTGCACGGCGTGAGCCTGGACGTTGCCGCGGGCTCCATCGTCACCGTGATCGGCCCCAACGGCGCCGGCAAGACGACACTGCTCGCCGCGATCATGGGCCTGCTGCCCTGCACCGGCACGTTGCGCTACGCCGACGGCGACGTGGCCGCGCTGCCGGTCGAGGCGCGGGTGGCCGCGGGGCTCTCGCTCGTGCCCGAGCGGCGCGAACTCTTCGGCGAGCTGTCGGTCGAAGACAACCTGCGCCTGGGCGCATTCCACCGCGTGCGCGCCGGCGAACGCGGTGCCGACTCCGACCTCGGCGACGTCTACGCGCGCTTCCCGCGCCTCGACGAGCGCCGCCGCCAGCTCGCCAACACCTTGTCCGGCGGCGAGCGCCAGATGCTCGCGATCGGACGCGCGCTGATGGCCAAACCCAGGTTGCTGATGCTCGACGAGCCCAGCCTCGGCCTCGCGCCGCGCATCGTGCGCGACATCCTGCACATCATCGCCGACCTGCGCGCCACCGGCGTCGCGATCCTCCTCGTCGAGCAGAACGCGCGCGCGGCGCTGCAGATTGCCGACCGCGGCTACGTGCTCGAAACGGGCGAGGTCGCGCTCGCCGGCAGCTCGGCCGAGCTGGCCGACAACCCGCGCGTCGTCGAGTCGTACCTCGGTTTCGGAGGCCAGGCATGACGCGCGCGGCCTGGCCTGCCGGCTCAGCCCGTTGCCGCCCCACCGTTCGATCTCCCGGGAGCCCGCCTTGACTTCAACGCCCTTTGCCAATCCGCTGCTGCAGCCTTCGGCGCGGCCGCAGCCGCGCCACGTCGCCGTGATCGGCGCCGGCGCCATCGGGCCCGACATCGCCTACTACCTGAAGACGGCGCTGCCGGGCCTGAAGCTGACGCTGATCGACATCCGCCAGCCGGCGCTCGACGCCGCGCTGGCGCGGCTGCGCGAGTACACCGAGAAGGCGGTGGCGCGCGGCAAGCTCGCCGCGGCGGCCGCCGAAGCCGTGCTCGCCGGCCTGAGCGGAAGCACCGACTACGACGCGCTCGCCGATGGCGACTGGGTGATCGAAGCCGCGACCGAAGACCTTGCGCTCAAGCACCGCATCTTCGCCGACGTCGAGGCGCGGGTCGCGGACGGCGCGATCCTCACGTCCAACACCAGCTCGCTGCCGGCCGCGCGCGTCTTCGCCGCGCTGCGCCACCCCGAGCGCGCGACGGTGACGCACTTCTTCGCGCCGGCCTGGCGCAACCCGGCGGTCGAGGTCATCGCCTGGCCGCTCGCAGACCCGTCGCTCGTGGCCTGGCTGCGCCACTTCTTCTGCACGCACCGGCAAGCTGCCGCTGCTGACGGCCGACGCGCCGTGCTTCATGCTCGACCGCGTGTTCGACAACTGGTGCAACGAGGCGGCGCTGCTGCTCGACCAGGCCAGCGCCGCCGAGATCGACGCCGTCGCCGGCGAGTTCGTCCACGCCGGGCCGTTCTTCGTGCTCAACCTCGCGCACGGCAACCCGATCATCGTCGAGACCAACACGCTGCAGGCCGACGAGGAAGGCGAGCACTATCGGCCGGCGGCGATCTTCCGCTCGGTCGAGCGCTGGCTCACGAACGCGCCGGGGCGGCCGGTCGAGGTGGCCGAAGGCAAGCGCGCGGCGATCCGCGATCGACTGCTCGGCGTGCTGATGTCGCAGTCGGTCGACATCCTCGATCGCGCGATCGGCGGCGCGGCCGACCTCGACCTCGGTTGCCGCACCGCGCTCGGCTTCAAACAGGGGCCGCTGGCGCTGATGCGCGCGCTCGGCGAGCGCGAGGCGCAACGCGTGCTCGACCGCTTCGCGCTCGAGCGGCCCGGCATGCCGGTTGCCCAGCGCGCGCTGGCCGCCTACCAGCCGGCCGAGCGCCACGTGCTGGTCGACAGGCTCGACGGCGCGCTCGTCATCACGCTGCGCCGTCCAGAGGCCCTGAACGCGCTGCACGACGAGATGACCGACGAGATCCTCGGCGTGATCCGCCGCCACGAGGCCGACCCGGCCGTCGCCGGCTTCGTCATCGTCGGCTACGGCACGAAGGCCTTCTGCGCCGGCGCCGACATCGGCCGCTTCCCGTCGCTGCTCGGCGACGCCGAGGCCGCGGCGCAGTACGCGCGCGACTGCTCGCGCCTGCTGGTGCACCTGGACGGCATGAGCAAGCCCGTCGTCGCGGCGCTCAACGGCATGGCGCTGGGCGGTGGCTTCGAGCTCGCGATGCGCTGCCACGCGCTCGTCGCCGAGCGCCGCGCCTGGATGCAGCTGCCCGAGGTCACGCTCGGCATCCTGCCCGGCATCGGCGCGATGGTCGTGCCCTACCGCCGCTGGCCCGCCGCGGCGGCCGTCTTCCACGGCATGCTCGCGCGTGCCGAGCGCCTGAGCGCCAAGCGCGCGCATGAGCTCGGTATCGTCGACGAACTGGCCGACGGTTTCGATGCGCTGATGCGCCAGGCGGTGGCCCGCGTGCACGCGCTCGTCGGCCGGCTGCGGCCGCCTGGCCGACGGCGCGTTGACGCTGCCGCCCTGCGAGGACGCCGAAGCGCCGCGCCGCCGATGGCCGCCAGCTCAGCCCGACCGTCGTCAGGCTGATCGACGAAGCGGTGCGCGATGCGGCGGCGGCGGCGACGATGGCCGAGGCGCTGGAGATCGGCTATCGCGCCTTCGGGGCCGTGGCCTGCACGGCTGCCGCGCGCGAAGGTATCGCCGCGTTCCTCGGCGGGCGCAAGCCCGATTTCAACCTGACCGGTTGACGCTGATGAGAGAGTTCGCCCGGCGCGAGGGGAAGGTCCGATGAACAGCAGCGACATCGCGCTCGACGACAAGTACCGGCTCGAACGCGGCCGCGTCTTCCTGACCGGCGTGCAGGCGCTGGCGCGCCTGCCGATGCTGCAGCGCGAGCGCGATCGCGCCGCGGGCTGAACACCGCCGGCTACGTCTCGGGCTACCGCGGTTCGCCGCTCGGCGGGCTGGATACCGCACTGCACGAGGCCGCGCCCTTCCTCGCCGCGCACGACGTGCGCTTCCATCCGGGTGTCAACGAAGACCTCGCCGCGACCGCGATCTGGGGCACGCAGCAGCTGCACCTGCTGCCCGGGCCGCAGCGCGACGGCATCTTCGCGATGTGGTACGGCAAGGGGCCGGGGGTGGACCGCTGCGGCGACGTGTTCAAGCATGCCAACCACGCCGGCAGCGCGCCGGCGGGCGGTGTGCTGGTGGTGGCCGGCGACGACCACGCGGCGCGGTCGTCGGCGGTGGCGCACCAGAGCGAGCACATCTTCTCGGCCTGCGCGATGCCCGTGCTCGCGCCGGCCGGGGTGCAGGACGTCCTCGACTTCGGGCTGCACGGCTGGGCGATGTCGCGCTACACGGGCTGCTGGGTTGCGCTCAAGCTCAGCGCCGACATCGTCGAGAGCTCGGCCACTGTCGAGATCGACGCGACGCGCGTGCAGGTCAGGATTCCGGGCGACTTCGAGCTGCCCGCCGACGGCCTGCACATCCGCTGGCCCGACCCGCAGCGGGCGCAGGAACACCGGATGCAGGCGTTCAAGATCTACGCCGCCGCGGCCTACGCCCGCGCCAACGGCATCGACCGGCTGGTCTGCGACAGCCCGCGGGCGCGCCTCGGCCTCGTCGCCTGCGGCAAGGCCTGGCTCGACCTCGGCCAGGCCTTGCACGATCTTGGCATCGACGCCGCCGCGGCCGCGACGCTCGGCCTTCGCGTCTACAAGGTCGGCATGCCGTGGCCGCTCGAGGCCGACGGCGCGCGGCGTTTCGCGACCGGGCTCGAGGAGATCCTGGTCGTCGAGGAGAAGCGCCAGATCATCGAGTACCAGTTGAAGGAGATGCTCTACAACTGGCGCGACGACGTGCGCCCACGCGTCCTCGGCAAGTTCGACGAGAGCGGCGAGTGGCCGGCGCCGCACGGCCAATGGCTGCTGCCGCCGACCGGCGAGCTGACCCCGGCGCTCGTCGCGCGCGCGGTCGCGACGCGCCTGGCGCGCCTGGGGGCACCGGGCCCCTGGGCCGAGCGCGCCGCCGCGTTGGCCGGGTGCAGCGCCGCGGCGCAGCAGCGCGCGCCGCTGCAGCGAACGCCCTACTTCTGCTCGGGCTGCCCGCACAACCGCTCGACGCGGGTGCCCGAGGGTTCGTGCGCACTCGCCGGCGTCGGCTGTCACCTGATGGCCGTGACGATGGAGCGACGCACGCTGACGATCAGCCAGATGGGCGGCGAAGGCGCCACCTGGATCGGCATGGCCGAGCATGCCGGCACGCAGCACGTGTTCGCCAACATGGGCGACGGCACCTACTTCCATTCCGGGCTGCTGGCGATCCGCGCCGCCGTCGCCGCCGGCGTCAACATCACCTACAAGCTGCTCTACAACAACGCGGTGGCGATGACCGGCGGCCAGCCCGTCGATGGCACGCTGACGGTGCCGCAGTTGACGCGCCAGGTCGACGCCGAAGGCGTCGCCCGCATCGTGGTGCTCGCCGACGACCCGGCCAAGTACCCGCGTGACGCCGTGTTCGCGAGCGGCGTGCAGGTGCTGCCGCGCGAACGGCTCGACGCGGTGCAGCGCGAGTTGCGCGCAGTGCCCGGCGTGACCGTGCTCGTCTACGACCAGACCTGCGCCACCGAAGTGCGGCGCCAGCGCAGGCGCGGAGCGCTGCCAGCGCCGACGCGACACGTCTTCATCCACGAGTCGCTGTGCGAGGGCTGCGGCGACTGCGGCATCAAATCCAACTGCCTGTCGATCGTCCCGGTGGCGACCGAGTTCGGGCCCAAACGCATGATCGACCCCTTCACCTGCAACTTCGACATGAGCTGCCTCGAGGGTTGCTGCCCGGCGCTGGTCACCGTCGAGGGCGCCGCGCCGAAGCAGGCGCAGGGCCTGCCGCCCGGCGACGCCGGCCTGCCCGAGCCGGAACTGCCGCCGCTGGCGGAGCCGTACTCGATGCTGATCGCCGGTGTCGGCGGCACGGGCGTCGTCACGCTCGGGGCGCTGATCGGCATGGCGGCGCACCTCGAAGGCAAGGGAGTGACCGTGCTCGACCAGACCGGCATGGCGCAAAAAGGCGGCGCGGTGCTCACCCACGTTCGCGTCGCGGCCGACCCCGCGGCGCTGCATGCGCCGCGGATCGGACACGCCGACCTGTTGCTCGGCTGCGACCTGCTGGTGGCCGCCGGAGCCGATGCCCTGCAACGCGTGCGGCGCGGTCACACTCGCGCCGTGATCAACACGGCCGAGGCGATCAGCGGCGACTTCGTTCGCCACCCCGAGCAGGCATTCCCGGGCAAGGCCACGCTGGCGCTGCTGCGCGAGGCGGTCGGCGCACCGGACGAACTGGAGGCGACGCGGCTCGCCTCGCTGCTGGTCGGCCACTCGATCGCGACCAACATGTTCATGCTCGGCTATGCGTGGCAGCGCGGGTGGGTGCCGGTAGGGCGCGAGGCGCTGCTGCGTGCGGTCGAGTTGAACGGCGTCGCGATCGCCGACAACCAGCGCGCATTCGCCTGGGGTCGGCACGCCGCTGCCGATCCGGCCCGGGCCGCGGGTCAGGCGGCCGCTGCCGAAGCGCTCCCGCCGTCGCGTCGCCTGTCGCGCGACCTTTCAGAGCTGGTCGGGCGCCGCCGCGCCGATCTCGTTGCCTACCAGGGCGAGGCGCTGGCGCGCCGCTATGGGGCGCTCATCGAGCGCGTGCGCGGCGCCGAGCAGCGCGCCGCGCCCGGCAGCGAGCGCCTCACGCGCGCCGTTGCGCGGCAGGCACATCGCCTGTTCGCCTACAAGGACGAGTACGAGGTCGCCCGCCTGTACAGCGAGCCCGCGTTCGACGCCGCGCTGGCCGCCGCCTTCGAGGGCACGCCCCGGGTGTCGTTCCACCTCGCGCTGCCGTGGCAGCGCCGCGGTGCGGAGCCGCGCAAGCACGCCTTCGGGCCCTGGATGCGGCGCGCCATGCGCCTGCTGGCGCATGGCCGGCGCCTGCGTGGCACGCCGTTCGACCCGTTCGGCTGGAGCGCCGAGCGACGTCTCGAGCGCGCGCTGGCGGGCGAGTACGAGCAGACCGTCGAGCGCCTGCTGCGCCGCCTCGACGCCGGCCGGCTGGACGCCGCGGTCGCGATCGCCGAACTGCCCGATCGCATCCGTGGCTTCGGGCACGTCAAGCACCTGGCCGCCCAGGCCGCGCGCGAACGCCAGGCCGCACTGCTCGGCACCTACGAGGCCGGCGGCCATGCCTCTGCGCCGCCGACCTGCTCCGCGTAACGTGAAACCCTACATGCCTACCCGCCAGTTGCCCACCGCCCACCTATGCGCAGGCGGCATGACGGCAAACGGCCCAGAGCAGGCCTTCGCGACTCACCCCGAAGCCGGCATGCCGACATGGGCGCGCGCAAGCCGGTGGGCAAGGCCGTTGGCGCTTCGCTTCGACGCCCGGCCCTGCGGGCCGGGTTCCCTGCGGTGCTCGGGCCTGGCAGGTGGCTGCGAAACTCGCCCTCCCGAGGCCGCGCTGCGCGCGACCCCGCTCGGAGCTCGGCCAGTCCTCGCCACCGCCGCGCCTGCGGCGCGTCGGAACCTGCCCGGCCCTGCGCTCCTCGGCGTCGAACAGGCGCGCCACCGGCCTCGCCCACCGTCTTGCCAGGAGCAGCGGTGCATTCCGGCAGGCAAAGCCCTGCGCTGCCCCAAGGCCGGGGCGGGCGGGTGCAGCGGCGCCTGTGCGGCGCCGAGCACCGCAGCGCAGCGGGGGGAGTCCGCCGTATCCGGCGGACCGGCGAGAACGCTCTATGCAGCGCCGCGTCCAGCGGCACTGCGGAGTGATCGCAGCCGCCCCGCGGAGCGAGGAGCGCAGGGGACCCGGAGCGCAGCGAAGGGCGCCGCAGTGAAGCCGCCGCGCCCGCCCGCCCCGGCCTTGCCGCGCCGATGCATGCATGCCGCAAAGCCGGCGTTCGCAATGACCGCAACGGGCCGAAAGCCGCCCGCCACGGCGCAGCCTTGTTCCCCGCGCCTCGGGCTGGGGCAAGGTTCCGTGGAGTGACTCAGCTCATGGCGAGCCGGTGGCAACGTATCGCGGCCGCGCCATTGATGGCGAGTGGCTTTCGCCCGTTCTTTCTGCTCGGTGCATCGTACGCGCCGCTGCTGGCCGCCGGCGGCGTGGGGGCCTTCGTCGGCGTCGTCGATCTCCAAGCGGCGCTCGGGCCGATGCTGTGGCACGGCCATGAGATGCTGTTCGGCTTCGCCAGCGCGATCGTCCTCGGCACCTTGCTGACGGCCTTGCCGAGCTGGGCCGGCACGCCCGAGATCCGCGGTGCGCCGCTGGCGTGGCTCGCGGCGGCCTGGCTGCTCGGCCGCATTGCGTTCTGGGCCGCGCCCTGGCTGCCGGCGCCCGCGGTCGCGCTGGCCGACATGCTGCTGTGGCCCGCGACGCTCGCCATGCTCGCGCCTGCGCTGTGGCGGGTGCCGAACCGCCGTTACCGCTTGCTGCTGCCGATCCTGATCGCACTCGTCACCGCCAATGCGGCCTACCACGCGGCGGCGCTGGCCGGAGACGCGATGCGCGCGGAACGTGCGCTGCGCGCCACGGTATGGGCGCTGGTCGTGCTGTTCACGCTCAAGGGCGGCCTGCTGACGCCCATCTTCACCGGCAACGCGTTGCGCGAGCTGGGGCGCGGCGAGCAGGCGCGCTTCGCGCTGCCGCTCGAGGCATCGGCGCTGGCGTTGCTGCTGGCGCTGGCAGCGGCCGACCTCGCCCGTGCCCCGCCCCTGCTCACGGGCACGCTGGCGGCGGCGTGCGCGGCGATACACGGTGCGCGAGTGGCACGCTGGCGCGGCTGGCGCGTTGCCGACCAGCCGCTGCTGCCCTCCATGCACCTCGGGTTTGCCTGGCTGCTGCTGGCCCTGGCGCTCAAGGCCACCGCCGAGCTGAGCGGCCTGCTGCCCGAGCCGGCGTGGCTGCATGCCTTCACGGTCGGCGCGCTCGGCATGATGATGCTCAGCCTGATGACGCGCGTGTCCTTGCGCCACACCGGGCGCGCACTGGCGGCGCCGCTCGCGATGCGCGCCGCCGCGGCGGTGATGCTTGCTGCCGCCGCGCTGCGCCTCGCGGCCTCGCTGCAGGGCCTGGGGGCGCAGTGGGTGGCGCTCGCAGGGTTCTTGTGGGCAGCGGCGTTCGTGGCCTACCTGGCGCGCTTCGCCGCGGTGCTCGTCATGCGCAGCCTGCCGCGCGGCGCCTGAGAACCGGCTGGGCCGACCGATGAAGAACACCCCCGGACCGCAAGCCCCGCCCGCGCTGCCGGACTTGCGCATCGTCGCGGTGGCCGACCTGCTGCTTCACGAGCAGCACGACGCGCAGCGCAGCGAGCCGCTCATCGCGCGGCTCCAGAGCGAGGACGTGCTGAAGAATCCGCCGATCGTCGCCGCGATCGACGGCGACGGACGCTTCGTCGTGCTCGATGGCGCGAACCGCGTGACCGCGTTCGAGGCGATGGCCTTGCCGCACATCCTGGTGCAGGTGGTCGACTACGGCGACGCCGAACTGGTGCTCGGCAGTTGGCACCACCTGGTCGCCGGCGTCGCGCGCGACGGGTTCGCCGCCGGCCTGGCGCGGGTTCCCGGCCTGATCGTCGAAGCCAGCGGCCTGTTGCACGCGCGGGCACAGCTCGCGCGGCGCGAGGCGCTGGCGTTCGTCGTCTATCCCGGGCAGGACGTGTACACGCTGCGCGTCGACGGCTCGCTGCACGAGCGCGTGGCGCGCCTGAACGACATGGTCGACATCTACCGCTCGGGCGGCCGGATCCTGCGTGTCAACACCGACCGCATCGACGATCTTCTGTCGCACGACGACGAGGTCACGGCGCTCGTCGTCTTCGCGCGCCACGACCCGGCCGAGATCGTCGAACTCGCACGCATCGGCGCGCGGCTGCCCGCCGGCATCACACGCCACCTGATACCACGTCGCGCATTGCGCGTCGATCTGCCGATCGCGCTGCTGCGCGGGCCGCAGTCGCTGGCCGACAAGAACGCGTCGCTGGCGCTCTGGGTGAAGCAGAAGGTCGCGCGCAGGCAGGTCCGCTTCTACCAGGAATCGACGTTCCTGTTCGACGAGTAGCGGTGCCGGCATCGCCACAGATCGGCCCTCGGCCCGCAGGCCTGGGGCCTTCGCCGGCGCAAGGCCCTGCAAAGGCAGGCCCTTGCGTCCGACTCAGTGCAAGGATTCGTACTTGGCCATCAACTCGTCGGGGGATTCCTGGAACGAGGGGTCTTGCACGATGCAGTCGGCCGGGCAGACCAGCTTGCACTGCGGTTCGTCCTCGGCGCCCACGCACTCGGTACAGCGCGCAGGATCGATGACGTAGATGGGCGAGCCGACGCTGATCGCCTCGTTGGGGCATACCGGCTTGCAGGCGTCGCAAGCGGTGCAGTCGTCGTTGATCAGAAGGGCCATGTCTTTCTCCTCGATTGCAATGTGCCTGGGCCGCCACAGCCCCCGCCGGGCCGCCCCCAGGAGGGCTGAACTCCCCTCGGAGGACGACACCGCAGGTGTCTTGGGGCTTTCCTCACGCGGCGACCTGCTCCTGCAATGCGGCGAGCCGCTCGTGCCTGAACGCGCCCCACAGCGCCGCGCCGATGGCGCCGGCGTAGATCGAGTCGGGGTGGCTCATCGCCGTCACGCCGAGCTTCTCGGTCACCATCTCTTCCTGGATCGCCGCCAGCAGCCCGCTGTCGAGCGCAAGGCCGCCGGTGAGCAGCGCCACGCCGCTCTTGATGCCGGTGACCTTGAGCAGCTTGACGATGCGCGACGCCATCGACAGGTGGATGCCCTTCAACACGTCGGGCGTGGCGATGCCGCGCGACACCATGTTGATGACGTCGGTCTCGGCCAGCACGGCACAGATGGAGCTGCATTTCTCCGGGTTCTTCGAGCTCTGCGACAGCGGGCCGATTTCCTCGACCGCGACGCCCAGGTAGCGCGCGATGTTCTCGAGGAACTGGCCCGAGCCCGAGGCGCACTGGCTCGTCATCTTGTACGACAGCACCTTGCCGCGCTCGTCGACGTAGATCGCCCGGCCGTTGAGCGCCCCGATGTCGACCACCGCCCGCGCGCTCGGCTCGAGGAACACGCCGCCGCGGGCATGCGTGGTCATCGAATAGAAGTGGCCGGTGGCGAACTTGACGTTCTCGCCCTCGCCGGTGGTGGCCGTGTATTCGATGTCGTCGGCGGTCATGCCGACGTCGGCCAGCACGCCGTCGAAGCCCTGCCGGGCGAGCGTCATCGGGTCGCGGCTGCGGATGCGCTCGCAGCGCTTGGCCAGCCACTCCGGCCCCTGGTCGCCGTGGCGAAAGAAGACGGACTTGACGGCGCCAGAGCCGATGTCGATGCCGATGGTGTGGATCATTTTCATTCCTCGTTGTCGCGACTGCAGGTCGCCCTTCTCAGTCCTCGCCGGGCCGTTCCCAAGAGGACTGAGGTCCCCTTGGGGGGCGACACCGAAGGTGTCTTGGGGCTGTCATCATCCGCGCGCCTCGATCGCCTTGCCCTCTTCGACCACCGCACGCCAGGCGAACGTGGCGCCGCCGAGCGCGCCGGTGTAGATCGAGTCGGGGTCGATGTTCAAGGTCACGTCGCCGTAGTTCTCCTTGATGAGTTCCTTCAGCGACTTCACCGCGGCCTCGTTCTTGGCCACGCCCCCGGTGAAGGTGAACTGATCGCGCACGCCGCCCGAGCGCGCCAGGATCGACATCGCGCGCAGGATGATGGCGCGGTGCAGGCCGGCCATGATGTCCTCGCGCTTGTCGCCGAGCGACAGCCGGTCGCGCAACTCGGCGCCGGCGAAGACGGTGCAGGTCGAGTTGATGCGGATCGGCTTGGTGGACTTCATCGCCAGCGGTCCCAGCTCGTGCAGGCCCATGTTCATCTCGTCGGCGATATAGCCGAGGTAGCGCCCGCAGCCGGCGGCGCAGCGGTCGTTCATCTGGAAGCTCTCGACGATGCCGGCCGGGTCGACCTGGATCGCCTTGGTGTCCTGCCCGCCGATGTCGAGCACCGTCGCCGTGCCCGGGTACATCACGTGCGCGCCGAGGCCGTGGCACAGGATCTCGGAGCGGATGTGCTCCTTCGAGAACGGCAGGCGCGCGCGGCCGTAGCCGGTGCCGACGACGTAGGTTTCCTCGAGCTCGGTGTCGAGGATGCCCTTGATCGGCGCCTCCACCTGGGTGCGCCGCGCCGTGGTCTCGGGCAGCGCGACGAAGGTGCGCTCCAGCGCCGCCAGCAGGTGGCGCCGGATCGAGTCGGCGTAGACGCGGTTCTCGACCTCGATGATCGAGCGGTCGAACACGTTGAGCAGCGATTCGTAGCGCGTGCCCGTCTCCTTGGCCACCGTCTCCCCGGTGGCCAGGTACTGGCTGCCGGCGATGTCGCGGAAGAAGTCAGACTTGCGCTTGGCGCCCGGCGCGAACAGCGAGGGCGCCTCCTGGGTCAGGCGGCGGAACACTTCGGTCAGCGCGTCGCCGACCGCGGCCGCGCTGTCGCCGAAGCGGGCCGTCGCCAGGCTGCGCTGGCAGGTCTGCTCGAGGTCGGCCAGCTGCTCCATGTACTGCTCGGCGCGGAAGTCGCGTTCGAGCTGCGCCAGAAAGCCGTCGAGCGCGCCATTGAGCGCCTGCGTGTTCCCGAGTGCCTCGCGGAACAGGTGGAAGCGGCTGTTGACCAGCGCCTCCTGCTTGGCGATGGCCGCCGCCGTGTCGTAGTTCGAGCGCGAGTTGGTGATGCCGCGGCCGAGGATGTTCTGGTTCTCGTCGATGACGACGGCCTTGGTCGTGGTCGAGCCGAGATCGATGCCGATGAAGCAACGCATGGTGTCGTCTCCCTCGTCAGTGTGCGCCGACCAGCGCCGTGCGCTTGGCCTTGACCATCTGGAAGTAGCTCTCCAGGCGGTTCTTCACGTTGGCCGCCGAGAAGTAGCGCGGGTCGACGAGATCGGTCTCGATGAAAGCCGCCGGCTTGCCGGTGCGCTTCTCGACCTCGCGCATCATCAGCAGCTGCCCGGCGGAGAAGCTGTTGCAGCTCTTGATCGAGTTGATCAGCAACCCGTCGGCCTGGTACTGGTCGATGTACTTGCAGATCATGTCCACCCGCGACGGCAGGTTCAGGTTGGTGTAGCAGCCGAGGCAGTATTCGGCCAGCGACTCGAGCGGGCGGTCGGGGTCGTGGCGAAAACCGAAGTCGTACAGCCCGCCGACCTTGGCGTAGGTCGACGCGACGACCACCGCGCCTTCGTCGTAGAACATCTTCCAGAACTCGCGGAAGTGCGTCCAGTTCGGCGGCCCCTCGACGACCAGGCGGTACTTCTCCTCGCCCATCTCGCCGTCGGGGGTCACCGGGCCCTTGCCCTCGCGAACGCGCTGCTCGATCTCGGCGTTGAGCACGCGGTAATACTCGGTCGCGTCGGGCGTGCCGCGGAAGGCCGTGAAGATCGGGCCGATGTAATACACCGCGCCGAAGTAGCCGTCGATCGGCGAGGGCCGGTTCTTCGCCGACTGCAGCACCTTGACCAGGTTCTCCTCGGCCTTGACCGATTCGCGCATGTACTGGCGCAGGCGGTCGATGTCGAACTTGACGCCGGAGATGCGCTCGAGCGTCGGGATCACCGTTTCCTTCAGCTGCTTGACGACGTAGTCGCGCATGTTCGGCGCGATCTTGCCCTCGCCCTGGTACGGCACATGCAGCATCACCGTCTCGCAGCCGTACTTGTGGCGCACCAGCTCGAACCACTTCATGAAGGTGAAGCAGCCGGTGTAGGACAGCAGCAGCACGTCGGGCCGCGGCAGAGGGTCGCCCGTGGGGCCGACTTCGCCGCCCATCATCATGCCGAGATCGGCCTTGACGTAGGTGCAGACGTCCTCGCTCTGGCCGTCGCGCTCGGCGTCCATGATCATCTTGCCCGACTTCTTGCGCATGCCGTTTTGCAGCGCGTTGGTCTCGGGCAGGCTGCGCGCGAAGTCGAAGCACATCAGCAGTTCATTGAGGTTGCCCGGCACGAAGGTGGCCGAGACCTTGCGGTTGTTGGCGCGCGCCGTGGCGAGCTCCATGTAGTTCTTGTTGATCAACTCCTTCTGCAGCCACATCGCGTCCTCTTTCTGGACGTTCTGCGGCTTCTTGGCGGAGCCGGTGGGGGTGGGCATGGCGATCGGGGTGTTCATCGGGTGTCCTTCCGGGGCTTGCCTAGGCGGCGTTCCACAGCTTGATCGAATCGGCAAACGTGCCGGACTGCTCGCGGATCGGCGCCATCTGGCCCGTGTTTTCGGCGTACTTGAAGGCGGTGTGCGGGATGCCGTGCGCGGTCAGCACGCTCTGCAGCATCGGCCGCTCGAGCAGCGCCGGATCGCAGAACGACGGCGCGGCGAAGATCACGCCCTCGGCGCCGCGGGTCTTGACCTGCTTCATCAGGAAGACGCCCTTTTCCTCGCGCGTCGCTTCGTACTTGGCGGCGGTGGAGGCCGAGCGGTGCAGGAACGCGCGCGAGAGCTCCTGCAGCGGGTTGGCGTCGGCCGGCACCTCGTCGAGCAGCCAGCGGGTGACGAGCATGAAGTCGTCGTCGACGACGTAGCAGCCGGACATCTCGATCGATTTGATCAGCGCCAGCGGCGGCTGCTCGCAGAAGCCCCCGGTCAGGACGACGCGCGCGTTGTCGCGCTTGGCGCGCTGCACCTGCTCGGCCGCCGCCAGGTACTCGCGCACGAGCACGGTGTGTTCTTCCACCGGCAGCACCATGCCGGCCCGCAGCACGAGGTAGACCTCGGCGGTCGGTGCCTGCCAGGGCTTGGCGGCGCGATAGGCGTAGAGCTCGCGGATCGCGGTGCGGTTGTCGTTGTATGCACGGATCGACGCGTTGAGATCGTCGTCGGTGATCGGGCGCCCGGCGAGCCTGGCCAGGTCCTCGCGCAGGGTCTGCATCTCTTCGATGTAGAACTTGCCGCCGACCTCGTCCTGGTAGTTCTGCGGCACGTCGATGTAGCGGACGTACTTGTCCTTGAACAGCATCTGCCACATGCCCGAGAGGTTGCGGATCACGTCGCAGATCGACGGGAACAGCATGCCGTCGAGGCAGTCGAGCCGCCCCGTGAGGCCGAGCTCGATCGTCGAGCGCGGGATGCGGCAGATGTAGCTCTGGTAGTACGCGTCGCCCTGGATCACCTCCAGCGCGTCGCCACCGCCGAGGATGCCCACCGGCAGCATGCCGGCGGCGTGGATCAGCTCGCGCGGCACGTACACCGGCATGTAGCCGATCGCCTTGCGCCCCGGCACGGCCGCCTTCCACTGCTTGACGGCGTTGAAGTCGAGGTCGTCGAACAGCGTCTGGCAGCGCTCGACGATTGCGGCGACCGGTGAGATTGGATTGGTAACCATCAGCAGTTCTCCCATCGGGGGGTTCGCTTGGCAAGAAAGGCGGCCAAGCCTTCATTGGCGTCGCGGGTCTTCATCAGGCGGTCCAGATACAGTCGCTCGACCTCGCCCAGGCGTTGGCGAACGTCGCTGCGCATCGCGCCGCGGGCCGCGGCGAGCGCGCAGCCGAGCGCCGCCGCGCTCTTGTTGGCCAGGTGCTTCTCGAAATAGGCGAGCGCCGCGGCTTGCGGATCGGCGTTCACGTCGAACACCAGACCGCTGGACCGGGCTTCCTCCCCGCCCACCGAGCGGCCGGAGAACAGCAAGTCCTCGGCCGTCGCCTGGTTGACGCGGTACGGCAGCAGCACCGACGCTGCGGGCGCGAACACGCCGAGCTTCATCTCGGGCTGTCCGAACTGGGCGTCGGGCGCAGCGAAGATCGGGCCGCCGGCCAGCGCCAGCTCGAGCCCGCCGCCGAGACACTGGCCGCGCACGGCGACGAGGATCGGCACCGGGAAATCGACCATTGCCAGGATCAGCGCATGGAGCGACGCGAGCATCGCGGCGCAGCGGTCGGCCAGATGCTCCTCGACGCTGGCGCCGAAGCTGAAGTGCGGCCCCTCGGCGTCGAGCAGCACGCCGCGCAGCGAAGCGGTGTGGCGGTGCTCGCCGAACGCGGCCTGCAGCGCCGCGATCATCGAAGCATCGACGATGTTGGCCTTGGGTCGCGCCAGGCGCAGGCGCAGCAGCGCGCCGTCGCTCTCGATCCAGACCTGCAACGGGGACATGTCTGCCCCTCGGTCGCGCGAACCCGTACCCGGTCCCCCGAGGGGCGCTGGCCCGGCTTGAGGAGGCCCGGCGTCGGGATCTTCGTGCTCAGCCATGGCGCTTGTTCTTCGGCTGGACCTGGTCGTGCAGCGGGCCGACCCAGCTCGCGCCAGCGGCGAGCTTCTGGCGCAGCAGCACGAAGTCGGCTTCGCGGTCGTCCTTCGTGCCTTCGTTGAACGCGGTGAAGCCGGTGCGGCCCTCGGTCATCATGTTCAAGGCCAGCCAGGCGCGCGAGTCTTCCTTGTTGCGGTTCCACGCCTCGAGCTTGGGCTTGCGCAGTTCCTCGAGCGTGCGCGTCGTGCAGTCGGGGAAGGTGAGCAGGATCTTCGCGCACAGCTCCTCGACCTTGGCATCGAGCATCGACAGATCCACCGTGCCGCGCTTCATCAGCGCCTTGCCGGCAGCCAGCGCATCGCCGGTCACGGGCTCTCCGTAGGCGTTGCGGCCGAACTCGTCGAACTGGCGCTGCGTCTCGACGAGGGGATTGGCGATGAACTTGCCGTCGACCTTGAGCGCCGGCACCACGTCGGTGAGGATGCCCATCTGGTACGCCTTGTGCGCCGAGAACGGCTCGCACAGCACGCACGCCGCCATCGCCCGTTCGGCGCCGATCATCACGGGCAGGAAGTCGGTCGCGCCGCCGATCGGCGCCGAGCCGTGCTTGGGGCCGGCCTGGCCAAAGCGCGCCAGATCCTGCGCGACCGAGAAGTCGCAGGCCATGCCGATCTCCTGGCCGCCGCCGATGCGCATGCCGTTGACGCGGCAGATCACCGGCTTGTCGCAGGCCATGATCGCCGAGACCATGTCGTTGAACAGCCGCATGTACTGGCGGTATTCCTGCGGATGGCCGGCGTAGTACTCGGCGTACTCCTTGGTGTTGCCGCCGGTGCAGAACGCCTTGTCGCCCGCACCGGTGAAGACCACGCAGTTGACGTCGCGCGCGTTCGACGCTGCGCGAAAGGCGAGGATCGCGCCCTTGACCATGTCGGTCGTGTACGAGTTGTACTGGCTCGGGTTGTCGAGCGTGATCCAGGCGTTGTAGAGCCCGGGGACGACCTTGCCGTCGGGCGCCGTCGCGGGCCGCTTCTCGTAGCGGACGCCGGGCTTGGCGATGTCGTCGACGAGGTCGTGGTTCTTGAACTCGCGCGGGGGGGTGGGGGCTTCGGGTGCGTTCATCGAGGCTTTCCTTGGTTGTCGTCAGGCCGGGACCATCACGGCGCGCTTCTTGATCTCGCGCCGGTGCACCGCGGAGAAGACGCGATTGATGTCATCCAGGGGGTGCGTTTCGACGAACGGCGCGATCTGCACCTTGCCGTCGAGCACGAGATCCAGCGCCGCGGGGTAGGCCTCGGGCGGGCAGCCCCAGTTTCCGATCGCGCGCGCGTCGAAGGCCATCAGGTTCGACAGCCGCAGTTCGACCTTGTCCATCGTGAAGCCGACGACCGAGAGGGTTGCGCCGTGCACCAGCAGGCCATAGGCCGTCAACTGCCCGGGCGCGCTGCCCGAGCATTCGAAGATGAACCATTCGGTGCTGCGCAGGCCGTTCTTGCGCGCGAAGTCGAGCACCGCCGCCTTGATCGCCTTGCCATCCATCGCGCGGCTGTTCAGCGTGAGCGCGGCGCCGTGGGGCGCGATCGCCGCGAGCTTGGCATCATCGACGTCGATCGCGACCACGCTGGCGCCGAAGGCGCGGGCCACCTGCACGCAATAGCCGCCGACACCGCCCGCGCCGACGACGATCGCCAGGCTGCCCGGCGTCACGCCGGCACGCTGCACCGCCTGGTAGGGTGTGGTCAGGGCATCGGCGACGATCGAGACCTCGGCCAGCGTGAGACCGGCCCGTGCCAGGCGCGCTTCGTCGACCTCGCACAAGCCGCGGCCGGGCACCACGATGTGGCTGGCAAAGCCGCCCTGGATGTCGTTGCCGGGCATCTTCTGCCGGGTGCAGATCGTACCGAGGCCGCGCCGGCAGAGATCGCATTCGCCGCAAGGCAGCACCGCGGGCACGATGACCGCCTTGCCGTCCCAGGCCTGCGCGCCTGCGCCGCAGGCCACCACGCGGCCGCTGATCTCGTGGCCGAGCGCGAGCGGCAACGGGTGCTTGGTCCGCACGCCGTCGTAGAGGTAGCCGAGGTCGGTGTGGCAGACGCCGCATCCGGCAATCGCGACGACGACCTCGCCCGGGCCGGGTTCCGCGGCGAACGCGGCGCGTTCGAAGGGTGTGTCGACTGCCGTCATCAACCAGCGGAGGGCTTGGATGCTCATCGGGTTCAACCCTTTCTGCTGCGCGTGCCGCGTGGCGCTGCCCGCACCTTGCGGGCCGCCGCCGAAGCGCTTGACCGATCCGATCGCCAGCGCTATTGTTGCATTATGGTACCGGAATGCGTGTTTATGCAATTGTCGGCGATCCGGGATGCACAGACATTGATCTGAATCAGTATCGAGACCCCGATCCGCACGTTCACTTGGCACATTCGACGCGAAGGAGCGCAGCGTGCAATCCCCTGAAACCCATCGAGCGGGCACCGTCCCGGGCCTCGCCCCTGGCGCCGCGGCGCACAGTGCGACGGCTGGTACGTCGGTGTCCGTGGCCATCGCGGGCAGCGGCGGCAGCGGCGTGATGACTGCCGGCACGATGCTGCTCGACGCGGCCGCGCGCGCCGGGCTGTACGGCATCATGGTCCGCACCAGCGGGCCGCAGATCCGCGGCGGCGAGGCGGCGGCGCTGCTGCGGCTCGCGCGGCGACCGATGGACGCGCTGGACGACAGTTTCGATCTGTTGCTGGCGATGGACTGGCAGAACGTCAACCGCTTCGCCGACGAGATCCCGCTGCGGGCGAACAGCGTGGTGATCGGCGATGCCGACGAGGGCGCCGCGCCCGAGGTCTTTGCCAGCAGCGGGGCGCGCTGCGTGGCGCTGCCGCTGAAGAAGATGGCCAAGGCCATTCCCGGCTGCTGGATGAACATGCTCGCGCTCGGTCTGACGGGCGGCCTCGCCGGCATTCCGGCCGATGCCCTCGAAGCCGCGCTGCGTGCATCGTGGAAGCGCACCGAGGCCGGCCTGCAGGCCAACCTCGAGGCGTTGCGCCAGGGCCTCGCCGAGGCGCAAGGCATCGGCGGCATGGCGCGGCTCGATGCGGGCGCGGCAGCCAGCGACAGGCGCTGGCTCATCAGTGGCAACGAGGCTGCGGGCTTCGGCGCCATCCGCGGCGGCGTGCGCTTTGTCGCCGCCTACCCCATCACCCCAGCCACGGAGCTGCTGGAGTGGATGGCGCCGGCCCTGACAAAGGTCGGTGGCAGCCTGCTGCAGGCCGAGGACGAACTCGCGTCGATCAACATGATCATCGGCGCGGCCTATGGAGGCGTTCCCTCCCTGACGGCGACCGCCGGCCCGGGCCTCGCGCTGATGACCGAGGCCCTCGGCCTGGCGGTGACGGCCGAGGTGCCGATCGTGGTGGTCAACGTGATGCGTGGGGGCCCCTCCACGGGCATCCCGGCCAAGAGCGAGCAGAGCGACCTTTCGTTCGCCGTCAGCGGGTTGCACGGCGACGCGCCGCGTCTTGTGCTGGCGCCGACCTCGATCGCCGACTGCCTGGCGACCACGCAATGGGCGGTGCACCTGGCCGAGGCGCTGCAGGCACCGGCCATCGTGCTCTCGGACCAGTTCATGGGCCAGTCGCGCGCCATCATCGACCGCCCCGCCGACAGCGATCGGGTCGCCGCCCGCGAGACGGCGCCGGCCCACACGGCCGACTACAAGCGCTACCGCAACACCGAGTCGGGCGTCTCGCCGATGGCCATTCCCGGCACCGCCGGAGTCGTCTATACCGCCGACGGGCTCGAACACACAGAAGCCGGCATCCCAAGCAGCGGCGCGCGCGACCATGCGCTGCAGCTCGACAAGCGCGAGCGCAAGCTGGCGCTGCACGACTACGGCAGCCGGTGGGCCGACATCGAAGGCGAGGGCGATGCCGCCGTCATCACCTTCGGCTCGGTCTCGGGTGCCGTGCGCGAAGCCTGCGCGCGCGCCGCCATCGCCGGCAGGGGCGTCCGGATGATCACGCTGCGCCTGCTTGCGCCCATTCAGCCCGCGCGCATGGCGCAGGCGCTGGCGGGCGTCAGGCAGGTGCTGGTGGTCGAGCAGAACCATGGCGCGCAGTTGTACCGCCACTTGCGCGCGATGCTCGACCTGCCGGGGCGCCCGGCCAGCTTCCACCGCCCCGGCCCGCTGCCCCTGCGACCGGGTGAACTGGCGCAGGCCATCATCGAATGGCAGGGCAGCGTGTCCATCGAAAGGCCAGCCGCATGAACGACCCCGTCACTCCAATGGCCGTGCTGACCGCAGCCGACTACAAGTCGAGCTACAAGCCCATCTGGTGCCCGGGCTGCGGCGACTACACCGTGCTCAGTTCGATCACCAAGGCGCTCGCCCAGCTGCAGATCCCGCCGCACGAGGTGGCGGTGGTCTCGGGCATCGGTTGCTCGTCGCGCATCCCCGCCTACACGACCTGCTACGGCTTCCACGGTGTGCACGGCCGCTCGCTGCCTGCCGCCACCGGGCTGAAGGTGGCCCGGCCCGACCTCACGGTGCTCGTGACCGGGGGCGACGGCGACGGCTTCTCGATCGGCGGCAACCACTTCATGCATGCCTGCCGGCGCAACGTCGACTTGACGTACATCGTGATGAACAACCAGGTCTATGGCATGACCAAGGGCCAGGCCTCGCCCACCACCGAACCCGACTGGGACAACAAGCTCTCGCCCGGCGGGACGGGGATCCGCTCGTTCCACCCGCTGGTCATCGCGCTGGCCGCAGGCGCCGGCTTCGTCGCCCGCGCTTTCTCAGGCGATCCGAACGGCACCGCCAACATCATTGCGCAGGGCATCCGCCACCCGGGCTTTGCCTTCATCGAGGTGATGAGCCCCTGCGTGACGTTCCGCCCCGAGCAACGGGAGTGGAAGCAGCTCGTGCACCCGGCGCCGGTGGAGACCACCGACGACCCGGCACGCGCAGCGCGCCGCATCATGACCGACGACGGCATGAACATCGGCGTGCTGTATGTGGGCCAGAGCAAGACCTACGCCGCCAAGCACAGCGAGGTGCCGCAAGACGTCGCGGAATTTGAAAGGGAGTTCGAGCTATGAGCACCGTGCCACGCACCCTTGAGGACTTCATGGCGCAGGCGCTCGCGATGGAGCGCGAGGCCGTGGAGCGCTATACCGAGTTCGCCGACGCCATGGAAATGCACAACAACCGCGAAGTCGCGGCGATGTTCCGCACCATGGCGACCTACGAGGGCAAGCACGCCGAGCAGATCATGGCCGAGATGGGCTGGAAGGAAGACCCCAGACCCCCGGCCGGCGGATTCGGCTGGCCGGGCCTCGAGGCACCCGAGACCGTCCCGATCGACGAGGTGCACTACCTGATGCAGCCCTGGCACGCGTTGCAGCTGGCGCTCGGGGCGGAGCAGCGCGCCGAAGCCTTCTTCGGTGAACTCGCGCGGCTGACCAGCAGCGAGTCGATACGCAAGGCGGCGCTCGAGTTGCAGGCCGAGGAGCACGAACACGTCCAACTGGTGCGGGCCTGGCTCGAGAAGGTGCCAGCGCCCGACGGCGACTGGGCCAACGACCCCGACCCGCCCCGCTACACCGACTGAGGAGCGAACCCATGCAGGTGCTGCTGCCGCCCGACTGGGCTGCCCCGATCGGCTACGCCAACGGCATCGCCGTGGACGCCGGGCGGATCGTGTTCATCGCCGGGCAGGTCGGCTGGAATGCGCAACAGAAGTTCGAGTCGGAAGACATCGCGCCGCAGTTCGAACAGGCCTTGAAGAACATCCTCGCGGTGCTCGCGCAGGCTGGCGGCGAGGCTAGGCATATCTGCCGCATGACCGCCTACTGCTGCGACAAGCCGGCTTACCTGGCCGCCCGCCGCGCGCTCGGCGCGATCTGGCGCCAGCAGATGGGCTCGCACTACCCGGCGATGAGCATGATCTTCGTCTCCGACCTGCTCGACAGCCCGGGCAAGATCGAGCTGGAGGCCACCGCAGTCGTGCCCGCATCCTGAGCCGGAGCCCCTCGGGCTCCGGTTGCACGGTGAACCGCCGGCCGCGCAGGCGATACTGCCACTGGCCGCGCCCGCTTGCCGTCGGTCCCGCATCGTGGGCAGGAACGGCGCGGCATTCGGCACCCTGACTGATGGGTCGCGGTTGGTTTGCACGGGAGCACGAATGTCCAGGTCCACCGTTCCACCCCGCCATTTCTCGATGATCCGCAGCTTTCACCTGGCGGACTTCTTCACCCTGGGCAACGCAGCCTGCGGCATGGCCTCGGTGTTCCTGGCGATGCTGCATGTCTCGAGCGGCGCGCTGTCGCACTTCCTGTGGGCCGCGGCGATGGCACCGCTGGCGCTCGCCTTCGACGTGCTCGACGGCCGCATCGCCCGCTGGCGGCAGCAGCATTCGGCACTGGGCCGTGAACTCGACTCGCTGGCCGACATCATCTCCTTCGGCGTCGGCCCCGCGGCGCTAGGCTTCGCCGCCGGCCTGCGCGGCGGCTGGGACGCACTGGTGATGGTCTATTTCGTTTGCTGCGGCGTCAGCCGCCTGGCGCGCTACAACGTGACGGCCGAGAGCCTGTCGGCCGGTGCCGGCAAGGTGGCCTACTTCGAGGGCACGCCGATACCGAGCAGCGTCTTGCTGACCGCGCTGCTGGCCCTCGTCGCATGGCAAGGCGGGCTCGGCGGCAGCCTTCCCGGTGGCCTGTGGGAGGCCGGCCCCTGGCGCCTGCACCCGCTCGCGCTGATGTTTGCGCTGTCGGGCACCTTGATGATCAGCAAGACACTGCGCATTCCGAAGGTCTGAAGCCAGGCCTGCTCATCGCGAGCGCCGCGTCTGCCGATGGCGCCACATGCGGCCATCGGGCCAGCGCTGGGCGGGGAGCCGGGGGAGCCCGGTCTCGCCTTTCAAATCGGCGTGCGAACCCCATATACGTTGCAATGTCCGTGCCGATGCCTGAAGTAGGGCGTTGCGAGAAGCGCAAACTCGCTTCACCCGCACACATTGTGTCGATCGAGGCCGAGACCCTCCGGACCGCTTCACCGATTGGAAATCGAATGACCGCCAAGAAAGCCATCCCCTCCGAGTCGCGGGCCGCCGCCCCGCCGTCCGTGGTGCGTGCCGACGTGCCGTCGGCAAAGGCCAGGCCCTTGCGGATGCGGGTTCCGAAGTCCAAGGAACGGGCGCTGATCCGCGAGTTCGGCCTGGACCTGACCGCACTCACCGAGGAAGAGGTCGAGAAGCGCCGCAGCGAGCTGAAGACGCTCGTCAAGATGGGAAAGACGCGGGGCTTTCTGACCCAGCAGGAGATCAACGATCACCTCCCCGAGAAACTGGTCGACGCCGAGGTGCTCGAGGCGATTGCGAAGATGCTCAACGACATGGGTGTCGCCGTGTACGAGCAGGCACCCGACGCAGCCACCTTGCTGGTCGTGGGCGGCGCAGGCACCGAGGCGACCGACGAAGAGGCCGACGAAGCCGCAGAGGCCGCGCTTTCCACGGTGGACTCCGATTTCGGCCGCACGACGGACCCCGTGCGCATGTACATGCGCGAGATGGGCCAGTTCGAACTGCTGACGCGGGAAGGCGAGATCGAGATCGCCAAGCGCATCGAGGGCGGCCTGCAGGCGATGATGCTGGCCATATCGGCCGCGCCGTCGATCATGGCCGAGATCCTGGCCTCAGCCGACAAGGTTGCCGCCGGCGAGATCGCCATCTCCGCGCTCGTCGATGGCTTCGTCGTTGCCGGCGAGGCCGACGACTACGTGGCCGAGGAGGATTTCGACGCCTTCGACGACGACGACGATGACCTGGGCAGCGGCGCCAGCAGCGCGATGACGCGGCGGCTCGAGGAAATGAAGGTCGCCGCACTCGAGAAGTTTGCCTCCATGCGTGCAGGCTTCGACAAGTTGCGCCGGGCTTACGAGAAGCACGGCCATGGATCTGCCGCCTACCGCAATGCGCAGCGGGCACTCAGCGAGCAGCTCATGACGGTGCGCTTCACCGTCAAGACCATCGACCGGCTGTGCGCGACGCTGCGTTCGCAGGTCGACGAGGTTCGTCGCCATGAACGCGAGATCCGCAAGATCGCCGTCGACCGTTGCGGCATGCCACAGCAGCACTTCATCGAGCAGTTCCCGCCCCATGCGCTCGACCTGGCCTGGGTCGACGCCGAGGCGTCGTCCGGCAAGCCCTACAGCGCTGCGCTGGGCCGCAACGCGCCGGCCATTCGGGAGCTCCAGGCCAAGCTGGTCGCGATCCAGGCGAGGGCGGTGGTTCCGCTCGACGAGCTGAAGGTGATCAACAAGCAGATGAGCCTGGGCGAACGCACGTCGCGCGAAGCGAAGCAGGAGATGATCGAGGCCAACCTGCGCCTCGTGATCTCCATCGCGAAGAAGTACGCGAACCGCGGCATGCAGTTCCTCGACCTGATCCAGGAGGGCAATGTCGGCCTCATGAAGGCGGTCGAGAAGTTCGAGTACCGCCGCGGCTTCAAGTTCTCGACCTACGCCACCTGGTGGATCCGCCAGGCCATCACGCGCGCGATCGCCGACCAGGCGCGCACGATCCGCGTTCCGGTGCACATGATCGAGTCGATCAACAAGATGAACCGGGTGAGCCGGGCCCACCTGCAGGAGTTCGGCTTCGAGCCCGATGCCGCGACGATCGCGCTCAAGCTGGAGCTGCCGGAGGCCAAGGTCCGCCAGATCATGAAGATCGCCAAGGAACCGGTTTCGCTGGAGTTGTCGGTGGGCGACGACGGCGACGCAAAGCTCGGCGACTTTATCGAGGATACACACAGCGTCGCGCCGCTGGAAGCGGCGCTGCAGTCGGGTCTGCGCTCCGTCGTCAGCGAACTGCTCGACGGCCTCACGCCCCGTGAAGCCAAGGTCGTGCGCATGCGCTTCGGGATCGACATGAGCAGCGATCACACACTCGACGAAGTGGGGCGCCAGTTCGACGTGACGCGCGAGCGGATCCGGCAGATCGAGGCCAAGGCCCTGCGCAAGCTCAAGCACCCGAGCCGCCTGGAGAGGCTCCGCACCTTCGCCGAGAGCCTGTAGTTGGCGGCCCCGGGGTCGAAGCGGCGGGCCGACCTCGACAACTCGGCCCCGCGCCGGCTCGTGGCGCGGCGCGAGCGCCGGCCAGGTCGCCCCGCGGCGCGGTACCCCGCGCGATCATCGTCAGGCGCGTCGATTCAAGGATAATTCCGACGGGCTTGAATCACCCCCCTTCCACTTTCAACCGAGAACACCATGAAGCCACAAATGATCATTCTGAGCGCCGCTCTGCTCGGCGCTGGCACGCTGCCTGCACTCGCGCAGACCAAGCCGGCGGCCGAGGCCGCAGTCGGGGTCGCATCGGCGCCGGGCCGGGCAACCGTCGCTGCGACGGTGTCCGTGTCGGCCACCGTCACGGCGATCGACAAGACGACCCGCCAGATCACGATCAAGGGCCCCAAGGGCAACCTCAACACGGTGACCGCGGGCCCCGAGGTTCGCAACTTCGACCAGCTCAAGGTCGGCGACACGGTCACGTTGAACTACGTGGAGGCGCTCACCTTGACGCTGAAGAAGGGCGGCAAGCCGATCGGCGACGCGAAGGAGACCGCTGCCGCCACGCGTGCACCTGCGGGTGAGCGCCCCGGTGGCGCGGTGGGCAGCCAGATCGAAGTCACGGCCGATGTCATCGCACTCGACCCCAAGACCCAGACCGTCACGCTGAAGGGGCCGAAGCAGACCGTCGAACTCAAGGTGCCGGACGCCGGGCAGTTCAAGCTGATCAAGGTCGGCGACCAGATCCAGGCCGTCTACACCGAGGCCGTGGCGGTGTCGGTCGAGCCGGCCAAGAAGTAACGTCGGGACCTCGGCGCCGCTGCAGCCCGTCAGGCTGAGTTGCAGACGGCGCGCTGAAGGGTCACCGCAGGGCAGACCGCGCGAGGCGCGGGCTACAACTGGGCCAAACTGGGGCCACACAGCAAAACGCCGACCTGTTGGTGGGTTATGAGCCCAGACAAATCGATGCGTACCTGTATCGATTTCAAGAAATCTAGCTGTCAAGCTGTCTAGCGATACATGGCGAACAAAACTACAATCTGGCGTGAGGTCCAGCTATGTCACGCGCCCAACTCAACGTCCGCGTCAGTGACCTGCTTGAGCAGGCCATCGACAAGAAGCGCATCGAACTCAATGAGAAGTTGGGCATGATTCCGTCGCGTTCTGACGTCGTGCGCTTCGCATTGGAGGCGTACCTCGGCATGGACTTGGGGGAGTCAGAGTCGGATGGGCGCAGGACCCGGCGAATGGCAAAGCGCTGACGTGCCGCGTTCATGGTCAGACAATGACTCAGTCTCCCGCCCGCTAGAAGGCGCCACTGCACGGGTGGTGAACTCAATCGCCGTCATTGCTCGTTCGCGAGACCGAGTCGGCAGTCGCGGTCGCAGCGGGCCTGATCCACGCAACGATCTGCCGGTGGGACGCTATCGCTCGCGTATTTGGGCCATCGGAGGGCCACTGGGTCACGAGGAAACCGACCGCGCCGTTTGTGGCCCAGAAAATGGGCCAGCGCCCCAACGGTCATGGAAAGTACTGACCGTAGGTTCGTCTGACTATCGGTCGCGATTTCGACCAAACTTCATCGAATGGGCCAGGAGCCAAAAGGTCAATTCGGCATGTGGCGCGCGAGGGGCGGGCCACAACAGGGCCAAACTTAGGCCACAGATGGGCCACACAGCAAAACGCCGACCTGTTGGTCGGCGTTCGCCAATTCTATGTTGTTGTTTTTGTTCGGGAATTTTGGTTGCGGGGGCAGGATTTGAACCTACGACCTTTGGGTTATGAGCCCAACGAGCTACCAGACTGCTCCACCCCGCGACTGAGCCATAAAGTATAGCACACGCCAGCGTTTCCAACCGTTGCCCGCCTCACAGACCGGCCGCCTGCAGTGTCTGCAGGAAGCGCTCCGCGCTCTGGAAACCGATCACGCGCGTGCCCGGAACTTCCTGGCCACGGGCATCGAAGAAGAGCGTGCCGGGCGGCCCGAACAGCTGGAAGCGCCTGAGCAGCTCGCGGTCCTGCGCCGCGTTGGCCGTGACGTCTGCCCTGAGCAGCATCGCGCCGCCAAGACGCGCCTGCACGGCAGGATCGGCAAAGGTGAAGCGGTCCATTTCCTTGCACGACACGCACCAGTCGGCATAGAAGTCGAGCATCACCGGGCGGCCGGCGGTGCGCAGAGCCCGGTCGAGTTCGGCCACGCTGTGCACCGGCACGAAGCTCGCAGCAATCGATGGGCGCTGGCCGCCGGCGCGCAGATGCTCCAGCGGCTGCAAGGGGTCGCTGCCGCCCGAGGCCGCGCCGACAAACTGCAGCACGCCGATCACGGCCGCCACGGCCGCCACGACCAATCGCCACAGCGGCCGGCGCCCGGCACGACGGAACTCGACCAGCGCCACGGCGCTGCCGACCAGCAGCGCCCCCCACAGCGCGAGCGTCAGCTCCGCTGGCAGCACAGGCTGCACGGTCCAGATCGCCACGCCCACCAGCAACACGCCGAAGAACTGCTTGACGCCTTCCATCCATGCGCCGGCACGTGGCAGCAGGGCGCCTTCCGAGACGCCGAGCACGAGCAGCGGCACGCTCATGCCGCTGGCCAGCGAGAACAGCGCGGTGCCACCGAGTGCGACATCGCGCGTCTGGCTCAGATAGACGAGGGCGCCGGCCAGCGGCGCCGCGACGCAGGGGCTGACCAGCAGCGCCGAGACACCGCCCATCGCAAACACCCCGGCCACTCGCCCGGCCGGCAGCTTGTGGCTCGCGCGGTGGACGTGGCCGTGCAACGCATGCGGAAGCTGCAATTCGAAGAAGCCGAACATCGAGGCCGCCAGGGCCAGCAGGCCGACCGCGAACGTGCCGAGTACCCAGGGTGTCTGCAAGGCCGCTGCCAGGCCCTCGCCGACCAGCCCGGCCGCGACGCCGAAAGCGGTATAGACCAGCGCCATGCCGAGCGAATAGCTCGCCGCCAGCGCCAGCCCGCGCAGGCGCGAGACCTCGGCGCCGTGTCCGGCGATCAGCGACGACAGGATCGGCACCATCGGCAGCACGCAGGGCGTGAACGAAAGCAGCAGCCCGGCGATGAAGAACACACCGACCACCGGCCAGAAGCGGCCGCTGCGCAACGCCGCGTCGACCCGGGCGCCGCTGTCAGGCGACATGGTGGGTGCCGCGGCAGCGGAGGGCTCCACCACCCCCGGGCTGCCGCTCGCCGGCACGAGCCTGGCCTCGCCCTTGCCGCCGAAGCCCGTCAGGCTGACTGTCACCTGCTGCTGCTGTGGCGGGTAACACAGGCCGCGGTCGGCACAGCCCTGGCTCGTCACGTCGAGCCGGAAGTCACCCTGCGCCTGCTGCACCGGCAGCACGATGCGGATCAGGCCGCGATGGGTTTCGACGTCCTTCTGGAAGGTCTCGTCGAACTTGATCTTGCCCGCTGGAACGACGGCCTTGCCGAGTGTCGCGTCGGTGGCCTCGAACTTGAACTTGTCGCCGTACAGGTAGTAGCCCGGGGCCACATCGAAGCTCAGTTCGACCTGGCGCTCGTCCAGCGCGCGGGCGCTGAGCGCAAAGGCGCGTTCGGGCTGGAGAAACTCCTCGGCCGCGCGCGCCACGAGCGCGCTGCCGACCAGCACCATCAGCAGCAGCAACAAGCGCAGCGGGCGGGAAGGCAGAAGGTTCATTGCATCGGCGGGGCAGGTGCGAGCCCGCCAGTGTGACTGAGCAAGCAGGCAGCGATAGGTTCCATCGCCGAGCCTAGCCGAAGAAGCGCCGCCGCGTCAGCACCAGCGCGACGAAGTAGCCGCAGCCCGCATACGCGGCAAGTACCGCCAGCGGTTGCAGCACCTGCGCCGGCCATTGGCCGATGATGAGCGGCCGCACCACCTCCACGGCGTAGGTCAGCGGCAGCACGCGGGCCACCTGCTGGAGCCAGACCGGCATCTGCTCGATCGGAAAGTACACCCCCGACAGGAAGGTCATCGGCGTGATGACCAGCGTGAAGTAGTAGGTGAAGAAGTCGTATCCCTTGGCGACCGCGTTGAAGACCAGCGCGATCGACGCGAACGTGATGCCCACGAGGCCCAGCACCGGTAGCGCCAGCAGCATGGTCGGCGCGCGGCTGATGCCGAGCAGGAAGATCACCGCGAGGATCGCGCTGACCGAGAGCAGCGCCTTCAGCGCCGCCCACAGCATCTCGGCGAACACGATGTCGTCCAGCGCAACCGGCGCGTTCATGATGCTTTCCCATGTCTTTTGCACCTGCATGCGCGAGTAGGCCGAGTACAGCGCCTCGAAGGTCGCGGCCAGTGTGGCACTGACGGCGACGCTGCCCGAGGCGAGGAACTCGATGTAGGGCAGCCCCTGGACCTCGCCGACCAGCGAACCGATCCCGTACCCGAAGGCGACGAGCGTGATCAGCGGCTCGGCGATGTTGCCGATCATGCTCGGCACCGCCAGCTTGCGCCATACCAGCCAGTTGCGCAGCAGCACCGGCCAGAAACGCAGCGACACGCGGGGCGGGGCGTAAATGGGGATCAGCATCGGAGTGCGACCTCGGCCCTCACCGGGCCGCCGCAAGAGAGCCGAGATCCCCTCGGGGCTGAGCCCGCACTGACAGTCCAGTGGACTGCTTGTGCCTGGCGAAGGGTCGGGCCACCGGCGCGGCGCGGCTTGCAAGGCCGACGCCCATGGCGTCTGCGGATCGTCATGCCGTCAGCCTTCATCCCGGATCTGCCGGCCGGTGAGTTTGAGGAACAGGTCCTCGAGATTGGCCGGGCGGTGCAATGTGCGCAGCCCGGGCTGCTCGGCCAGCGCCTGCAGCAGCGGCCGGGGTTCACGCAGGTAGTAGAACACCGTCTCGCCGCTGTGCTCGACGCGCTGCGCCAGATGCCCCAGCCGATCGGCGCTGGCGCGCGCGCCGTCGCCATAGACCTCGACCACATCGCTCTCCAGGTGCTCGGCGATCAGCCCGCGCGGCGTGCCTTCGGCGATCCGGCGTCCGTTGTCCAGCACCAGCAGGCGGTCGCACAGGCGTTCGGCTTCGTCCATGAAGTGCGTGGTCAGCAGGATGGCCTTGCCCTGCTGCAGCAATTGCTTGAGGCGCTCCCACATCAGGTGGCGGGCCTGCGGATCGAGCCCGGTCGTGGGTTCGTCGAGCAGCAGCAGGTCGGGATCGTTGATAAGCGCGCGGGCGAGGCTCAGGCGCCGCCTCATGCCGCCAGAGAGCTCCGCCGGCTTCGCGCGCGCCCTGGACTGCAACGCGGCGAACTCGAGCAGCTTGGGGATGCGCGCGTCGATCGTCGCCCTCGGCAGACCGAAATAGCTGCCATAGACACGCAGGTTCTCGACACAGTTGAAGTCCGGATCGAGGCTGTCGAGCTGGGTCACGACGCCGATGCGATTCTTGGCCTCGCGAACCCGCTGCGGAATCGGCAGCCCGAAGGCCTCGATGCGCCCCGCATCGGGCGCCACGAGACCGAGGCACATGCGGATCGTCGTGGTCTTGCCGGCGCCGTTGGGGCCGATCACGCCGAGGCATTCGCCGGCCTCGATGTGCAGCGACAGGTCGTCGACGACGGTGTTGGCGCCGAACTTCTTGCTGAGGTGCAGGGCGCGAAACAGCGACATGGGTCCGAGTGTGCCAAACCAGCGGCACGGCCGCCGAGAACGGGAAAGGCCAGCTCGCGCTGGCCTCCCGGATGCGCCGCGGCGCCGTGCCGCGCGGGTGCGTGCCGGCCCGCTTACTCGACCTTGTCGGACGCGGCGTCGGTAGCGAGCTCGGGCCGGTCCACCAGTTCGACGAAGGCCATCGGCGCGTTGTCGCCGACGCGAAAGCCCATCTTCAGGATGCGCGTGTAGCCGCCCGGGCGCGCCTTGTAGCGCGGGCCGAGTTCGGCGAACAGCTTGGTCACGACGGCACGGTCGCGCGTGCGGTCGAAGGCCAGGCGGCGATTCGCCAGCGTCGGCTCCTTGGCCAGCGTGATCAGCGGCTCGACGACGCGGCGCAGCTCCTTTGCCTTGGGAACGGTGGTCTTGATCGCCTCGTGCGTGAGCAGCGAGTTGCACATGTTGCGCAACATCGCAAGGCGGTGCTCCGAGGTGCGGTTGAGTTTGCGAAGTCCGTGGCGGTGACGCATGGTGCGGTCCTTTCTTTCACTGTTTATGCCGGCAGCCGTGTCAGGTACTGCCGGGGGCACCGGGTTGCCAAAGTAGCGACCCTGTTCTTGATCGACCGCAATGCGGTCGTCATCCGTTGACGGCCTTCAGGCCGTCTTTCCTGTTGGCGAAGCGCTATCGCTTATCGAGTCCCTGCGGCGGCCAGTTCTCGAGCCGGCCACCCAGCGTGAGCCCACGCGAGGCCAGCACTTCCTTGATCTCGTTGAGCGACTTGCGGCCCAGGTTCGGCGTCTTCAGCAGCTCGGTCTCGGTGCGCTGGATCAGGTCGCCGATGTAGTAGATGTTCTCCGCCTTCAGGCAGTTGGCCGAGCGCACCGTGAGCTCGAGCTCGTCCACCGGGCGCAGCAGGATCGGGTCGAACGAGCCCGGTCGCTGTTGCGCCGGCTGGTCGAAGGCGCCCGACTCGCTGACATCGATCTGCGCGAACACGGCGAGCTGCTCGACGAGGATCTTGGCCGAGGCGCGGATCGCCTCTTCGGGGCTGATGGCGCCGTTGGTGACGATCTCCATCACCAGCTTGTCGAGGTCGGTGCGCTGCTCGACGCGCGCGCTCTCGACGGTGTAGCTCACGCGTGCGACCGGCGAGAACGAGGCATCGAGCACGATCCGGCCGATCGACTTGGTCGGCTCGTCGCCATAGCGGCGCATCGTGCCCGGCACGTAGCCGCGGCCCTTCTCGACCTTGATCTGCATGTCGAGCTTGCCGCCGTGAGACAGGTGCGAGATCACATGCTCGGGGTTGACGATCTCCACGTCGTGCGGCGTCTGGATGTCGCCGGCGAGGACCGGGCCTTCGCCTTCCTTGCGCAGCACCAGCGTGACTTCGTCACGGTTGTGCAGCTTGAAGACCACGCCCTTCAGGTTGAGCATGATGTGGACCACGTCTTCCTGCACTCCGTCGACGGTGGAGTACTCGTGCAGCACGCCGGCGATCGTGACCTCGGTCGGCGCGTAGCCGACCATCGACGACAGCAGCACGCGGCGCAGCGCATTGCCGAGCGTGTGACCGTAGCCGCGCTCGAAGGGTTCCAAGGTGACCTTGGCGCGGTTGCCGCCGAGCGGCTCGACGTGGATGGCTTTGGGCTTGAGCAGATTCGTTTGCATGAGGTCTTTCTTTCAATACCCTCGGTTCGTTACACCGATAAGGCTGAGGGACCGTGCTGGGCTTGAGTGCGAGGACGCTCCGTGCCCGGCACGCGAAGCGCCACCGAGAGGGATGGCCGGAGCGGCCGGCCATCCGCTCTCCTGTGAGGGGGGCGCTACCGCGAATACAACTCGACGATCAGCGCTTCCTTGATGTCGGCGCCGAACTCGTCGCGGTCAGGTGCCTTCTTGAAGATGCCCTCGAGCTTGGACGCATCGACCGAGACCCACGCCGCCATGCCTTGCGCCTCGGCGAGCTTGAGCGAGTCGGTCACGCGCAACTGCTTCTTGGCCTTGTCGCGGACCGCGACCACGTCACCGGCCTTGACCATGTAGGAGGCGATGTTGACGACCTGGCCATTTACCGTGAGCGCCTTGTGCGATACGAGCTGGCGGGCCTCGGCGCGCGTCGAGCCGAAGCCCATCCGGTAGGCGACATTGTCGAGCCGCGACTCGAGCAGCGTCAGCAGGTTGGCGCCGGTGTTGCCGCGGCGCCGTTCGGCCTCGGCGAAATAGCGCCGGAACTGGCGCTCCAGGATGCCGTACATGCGCTTGACCTTCTGCTTTTCGCGCAGCTGCAGGCCGAAGTCGGAGGTGCGCGAACCCGAAGTGCGGCCGTGCTGGCCGGGCTTGGCTTCGAACTTGCACTTGTCGCCGATCGGGCGACGTGCGCTCTTGAGGAAGAGGTCGGTGCCTTCGCGGCGGGAGAGTTTGGCCTTGGGGCCGAGGTAGCGTGCCACTTGATGTCCTTTTCAATCTGACGCAAGGCCCGCTTGGGGCGCCTGCGCGAGTCTGGCGTGTGTTGTTGTTGGCCGCTCAGACGTTGGCGTTGCGAAGCCGCTGGGGCTTCAACGAAACCGCCGGCAGGTGCCCGAAGGCGCCGGCCGGCGAACAAACCTATCGAAGATCAGATGCGACGGCGCTTCTGCGGGCGGCAGCCGTTGTGCGGAACCGGCGTCACGTCGGAGATCGAGTTGATGCGGATGCCGAGCGCGGCGAGGGCGCGGACCGACGATTCGCGGCCGGGGCCGGGGCCCTTGATCCGCACGTCGAGGTTCTTGATGCCCTGCTCCTGCGCCGCGCGGCCGGCCATTTCGGCAGCCACCTGGGCAGCGAACGGCGTCGATTTGCGCGAACCCTTGAAGCCCTGGCCGCCACTCGAGGCCCAGGACAGCGCGCCGCCCTGGCGGTCGGTGATGGTGATGATCGTGTTGTTGAACGACGCATGGACATGCGCAATGCCGTCCGCGACGTTCTTGCGGATCTTCTTGCGCACGCGCTGGGCGGCGGTGTTCGGTGCTTTAGCCATGTTGACGTTCCTTCGTTCTTTGCCGGCGCGGGTCGGTTCTCAAGCGGTCGGAGGTGACAACAGTCACTTCTTGACCATCGCGCCGGACTTGCGCGGGCCCTTGCGGGTGCGCGCGTTGGTGCGGGTGCGCTGGCCGCGCACCGGCAGGCCGCGGCGGTGGCGCAGGCCGCGGTAGCAGCCGAGGTCCATCAGACGCTTGATGTTGATCGACATCTCGCGTCGAAGGTCGCCTTCGATCGTGATGCGGCCGATCTCCTCGCGCAGGTGCTCGAGGTCGCTGTCGGTCAGGTCCTTGATCTTGCGGTCCAGAGGCACGCCGGCATTGACGCAGATCTTCTGCGCCGTGCTGCGGCCGATGCCGTAGATCGAGGTCAGGCCGATCTCGGTGTGCTTGTGGGGCGGGATATTGATGCCAGCAATGCGTGCCATGTGCGTCCTATCTCTTTCTTCGTCTCTGCTCGTCGTCGATTCGCGGGGTCTGTCTCGCGAGCGAGATCAGCCTTGGCGCTGCTTGTGCCGCGGATCGGTGCAGATCACGCGCACCACACCGTGGCGCCGGATGATCTTGCAATTGCGACACATCTTCTTGACTGATGCTGCGACCTTCATGCTCTTCTCCTCGACCCGCCAGCGGGCCATGCTCAAATCAAACGTTCACTTGGCCCGGAACACGATCCGTGCCCGGCTCAAGTCGTAGGGCGTCAGTTCCACCGTCACCTTGTCGCCGGGCAGGATGCGGATGTAGTGCATCCGCATCTTCCCGGAGATGTGGCCAAGGACGATGTGCCCGTTCTCCAGCTTCACGCGGAAGGTGGCGTTGGGGAGATTCTCCAGAATCTCGCCCTGCATCTGAATGACGTCGTCCTTCGACATGCGTTGGTGTTTTCTGTTCCGCTCTGCGAATCTGTGATCGGTAAATCGGGGTCAGGGTCGGCGCTTCAGCCGGCCTTGAAGTTGGCTTTCTTCAGCAGCGACTCGTACTGCTGCGACATCACGTAAGACTGCACCTGGGCCCAGAAGTCCATCGTCACGACGACGATGATCAGGAGCGAAGTGCCGCCGAAGTAGAACGGCACGTTGTACTTGAGCACCAGGAACTCGGGCAGCAGGCACACCGCGGTGATGTAGACCGCACCGCCCAGCGTCAGCCGCGACAGGATGCGGTCGATGTGGCGCGCCGTCTGGTCGCCCGGCCGGATGCCCGGAATGAAGGCGCCGCTCTTCTTCAGGTTGTCGGCCGTCTCGCGGCTGTTGAAGACGAGCGCGGTATAGAAGAAGCAGAAAAACACGATCGCCGCGGCATAGAGCAGCACGTAGATCGGCTGCCCCGGCGACAGCAGACCGGCCAGGTCTTTCAGCCAGCGCAGGCTTTCGCCGGTCGCGAACCAGCCGACGACGGTCGCCGGCAGCAGGATGATCGACGACGCGAAGATCGGCGGGATCACGCCCGACATGTTCAGCTTGAGCGGCAGGTGCGACGACTGCCCGCCGTAGACCTTGTTGCCGACCTGGCGCTTGGCATAGTTGACGAGGATCTTGCGCTGACCGCGCTCGACGAACACGACCACATAAGTAACGGCGCCGACGACGAGCACGATGAACAGCGCCACGACGATGCTCATCGCTCCGGTGCGGACGAGTTCGAGCAGACCGCCGATCGCGCTTGGCAGGCCGGCCGCGATGCCGCCGAAGATCAGGATCGAGATGCCGTTGCCCAGGCCGCGCTCGGTGATCTGCTCGCCGAGCCACATCAGGAACATCGTTCCGGCGGTCAGGCTGATCATCGCCGTCATGCGGAAGCCGAAACCCGGCGCGATCACGAGGCCGGGCGAGCTTTCGAGCGCGATCGAGATGCAGAGCGACTGGAACAGCGCCAGCCGAGCGTGCCGTAGCGCGTGTACTGGGTGATCTTGCGCCGGCCGGCTTCGCCTTCCTTCTTCAGCGCCTCGAGCGTCGGCACCACGTAGCTCATCAGCTGCATGATGATCGAGGCCGAGATGTAGGGCATGATGCCCAGCGCAAATACGGTGAAGCGCGACAACGCGCCGCCCGAGAACATGTTGAACAGGCTCAGGATGCCGCCCTGCTGGCCCTTGAAGAGTTGCTGCAACGCGACCGGGTCGATGCCCGGCACCGGGATGTGCGCGCCCAGGCGATAGACCACCAGCGCGAGCAGCAGGAACGTCAGCCGGCGACGGAGATCGCCGAACTTGCCGCTCTTGGCCAGTTGGTTTGCGTTGGTTGCCACTGCTCGTGTGTTCCGGAAAGAAGACTGCCCGCGATCAGGCGACCGTGCCGCCAGCCGCCTCGATGGCCGCCTTGGCGCCCGCCGTGGCCAGCACGCCGGACAGCGCGATCTTCCTGGTCAGTTTGCCGGCAGCGATCACCTTGATCGTGCGCACGAGTTCGGGCACCAGGCCGGCCTGCTTGAGCGTCAGCACATCGACCTCGGTCGTCGTCAGGCGCTCGAGGTCCGACAGGCGGATCTCGGCGTTGAAACGCAACGTCAGCGACTTGAATCCCCGCTTCGGAAGGCGACGCTGCAGCGGCATCTGGCCGCCCTCGAAGCCCACCTTGTGGTAGCCGCCGGCGCGCGACTTCTGGCCCTTGTGGCCGCGTCCCGCCGTCTTGCCTAGCCCCGTGCCGATCCCGCGGCCGACACGGCGGCTGTCGCGCTTGGCGCCCGCGGCGGGCTTGATGGTATTGAGTTGCATGTTCTAGTCCTGTGATGGTGACGATGCGAGCACGCGCTCAGAGCACCTGCACCAGATAGGCCACCTTGTTGATCATCCCGCGCACCGCGGGCGTGTCTTCGAGCTCCGACGTGCTGTTGAGCTTGCGCAAGCCCAGGCCGCGCACCGTGGCGCGGTGGGACTCCCGCGTGCCCGCGACGCTGCGGACCAGTTTGACTTTGAGGGTCTTCTTCTCGCTCATGGCTGTTCTCCGCTCGTCGCCGCTCAGCCGAAGATCTCTTCGACCGACTTGCCGCGCTTGGCGGCGATCTCGGCCGGCGTGCTGGTGCGCTTGAGCGCATCCAGCGTGGCACGGACCAGGTTGTACGGGTTGGTCGACCCGAGGCTCTTGGCCACGATGTCGGTCACGCCCATCACCTCGAACACCGCGCGCATCGGGCCGCCGGCGATGATGCCGGTACCGGCCGGTGCGGGCGCTACGAGCACGTGGGCCGCGCCGTGTTCGCCGACCACCTTGTGGTGGATCGAGCCGTCCTTCAGCGACACCTTGATCATGTTGCGCCGCGCGTCCTGCATCGCCTTGGTCACGGCCACCGGCACTTCCTTGGACTTGCCCTTGCCCATGCCGATGCGGCCATCGCCGTCGCCGACCACGGTCAGCGCGGCAAAGCCGAGAATGCGGCCGCCCTTGACGACCTTGGTGACGCGGTTGACCGCGATCATCTTTTCCTTCAGGCCGTCTTCGCTGGCCTCGGTCGGCGCGCGGGGTTGAAACTTTGCCATTGTCGAATTCCTTGATCGTCGCTTGTGCTAGCTCAGAACTGCAGCCCGGCTGCGCGCGCAGCCTCGGCCAGGGCTTTCACGCGGCCGTGATAAGCGTAGCCCGCGCGGTCGAAGGCCACCTTCTCCACGCCGGCCGCCTTGGCGCGCTCGGCGATGCGCTTGCCGATGATCTCGGCCGCGGCGGTGTTGCCACCCTTGCCTGCTGCACCGAGCTCCTTGCGGACTTCGGCTTCCGAGGTCGATGCGCTGGCCAGCACGCGCGTGCCGTCGTCGGAGATGACGCTGGCGTAAATGTGCAGGTTGGAGCGGAACACCGTCAGACGAACCACGCTCTGCTTGGCAATCCGGCCCCGCGTCGTGCGCGAGCGGCGGATGCGTTGCTCTTTCTTGTTCAACATGGTGGCGCTCCTTACTTCTTCTTGGTCTCTTTGATCGTGACCTTCTCGTCGGCATACCGGATGCCCTTGCCCTTGTAGGGCTCGGGCGGGCGGATCGCGCGCACTTCGGCGGCGATCTGGCCCACGACCTGGCGGTCCGATCCCTTGATCAGGATCTCGGTCTGCGTCGGTGTCGTCACCGTGATGCCCTCAGGCATGTCCTTGGACACCGGGTGCGAGAACCCGATCTGCAGATTGAGCTTGGCGCCCTGGGCCTGGGCCCGAAAGCCCACGCCGACGAGGGTGAGCTTCTTCTCGAAGCCCTTGGTGACGCCGCCCACCATGTTGGCGACGAGTGCGCGCATCGTGCCCGACATCGCGTCACCGCCGGGCGCGTCGCCCACGGCGGCGAACACGATCTGGCCGTCCTCGTTCTTTACCGAGACCAGCGGGTTCGCGGCACGCACCAGCGTGCCGAGCGCGCCCTTGACGCTGATGCTCTCGGCGGTGATCGACACGTCCACGCCTTGCGGGACGGTGATCGGCATTTTTCCTACGCGGGACATGAATGTCTCTCCTCGATCAGGCGACGTAGCACAACACTTCGCCGCCGATACCGACCTGGCGCGCCTTGCGGTCGGTCATCACGCCCTTGGGGGTGGTGACGATCGCCACGCCGAGCCCGTTCATCACGTTCGGGATGTCGTGGCGGCCCTTGTAGACGCGCAGGCCGGGGCGGCTGACACGCTCGATGCGCTCGATCACCGGCCGCCCGGCGTAGTACTTCAGCGCGATCTCGAGCTGCGGCTGCACCTTCTCGCCGCGCACCGCGAAGCCGTCGATGTAGCCCTCGTCCTTCAAGACCTGCGCGATCGCCACTTTCAGCTTCGATGCCGGCATCGCGACAACCGCCTTTTCGACCGCCTGGGCGTTGCGAATGCGGGTCAGCATATCGGCGATAGGATCACTCATGCTCATGCGAATATCTCCTGATCGAGCCGATTACCAGCTGGCCTTGACGATGCCGGGAATGTCGCCCTTGAAGGCGAGTTCGCGGATCTTGTTGCGGCCGAGACCGAACTTGCGGAAGGTGCCGCGCGGGCGGCCGGTCAGCGCGCAACGGTTGCGCTGGCGCGTCGGGTAGGCGTTGCGCGGGAGCTTTTGCAGTTCCAGGCGCGCGGCATAGCGTTCTTCGTCCGACTTCTTGGCGTCGTTGGCGGTCGCCTTCAGCTCGGCGTACTTCTTGGCGAACTTGGCGACCAGGGCGTCGCGCTTGAGTTCGCGCTGAATGAGGGAGGTTTTGGCCACGGGGCGCCCTTCAGTTCTTGAACGGGAATTTGAAGGCGGCGAGAAGTGCCTTGCACTCGTCGTCGCTCTTCGCGGTGGTCGTGATGCTGATGTTCAGCCCACGCAACGCGTCGATCTTGTCGTACTCGACTTCCGGAAAGATGATCTGTTCCTTGACGCCGATGTTGTAGTTGCCCCGGCCATCGAACGAACGCCCGGAGATGCCGCGGAAGTCACGCACGCGCGGCAGCGCGATGGTCACGAAGCGGTCGAGGAATTCGTACATCTGCACGCCGCGCAGCGTGACCATGCAACCGACGGGCACGTTGTCGCGGATCTTGAACCCGGCAATGGCCTTCTTCGACTTGGTGACCACGGGCTTCTGCCCGGCGATCTTGGACAAGTCGGCGACCGCATGGTCCATGACCTTCTTGTCCGACACCGCCTCGCTGACACCCATGTTGAGCGTGATCTTGGACAGCCGCGGCACCTGCATTGCCGACGTGTAGCCGAATTTCTGCATCAGGTCCGGCGCGATCTTCTCGCGGTAGATCGCCTGAAGACGGGCTTGTTGTTGTGCCATGGCTTGCCTCTTACGCCTTGATTTCGTCGCCGCTGGACTTGAAGACGCGAACCTTCTTGCCGTCGGCGAGCAGCTTGATCCCGACGCGGTCGGCCTTGGCCGTTGCCGCGTTGTAGATCGCCACGTTGGACTGATGGATCGGCATCGTCTTCTCGACGATGCCGCCGGTCGTGCCCTTCATCGGGTTGGGCTTGACGTGCTTCTTGACGACGTTGATGCCCTCGACGGCCAGGTGGTCGGCGTCGATGCGCGCAGCCACCTTGCCGCGCCGGCCCTTGTCGCGACCGGTCAGCACGATGACTTCGTCGCCCTTGCGAATCTTGTTCATGGTCCGTCCTTCGAACTCAGAGCACTTCGGGTGCCAGGGACACGATCTTCATGAAGCGCTCGGTGCGCAGTTCACGCGTCACCGGCCCGAAGATGCGCGTGCCGATCGGCTCGAGCTTGGCGTTGAGCAGCACGGCAGCGTTGCCGTCGAACTTGACCAGCGAGCCGTCCTGGCGGCGCACGCCCTTGGCGGTGCGAACGACAACGGCGCTGTACACCTCGCCCTTCTTGACGCGGGCGCGCGGCGCGGCTTCCTTGATGCTGACCTTGATGACGTCACCGATGCCGGCATAGCGCCGCTTGGAGCCGCCCAGCACCTTGATACACATGACGGACTTGGCGCCAGTGTTGTCCGCGACGTCGAGCCGCGATTGCATTTGAATCATGTTCTGTCCCCAACTTGTCCCGCACCGCCGGCCATGCACACCATGGAAGCGACACCGCGGTCAGTCTTGGGCCCGTCACCCGGCGCCACATCGAGGCGACGACGGCTGGTTGGGCGGATCTGGCGCCTCGGCTACGCACGGTGAATGCGACCAAGACCCCAGCGAAGCTCTACATTATGCCACGTATATTGACGATGCGTCAAGCGCGCGTTTGCGTGGCGTCGCCAATAGACTGTCTTACGCGCGTGTACACGGCTCGTGTTCGCGCGCGCGAACACGGCTCGAACATTCAGGCCTTGGCCTGCGCCAGCATCGTCGCCGCGTCGCTGACTTCGAACTTGCCCGGCGCCTCGATGTTCAGCGTCTTGACGACACCGTCGACTACCAGCATCGAATAGCGCTGTGAACGCAGCCCCATGCCGCGCGAGCTCAGGTCGAGGGTCAGGCCGGCCGCCTTGGTGAAGTCGGCACTGCCATCGGCCATCATGCGCACCTTGCCGGCGGTCTTCTGCTCGCGGCCCCAGGCGCCCATCACGAAGGCGTCGTTGACCGACACGCACCAGATCTCGTCCACGCCGGCGGCCTTCAGTTCGTCGGCACGGGCCACGTAGCCAGGCACATGCTGAGCCGAGCAGGTCGGGGTGTACGCGCCCGGCAACGCGAAGATGGCGATCTTCTTGCCAGCGATTTCCTTCTCGATGTCGAAGTTGTTCGGGCCCAGCGAGCAGCCCCCGCCTTCGACTTCGATGAATTCCTGCAGCGTGCCCGCGGGCAGCTTGTCACCAACTTTGAGCATGCGAACCTCCGTGTGCGCAAGGACGATCAACAACAAACAACAACGGCCGGACGCCAGTATCCCAGCGTTCCGACCGCTGCAGAGCCTCCCCGGCGAATGCCCACGTCGCGGGCAGCGCCGAGCGCGTGCGTCACACCACCCTCGCCTTGTCGATCATGCGCGTCACGACCCACGCCTTGGTCTTGGAGATCGGGCGGCACTCCGAGATCTCGACCACGTCGCCCATCTTGCACTCGTTGTTCTCGTCGTGCGCGTGGTACTTGCTCGTGCGGGCGACGATCTTGCCGTACAGCTCGTGCTTGGTGCGGCGCTCGATCAGCACGGTGATGGTCTTGGCGCGCTTGTCGCTGACGACCTTGCCGACCAGGGTGCGGGTGTTCTTCACCGGCGCCACGGGCGCGGCCTCATGCGTTTGCGGTGCTGCGGTCATTTCGCTGCCTTCTGCTTCTCCGCCAGCACGGTCTTGGCGCGGGCGATGTCACGCCGCGTGTTGCCGAGCGTCGTGTGGTTGTTCAGTTGCTGGGTGGCCTTTTGCATGCGCAGGCCGAAGTGAGCCTTCAGCAAGTCGGCCACTTCCTTTTGCAGGCCGGCAATGTCCTTGCCGCGCAGTTCAGATGCTTTCATGGTCTCTCTCCGGTCGGGCGTCAGGCGCCGACCTGGCGCGACACGAAGGTCGTGCGCAGCGGCAGCTTGGCCGAGGCCAGCTGGAACGCTTCGCGCGCGAGTTCTTCGGGCACGCCGTTGATTTCGTAGAGCACCTTGCCCGGCTGAATTTCAGCCACGTAGTACTCCGGGTTGCCCTTGCCGTTGCCCATGCGGACTTCAGCCGGCTTCTGCGAAATGGGCTTGTCAGGGAAGATGCGGATCCAGATCCGGCCGCCGCGCTTGACGTGGCGCGAGATCGCGCGGCGTGCCGCTTCGATCTGGCGCGCCGTCAGGCGCCCGCGCTCGGTGGCCTTGAGGCCGAAATCGCCGAACGAAACCAGGGCGCCACGCGTGGCGATTCCGGTGTTGCGGCCCTTTTGTTCCTTGCGGAACTTGCGACGTGCTGGTTGCAGCATTCCTTACTCTCCCTTCGGCTCGGCCGCCGCCGGCGTTGCCGGCCCGGCGACCTTGCGCACTCGCTTGACGGTGCCCGTCTTCGGGGCGTCCTGGCCCTCGGCCGGCTTGTCGCCGCCTTCGACCGGCGCAGCAGCCACCGGCCGCGGCCCGCCACGCTCAGCGCCGCCCCCCGGGCGCCCACGCCCTGCCGGCGCACCCGGACGGGCATTGCGCCGATTGCGCCGATCGTCGTCAGAGTCAGGGCGCGCCACCATGCCCGGCGACTCGCCGTTGGCCAGACGATCACCGCGGTAGACCCAGCACTTCACGCCGATCACGCCGTAGGTCGTCTTGGCTTCGGAGAAGCCGTAGTCGATGTCGGCCTTCAAGGTGTGAAGCGGCACGCGGCCTTCGCGATACCACTCGCAGCGCGCGATTTCGATGCCGTTCAAGCGGCCCGAAGACATGATCTTGATGCCCTGCGCGCCAAGGCGCATCGCGTTCTGCATCGCGCGCTTCATCGCGCGGCGGAACATGATGCGCTTCTCGAGCTGCTGGGTGATGCTGTCGGCGATCAGTTGCGCATCGACTTCGGGCTTGCGCACCTCTTCGATGTTCACCGCCACCGGCACCCCGAGGCGGCGCGTCAGCTCGGCCTTCAGGTTCTCGATGTCCTCGCCCTTCTTGCCGATCACCACGCCCGGCCGTGCCGAGAAGATCGTGATGCGGGCATTCTTGGCCGGGCGCTCGATCAGGATGCGCGAGACGGCTGCGTTCTTCAGCCGCGCCTTCAGGAACTCGCGCACCTTCAGGTCTTCGGCCAGCATCGTGGCGAAAGTCTTGTTCCCCGCGTACCAGCGCGAAGCCCAGTTGCGCGTGACCTGCAGCCGGAACCCGGTCGGGTGGATTTTCTGTCCCATGGTGTTCCTTGCGCCTCAGTTGCCGACGGTGATGTAGATGTGCGCGGTCGGCTTGCTGATGCGGTTGCCGCGGCCCTTGGCCCGTGCGGAAAAGCGCTTCAGCGTGGCACCTTGCTCGACGAAGATCGTCTTGACCTTGAGTTCGTCGATGTCGGCGCCGTCGTTGTGCTCGGCGTTGGCGATCGCCGACTCGAGACACTTCTTGATGATGCCGGCAGCCTTCTTCGGGGTGAACGTCAGGATGTTGAGCGCCTGGGCCACGGACCTGCCGCGAACCAGGTCGGCCACCAGCCGGCCCTTGTCGGCCGAAAGGCGAACACCGCGGACGATTGAACGGGTTTCCATCGTCGTCATTCCCTTATTTCTTGTTGGCCTTCTTGTCGGCCGGGTGCCCCTTGAACGTGCGCGTCAGCGCAAACTCACCGAGCTTGTGGCCGACCATCTGGTCCGTCACGTACACCGGCACGTGCTGCTTGCCGTTGTGCACGGCGATCGTGATGCCGATGAAATCGGGCAGGATCGTCGAGCGGCGCGACCAGGTCTTGATCGGCTTCTTGTCCTTCGTCGCCGAGGCCTTTTCCACCTTGGCTTGCAGGTGATGGTCGACAAACGGGCCCTTCTTGAGTGAACGAGTCATGCCGTTCCCCTTACTTCTTGCGCCGCGAGACGATGAACGTCTGCGTGCGCTTGTTGTTGCGAGTGCGATAGCCCTTGGTCATCGTGTTCCAGGGCGACACCGGCACCTGGCCCTCGCCGGTGCGGCCTTCGCCGCCGCCGTGCGGGTGATCGACTGGGTTCATCGCAACGCCGCGCACCGTCGGGCGGATGCCGATCCAGCGCTTCGCACCGGCCTTGCCGTACTGGCGCAGGTTGTGCTCTTCGTTGCTCACTTCGCCGATCGTCGCGCGGCAGTCGATGTGGATCTTGCGGACCTCACCCGAGCGCATGCGGACCTGCGCGTAGGTGCCCTCGCGCGCCAGCAGCGTGCACGAGGTGCCGGCGGAGCGCGCGATCTGCGCCCCCTTGCCGGGGAGCATCTCGATGCAGTGGATCGTCGAGCCGACCGGAATGTTGCGGATCGGCAGCGTGTTGCCGGCCTTGATCGGCGCCTCGGCGCCGGAGAGCAAGGTCGCCCCCACTTCGAGCCCGCGCGGCGCGATCACGTAGCGGCGCTCGCCGTCGGCGTAGCACACCAGCGCAATGTGGGCGGTGCGGTTCGGGTCGTACTCGATGCGTTCGACCTTGGCCGGAATGCCGTCCTTGTTGCGCACGAAATCGACCACGCGATAGTGGTGCTTGTGCCCGCCGCCCTTGTGGCGAACCGTGATGTGGCCGTTGTTGTTGCGGCCGGCGTGCTGGAACTGCGGCTCCAGCAGCGACGCTTCAGGCCGGCCCTTGTACAGATGGGCATGCACCACCTTCACGACGGCGCGACGGCCGGGCGAGGTGGGTTTGACTTTGACGACGGCCATTTAAGCGCCCTCCCCGGCGAGGTTGAGCTCCTGGCCCGCCTTCAGCGAGACATAAGCCTTCTTGATGTGGTCGCGGCGGCCGATCGACTTGCCGAAGCGCTTGACCTTGCCCTTGTGCTGCACGGTCTGCACCGACTCGACGTCGACCTTGAACATCAGCTCGACGGCAGCCTTGATTTCCGGCTTCGTCGCGTCGCGCAGCACCTTGAACAGCACCTGGTTGTGCTTCTCGGCGACCATCGTGCCTTTTTCGCTGACGATCGGCGCGACCAGCACCTGGGCCAGCCGGCTTTCGTTGAACTTCTTGCCTTGGAGCGCGCTCATGCCAGCATCTCCTTCAATTGCTCGATCGCGGCCTTCGTGACCAGCACCTTCTTGTAGTGCACCAGCGACAGCGGATCGGCGTAGCGCGGCTCGACCACCAGCACGTTGGCCAGGTTGCGCGACGCGAGCAGCAGGTTCTCGTCGACCACGTCGGAAATGACCAGCACCGAGTCCAGACCCATGGCCTTGAACTTGGCGGCGAGCTGCTTGGTCTTGGGCGAATCGACCGTGATCGAATCAACCACCGCCAGGCGGCCTTCACGGGCCAGCTGCGAGAAGATCGCGGCCATGCCAGCGCGGTACATCTTCTTGTTGACCTTGTGGGTGAAATTCTCGTCGGGGCTGTTCGGGAAGATCCGTCCGCCTCCGCGCCACAGCGGCGACGAGGTCATGCCGGCGCGGGCCCGGCCGGTGCCCTTCTGGCGCCAAGGCTTCTTCGTGGAGTGCTTGACCATCGTACGGTCCTTCTGGGCCCGCGTGCCCTGACGGGCATTGGCCTGGAAGGCGACGACGACCTGATGCACCAGCGCCTCGTTGTAGTCGCGGGCGAATACCGTGTCCGGCGCGTCGACTTTCGAGGTCGCCAGGCCCTGTTCATTCAGGAGCTCGAGCTGCATCACTGGGCTCCTTTGTTCGGCGGCGCCTTGGCGCCGGCCTTGACGGCGGGGCTCACGACCACGTGACCGTTCTTTGCACCCGGCACCGCGCCGCGCACCAGCAGCAACTGGCGGGCTTCGTCGATGCGGACGATGTCGAGGTTCTGGATCGTCTTGGTCACGTCACCGCGATGGCCCGACATCTTCTTGCCTGGGAACACGCGGCCCGGGTCCTGCGCCATAGAGATCGAGCCCGGCACGTTGTGCGAACGGCTGTTGCCGTGCGACGCGCGCTGCGAGCTAAAGTTGTGGCGCTTGATCGTGCCGGTGAAGCCCTTGCCGATCGACGTGCCTTGCACGTCCACCGTCTGGCCGACGGCAAACAAGCCGACCGGCACATGGGCACCAGGCTGGTAGCCGGCAGCCACGTCGGCCGGAACGCGGAATTCCCTGAGGACGGTTCCCGCTTCGACGCCCGCTTTCGCGAGATGGCCGGCTTCGGGCTTGTTGACTCGCGAGGCCTTGCGCGTACCGAACGCCACCTGAAGGGCGCTGTAGCCGTCGGTCTCTTCGGTCTTGACCTGGGTCACGCGATTGTTGGACACATCGAGCACGGTCACCGGCACGGCGTCGCCGTCGTCGGTGAAGATGCGCATCATGCCCACCTTGCGGCCCAGCAATCCGAGGCGATTGCTCAGACTCATGGTTTTTCTCCAGCCCCTCCACAGCAACGTGTTCGGGGCCTTTGTTTCGAATGCCCGACATCGATTGGCCGGACTGACTGTTCGAGGCGACCGCAGCCACCACGAAACCCGACATGCCTGTGGCATACCGGGGAAAGCCGAAAATTATATCACTTGCGACGCTTGCAGCAACACCAAGGCTTGCGGCCGGGGCTACTGCAGCTTGATTTCGACGTCCACGCCCGCAGGCAGGTCGAGCTTCATCAGCGCATCGACCGTCTTGTCGGTCGGGTCGATGATGTCCATCAGGCGCTGGTGCGTGCGGATCTCGAACTGGTCGCGCGAGCTCTTGTTGACGTGCGGCGAACGCAGGATGTCGAAGCGCTGCAGGCGCGTCGGCAGGGGCACCGGGCCCTTGACGATCGCACCGGTGCGCTTGGCGGTATCGACGATCTCGAGCGCCGACTGGTCGATCAGCTTGTAGTCGAACGCCTTCAGGCGAATGCGGATTTTCTGCTTTTGCATGACTGTCTTTCAAAGAGCGGTGCGGGCCGTCGCTGGGTTGACGGATCCGCGGGTTGGTCAGGGAGTGCGCGCCCGGGCGGTTTCCGGGACGCGCAGGTCACGCATCGCGACTATTCGATGATCTTGGCCACGACCCCGGCGCCGACGGTGCGGCCGCCCTCGCGGATCGCGAAGCGCAGGCCCTCTTCCATCGCGATCGGGTTGATCAGCTTGACCGTGATGCTGACGTTGTCGCCCGGCATCACCATCTCCTTGTCCTTGGGTAACTCCACCGCGCCCGTCACGTCGGTCGTGCGAAAGTAGAACTGCGGCCGGTAGTTGTTGAAGAACGGCGTGTGGCGCCCGCCTTCTTCCTTGGAGAGCACGTAGATCTCGGCCGTGAAGTGGGTGTGCGGCTTGACGCTGCCGGGCTTGCACAGCACTTGCCCGCGCTGCACGTCTTCGCGCTTGGTGCCGCGCAGCAGCACGCCGACGTTGTCGCCCGCCTGGCCCTGATCGAGCAGCTTCCTGAACATCTCGACGCCCGTGCACACGGTCTTTTGCGTCGGGGTGATGCCCACGATCTCGATTTCTTCGCCCACCTTGATCACGCCGCGCTCGACTCTTCCCGTGACCACGGTGCCGCGCCCGGAGATGGAGAACACGTCTTCGACGGGCATCAGGAAGGCGCCGTCCACCGCACGCTTGGGCTGCGGGATGTAGCTGTCCAGCGCTTCGGCCAGCTTCAAGATGGAGCCTTCGCCGAGTTCGCTCTTGTCGCCTTCCATCGCGAGCTTGGCGCTGCCGTGGATGATCGGGGTCGCGTCACCGGGGAAGTCGTACTTGTCGAGGAGCTCGCGCACTTCCATCTCGACGAGCTCGAGCAGCTCGGCGTCGTCGACCATGTCGCACTTGTTCATGTAGACGATGATGTAGGGCACGCCCACCTGGCGCGCGAGCAGGATGTGCTCGCGGGTCTGGGGCATCGGGCCGTCGGCGGCGCTGACCACCAGGATCGCGCCGTCCATCTGCGCCGCGCCGGTGATCATGTTCTTGATGTAGTCGGCGTGCCCGGGGCAGTCGACGTGTGCGTAGTGCCGGTTCTTGGTCTCGTATTCGACGTGCGCGGTGTTGATGGTGATGCCGCGCGCCTTTTCTTCCGGCGCCGCGTCGATCTGGTCGTAGGCCTTGGCTTCACCGCCGAACAGCTTGCTCAGCACGCTCGTGATCGCCGCCGTCAGGGTCGTCTTGCCATGATCCACGTGCCCAATGGTCCCCACGTTCACGTGCGGCTTGGTGCGTTCGAACTTGCTTTTTGCCATTTTCAAATCTCCGGATAAAGAGCGATGCCAGTGGTTGGTTTAAGGTTTCCGAAGGCGCCGCGATTCGCCTGCCGCTGGCAGCAGGCGGTGCGCCGTCGAAGACCGGCTAGGTCTACTTACCGCGCGCGGTGATGATCGCGTCGGCGACGTTCTTGGGCGCCTCGCTGTAGTGCTTGAATTCCATCGTGTAGGTCGCGCGGCCCTGGCTCATCGAGCGCAGCGTGGTCGAATAGCCGAACATCTCCGACAGCGGCACCTCGGCCTTGATGACCTTGCCGCCGCCCGGCATGTCGTCCATGCCCTGCACCATGCCGCGACGTGAAGACAGGTCGCCCATCACGCCGCCGGCATAGTCTTCCGGCGTCTCGACCTCGACCGCCATCATCGGCTCCAGGATCACCGGGCTCGCCTTGCGGCAGCCGTCCTTGAAGCCAAACGACGCCGCCATCTTGAACGCGTTCTCGTTCGAGTCGACTTCGTGGTAAGAACCGAAGGTCAGCGTGACCTTCACGTCGACCACCGGATAGCCGGCCAGCACGCCATTGGGCAGCGACTCCTCGACGCCCTTCTTGACGGCCGGGATGAACTCGCGCGGCACGACACCGCCCTTGATCGCGTCGACGAACTCGAAGCCCTTGCCCGGCTCCTGCGGCTCGATCTTGAACACGACGTGGCCGTATTGGCCCTTGCCGCCGGACTGGCGAACGAACTTGCCTTCGACATCGGCGACGGGCTTCCTGATCGTCTCGCGATAGGCCACCTGCGGCTTGCCCACGTTGGCATCGACGCCGAACTCGCGCTTCATGCGGTCGACGATGATCTCGAGGTGCAACTCGCCCATGCCGGAAATGATGGTCTGGCCCGACTCTTCATCGGTCTTGACGCGGAATGACGGGTCTTCCTGCGCCAGGCGGCCGAGCGCGATGCCCATCTTTTCCTGGTCGGCCTTGGTTTTGGGCTCGACGGCCTGCGAGATCACCGGCTCCGGGAAGACCATCTTCTCGAGCGTGATGATGGCGGTCGGGTCGCACAGCGTCTCGCCGGTGGTCACTTCCCGCAGGCCCACGCAGGCCGCGATGTCGCCGGCCAGGATTTCCTTGATCTCTTCGCGCTGGTTGGCGTGCATCTGCAAGATCCGGCCGATGCGCTCCTTCTTGCCGCGGATCGGGTTGTAGACCGAGTCGCCCGACTTCAGCACGCCCGAATAGACGCGCACGAAGGTGAGCTGGCCGACGTAGGGGTCGGTCATCAGCTTGAAAGCGAGCGCGGCGAACTTTTCGCTGTCGTCGGCACGGCGCACCACTTCCTTGTCGTCGTCGTCGTGGCCCGGCACCGGCGGCACGTCGATCGGCGAGGGCATGAAGTCGATCACCGCGTCGAGCATGCGCTGCACGCCCTTGTTCTTGAACGCGCTGCCGCACAGCATCGGCTGGATCTCGGCCGCGATCGTCCGCGTGCGGATGCCGAGCTTGATCTCGTCCTCGGACAGTTCGCCCGACTCGAGGTACTTGTTCATCAGCTCTTCGCTCGATTCGGCGGCAGCCTCGACCATGTTCTCGCGCCACTTCTGCGCTTCTTCGAGCAGCTCGGCCGGGATCTCCCGGTACTCGAACTTCATGCCCTGCGAGGCTTCGTCCCAGATGATCGCCTTCATCTTGATCAGGTCGATCACGCCGGTGAACGTGTCCTCGGCGCCGATCGGCAGCACGATCGGGACGGGATTCGCCTTCAGGCGGACCTTCATCTGCTCGTAGACCTTCAGGAAGTTCGCTCCGGTGCGGTCCATCTTGTTGACGAACGCCAGGCGCGGCACCTTGTACTTGTTGGCCTGCCGCCAGACGGTCTCGGACTGGGGCTGCACCCCGCCGACCGCGCAATACACCATGCACGCGCCGTCGAGCACGCGCATCGAGCGCTCGACCTCGATCGTGAAGTCGACGTGGCCCGGGGTGTCGATGATGTTGATGCGGTGCTCGGGGAAGCCGAGCTCCATGCCCTTCCAGAAGCAGGTCGTCGCGGCCGAGGTGATCGTGATCCCGCGCTCCTGCTCCTGCTCCATCCAGTCCATCGTGGCAGCGCCATCGTGCACTTCACCGATCTTGTGGTTGACGCCGGTGTAGTAGAGGATGCGCTCGGTCGTCGTGGTCTTGCCAGCGTCGATGTGAGCCGAGATACCGATGTTGCGGTAGCGCTCGATGGGGGTCTTGCGGGACATGGTGTCACTCCAGATGCGAACAGCGGCCCGGGCCGGTCTCGTGGACCCGCCGGGGCGGCACTACAAAGAACAGGGTCAGAAGCGGAAGTGCGAGAAGGCCTTGTTGGCCTCGGCCATGCGGTGCACTTCGTCGCGCTTCTTCATCGCGCCGCCTCGGCCTTCGCAGGCTTCGAGCAGTTCGTTGGCCAGACGCAGCGCCATCGACTTCTCGCCGCGCTTGCGGGCCGACTCCTTGAGCCAGCGCATTGCCAGCGCGACGCGGCGCACGGGGCGAACTTCCACGGGAACCTGGTAGTTCGCACCGCCGACGCGGCGTGACTTGACTTCGACCATCGGCTTGACGTTGTTCAAGGCGACCACGAAGACTTCGAGCGGGTCCTTGCCCGACTTCTTCTCGACCTGTTCGAGCGCACCGTAGATGATGCGTTCGGCCACGGCCTTCTTGCCGGACTCCATCACCACGTTCATGAACTTCGACAGATCGACGCTGCCGAACTTCGGGTCGGGCAGGATTTCGCGTTTGGGGACTTCGCGACGACGAGGCATTTGACTCTTCCTTTTGCTTCAGTTGGCAGCGGCCAGCGGCCGGCGCCTCGGATGGCCACGCATTCGGGCCTTCCACTTACTCGACGGGCAAAGCCCGTCGAACGACATCGCGGCCTATCTCTTTCGAAGTCGGGCCGCAATTCCTGTTGGCGCAGCGCCTAAGCCTTCTTCGGGCGCTTGGCGCCGTACTTGGAGCGCGACTGCTTGCGGTCTTTCACGCCCTGCAAGTCGAGCGATCCGCGCACGATGTGGTAGCGCACACCGGGCAGGTCCTTGACCCGGCCGCCGCGCACGAGCACGACGCTGTGCTCTTGCAGGTTGTGGCCCTCGCCGCCGATGTACGAGATGATCTCGAAACCGTTGGTAAGGCGGATCTTGGCTACCTTGCGAAGCGCCGAATTCGGCTTCTTCGGCGTCGTCGTGTACACGCGCGTGCACACGCCGCGGCGCTGCGGGCTGCCCTGCATGGCCGGCGACTTGGACTTCGTGACTTCGACCTTGCGGCCGTGGCGCACGAGCTGGTTGATGGTTGGCATATGAGTAACTTGTTCCCGTTTGAAGTCACACCCGCGCCGGCTTGCGCCCGGCGATTACTTTTCAATCGATTTCGGGAGAAGCCGGGCGCCCTGAAAGAGACTGGCTTGAGGCCGGACGTGCGGCGCAGCGCCTGAAAGCGCACGCCTGACCGGTAAGCCGCCCGACAAAGAGCGCAGCAGAGTCTGCCGAAAAGCTTTCCATTATATTCGGGCGAACCCTCAGCCGCAAGCGCCGTGCTGCGATGACGCCGAAAGGCCGCGCCAGCTCGGCACGCCCCCATGGCATCCGAACCCTCATGTCCAGAGTACAGAGTCGCTTGCCGGCCGTCGATCGATCGCTGTCTCATGCCGTGCTGGATACGCAGGTTGTGCTCGACTGGCTGGTCTTCCGCGACGTCAGTGCCACGCCGATGGCCCGGTCTCTGGAGACCGGTAGTTTGCGCTGGCTTACTTCGCAGGCGATGCGTGCTGAGCTCGAGCATGTGCTGGATCGGGGCGTCGCGGCCGCCTGGCGACCCAATCTCAGGGCCATTGCGCAAACCTTCGACCGCCTTGCGCTGGCCATCGAAGCGCCGGTTCCCGCCGGCCCGCCGCTGCGGTGCAGTGACCCCGACGACCAGATCTTCATCGACCTCGCGCTCGCCACCGGCGCGCAGTGGCTGTTCACGCGCGACCGTGCACTGTTGCGTTTGGCGCGACGGGCGCGCGAACGCGGCGTGATCGTGCTCAGGCCGGCGGACTGGGATCCGGCGATGGCACCGGCGATTGCGGCCCGTATCGCCGCCGCGGAATAGAAAAAGGCCGCCCGAAGGCGGCCTTTCGCCGACGCGAACCCGCCACCGATCACTCGGTGGTTTCGCCCGCTGCCGCGTCCAGGCTCGCCAGCTGCGCCGACGCCAGCTCCTCGGCTTCCTGCTGCGCGATGGCGCGGCGCTCGGCGTCGTCCATCGCTTCCTTGGCCTTGCGCGCCTCGTGGAACGCCATGCCGGTGCCGGCGGGGATGAGCCGGCCGACAATGACGTTCTCCTTCAGCCCGCGCAGCTCGTCGCGCTTGCCCATGATCGCCGCCTCGGTCAGCACGCGCGTCGTCTCCTGGAACGACGCCGCCGAGATGAAGCTGTCGGTCGACAGCGACGCCTTGGTGATGCCCAGCAGCACGTCGGCGTGCGTCGCCGGCAGCTTGGCCGAAGCGAGCATGCGGTCGTTGGTGTCGAGCAGCTCCGAGCGTTCGACCTGTTCGCCACCGATGTAGCCGGTGTCGCCCGGGTTGACGATCTGCACCCGGCGCAGCATCTGGCGCACGATCACCTCGATGTGCTTGTCGTTGATCTTCACGCCCTGCAGGCGGTAGACGTCCTGCACCTCGTCGACGATGTAGCGGGCGAGCTCCTCGATGCCCAGCAAACGCAGGATGTCCTGCGGATCCGCCGCGCCGTCGACGATCAGCTCGCCGCGGTTGACCACCTGGCCCTCGTGCACGAGGATGTTCTTCTCCTTGAGCACCAGTTCCTCGTGGACCTTGCCTTCCGGGTCGGTGATCTGCAGGCGGTTCTTGCCCTTGGTCTCCTTGCCGAACGACACGGTGCCGGTGACCTCGGCCAGCGTGCCGGTGTCCTTCGGCGTGCGGGCCTCGAACAGCTCGGCCACCCGCGGCAGACCGCCAGTGATGTCTCGCGTCTTCTGGCCTTCGACCGGAATGCGCGCCAGCACTTCACCCGGCGCCAGATCCAGCCCGTCGCGCACCTGGATCAGCGAGCCGACCGGGAAACCGATCGTCACCGAGTGGTCGGTGCCGGGGATCTTCACCTCGTTGCCGGCTGCGTCGAGCAGCTTGACCTGCGGCCGCACGACCTTGGCCGCGCCGCGGCGCTTCGGGTCGATCACGACCAGCGTCGACAGGCCGGTGACTTCGTCCAACTGCTTGGCGACGGTCACGCCCTCTTCGACGTTCTCGAACTTCGCCTTGCCCGCGAACTCGGTGATGATCGGCCGCGTCAGCGGGTCCCAGTTGGCCAGCGTCGTGCCGGCCTTGACCTGCTGGTCGCTCTTGATGTTGAGCGTCGCGCCGTAGGGCAGCTTGTGGCGCTCGCGCTCGCGGCCGTGCTGGTCGGAGATGATGATCTCGCCCGAACGCGAAATCACGACCAGGTCGCCCTTGCCGTTGGTCACGTAGCGCATCGTCGCGTTGAAGCCGATGATGCCGTCGGACTTGGCGTCCACGCTCGACGCCACCGCCGCGCGCGAGGCCGCGCCGCCGATGTGGAAGGTCCGCATCGTCAGCTGCGTGCCCGGCTCGCCGATCGACTGCGCGGCGATCACGCCCACCGCTTCGCCGATGTTGACCAGGCCGCCACGGCCCAGGTCACGTCCGTAGCACTTGGCGCAGATGCCGAAGCGCGTCTTGCAGGTCAGGGGCGTGCGCACCTTGACTTCGTCGACGCCGGCCGCTTCCAGCACTTCGAGCGCGTCTTCATCGAGCATGTCGCCGCTGCCCATCAGCAGTTCCTGCGTCTCGGGATGCATCACCTCGACGGCGGTCACGCGGCCGAGAATGCGGTCGCGCAGGCTCTCGATCACTTCACCGCCTTCGACGAGCGCGCGCATGTTCATGCCGTCCTGCGTCGCGCAGTCTTCCTGCGTCACGACCAGGTCCTGCGTCACGTCCACCAGGCGGCGGGTCAGGTAGCCCGAGTTCGCCGTCTTCAGCGCCGTGTCGGCCAGGCCCTTGCGCGCGCCGTGGGTGGAGATGAAGTATTGCAGGACGTTCAGGCCTTCGCGGAAGTTGGCCGTGATCGGCGTCTCGATGATCGAGCCGTCGGGCTTGGCCATCAGGCCGCGCATGCCGGCCAACTGCCGGATCTGCGCCGCCGAACCGCGCGCGCCCGAGTCGGCCATCATGTAGATCGAGTTGAACGACTCCTGCTCGACATCCTTGCCGTTGCGGTCCTTGACCTTCTGCTTCGAGAGCTGGGCCATCATGACCTTGCCGACTTCGTCGCCGGTCTTGCCCCAGATGTCGACCACCTTGTTGTAGCGCTCGCCCGAGGTCACGAGGCCCGAGACGTACTGCTGCTCGATCTCCTTGACTTCCTTCTCGGCGCGCTCGATCAGGCCGGGCTTCTCCTTGGGCACCAGCATGTCGTCGATGCAGATCGAGATGCCGGCGCGCGTCGCCAGCCTGAAGCCGCTTTGCAGCAGCTTGTCGGCGAAGACGACCGTTTCCTTCAGCCCGCACTTGCGAAACGACGTGTTGATGAGGCGCGAGATCTCCTTCTTCTTCAGCGCCTTGTTCAGGTTGGAGAACGGCAGGCCCTTGGGCAGGATTTCCGACAGCAGCGCACGGCCGACCGTTGTGTCGATGAGGCTGGTCTCCGGCGTGAATTCGCCGGTCAGCTTGTCCTTGACGTACTCCGTCAGGCGCACCGAGACCTTGCTCGTGATCTCGACCACGTCGTTGTCGAGCGCGCGCTGCACTTCGCCGATGTCGGAGAAGATGATCCCCTCGCCCTTGGCGTTGATGCGGTCGCGCGTGGCGTAGTACAGCCCCAGCACCACGTCCTGGCTCGGCACGATCGACGGTTCGCCGTTGGCCGGGAACAGGATGTTGTTCGACGCCAGCATCAGCGTGCGGGCCTCCATCTGCGCCTCGATCGACAGCGGCACGTGCACGGCCATCTGGTCGCCGTCGAAGTCGGCGTTGAAGGCCGAGCAGACGAGCGGGTGCAGCTGGATCGCCTTGCCCTCGATCAGCAGCGGCTCGAAGGCCTGGATGCCCAGCCGGTGCAGCGTCGGCGCCCGGTTGAGCATCACCGGGTGTTCCTTGATGACTTCCTCGAGGATGTCCCACACCACCGGCGTGCCCGACTCCACTTCCTTCTTCGCCGCCTTGATGGTGGTGGCGATGCCCATCGCCTCCAGCCGCGAGAAGATGAACGGCTTGAACAGTTCCAGCGCCATCAGCTTGGGCAGGCCGCACTGATGAAGCTTGAGCGTCGGGCCGACCACGATGACCGAACGGCCCGAGTAGTCGACGCGCTTGCCGAGCAGGTTCTGGCGGAAGCGGCCGCTCTTGCCCTTGATCATGTCGGCAAGCGACTTGAGCGCGCGCTTGTTCGCGCCCGTCATCGCCTTGCCGCGGCGGCCGTTGTCGAGCAGCGAATCGACCGCTTCCTGCAGCATGCGCTTCTCGTTGCGCACGATGATCTCGGGCGCCTTCAGCTCGAGCAGCCTTGCCAAGCGGTTGTTGCGGTTGATGACGCGGCGGTACAGGTCGTTCAGGTCCGACGTCGCGAAGCGCCCGCCGTCCAGCGGCACGAGCGGCCGCAGATCCGGCGGCAGCACCGGAAGCACCTGCAGCACCATCCAGGCCGGCTTGATGCCCGAGCGCTTGAATGCCTCCATCACCTTCAGGCGCTTGGCGTTCTTCTTGATCTTGAGCTCGGAGCCCGTCATGTCGTTGCGGATCTTGTCGATCTCGGCGTCGAGATCCATGTCTTCCAGCAACTTCTTGACGCCTTCGGCGCCCATCAGCGCGACGAACTCGTCACCGTACTCGACGCGCTTGGCGTCATGGTCGTCCTCGGTCATGATGCTGAACTTCTTCAGCGGCGTCATGCCGGGGTCCACCACCACGTAGGCTTCGAAGTACAGCACGCGCTCGATGTCGCGCAGCGTCATGTCGAGCACCAGGCCCAGGCGGCTCGGCAGGCTCTTCAGGAACCAGATGTGCGCGCACGGCGCGGCCAGGTCGATGTGACCCATGCGGTCGCGCCGCACCTTGGTCTGCGTCACTTCGACGCCGCACTTCTCGCAGATCACGCCGCGGTGCTTGAGGCGCTTGTACTTGCCGCACAGGCACTCGTAGTCCTTGATCGGGCCGAAGATCTTGGCGCAGAACAGACCATCGCGCTCCGGCTTGAAGGTCCGGTAGTTGATGGTCTCGGGCTTCTTCACCTCGCCGAACGACCAGGAGCGGATCTTCTCCGGCGACGCGAGGCCGATCCTGATGGCATCGAAATGCTCGTCAGGGGTGAATTGCTTGAATAGATCGAGTAAACCCTTCATGCGTCAGCTCCTTAATTGCGTTCCAGCTCAATGTCGATGCCAAGAGACCGAATCTCTTTGACAAGAACATTGAAGGACTCCGGCATGCCGGCTTCGATGGCGTGCTCGCCCTTGACGATGCTTTCGTACACCTTGGTGCGGCCGTTCACGTCGTCGGACTTCACGGTCAGCATTTCCTGCAACACGTAGCTCGCGCCGTAGGCTTCGAGCGCCCAGACTTCCATCTCGCCGAAGCGCTGGCCGCCGAACTGCGCCTTGCCGCCCAGAGGCTGCTGCGTGACCAGGCTGTACGGGCCGGTGGAGCGTGCGTGCATCTTGTCGTCGACCAGGTGGTGGAGCTTCAGGACGTGCATGTAGCCCACGGTCACCGGGCGCTCGAAGGCGTCGCCGGTGCGGCCGTCGCACAGCGTCGCCTGCGTCCGCGCCGCGGTCAGGCCCTTGGCGTTGGCGATGTCCTCGGGGTAAGCGAGGCGCAACATGCCGCGGATTTCCTCTTCCGCCGCGCCGTCGAAGACGGGCGTCGCGAACGGCACGCCCTTCGCGAGGTTGTTCGCCATCTCCAGCACCTCGTCGTCGCTCAGGTCGTCGAGCTTCTCGGTCTTGCCGCCCGACTTGTTGTACAGCTCGTCGAGGAACTTGCGCAACTCGGCCACCTTGGTGTGCTGTTGCAGCATGTCGCCGATACGCTGGCCGATGCCCTTGCCGGCCCATCCCAGGTGCACTTCGAGCACCTGGCCGACATTCATCCGCGAAGGCACGCCCAGCGGGTTCAGTACGATGTCGCACGGCGTGCCGTCGGCCATGTAGGGCATGTCCTCGACCGGAACGATCTTCGAGACGACACCTTTGTTGCCGTGGCGGCCCGCCATCTTGTCGCCCGGCTGCAGGCGGCGCTTGACTGCGAGATAGACCTTCACCATCTTCAGCACGCCCGCTGGCAATTCGTCGCCCTGGGTCAGCTTCTTGCGCTTCTCCTCGAAGGCGAGGTCGAAGCTGTGGCGCGTCTGGTCGAGCGAGTTCTTGATGCTCTCGAGCTGGTTGGCAATCTCGTCGTCGGCCGGGCGGATGTCGAACCAGTGGTACTTCTCGACGCTGGCCAGATACGCCTTGTCGATCACCGTGCCCTTTGCCAGGCGCTGCGGGCCGCCGTTGGCCGGCTTGCCCACCAGCAGCTTCTCGATGCGGTCGAACGCGTCGGCCTCGACGATGCGCAGCTGGTCGTTCAGGTCGAGCCTGTAGCGCTTGAGCTCGTCATCGATGATCTGCTGCGCGCGCTTGTCGCGCACGATGCCTTCGCGGGTGAAGACCTGCACGTCGATCACCGTGCCGTTGGTACCCTGGCTGACGCGCAGCGAGGTGTCCTTCACGTCGGAAGCCTTCTCGCCGAAGATCGCACGGAGGAGCTTTTCTTCCGGCGTCAGCGTCGTCTCGCCCTTGGGCGTGACCTTGCCGACCAGCGTGTCGCCCGGGTTGACCTCGGCACCGACATAGACGATGCCCGACTCGTCGAGGCGTGCGAGTTGCTGCTCCGACAGGTTCGGGATGTCGCGCGTGATTTCCTCGGAGCCGAGCTTGGTGTCGCGCGCCATCACGACCAGTTCCTCGATGTGGATCGAGGTGTAGCGGTCTTCGGCGACGACGCGCTCGCTGATCAGGATCGAGTCTTCGAAGTTGTAGCCGTTCCAGGGCATGAACGCGACCAGCATGTTCTGGCCGAGCGCCAGTTCACCGAGGTCGGTCGAGGCGCCGTCGGCGATGATGTCCTCGCCGGCAACGACGTCGCCGCGCTTGACGATCGGGCGCTGGTGGATGCTCGTGTTCTGGTTGCTGCGCTGGTACTTGATGAGGTTGTAGATGTCCACCCCCACCTCGCCGGCAACGGTCTCCTTGTCGTTGACGCGGATCACGATGCGGTTGGTGTCGACATAGTCGACCACGCCGCCGCGCTTGGCCGCGACGACGGTACCCGAGTCCTTCGCCGAGACGCGCTCGACGCCGGTGCCGACGAAGGCCTTCTCGGGGCGCAGCACGGGCACCGCCTGGCGCTGCATGTTGGCGCCCATCAGCGCGCGGTTCGCGTCGTCGTGCTCGAGGAAGGGCACGAGCGAGGCCGCGACCGACACGATCTGCGTCGGCGCCACGTCCATGTACTGGATGCGCTCGGGCGAGGTCAGCACCGACTCGCCGTTGTCGCGCGCCGAGACGAGCTCGTCGACGAGCCGGCCTTCCTTGTCGAGCGAGGCGTTGGCCTGCGCGATCACGTACTTGCCTTCCTCGATCGCCGACAGGTAGTCGATCTGCATCGTCACCTTGCCGTCGGCCACGCGCCGGTACGGCGTCTCGAGGAAGCCGTACTCGTTGAGTTGCGCATAGAGCGCCAGCGAGTTGATCAGGCCGATGTTCGGGCCTTCCGGCGTCTCGATCGGGCACACGCGGCCATAGTGCGTCGGGTGCACGTCGCGCACCTCGAAGCCGGCGCGCTCGCGCGTCAGGCCGCCCGGGCCCAGGGCCGAGACGCGCCGCTTGTGCGTGATCTCGGATAGCGGGTTCGTCTGGTCCATGAACTGCGAGAGCTGGCTCGCGCCGAAGAACTCCTTCAAGGCGGCGGAGATCGGCTTGGAGTTGATCAGGTCGTGCGGCATCAGCGCTTCGGTCTCGGCCTGGCCGAGACGCTCCTTCACGGCCTTCTCGATGCGGGCGAGGCCCGAGCGATACTGGTTTTCGGCCAGCTCGCCGACGCAGCGCACGCGGCGGTTGCCGAGGTGGTCGATGTCGTCCACCTCGCCGCGGCCGTTGCGCAGCTCGACGAGGATCTTCACCACGTCGAGGATGTCGTCGTTCGACAGCGTCATCGCGCCTTCGGGCACGTCGCGGCCGACGCGGGCGTTGAACTTCATCCGGCCCACGCGCGACAGGTCGTAGGTGTCGGCGTTGTAGAAGAGGCGGTTGAAGAGGGCCTCCACCGCGTCTTCGGTCGGCGGCTCGCCGGGGCGCATCATGCGGTAGATCGCGACGCGCGCCGCGAGCTGGTCAGCGGTCTCGTCGGCAGCCAGCGTCTGCGAGATGTAGCCGCCCTCGTCGAGCTCGTTGGTGTAGATGCACTGCAGTTCCTTGACGCCCGCCAGGCGCAGCTTTTTCAGCAGCGCTTCGGTCAGTTCGTCGTTGGCCTTGGCGAGGATCTCACCCGTTTCGGCGTCGACCATGTTGCGCGCCAGGATGCGACCGACCAGCAGGTCTTCGGGCAGGCTGACGAACTGGGTGCCGGTCTCCTCGAGCTTGCGCGTGTGGCGCGCGGTGATGCGCTTGTCCTTCTCGACGACGACGTTGCCGTCCTTGTCGGTGATGTCGAAGCGCGCGATCTCGCCGCGCAGCCGGTCGGCGACGAACTCCATCTGCGCGCCGGTGTCCATCAGGCGGATCGCGTCGAAGACGAAGAAGTGGGCCAGGATCGCCTCGGGGTTCAGGCCGATCGCCTTCAGCAGGATCGTCACCGGCATCTTGCGGCGGCGATCGACGCGGAAGAAGAGGATGTCCTTCGGGTCGAACTCGAAGTCGAGCCACGAGCCGCGGTAGGGAATGATGCGTGCCGAGAACAGCAGCTTGCCGCTCGAGTGCGTCTTGCCCTTGTCGTGCTCGAAGAACACGCCGGGCGAGCGGTGCAACTGGCTGACGATCACGCGCTCGGTGCCGTTGACGATGAACGAGCCGTAGTCGGTCATCAAGGGCACCTCGCCCATGTAGACCTCCTGCTCCTTGATCTCCTTGACCGTCTTGGCCTGCGGGCTCTCGCGGTCGTAGATGATCATCTGCAGCTTGGCGCGCACCGCGGCCGCGTACGTCAGGCCGCGCTGCTGGCACTCTCGGGTGTCGAACGGCGGCTTGGCGATGTTGAATTCGATGAACTTCATCTCCACGAACCCGTTGTGCGAAACAATCGGGAACGCGGACAGGAAGGCGGCCTGCAGCCCCTCGGGCTTGCGCTTCTGCGGCGGCACGTCCTTCTGCAGGAAGGCGACGTACGACTCCTTCTGCATCGTCAGCAGGTAGGGAACCTTCAAAACGCTCTCGCGCTTGCCGAAGCTCTTGCGGATCCGCTTGCGTTCGGTGAAGCTGTAGGGGGTGGCTTGCTGCGTCATAAACACTCCGTGTCGGGAAAGCCCACCTGGGCGCGGGGGCGCTTCCGTCGGCGACTGGCTATTCAGGCCTTGCAGTCCGCGCCGAGGCTTTGCATGCCTCGGCCCCTACGCAGGCATTCGCTCCTGCGCTGGCAGGAGCTCATGTCCGGCGTCGGCTTGTGCCTGAAGCTTGGTGGCTGGCCACTACCAGCCGCTGGCGGACAACCCCGGCATTGCACCGGAGCCCGACCAAACCAGTTCTCTGCAGTCGGATCAGAGAACACTGCAAAGCCTGAACCGAAGTCCGGCTTTGCGCTGTTCTCTACAGCGCAGTCAATCGGATACCAGCCGTAGCGAGCGGCGCGAGGTCGGCGGGAGAAGCGTAGCCGTACTGAAGTACGGCGACGCTCTTGCCAAAAGGAGGCAGCGTCGAGATCGCGTCGCGCAGCAGGCTGGGGCCGATCTACTTGATCTCGGCCTTCGCGCCGGCTTCTACCAGCTTCTTCAGCGCGGCATCAGCGTCGGCCTTGGAAACGGCTTCCTTGACGGGCTTGGGTGCGCCATCGACCAGGTCCTTGGCTTCCTTCAGGCCGAGGCCCGTCAGTTCGCGCACGGCCTTGATCACCGACACCTTGGCGGCACCGGCCTCGAGCAGGATCACGTTGAACTCGGTCTGCTCTTCCACCACGGCGGCGGCGGCACCGCCACCACCAGCCGCCGGGGCGGCCATCGAGGCTGCGGACACGCCGAACTTCTCTTCGATGGCCTTGACCAGGTCGTTGAGGTCCATCACGGACATGCTGTCCAGGGATTGCAGGAATGCGTCTTTGTCGAATGCCATGTCAGGCTCCAGGAAATGATGTGAAAGGGATTTGCTTCAGGTCGGATCGGTCAGGCGGCGGGTTCGGCCGCAGGCTCGGCTGCGGGTGCAGCCTCGTCGGCGGCGGCCGGGCTGCCTTCGCCACGCTTCTCGGCCAGCGCTGCCAGCACACCCGCCAGGCGGGTGATCGGCGACTTCATCAGGCCCAGCAGCTGCGACAGCAGCACTTCCTTGCTCGGGATGGCAGCGAGTGCTTTCACACCGTCGGCATCGAGTTTCTTGCCTGCGTAGGCGCCGGCCTTGACGACCAGCTTGTCGTTGCCCTTGGCGAAGTCGGAAATGACCTTCGCCGCGGCCACCGCGTCCTCGGAAAAGCCGTAGATCAGCGGGCCGACCATGCTCTCCGAGGCGCACTCGAACGGTGTGCCGGCCACCGCGCGACGGGCGAGCGTGTTCTTCAGTACATGAAGGTACACGCCCTTGTCGCGCGCCTGCCGGCGCAACACGTCGAGATGCGCCACGGTGAGGCCACGGTACTCGGCCAGCGCCAAGGTCTGCGACCTCGCCGCCTGGGCCGCCACATCCGTCACCACGACCTGTTTCTCGCTCTTGTTGAGACTCAAGGTCTGCTCCTCACTCAAACGTGCCCTTCGGCGCAAAGCGCGCCTGTGGGCACAGGTTCAGCGACCGTCACCAACCAAGGACGCAAATCCTCTTCGGCGGGACCGCCATCTGCGCTGACGTCGAACGAGACTCCTGCGGAGCAGCGTTCTCGATTAAGCAGCCCGGGGGCTGCGCCAGCGGTCTTGGATGGCCCTCGACAGTCTCGCGACCGCCTCGGCCCACCAACTCACACAACGCTACGCGCCAGACACGCGCGAAGCGTCGAACAATTGACCCGGGCCTGCGTCACCCACCCTGCAGGCCCTCGCATTTCAGGCTTGCGTGGGCGCCGCGTTGATCGACGCCGCATCCACGCGCACACCCACCCCCATCGTCGAAGACAGCGCCACCTTGCGCAGGTAGATGCCCTTGCTCGCTGCCGGCTTGGCCTTGTTCAGCGCCTCGATCAGCGCGCGCAGGTTGCCGACGAGCTTGTCGGACTCGAACGAGCGGCGGCCGATCGTGGCGTGCACGATGCCGGCCTTGTCGACCCGGAACTGCACCTGGCCGGCCTTGGCGTTGCGCACCGCCTGCGCCACGTCGGGCGTCACGGTGCCGACCTTCGGGTTCGGCATCAGGCCGCGCGGGCCCAGGATCTGGCCCAGCGTGCCCACGATGCGCATCGTGTCGGGCGACGCGATCACGACGTCGAAGTTCAGATTGCCGGCCTTGACCTGTTCAGCCAGGTCTTCCATGCCGACGATGTCGGCACCCGCAGCCCGCGCTTCCTCGGCCTTGGCGCCCTGGGCGAACACGGCGACGCGCTTGGTCTTGCCGGTGCCGTTGGGCATCACGACCGCGCCGCGAACGACCTGGTCGGACTTCTTGGCATCGATGCCGAGTTGCACCGACACGTCGATCGACTCGTCGAACTTGGCGATCGCGCATTCCTTGACGATGCCCAGCGCGTCGGCGAGCGGGTACAGCTTGGTGCTGCTCACCTTGCCGGCGTAGGTCTTTTGGCGCTTGGTCAGCTTGCTCATGCTCAGGCCCCTTCCACCGTGACGCCCATCGAACGGGCGGTACCTGCAATCGTGCGCACGGCCGCGTCGAGGTCGGCGCCCGTCAGATCCTTGATCTTGACCTTGGCGATGTCCTCGGCCTGCGCGCGGGTGAGCTTGCCCACCTTGTCGACGTGCGGCTTGGCCGAGCCCTTGTCGAGCTTGAGCGCCTTCTTGATCAGCACCGACGCCGGCGGGCTCTTCAGCACGAAGGTGAAGGACTTGTCCGCGAACGCGGTGATCACGACCGGCAGCACCAGGCCCGGCTCCATGCTCTGCGTTTGGGCGTTGAACGCCTTGCAGAACTCCATGATGTTCAGCCCGCGCTGACCCAGCGCCGGGCCGATCGGGGGTGACGGGTTGGCTTTGCCAGCCGGCACCTGCAGCTTGATGAAGCCGACGATCTTCTTGGCCATCGATTCTCTCCAGTGTCAGACCCGAGGCGCCTGCGCGCCGGGTCTTCGAGTGCAAACGCCAAGGGCTGGTTACCTTGGCTCCTCATGCCGATGTCTCGTCATCGGCAGCAACGGGCGCGATGCGTGGCGACGATCGTCACCGCGCGCCTCGCGCCGGGGCCTGCTCTTGTGTATTCCTAGATCTTTTGCCTCAAAGACCGTTGAACCCATTGGATCGGCGAAAAATATGCCGTCTTCGCCGTCATATTTTTTCCACCTGCGCGAAATCGAGTTCCACCGGCGTTGCGCGGCCGAAGATCGTCACCGAGACACGCACCTTGGACTTGTCGTAGTTCACGTCCTCGATCGCACCGTTGAAGTCGGTGAACGGCCCTTCCTTGACGCGAACCAGTTCGCCCACCACCCATTCGACCTTCGGGCGCGGCTTTTCGACGCCTTCTTGCATCTGGTGGACGATCTTGAGCACCTCGGCCTCGGAGATCGGCGACGGGCGGTTCTTTGCCCCGCCGACGAAGCCGGTGACCTTGGCGGTGTGCTTGACCAGGTGCCAGGTGTCGTCGGCCATGTCCATCTCGACCAGCACATAGCCCGGAAAGAAGCGGCGCTCGGTGACTGACTTCTTGCCGTGCTTGAGTTCGACCACCTCTTCCATCGGCACCAGGATGCGGCCGAACTTCTCCTGCATGCCCGAGCGATCGATCCGTTCGCGCAGGTTGCGCTCGACGGCCTTTTCCATGCCCGAGTAGGCGTGCACCACATACCAGCGCTTGGTCGATGGCGCTGCGGCAGGCGCCGCTTCGGCCGCAGGGGCCACTGTGCTTGCGAGTTCGGCTGTCATCGGTCCGGTTCCTTCTAGTGCTTCCAGCCCAGCAACAGGTCGTAGAGCACCCATTCCAGCGTCTTGTCGGTCAGCCACAGGAACAGCGCCATGACGAAGACGAACGCAAACACGTAGCCCGTCATCTGCATCGCTTCCTTGCGCGTGGGCCACACCACCTTGCGGATCTCTCGCACCGCGTCGCGCCCGAATGCGATCAGCGCCTTGCCTTGCTCCGAGGTGAAGAACACCGCCACGGCGCCGGCCAGCACGAGCAGCAGCACGATGACGCGCAGCCACAGATCCTGCTTGCCCAGGGCGTAGAAGGCGGCCACGGCCGCAACCAGCAGCACGCCTGCAGCGGCGAGCTTGGCCTTGTCGGCGCCGGTGGACACCGTTTCGACTTGAGGGGTTGCCATCTGTTTCACTTCACCTTGCGTCGGCACCGGACCGCATGCCAACCGATTCGTCGCCCTGACGACAAACTGCCACCCTGCGGCGGCAGATCAGACCATCACCCGAAGGTGGCAGGGGCGGAGGGCATCGAACCCCCAACCTCTGGTTTTGGAGACCAGCGCTCTGCCAATTGAGCTACGCCCCTGTGGACTGATGTTCGGCAACCCACTCACTCGATGATCTTGGCCACGACCCCGGCGCCGACGGTGCGGCCGCCCTCGCGGATCGCGAAGCGCAGGCCCTCTTCCATCGCGATCGGGTTGATCAGCTTGACCGTGATGCTGACGTTGTCGCCCGGCATCACCATCTCCTTGTCCTTGGGTAACTCCACCGCGCCCGTCACGTCGGTCGTGCGAAAGTAGAACTGCGGCCGGTAGTTGTTGAAGAACGGCGTGTGGCGCCCGCCTTCTTCCTTGGAGAGCACGTAGATCTCGGCCGTGAAGTGGGTGTGCGGCTTGACGCTGCCGGGCTTGCACAGCACTTGCCCGCGCTGCACGTCTTCGCGCTTGGTGCCGCGCAGCAGCACGCCGACGTTGTCGCCCGCCTGGCCCTGATCGAGCAGCTTCCTGAACATCTCGACGCCCGTGCACACGGTCTTTTGCGTCGGGGTGATGCCCACGATCTCGATTTCTTCGCCCACCTTGATCACGCCGCGCTCGACTCTTCCCGTGACCACGGTGCCGCGCCCGGAGATGGAGAACACGTCTTCGACGGGCATCAGGAAGGCGCCGTCCACCGCACGCTTGGGCTGCGGGATGTAGCTGTCCAGCGCTTCGGCCAGCTTCAAGATGGAGCCTTCGCCGAGTTCGCTCTTGTCGCCTTCCATCGCGAGCTTGGCGCTGCCGTGGATGATCGGGGTCGCGTCACCGGGGAAGTCGTACTTGTCGAGGAGCTCGCGCACTTCCATCTCGACGAGCTCGAGCAGCTCGGCGTCGTCGACCATGTCGCACTTGTTCATGTAGACGATGATGTAGGGCACGCCCACCTGGCGCGCGAGCAGGATGTGCTCGCGGGTCTGGGGCATCGGGCCGTCGGCGGCGCTGACCACCAGGATCGCGCCGTCCATCTGCGCCGCGCCGGTGATCATGTTCTTGATGTAGTCGGCGTGCCCGGGGCAGTCGACGTGTGCGTAGTGCCGGTTCTTGGTCTCGTATTCGACGTGCGCGGTGTTGATGGTGATGCCGCGCGCCTTTTCTTCCGGCGCCGCGTCGATCTGGTCGTAGGCCTTGGCTTCACCGCCGAACAGCTTGCTCAGCACGCTCGTGATCGCCGCCGTCAGGGTCGTCTTGCCATGATCCACGTGCCCAATGGTCCCCACGTTCACGTGCGGCTTGGTGCGTTCGAACTTGCTTTTTGCCATTTTTCGCTCCTCGAAGTCGAGAAATCAGGAATCAATACTTGGTGCCCATGGCGCGGATCGAACGCGCGACCTCTCCCTTACCAAGGGAGTGCTCTACCACTGAGCCACATGGGCCATCCACAAAACGTCGGCACAGGCCTGGTGGCGCTTGCGCGCCACCAGGCCTGTGCCGACGGCAACACTGGAGCGGGAGACGGGAATCGAACCCGCGTCATCAGCTTGGAAGGCTGGGGTTCTACCATTGAACTACTCCCGCCCGGGAGCGCCCCTGGGGCCTTCCCCGCGGGAGCCAGTAACCGTCAAACAACTTCAGGTCTAGCTACGACATGACTTGAGCACAAGTCAGCCTTCTCTGAAACTTCGCCTTGGTGGAGGAGGCTGGATTCGAACCAGCGTAGGCGTAAGCCAACAGATTTACAGTCTGCCCCCTTTAGCCACTCGGGCACCCCTCCACGCAGAGCCCGTGATGATAGCACACGCCGCCCGGCGAGATGGCCACTCAGGCCGCCTGCCGCCGCCTGGCCATCAGAGCGCCCACCAATCCACCAGGTCCTCCGTCAGCAGGAACTGGCGACCCTCGGCCATGAACTTGCGCCGCATGTCGTTGGAAGGGTGGCGCGTCGTCAGCGCACGCACCGCGGCACCGGCGGGGCGGGCCGCTTCGAAGAAGCGCCGCGCCTTGTCCCCCCACAACAGGAACGCGGGTGGCTGCTCCTGATGGCACAGAAGCTTGACTATCTCAGATGTGAGCGCTTGCCAACCACACCCCATGTGGCTCCCGACCCGCCCGACTTCAATCGTCAGCGTCGGGTTCAGCAGCAGCACGCCCTGGCGCGCCCAGGCATCGAGCTTCCAAACGGGGGGCGGCTGAAAACCGGGTCGATCCTCGGCCAGTACCTGGAAGATGCGGCGCAGCGACGCCGGCTTGCCCTGGCCGGCCGAAAAGGCCAGCCCGTCGGCATGCCCCGGCTTCGGGTAGGGGTCCTGGCCGAACACGACGACCTTGACGTTCTCCGGGCCACCGAACCGCAGCGCCCGAAACGGGTCGGCCGGCGCGATCGGTCGATCGCCCGAGACCTGCCGGACGCGTTGGATCACGTCGCGGCGCAAGTCGGCTGTCCATCCGGGCAGTGCCGCCGCCCACGCGGGCGGCAGGCTCGCGAACGCGGCGGCGAGGTCGCCAGCGGTCACTCGAACAGCGCCTGCAGCGCGGCGCCCGGGTCGGCGGCGCGCATGAATGCCTCGCCCACCAGGAACGCATGCACGTTCGCGCCGCGCATGCGCTGCACGTCGGCCCGCCCGAGGATGCCCGACTCCGTCACCAGCAGCCGATCGGCCGGCACCTGCCCCAGCAGCGACAAGGTCGTCTCCAGCGTGACCTCGAAGCTGCGCAGGTTGCGGTTGTTGATGCCGACCAGCGGCGTCGCCAGGCGCAGCGCACGCTCCAGCTCGGCGCCGTCATGCACCTCGACCAGCACCGCCATGCCGAGCTCGCGCGCCTGCGCCTCGAGATCGGCCATCCGCGCGTCGTCGAGGCAGGCCGCGATCAGCAGGATGCAGTCGGCGCCCATCGCGCGAGCCTCGAACACCTGGTAGGCGTCGATCATGAAGTCCTTGCGCAGCACCGGCAGGCCGCAGGCGGCGCGCGCCTGCGCGAGGTAGGCAGGCGCGCCCTGAAAGAACTGTGCGTCGGTCAGCACGCTCAACGCCGCGGCGCCGTGGCGCTCGTAGGTGGCGGCAATCTCGGCCGGGGAGAAGCGCTCGCGCAGCACGCCCTTGCTCGGGCTCGCCTTCTTGATCTCGGCGATCACCGCGGCCTGGCCGCTGCCGATCTTCGCGCGCAGGCTGCCCGCGAAGTCGCGCAGGCCGCCGAGCGCCTCGGCGGCGCGACGCAGCGATGCCTCGTCGCGGCGCAGGCGCGCGGCGGCGATCTCCTCGCGCTTGACCGCAACGATGGCCTCGAGGATGTCGCTCACGACGTCGGCCCCTCGTTCGCGTCCGGCATCCGGCCCGCTGGGGGACGGTTTGCCTGCCTGGGGCGGCCCTGCGCCAAGCTCACGCCGCCAGTTCCTGGCTGCGCACGATGAACTGGTGCATCTTCGCCAGCGCCTTGCCGGTGGCCAGCGCCTCGCGCGCCATCGCCACGCCGCCGGTGATCGTCGGCGCGACATTGGCCGCATACAGCGCCACGCCGCTGTTGAGGATCACGATGTCGCGTGCCGGGCCCGGCTCGTTGTCGAGCACCGCGCGCAGCAGCGCCTTGCTCTGCTCGGGAGTCTCGACCTTGAAGGTGCGGTTGCTGGCCATCGTCAGCCCGAAGTCCTCGGGGTGGATCTCGTATTCGCGTATCCCGCCGTCCTTGTATTCGCCCACCAGCGTCGAGGCGCCCAGCGACACCTCGTCCATGCCGTCGCGCCCGTACACGACCAGCGCATGCTCGGCACCCAGGCGCTGCAAGGCGCGCACCTGGATGCCCACCAGGTCTGGATGGAACACGCCCAGCAGGATGTTCGGCGCGTCGGCCGGATTGGTCAGCGGGCCGAGGATGTTGAAGATCGTCCGCACGCCGAGCTCCCTGCGCACCGGGCCGACGTTCTTCATCGCCGGGTGGTGGCCGGGCGCGAACATGAAGCCGATGCCGGTGTCGGCGATGCAGCGCGCGATGGCATGAGGCGTCAGCGACAGCGGCACGCCCAGCGCCTCGAGCACGTCGGCGCTGCCGGACTTGCTCGAGACGCCGCGGTTTCCGTGCTTGCTGACCCGCGCGCCGCAGGCCGCGGCGACGAACATGCTGCAGGTCGAGATGTTGAAGGTCTGCGAGCCGTCGCCGCCGGTGCCCACGATGTCCACCAGGTGGGCGCGGTCGGCCACCTCGACCTTGGTCGAAAACTCGCGCATCACCTGCGCCGCGGCGGTGATCTCGCCGATCGTCTCCTTCTTGACGCGAAGGCCGATGAGCAGCGCTGCCATCATCACCTGCGACATCTCGCCGCCCATGATGCGGCGCATCAGCGCGAGCATCTCGTCGTGGAAGATCTCGCGGTGCTCGATGACGCGGGTCAGCGCTTCGGTGTCGGTGATCGGCATGGTGCTTGTCCTCAGGGCCTGTGAAGATGTTCGCGCATCGCGGCAACGGCGCGGTCCACGCCCGCCCCATCGACGTCGAGATGGGTCACGAAACGCAGCCGGCCGAGGCCGGTCGCCAGCACACCGCGCGCCTTCAGGTGGCCAAGCAGGCCGGCGGCGCGCTCGCCGGCGACATCGACGAACACGATGTTCGTCTGCGGCGGCTCGACCGTCACGCTGGGCAGGCCGGCCAGGCCATCGGCAAGGCGCCGCGCGTTGGCATGGTCTTCGGCCAGTCGCTCGACATGGTGGTCGAGCGCATGCATCGCCGCCGCCGCCAGCACGCCGGCCTGGCGCATGCCGCCGCCGGCCATCTTGCGCCAGCGGTGCGCACGGGCGATGAACGCACGGCTGCCGCACAGCGCCGAGCCGACCGGCGCGCCAAGCCCCTTGGAGAAGCAGACCGACACGCTGTCGAAGTGCTGCGCGATCTCGCGCGCACGCTCGTTCGGGTTGCCGCCGAGCGCCGTCGCGGCATTGAAGAGCCGCGCGCCGTCGAGGTGCGTCGCCAGGCCCCGGCTTCGGGCCAGCGCAGTCGCGTCGCGCATATAGGCCAGCGGCAGCGCACGGCCGCCCAGCGTGTTCTCCAGGCATAGCAGCCGGCTGCGCGCAAAGTGCACGTCGTCGGGCTTGATCGCGGCGGCGATGTCTTCCAGCGCCAGCGTGCCGTCGCCCTGGTGCGCCAGCGGCTGCGGCTGCACGCTACCGAGTACGGCAGCGCCGCCGCCCTCCCAGCGATAGGTGTGCGCCATCTGGCCGACGATGTACTCGTCGCCGCGCTGGCAGTGGCTCATGATCGCCACGAGGTTGCCCTGCGTGCCGCTGGGCACGAAGAGCGCCGCCTCGAAGCCGAGCAAGGCGGCGATGCGTTCCTGCAGCGCGTTGACGGTCGGGTCGTCGCCGAACACATCGTCGCCGACCTCGGCGCGGGCCATGGCTTCGCGCATCGCCGGAGTCGGCTTGGTGACCGTGTCGCTGCGCAGGTCGACCCAGCGGTCCACCCCCCGGTCGCCCGGTACGGTGTTCGAGCCCCCGCGGGGGGCGCGCCCGGCCTGGCGAGGCCTGGCGCTCGCGCGCGTCATGGCCGCAGCTCCAGGAAATTCTTCAGCATCGCGTGCCCGTGCTCGGTCAGGATCGACTCCGGATGGAACTGCACCCCTTCGAGCGGCGCGGCCGTGCCGGCGAGTTCGCTGTGGCGCACGCCCATGATCTCGCCGTCTTCAGAGGTGGAAGTCACCTCGAGACTGGCCGGCAGCGTGTCGCGCTCGATCGCCAGCGAGTGATATCGGATCACCGTGAACTGCTTCGGCAACCCGGTATAGACGCCGCGTTCGTCGGTCGTCAGCAGGCTCGTCTTGCCGTGCATCAGCCGCTGCGCACTCACCACCTTGCCACCGAGCGCCGCGCCGATCGACTGATGACCGAGGCACACGCCGAGGATCGGCAGCTTGCCCGTGAACTCGCGAATCGCCGGCACGCAGATCCCCGCCTCGGCCGGCGTGCAGGGGCCGGGCGAGAGCACCAACCGATCGGGCTTCAGGCCCGCGATGCCTTCGAGCGTGATCTCGTCGTTGCGGAACACCCGCACCTCCTCGCCGAGTTCGGCGAAGTACTGCACCAGGTTGTAGGTGAACGAGTCGTAGTTGTCGATCATTAGCAGCATGTCAGACCTCCCGCCGGGCCGTCCCGAGGAGGGCCAGCGCCCCCTCGGGGAGCCGCGAACGAATGTGAGCTTGGGGGTTCACTTCAGAACCCCTCCTCGACCAACTCGGCGGCGCGAATCAAGGCCCGCGCCTTGGCCTCGGTTTCCTTCCACTCCAGCTCGGGCACCGAGTCGGCCACCACGCCTGCCGCGGCCTGCACGTAGAGCATGCCGTCCTTGACGATGCCGGTGCGGATCGCGATCGCCACGTCCATGTCGCCGGCAAAGCTCAGGTACCCGCAGGCGCCGCCGTAGATGCCGCGCTTGACGGGCTCGAGCTCGTCGATGATCTCCATCGCGCGCACCTTGGGCGCGCCGGTCAGCGTGCCGGCAGGGAAGGTGGCGCGCAGCACGTCGCAGGCTCGTCATGCCGGGCTTCAGGATGCCCTCGACGTTGCTGACGATGTGCATCACGTGCGAGTAACGCTCGACGGTGAAGGCCTCGGTCACCTTGACGCTGCCGGTCTTCGCGATGCGGCCGATGTCGTTCCTCGCCAGGTCGATCAGCATCAGGTGCTCGGCGCGCTCCTTCGGGTCGGCCTTGAGCTCGGCTTCGAGCGCCCCGTCCTGCTCGGGCGTCGCGCCGCGCGGGCGGGTGCCGGCGAGCGGCCGGATCGTCACCTTGTCGCCTTCCGGCGTGTGCTCCTGGCGGACCAGGATCTCGGGGCTGGCACCGACGATCTGGAACTCGCCCATGTCGTAGAAGTACATGTACGGGCTCGGGTTCAGCGAGCGCAGCGCGCGGTACAGCGACAGCGGCGACTCGGTGAAGCGCTTCTTCAGGCGCTGGCCCACCTGTACCTGCATCATGTCGCCGGCGGCGATGTACTCCTTGGCGCGCAGCACCGCGGCGATGTAGGCGTCCTTCGCGAACTCGCGCTCCACCGCGTGCGGATGCCCGCGCCTGACCGGCGGCGCGGTCACGCTGTAGCGCAGCTTGTCGCCGAGCTCGGCCAGGCGCCGCTTGCCCTTGTGGAAGGCTTCGCTCTGGCCCGGGTCGGCGTACACGATCAGGTAGAGCCGCCCCGACAGGTTGTCGATCACGGCGAGCTCTTCGCACTGCAGCAGCATCAGGTCGGGCGTGTCGATACCGCCGGTCTTGTGGACCCTGGCCAGCCGCGGCTCGATGTAGCGCACTGCGTCGTAGCCGAAGTAGCCCGCCAGCCCGCCGCAGAAGCGCGGCATGCCGGGGCTGAGCGCCACCTTGAAGCGCTGCTGGTAGCTGGCGATGAAGTCCAGCGGATTGCCCTCGTGCGACTCGACGACCGCGCCGTCGGTGACGACTTCGGTCACGAAGCCGGTCGCACGCAGCAGGGTGCGCGCCGGCAGGCCGATGAACGAATAGCGCCCGAAGCGCTCGCCGCCCACCACCGATTCGAGCAGGAAGCTGTACTTGCCGCTGCCACCGCTGTAAGCGAGCTTCAGGTACAGCGAGAGCGGCGTCTCGAGGTCGGCGAACGCCTCGGCGATGAGCGGGATGCGGTTGAAGCCCTGCTGGGCGAGGCTCTTGAACTCGAGTTCGGTGATCACGTCGTGAGGCCCTCCACGGCCGGGCTTCGGCGCATGGCGCGCGTGCCGGACGATTGCTTCGATGGGGCGGCCGACCTCGGTCAGCCTGGTGGAGCCGGACGGTGCCCGCGCGAAAGTCGATTCGCAGCGGCCCGCGGCAAGCTAGTCCCGCCTGGCTGGCGGACGCCAGGGCCAGGCTCCCCGGTCGTGCGACCTGCGGGATGGTTTGCGCGCGGTGAACATGGTCAAAAGTGTAGCAGGCAGCCCGCGGAGGGGCTGCGCCGGCGGTCATCGTGCGCACCCTCGGCGCACCCGAAGCACGCGCCGGCACGCTTCGTGATTTCGTGGCTCGACGGCCGCCCGTGGCCGGTCCACACTGCGCCGCGTCGGCCACCGGCCGCCCTGCACTTCGGAGGTTTCGCGTGATTCGTCGCCCGCTTCTTGTTCTCGCGCTCGCTGGCTGCCTGGCCGCCGCGCTGCCTGCCCAGGCCCAGACCACCGAGGTTGCGGGGGTCAAGTACGACAACAGCCTGGCGCTGGCCGGCAGCACGCTGCAACTCAACGGCGCCGGCGTGCGCTACAAGCTGGTGATCAAGGTCTATACCGCCGGCCTGTACATCGCCCCCAAGGCCCAGAGCACCGAGGCCGTTCTGGCCAACACCGGCCCGCGCCGCATGCACATCGTGATGCTGCGCGACATCGACGCCAACGAACTCGGCAAGCTCTTCATCAAGGGCGTCGAGCAGAACACCACGCGCGAGGAATTCACCAAGGCCATTCCGGGCACGATCCGCCTGGGCGAACTGTTCGCCGAGAAGAAGTACCTGAAGGCCGGCGAATCGTTCTCGATCGACTGGCTGCCCGGCACCGGCACCGTGATCCTGGTCAACGGCAAGGCGACCGGCGAGCCCATCAGGGAGCCCGAGTTCTTCAGCGCGCTGATGAAGATCTGGCTCGGCAAGTCGCCCGCCGACTACCTGCTCAAGGACGCGTTGCTGGGCAAGGCGCGCGACCCGAACTGAGCGCGTGCGGCCACCGCAGGCCGTGGCCGCGCCTCACTTCTTGTCCTGGGCCTGCCGCCACTGGCGGACGGCCTCGAGCGTCTTCTCGACGTGCTTGCTCGGGTTCAGGCTCGTGTAGGCATAGAGCACCGACCCGTTCGGCGCGATGACGTAGGAAACGCGGTTGGCAAGGTCGGGGCGGATCGCCATCGCCGCATCGTAGGCCTTGACGATCGTCTTGCCGGCGTCCGAGGCGAGCGCGAACTTGCCCTGGCAGGCCTGCACCGAGAAGCGGTTCAGCGTCTCGATGTCGTCGGTCGAGACGCCGATCACACGCGCGCCGAGCGCCTCGAACTTCGGTGTCGCCTCGGCGAACTCGTGGGCCTCGATCGTGCAGCCTTCGGTGAACGCCGCCGGATAGAAGTACAGCACCACCGGGCCCTTGGCGAGCGACGCCGCGAGCGAGAAGCTGAACGGCTTGCCGGCCAGCGTTGCAGGCGCAGTGAAGTCCGGCGCCCGCGCGCCGACATCGAGCGCTGCCCTGGCCGGCAAGGCCACCGAGAGGCACACGATGCTGAACGCCAGGAATCTGTTCACGGGCCACTCCTTCTGTGCAACGGGGGTGCGCCTCATCTTGCCAGAAGCCAGGCGCGGCTGCCGGACACGGGAATCGGCGGCGTCGCCGCGCGTTGGGCTCGCGCGGCCTCGATGCGCGCTCAGCGCGAACCCGCATTGATCTGCGGCAAGGCCAGCGCCCCGGCCGGGCAAGACATGGCTGCAAACCGTGCTGAAATACTTCTCCAGACCATCTTGCATTTGGGGAGGCGATGAGGATTCGACCACCAAGCCCGGGGTTCCTGGAGCCGTTTGCATCCCTGTCGTGGCCTGTGGCGGCGCGGCATCGCCAAATGGGCAGCCCGTTGACAAGCCCGCCCACCCTGCCGGATTGCGCCGCATCGTGCGAGTGAAGGAGCCTGGGCGATGACGCAGACCGTGTCGAAGACGAAGCTCTTCCTGGCCCGGCTGGTGGTCGTGCTGATGGTCGCGTTCGTCGTCATGGGCCTGCTGCGGTATGGCTTCTCGGCGGAAGTTCGCGAGCGCATCTGGCACAACCTGATCGGCCGCATCGACGGGCCGATGACCTTTCGCTTCATCCTCCAGCCCATCATGGCGACGATCGCAGCGATGCACGACGGCCTCAAGGATGCCCGGACCGGGCGCACTCCCTATCTGTGGACGATCGTCACCCGCCCGCTCAAGAGCGGCAGTCGCCTGCACGAGGGGCTGATTTCCACGGCGCGGGTCATCCTGCTGGGCCTTTGCATGGACCTGATCTACCAATTCATCGCATTCGACACGTTCCATCCCGCCGAGGCGGTGATCATCGCGGGCTTTCTCGCCTTCTTGCCGTACCTTCTGCTGCGCGGCCCGATCGCGCGCATCGCCAGATGGTGGCTCGGCCGTGGTTCTGCGAGCGAAGTCCGGTGATGGGGTGCGCATTCGAGGGCCGCGAGCGATGACGACGCGCAAGGAACAGGTCCGGGCCGCGGCACAGCGCCTGAAGCCCGAGCGCCGCAACCTCGCGGCCGATCTGATCGCCGCGCTCACGTTCGCCGTGGTCAACGTACCGCAGGCGATGGCGCACGCGCTGCTGGCTACCGTCAACCCGGTGCTGGGCATCTACACGTTGATGGTCGCCGTTCCCGTGGGCGCCATCTTCAGCAGCTCGGTCTTCATGAACGTGTCGAGCACCGCCGCGCTGTCGGTGGCTGCCGGCGTCGTGCTGACGGATTTCCCTGGCGGGCAGAAGGTGCAGGCGCTCGTGGTGCTGGTGCTGCTCGTCGGCGTGATCCAGCTGCTGGCCGGCTTGTTCCGGCTGGGCTTCCTGATCCGGTTCGTCTCCAACGCGGTGATGACGGGCTTTCTCAACGGCGTGGCGGTGCTGATCATCCTCGGCCAGTTGAGCGACTTGACGGGGTACCAGAGCCAATTCTCGAACCGGGTGGCCCAGGCGCTCGATCTCCTGTTGCGGATCGGCCAGATCGACGTGCAGACGACGATCATCGGCGGCTTGACGCTGGGGCTGATCGTCGCGCTGTTGCTGCTCAAGCGACTGCAGCGATTCGCCTTCATCATCGCCATCGCGGTGGCGACGGTGCTGCTGGCCGTCCTGACCGTCCCGTTCATGCCCACCGCCGCCGAGTTCGGCGCCGTCCCGACGGTCGGCGACATCAGCGCGATCGCGCGTTCGCTGCCGCAACTGGCGATTCCCGATCCGTCGCTCGTCATGTCGCTGTTGCTGCCGGCCTTCTCGGTCGCCCTCATCGGGCTGGTGCAGGGCGCGGGCGTGAGCCAGGGCACCCCCAACCCCGACGGCAAGTACCCGGACGTGTCGCGCGACTTCCTGGGCCAGGGCGCGGCCAACATCGCCACCGGGTTCGTCGGCGGCGTTCCGGCCGGCGGGTCGGTCTCGGGCACGGCGCTGATCATGGGCGCCGGCGCCAAGTCGCGCTGGGGCAATATCTTCGTCGGCCTGTTCGTGGCCGTCATCGTGCTGCTGGCGGCGCCGCTGGTCGAGCGGGTGCCCATGCCCGCGCTGGCCGCGTTGCTCATCGTGGCGGGGTACCAGGGGCTGCGCCTGGAACAGGCGGTGATGGCGTGGAAGACGGGCCGGATCTCGCAGGTGGTCATGATCGTCACCTTCGTGGCGACCCTGCTCGTGCCGCTGCAGTTCGCGGTGCTGTTCGGCATGGCCCTGAGCATCCTGCTGCAAACCTTTCGCCAGTCGAACAAAGTCGTCGTCACCGAGTGGGTGTTGCAGCCGGGCGGCTTCCCACTGGAGCAATCCTGCCCGAAGCGCTTGCCTAGCGACCAACTCACCGTCTTGCACGTCTATGGCAGCCTGTTCTTCGCCGCGGCCCGGAACATGGAAGAGATGCTGCCAGAGGTGGGCGACGCCACGCACGCCGTGGTTGCCATCAACCTGCGCGGCAAGAGCGAGATCGGGAGCACATTCGTGACCGTGTTGCAGCGCTATGCCCAGGCACTGCAAGACCGCAAGAGCAAGCTGATGCTGGTCGGGGTCGATCCGGTCGTGCGCGACCAGCTTGCCAAGACCGGGGTGCTCACGACGATTGGCGAGGAGAATGTGTTCCTCGCCACGCCGCAGATCGGCGCGGCGCTGAACCAGGCCGTGGCGGCGGCCAACGTCTGGCTCGGCCAGCCTGCCGCGGGCGCCGCGGCGAGCGCAAGGTAGAGCCCATCAGTGAAATGCAGAGTCAGGAATCCCTGCGATGAGTGACCCACAGGAACCCGGCAATTCAGATCGGTTCGTCGTCCGTGCTACGGCCGAAAGCCATTTCGCCTGGTTGCGCACGCGACTCGCCGTCGAGCGCACGATGATGGCCTACCTGCGCACGGCCGTGTCGCTGATCGGCTTCGGCTTCGCGATCGTCCAGTTCTTCGTCAACTTTCGCAAGATGCCCGGGGAGACCACCGCCCGCTTCCCGGACGCCGCGTGGTACATGGGCCTTGCGCTGATCTTCTGCGGCGTCATGGCGGCGGTCTTTTCGGTGCTGGAATACCGCTGGACGCTGCGTTACATGTGGGGCCCGAGCTTTGCGCCCATCGCCGGCCTGACGAAAGAGGGACGGCAGACCCCGCTCTACGCGACGTCGATCGTCCTGATCCTGATCGGGGTCTTCGCATTCTTCGCGGTGCTGCTGAACCTGGTGTAGCGCTCGATGACCACCAGCACCACCGCGATCTCCCCACCGCTGCCCGCGGACGGCCCGCCGGGCTTTCACCTGCTGGCCAAGCCGAGCGGCTCGACCTGCAACATCGATTGCACCTACTGCTTCTTCCTGTCCAAGGAATCGCTGTACCCGAACGACAAGCACCGCATGTCCGAGGCCACGCTCGAGGCCTACATCCGCCAGCTGCTCGAGTCGCACCGCGCGCCGCAGGTGACGGTGGCGTGGCAGGGCGGCGAGCCGACGCTGATGAAGCTCGACTTCTTTCGCCGCTCGATCGAGCTGGTCGAGAAGTACCGCCGGCCCGGCCAGACCGTGCAGCACACCTTCCAGACCAACGGCCTGCTGATCGACGACGACTGGTGCGCGTTCTTCAAGCAGCACAATTTCCTTGTGGGCCTGAGCGTCGACGGCCCGCGCGAGCTGCACGACACCTACCGCGTCGGTCGCCGCGGGCAGGGCACCTTCGACCTGGTGATGCGCGGCTGGCGCGCCCTGCGCAAGCACGAGGTCGATTTCAACATCCTGTGCACGGTGAATGCCGCCAACCAGCAGCACGGCCGCGCCGTCTATCGATTCTTTCGCGATGAGCTGGGCGCGAAGTGGGTGCAGTTCATCCCGATCATCGAGCGCGCCACTGAACAGACGATCCAGATCGCCAACAAGGGCTGGAGCGAGCAGGCCGGCAAGAAGCGCCTGCTCTACACGCAGACCGGCAACCTGGTCACCGAGCGAACGGTGGGCGCCGAACAATATGGCCGCTTCCTGATCGACATCTTCGAGGAGTGGGTGCGCCACGACGTGGGCCAGGTGTACGTGCAGCTCTTCGACGTCACGCTGGAGGCCTTCTTCGGCCGCCATCTGCTGTGCATCCATGCGCCCACCTGCGGCTACGGCCCGGCGCTCGAACACAACGGCGACCTGTACAGCTGCGACCACTTCGTCGAGCCGAAGTACAAGCTCGGCAACATCCACCAGACGCACATGCTCGCGCTGGTGGCCTCCGCCGAGCAACGCAAGTTCGGCCAGGACAAGCTCGACACCCTGACGGCGCAGTGCCGGGAGTGCAAGGTCCGCAACTGGTGCAACGGCGGCTGCCCGAAGGACCGCTTCGCGCTGTCGCGCGATGGAGAGGCCGGCCAGAACTACCTCTGCCCGGGGCTGGAGCTCTTCTTCACCCACACCGGTCCGACCTTCAACCTCATGGTGCAGCTGCTGCGGCAGAACCGCGCGCCCGCCGACGTGATGGCGTGGGTCGCCGACCAGGACAAGAAGCGGGGCGCCTATCAACCCTGCCCCTGCGGCAGCGGCAGGAAGTTCCGCTTCTGCCACGGCGACAAGGCGCCGAGTTCGCCCTTCAGCGGCATCGGTCGCGAGGCGACGACGCCGTGACGGCCGCAAGATGCGTTTTTTTGGAACCGGGTAGCTTAGAGCCGCTCCGGAGTTTGTGTCAGCAGTGAAAGGAAGAGATCATGGCAACGAAGAAGCCTAATATCCTGGTCCTCTGGGGCGATGACGTGGGCTGGTGGAACATCAGCTACAACAGCCGCGGGCAGATGGGCTACCGAACGCCCAACATCGACCGAGTCGGCAATGAGGGCGTGGCCTTCACCGACTACTACGCCCAGCAGAGCTGCACCGCGGGCCGCGCCGCGTTCATCACCGGCCAGAATCCGATCCGTACCGGGCTGACCAAGGTGGGCATGCCCGGCGCGCCCAACGGCATGCCGGCGGAAGACCCGACCATCGCCGAGTTGCTCAAGCCCCTGGGCTACGCCACCGGCCAGTTCGGCAAGAACCACTTCGGCGACCGCGACGAGCACCTGCCGACGATGCACGGTTTCGACGAGTTCTTCGGCAACCTGTACCACCTCAACGCCGAGGAAGAGCCGGAAGACCCGGACTACCCGAAGGACCCGGCATTCAAGAAGAAGTTCGGGCCGCGCGGCGTGCTGCACTGCTGGGCCGACGGCAAGGGCGGGCAGAAGATAGAGAACACCGGGCCGCTGACCAAGAAGCGCATGGAGACCATCGACGACGAGGTGACCGCGCACGCGCTGCGCTTCATCGACGATGCGCACAAGGCCAAGACGCCGTTCTTCCTCTGGTACAACACGACGGCCATGCACTTCCGCACCCATTGCGCGGAAAAGCACAAGGGCAAGAGCGGTGGCCAGGGCGACTACAACGACGTGATGGTCGCGCACGACGAGAACATCGGCGTGATGCTGAACAAGCTCGATGAGCTCGGCATTGCCGACGACACCATCGTGATGTACTCCACCGACAACGGCGTGCACTACAACAGTTGGCCGGACGCCGGCATCACGCCGTTCCGGGCCGAGAAGAACACCAACTGGGAGGGTGGCTGGCGCGTGCCGTGCTTCGTGCGCTGGCCCGGCAAGTTCAAGGCAGGCACGGTGCTCAACGGCATCGTGACCCACCAGGACTGGCTATCGACCTTCCTGGCCGCCGCGGGCGAGCCGGACATCAAGGAGAAGCTTCTCAAGGGCCACAAGGCCGGCAAGAAGACCTTCAAGGTCCACATCGACGGCTACAACATGCTGCCCTATCTGAAGGGCGAGGTGGGTGAGAGCCCCCGGAACTCCTTCTTCTACATCAGCGACGACGGCGAGGTTCTCGCGATCCGGATGCAGGACTGGAAGGTGGTGCTGATGGAGCAGCGCGCCAAGCAGCTGATGTGCTGGATGGAGCCGTTCGTGAAGCTGCGTGCACCGAAGCTCTTCAACCTGCGCCGCGACCCCTTCGAGCGCGCCGACGAGAACTCGAACACCTACTGGGACTGGTACATCTCGCACGCCTACATCATCTATGCGATGCAAGACGTGGTGGGCAAGCAGATCGAGAACTTCGTGAAGTTCCCGCCGCGGCAGAAGCCGGGCTCGTTCAACCTGGACGCCGTGATGCGCGACCTGGAGGCAGCAGGCGGCGGACGCAACCACTGACCTGCCCCGCCCACCGGCCGAGCCGGTGGGACGCGCCCGACCCGCGCGTCGGGCGCCATGACTCAACGGACCCAGGCAGGGCCTTCTTCCTTGCCTGGGTCCAATTTGTTCCGCGCGGAGTTCATGCCAGAACACGTTGAACGAGCATCGGATCCCGCCAGCGTTGCGCAGGCGGTGAGCGCCTTCTACGAGCGCCACCCCTACCCGCCCTCTGTGGACGACTTGGACCGCTACCGCCGGGCTTGGACCGACGATCGCCGGCGCGCCGACGCCTGCCTTTTCTGGCCCACCGAACCGTACCGCGACGACCGCAGCATCCTGGTGGCCGGCTGCGGCACGTCCCAGGCCGCCAAGCTGGCGCTGCGCTGGCCGCGGGCGCAGGTGACCGGCATCGATGTCAGCGCCACCAGCATCGAGGAAACCCGCAAGCTCAAAGACAAGCACCGCATCCGCAACCTCGAACTGCGGCAACTCCCCGTCGAGCGCGCCACCGAACTGGGGCGCAGCTTCGAGCATGTCGTGTGTACCGGGGTGCTGCATCACTTGCCCGACCCCGACCAGGGCTTGCGGGCGCTGCACGACGTGCTGGCACCCGCTGGCGCGATGCACCTGATGGTCTATGCGCCTTACGGCCGCGCCGGGGTGTACCTGCTGCAGGACTATTGCCGCCGGCTCGGCATCGGCACCACCGCGGCGGAGATCCGCGATCTCGCGGCCAGCCTGCGCGCGCTGCCGCCCGACCATCCACTGCAGCCACTGCTGCGCAACGCGCCCGACTTCCGCGACGAAGCGGGCCTCGCCGACGCACTGCTGCACCCGCAGGACCGCGCCTACTCGGTGCCACAGTTGTTCGAGTTCCTGGGCGGCGCCGGCCTCGAGTTCGGGCGCTGGGTGCGGCAGGCTGCCTACCTGCCACAGTGCGGCGCGCTGGCGTCATCGCCCCACCAAGCGCTGTTGGCGCGGCTGCCGGCGGCCGAGCAGTTCGCCGCGGTGGAGTTGTTCCGCGGCACGATGGTCAGGCACAGCGCCATAGCCTATCGGCGTGACCGGCCGCAGCCTCAGACAATCGGCTTCGACGGCGACGCGTGGCTCGGCTATGTGCCGGTGCGACTGCCGGACACGATCGCGGTACAGGAGCGGCTGCCGCCGGGCGCCGCTGCCGTGTTGATCAACCGGCGCCACACCTACACCGACATCTACCTTCCCGTCACCGCGCAACAGAAGAAACTGTTGGATACCATCGATGGCAAGCGCAGCATCGCAGAGATCGCCCCGCAGCCCGCGCAACGCGAAGCCGCGCGGGTGCTGTTCGAGGGGCTCTGGTGGTATGACCAGGTCGTGTTCGACGCTTCGGCGCAGGTGCGGCACGGGCCGAGCGTGCAGGCCCATGGTCGGTGAGCGCAGCGGCCCGTGTGCCGTTGCCGCGCCCAGCGCGGCGGGCGAACCCTTCGAGCGCCATCGAAACCGGAGAACCTGATGAACGAATGGCTGACCGTCATCGCTCTACATGTGGTCACGATCATTCACGCGATGGCGCTGCTGATCGTCGCCTTCGGCACGGTGCAGGCGTTCCTGCACAGCGTGCGCGCGATGCTCAACCCTTCGCCGGCGGGCCGCCATTTCCATACTGCATACATTCAATATGCGCGCTGGCTGGTCGGCGGCCTGACCTTCCAGCTCGCCGCCGATGTCATCGAAACGGCCTTCTCGCCGAGCTGGGATGAGATCGGGCGCCTCGCCGCGATCTCGGTGATTCGAACCTTCGTCAACTTCTTCCTCGAGCGCGATCTGGCCGAGGTCGAGAAGCGCGAAGCTGCGGCGCAGGGGGTTGACGCCAAGGTGCCGTAGCGCCCTGCCTCCCAGGCGGGTCCCGCGTCGGCAGGCTTGCTGCCCATGCCGCCCAGCAGCCGCAGACCGTTCGCCACGGGAGCCTTGGGCGCGGCCTTTACGGCCGTGCGCGTCAGGGTGGCGGCAGCGCCACCCAGGTGGCGTCGGGGTCGAAGCGGGTCATCGCGCTCGCGACGGCCGCCGAACCGGCGCCGAGGTTCTTCTGATAGACGACGCCGTCGTGGTTGACGAGGAACGACATCACGCCGGTCTCGCCATAGCGCACGGGCCACGCGACTGCCGCGAAGCCGTTGCCGAGCTGGCCGCGGGTCAGGTAGCTGCGCGCCCCGCCCTGAGCCGCTGGGCCCTGCGCCTCGAGGATCTTGAAACGGTAACCGCGGTAGCCGTCCCTGAGATCGCGCGTATCCAAGAGCGGCCCGGCGGGGCTCGCGGGCTCGCCGGCGGGCGTCGCCCAGAACAGGCCGTCGCGCTTGCCGGGAGTGCTCAAGAAACGGCGGGCGTATTCGAGCACGCCGTCGCCGTTGCGATCCTGCGCGGCGTATTCGCGCTGCGCGTCGACGTAGGCGAGCATGGACTTGATCGCCGCGAGCTCGTTGCGGCCGATGCGCCGGATGCGAACCTCCCCGGCCCCGGCGCGCACGTCGAAGACCCAGCCCTCGCCGCGCTGCACGATCGGGATCGGCAGCGTCCAGCCATCGCTCAGCGCCAACCGGGCGGTCGCCCCGTCGCGCTCGACGCGATGCCCCTGCGACCACGCGGCCAGGAAGTCGATGCGATCGTCTTCGGACAACGCGTCGAGTGGCATCAGCTGGCGGTAGTTGGGGCCGAGCACGACACGAACTTCGGCGTCGTCGTGGCGCGCGAGGCCATCGACCAGCGCGTCCACCGCGGCCTCCGGCGTGGCGAAAGCCCTCTGCGCGATCGCCGGGGCCGCGGCCGCCAGCGCCGCGACGAACAGCAGCGCCGCGCCGCACCGCGGCCAGCACGCGCGCTTCGATGGGGGTGTCACAACGCGTCTCATGGCGATTGCCGCCGCGCCGCCGCGGCGCCTGCCGGACCGGCACCGCGCTGCTGAGCCTGCTGCATCGCGGCCTGGCTGGCCATGCCGCGATCGATCTGCTGCCGCGTCTGCGCGGCATTGCCCGCACCGCGCAGCGCGTTGTCGCGGTTGATCGCCGCGGCGCTCGTGTTCCGGTTCTGCAATTGCGATCGGTCGATACTCGCCGCACGGCTCTGCGCCTGCGCGCGATCGATGCCGGCCGGGCGGCCCTGCGCTGGCGGCAGGCCGGCCGGGGCAACGCGGTTCTGCACCTGCGCACGATCGACATTAGTGGCGCGATTCTGGAGCTGCGCGCGGTCGGCCAGTTGCGCCCGGTCCACGGCCCCGGCTCGGTTCTGGGCTTGCGCGCGATCGACGTTCGCGGCGCGATCCTGCAACTGCGCGCGGTCGAGGTTCGCAGCACGATCCTGGAGCTGGGCCCGGTCCACGGCGGCCGCGCGGTCGCGCGCGTTGCCGCCGGCGACGGGCGCGCCGGGCCGCTGCGGCAACTGGCTGCGGTCGATCTCGCGCAGCGCGTCGCGGTCGAGGCTCTGTGCGCCGACGCGATTGGCAAGCTCCTCGCGCGCCCGATCGCGCTGCAGTTCGCGGCCGCGGTACTCGTCGCGGCTCCGGGCATCACCAGGCGACTGTTGCAGGCGATCGCGCGTCGCTGCGCCACGGTAGGGCACTCCGTGGCGATTGCGAACGTCGTGTCGCCAGTTCACGTCGCGGGCGCTCGAATCGATCCGGTGATTGACGTTGATGGTGTTCCAGCGGTTGACGTTGATGTTCACGTCGCGCCGGCGCCAGTCGACGCCACCCCACAGCGCGTTGGAGACGCCGATACCGACGCCCCACCAGATGCCGGCGTGCGCGGCGCTGCTCCAGCCCCAGCCCCAGCGCGGCGGCGGCGGGAAGAAGAACGGCGGGAACGCGGGGCGCCACCAGGGGCCGAATGCCCACAGGGGATTGAAGATGGGCACGAACACGACCTGCGGACGGGCCGGGGCGATGACGATGATCTGCGTTGGCGGCGGCGGGGCGTTCACCACGATCGTCTGCGGTGGCGGCGGCGCGGGCTCGACGCTGACGACCTGCTGCTCGTTGGACGCGAGGTGGCCCGCCTCCTTCGCCTTGGCGCGCAGAAACTGCACCGAGTCCATCACGTCGCCGGGCTGATCCAGAAACGCGTCGCCCAGGTCGCGCACCCAGCGCGGGCTCTCGCCGAGCATCGCCAGCACCTGCGGGAACGCGACCAGCGATTGCACGCTCGGATCCCAGGGCTTGTCCTGCACCGCCTTGACCGCCGCGTCGCCTTCGAGGTGACGGTGCGCATACGCCCAATCGGCCGCTTGCGCCACGTCCGACGGATAGGTGGACGCCATCAGCACCTGCGACAAAAGCGCGTCCGGGAACAGCGCGATCGACGCCAGCATCTGGTCGAGTTCGGCCGCCGTGAAGGGTGGGAGTTCGGCGGCGCGCGCCGGCACGACGGCCAGCAGGCATGAGACCAGGAACGCCGCGACGGCGCGGAGAAGACGCAAGCGCATGGACGGGATCAGCGCAGACCTGAAGGCGGGAAACGCATGACGGCCAGTCTACTTCACGTGCAGGCCCCATCCCGGGCCGGCCTGACGGCCCGTCGGCTCGGCAAGAACGCCTCAACCGGCTCCGGCCGGCGATCGAGCCGCTGGCGCCACTGCGCCTCATCCCATTCAGGCCGGTCAGGCCCGGACTGTTGCGCCAGGCGGCCAGACGATCTGGTCGAGCCGGTCGACCACGGCGTCGGCGTCCACCGCCTGCACCGGTTGCCCGTGGTTGTAGCCGTAGCTCACCAGCACGACCGGGCAGCCGGCGGCGCGGGCGGCCTGCGCGTCGTTGCTCGAGTCGCCGACCATCAGCGTGTGGGCCGGCAGGCTGCCGAGCGCGTGGCAGGTCTTCAGCAGCGGCAGCGGGTCGGGCTTGCGGCGCTCGAAGGCGTCGCCGCCGAAGACTTGTTCGAAGTAGCCGGCCAGCGCCTTGTCGTGCAGCAGCGCCTGCGCGAACGCCGTCGGCTTGTTGGTCAGGCAGGCGAGCCGCAGGCCTTGCGCCGACAACCGATCCAGGCCTTCGACGACGCCCGGATAGACGGTCGAGTGCTGCCCGTTGACGCGCCGGTAGTGTTGCTGATAGCGCGCCATCGCGGTGTCGTACAGGCCCGGGTCGGCACGCGCGTGTGCCAGGGTGCTGCGGATCAGGTGCTCCGAGCCCTTGCCGACGGTGCGTTCTACGAAGTGCCGCCCGACGCCCGGCAACCCGAGTTCGGCCAACACCGCCGAGAGCGCGACGACGAAGTCGCCGACGGTATCGACCATCGTGCCGTCGAGATCGACGATCGCGGCCTGCAAGCCGCGGGCCTTCATGCCCGCGGCGCTCACCCCGACAGCGTCTCGCGCACGAACTCGAGCCGGTCCTGGCCGAAGAACATCTGCTCGCCGACGAAGAAGGTCGGCGCGCCGAACGCGCCGCGCGCGACTGCCTCTTCGGTGTTGGCGACGAGCTGGGCCTTGACCTCGGGATCGGCCGCGAGCGCCGCCATGTGTGCCGGGTCGAACCCGCCGTCGTGCAGCACCTGCGCCAGCACCGCGGGGTCGCCGAGGTTGCGCGGCTCGCACCACATCGCGCCGAACACGAGCTCGAGGTAGCGCAGGAACTCCGCCGGCTCGCGCATCTGCAGGCCCACCGCGCCGCGCATCAGGGTCAGCGTGTTGATCGGGAAGTGCGGGTTGAACACCAGCGGCACGCCGTAGCGGCGCGCCCAGCGCTGCATGTCGGCGTTCATCCAGCGCGCCTTGGCAGGCACGCTGACCGGGCTCGCGTTGCCGGCCGCCTTGAACACGCCGCCAAGGAGCATCGGCCGCCACACCACCTGCGCGCCGCAGGCTGCGGCCAGCGCGGGCAGTTGCGTGTAGGCGAGGTAGGCCGTCGGGCTGCCCACGTCGAAGAAGAATTCCACCGTCTTGTTCATGCTCAGTCCTCCGCAGGGCCGCCCCGGGGCCGGCTGCTCCGCCTCGGGACGAAGCGAAGCGCCGAAGCCGCAAGCTCGGGGGCAGTCACTGCATTCTCACCAGGATTCGGACCAGGGACGCAGGTCGAGCTCGTGCGTCCAGGCGCTGCGCTGCTGGCGGTGGAGCTGCCAGTAGGCCTCGGCGATGGCGTCCGGGTCCAGGATGCCGTCGCTCGCCTTCAGCGCGTAGCGCTCGGGAAAGTTCTCGGCGATGAACTGGGTGTCGATCGCGCCGTCGATGATCGTGTGCGCCACGTGGATGCCCTGTGGCCCGAGCTCGCGCGCCATGCTTTGCGCCAGCGCGCGCAGTGCGTGCTTGGCGCCGGCGAAGGCACAGAAGCCGGCGCCGCCGCGCAGGCTGGCCGTGGCGCCGGTGAAGACGATCGTGCCGCGCCCGCGCGGCAGCATCGCCCTGGCGACCTCGCGGCCGACCAGGAAGCCCGACAGCGCGGCCATCTCCCATACCTTGCGGTAAACGCGCTCGGTGGTGTCGGTCACGCCGAAGCGCACGTTGGCGCCGATGTTGAACACGGCAGCCTCGATCGGCGCGACCTCGCGTTCGATCCGCTCGACCAGCGCGACGACCTCGCCCTCCTTGCGCGCGTCCGACGCGAAGCCGTGCGCCTGCCCGCCTTCGGCGCGGATGCGCGCGACGAGCGGCTCGAGCTTGTCGGCGCTGCGCCGCGTCACGCAGGCGACGAGCCCCTCGCGCGCAAAGCGGCGTGCGATCGCACCGCCCGTCGCGTCGCCCGCGCCGACCACGAGTACCACCTTGGCTTCACTCATGCGAATCTCCTCGAGCTTGCAGGCGTTCCCAGGCCTTCGCCGCGCGTCGCGCGCGCGCCCCCGCGGCCACGGCCAGGAGCGCGGTGTCACGCTGCCAGCGTGCGGCGGCTTCGTCGGCAGCGGCCGCCCAAAGCGCGCCGGCCTCGTCGTAGAGCCGGTGCGCCCACTGCAGCGCGCCTTCGAGGGCCACGTGCGTCGCCGGCGCATCGGCACCGCATGCCAGCTCGCATGGCCACCGCAGCGCGGCGTCCGCCCCGCCGAGGGTGAGCAAGGAAGCTCGGGGCGGCCCGGCGCTCTCGTGAGCGGCGAGCGCAGCGAGCGCGACGAGCGTCGCGACGAGGCGCTCGCGCAGCCCGGCGGGCCAGCCCCGCGCGCGCGCCTCGCGCAACAGGTAGGCGAGGACCGCGGCGCTGACGTGCGTGTCTTCGAGCGTGCGAAACGGCTTCACATAGGCCTCGTAGCCGTCGCCGGGCAGCAGCGCGCTGGCTGGCAGGCGCACCTCGTCGAGTTGCACGCGCGCGTGCGGGACTTCAGGTGCGAAGCCGATGGCCGGCATCGCCCGCAGGCTCAGGCCCGCCGCGCCCGACGGCACGCGCGCGACACGCAGCTGCGGCCGCTCCGGGCCCCCTCGCCCTGCCGCGGCATCGACGACGCGCCCGACCACGAGCAGCACGCTGCAATGAGGGCCCAGCGTCGTCCAGCGCTTGCCGCCGCTGATCGCGATCGCGCCATCGGCGCGGGGCGTGATCGTGGTCCGGATGTCGCGCGGCCGGTTGCCCGCTTCCTCGGTGACGCAGATCGCCGCCAGCGCGTCGCCCGGCAGGTCGGGCACCAGCGCGCGCAGGGCGGCCTGGTAGCCGGCGGCGAAGGCCCAGGCGACGCGGTCGGCCGCGAATCCGCCGGCGATGGCCCGATCGATCGGCGACGCGTGGGCGGCGGCGACCGCGCGCCACTCGGGCAGCCAATGCGAAACGTCCTCGATCGCCGCCACACGGGTGTCGGCGCGCAGGCATTGCGCGATGGCAAGGTTCATGCCGCCCCGCTGCGCAGTCGCCGCACGAAGGCCGCCACGGCCTGCCCGATCTCGTCGGGGCTGTCTTCCTGGATGAAGTGGCTGCCCCTGACCGTGACTTCGGTCTGGTTCGGCCAGGCGCGGCAGCACTCGCGCGGCCGGCCGGTGAGGATCGAGCCGGGCTCGGCGTTGACGAACAGCTTGGGCACGGGGCTGGCCGCGAGCCACGCGGCGTAGGCCTCGACGACGCGCGCGACGTCGGCCGGCTCGCCGTCGATCGGGATCTGGCGTGGCCAGCTGAGCGTCGGGCGGCGGTCTTCGCCGGGCGCGGCGAAGGGCTGGCGATAGACCGCCATCTCCTCGTCGGTCAGGCCGCGGAGCACCGAGCCGGGCAGCACGCGTTCGACGAAGATGTTCTTCTGCAGCACCATCTCTTCGCCCGCCGGCGAACGAAAGCCCTGGAACACCTTGCGCGCATTCTCGGGCCAGTCGGCCCAGGCAACCGGGGTGACGATGCCTTCCATGTATGCGATGCCCTGCACCCGGTCGCGGTGCGCATTCGCCCAGTCGAAGCCGAGCGCCGAGCCCCAGTCGTGCAGCACCAGCACGGCGCGGTCGCCGAGGTCCAGCGCGTCCCACAGCGCATGCAGGTACTCGCGCTGCTCGGCGAAGGTGTAGCGATCGGGGCCGGACGCTGCGAGCTTGTCGGAGTCGCCCATGCCGATCAGGTCGCAGGCCACGAGGCGGCCCAGGCCGCGGCAGTGCGGCATCACGTTGCGCCACAGGTACGACGAGGTCGGGTTGCCGTGCTGGAACACGATCGCCTCGCCTTCGCCCTCGTCGAGGTAGGCCATCCGGCGGCCCTTGACGTCGATGAACTTCTTCTCGCCGAACGGCCTGGCGCTGATGGGCATCCTGCCTCCTGTGGCGGCGTGAACGGCACGCCGCGGGGTTCGGTCACGAGCCGCGCCGGAGATCCCGCTTGCGGCAACGGCGGGATCGGCACCGGGGCGGGAGCGTCCCGCAGCCATTCTAGAAGCCACGCCGGCCGCGGGCATCGCCTGCCCACTGCTCCCATAATGCGCCGATGACGAAGCCCGAATTCACCTGCACGGTCAGCGTGCGCCCCCTGCCCGAACAGTCGCAGCCCGAGGCCGGCGTGCATGCCTTCGCCTACACGGTGACGATCCGCAATACCGGCGATGTGCCCGGCCAGCTGATCGGCCGCCAGTGGATCATCGAGGACGCCAACGGCAAGGTCGAGGAAGTGCGCGGCCTCGGCGTCGTCGGTCACCAGCCGCTGCTCAAGCCGGGGCAGGAGTTCGAGTACACGAGCTGGACCCGCCTCGACACGCCCAGCGGCACCATGCAGGGCACCTACTTCTGCATGACCGAAGACGCGCAGCCGTTCCAGGCGCCGGTGGGCGAATTCGCCCTCACACTGGCCTCCGCGCTGCATTGATGACCACCCCCAAGCTCTCTGCGCTCGATGCCCCCCAAGGGGGCGGTCGGCCGGCTTGGGAGCGGCCCTGCGCCGGCTGACGATGCACTGGTGGCGTGCGCTGACGGGCGGCGCGGCGCCGGTGTGGGACCTGCCGGCGCTGCTGAGCGCGGCCGACCCGAAGGCGCCGCTGGCCGAGCGCAACCTGTGGCTGGTCAGGCTGATGGAGTGGCTGCGCCATCCGGCCACCGGCGGCGAGGACGCGATCGCGCCCGACCCGGGAAGGCAACCGCTGCCGGTGCTGCGCCTGCGTCACCTGCTCAACGTGCTCGACCGCAATGCCGAGCATCGCGAACGCGTCACGGCGCTGCTCGCCCGCTTCTGGCAGGAGATCGACATCGCCGCGTTGCTGGCCGACTTCGGCTTCACGCCGCGTGTGGACCTGTTCGGCGAACTGGCGCAGCGGCTGCGGATGCGGGTGCTGCCGGCCACGCCGGAGACGACCGACCTTGCCGAACTGTTCGGGCTGATGTTCACGGCCCCCGACGACGCGCAGTGGCTGCGGGCGATCGACGATGCGACGCTCGCCCGCCTGGGCGCCCTGGCCGGTGCCGCCTGGCAGGCACAGGGCACCGCCAGGCAGGCCCTCCCCAGCTGGCGCGAGCCGTTTCTCGACGCCATCATGTACCTCGCCAGCGCGGTGCGCGCATCCGGCTTCTCGGGCCCGCTGCGCCAGCGCATGAGCCCGCAGCTGCTGGCCGACCAGCCGTTTCGCCAGCTCGCCCGGGTGGCCGAGCTGGTGCGCGAACAGGCCGAGGCCGGCGACAGCGAAACGCTGCGCAAGGAGGCGCACTACCTGCGCGCGCTGCTCGACGCCTGCCAGCGCGCCGCGGCGAGCGTGTCCGAGCACCTCGAGGAGTACGGCGTCTCGGTCGACGTGGTGTTCCAGGCGCATCAGCTGCGCCAGCGCGCGCGGCGGATCGACGAGCTGCTGAACTGCGTGGTCTCGCCGGAGCCGGCACGCGAGATCGCGCAGTTGCTCGCCGGGCTGGTCGGCGCGGCTCAGGACCGGCGCAGCGTCCGCGCCCTGCTTGCGAGCCACTATTCGCTGCTCGCCTACAAGGTGGCCGAGCGCAGCGCCGAGACCGGCGAGCACTACATCACCCGCGACCGCAGCGAGTACGCCGGCATGCTGCGCGCGGCGGTGGTGGGCGGCGCGGTGCTGGCCGCGACGACCCACCTCAAATTCGTGATTCTCGCGCTCGGCCTGGCGGCGTTCTGGTCGGGCTTCTGGGCCGGCATGAACTACGCGATCAGCTTCGTCGTCGTGCAGATGGTGCACGGCACGGTGGCGACCAAGCAGCCGGCGATGACGGCGCCGGCGATGGCGAGGAAGCTCACCGACGAGGCTGGCGCCGGGGCCAGCGACGAGGCGGTGGAGAGCTTCGTCGACGAGGTCGCGCACCTGATCCGCTCGCAGGCGGCGGGGATCTTCGGCAACCTGATGGCCGTGGTGCCGATGGTGCTGCTCGCCCAGCTCGCGTGGAGCACCGCGTTCGGCAGGCCGCTGGTGTCGCACGAGGACGCCGAGCATGTGCTGGAGTCGATCACGCTGCTCGGCCCGACAGCGTTCTTCGCCGCCTTCACCGGGGTGCTGCTGTTCGCGAGCAGCCTGATCGCCGGCTGGGCGGAGAACTGGTTCGTCTGGCACCGGCTCGACAGCGCACTGGCATGGAACCCGCGCCTGCGCGCGCACCTGGGGCCGGCGCGCGCGCTGCGCATCAGCGCCTGGTGGCGGGCCAACATCTCGGGTCTGGCGGCCAATGTCTCGCTCGGGCTGATGCTCGGCATCGAGCCGGTGCTGGCAGCCTTCTTCGGACTCTCGCTCGAAGTGCGCCACGTCACCCTCTCGACCGGCCAGCTCGCGGCCGCCCTCGGCACCGAAGGCCTCTCGCTGCTGCGTCACGCGCCCTTCTGGTGGTGCGTGGCCGGCATAGCCGCGACCGGCGTGCTCAACCTGGGGGTGAGCTTCTTCCTCGCGTTCAAGGTGGCGCTGCGGTCGCGCAACGTGCCGACCGCCGGACGCGCCCGCATCTACAGCGCGATCGGCAGGCGGCTGTGGACGCAGCCGCTCACGTTCCTCTGGCCGCCGGCCCCGCGCTGAGGGCGCTTCGCGGCCAACGGAGGGTCACGCCCTTGAAGATCAGCGAGGGTCATCGGGCCGCGAACGCTCCCCGCCGCGGCGGCCATGGAACATCGTCCACCAGACGATCAGCAGCAGCAGCGCGAGCGCGCCGAAGGCTTCCAGCAGAATCACCCACATGTGCGAAATCCTTCTGCGTTGGGGTCGGCTCGCGGCGATTCTAGGCGGGCTCGCGGCTTGCGCCAGCGGCCCTCCGCCGGTGCCCGCACCGGCGCCGCCGACCACGGGCGAGAAGGGGCAGCCATCGGCGACCGCCCCGGTTGTGCCGCTGGCGCGCGGCCGTTCGCGCTGGGTGCCGGTCGGGTTCAGCGAACTGCCGGGCTGGGACGCCGACCGGCTCGCCGAGCTGTGGCCGGCGCTGCGGCGCGGCTGCGCGCGGCCCGCGCCGGACTGGGCGGCGTTCTGCCAGCAGGCGGCTGCGCTCGGCGAGCCCGGCGACGCGGCGCTACGCGCCTGGCTGCAGCAGCGGCTGCAACCGTACCGCGTCGAAGCGCCCGACGGCGCAATCGATGGATTGCTGACGGGCTACTTCGAGCCGCTCGTCGAGGCCTCGCGCCAGCCGCGCGGGGCGTATCGGGTGCCGCTGTACGGGCCGCCGGCCGACCTGGCGGGCCGCAAGCCGACCTGGACGCGCCAGCAGATCGACACCCTGCCGGCGGCGCAGGCCGCGTTGCGCGGGCGCGAGATCGCCTACGTTGCCGACCCGCTGGACGCGCTGGTGCTGCACATCCAGGGTTCGGGGCGGCTGCGCCTGAAGGGCGCCGACGGCCGCGAGCAGCTCGTGCGCGCCGCGTACGCGGGGTCGAACGACCAGCCCTACAAGTCGGTCGGGCGATGGCTGATCGAGCAGGGCGAAGTCAGGCCCGAGCAGGCCTCGTGGCCGGCCATCCGGGCTTGGGCCGAGCGCAACCCGAAGCGCGTCAACGAACTGCTGTGGAGCAACCCGCGCTATGTGTTCTTCCGCGAGGAGCCGCTGCCCGACCCCGCCCTCGGCCCGCGTGGCGCGCAGGGCGTGCCACTGACGCCGGGGCGATCGATCGCCGTCGATCCGCAGAGCATTCCCTATGGCACGCCGGTCTGGCTGGCCTCGACCGAGCCGCTGTCGAGCACCCCGCTGCGCCGGCTGGTGATGGCGCAGGACACCGGCAGCGCCATCACCGGCGCCGTGCGCGCGGACTTCTTCTGGGGCTGGGGCGAGACGGCCGAGCAGCAGGCCGGCCGCACGAAGCAGCCGCTGCGGTTGTGGGTGCTGTGGCCGCGGCGCTGAGCCGAGCGCGTCGCGCCAGAGCGTCAGGGCACGAGCCGGACTCGAAGTTGCAGCAACCGGCGCGGCTTCGCGGCCTGCCCACTCGCGACGACGCCGGAGTCGTCCTCATCGGCACCGCCACTCGCAATCGTGACCCACTGGTCGAGCGGTGCACTGACGGTCGTCGCCAGCCGCGCTTCGCTCCGTTGCGGCAACTCCGCGCTGCCGGGCGCCACGTGGGGATCGAGCCGGCTCGAATCGGCGCTCAACGCCACGCTCACCGGCTCGCGTCCACCCGGCCAGCGCGGCTGCACGGTCAGGCCTTGCCCGGCGGCGATCCATTGTGTCTGCGGTACCGGAACTGGCAGGTAGGCGCCGGGAACCACCTGCCAGACCTGCAGCGGCCGGGTGACGCTCAAGGCCATGCTGGCACTGGCGCCGTTGTGCACCCGCACCTGCTGCGCCGGGCGCTCGCGCGCCACGCTGGCGTCGGTGCTGCGCACGCTCCAGCCGCCGGTGCCGGCGGCCGACTGCGTCTGGCCCGCATCGGCCTCGCGCAGCTCGATCAGCAGGTCGCGCTGCGGCAGTGGCTTCGCCGCCGGCGGCGGGCTGGCCCGAGCCGACTGAGACGCTCCTCGTGGGGACGACGCCAGAGGCGTCTCGGGGGTCGGCCCCGCGCCGGCCAGTCCCGGCAGCAGGGCGGCGAGCAGCGGCGCGCAATGCCGCCACGCGCCGTGCCGAGCTGGGCCGGGCCAGGGCGTCGATCTCATTCGGTGACGATCCGGTTGCGCCCCGCCGCCTTGGCAACGTACATGGCGCGGTCGGCGCGCTCGATCGCGCTGGCGATCGGCTCGCCGGGGCGCGACACGGTCAACCCGGCCGAGAACGTGACTTGCAGCGTGGCTTCCCCTGCAGCCAGGCGCAGCGCGGAAATCCTGGCCTGCATCCGCCCGAGCACATGGGTCGCGGCGTGCAGCTCGGTGTCGGGCAGCATCAGCAGGAACTCCTCGCCGCCCCAGCGCGCCAGCACGTCGGTGCTGCGCACGGCCGACAGCGCCTGCTGCGCAAAGCCGCGCAGCACCTGATCGCCCGCGGCATGGCCGTGGGTGTCGTTGACACGCTTGAACCAGTCGATGTCGAGCAGCGCCACGCACAGCGTGTGGCCCTTGCGGTCGTGACGCTGCTTCTCGTAGACGAGCAGCTCGTTCATGTGCCGGCGGTTGGCCAGCAGCGTCAGGTCGTCGCGGGTGGCCATCTCCTGGATGCGCACCAGCGCTTCGGCGAGCTCGGTCTTCTGCGCCTTGAGCTTGTGGCGCAGCAGGCTGAGCTGGCCCGTCAGGAACGACACCGCGGCGAGCATGCTCGCCGCCAGCGTGAAGTTCACGAACTCCTGCTGCGCCTCGTAGCGCTGCGGCTCGATGCGGTTCATGACGAGCATCGTCGCGCCGAGCAGCACGATCGCGAACAGGCTCATCGCATGCGCCTGGCGCGGCGTCAGCGCGAAGGCGCAGAACACCAGCACGACCAGCAGGATGGCCAGCGTGGACCCGCGCGCGGGGCCGATCAGGGCATAGGCGGCCACGATGCAGCCGATTGCATAGACGGCCTGCGCCATCGCCAGCACCGAGGGCGACAGGCGAAGCTGCTCGCTTGCCCGCACCGCCCCGTAGAACAGCAGCGCACCGAGCGCGATCGCGCCCACCAGCCAGGCGACGGGCCGCGCAGCCGCCAGCCCTGCGTTGACCTCGACCACCAGCAACAGCACGCACACCGCATAAAGCCCGAGCGTGATCGCCCAGTACAGCACCTGGCGGCGCAGCCTGTCGCCGCTGCCGGCGAGGGCGCGAACCATGCGCGAGGGGATGGACATGGACGAAGGGGGCGGTGTGGCTCAGAGGTGCGACAGCGGCAAGGCCGCGCCGGCCTTCACCTCGCCGAGCGAAAAGCTGGTGTGCACGTCCTTGACATTCGGCAGATTGAGCAGCGTCTTGATCGAGAACTGCGAGAACGCCTCCAGATCGGTCACGATCACCTGCAGTTCGAAGGTGCCCGCGCCGGAGATGTAGTGACACGAGATCACCTCGGGCAGGCAGCGGATCGCGTCTTCGAGCTCGCGCGTGGCGTGGCCGGTGTTGCGCTCGGCGTCGACGCGCACGAAGGCGAGCACGCCCAGGCCAAGCTTGCGCCGGTCGAGCTCGGCCCGGTAGCCGGTGATGAAGCGCTGCGCCTCGAGCCACTTCACGCGCCGCCATGTGGGCGCGGGCGAGAGCCCGATACGCGCCGCAAGCTCGGCGTTGGACAGCCGCGCATCCTGCTGCAGCTCGCGCAGGATCGCGATGTCGTAGCGGTCGAGCCGCTCGCCCTGGGGCGCGGCGGCGGCGGGGACGGGCCCTGCCGGCGCGGCGCCGTCCGGGATCAGGGTTTGCACGGGTTCTGGCTTCCTTGGCGACAAAACGAATGCTCCTTGCAGATTCGAGCAATATCCTTGCTTTGACGGCGTCAATTAGGGCACAGAAAGAAAAGACTTCCAGGGGCGCTTTCCCTACACTGCGGCGCACCCATTGCCCTTTCGCGCTGCACCGGGCCGCCCGCCCGAGTACGGTGGCGCAAGCGCCCACCAGGAGCCCTCCGCCCATGAACGCACCGCTTCCCGCATCGATCCGCAAGGCCCTGGAAGGGTTTTCGCTCGACGACAACCCGCAATGCGGGTTGCGGCGCAGCCACAAGTGCAGCGGGTACGGCGCAGCCGGACCGGCGGTACTGGCCGTCGAGCGTGCCTGCACTGCGGAGACCTGACATGAACGCACCGCTTCCCGAATCGATCCGCAAGGCCCTGGAAGGGTTTTCGCTCGACGACAACCCGCAACGCGGGTTGCGGCGCAGCCACAAGTGCAGCGGGTACGGCGAAGCCGGACCGGCTGTGCCGGCCGTCGAGCGTGCCTGCACTGCGGAGACCTGACATGAACGCACCGCTTCCCGAATCGATCCGCAAGGCCCTGGAAGGGTTTTCGCTCGACGACAAGTACAGCCTCGAGCGTGGCCGCGCGTTCATGAGCGGCGTGCAGGCGCTGGTGCGCCTGCCGATGCTGCAGCGCCAGCGCGACCTGGCCGCGGGGCTCGACACCGCCGGCTTCGTCAGCGGCTACCGCGGCAGCCCGCTCGGCGGCTACGACCAGGCGCTGTGGGCAGCCAAGAAGCACCTGGCCGAGCAGCACATCGTGTTCCAGCCCGGTGTCAACGAGGAACTCGCCGCGACGGCCGTCTGGGGCACGCAGCAGCTCGCGCTGTACCCGCATGAGAAGAAGGTCGATGGCGTGTTCGGCATCTGGTACGGCAAGGGCCCGGGCGTGGACCGCTGCAGCGACGTGTTCAAGCATGCCAACATGGCAGGCACCAGCCCGCACGGCGGCGTGATCGCGATCGCCGGCGACGACCACGTCTCCAAGAGCAGCACCGCGGCGCACCAGAGCGACCACATCTTCAAGGCCTGCGGCTTGCCGGTGTTCTTCCCGTCGAACGTGCAGGACATCCTCGACATGGGGCTGCACGCGTTCGCGATGAGCCGCTTCTCGGGCGTGTGGAGCGGCATGAAGACGATCCAGGAGGTGGTCGAGTCGTCGGCCTCGGTCGTCGTCGACCCGGACCGGGTGCAGATCGTGTTGCCGCAAGACTTCACGATGCCGCCCGGTGGCCTGCACATCCGCTGGCCCGACGCGCCGCTCGAGCAGGAAGCGCGGCTGATGGACTACAAGTGGTACGCCGCGCTCGCCTACGTGCGCGCGAACCGGCTCAACCACAACGTGATCGCGGGCAAGGTCGATCGCTTCGGCATCATCGCCAGCGGCAAGGCCTTCAACGACACGCGCCAGGCGTTGGCCGACCTGGGCCTGGACGACGCGACCTGCCGCGAGCTCGGCATCCGGCTGCACAAGGTCAACGTCGTCTGGCCGCTCGAAGCCACGATCACGCGCGAGTTCGCGCAGGGGCTGCAGGAGATCCTGGTCGTCGAGGAGAAGCGCCAGGTCATCGAGTACCAGCTGAAGGAGGAGCTCTACAACTGGCGCCCCGACGTGCGGCCGCACGTGCTCGGCAAGTTCGACGACCCGGCAGGCCAGGAGGGCGGCGAGTGGAGCATGCCCAACCCGAGCGAGAACTGGCTGCTGCGCGCCAAGGCCGACCTGACCCCGGCGATCATCGCCAAGGCGATCGCCAAGCGGCTGAAGCGCCTCGGCGTCGGCGCCGACATCGTGGCCCGCATGGATGCGCGGCTCGAGATCGTCGCCGCCCGCGAGCGCCAGCTCGCCGAGCTCAAGACCGACACCGGCGAGCGCTTGCCGTGGTTCTGCAGCGGTTGCCCGCACAACACCAGCACCCGCGTTCCCGAAGGCTCGCGCGCGGTGGCCGGCATCGGCTGCCACTACATGGCGGTGTGGATGGACCGCAGCACCGCCACCTTCAGCCAGATGGGCGGCGAGGGCGTGTCCTGGGTCGGCCAGGCGCCGTTCACGCAGACGAAGCACATCTTCGCCAACCTCGGCGACGGCACCTACTTCCACAGCGGCTCGCTGGCGATCCGCCAGAGCATCGCCGCCGGCGTGAACATCACCTACAAGATCCTCTACAACGACGCCGTCGCGATGACCGGCGGGCAGCAGGTCGGCGAGCGGCCCGAGGGCCACTCGGTGCTGCAGATCATGAAGAGCGTGCTTGCCGAGGGCGCGGCCCGGCTCGTGATCGTGACCGACCAGCCCGAGAAGTACGACGGCCATGACGTGAAAGCGCGGCTCGAGGCCGGCGTCACCGTGCACCACCGCGACGAGCTCGACCGCATCCAGCGCGAGCTGCGCGAGATCAAGGGCACGACGGTGATCCTCTACGACCAGACCTGCGCCACCGAGAAGCGCCGCCGCCGCAAGCGCGGCAAGCTCGCGACGCCGGACAAGCGTGTCGTCATCAACGAACTCGTCTGCGAAGGCTGCGGCGACTGCAGCGTGCAGAGCAACTGCCTGTCGGTCGAGCCGGTGGAGACCGAATTCGGCCGCAAGCGGCGCATCAACCAGAACACCTGCAACCTCGACTTCTCGTGCCTGAAGGGCTTCTGCCCGAGCTTCGTCACCGTCGAGGGCGGGCAGCTGAAGAAGCCGAAGAAGGCGGCCCAGGCCGACCTGTCGGCGCTGCCGCCGATCCCCGAGCCGGCGCTGCCGTCGAGCCTGGGCGACGCCGGGCAGGCGCGCGCCTGGGGCATCGTCGTCGGCGGCGTCGGCGGGACCGGCGTCATCACCATCGGGCAGTTGCTCGGCATGGCGGCGCACATCGAGGGCAAGGGCGTCGTGACGCAGGACGCCGGCGGGCTGGCGCAAAAGGGCGGCGCGACCTGGAGCCACATCCAGATCGCCAACGGCCCGGAGGAGATCTTCACGACCAAGGTCGACACCGCGCAGGCCGACCTCGTGATCGCCTGCGACAGCATCGTCGGCGCGACCAAGTACACGCTGACCGTGATGCAGCGCGGCCGCACCTACGTGGCGCTGAACACGCACGGCACGCCGACGGCGGCGTTCGTGAAGAACGCCGACTGGCAGTTTCCCGGCGGCCACTGCGAGGCCGCAGTGCGCGCGAGCGTCGGCGACGCGCTCGTCGGCGCGTTCGACGCCGAGCAGGTGGCGGTGCAGATGATCGGCGACTCGATCTACACCAACCCGCTGCTGCTGGGCTACGCCTGGCAGCAAGGCCGCATCCCGCTCGGCCACGCGGCGCTGATGCGGGCGATCGAGCTCAACGCGGTGCAGGTCGACAACAACAAGGCCGCGTTCGAGTGGGGCCGCCGCTGCGCGCACGACCTCGCGGCGGTGCAGGCGCTGTTCAAGGCGCAGCAGGTGATCCAGTTCGTCAAGAAGCCCTCGCTCGACGAGATGGTCGCCACTCGCGTCGCGTTCCTGACGGACTACCAGGACGCGGCCTACGCGGCGCGCTACAAGGCCTTCGTCGACAAGGTGCGCGCGGCCGAGGCGCCGCTCGCGTCGACGAAACTCAGCGAGGCGGTGGCGCGCTACCTGTTCAAGCTGATGGCCTACAAGGACGAGTACGAGGTGGCGCGCCTGCACACCGACCCGCGCTTGCACGAGAAGATCGCGGCGCAGTTCGAAGGCGACTACAAGCTCAACTTCCACCTTGCGCCGCCGGCGATCGCGAAGAAGAACGACAAGGGCGAACTCATCAAGCAGCCCTTCGGCCCGTGGATGCTCGCGGCCTTCGGCGTGCTGGCCAAGTTGAAAGGCCTGCGCGGCGGCGCGTTCGACTTCTTCGGCCGCACCGAAGAGCGCAAGACCGAACGCGCGCTGATCGGCGAGTACGAGGCCTGCATCGACGAGTTGCTGCAGACGCTGTCGGCCGAGCGGCTGGCGCAGGCTGCGGAGATCGCGCGCATCCCCGAGGAGATCCGCGGCTACGGCCACGTGAAGGAGCGTCACCTCGTCGCCGCACGGGCAAAGTGGGCGCAGCTGATGACGGCGTGGCGCGCCGCGCCGGTGCCGCAACGACACGCCGCCTGAGCGCAGCCTACCGGCCGAATTCGTGCGCGGCGGCGCCGCCCGCGACCAGGCGCAAAGCGACCGGCGTGGCGGCGGCGCCGCCGAAGTGCACCGCGTCACGCCCGGCGCGCTTGGCGGCGTAGCAGGCGGCATCGGCCGTGGCCAGCGCATCGGCCACGTCGCGCATGTGCGCCTCGATCTCGACCACCCCGATGCTGGCGCCGATGGTCAACCGCCGCCCCTCGTGGGTGACGCCGATGCCGCGCGCGCCGGCACGCACCTGCTCGGCAATCGGCAACGCGGCGGCGGCGTCGCACTGCGGCAGCAGCACCGCGAACTCGTCGCCGCCGAGGCGGGCCACCGTGTCGGTGCCGCGCGTGCTCGCCTGCAGCAGGGCGGCAACGGCCTTGAGCACGTCGTCACCGGCGGCATGGCCGGCGCTGTCGTTGACCTGCTTGAAGTGGTCGAGGTCGATGTACAGCAACGCGGCCGGCACCTGCCGCGGCTGCTGCGCCATCCACTCCGCGACCCGCTCGGTGAACGCCTCGCGGTTGTAGAGGCGCGTCAGCGCATCGTGGCTCGCGGCCCACGAAAGGCGTTCGCGCTTGAGGCGCTGCTCGGTCACATCCTCCAGCAGCCAGATCGTGCCGGCGTCGGCATTGCCGGCCTCGACCGGACGTCCCTGCAACCGCCCCCAGAAGAGACCGCCGTCGGCACGCAGGAACTGCATTTCATCGACAAACGGGCGTCCGTCGCCGAAGGCTTCGCCCACGCGCGGGCCGAGCTGCTCGTACTCGTCCTTGGAGGCGAATATCTCGCGCGCCGGGCGCGACACCAGCGCGTCGGCCGAGTAGCCCAGCAACTGCGCGAACTGCGCGCTGACGAGCTCGAACTTCTGTGCCCGCGAGAACGCGATGCCGATCGGCGCCGCCGCCAGCACCGAATCCATCTTGCCCAGCAACTCGGCCTTCGCCGCATCGCTGCGCAGGCGCTCGCGCAGCACTTGCTGCAAGACGGCGCTGAGCTCGCCGATCTCGTCGTGGCCGCCGGGCCAGCCCTCGTCGAGCGTCGCCGAACCTTCGCCGAGCGCATGGGCGCGGCGCTGCAACTGGCGCAGCGGGCGGAGCAGCCAGGTCAGCAGTGCGAGCAGCAGCAACGCACCGCCCAGCGCCACGCCGCCGGCGAGGGCCAGGCTGTCGTCGCGGGCGGAGATCACCCCGCCGAGCAGCACGTCGTCGGCCGCCACGCGGAACACCATCCAGTCGGCGCCCGGCACGCCAGCGGAGGCGACGAACCAGCCCTTGGCGTGCAGCACGTCGGCGGTCGGCTCGATCGGGCGCCCCTGCTGCACCCAGCGTTGCAGCGCGGGCCGCAGCGCCGTCTCCGATTCGACGTCCTGCATCACGCGCTCGGCCTGCGGGTGGGCGATGATCCGGCCCTGCTGGTCGACGACGATGGTGGTGACCGGGTCCTGTGCCACCTCGCTGCTCTGCGCGAGGTCGTCGAGCAGGCTGCGCGAGCCCAGGCGCAGCGTGCCGAGCATGACGACCGCAACGCGGCCATCGGCCCCGCTGATCGGCACCGTGAGCACGATGATCGGCTCGTTCGAGGCGCGGCCCATGACCGGCTCGGAGACGATCGGCCTCCGCTCGGCCAGCGTCTTGCGGAAGTAGGCCCGGTCGGCGACGTTGATCCCGGGATTGCGGGTTCCGCGGGCGTCGCGCCAGGCCACCACCTCGCCGTCGGCACGCGCGGCCGCCACCACCGAGAACAGCGTCAGCAGCACCGGCTGGCGCTCGAGCTGGGCCTGCACCGCGGCGGGGTCGTCGAGCGGGAAGGTCGCGACGCCCGCACCGGCGGCAGCCAGCGCCGTCTGCAGGCCGACGACCCGCCGTGCCAGCAGCGAAGCCATGCGCTCCGCGTTGCCCGCCTCGAGGTCCATCACGGCGCGCGCGCTGCGCTCGTAGACCCGCCCGAGAACGACGGTCGAGGTGGCCGTGACGCAGACCGCGATGACCAGCAGGCTGGCCATCGCGAGCTTGAACTTCAGCGATGCGAACGCACCTCGCAGCGGGTTCATGGCGCGATGCGATGGCTGCGGCAAGGCGCGCGCCTGCCCGGGCCGCGACGGGACGCGGGCGGCTCCCTGCGCCACCGCAGTGCCGCCGCCATCGGTCCGGTCGCGGCAGCGTGAACGTCGGGCGGTGCGACAGTCGGGATCATCCGGCCTCCTGCGGGGCGTGTCGGGGCACGCAGGAACTGAGTTTCGAACCAGCACTACGTTCCGGTATTGTCGGCATCTGCCCGCGTCGCTGTAGCCCCGTCAGCGAGTCCGTCCGGTCACAAGCCGCTCCCCGGGAGGCCCCGTCCTCGCCAGGCCGCGCGTCGCGTCTTCAGGTCCACTCGACCTCGATGCCGCGCGCAGCGCACCAGGCGGTGCCGATCCTGCGCTGCGCGTCGAGCTCGAACGCGAACCAGGCCTCGCACAGCGCCGGGACGTCGAACAGCGCGTCCTTGAAGCGGCGAAACGGCTTCGGGCGCTGCAGCGCCGCATCCAGGCGGGCGGCCATCGCGGCGTCCTGCACCGTCAGGACGAAATCCTCCATGATCCGAAACGAGTCTCGCCACTCGATGGTCTCGATGGGCTCATAGCGTGGGCTGTCGTCGAGATCGGGCGGGATCATGTCTTCGTCAACGCCGTCGCTGACGAAGATCACCGCACCGGTCTCGGTGTCGAGGTAGTGGGCGCTGTCGTAGATGTCGCTGTGCCAGGTCAGCGCGACCGCGAAGTCCTGCAAGTCGATCTTGAGTGCCTTCATGGACCAGAGTCCCCGTTCGCGTCGCGCCGCCGATCAGCGCTGCCATCCCTTCAGCAGGCCCTGCAGCGCATCGGCCAGGCGCTGCACCGTGGCGGGCTCGGGCAGCGGCAACTTCAGCACCTGCCTGCCGGTGGCGGCGTCGGTCTCGATCGAGGGGCATGAGGCGCCCGCGCCTGCGCGGCCCGCTTCGGTGCGCCCGGCGGCCAGGCTCGCAACGAGCTTCAGGCCCGCATCGACGAGCGGCGCCCATGGGTCGGACGGCTCGGGCGGCGCGGCCGCAGCGGCCTCGGCAGTGGCCGCGGCGCCGACCACCGGCTCCTGCGCGGCCATGGACGAAGGCGCGACATCGTCACCGGCGACGGCGGCGATATCCGCGCCCGCGCCTGCGCTCTCGCTCGTCGCCTCCGGCGCACCCATCTTGCCGGTCACGTCCTGCACGCTTTGCATGAACTTCGCGAGCCGCGTACCGTTCATGAACACCTCGCTCTCGCCGCCGTCGAGCACGCCCGCGAAGAGCGACTTCTTGAACGCCAGCACCGACAGCATCCCTTCCTCGATGCTGCCCTGGGCGACGAAGTTCACCACCTGCACGCTGCGCGCCTGGCCCATGCGGTGGACGCGGCCGATGCGCTGCTCGAGCACCGCGGGGTTCCACGGCAGGTCCATGTTGACCACCGTCGCCGCCGCGTGCTGCAGGTTCAGCCCCACGCCCCCGGCGTCGGTGGACAGGAACACCCGGCACTGCGGGTCCTCGTGAAAGCGGTCGACGAGCGCGCCGCGCTGATCGCCGGGAACACCGCCGTGGAACAGCACGTGGCCCCAGCCGCGCGCCTCGAGCCGGCGCACGATCAGCTCGTGCGTGCGCAGCCACTGGCTGAACACCACCGCCTTCGCGTCGGGCCGTTCGAACAACTCGTCCAGCAGCGTGGCGAGCTCGTCGGCCTTGGCGCCGAAATCCGTCTCGTGGTCGAGCAGGAAGGTGCTGTTGCACGACATGCGCATGTTCTGCAACGCGCAGGTCAGGCGCTTCTGGTCGGCGTCGGAGAGGAAGCCTGTCTTGCGCCAGCGCTGGGCGATGCGGGCGACGATGTCGCCGTTCTCGTCGTGGTGCACACGCTGCTGCGGCGTCATCGGCACCAGCAGCGTGTTGTCGATGCGCTCGGGCAACTGCGCCAGCACCTCGGCCTTGCGCCGCCGCAGCAATATCGGCGCGAGCGTGGCGCCGATGCGGTCGAGGTTTTGGTAGCCGACCACGCGGCCCGATTCGTCGCGCTTCTGGTGCTCGTGCAGCAAGCGCCAGGTCGGGCCCAGGCGATGCCGGTCGACGAACTGCACGATCGAGATCAGCTCTTCGAGCCGGTTCTCGAGCGGCGTGCCGGTGAGCACGATCGCGTACGGGCTCTCGATGCGCTTGAGCGCCCGCGCGGCGATGGTGTTCCAGTTCTTGACGCGCTGCGCCTCGTCGACGATCAGCAAGTCGGGCGCCCAGGCCTTGATCAGGTCGCCGTCGCGCGCCAGCGTCTCGTAGTTCGTGATCTTGCAGAAAGCGTCGGCGGCGTAGTCGCGCTCGCGTGCCGTGCGCAGGCCCTGGATCACCTGCGCATCGCGCCCCGCGAAGCGCGCGATCTCGCGCTGCCACTGGTGCTTGAGCGAGGTCGGGCAGACCACCAGCACGCGCTGCACACCGAAGTGGCGCGCGAACAGCTCGGCCGCAGCGATCGCCTGGATGGTCTTTCCAAGGCCCATCTCGTCGCCGATCAGCGCGCGCCCGGCACGCACCGCGAACAGCGCGCCTTCGGCCTGGTAGGGGTAGAGCTTCGCCTTCAGCACGCCGGGCAGCGCCTTGCTCGCCGCGCCCTTCGGGTAGGCCTGGGCGAGCACGCGCTCGCGCTCGGCCGCATCGCGCCGTTCGGCCAGGTAGGCCAGCGCGTCGTCGTAGCAGCGAACCTCGTGGCCGGCCCGCTGTGCGGCCGCCAGGAAGTCGGGCAGATCGTCCAGCTTCGACGCGGGCCGCGCGCCGTCGGCCCCGGCGCCGGGGCGCGCCTCGCCGGCAGCCGAAGGCTGGTGCCCAAGCGGCGCGCCCGCCGGCCCGGCGTCGAAGAGCTTGCTCGCACGCGCCAGCAACGCGGGCGGGCACTCCGCGCCGGCCCGAAAGCACACGCTGCGCTGGCCCGCATAGTTCAGGTAGATCTCGCTGTACGGCGGATGAAAACCGCGCTTCAACGCCGCCCGGCCGCCGCGCCTGGCGGCCAGGCGCGCCAGCGTGAACTCGATGTGCTTGCAGGTGCCCAGGTCGTTGGTGGCGAAGTCGGCGCAGCTGCAGAAGTTCTCGCCCGCCGCCGCGCCGCGGATGGCCACGCGGTAGCGGCTGCGGCTGGCCGGGTTGGCGACGACGAATTCGGAGTACACCGGCTCGCGCCCCAGGTTCTCGAGCGTGAAAGGCTGTTCGCGGCCGAACTGGCGGCGCAACTGCGTTTGCCACTCTTCGACCGAGCCTCCGATGGGTGGTCGCAGGCGGGACAGCCGCGGTGCGGCGGCTTGGGCGGGCTTCCTTCTGGCGCGGGGCATGAAGAACTCTCCGATGGCGCCGCTGCGAACGCGAAGGCGGCCGGGCCGTCACTCTAGCAGCGCCAGGATCAGCTCAATCGTCCACCGTGTCTCGCCCGGCCTTCAACGAACTCAGCGACGCTGGGCGGTGGTCTGCTCTCGGCCATCAGCTGCCGGTGGCGACAGGCAGCTATATGGCATTTCGTCTCGCGGGACTTGCGCCCGAGGCAATCCCAAGGTCGTTTGGACCTGGACATGCCGGGGTGGGCCCGCTATTTGAGGATGCCGTGCCTGCGAAAAAGACGCTGAAGCGACCGTGCTGCACTCGCTGCGCCTGTCAACATCCACCCTTCAGCGCGTCTGCGTTGCGGCCCTGATGCGTGATTCCACCGGCGCGAATCCGGCTGGCGCGGCCACCAGCAGGGCGTCGACCACGGCCTGTGCGCTGTAGCTGTTCTTGAAGTAGTTGAAGTGGTTGACTTCGCTGCCGCGATCCACGAAGGCCAGGCTCGCACCCGGTTGCCGCGGCAGGGCGCCGAACATCGATTCGGTCTGCACGACGAGGTCGCTGTCACCGCCGAAGAAAAAACTCTCCGTCAACAGCACGCTCAGCCGCGAGACGATGCCACCGCCCGTGACGGCACCGGCGACGATGCGCAGTTCACCTTCGATGGGCTCGCTGCCGGTGTTCAGCCAGGCGATGAACGGGCTCTCGGGCTGTAGCGCCGCCAAGCCGGGCAGCGTCGCGGCGGCGTCGCGTTGCCTCGCCACCTGCGCCGCCAGGTCGATCAGGTTGGCCGCGATGCCCACGCCTGCGGCCTTGAGAAGCCAGGCCGCCATCGAGAGGAACGCGTCGAGGCGCTTGGAGAGCAGCGCCGTGCCGGCGGCCGGGCAACCGACGCGAACGATGCGCTCGACGCGCAGCGAACGCTCACGAGCGAGCCTGGACAACTCGAGCAAGGCCTCGCGGTCGTGCGGCAGCGCCTGCAATGCCTGCAGGTCGGCGTCGTTGAGGGGGCGTTCGCTGCAGGCGCGTGCCAGCACCTCGGCCACCAGTCCGCCACGCGAATGCGCCAGCAGGTGCAGCCGCGCGCCGCTGGCGCAGGTCCGGGCGAGTTGCAGCGCGTTGCCGATCGGGCTCTCGCCCAGCGTCGCGTGCTCATGGGCGTAAACCTCGCCGGCGTAGGCGTCGAACAGCTGCCGCACCCGTTGCGGGTGCGAAGACCACAGCCCGCCGAAGGTGGCCGCGGTGTCGACCAGCTCGCCGTGCATCAGCACGAGTTGCAGCCCCCGGGACGGCGGCAGCGAGGCCAGGCGCCCACCCGAACCCTTCAACGGCGACAGCGCTTCGGCCTGCAGGCGGTAGACGCCGGGATCGACCTGGCCGTCGATGCGCTGAACGGCCTCGGAAGCGAGCAGGCTGGCGTCGGCGTCGCCCGACAGGCCGGTGACCACGGACACCGCGCTCATCAGCAGCCCGCCCAGGAAGCCGCTCTTGGCCTGCTGCGGCGCCATGACCATCTGCTGCGCGGCGTCAGGGTGCAGCACCAGCTGTGGCCCGTCGGCGACCTCCATCACCACCACGTCCTCGCCCGGCGTGGCGCTCAGGCGCACGGGCCCGGCGGATGCAGAACCATCGGTGCGCGCGGATTCCTTCACATGCGCCGAGGCGTGGCCCTGCAGCGGCATCGGTGTCTGCTGCGGCTGCTCGGGCCGGCCCCGCACCGGGAGTTCGACCGCCGGCTCGGCCTGCGCGGCGACGAGCAGTTCGGCAAGCGGCAGTACGCGCACTGGCGAGCCCGTGCCATGGAATGCCACGCGGCGGCCTTCGTCGATCAGCGCAAACCAGGCGGCGTCCCTGCGCAGGATGGAGTCGATCTTCCGGCCCGTCGTCGCGTCGACCAGGGTCAGGCCATGGCCGTTCGCCAGCAGCAGGTTGTCGCCGCCGGGCAGGAACGCTGCGCAGGTGATCCAGGGCTCCTGGGCCCACCAGTGGCCGAGCAGCTCGCCGGATGCGACGTCGGCGACCTGCACCAGCGTGCCCTCTCCCTGGCTGCAGGCCAGCACGCGGCGGCCGGTCTCGTCGAAGGCCAGCACGACCGGGCGGCGGTCGTTGGGCAGCGACCAGCGCCGACGGCGGCCGCGCAGGCTGCACAGCACCAGTTCACTGTGGGACAGGGTGACGACATGCTCGCCGTCGGGACTGAATTCGGCCAGCATGCCGCCCGCATAGCCCTCAGCCCGGCCCCAGTCGGGGTCGGGACGATCGTGGACCAGGAGGTGCACTCCCTCGTCGTTGCAGACCAGAATGGCCGCGCCGTCGTGCGGGTGTGCGGCCACATGCCAGGCGGACGGCGACCCGTCGGCGAATCTCAATTCGTCCAGGCTGCCGTCCTCGCGCAGGGCGAGCAGCCGGCCGGTGTCGTCGATCGCGTACACCGTGCGGCCACCGGCGCCGAGCGCCGCCTTTCGCCATGGCGCGGGCAAGGTGCGGGCGCTGATTCCCGGCTGCTGCAGGCTCAAGGGCCAGACGCCCACTTCCGGCCCGTTCTGGCCGCGGTAGGCCACCAGCAGCTGATGACCGCTGCGCGACAGCGCTGCGCAGTCCACCTGTGACGAGCCGAATCCCGGCCCGGGCAGATCGTCGCCCGCCACCGGGTCCGCCTCAGGCTCGATGGACGACATGGCCTGCGCCAGCGCCGAAGCATGGATGACCTGCCAGAGCACATCCGGCCTGCCCTCACCGAGCGAGCCCACCACCAGACCCGCCAGCCCGGCGTCGCGGACAAAGGGCGCGCCGAACAGCCGCAGGTCGTCTGCGACGCCTTGCACGGCCAGCATGCGGGACTCGGACCGTGTCTCGTGCGCCTCGACCTGACGAGCTTCCTGCCAGGCCCAACGGCCGTCGGCCGGCACGGCGATGTGGCCCTGCAGCAGGCCGTCGTCCCATGGCGTGATGTCCAGCGGCATCACCACCTCGAAAGGCGGCCCGTCGACCAGCCGCCACAGCGTGACAACCCGATCGCGCTGCCCCGGCACCCGCTCCAGCGTGCGGCCGTGATTGCCGCTGACGTAGGGCGCGTGACCCAGTTCGGCCGAAGCACTCGCCACCAGCCGCGGTGCCACGACGACGCCGCATTCCGGGACGCCGTTTTCGCCCAGCAGGGTGAGCCTCTGGCAGGCGACCAACAGATCCGTTCGATCAGCCGCCGCCGGGCCTGGCGCTGCCGACAGCGGCGGCATGCGGCCGGCCGCGATGAGGAAGTCGCGGCTGACCTCGGCGAACAGGCGCAGTTCGCTGGCCTCCTGCGACAGCTCGCCGATCGCCCCGGCGCTGACCATCGCGAGCACATCGCCAGCGTAGCCATGGGCGCGCGCCAGCCGTGCGCCGACGGCACGGATGACGCCGATCGCCTCGCTCATCGGCATGCCCTGCGCAAGCAGGCGGCGCACCTCGGGGCGCAGGTCGTAGACGGTGGCCTCCGGCGCGGCAGGCCATGCCACCTCGAGCAGGCCGCCAAGGAAGAACTCCGCCAGGTGGCCGGCGTCGGAGCCGGGCAGCAGGGCCGCCTGCACCCATTGCATCATCGGCAAGGTCAGCGGCGCCGTCACGGCCAGGTAGCGCGCGAGTTGAATCGCAGTGGGCGCGGCGCGCCCGCGAAAGGCCTCGACACGTTGCCTGGCATCACCGGCGCCTGCCGGCGGCGTCGGCAGCGTGGCCAGCATCTGCAGCCGGCGGCCCAGGTGCAGGCCGTCGGCGACAGCGGGCGCGGCCACCACCACGGCAGCCCAGCGCGCGATGGCGGCGGCCTCGATCGGCACGATCGCCGTCGCCAGCGGCGGTGGCCCCGGACGCCGAGGCGCACGCGACGGCAGGCCCGCACGCTGCGGGGCCGGGCTAGCGTACAGGGTGGCCGACGATCCGCCCGGAATCTGCCCGCTCAGGCGCAGATCGGCAGCCCCAGTCCAGCTGCGTGTCCACAGCCGGCGCGGCAGCAGGTGCAGCAGCAGCACATGGTGCTGCTCGCGCCAGGCCTGCACGCAAGCCGGATAGACGCCCTGCCACCACGGCGCGGAAACGAAGTCGCTGGCGACCACGATCACTTCGTCGCGGTGCCACTGCGCCTGCTGCGCGCCCTGCGATCGGCGGGTGACGGCATCGCGCAAGGTGGGCGCACCGGCCTCATCCACGCTCAGTTCATGGCGCCAGAGCGACCTGAAAGCGCCGCGCCGTTTCAGCAGCGTGGCCAGTTCACGCAGCGTCGGGGTCCAGATCGGCGTCTGCGGCCCGGTCTCGTGGATCAGCACGGCGCGCAGCCAGCGTCGTTCCCCCGGGCGCGCCTGCGGCGCGAGCATGGGGCCGAAGCGCGCCAGCGCCTCGACAGTGGCCTCGATGTCGAGCTCGAATGGCGGCCGCGGGTTGCGCACCATCAGCGGCGCGAGCGCGCTGAACAGCGCCTCCGGATCGCTCAGTGCGCGCGGTGCATTGATCGCCAGCGGCTGGCCCCCCATGCCATCCGCGGCGTGTGCGGGTGCGCGCAGGCCCAGCGCATCGTTGCGCGCCTGCGGGCCGGCGCCAGAGGGGGCTGGCGGCGCGGCTCCGCCGCCCGGCGGCGGGGCTGCTTCTGACGGCGCCGGCGGGGTGGACCCACCATCAGGCGCCTGGGTTTCAGCGGCCTGCGCGCTGGCGTTGAACGCGCCCATGGCCTGCGCCAGCCACAGTGCGTCGGCGATGCTGGTGGCATCGAAGTCGGCGCCGGTGGCGCGCAGCAGGCCGGCCAGCGCTTCGATGGTCAGCTCCTCTGGATCGACTGCAGCAGCAGCGCTTCCAGCTTCTCGCGCGTCGCCGCCTCCATCTCGCCGCCACGGTGCACGAGATAGATGGCATTCAGCAGCTGGTCGGTGGCACGGCTGGCACCGCCTTCGGCGAAGGCCTTGATCTGCGCCTGCAGACTGTCCGCGAGCGCCTGCCCCAGATGCGCGGCGACGATGCGCCCGAGCTGTGCCGGCCCCGGGTCGGGCAGGTCGACGCGGATGCAGCGGCGCAGGAAGGCCGGCGGGAATTCGCGCTCACCGTTGCTGGTCAGCACGACGAAGGGGAACTCGCTGCACTGCACCCCGCCGCGCTCGATCGGCACCTGGTCGGCGTGGTCGGGGTCGGCCGGGTTCATCGGCCGGACCCGGGCCGCGCCCTTGCCTTCGCGCAGCAGTTCGGGAATCTCGTAGCGGCCCTCCTCGAACAGGTTGAGCAGGTCGTTCGGCAGGTCGGGGTCGGCCTTGTCGATCTCGTCGATCAGCAGCGCGCGCGGCCGGCTCGCCGGCAGCAGAGCCGTGCCCAGCGAGCGAAGCGTGATGTAGCGCCCGGGGTCGCGCGCCAAATCGGGGTCGAGTTGGTGCTGCTGCAGGCGCGCCAGCGCGTCGTACGCATACAGGCCGTCCTGCAGCTTGGTGCGCGAATTGACCGGCCATTCGAGCACCGGGCCCAGGCCGAGTTCGTAGGCGATGCGGTAGATCAGCGTGGTCTTGCCCGACCCGGGCGAGCCCTTGACGAGCAGCGGCCGGCGCAGCCAGAGCGCGGCGTTGACGGGGTCGATCACCTCCGCCGGTGCGACATAGCTGCGCGCGCGGCGCCAGTAATGATCCGCATCGGCCACGCCGGCCTGCCAGGGCGTGGTGCCGGCCGTCTGCGCAAAACTGCGCCAGGGCGGCGCGTCGGGCATCTTGACTTCGGGCCGCGGCTCACCCGAACCGAGGAAGAGTCGCCAGGTTTCCATGCTCATCATCGTTTCCTCAGAGGGGAATCTGCAAGGTGTCCGCGCAGCCCGGCGGCAGCGTATCGGGCGCATCGGCCAGCACCGCCACCTGCGCCGGGCCCTGCCCCGACAGGGCTGCCATCTCGCGCGCGACCTGCATCCAGGCGCGCAGCGAGTGCGCGCCGGCGCGCTGCGCGATCAGCTGGCGCTCGGCCGGTGACACGGCCGGCAGGCAGGCAATCGCCCACAGGCTGCCGTCCCAGAGGTGGCCGCGCAGGCAATCCAGGCAACCCGGTGCCGACAGGTCGTGGATGCCCAGCCAGGCGTTGGCAGGTGCCAGCCTGTTGCGGTCGGCCTGTTGGCGCTCATCGAGCCAGTCGACGACGGCATTGCCGTCCAGCAGCACACTGCCCTGCTCGTAGGACTGGCGCCAGTTGATCGTCAACTCGTGTTCGAACCAGCGCTGGCGCAGGCGCAGGCTGAGCGGCAGGTCCAGGCCGATGCGGCGCGGGCGCCAGGCTGCGGCGGCCGCCGCGGCAAGATTGCAGCCCAGCGGCAGATGATCCAGGGCTTCGAAGTCGACCGCCAGTTCGAGATGGCATTCGCGCGTCGGCAGGCTCTTCGTGACCGCCGCCTGCCAGGCCGCCTGCAGGCGCGACGTGTCGTCACCGCTGGCCGCTTCGGCGGCGACGAACTCCCACACCCCGTTGCGCCGGATCCAGCTCCGCGTGGTCTCGGGGCCGAGGTCGACGAACAAGGTCGACGGCGCCGTCAACTGGGCCCGGAGCAGGGCGCGGTCTTGTGCCAGTGCGGCAGGGTCGCAGCCGTTCAGCCAGTCATCCAGCGAGACCTCGCACTGTTTCAGCTGCGCCTGGCGCGGCGCCGGCACCCCCGCCTCGCCCTGCATGGCCTGGGCCTCGAACTGCAGCCGCAATGCATACCAGGCCGAGTTGGACAAGGCGCCGGCGCGCGGCGTCATCTCGTCGAGCTGCCAGACGATGTCGTGCACGGAAGCCGGCGCCGGCGCGCCGTCGTCGCAGTGCGTGGCCAGGCGGTACAGACGCTGCAGAGGCCCGAGCAGCCACAGGCCATGCACACCGACGATGGCCTCCAGGGCCGCCAGACGCTGCTGCTGCGCCTGCGGACGGCCGCCGATGGCCTGCCCGGTCTGGCCGTCGGGGGCCAGGCGGTCGATGATGCAGGGCTGGCCGGCCAGCTCGACCGCAGCCTTCAGCCGGCTCCACAGGTCGTCCAGGTCGAGACCAGGCAGCGGCTTGCCCTGGAGCAGGCCAAGAAGGTGGCCACTGAGCAGGCTCAGCGCCTGGCCTTGGGATATCGTGGCGCGCTGGCCGTCAGCCGATGCGTACAGGCGTTCCTGGCGCACGTCCTGAGCGCTCAGCTTGCTCAGGTTGTGACTGACCGCCATCGGCTCCCAGCTGCCTGATGACCAGGTGCTGCACGCGTCGGCGATCAGCACCTGCTGCGTGAAGTGCGCCAGTTGCGGTGTCAGGCGCAGCAGGTCGCCCAGGTCGGTCAGGTTGATCGTGGCCAGCGCGTTGGCGTTGGCGTCGCTGGTCAGCAGGTGGCGCACACGGCGGGCGTCTGTCTGCACGCCGTGACCGCTCCAGAACAGCCAAAGCACCGAACCCGCGGGCGCCCCGAGTTTGATCAGGCCGTCGGTGAACAGGGCCGCTTCGAGCGCGGCACGCGACGGCTCGCCGTCCAGCACCGCGCCGCGTGCCTGAACCTTCGCGAACATCTGGTCGCGAGCCTCGCCGATCAGCGGCGCGGCGCCGCTGGCGACGTTGTGGAACACGCGCACCTGAGCCGGAGGCACACCGGCCGTCAGCAGCCAGTCCGCCATCGACAGCGCATCCATCGCCGGACCGTGCAGCGGCCAGCCGCCAGCATAGTGCTCGACGCCGACAACGATGGCGAATACGCGCTGCGGATCCTCGGGCAGCTTCACGGGCGCAGCCACTTCATGCGTGCAGCCCGTCGATGAATTCCTTGTAGGCCTGCCACACCGCGGGCTGCGTCCAGTAGGCACCGTGCGAGATCGGGAAGGGCTGGCCGCTCTTCACCTGCACGTCCGTCACCCTGGCAGGCGCTGGGAACATCGGCGCGGCCATGAAACTGAGCAGGTCGTCTGGGTCGTACACATTGAGCCAGGGAGGGAAGCCGGCCACCAGCCCTTCGTGCGGCAGGCGTGACCAGAGCGCACCGATCTCGTAAAGATAAGGCGCCTGCGAGCCGACCGTGACGAGCCCGCGCACCGGCAGTGCGGGCGATTTCATCAGCAGATCGACGCAGGCAATCCCGCCCAGGCTGTGCGCGATCACGACGACCGGGCCGCCGATGGCGACGATGTCGTGCGCAATGCGGTCGCGTATCTCCTGCCCGCGAGCCTGGTAGAGCAGGATGTCGCCGACGCGCAGATTGGCGGCATCGGCGATCGACTTGCGGTACTTGCGGCTGCCCCAGGCGCCGGCGCGCAGCAGCCCGCCACCGGCGGCCGAACCGAGCAGGCTGAGCGGCTTCAGGAATGCCGACTTCAGGCCGCCCAGCAGGCTCTTGGACTGGCCCGCGCCAGCGCCCAAGGCCGTGGCCAGCTGCGCCACCAGCGCGTCGCGCACGTCGCCGGCGGGCATGGCCAGGGCCTGGGCGTGCAGGCGCATCAGCCAGCCTGCGGTGATGGCCCGGGCAGCCAGCAGTGCCGCGAATTCGGCTCCGGCGGCAGCACCGCCGGCGGCCAGCGCGGCGGACTCGAGGGTGGCGCGCAGGCCAGGCTGATTGCGCAGTTCAGCCGCAGATTCAACGAGCGCCGCCAGCCCTGAACCCTCGATCACGAAGTCAGCGCACTTCATGGGCTGCGCCGCCTGTGGCGTTGCCAGTGATGCTGCCAGCAGCGGCAATCTGGCCACGACCGACGGCGCTGCCGCGAACGGGTTGGCTTGCGCAGCGCCCGGCGGCAGGCGTGCCTGCGCGGCCAGCGTGAGTTCGACCATCGGGTCCTGCAGCAGCTGCGCCCAGGCTTGCACGGGGTCGACCTCGTCGCCCAGAGCCTTGGACTGGTCGTACAGCGGGACCGACAGTCCCTGGCCGGGACGACAGCCGAGATCATCACCCCAGAGGCAGCCTTGCACCCTGCAGGAGGCCAGGACCGCCTGGCCAGCGATCGTCTGCAGCGTCCGGCGGAACTCGTCGCCGCGCACACCGGTGCCATGTACGAACAGAACATCGTGTTTCATGGCCGCTCCGGGGCAGGTTGCTCGCGAACGATTCTTTGTCTTAACCCAGCCAGTTGTCAATGCAGCGTCGCTGCCGCTCATTTCCTCGAACGTGGGGTCGCCCGATGTCAGTGAACTAGCCTGGATTTCCACGCACCACCGTTGAGGTAACGCCGCCGGTCTGGCCAGCGACCTCTCGCCGCTGGCGGCGCTCACGTCGCCTGCGCTCCCACTGTTAACGCTCGGTGCGCCTATCGCCTCCACACGGCAGCCCGCATCTGGGGCTGTCGGCCCTGCGCTTGCCGGGGCCGGTCTTCAGGCCCATCCCCCGCTCAGCCGCATGCAGCCTGGGTTTTCCCCCATCGGTGCCGGTTCCGTCCTGCTTTTCGTTGACGCAACAGGATCTTACGTATCACAATGCAGGTATGGGTTTAGGGGCACCTAAAAACATAACAGACATCCGACGATTCTTCGCCGAGCCCTCCCATCCCCGCCAGCGCCAGTACGAGGCCCTGCGCGCCTTCTTCGTCGATGACCGTCCTTCAGCCGAGGTCGCCCGTGCCTTCGGCTACACGCCGGGCTCCTTCCGCGTGCTGTGCCACCAGTTCCGCCGTGAACCCGAGCCGCAGTTCTTCAGCACGCCTGTTCACGGCTCCCGCACCCAGCCGCACAAGTCCAAGGCCCTCGAGATGGTGGTGGCCCTGCGCAAGCAGAACCATTCGGTCTACGAGATCAGCCGCGCGCTCAAGGATCACGGCACGCCGCTGAGTCCGACCGCCGTGCGCGAGGTGCTGCGCGAGGAGGGCTTCGCGCCGCTGCCCCGGCGCGGCGACGACGAGCGGCTCGAGCATGTGGGGCCGCTGGCCGAGGCGGTGGCCGACGTGCGCGAGTTCGCGCTGCGTGTAGTGTTTGACTCTTGATGGAACTTAAGTGACTCACCCCTCTCCAATGCTGCACTACGGTTTGCATTGGAGCGAGCAAGTGCGAGTTGCCCCGGTGATTGTCCTGACGGACGAACAAAAGAGCGAGCTGAGTCGATTGGCGCGGTCCAAGCGCACCAGCGTCAGGCTGGCACAACGCGCGCGCATCGTGCTGCTGGCTGCGCAAGGTGTGCTGAACAAGGACATCGCCATCAAGCTTGGCATCGGACGTGTGCAGGTCGCGCGCTGGCGCGAGCGCTACCTGGAGGCCGGGCTGCAAGGCATCGAGCGTGACTTGCCGCGCGGCGCGCCGCCGGCGAAGCTCGATTCGGCCAAGCTGGTGGAGTTGACCACGCAAACCACGCCCGAGGCGGCCACGCACTGGAGCACACGCAAGATGGGCGCCGCGCTCGGGGTCAGCGCCAGCACCGTCATGCGGCATTGGCAGGCGCACGGCCTGAAGCCTCACCTCGTGCGCGGCTTCAAGGTCTCGCGCGACCCGAATTTCGTCGAGAAGCTCGAGGACATCGTGGGCCTGTACATGTCCCCGCCCGAGCACGCCCTGGTGCTGTGCTGCGACGAAAAGAGCCAGGTGCAGGCGCTGGACCGCACGCAGCCGGGCCTGCCGCTGAAGAAAAGGGGCGCGCGCAGACCATGACGCACGACTACAAGCGCCACGGCACGACCACGCTGTTCGCGGCGCTCAACGTCTTGGACGGCAAGGTCATCGGCCAATGCCAGCAGCGCCATACGCATGCCGAGTGGCTCAAGTTCCTGCGCAAGATCGACCGCGAAACGCCCAAGGGCAAGACGCTGCACCTGATCGCCGACAACTACGCCACGCACAAGCATCCGGCGGTGCAGGAGTGGCTGGCAAGGCACCCGCGATTCAACATGCACTTCACGCCGACCTCGGCATCGTGGCTGAACATGGTGGAGCGCTTCTTCCGCGACATCACCACCGAGCGGCTGCGACGCGGCATATTCACCAGCGTGTCGGAACTCGAAACTGCGATCGACGAGTACGTCGCACATCACAACACAAACCCCAAGCCGTTCATCTGGACCAAGAGCGCACGCGACATACTGCAGAAGGTCATTCGTGCCAACTCTCGCTTAAGTTCCAAACAGAACGAAACACTACACTAGATCGCGCTACGGCCGTCCGCTTTGCGACCTCGAATCGGAGGGGACGAAGTTCAGCTCTGGGTCGCTATGCAAAGCTATCCATAGCGACCCCTATGCATAGAACTCAACTATGTGTAGGTCCGCGGCACCCGGCACCGCCGTTGGCTGGGTCGGCCGACGTGCCTGGGCTCGCGGCGCTTTGCATAGTTACAGGCTCTGCAGGAACTTCATCAGGTCGTCGCTGGCGCGGAAGCGCCTGAGCTTGATGTCGGGTGCCTCGAGCCGGGCGAGCGCCTTCTCCTTCATCGCCAGGTTGGCCTCGACGTAGCGGTGCGTCGTGTTCGTGCTCTCGTGGCCGAGCCACAGGGCGATGATGTTGAACGGCACCCCGCTTTGCAGCAGATGCATGGCCGTCGTATGCCGCAAGCTGTGCGGCGAGACGCGTTTGGTCTTCAGGCTCGGCTGCTCGACGCAGGCGCGGCCGACCGCAATCGCCAGTCGCTGCGCCACGTTGCACCGCGTCATCGGGTCGCCGGATCGATTGGGCAGCAATGCCGCCGAACCGCGCAAGTCGGGGTTGGCATGCAGCCAGGCGCGGATGGCTGCGGCGGTCGACTTCCACAGCGGCACCGAACGATCCTTGCGACCCTTGCCGTGAAGATGGACGCAGGCCGCGCCGTCCAGCACCACGTCGATGACGCGCACCCCGACGATCTCCGACACGCGCGCGCCGGTGTTGTAGAGCAGGCTCAGCAGCAAGTGGTCGCGCTGCGAAGTCCAATCGGCGCCGGGTTGCCCCAGCACGGCGATCATCTCGGGCCGCGTCAGGTGGCCCAGCAGCGTCCGCTCGAAGCGCTTCATCGGCACGGCCATCACCCGTTCGACAGCGTGCAGTGCCGTCACGTCGCGTCGGCCCGCGAACTTCAGGAACGCCCGCAAGGCTGTCAGCCGCAGGTTCCGGCTTCGCACCGAGTTGTGCCGATCGCGCTCCAGGTGGGCGAGGAACTTCAGGACCAGTTCCGGCGTGATGTCGATCAGTTGCACGGCCGTCGGCGTCTTGCCCAGGTGCTGGGTCGCGTACCCGAGGAACAGCGTCATCGCGTCGCGGTAGCTGGCCACTGTTCGCGGGCTGAGTGCGCGCTGCGCCACCAGGTACTCGGTGAAGAACTGCTGCACCAGCGCCGGGAAGCTTGGCGGGGATCCCTTGCGGTGGTGGGCCTCAGGCATGACCGAGCTCCGGCATGCACGACTCGAAGCGCTGCGCGGCCACCGCCATCAACTCCGGCACCGCCTGCAGATACCAGTAGGTGTTAGTCACCATCGCGTGCCCGACGTAGGTCGACAGCGAGAGCATCGCCTCGTCGACTTCGATGCCTTGCTGCTGCCACAGCAGGATGCGCCTGACCACGAAGGTATGCCTCAGGTCGTGGATGCGCGGCGCGTGGTGCATGCCGCGGTTGATCCAGCCCAGTTCACTGCGCAGTTGGGCGAAGACGTTGTCTACTTGGCTAACGCTGATCGGCTTGCCGAACAGGCGGCCCCGGGTGCCGATGAAGAACGGCGCATCGTCGTCGCGTGAGGCGCCGGCGACGTCCCGCGTCCAGCGGTATCGGCCCAACGCCTTGGCCGTGCTCGGATGCAACGGGACCTGGCGGGACTTGGCGAACTTCGTGCGCCGGATCGTCAGCACTCCTCGTCGGAGATCCAAGTCGCCGATGTTCAGCGACAGGGCTTCGGACAGGCGCAGACCACAACTGGCGATCAAGCCGAACAGCGTCTCATAGACCAGGCCTCGCAGACCGGGGCTGGGGCCGAGTTCGCGCGCGGCAGCCAGCAACTGCCGCACTTCCTCGGGGCTGTAGATGTGAGGGGCCTGGCGCTCGGGCAGCCGCCCGAAGATCGTGTCGTCGGGCACTTCGGTGGCCGGCTCGAACTGCTGCATCCACCGCGCGAAGGAGCGCAACTGCTTCAACCGCCGGGCCCAGGTCCGGGGATCGACACTGGCATGCGAGTCCTGACGCGCCCACTCGGCCATCACCTCCAGGGTCAAGGGACCGCGGTGACGTGTGCGTCCGACGTACTCGGCCAGGCTGCGCAGGCTGTAGGCGGCCGAGCGCAGTTGGAAGCCAAGGGTGCGGCGTTCCTTGAGGTAGCGCTCCACGAGCGCGGTCAGACCGATCGTCATGACGCCCTCCCGGTCGTGGCAGCGGCGGAGATCCCTGGCCAAGGCAGGGCCACTTCGACCAAGTGGCCGCTGTCGAGCTTGGCGTAGATCAGCGTCGTGTTCAGCGAGCGGTGCCGCAGCACGTCGGCCACTTCCTTGAGCGAGGCGCCGCCGGCCAGCAGACGACCGGCCATCGTGTGACGCAGCAGGTGCGAGCGCGTGTATGGCAGCCCGGCGCGCGCGTAGGCCTGGCGAATGGTCTTGCGCACGAGGTCCGGGCCGATGGGCTGTTCCCGTGGCGTCATGTGCCGGGCGAAGACCATCCGGTGCTGGGTCTTCGGTCGCTCGTCGCGCAGGTATGCGGCGATGGCCTGCCCGGTGGCCTCCGGCAGGGGCATCACGTCTTCACGCCGGCCCTTGGTTCGGCGCAAGGTGATCGTGCCGGCTTCCCAGTCGATATCGTCCAGGCCCATGCGTGCAACTTCGCCGCTACGCAGACCCAGATCGAGCATGCAGCGCACCATGGCGTCAGCACGAAGCATTGACGGGCCGCTCTGGCCAAGGGCAGCCTCAAGCTGTTCGACCTCTGCCGGCTCCAGCGACTTCGGCAGCGATGCCAGTTGCCAGTTCGCCGGATATGCCAGCGCACCAACCAGCGCATGGGTGCGGTCGCCCAGCGTCGCACGCCAGCGGAAGTAGCCGCGCAGGGCCGAGACCACGGCGCCCAGGCTCGTCGGCGCCTTGTAGTTCTTGGCCTGGGCGGCGAAGAAGCGGCGCACGCGCTCCGGCGTGATGACCTCGAACTGGATGGCGTTGTCGCCGAAGTGCTGGCGCAGCAACGATTCAACGAGGCGCAGCGCGCCTTCGCGCGTCTTCGGGGCAAGCCCCCGAACCTGCTCCATGTACTGGTCGTAGCGGCGCAGTTCCTGGCCCACCTCGGTCATGTCCAGCGGCCTGGGCACGATGGCGTCGGCGGCGCGCAGGACGACAAGCAGGTGGCCCAGCGCGGCGCGCACGGTGCCCGGATGGCGAGCACTCGTCGCGCAACGGCAGCCGGGAAGGTGATGCTCGACGAACTCGGCAACGAGCCCCTCGTCGACGTCGGCCAGACGCTTGTTGGCGTCCTTCAACCACATCGACAGGTGCGCCACCGCCGCTTCGCAGTTGCGCACGTAGCCAGCGGCATTGCCGCGATCCGAGAGGTACTGGCGGTAGCCCAGGATGTGGCGGTCCAGCTGGGCGCAGCTGCGGGAACGGCCTGAGGGATCGGGGCGAGAACGAGGCTTGGTACGCATGGCGGTCTCCAGGTTGTGGAGCGCCAGTGCACCTGCGGGCGAGGACTATGTATAGATGCTCACGACATCCACGGCCTGCAGCGCGCGTCTTGCCTCATCAACGACCGCCCTGCGACGGGCAACTTCGCATAGTTGAGCGCTATGCATAGGGGTCGTTTGCCGTCGCTGCGCTTCGCCAAGTCGGCCTATGGACACATCGCAATGACCAACGGCGAGTCTTGTCCCAATCCCTGGTGAGCTCTTCTGCGCTACGCTCTCCTTCAGGCATGCCGGCGCAGACCCATCGGCAGGCAACGAAGAGGGTGGAAGTAGCCCGGGCTCGGTCGCAGGTCGCACGGATACCCGATGCCCTTTCGAGGTCTTGCGGCGCCGTCACTGGCGCGGGCACGCACTTTCGTGTTTCGATGACCCCTTCGCGGCGGTCCAGGATCGGGCCACGTTGTCTTGCCTTCACCGGGGAGGTCGTGATGCATGTCCTGCGAACCCCTGCCGGATTGATTGCCCTGGGTCTGGCGCTCGGCCAGGGTGTCCACGCCGCGCCGAATGCGAACCCGGCCGCCGACGCAAGGATCATTGCCGAGGCGACCGGTGGCAAGTTCAAGGCGGCCACCGGCAAGTACTTCGAAAGCGCGTGCAAGGAGTCGCTCGCCTACGAAGCCGAAGTCGTCGACCTCAATGGCGACGGCCAGCCCGAGGTCTTCACCAGCGTGCACGGCTCCTGTCTGGGCGGCATGGCCGGCGTTCAGGTGAACCTGTTCACCAGGGACACGGGGGGTCGCTGGGTGCCTCAGTTCGGGTTCCCGGGCATGTACACCGTGCTCAAGACGAAGAACAAGGGCTACCCCGACATCGAGATCGGCGGCCCGGGCAATTGCTTTCCGGTGTGGCGATGGAACGGGCAGCAATACGCGCTTCACAAGAAGTGCCCGTAGCCAGGCGCGCAGCGCCAACGTGCAACCGGAGGCCGAATGTCCACCGACCCGACGACACTTCCAGCCCCGCGCCAGGCGCGCACGCTGTCGCAGGCACTTGTGGTGACGGGCATTCTCATCGCCGTGGCGAACATGACGCTCGCCTGGGTGCTGATGTTCACCCGACCGACCGACGTGCCCGCGGCAAGCGCCCACGCCGCGGCCCATGCGACCGCGGAAGGCGCCGTCACGACCGACGCGTCCTCGCCGCTGCTGGTCGAGACGATGCGAACGCTCGTTCGGTCGGAGCAGGCAAGGCAACTCGTGAACTCGAACATCCTGATGCTCACGATCGCCTTCTCGTTCGCGCTGATGTCCATCGGGTTCTCGCTGTTCGTCATGGGCATCGAAGGCGCGTTGAGCCTGCACGGCAAGGTGCCCGCCCTGGGGAGCCTGATGCTCACGACGGCCTCACCCGGCATCCTGTGCATCGTCTTGTCGACGCTGACGCTGATGGCCCTGCTGGTGTTCACCCAGATGACCTTCGGCGACACGCAGGAGGCGGCCAAGGCCGAGGCGATCCGGGCCGAGGCGGACGCGAAGGTGCGTCTCATCGACGCCGAGGCGAGCGCCAAAGAGCGGCAGAACCTGGAGCTGGAGGCGGCGCGCAGCCGGCGCGAAGCCGAGGAGCAGCAGGTGAGGTTCGAGCAACAACTCGAACTCGAAAGAGTGCGCGCGCAGGCCGCGCCGCAGACGCGAAAGGCCCGGTGATGCGCCGCAGGCCGGCTGCCTGCCGATGCCGCCGGCGCCGCGGCGATCCCGGGCTGCCGCGCCGCGGCGCAGCGTTCTGAGCTACGCTCGGCGCCTCGCGCGCTCCTCGACCATGCCCACCACCGCCCCGACCCTTCGCTACAGCGGCGTCGCCATCGCACTGCACTGGCTGCTCGCCGCTGCACTGGCGGCGAGCTTCGGGGTCGGCCTGTTCATGAGCGATCTGGCCAACTCGCCGCTCAAGCTCAGGCTCTACAACTGGCACAAGTGGGCCGGCATCACGATCCTGGCGCTGTCGGTCCTGCGGCTCGCCTGGCGGCTGACGCACCGCGCGCCGCCGGATGTGGCGATGCCGGGCTGGCAGCGCAGCGCAGCGCACACCATCCATCGGCTGCTGTACGGGCTGTTCTTCGCCGTGCCGCTGGCCGGGTGGGCCTACAGCTCAGCGGCGGGCTTTCCGGTGGTGCTGTTCGGCGTGCTGCCGCTGCCCGACTTCGTGCCCGCCAGCAAGGTGCTCGCCGAGGCGATCAAGCCCTGGCATGCCGGGCTGGCCTTCGCGCTCGCCGGCCTGGTGCTGGTGCACGTGGCCGCGGCGATCAAGCACCACTTCGTCGATCGCGACGGACTGCTCGGCCGGATGTGGCCGCACCGCGCCTGAGCCGCACGATGCGGGCCCGGTTCGGCACCGCCCTGCTGGCCTGCGCCGCGGCCTTCGCGCCCCCGCTGGCGGCGCAGCAGCGCGTGCTGCCGGCGCAAAGCGAGATCAGCTTCACCAGCCGCCAGATGGGGGTGCCGGTGCAGGGGCGCTTTCGCAGCTTCGATGCGCAGCTGGAGTTCGACCCGAAGCGGCCCGAGGCGGCCCGGATCGCGCTGCGCATCGATCTCGCGAGCGTGGCCATCGGCACCGCCGACACCGAGGCCGAACTGGCCAAGCCCGGCTGGTTCGACAGCCGCCGCTTCCCGCAGGCGAGCTTCACCTCCACCCGGGTGCAGCCGGCCGGGCCGGGCCGGTACGACGTGACCGGCACGCTCACGCTGAAGGGCGGCAGCCGCGAGCTGAGCGTGCCGGTGACGCTGCTCCAGTCGGGAGCCACCGTTACCGCCAGCGGCAGCTTCGCGATCCGCCGCCTCGACTTCGGCATCGGCGATGGCGACTGGGGCGATACCTCGCTCGTGGCCGACGAGGTGCAGGTGAAGTTCAGGCTCGCGCTGGCGGGCGTCGGCGCACCGTGAGTGCGGCCCGCGCCGCGCTGGCCGCCACGACCTGGGCCCTTTGCGCCTGTGCCGGGTTCGGCGACCGCGCCGAGCCCGCGCCATACGCGATCGACCCGACGCACACCTTCGTGACTTTCGAGGTCGCGCACTTCGGCACTTCGACCAGCCGCGGCCGCTTCGAGAAGGTTCGCGGCACGGTGCAGTTCGACCGCGCTGGCCGGGCGAGCCGGGTCGAGGCCGACATCGCCACCGGCTCGGTCAGCACCGGCGTGGCCGCGCTCGACGGGCGCCTTCGCGGGCCGGAGTTCCTCCATAGCGAGGCCTTTCCCAGCGCCACCTTCATTGCCGAGGGCTTCGCCTTCAGCGGCGACACAGTGAGCGAGGTGGCAGGCAGCCTCACCTTGCTCGGCAAGACGCTGCCGATCACGCTGAAGGCGAGCCACTTCAACTGCTACCTGAACCCGCTGCTGCTGCGCGAGGTCTGCGGCGGCGACTTCGAGGCCACGCTGCTGCGCAGCCGCTGGGGCATGGACGCCGGCCTCGCCCTCGGCATCCCCGACAGCGTGCGCCTGCTGGTGCAGGTCGAGGCGATCCGGCAGTAGGCGCCGCGCGATGCGTCCAGCTCTTGCCCTTGCGCTGCTGTGCGCGCTTGCCGCGCAGGCTGGCGCCGAGCCCGTGATCTACCGCCTCGACCCGACGCACAGCTTCGCCCACTTCGAGCTCAGGCACTTCGGCACCTCGACGATCCGTGGCCGCTTCGGAGCGTTGAACGGCGACGTGACACTCGACCGCGCCGCCGGCAGCGCCGGCGTGAGCGTGGCCATCGACACCGCGAGCGTGAGTACCGGGCTGCGCGTCTTCGACGCACGCATCCGCGAGGCCGATCTGCTGGCCAGCGCCGAGTTCCCGCAGGCGAGCTTCGTCGCCGAGCGCTTCCGATTCGACGGCGAGCGGCTGGCCGAGGTGCGCGGCAAGTTCACGCTGCGCGGGGTGAGCCAGCCGCTCATCCTGCGCGCGCTGCACTTTGCCTGCGAATGGCGCGATCTGCTGCAGCGCGAGGTCTGCGGCGGCGACTTCGAGGCCGAGATCCAGCGCAGCGCCTTCGGCGCCAGTTTCGGCCTGCCGTTCGTCGCCGACCGGGTGCGGCTGCTGCTGCAGGTCGAGGGCATCCGGCAGTAACGCAGCGCCGGCGCAGCGCGGAAGAACGGCCCGCCCACGCCTGCGGCGGCCCCTCGCAGGCGCGCCGCGGCGACCGGCCGACCCGCGCGAGCGGTCGGCTGGCGCGGCAGGCTGTCGTCCAAGCCGGCAGCCTGTCCTGCGCGGCTTGCAGGCCGTCGCAGCCGGCTGGCGCCAATGCGGGCGCTGGGTACAGTGCGGCCCAACGACACTGGAACCCGCGATGCAAACCTCGACCGCCCCGCCCGGAGCCCTGCCGCCGACCCGCTGGCAGCGCATCGCCGCCGCCAGCGTGCGCGGCTTTCACGCCTACGCCACCTGGCTGGTGGGCATCACCTGGAAGCGCTTCTTCTTGCTGGCGCTGCTGCTGATCGTCGGCATGGCGATCCTGCAGGACGTGCCGCCGTTCACCTGGCGGATCTCCGAAACGGTCGAGCACGTCGCACCGAAGGCAGCCAAGGTGGTCAAGAAGCCGCGGGCGGCCGTGGAGGTGGACAAGCCGATCCGCTACGAAGTGACGATCGACCAGAACGGCATCCGCATCCGCCCAGGCTCCGAGCGCGCAGCCAGCGCCGTTGCGGGCGCGGCCGCGAGCGCCGCATCGGGCGCGGCCGGCACCGCTTCGGCTCCCGCGCGCAGCGGGTTGCCTTCGATCTCGATCGATCTGCCGCCGGGCACCCCTTCCGACGAGATCCGCCAGGCGGTCGAGGACGCGCGCCATGCGCTGGAGGAAGCAGCGGCCGACGCGAAGGAAGCCGTCGCCGACGCGAAACAGGCAGCGGCCGACGCCGCCGAGGCCGCCGCAGACGCCGACCCGGGCCCGCGCACCCGGATCCGGGTGATGCGCCTGGGCGAACCGCTGATGCCGCTGACGATGCTGTTCATCGTCGCCTCGATCATCATCAAGATCAACTACAAGGGCCGACTGCAGGCCGAGGTGAAGGCGGCGCAGGCCACCGAGACCGCCGAATCCGAGGCCCTGCGGCGCCAGGTCGTCGAAGCCCGCATGGCGGCCATGCAGGCGCAGGTGGAGCCGCACTTCCTGTTCAACACGCTGGCCTCGATCGACCACCTGATCGAGACCGACCCGGCGCGCGCCAGCAAGATGCAGAAGAACCTGATCGCGCTGCTGCGCGCCAGCATGCCGACGCTGCGCGAGGCCGACACCAACCTCGGCCGCGAGCTGGCGGTGATCCGGCCCTACCTCGAGATCCTGAAGGTGCGGATGGAAGAGCGCCTGCAGACCGACATCCGTGTCAGCGACGGGCTGCTCTCGGCCGAGTTCCCGCCGATGATGCTGCAGTCGCTGGTCGAAAACGCCATCAAGCATGGGCTGGAGCCCAAGGCCGAGGGCGGCACGCTGACGGTGGCGGCCGAGATCGTGCACGGCCAACTTGCGGTCAGCGTGGCCGACACGGGGCTGGGCTTCGGCAAGGCGGCCACCGCCGGCACCGGCGTCGGGCTGGCCAACATACGCGAACGCCTGCAGCTGCTCTATGGCAACCGGGCGCAGCTCGCGGTGGCCGAGAACTCCGGCGGCGGGACGACGGTGACGATCACCGTGCCGTACCTGTCGAAGCGGCAGGGCGGAAGTGCCGGATGAGCAGGTTCGTGTTGGCGCTGCTGCTGATGGCGCTGCTCGCCGGCGCGGCGCTGTTCGGGCTCTGGGTCGCCTTCGGCGCCCCGGCCGAAGGCGTGCAGCTGATCGTCAACGGCCAACAGGTCAGCCTGCGCGACCTGACCGGCTGGCACGCCGCGGCAGGCGGCCTGGGGTTGCTGGCGGCGCTGCTGGTCGTCGGCGTCGTGCTGCCGCTGACGCTGCTGCTGGCCGTGCTGCTGCCGGTGCTGTTGGTCCTCGGCGCCGTGATGCTCGCCCTGGGTGCGGTGCTGGGCATCGGCGCGCTGGCCATCGCACCCCTGCTGCCCTTGCTGCTGCTGTGGTGGCTGTGGCGCCGCTCGCGACGTGCCGCGGCACCCGCAAGCCCGGGCGCCGGCACTACCATTGACGCCTGACCGACGCCATTGCCCGCCGGGCCGCCCGGGCGGCCGGGCCGGCGCCACCCGCACGAGGAAACCCGGATGAGCCGACGCGCGCTGATCGCGGACGACGAACGCCTGATGCGCGAGCAATTGCGCTCCCGCCTGGCCGAGGTGTGGCCCGCGCTCGAGATCGTCGGCGAGGCGCGCAACGGCATCGAGGCGGTGGAGATGACCGCGCGGCTGCACCCCGAACTGGTGTTCCTCGACATCCGCATGCCGGGCATGACCGGCGTCGATGCGGCGCGCCACATCGCGCAGTTGCCCACCGACGACGCCTGGCAGGGCTGCGAGATCGTCTTCATCACCGCCTACGACCAGTACGCCGTCGAGGCCTTCGAGCAGGGCGTGGTGGACTACGTGCTCAAGCCCGCCGAGCGCGAGCGGCTGCAGATCACCGTCGAGCGCATCCAGGCGCGCCTGGCGCAGCGCGAGGCGGCGGGCGACGCAGCCGACCCCTCGCAGGCCGCGTTGCAGCAGTTGCTGAGCAAGCTCGCCACCCAGATCGACCCCGGCGCGGCGAAGCACCTGAAGTGGATCCAGGCCACCGTCGGCCAGACGATCCAGATGATCCCGGTCGAGGACGTGCTGTTCTTCATCAGCGACGAGAAGTACACCCGGGTGCAGACGGCGCAGTTCGAGGCGCTGATCCGCAAGCCGATCAAGGAACTCGTCGAGGAGCTCGACATGAACCTCTTCTGGCAGATCCACCGCTCGACGCTGGTCAACACGAAGGCGATTGCAGGCGTGACGCGCGATCTGCGTGGCCGCCAACTGGTCAGCGTGAAGGGGCATCCGGAGAAGCTGGAAGTCAGCCGCAGCTTTTCCGGGTTGTTCAAGGGGATGTAGGACGCGTAGCGAAGGGCGAGGGGCCCCGTAGGGGGATCGACCAGCGCAGCGGCCGGCGAGCGAGACGGTCACGATGACCGTTCGGCAGAGATGAGTTCCTTCAAAAGTTCCTGCATTGCGACGACCGGCGTCATTCGCCTTCTCAGCCGGCGCGGTCCAGCTTGTCGAGCAGCGTCAGCGCGCGTTTGGGATTGCCACGCGCCGCCCGGGTCTCGAAGCGCACCTTGGCATCGTAGTTGGCGAGCGCCACGGTGGCGAGTTCGTCCATCAGCTTGTTGATGCTGATCGAGTTGGATCGTGCGAGGGCCTTCAGGCGCGCGTGCTTGTCGTCGGGCAAACGGATCGTCAACGTGGACATGGGAATACCTCCAGGCATTGCTCAGGCGTGAGGACCCTGAGCGACGGAAACTTCAATTCTCCGCGTGACACATCGCGCAGGTTCCGCGTCACGATCGCATCGGCTTGCGCGGCCACGCCAAGCTCGATCAGATGGTTGTCCGCTTCGTCGGGCAAATTGGGCCGCCATGCAAAGAACACCTCCACCCAGCGACATCGAGTCAGAAAGCCATCAAACACTTCATTTCGTTCCTTCAGCGACAAAGCGGAAGCTGCAAAGAGATCGGTGCGACCCAACACGTCTTCGTACTCTGCAAGCAATGCCGGGCCGAGCACCGGTTCGTATTGCGCGCTCAAGCAAGCTCGGAGAACTGCACGTGCCGTACCACCACCTCGGAGCAGCGCGGCGACCAGAATATTGGTGTCCAGCACGATCGTTGGCATTCTCGAAATGATAGCGTATGTGCTGTCATACACCAAGCCAGCCCACAGCAGCCAGCCGCCCGCGGTAGCTTCGCTTTGCCAAAGGGTCGGACTGTGGCTGGTGCTGCCGTCGCCGTGCGCAACCTGGACGCGGCGCTTGAACACGTTGCCGTTGTCGCGCGTGTCGTCGCGCGCCGGGTCGGGCGTGGGGCAGCCGAGCAGCGCGCGCAGCTCACCGACGAAGAGCTGGCAGTTCGCGCGCTCGCTGCCGCCGGCGGCGCGCCAGCGGGCGATGAAGGCGCGGATCTGTTCGTCTGTTGGGGAGGCGTCGGTCATCGGCGGGATGACAGCGGCAGCCCGCGGCGCCGGCGGCGCGAGCTCAGGTGCCCACGCCCGGCCGCATCGACCTCGCAATCAAGCCCTGCGCCACCCAGTAGCTCAACAGGATCCACAGCGCCGCCATCGGCACCGGCGCGGCAAACTTGTTGAACGCAAGCAGCGTGTCCGAGCTCATGAACAACAGGCCGCCGAGCGCCGCGTGGCGCGCCAGTGCCTCGGCCGCGGTGCCTCGCGTGGCGAGCCAGAGCGCGCCTGCCTGCGCTGCCATCGATGCCAGGCAGACCACGTAGGCGAGCACGGGCCCCCTCAAGGCCGACGGCACGCCGGGCCACAGTTGCCACAGGATCGCGGTGGCGGCCGCCGCGTACACGGCGAACGCGAGCGGGCGCGCAGCGAACCGGACCTGGCGCGTGAAGGCGGCGATGTACGCCAGGTGGGCGAGCAGGAACGACACGAGCCCGGGCAAGAAGCCCTCGGGCCACATCAGGCACACGTCGCCGGCCAGCGACAGCACGAGGCCGGCGCGCACCCAGCGCCGCATCGCCGGCGCGTCGGCGCCGCGCGGCCAGGCCCAGGCAATGATCAGCAGCGTCGTGGCCGGCTTGAAGATGAAGTACAGCCCCGCCGGCAGCACGCTGAGGCTGGCGGCAATGGCAAGCAGGGCCGACAGTGCGGCAAGCCACGGCAGCAGCGGCAAGGGTTGGGCGGGCATCGGGGGCTCCGGCGGGTCTTTCGCCGACGCTACCGGGGTTCGCGCCCCGGCGCCTGAGGGATTGCCCTCGAAGGTGCTCAGGCCGCCACCGGCTCCAGCCGCGGGCACTGCCAGCGCGCCAGCTCGTCCGGCGCCATCGGGCGCCCGAACAGGAAGCCTTGCGCCATCGAGCAGCCGAGCTCGTTCAGCAGGCGTGCCTGCTCCGCGGTCTCGACGCCTTCGGCGACGGTCTGGATGCCCAGCGCCCGCGCGACGAGCACGGTGGCCTGGATCAGCACGCGGCGGTGGTTGCTCTGCGCGAGCTGGCTGACGAACGAGCGGTCGATCTTGAGCACATCGACCGGGATCTCGTGCAGGCAGGCGAGCGACGAATAGCCGGTGCCGAAGTCGTCGAGCGCCAGGCTCACGCCCAGGCCCTTCAGGCGGTGCAGCACGGCCAGCGCACCGCCGTCCTGCATCGCCAGACTCTCCGTCACTTCCAGGCGTAGCCACTGCGGCTGCATGCCGGTGCGCAGCAACTCGTGCTGCACCATCTCGGTCAGGTCGCTCTGGCAGAGCTGGGCTCGCGACAGGTTGACCGACACGCTCGCCGGCGCCGCCGCGCCCAGGCTGGCGCGCCAGCGCATGAACTGGTCGCACGATTCGCTCAGCACGCGCGCGCCGAGCGCGCCGATCAGCCCCGTCTCCTCGGCGATCGGGATGAACTCCAGCGGCGGCACGAGGCCGCGCTCGGGGTGGCGCCAGCGCGCGAGGGCCTCGACGCCGCGCAGGCGCCCGGTGGCGAAATCGACGATCGGCTGATAGACGACGAAGAACTCGTCGGTCTGCAGCGCGCGGCGCAGGTCGTTTTCCATGTCCAGCGTGCGTGCGACGCGTTCGTGCATGGTCGCGTCGAACAGCACGTAGCGGCCGCGGCCGGCGCGCTTGGCCTCGTACATCGCGGTGTCGGCGTCGCGCAGCAGCGCGTCGGCGTCGCCGCGGTTGGTGTCGCTCGCGACGACGCCGATGCTCGCGCTCGAGTGCACCTCGTGGGGCCCGATCTGGTAGGGCTGCGACAGCACCAGCAGCAGGCGGCGCGCCACCAGCTCGGCATCCTCGACGCCGCGGATGCCGTCGAGCAGGATCACGAACTCGTCGCCGCCGATGCGCGCCGCGGTGTGCGTGCTGTCGTCGGCACGCGAGAGCGCGTCGCCCTCGCGCAGCGCCAGGCGCAGGCGCAGCGCGATCTGGCGCAGCAGCTCGTCGCCGATGTCGTGGCCGAGGCTGTCGTTGACGAGCTTGAAGCGGTCGAAATCCATGAACAGCACGGCGAAGCGGTAGTCGTGCAGGCGGCGCGCGCGCAGCACCGCGCTGTGCAGCTTCTCGAGCATCGAGACCCGGTTGGGCAGCTGGGTCAGGCCGTCGGTCAGCGCAGCGCTGCGCAGCTGTTCCTCGAGCTGCTTGCGCTGCGTGATGTCGGTGCGGATCGCCACGTGCTCGAGCACCTTGCCCTTCTGGTCGAGCACCGGCACGATGGTCGCATCGACCCAGTACAGCGAACCGTCGCGGGCCCGGTTGCACACCTCGCCGCGCCAGCTGCGGCCGTTGGCGATACGACGCCACATGTCGGCCCAGTACTTGCGCGGGTGGATCCCCGAGTTGACGATGCGGTGGGTCTGGCCCAGCAGTTCGTCGCGGCTGTACTGGCTGATCTGGCAGAAGCGGTCGTTGGCCTGCTTGATCGTGCCCGAGGGGTCGGTCACGGCGACGATGGCGTGCTCGTCGAGCGCCGCCTGGTAGGCGCGCAGCTCCGCCAGCGCGTGCTCGGCACGGGTCCGGGCCTCGGCCGTCGCCGCCTCGGCGCGCTTGGCGCGGTCGATGTCGAGGTGCACGCCGGCCATCAGCTTGGGCTGGCCGTGGTCGTCGCGCTCGATGGCAGCACCTGCAGTGAAGACCCAGGCCCAGTGCCCCTGGCAGTGGCGCATGCGCAGCTCGGCCTGGTAGGGCACCGAGGCGTCCTTCAGGTGCGCGTCGAGCAGGGCCTCGACGCCCGGCAGATCGTCCGGGTGGACGAGTTCGCGCCAGGTCTGGACGTCGCCGCGCAGCTGCTCGGGCTCGTAGCCGAGCATGCGGCCCCAGCGATCGTTGAAGCGCGCCTTGCCGGTGGCCAGCTCGAGCTCCCAGGTGCCGAGCGCCGCGCCATCGACCGTCAGCCCGAGCCGCGTCTCCTGCGAGCGCTTTTCGGTCACGTCCACCAGGCAGGCGATCACGCCCTCGACGGCGCCGTCACGCCCGAGCAGCGGCTGCGTGTCGATCGCCACCCAGCACAGCCCGCCCTCGGGCAGGCGCAGGCCTATGACCGCGCCGCTCACCGGCTGGCCGCTGCGCAGGCTCAGCAGCGCAGGGTGCGCCTCGGCCGGGAGCGCGCTGCCGTCCTCGCGCACGCCGTGCCAGCGCGGGTCGGCCGCGCTGCGGCCCTGCAGCTGTTCGGCGCGCAGCCCGAGGATGCGGCAGGCCGCCGTGTTGCATTCGCCGATCAGCCCGTCGCCGTCGAAGACCAGCATCCCGACCGGCATGGTCTCGATCAGCTGTGCCAGGTGCTGGCGCTGCAGGACCTGCTCGGTGATGTCGGACTGGATCTCGACGAAGCCGGTCAGCGCGCCGTGCTCGTCGAACAGGGGCTGGAAGTCCACATCGACCCAGTACTCGCGGCCGTCCTTCGCGCAGTTGCAGACGTGGACCTGCACGGCCTGGCGCGAGGCGATCGCCCGCAGCAGGCGGTCCACCGTGGCGGGCGGCGTGCGCTCGCTGCCCAGCACTTCGCCCGGCGTGCGCCCGGCAATCTCGTCGAGCTCGTAGCCCGCCAGGCGCGTGAAGCCGTCGTTGACCCACACGATGCGATGGTCGCGGTCGGTGAAGATGACGCCATTGCCGGTGCGTTGCGCGGCCAGCGCCAGGTAGCGGGTTTCCTCGGCCTGGGCGACGAGCCGCTCCTGTTGCCGGCGCAGCGTGCGCACCAGCGGCTCGAGCACCGCCAGCGCCAGGCAGCAGAGCAGGCCGAGCATCAGCAGGGCCCATTCGTGGTTGAACTCGACGGCGCGCCGGCTGCGGGCGTCGGCTTCGGCCTGCAACTCGCCGGCGAGGGCATCCATGTCGCGCAGGAACGCGTCGGCCTCTCCCTGCAGCCCGAGCGCGATCGGCGGCATCATCTCGGCATCGACCTGGGTCACGTAGGTCGCGTTTTCCCACAGCGACTCCTGCTGTACGACGACCCGGTTGAGCAGCGGGCCGACGCTGTCGGCGCGCGACAGGCTCGCCGCGCGCTGCTGCTCGATCAGCACGTTCATCCGCTTGGACGCCTGCTGCATCGCCGCCTGCGACTGCTGCAACTCGGCCAGGCGCCCGGCGGCATTGCGCGGGGCCAGCGCGGCGAGCACCGCCAGGCGGCCGATGCGCTGGCTTTGCATCCGCTGGTGGCCGGCCAGCGTGATCAGCTCGGCATCGACCTGGCGCGCCGCCTCGTGCTGCTTGGCCTGCCACACCTGCCAGCCCGCCGCGAGGCCGATCACCCCCAGCGTGCCGTACAGCGCCAAGCGCAGCGGGCGCTGGCGGTACGGCGCGACGGCACTCAGGGTGTGCGTCCAGCGTGTGTCGCGCTCGGCGCCGCGCACCGCCGTGCGCAAGAGCCAGTACAAGGGCGCGGCCAGCACCAGCGCCAGCAGCGCGGCGTCGAGCAGCGCGCTCTGCCAGCCGATCGGCACCGGGGCCCAGTGGCGCAGCACCAGCACGACCAGCAGGTCGGACGCCACGATGGCCGCCATCACAGCGGCCCCATCGAGCCAGAAGCGGCGATTGTGTGCGGCTGCGGCGCTGCCGCGGGCGTCTGCCGGTTCGGTACTGCTGTCGGTCACTGCAAGGGCCCTTGGTGATGGCGTCGCCGGACCCGGCCCGGCTCGCGGCGTCAGGGCGCCACGGCGCGGCGGACGCCCGCTCCCGTCAGCTATCGGCGCGACCGGCGGGAACTTGACCGGGCGGCCGCGCCACCTGGGCCTTCTGCGCCGCTTGCGCCTTCTCGGCCGCCAGGGCCTGCTCGACGCGCTGGGCCGAGGCGGCGCGCAGCGCCTTGAGCTTTTCGCGCGGATCGACCTTGACCGCGCTCTCGTGCAGCTTCATCTCGGCGACGAAGCGGCTCGGCAGGCCGGCGACGGTCTCGCGCCCGCGCTTGCGCCGGCGCAGCGTGCTCACCGCCAGCGTGCTGCGGGCGCGCGTGATGCCCACGTACATCAGCCGGCGCTCCTCTTCCAGGCGCTCCGGGGTCATCTCGTCGTCCTCGCTGCGAAAGGGCAGCAGGCCTTCGTTGACGCCGGCCAGCACGACGTGCGGCCACTCCAGTCCCTTGGCCGCATGCAGCGTCGAGAGCGTCAGCACGTCGCGCTCGTCGCCGCGTTCGGCCAGGCTGATGATGACGCTGATCGACTGCGCCACCTCGAGCAGGCTCTTGCGCTCGCTCTCGAAGTGGCCGCCGTCCTCGCTGATCTCGCCGCCGCAGCGGCGCGCGACCCAGTCGACGAACTCGAGCACGTTGCCCCAGCGCGCGGCGGCGAGCTTGGCGCTGTCCTCGCCGTCCAGCAGGTGCTGCTCGTAGGCGATGTCCTTCAGCCAGGCGAGCAGCAGCGCCTTCGCATCCTCGGCGCCCTGCGTGTGGCGGGCACGGTATTGAAGGTCGTTCACGAAGCGGCCGAACTCGTGAAGCGACTCGATCGCCTTGCGGTTCAGCGCGACCGACAGGCTCTCGGCAAACAGCGCCTCGAACAGGCTGACCCTCCACTTGCCTGCAAACTCGCCCAGGCTGGCCAGCGTCTGGTGCCCGATGCCGCGCTTGGGCGTGGTGACGGCGCGCAGGAAGGCCGGGTCGTCGTCGGGGTTCACCAGAAGGCGCAGCCAGGCGCAGAGGTCGCGGATCTCGGCGCGGTCGAAGAAGCTCTGCCCGCCGGAGACCTTGTACGGGATCTGCGCCGCGCGCAGCTTCTGCTCGAACACGCGCGCCTGGTGGTTGGCGCGGTAGAGGATCGCGAAGTCGCTGAACTTCACGGCACCGCCGCCGGGCGCTCCCGCGACGCTGCCGCCGGCCGCACGCAGCGCCTGCACCCGCGAGACGGCGCGCTCGGCCTCGTGCTCCTCGCCGTCGCACTCGATCACCTGTACCGGTTCGCCGTCGCCAAACTCGCTCCAGAGCTTCTTCTCGTAGAGCTTCGGGTTGTGGGCGATCACGGCGTTGGCGGCGCGCAGGATGGAGCCGGTCGAGCGGTAGTTCTGCTCCAGCGCAATCACCTTCAGCGTGGGATAGTCCTGCGGCAGGCGCTTCAGGTTCTCGATCGTTGCGCCGCGCCAGCCGTAGATGCTCTGGTCGTCGTCACCGACGGCCGTGAAGAGCGGGAACTGCGGGTCGGCCAGCAGGCGCAGCAGTTCGTATTGGGTGGCGTTGGTGTCCTGCACTTCATCCACCAGCAGGTAGCGCAGCGTGCCCTGCCACTTGGCGCGAGCTTCGGCGTCGGTCTGAAGGAGCTTGAGCGGCAGGCCGATCAGGTCGTCGAAGTCGACCGCCTGGTAAGCGGCCAGGCGCTCCTCGTAGCGCTGCATCACGCGCGCCGCGCTGCGCTCGTTCTCGTCGGCGGCAGCGGCTTCGGCTTGCGCGCTCGTCAGGCCCTGGTTCTTCCACAGGCTGATCGCCCATTGCCAGCGCTTGGCCTGCGCGTTGTCGGTGGTGGCGCCGGCGTCCTTCAGCACGCCCAGCACGTCGTTCGCGTCGAGGATCGAGAAGTTGGGCTTGAGGCCGATCCGCGCCCCGTCGGCGCGCAGCAGGCGCACGCCCAGCGAATGGAAGGTGCTGACCACGAGCGCGCTCGCCGCGCGCGGCCCGACCAGCGCCTTGGCGCGTTCGCGCATCTCCTGCGCAGCCTTGTTGGTGAAGGTGATCGCGGAGATCTGTCCCGGCTCGTAGCCCGCCTGCAGCAAACGCGCGATCTTGTGCACGATGACGCGCGTCTTGCCCGAGCCGGCGCCCGCGAGCACGAGGCACGGCCCGTTCAGGTAGTGCACGGCGTCGAGCTGCGCGGGGTTGAGTGTTTCGGGAGCGTCGGCCATGAGGGTGCGTTTGGGGGCCGCGCATGATAGCCAGACCGTCGCTTCGGCGATGTGCTGGGGCAAACTTGCAGCCATGCACACCGCGGACACACGTCGCCGCCAGCTCCTCGCGCTCGGCGCGAGCACCGCGCTCGGCCCGCTGGCCAGCCTGCCGTTCATCCGCCACGCGCGCGCGACCGACGTGGATCGGTTCACGCTCGGCGTGGCGTCGGGCTGCCCGCGACCCGACAGCGTCGTGCTGTGGACGCGCCTGCTGGGCGCCGACCTGCCCGATCGCGTGCCGGTGACCTGGGAGCTGGCACGCGACGAGGGCTTTCGCGACATCGCCGCGCTTGGCGTTTGCGAGGCCGGGAGCGCATGGGCGCACAGCGTGCATGTCGATGCGACCGGCCTGGCGCCGTCGCGCTGGTACTGGTACCGCTTCGGCGCGCTCGGCGGCCGCAGCGCGGCAGGCCGCACGCGCACAGCGCCCGCGCCGGGCGCGGGCGACGCGCTGCAGTTCGCGATCGCCTCCTGCCAGCGCTGGGACCACGGCCACTACGCCGCCTGGCGCCACATGGCCGACGAGCACCTCGACCTGGTGCTCTTCCTCGGCGACTACATCTACGAGTCGGCGCCGGCACCGGCCGCGGCGAAACGGGTGCGCACGCACACCGGCACCGGCGCGGCCAAGACCTTGCCGCAGTACCGCGAGCGCTATGCGCAGTACAAGGCCGACCCGGCGCTGCAACGCATGCACGCCGCCGCGCCGTGGATCATGGTCTGGGACGACCACGAGATCCAGAACGACTACGCGAGCGACCAGGGCGAGACGCTGGAGGCCGACTTCCTGGCGCGGCGCGCGGCTGCCTACCAGGCCTACTGGGAGCACATGCCGTTTGCGGCCGCCGCCCGCCCGCGCGATGCCGACATGCGCATCTTCGAACGCTACGACTGGGGCCGGCTGGCGCGCATCCACGCCATCGACGACCGCCAGTACCGCGACCCGCAGGTCTGCCCGCGCCCGGGCCGAGGCGGCTCGAACACCGTGGCGCCGAAGGATTGCCCGGCCCTGCTCGACCCGCGGCGCACGCTGCTGGGCACCGATCAGGAGCGCTGGCTGGCCGAAGGCTGGAGCACCCGCCACGGCTGGAACCTGCTGGCGCAACAGACGCTGATGGCACGCTTCAGCTGGCGCGACCCGGCGCAGCGCGACGCCCCCGATGCGCCCGGCGGCCTGTACTGGACCGACGGCTGGGATGGCTACCCGGCGGCGCGCGCACGCCTGCTCGGCGACGCCGTCGAGCGCCAGGCACGCAACTTGATCGTGCTCGGCGGCGACGTGCACGCCAACTACGTGGCCGACCTGAAGGTGGACTACGACGACCCGGGTTCGCCCGCCGTCGGCACCGAGTTCTGCGGCACCTCGATCACCAGCGAAGGCCTGGCGCAAAGCCGCATCGACGCCGCGCTGCCGTTCAACCCGCACATCCGCTACGGCCGCTCGGACCAGCACGGCTACACGCGCTTCTCGCTCGACGCGAAGGCGCTCCAGGCGCAGCTGCGCGTGGTCGACGACCCGCTCGACGCGGCGAGCGGGATTCGCACCGCGGCGAGTTTCGCCGTCGATTCAGGCCGCCCGGGGGCCCGCCCCGCCTGAGCGCCCTCCGTGCCGGCGCCGGCGCGCCCGGCAGCAGGCGGCCTTGCGATACTCGGGGCCCATGCAGGCGATCCTGGCCGTCACCGTCCCGTTCTTCGCGCTCGTGCTCTGCGGCTACCTCGCGGCGCGCAGCCGCACGCTGCCGCAGTCGGCCATTCCGGGGCTCAATGCCTTCGTGCTCTTCTTCGCGCTGCCGTGCATGCTGTTCCGCTTCGGTGCCAACACGCCGTTCGCGCAACTGATCGACCCGGCGCTGATCGGCCTGTATGCCGCCTGCGCGCTGGCGATGGTGGCGTTCACGATCGCGATGACGCTGCGCAGCGCCCCCGACGGCCCTGGCGTGGACCTGAAGAACGCCGCCTTCGGCGCCCTCGTGGCCGCGTTCCCGAACACCGGCTTCATGGGCGTGCCGCTGCTGGTGGCGCTGCTCGGCGAGCGCGCGGCGGGGCCGGTGATCGGCACCATGCTGGTGGACCTGTTCCTGACCAGTTCGCTGTGCATCGCGCTGGCGCAGATGCACACCCATCGCGGCGGCGACGACGGCACGGCCGACGTGGCGCTGACGGTGGCCGTGCGGCGCTCGATCCGCGGCACGCTCGGCAATCCGCTGCCGTGGGCGATCGGCATCGGCGCGCTGTTCTCGCTCGCCGGCTGGACGCTGCCCGGCGCGGTGGGCCAGATCGTGAAGATGCTGGGCGACGCCGCGACGCCGGTGGCGCTGTTCACGATCGGCGCCGTGCTCTGGCGCGCCGGGCAGCATGCGCACACGCTCACGCCCGCCGCGCAGTTTGTGCCTGTGGCGCTGTTCAAGCTGTTCGCGCACCCGCTGCTGGTGCTCAGCGCCGGGCTGCTGGCCCACGCGGCCGGCATGCCGGTGTCGAGCTTCGGCCTGACGGTGCTGGTGCTCGCGGCAGCGTTGCCGAGCGCGAGCAACGTCTCGCTGCTGGCCGAGCGCTACGAGGCCGACAACGGCCGCGTGGCGCGCATCATCATGACCTCGACCGTGCTCGCATTCCTGAGCTTTTCGGCGCTCGCCTGGGTGCTGGGCGCGCAACCCTCGACATGAAGCCCCGATGACCCCCTCAACACCCGAAGCGCACGAGGCCCCGATCGCCGTGGTCAGCGCAATGCACGAAGAGCTGCGCGCCCTGCTGCCGCAGCTCGACGACGTGCGCCGCATCACCCGCGCCGGGCGCGAGTTCCATCGCGGGCGCCTGCACGGCCGGCCCGTGGTGCTGGTGCTCAGTGGCATCGGCAAGGTTGCCGCCGCAACCACCGTGGCGGTGCTGGCAGGCGAGTTCAGGCCGCAGTCGCTGCTCTTCACCGGCGTGGCGGGCGGCTTGGCGGCGGGCGTTCGCGTCGGTGACGTGGTGCTGGCGCGCGAGCTGCTTGCAGCACGACATGGACGCCTCGCCGCTGTTCCCGCGCTACGAGGTGCCGTTGAGCGGGCGCTCGCGCTTCCCTGCCGGCACGGCCCTGAGCGACCGGCTGGCAAGCGCCGCGCTGCAATGCCTGGCTGACGCGCCGAGTGCGCTGGGCGCCGGACACCTGGCCGACTTCGGCATCGATACGCCGCGCCTGCACCAGGGCCTGGTGATCAGCGGCGACCGCTTCGTCGCCACGGCCGCCGAGAGTGCCGCTTTGCGAAAGTCCCTGCCCGACGCGCTGGCGGTCGAGATGGAAGGCGCCGCGGTGGCGCAGGTATGCGCCGATTTCGGGCTGCCGTTCGCGCTGCTGCGAGTGATCTCCGACCGCGCCGACGACACCGCGCACCACGACTTCCTGCGCTTCACGCGCGAAGTGGCGAGCGTGCTGACGCGATTGATCGTGGGCGCCGCACTGACGCTGCCGTCGCCACGGGAGTGAGGGCGTGCGCGCGGCGCGCGGCGCCGCTGCCGGGTTCACCGCCGTGCCTGCCATGCGGCGGGGGCTTGCAGGCGAGCGTGCTGCGCGGGCCTGTCGAACGGCCTGCTCAGCCACCGCGCCGCGCCGGCGTGCCGAGTTCGGCGCGGCGCTTCGCGTACCACGCGTCGAGGCCGGCGTCGTTGAACTGCGCGGCCAGCGCGTCGGCAGCGTCCTCAGCCGCAAGTGCTTCGTCGCCCAGGGCCAGGTCGCGGCAGGCCCGCGCGCGTTCGAGTTCGATGAACGCGCGATCGACCGGCTCGGCATGCTCGGTGTCGTGCGCATCGAGCAGCGCCAGCGCGCGCAAGGCGTGTTCGCGCGCCTGCGTCGCGTCGCCCAGCGCATTGGCCACCATCGCGCGCAGGTACGCGGCGCGCTCGAAGTTCACCCAGGTGCCGGCGCGCAGCCAGAAGCGCTCGGCGAGCCGGGCCGTGTCGTCGATTGCGGCTCGCAGCGCGCCTTGCTGGAGCTCGGCCGGCGGCCGCTCGAGCAGGCCGGAGGCGATGTTGTTGGCGCACGCGGCGACGGCCGCGTCGAGCGGGCAGGCCTGCTGCCACGCCGACGACGTGAGTCCTCGCAGCGCGAGGGACACGCCTTCGGCAGCGGCCGCCGAAGGCAAGCCCGGCGTGCAATACATCGCCGAGGTGAGCGCGACCACGTCCTGCACCTGGCTGGCGCCGACGCCTGCGGCGGCGGCCAGGGCGGTGCTCAGGCGCGCCGCGGCCGCTTCGTCGCCGGCGAGTCGCGCCGCGGTTGCCGCCTGCCGCCACAGGGCGAGCGGCGGCTTCTCACCGGCTGCGTGCAGCAGCGGACCGAACAGCGCGTGCGCTTCGGACCAGGCGCCGAGCTTCTCGCCGAACACATGGTTGAGCAAGAAGGCCAGCCCGGGCCAGCGCTCGGGCGGAAGCGCGGCCGGGTCAAGTCCACGCAGCAGTTCGGCCGCGCGGGGCGGGTCGTCGTCGTGGCAGGCGTCGGCTTCATCGAGCAGGGCCAGCGGGTCTTCGTTCATCGGTGGTTCCTCCGTCGGGCAAACTGTAGCGAAGGATTCGCCATGCCTGCTCGCTTCTTCGTCGACCCACCGCTGCTCGCCGGTACCGAACTCGGCCTCCCGCCGGGCCCGGCCCGGCATGTCCAGGTGCTCCGCCTTCAACCCGGCGACGGCCTGACGCTCTTCGACGGCCGGGGCGGTGAATTTGCAGGCGTCGTGACGCACATGGGGCGCAGCGAGGTGCGGGTGCGGGTCGGCGCCCACGAGGCCACCGAACGCGAGCTGGCGCGGCCGGTCACGCTGGCGCTCGGCATGCCGGCCAACGAACGCATGGACACGCTGGTCGAAAAGGCGACCGAGCTCGGCGTGGCGGCGATCGTGCCGCTCACCTGCGAGCACTCGGTGCTCCGGCTGCACGGCGAGCGCGCCGAGAAGAAGCGCGAGCACTGGCGTGGCGTCGCCATCGCCGCGTGCGAGCAGAGCGGGCGCACCCGGCTGCCCACGATTGCTCCGGTGGCCGCGCTGAGCGCCTGGTTGCAGGCCCTGCCCGCCCCTGGCGACGGCGCACGCTGGCTGCTCAGCCTTGGTGACGCGGCCCCCCTGGCGCAGGTGGCGGCAACGCAGGCCGGCAGGCACGACCCCGTGCTCGTGCTCAGCGGCCCGGAGGGCGGTCTGAGCCCGGCCGAGGAGGCGCTGGCGCAGCGCTGCGGCTTCATCCCCGTCGGCCTGGGGCCGCGCGTGATGCGGGCCGACACCGCGCCGCTGGCGGTGCTTTCCTGCCTCGGCCTGATGGGCCCCTGAGGCTCGGACAGGTGTGCGCCGCGGCGAACTACCTAGTCATCTTCTATCGGATTGATAGGATCAATTGGCTTTGTGAATGACCGGGTTGCCTCTAAGATTCCAACCATCGCGGCGCCTGCCGCACTGACCGGAGACCGTCATGTCCAACCCCTTTCACAACCCCGCATCGGTGACCGTCAAGAACCTCGAAGCGGCTTTTGCCGGCGAATCGATGGCGCACATCAAGTACCGCTACTTCGCCAAGCTGTGCCGCGCGATGGGCGACGAGGCCACGGCGGCGGTGTTCGAAGCCACCGCCGAGCAAGAACTCCTGCACGCCTTCGGCCATGCCGACCTGCTGTTCCCGAAGGCCAACATGACGCCCGCCAAGGCCCTCCAGCTGGCGATCGAGGGCGAGACCTACGAGTACACCGAGATGTACCCGAGCTTTCGCAACGCCGCCGTCGCCGAGGGCCACACCGCCGCGGTGGGCGAGATCGACCAGCAGATCGCGGAATCGAGGGAGCATGCCGAGCAGTTCAGGGCCGTGCTCGAGAAGGCCGCGAAACGCTTCGCCGCGCTGGTGAAGGTGGAAGAACGCCACGCCAACAACTACCAGGCCGTGCTCGACAAGTTGCCCGCCTGACCCCTCCGAACACTTGAAACCCAAGGAAACTCCAGCGATGAAAAGCTACCAATGCGTCGTTTGCGGCTTCGTCTACAACGAGGCGCTCGGCCTGCCCGCCGAAGGCATCGCGCCCGGCACCCGCTGGGCCGACATTCCCGCCGACTGGGAATGCCCCGACTGCGGCGTCGCCAAGGCCGACTTCGAGATGGTCGAGATCTGATCGGCCATGGCTGAACCCGTCGCGTCGCCAGTCGTCATCCTCGGCAGCGGGCTGGCGGGCTACACGGCAGCCCGCGAGTTCCGCAAGCTCGACAAGCTGACGCCTCTGGTCGTCGTCAGCCGCGACCACGCGGGGTTCTACTCGAAGCCGATGCTCTCCAACGCACTGGCCGGCCAGAAAACGGCGGCCACGCTGGTCATGAAGGCCGCCGCCAAGATGGCCGAGGAACTGCCGGCGGCCGTGCTCTCGCATACCGAGGTGCGGCACATCGACACGACGGCGCGAACGCTGCAGTTCGCCGATGGCGATTCGCTCGCCTACCGCGACCTGGTGCTTGCGCTGGGCGCCGACCCGATCCGTCTGCCGCTCGAGGGCGACGGCGCGGCCGACGTGCTGTCGGTCAACGACCTCGACGACTACGCGCGCTTCGCCGAGCGGCTCGAAGGCGTGTCGCGGGTGGCGATCCTGGGCGCTGGACTGATCGGCTGCGAGTTCGCGAACGACCTGCTCGCGCGCGGCATTGCGCCGACCGTGATCGACCCCGCCGCGGGGCCGCTGTCGCGCCTGCTGCCGCCGGCCGCAGGCGAGTGGATGCGCCAGAGGCTGGACGCCGCCGGTGCGCAGTTTCGCTTCGGGGTCGCCGCCGCCCGCGTGGATCGCGCCGCGACCGGCTTCACGCTCACCCTTACCGACGGCGCCCGCGTCGAGGCGGGCCTGGTGCTGTCGGCGATCGGTCTGCGGCCGCGCACGGGCCTCGCGCGCGAGGCGGGCCTGGCCGTCCAGCGCGGCATCGTCGCCGACCGCCGGCTTGCCACGTCTGCGGCGCATGTCTATGCCGTGGGCGATTGCGCCGAAGTCGAGGGCCACACGCTGCCCTACGTGATGCCGATCATGCAGCAGGCGCGGGCGCTGGCGGCCACGCTGGCCGGCACCGCGGCCGCCGTCACGTACCCGGCAATGCCGGTGGTCGTGAAGACGCCGGCCTGCCCGACCGTGGTCTGCCCGCCGCCGATGGGAACCATCGGCGAGTGGTCGGTACAGTCCACGGCCGACGCGCTGGAGGCACGCTTCCTCGCCGCCGACGGCACCTTGCTCGGCTTTGCGCTGATGGGCAGCGCGACGTCGCAGCGGCAGGCGCTCGCCGCGCTGGTGCCGGCGCTCTTGGGGTAGCGGCGCGCGCCGGGCCCTTGCGCCGACCTCGGGACTGCCGCAACCGGTTGCCCGAGCACGGCGCAGCGCGCGGCCCGCGGCGGGTGTCACCCGACGCGCGGCGAGCGCAATCTCAAATCGCCAGCGGGTCCACGTCCACCGCCCAGCGCAGGATGCGCTCGTCGGCGCCGCGGCGCTCGCTGCGCAGCGCGTGCAATTGCGGCAGCCACCGCGCCAGCACGCGCTGCAAGGCGACGCGCGAGGGCGACTCGACCAGCATCTGCATGCGCTCGACGTTGGCAACGCGCGCGACGCTCGCCGGCACCGGCGGATAGAAGGCGACGTCGTCGCTGCCAGGCTGCGCGGCCGCGATCTCCGACGCGGCCTGCAGAAAGTCGCGCGCCGCCGCGGCACTGCGTGCTTCGGCGCGCAACAGCGCCAGGTGCGAGTAAGGCGGCAGCCCGGCCATCTGGCGTTCCTTCAACTGGCTGGCGGCGAAGGCCGCGAAGTCGTGCTGGCGCAGCGCGGCGTAAAGCGGATGCGCCGGGTGCCAGGTCTGGACCCACATCTCGCTGTGCGCGGCCTGTCCGGCGTCGCGCCCGGCCCGGCCGGCTGCCTGCATCAGCAACGCGAACAGGCGCTCCGGCGCGCGAAAGTCGCTGCTGAAGAGGGCACTGTCGGGGTTGATGGCCGCCACCAGCGTGATGCGGCGGAAGTCGTGCCCCTTGGCGATCATCTGCGTGCCGACGAGCACGTCCACCTCGCCCGCGTGAACGGCGCCCAGTTGGGCCTGCAGCGAACCTTTCAGGCGCGTGCTGTCGGCGTCGATGCGCGCCACGCGCGCCTCGGGCAGCACCAGTGCAAGCTGCTCTTCGAGGCGCTCGGTGCCGCGCCCGATCGGCGCGATGTCGGTGTTGCCGCAGTCGGGGCAGGCTCGCGGAACGGCCTGCGTGAAACCGCAATGATGGCAGCGCAGCGAGCGGTCAAGCTTGTGGAAAACGCGCCAGGCGCTGCAATGCGGGCAGGCGCTCTTCCAGCCGCACGCGCCGCAGTGCAGCACCGGCGCGTAGCCGCGGCGGTTGAGGAACACCAGGCTTTGCTCGCCACGCTCGATCCGCTGCTGCAATGCCGCCACGAGCTGCGGCGAAAGCGCCTGCGGCGCGCCGCCGCGCGGCAGGCGGTTCATGTCGACCAGGCGCACCTGCGGTAGCACGCCGCCGCCGATGCGCGCCGGCATCGCGAGCCGCGTGTAGCGTCCTTCTTCGGCGCGCTGCCAGCTCTCAAGCGAGGGGGTCGCCGAGCCGAGCAGCACTGTGGCCTGCTCGAGCCGGCCGCGATACACCGCGAGGTCGCGCGCCGAGTAGCGTGCGCCTTCCTGTTGCTTGTACGAAGGGTCGTGCTCTTCGTCGACGACGATCAGTCCGAGCCGTGGCAGCGAAGCGAACACGGCCAGGCGCGTGCCGAGCACCAGGTCGGCCAGGCCCAGGTGCGCCGCGAGCCAGTGGCGCAGGCGCTGCGCCGGCGTCAGCCCGCTGTGCAGCGAGACGATGCGCCTCGGCGTCGGCCCGGCGCCAAAGCGCTCGGCGAAACGCGACTCGAGCTGCGGCGTGAGGTTGATCTCGGGTACCAGCACCAGGACCTGGCGGCCGCTGGCGAGCACCTGCTCGGCCGCGCGCAGGTAGACCTCGGTCTTGCCGCTGCCGGTGCTGCCGTGGAGCAGCACGACCGGGCTGGCGCCGCGACCCATCATCGCGCCGAGCTCGGCCAGCACCTGCGCCTGCTCGGCGCTGGGCGGCGGCGCAGTCGCCGTGGCGGGCGACCCGGCCGCGGGCGGCAGCTCGCTGGCCAGCATCGTCTTGCGCAGGCGGTCGATGCGGCGCTGCAGCTGCGTGTCGTCGAGCTTGCGCAGTTCGGGAGGCAGCACCGACAAGGCGACCTCGCCCACGCTGCGCTGGTAGTAGGCCGCGGCAAAGCCGACCAGTTCGCACCATCGCGCCGACAGCGGCGGCAGCGATCGCATGGCTTGCTGCACCGCACGCAACACCGGCGCCGACGCTGGCGACTCGTTGGCGGAGGCTTTCACCGGACCCGTCTCTGGCCATACCAGCCCCGGCACATCGCGTCGCCCGAGGGGTACGCGCACCAATGAGCCGGGCGCGAGCGGGCACTCACTGGTGTAGTCGAGCGGGCCGGTCAGCCCGCTGTGCTGCGGGGCCTCGACCGCCACCCGTACGCGCCACGGCTCAGCCATCCCAGGCCTGGCGCGAGTTACGCGACAAAGCTCCAGTCTGCTTCAAGCAATGCCTCTAAGCCCATGATTCAAAAGGCTTTTCGAAGCTGTCCACGCGGCCTGTGGATAACTTTGTGGGAAACCCGCCCGGAGCCGCACCAAATGCTTGATTTGCGGGGCTTCCGGCTGGGTTGCGCGCTTTCGCAGCACGGACTGGCATCTCAATGAAATCAATGACTTAGGCGCCAATGGGCCGGATTCGATGACGCAGTGCGAGAAAACGCGAGGCGCACGAACCGAAGCCACATTTTGGGGATAAGTCAAGCACCGCCGGCAGCAATTCGCGATTTCCAGGCTAGAAATATCGCTTTGGCGCCACCGGGAAAACACGACTTGCAGACGACGCCTGCGGCGCGCGGGCGAGCGTCAACGCGCCGCCGCCACCGGCTCGCGCATCTGGCGCGAATGCCCGTGCACCGCGTCGACGAGCACGGCCACGTTCTCGGGCGGCGTGTGCTGGCTGATGCCATGGCCGAGGTTGAAGATGTGGCCGTCGGCCGGCCCGGGCGCGCCATAGCTCTCGAGCACCTTGACCGCTTCGGCCTCGATCTGGTCGGGCTCCGCGAAGAGCACGTTCGGGTCGAGGTTGCCCTGCAACGCGATGCCCGCGCCGACGCGCGCCCGCGCCGCCCCGAGGTTGACCGTCCAGTCGAGCCCGATCACGTCGGGCCGCAGCGCGGCGATGTCGTCGAGCCAGGGGCCGCCGCCCTTGGTGAAGACGATGTGCGGCACGCGCGCACCGTCGTGCTCGGTCTTGAGCTGCTGCAGCACGCGACGCGTGTAGGCCAGGCTGAACTGCTGGAACGCGCCATCGGCGAGCACACCGCCCCAGCTATCGAAGATCATCACTGCCTGCGCGCCGGCGTCGATCTGCGCGTTCAGGTAGGCGGCCACCGCGTCGGCGTTGATGGCGAGGATGCGGTGCATCAGGTCGGGCCGGCGGTAGAGCATGGTCTTGACGAGCCGGTAGTCGTCGGACCCGGCCCCCTCGACCATGTAGCAGGCCAGCGTCCATGGGCTGCCCGAAAAGCCGATCAGCGGCACGCGGCCGTTCAGCGCCTTGCGGATGCTCGCGACGGCGTCGAACACATAGCGCAGGCGAGCCATGTCGGGCACTTCGAGGCGGGCGACCGCGGCTTCGTCGCGCACCGGGTGCGCGAAGCGTGGGCCTTCGCCGAGCGCGAACGACAGGCCGAGGCCCATCGCGTCGGGCACGGTCAGGATGTCGCTGAACAGGATCGCGGCGTCGAGCGCGTAGCGGTCGAGCGGCTGCAGCGTTACCTCGGTGGCGTAGTCGGTGTTGGTGGCCAGGCCCATGAAGCTGCCCGCCTTCGCGCGCGTCGCGCGGTACTCGGGCAGGTAGCGCCCGGCCTGACGCATCAGCCAGACGGGCGTGAAGTCGGTGGGCAGGCGCAGGCAGGCGCGCAGGAAGGTGTCGTCTTGAAGGGGTGCGTTCATTGGTTGATTGTCGCAAACGCCGCACGGCGGGCCGTCGCACACCCCATAATGTGCGCCCACCGTGGCCATCGCACGGCCGCGCACCGGAGAAGCGTCATGCCCGTAGCGAACATCCTGCAGACCATCGGCAACACGCCGCACATCCGCATCAACCGGCTCTTCGGCAGCACGCACGAGGTCTTCATCAAGAGCGAACGCTCCAATCCGGGCGGCTCGATCAAGGACCGCATCGCGCTGTCGATGATCGAGGCGGCCGAGGCGTCGGGCGCGCTCGCGCCCGGTGGCACGATCATCGAGCCGACCTCGGGCAACACCGGCGTCGGCCTGGCGATGGTGGCTGCCGTCAAGGGTTACAAGCTGGTGCTGGTGATGCCCGACAGCATGAGCGTCGAGCGACGCCGCCTGATGCTCGCCTATGGCGCGAGCTTCGTGCTAACGCCGCGCGAGAAGGGCATGAACGGCGCGATTGCGCGCGCCACCGAGCTGCTCGCCGAAACCCCGGGCGGCTGGATGCCGCAGCAGTTCGAGAACCCGGCCAACATCGACGTGCACGCGCGCACCACCGCGCGGGAGATCGCGGCCGACTTTCCTCGCGGCATCGACGCGCTGATCACCGGCGTGGGCACCGGCGGCCACCTCACCGGCTGCGCGCAGGTGCTCAAGGCGAAGTGGCCGCAACTGAAGGTGTTCGCGGTGGAGCCCAGCGCGTCGCCGGTGATCAGCGGCGGCAAGCCGAGCCCGCACCCGATCCAGGGCATCGGCGCCGGTTTCATTCCGAAGAACCTGCACACGGCGCTGCTCGACGGCGTGATCCAGGTCGAGGCCGAGGCGGCGCGCGAGATGGCGCGACGCGCCGCGCGCGAGGAGGGCATGCTGGTCGGCATCTCGTCCGGCGCCACGCTGGCGGCGATCGCGCAGAAGCTGCCCGACCTGCCGGCCGGCGCCACTGTGCTCGGCTTCAACTACGACACCGGCGAACGCTACCTGTCGATCGAGGGCTTCCTGCCGGTCGAGTGAATCCGCCCCCCGCGCCTGGCTGCCTTGAACGCGGCCCGTAGCGCCCCGTCTTCGCCCCGCGGACAGAAGGGTCTGCACACACCGGAAGGACCGTCATGAATCGCTCACGTTGGTATCGGATCTTCGCCCTGGTGGCCGCGCTTTCGCTCGGCGGCTGCGGCTACAACGACTTCCAGCGCCTGGACGAACAGGTCAAGGCCGCCTGGTCGGAGGTGCTGAACCAGTACCAGCGCCGCGCCGACCTGATCCCGAACATCGTGGCCACCGTCAAGGGCGAGGCGAGCTTCGAGCAGGACACGCTGACCAAGGTGATCGAGGCGCGCTCGCGCGCGACGAGCATCAACGCGACGCCCGAACTCATCAACAACCCCGAGGCCTTCGAGAAGTTCCAGAAGGCGCAGGGCGAACTGACCGGCGCCCTGAGCCGGCTGATGGTGGTGGCCGAGCAATACCCGCAGTTGAAGGCCAACGCCGCCTTCCAGGACCTGCGGGTGCAGCTCGAAGGCACCGAGAACCGCATCACCGTCGCCCGCAACCGCTACATCAAGACGGTGGCCGACTACAACGTGCTGGCGCGCAGCTTCCCGACCAACCTGACGGCGATGATCTTCAGCTACAGCCCGAAGCCGAACTTCACGGTACAGAACGAGGCGCAGATTTCCGTGCCGCCGACGGTGAGCTTCGACAAGGCGGCGTCGAAGTGAACCCATGACGGCTGCCAACCCCGCTCCGTTGGCGGCGCCCCGGGGCGGCGCCCGGTCGTGGCGGCGGCGGCCCGGCACCGGGTGAGTCCGATGCTGCGCTGGCTTGCCGTGCTTCTGTGTGCGCTGGCACTCGCCACCGGCGCGCTGGCGCAGGACGTGCAGCCGGTGCCGCCGCTTGCCGGCCGGGTGATCGACCAGACCGGCACCTTGAACGCGGGGCAGCGCCAGGCGCTGGACGCCAAGCTGGCCGGCATCGAGCGCGAGCGCGGTTCGCAGGTCGTGGTGCTGATCCTCGCGAGCACGCAGCCCGAGGACATTGCTGCGTACGCGCAGCGCGTGGCCGACAACTGGAAGATCGGGCGCCGGCAGGTCGGCGATGGCGTGCTGGTCGTGGTCGCGAAGAACGATCGACGCGTGCGCATCGAGGTGGCCAAGGCGCTCGAAGGAGCGATCCCCGACCTCGCGGCGAGCCGCATCATCACCGAGACCCTCACGCCCGCCTTCAAGGCCGGAGACTACGCCGGCGGCCTGAGCGCGGCGGCAGACCGGATCGCGGCGCGCATCGGCACGGAAGGCCTGCCCGAGCCGGACGCCACGCGGCCGGCACCGCAGCGGGCGGCTAGCGGCTTCGACTGGCAGGACCTGGCGATCTTCCTGTTCGTCGGTGCCCCGATCGTCGGTGCCGTGCTGACCGGCCTGTTCGGGCGCAAGCTCGGCGCGCTCGCCACCGGTGGCGCCGTCGGCGCCGTGGGCTGGTGGCTCACCGCGAGCGCGCTGGTCGCCGGCGCCGCCGCACTGGTGGCGCTGGTTCTGGTCGGCGTGGTCGGCATCGGCAGCGGGCGCGGCGGCCGCGGGGGCCCGGTCATCTGGGGCGGTGGGGGCGGTGGCGGCTGGGGTGGCGGCGGCAGCGGTGGAGGCGGCGGGTTCAGCTCGGGGGGCGGCGGCGACTTCGGCGGCGGCGGAGCCTCGGGGAGTTGGTGAACATGACAGCCCCCAGCGCACTGCGTTTCCTGCCCCGAGGGGCCGAGCCCGGACATGAACAGTCTGGTGGACAGTTCGTGCCCGGCGAAGGGTTGGGCCGCCGGCCCAGCGCGGCCTGCAAGGCCTCAGTCACCTTGAAAGCGACCCGGCGCCGACCGACATGAATCGCTGGCTGCGCATCCTGAAACATCGCTGGCTCGACGAGGGCGACGCCCGGCGCGCGCTCGGCAGCGGCGCGCTCGAGCGCCTGCACGAGCGGGTGGCCGCCAGCGAGCGCCGGCACAGCGGGGAGATCCGCGTCTGCGTGGAGGCTGGGCTGCCGCTGTCCTACCTCTGGCGTGGCGCGTCGGCGCGCGAGCGGGCGCTGACGCTGTTCGGCAAGCTGCGCGTCTGGGATACCGAGCAGAACAACGGCGTGCTGATCTACCTGCTGCTGGCCGAACGCCAGATCGAGATCGTCGCCGACCGCGGTCTCGGCCGGTATGTCGGCACGGTGCAATGGCAGGCGATCGTCGGCGACATGCGCGAGGCTTTTCAGGCCGGGCGCTTCGAGGACGGCTTGAACGCGGCCATCACGGCGGTGGATGCGCTGCTGGTGCGCCATTTCGCGCTGCAACCCGGCCAGGACAACCCGAACGAGCTGCCCGACGCGCCGTTGCTGCGATGAGCCGGGCGTCCCTCGACTCGGCGCGCACCGCGCCACCAATGACGCTTGCCGCCTACATGCGGCGGACGACGACGCTGCCCACCGAGTAGCCGGCGCCGAACGAGCAGATCACGCCGACGTCGCCCGGCGCCAGATCGGCGCTGTGCCGGTGGAACGCGATGATCGAACCGGCCGACGCGGTGTTGGCGTATTCGTCCAGGATCAGCGGTGCGATGTCGGCATCGACATCGCGGCCGAGCAGCTTGCGCAGCACGAACTGGTTCATGCCCTGGTTGGCCTGGTGGAGCCAGTAGCGCCGCACCTGCGCCGGCGTCATGCCGAGCGCGGCGAGATGGCCCTCGATATGCGCCGCGGCCAGCGGCACGACTTCCTTGAAGACCTTGCGGCCCTCCTGGCGGAAGGTCTTGTCGCGCGCATCGGGATCGGTGTCCTCGCAGCGGTTGAGAAACCCGAAGTTGTTGCGGATGTTGCTCGAGAACTGCGTCGCCAGCCGGGTGCCGAGGATCTCCCAGCGCTGCGGCGCGGTGGCGGTCTCGTCGGTCTCGACGATCACCGCGTTGCAGACATCGCCGAAGATGAAGTGGCAATCGCGGTCGCGCCACTCGAGGTGGGCCGACGTGATCTCGGGATTGACCACCAGCACGCAGCGGGCGCTGCCGGCACGCACCGCGTTGGCCGCCTGCTCGATCGCGAAGGTGGCCGACGAGCAGGCCACGTTCATGTCGAAACCGTAGCCGCCGGCGCCGAGTGCCTGCTGGATCTCGACCGCCATCGCCGGGTAGGCGCGCTGCATGTTGGCGCTGGCGCACAGCACGGCATCGATGTCCTCGCCCCGCTTGCCGGCGGCGGCCATCGCCTGGCGAGCCGCCGCGACCGCGATCTCGGCCATCAGCGACAGCTCGTCGTCGGCGCGCGGTGCGATGCGCGGCCGCATGCGCTCGGGGTCGAGCACGCCCGTCTTGTCGATCACGTAGCGCTGCTTGATGCCCGAGGCCTTCTCGATGAACTCGACGCTGGAGTCGACCATCGCCTCGACCTCTCCAGCCGCGATGCGGGCAGCGTTGCGCGCATTGAACCGCTGCGCGTAGGCGTTGAAGGCATCCACCAGTTCGGCATTGGTGATGACCTGGGGCGGCTGGTACAGGCCAGTGCCGGTGATGACGACGCGGGGCATGGGTGGGCTCATCGTGAGGAGTTTGCAAGCGTCAGTCTAGCGCCGCCGGCGGCCTGGGCCATCGGCGCCGAGCCTCGCGCGTCGCCCACAGACAAGAACGCCCGCTGCATGGCGGGCGTCCGGTTCTGCGCAGGGCTGCGCGCCCAGGCGTTGCAGGCAACGCGGACTACTTCTTGCGGAACTTGCGCAGCGCGGCGATCTGCGCGGCCATCGTGGCGAATTCGCTCTGCGCCTTGGCCAGGTCGATGTCGCTGCTGGCGTTGCGCATCGCTTCTTCGGCTTGCTTGCGGGCCTCGGTGGCCTTGGCCTCGTCGAGATCGTGGCCGCGGATCGCGGTGTCGGCCAGCACCGTGACCGTGCCCGGCTGGACTTCGAGAATGCCACCGGCAACGAAGACGAATTCCTCCTCGCCGTTGTCGGCGCGCTCGATGCGCACCGCGCCCGGTTTGATGCGCGTGATCAGCGGCGTGTGGCGCGGCAGGATGCCGAGCTCGCCGTTCTCGCCCGGCAGGGCAACGAACTTGGCCTCGCCGGAGAAGATGCTGCCTTCGGCGGAGACGACGTCGACGTGAATGGTGGCCATGTTCGGTCTCGATGATCTAGCTTAGCGTGTCGAAGAAGATTCAAGAAGCAAGCAGTCGGGTCGGGGGCCAGGTGCCGCGCGCAAGCGGGCTCGAGTCCGCCGAGCACGGCAACGACGCATCCGGCCCGAATGCGCCGCCTATTGGATCTTCTTCGCCTTCTCGAAGGCCTCGTCGATCGTGCCGACCATGTAGAAGGCCTGCTCGGGCAAGGCGTCGCACTCGCCGTTGACGATCATCTTGAAGCCACGGATCGTCTCCTTCAGCGGCACGTACTTGCCCGGAGAGCCGGTGAAGACCTCGGCCACGTGGAAGGGCTGGCTCAGGAAGCGCTGGATCTTGCGTGCGCGGCTCACGGCAAGCTTGTCTTCCGGGCTCAGTTCGTCCATGCCCAGGATCGCGATGATGTCGCGCAGTTCCTTGTAGCGCTGCAGCGTGCCCTGCACGGCGCGGGTGGTCGTGTAGTGCTCTTCGCCAACGACGTTGGGGTCGACCTGGCGCGAGGTCGAGTCGAGCGGATCGACCGCCGGGTAGATGCCGAGCGATGCGATGTCGCGCGACAGCACGACGGTGGCGTCGAGGTGGGCGAAGGTCGTCGCCGGCGACGGGTCGGTCAAGTCATCCGCAGGCACATAGACGGCCTGGATCGAGGTGATCGAGCCGACCTTGGTCGAGGTGATGCGCTCCTGCAGGCGGCCCATCTCCTCGGCCAGCGTCGGCTGGTAGCCCACCGCGGACGGCATGCGGCCGAGCAGCGCCGAGACCTCGGTGCCGGCGAGCGTGAAGCGGTAGATGTTGTCGACGAAGAACAGCACGTCGCGGCCCTCGTCGCGGAACGACTCGGCGATCGTCAGGCCGGTCAGTGCGACGCGCAGGCGGTTGCCCGGCGGCTCGTTCATCTGGCCATAGACCATCGACACCTTGGACTCGCCCAGGTTCTCGAGATCGACCACCTTCGACTCCGCCATCTCGTGATAGAAGTCGTTGCCCTCGCGGGTGCGCTCGCCGACACCGGCGAACACCGAAAGGCCCGAGTGCGCCTTGGCGATGTTGTTGATGAGCTCCATCATGTTGACGGTCTTGCCGACGCCCGCGCCGCCGAACAGTCCCACCTTGCCGCCCTTCGCGAACGGGCAGATCAGGTCGATCACCTTGATCCCGGTCTCGAGCAATTCCTGCGACGGGCTCAGCTCGTCATAGCTCGGCGCCTTGCGATGGATCGAAGCGGTCAGCGTCTGGTCGACCGGGCCGCGTTCGTCGATCGGGTTGCCGAGCACGTCCATGATGCGCCCGAGCGTGGCCTTGCCCACCGGAACCGTGATCGGGTTGCCGGTGTTGCTGACCATCAGGCCGCGGCGAAGGCCGTCGGATGAACCGAGCGCGATGGTCCGCACCACGCCGTCGCCGAGCTGCTGCTGGACTTCGAGCGTCAGCGCCGAGCCGTCGAGCTTGAGCGCGTCGTAGATGTGGGGCATCTTGTCGCGCGGGAACTCGACGTCCACCACCGCGCCGATGCACTGAACGATCTTGCCTTGTGCCATTTTCTGCAGTCCTTCAAACGAAATTCGATAGGTCGCGACCTCGCCCGGCGCTGGGCCGCTCCCAGGCCGGCCGAGCGCCCCCTCGGGGGGCCGCGAACGAAGTGAGCTCGGGGGTCGTCATGTCTAGCCACTGATCGCTGCTGCGCCGCCCACGATTTCGGAGAGCTCTTTCGTGATCGCTGCCTGGCGCGTCTTGTTGTAGATGAGCTGGAGCTCGGCGATCAGGTTGCCCGCGTTGTCGGTCGCCGCCTTCATGGCCACCATGCGCGCCGACTGCTCGGACGCCATGTTCTCGGCCACTGCCTGGTACACCAGCGCCTCGAGGTAGCGCGTGAGCAGTTCGTCGATCACGCTCGGCGGGTCGGGCTCGTAGATGTAGTCCCAGCCGTACTGCGCCTTCTCCGTCGCCGACTGTTCAAGCCGTTCACCGGCGAGCGGCAGCAGCTGCTCGATCATCGGCTGCTGCATCATCGTGTTGATGAACTTCGTGTAGCAGAGGTGGACGACGTCGATCTCGCCATCGACGAACGCGTCGAGCATCACCTTGACCGGACCGATCAGCTTGTCGAGCGGCGGCGCATCGCCAAGCTGCACCGCATGGCTCATCACGCGGGCGCCGATGCGGCTCAGGAAGGTGTAGCCCCGGTTGCCGATCGCCACCGTGTGCACGCTGGCACCGGCCTGCTGCACGTCGCGCATCCGGTTCGTGACGGCGCGCAGCACGTTGGTGTTGAGCCCGCCGCACAAGCCCTTGTCGGACGTGACGACGATGAAGCCGATGTTCTTCTGCGCGTCGCCCCTGCGCATGTAGGGAGAGCGGTACTCCGGGTTCGCCTGCGACAGATTGGCCGCGATGTTGCGGATCTTGTCCGCGTAGGGGCGGGCGGCGCGCATCCGGGCCTGCACCTTGCGCATCTTCGAGGCCGAGACCATTTCCATGGCCTTGGTGATCTTCTTCGTGTTCTCGAAGCTCTTGATCTTGTCGCGTAGTTCCTTGCCGACCGCCATGTCCCTGCTCCTTAGGCGAACGACTTCTTGAAGGCGGCGAGTGCGCCGGCGAGTTCTTCCTCGGCGGGCTTGTCCATCGCCTTGTCGTTCTCGAGCTTGGCCAGCAAGGCGGCGTGGCTGGACTTCAGGTGCTGGTGCAGGCCGTGCTCGAAGGCGAGCACCTTCTTCACGTCCACGTCGTCGAGGTAGCCCTTGTTCACCGCGAACAGCGTTGCGGCCGTCAGGCTGATCGGCAGCGGCGAGTACTGAGCCTGCTTGAGCAGCTCGGTCACGCGGGCGCCGCGGTCGAGCTGCTTGCGGGTGGCTTCGTCGAGGTCGGACGCAAACTGCGCGAAAGCGGCCAGCTCGCGGTACTGCGCGAGGTCGGTCCGGATGCCGCCGGACAGGCCCTTGATCAGCTTGGTCTGTGCCGCGCCGCCGACCCGCGACACCGAGATGCCGGCGTTGATGGCGGGGCGGATACCGGCGTTGAACAGCGAGGTCTCGAGGAAGATCTGGCCGTCGGTGATCGAGATCACGTTGGTCGGCACGAAGGCCGAGACGTCGCCGGCCTGGGTCTCGATGATCGGCAGTGCGGTCAGCGAACCGGTCTTGCCCTTGACTTCGCCCTTGGTGAACTTCTCGACGTAATCGGCGTTCACGCGCGCGGCCCGCTCGAGCAGGCGGCTGTGCAGATAGAACACGTCGCCGGGGTAGGCCTCGCGGCCCGGCGGGCGGCGCAGCAGCAGCGAAACCTGGCGGTAGGCGACGGCCTGCTTGGACAGGTCGTCGTAGATGATCAGCGCGTCCTGGCCGCGGTCGCGGAAGTATTCGCCCATCGTGCAGCCCGAGTAGGCCGACACGTACTGCATCGCCGCCGATTCCGAGGCCGACGCGGCGACGACAATGGTGTAGTCCATCGCGCCGTGCTGCTCGAGCGCGCGCACCACGTTCTTGATCGAGCTCGCCTTCTGCCCGATCGCGACGTAGACGCAGGTCATGTTCTGACCCTTCTGGTTGATGATCGTGTCGATCGCCACCGCGGTCTTGCCGGTCTGGCGGTCGCCGATGATCAGCTCGCGCTGGCCGCGGCCGATCGGCACCATCGAGTCGATCGACTTGAGACCCGTCTGCACCGGTTGGCTCACCGACTGGCGTGCGATCACGCCCGGGGCGACCTTCTCGATCACGTCGGTCATCTTGGCGTTGACCGGGCCCTTGCCGTCGATCGGCGCGCCGAGCGCGTTGACGACGCGGCCGATCAGCTCGGGGCCGACCGGCACCTCCAGGATGCGGCCGGTGCACTTGACCGTGTCGCCTTCGGAGATGTGCTCGTACTCGCCCAGGATCACGGCGCCGACCGAGTCGCGCTCGAGGTTCAGCGTCAGGCCGAAGGTCGGCTGGCCGCTTGCGGTGGCGGGAAACTCGAGCATTTCGCCGGCCATCACGTCGGACAGGCCGTGGACACGGCAAATGCCGTCGGCCACCGACACGACCGTGCCCTGGTTCTTGATGTCGGCCGCGCTGGACAAGCCCTCGATGCGGCTCTTGATCAGTTCGGAAATTTCTGCGGGATTCAATTGCATGGGGTTCTCCAGGTTCACGCAGTCAGCGCGACCTTCATCTGTTCCAGCCGGGCCTTGACCGAGGTATCGAGCACTTCGTCTCCGACCACGGCGCGAATGCCGCCGATCAGGTCGGGATCGATCTCGACATGTGCGTTGAGCTTGCGGCCGAAGCGCCGTTCGAGTGCGGCGACCACATCGGCCAGTTGTGCCCCGTCGATCGCGAACGCGCTCTGGATGAGCGCGTCCGAAACGCCGGATCGGGCGTTCACCAGCGCCTGGAACTGCGCTGCGATCTCGGGCAGCGCGGCGAGGCGGCCGTTGTCGATCACGGTGTGCAGCAGGTTGCCGAGCTTGGCGTCGATCGCCCCGCCGGCGACACCGGACACGACCTCGAAGACCTGCGCCGCATCGGCCTTCGGGTGGTCGGCGAACTGGCGCAACACGGGATCGGCCGCGACGGCGGCCAAGGCGTGAAGCTGTGCGTTCAGCGCCGACGCGTCGGCTCCGGCGGCAGCCTTGAAGAGCGCCTCGGCATAGGGCCGGGCAATGGTTGCCAGCTCAGCCATGGCTACAGTTCCGCCCTCAGGCGCCCCAGCAGCTCGGCGTGCACGCCGGCGTTGACCTCGCGGCGAAGGATGGCCTCGGCCCCCTTGACTGCCAGGCCGGCCACCTGCTCGCGCAGCACTTCGCGCGCCTTGACGACTTCCTGCTCGGCCTCGGCCCGGGCCGCGGCAACGATCTTGGCGCCTTCCTCGCTGGCGCGGGACTTGGCTTCCTCGATCATCTGCTGCCCCAGCCGCTCGGCGTCGGCCAGCCGCTTGGCGGCATCGTCGCGCGCAGCCGACAGCTGTTCCTCGACGCGCCGGTTGGCCACGGACAGCTCGTTCCTGGCCTTGTCGGCTGCCGACAGGCCGTCGGCGATCTTCCTCGCACGTTCGTCGAGCGCCGCCACGATAGGCGGCCAGACGAACTTCATCGTGAACCCGACCAGGATCAGGAACACGATCATCTGCGCAATGAGTGTGGAATTGATGCTCACGTCTCGCCTCTCGGTTCAGCGAAGGGTCTTGCGGCGCTGCGCGGGATGCGCAAGCGCGCCGGTCACTTCGGCAGGTTGGCGATCTGGGCCAGGAACGGATTGGCGGTGGCGAACCACAGCGCGATACCGGTTCCGATGATGAACGACGCATCGATCAGGCCGACCAGCAGGAACATCTTGGTCTGCAGTTCGCCCATCAGTTCGGGCTGGCGGGCCGCCGACTCGAGGTACTTGCTGCCCATGATGCCGATGCCGATACAGGCACCGAACGCGCCGAGACCGATGATCAGGCCGGCGGCCAGGGCGACAAAGCTGATGACTTCCATGGTGTTTCCTTCTTGGAGCTTGGGTTGGTGGGTGAAAGGGGAAATGCGGGAGGCTCAGTGGTGGTCGTGGGCCTGGCCCACGTACACCAGCGTCAACATCATGAAGACGAAGGCCTGCAGCGTGATGATCAGGATGTGAAAGATCGACCAGACGGTGCCGGCGACGATGTGGCCGAGGAACAGCGCGATGCCGGTGCCGGTGAGCGCGAACGCGCCGCCCATCAACGCGATCAGCAGGAAGATCAGTTCGCCAGCGTACATGTTGCCGAACAGCCGCATGCCGTGCGACACCGTCTTGGCGATGAACTCGATCATCTGCATCGCGAAGTTCAGCGGCCAGAGCAGGAAGTGGTTGCCGAACGGCGCGGTGAACAATTCCTTCGTCCAGCCGAGCGGGCCCTTGATCTTGACGTTGTAGTACAGGCAGATCAGCAGCACCGTGACCGACATCGCCATCGTCGTCGACAAGTCGGCAGTGGCCACGACGCGCAGGTAGGGAACGCCGATCAACCCGCCGATCCAGGGCAGCAAGTCCACCGGCAGCAGGTCCATCGCATTGAGCATGAAGATCCAGACGAACACCGTCAGCGCCAGCGGAGCGACGAACTTGCGGCTGCTCGCGTTGTGGACGATGCCCTTGGCCTGGCTGTCGACCATCTCGACCAGGATTTCGACGGCGGCCTGAAAGCGCCCCGGCACGCCCGATGTCGCCTTGCGCGCCGCCAGCCAGAGCAGCCAGCAGGTGACGAAGCCCAGCGTGATCGAGAAGAAGAGGGAGTCGAAGTTGAGGATCGAGAAATCGACGACGGCAGACTGCTTTCCATTCTGCAAATGATGCAGGTGGTGGATGATGTAGTCGCCCGCGGTGAGTGCTGATGCGTGACCTTCTGCTGCCATGTCTTCCTCAACGACGCTCGTTCTTCTTCGCGCGACCCCGCCAGAGCAGGGCCAGCCAGTTCACTTGCAGACACACCACCACCGCCACCAGCAGCGCCGGCCAGTTCAGGTCGGGCACCACCCTCACGGCACCCAGCAGCAGCGCCAGCGAAAGCACCATCTTCACGCCCTGCCAGGCCAGGAACCCGATGGTTCCCGCCAACGGCGCGGTGCCCGCCAGCCTGCCCACCCCCCGCGCCAGGAGCGCCGATGGCAGCACGACGATCGCCACACCATACAGCGCCGACCAGCCCACCGCACCGCGCCCGCTGAGGCCCCAGGCCGCGCCCGCCACCACAACGCCGGCGACTGCCTGCGCCGCGACGACCCGCCACACGGACAGCAATGGCTGGCGTTCCCGCAGGGCCTGCGCCTGCGCGCGCGTCAGCGGCACGACGGCATCCGCTTCGTCTTCGTCATCCCACCCGCCACGGTCGAAGCGCTCGGTCATGGTGCGGTGAAGAATCCGGGTCGGCAAAGCCTTGAAATTATACGTAAAAACCCGTGGCCCCAAAATGAGCGGGCAGTGCGACGGGTCGTCAGCTTCACGCCAGCCACGAAGCGTTGCGTCGCGGAGGGTATCTGGCACTGCCGGCATGCGTTCGTCCGACCCCCTCCTTCGAACCCTGCGCGGAGTTCATTGACATGCTCGATCTGGCCAAACTGATTCACCTGGCGGCAGCCATCCTGTGGCTCGGCGGGATGGGATTCGTGCTGGTGGCCTTGCGTCCGGCCGCGACCGCCACCCTCGCTCCGCCACAGCGGCTGCCGCTGATGGCGGCCACGATGCGGCGCTTCTTCGCAATGGTGTGGCTGTGCATTGCCGCGCTGCTGGCCAGTGGCCTGACCCTGCTGGCCGCCGGCGGCCTGCAGCAGGTGCCGCCGGGATGGCACGCGATGGCCGGCATCGGCCTCGTGATGTTCGGGTTGTTCGCCCACCTGTACTTCGTGCCGTTCCGCCGCCTTCGCCGCGCCGTGGCAGCCCATGACTGGCCCGCCGGCGGCGCCCAAGTCAAGCAGATCGCCTGGCTCGTGATCGCCAACTTCGTGCTCGGCTGGCTGGCGATCGCAAGCCTGCGGCTGTGGGTCTGAGACCGGCGCCAGGCAGCCCCTGAGTTCAGTGCGTGGACTGCACCTCGAGGGTCATCCACGCATGGTGGCTCTGCCCCGGCTGCAGCGTCACCAGACCGCGCGCGCTCGGCGCCGGCTTGTTGATCGCGTCGGTGACGTGGCTCACCGGCTCGACGGCAAAGAAGTCCTCGCCCTGCGGGGTGTAGATCACCAGCCGCGACAGCGACGAGCGCAGCGTGAGCGCAAACAGCTCGTCGCGGATGCGTGCCGGCCCGCTCCAGCCCTCGAAGCAATGGTCGTAGTCGAGGTGCGCCAGGTCGGCATCGATGCCCGGCTGCGGCACCAGCTGGGTCGGCAGCTTGAGCGCGTCGAGCTCCCAGCGGCCGCTGCACTCGACATGCAGCCGGCTGCGTGCCCGCTTGGGGAAGTAGGGGTGCCAGCCAAGCCCCACCGGCGCCGCGTGCGAGGCGGTGTTGGTGATGCTCAACTCGGCCCGCAACGAGGTCGGGCTGAGCTGGAACAGCTGGCGCGCCGTGAAGTCGAAGGGCCAGCCTTCGTCCGCGCGGTGGTTCAGCGTCAGCGTCACTTCCGCCGGGCCGCTCGGCCCGCTGGGGGGCTCGACCTCCCAGCGCGACAGGTAGCCGACGCCGTGCAGCGGATGCGGGCTGCCCTCGAAGTTGGGCGCCAGCTGGTAGGGCTGGCCTTGCCAGTCGAAGCGCCCCTGCGCGATGCGGTTGGAGTACGGCACGAGCGGAAAGCAGGCCGCCTTGCGCGCACGAACCAGTTGATCGGGCTCGACCGATCGCATCACCGGCACGCCGTGGTGCCACAACCCGGCGATGCTGCCGCCCAGGTCGGGCCTCAGTGCCAGGCGCAGCGCGCCGGCCCGCAACTCGAATGCTTCCGCCCCATCCCTGCCGATCGCCGATTCAGTCATGGCCCTCCCGCCCTCGCTCGCATGTCGATGCCGCCTTCTGGCCGACGCATCCTACGCCGTCGCTCACCCGCCACCTCAGTCGAGCTCGGCCTTCAGGTAGTGCGCGCCGGCGATCGGATTGAAATAGTACGGCGGGATCTCCTCGAAGCCGAGGCTCGCGTACAGCCCGCGCGCGGCCTCCATGTCGTCGAGCGTGTCGAGCAGCATCACCGAATAGCCGGCCTGGCGCGCCTCGTCGAGCAGCGCCTGAGCGAGCGCGCGCCCGAGGCCGAAACGGCGAAACGCAGGGCGAACGTAGAGCCGCTTCATCTCGCAGGCGTTCGCGTAGTCGACGTCGTGGAGGCGGCGCATCGCGCCGCAGGCCGCGGGTTCGGCGTCGACCAGCGCCAGCAGCAGCTGGCCGTCCGGGGCGCCATACTCGCCCGGAAGCCCGTCGAGCTCGGCGTCGAAGTTCTGGAAGCACAGATCGACCTGCAGGCTCAGCGCGTATTCGCGAAACATCTCGCGCGCGGCCTCGATCAGCGGCGGCGTGTCGGCGACGACCAGTCGGATATCGGGCGCGTGCATCCTCGGGGCGGCTGCCATGGCGGCGCCAGTCTACGCGCCGAGGGTGACGAGGTAGGCGACGATGGCGGCGCAGGCCGTCAGCAGCACGACGGCCATCGCCCGCGTGCCCTGGGTATCGTCGCTCGCCGGCACGTCCGACGGCAACAGCTTGTCACCGCTGAACATGGGGCCTACGAGGTCCGTGCGCCTGCGCAGCCAGTAGGTCGCGATGGCCGCGACGTGCATCGTCATCAGTCCGATCAGCACCCACTGCCCGATGCTCTTGTGATAGCCGGTGAGCCACAGGCCGGTGGCACTGGACACGAACTTGTTCATGGGCCCCGTGGTGGCGATCTCGTCGTCGGCGAACAGGCCCGATGCCACCTGCGCAGCCAGGAACAGCAGCATCGCGAACACCGAGGCACTGCCGAGCGGGGTGTGTCCGACATCGAGATGCTCGTCGGCGTGGCCCGCGCCGCGCAGGTAGCGCAGCAACGTCGCCGGGCCGTAGAGGAAGCTCGCAAAGCGCGACCAGCGGCCGCCCGCGAAGCCCCACACCAGGCGAAACGCGAGCAGCGCGAACACCGCGTAGCCGAAGCACAGGTGCCAGGCCATCGCGTTGCCGCCGATCTTGACGCTGACAAATGACCCGGCCACGCACAGCACGAGCGCCCAGTGGAACAGCCGTGTCGGCAGATCCCAGACGCGCACGCGCTGCATGTCGGGCGGCTCCGATGCCTGGTTTCCCATTGCGGGTCCCTCGCGAACTCGAGTCACTCCCATAACGATACAGCGAACGGGGCCCGGAGGGCGCCTCGCCGGGGCCTTTCGGGCCGGCGGGAACAAATCGCGCGCGGCGTTCGTACACTCGGCGGCCGGCCTCGCACGCCGCAGCGGCATCCGGCGCGCCCTCTGCCCTCAACGCCCCCACAGGAGAACCCGAATGAACCGTTTCCTTTCCTCCCTTGCGATCGCTGCCGCCGCGCTGGCCGGCGTGGGCACTGCGCTGCCCGCGGCGGCCCAGTTCGCCAAGCCCGAAGACGCGATCAAGTACCGCAAGAGCGCCATGACGCTCGAGGCGGCGCACTTCGGACGCATCGCCGCAATGGCCAACGGCAGGGTCCCGTTCGACGCCAAGGTCGCGGCCGAGAACGCCGAGATCCTGGCCGCCGTGTCCAAGTGGCAGTTCACCGGCTTCGTCGAAGGAAGCGACAAGGGCGACACGCGCGCCAAGCCGGAGATCTGGACCGAGATGGACAAGTTCCGCGAGAGGGCCAGCAAGAACCAGGACGACGTGACCAAGCTGAATGCAGCCGTGAAGTCCGGCAATCTCGACGCCATCAAGACCGCCTCCGGCGCCGTCGGCCAATCGTGCAAGGGCTGTCACGACACGTATCGCAAGGAGTGACGCCGCCCCGCGCTGCGCGCCCGGCCGCCCCGAGGCGGGCGACGCCAGCGCCAGCGACCGTCAACCGCGGTCGAACTTGAACACCGCCACGCTGGCCATCAGATTCGGCCAGCGGCGCACCGCTTCGCCGCGCTCGATGCCGAAGGCGTCGAGGATGCGCAGTCCGTCCTTGCGCGCCAGGACCTCGAAGTCGGCGTAGGTGCCGACGCGGATGTTCGGCGTGTCGTACCACTGGTAAGGCAGCACCTTGGTGACCGGCATGCGCCCGGCCAGCACGTGCAGACGGTTCGGCCAGTGGGCGAAGTTCGGGAAGCTGACGATGCCCACGCGGCCGACGCGCGCGGTTTCGCGAAGCATCTTCTCGGTGTTGCGCAGGTGCTGCATCGTGTCGAGCTGCAGCACCACGTCGAAGCTGCGGTCGCCGAACATCGCCAGGCCCTCTTCGAGATTGAGCTGGATCACGTTGACGCCGCGCTGCACGCAGGCCAGCACGTTGGCGTCGGCGATCTCGATGCCGTAGCCGCTGCACTGCCGCGCGTCGCGCAGGTGGGCCAGCAGCTCGCCGCTGCCGCAGCCGAGGTCGAGCACGCGCGAGCCTGGCGGGACCAGCTCGGCGATGAGCTCCATGTCCTTGCGGTCGCTCATGTCGACCCCTCGCCCGAAGGGACCGTCGGTCGATCGCCCGCGGGGAACGTCGGCTGCAGCTCCGAGCCTGCCCGCGCGGGCCCGGACGGCCCGAGTGCCAGCCGAGTCTCGCGGCCGGCGGCGGCCGGCTCCGCGGCGCCCCGGCGCACGGGCCGTGCAGGCCCGCTCACATCGCCTGCGATGTTGTCGAAGCAAGCCTTCAACACGGCGTGATACCGCGCATCGTCGAGCAGGAATGCGTCGTGGCCGTGTGGCGCCTCGATCTCGGCATAGCTCACGTCGAGCCGGTTGTCGAGCAGCGCCTTGACGATCTCTCGCGAGCGCGCTGGCGAGAAGCGCCAGTCGGTCGTGAAGCTGACGAGCAGGAACTTGCACCCAGCGGCGGCGAAGGCGCGCGTGAGGTCTCCGCCGTGTTCGCGCGCCGGGTCGAAGTAGTCGAGCGCGCGCGTGATCAGCAGGTAGGTGTTGGCGTCGAAGTACTCGCTGAACTTGTCGCCCTGGTAGCGCAGGTAGCCCTCGATCTGGAACTCGATCTCCTGCGTGCTGTAGCCGAGCGTGTCGCCCTTGAGGCTGCGCCCGAACTTGGCCTCCATCGCGTCGTCGCTGAGGTAGGTGATGTGGCCGATCATGCGCGCCACCCGCAGCCCCCGCCGCGGCAGCGTGCCGTGCTCGTAGAAATGGCCGCCGTGGAAGTCAGGGTCGGTGACGATGGCGCGCCGCGCGACCTCGTTGAAGGCGATGTTCTGCGCCGACAGGTTGGGCGCGGTGGCGATGGCGAGGCAGTGGCGCAGCCGGTCGGGGTAGCGCAGCGACCAGTCGAGCGCCTGCATGCCGCCGAGGCTGCCACCCATCACGGCAGCCAGGCGGGTGATGCCCAGCGCGTCCATCAAACGCGCCTGCGCATCGACCCAGTCTTCGACGGTGACGACCGGAAAGTCCGCCCCCCAGGCCCGGCCGGTGGCGGGATTGGTGTGCATCGGCCCGGTGGACCCGAAGCACGAGCCGAGGTTGTTGACGCCGATGACGAAGAAGCGCTCGGTGTCGAGCGGCTTGCCGGGGCCGACCAGGTTGTCCCACCAGCCTTCGCTCTTCGCTTGGCCCTCGTAGGTGCCGGCCACGTGGTGCGATGCGTTCAGCGCATGGCACACCAGCACCGCGTTGCTGCGCTCGGCGTTGAGCGTGCCGTAAGTCTCGTAGACCAGCGTGTAGTCGGCGAGCTGCGCGCCGCTGCGCAGCGCGAGCGGCTGCGCGAAGCGCATCGACTGCGGGGTGACGTGACCGATGGAACCCATGAAGTACAAAACCCGATGCCGCCGCAGATGCGGACACCGGGCTGGCGTCCCTCTTTAGCGGTACTTGTAGAGCGCCCGCAATTCGGAACAAATCGGCGCTGCGCCGCAGTATAGCGGCGCCCCGGACGGGCTTGGTGCGCCCCGCCATCAGTCACCGGGCTTGCATGCCCGGTGTCCTTCGGCAGGCACTCGTGAGTCCGCAGGGACTCCCTCGGTCCAGCCTCAGCCCCGCGGCGGCGCGGTCTCGACGAAGCTCTGCCTCGCGGCCAGCTTGTCGTGCAGCCGGCTCAGGTTCGGGTGCGCGTCGCGCCAGTCGATGCCGGGAAATCGGAAGTCGAGGTAGCCCAGGGCGCAGCCGACCGCGATGTCGGCCAGCGAGAAGTGGGTCCCGAAGCACCAGGGCTTGTCGCCCAGCCCCTGCGACATCGCCAGCAGCGAGGTGCCGATGCGGCTCGTCTGGCGCTCGATCCACGCCGCGCTGCGCTGTGCCTCGGTGCGTCCGGACCAGGTCTGCTCCAGCCGCGTCAGGACCGCGGCGTCGAGCAGGCCGTCGGCCAGCGCTTCCCAGGTGCGCACCTCGGCGCGCTCGCGGCCGCGCTCGGGAATGAGTTTGCCTACCGGCGAGAGGGTATCGACGTACTCGACGATGACGCGCGAATCGAACACCGCCTCGCCACCCTCCATCACCAGGCAGGGCACCTTGCCGAGCGGGTTGGACTTCAAGATCGCGTCGCTGGCCCACACGTCTTCGAGCACGAACTGGTAGTCGAGCTTCTTCTCGGCCATCACGACGCGAACCTTGCGGACGTAGGGGCTGGTCAGTGCGCCGATGAGTTTCATGCTGCGGGTTCCGTGTTTCAAAACGATTCTAGCGAAGGCACTGCGTCGGGCGCGCGCGGTCTGACGTGGCGCAGCGACAGTGCGCCAACGGTCCTTGACAGCAAGATCAATGCCGCCGCGTCCAATCGATGGACGCCGGCCGGCCGGCCAGTGCGAGCGCGGCGCAAGCTGCCGGCGTGCGCGCGATCACCTGCGCCCGCCGCACCACGGCGAGGCGGGTCGCGCGCAGGCGGATCGCCTCGATCGGGTCGCTCGCCTGCAGCAGTACGAAGTCGGCCCGGCAGCCGGGTTCGAGCCCGTAGCCGTCGAGGCCGAGGATGCGCGCGCTGTTGACCGTCACCGCGTCGAAGCAGGCCCGCATCTGTGCCTGCGAAGTCATCTGCGCCACATGGAGGCCCATCTGCGCCACCTCGAGCATGTCGCCCGAGCCGAGCGGGTACCACGGGTCCATCACGCAGTCCTGGCCGAAGCCGACGTTGATGCCCGCCGCCAGCAGCTCGGGCACGCGGGTCATGCCGCGGCGCCGGGGATAACTGTCGTGCCGCCCCTGCAAGGTGATGTTGATCAGCGGGTTGGCCACCGCGTGCAGCCCGGCCTCGCGCATCAGCGGCAGGAGCTTGCTGACGTAGTAGTTGTCCATCGAGTGCATCGAGGTCAGGTGCGAGCCGGTCACCCGCCCGTGCAGCCCCAGGCGCTGCGTGTGGAAGGCGAGCGTCTCCACGTGCCGCGACAGCGGGTCGTCGCTCTCGTCGCAATGCATGTCCACCCGCAGCCCGCGCTCGGCGGCGAGCTCGCACAGGATGCGCACGCTGTCGGCGCCGTCGCCCATCGTGCGCTCGAAGTGCGGGATGCCGCCGACCACTTCGACGCCCATGTCCAGCGCGCGCGTCAGGTTCGCCAGCGCGTTCGGCGAGCGCAGCAGGCCGTCCTGCGGGAAGGCGACCAGTTGCAGATCGAGGTAGGGCTTGACCCGTTCGCGCACCTGCAGCAGCGCCTCCACCGCGAGCAGCCGGTCGTCGCAGATGTCCACATGCGAGCGGATCGCGAGCAGCCCTTTGGCCACCGCCCAGTCGCAGTACTGCAAGGCGCGTTCGACCAGCGCCTCCTGCGTCAGCAGCGGCTTCAATTCACCCCACAGCGCAATGCCCTCGAGCAGCGTGCCGCTCTGGTTCACCCGCGGCAGGCCGGCGCTGAGCGTGGCGTCGAGGTGGAAGTGGGCGTCCACGAACGGCGGCGCGAGCAGCAGGCCCTGCCCCTCGAGCACCGGGACGCCCTCGGGCGCCACGAGCGCCGGGCCGACGGCCGCGATGCGCCCGGCGAGCGCAAGCAGGTCCTGGCCGGTGCGCCCGTCAGGCAGCGTCACCTTGCGTACGAGCAGATCGGTCACGATCGGTCTCCTGCGTTGACTTGCCGGCGCCCCGGCAAGCACGCCGAGCGTGCGGCCACGGCGGCTGGACTGGCTACTCGTACACCTCGGCGTTGGGGTCCGTCGCCTCGAGCTCGTAGCTCGCCGCGACCATGGCCAGGCGCGCGATCACGCCATACATGTAGAAGCGGTTCGGCGCACTGGCGCCCGGCTTCACGCCGGGCCGCGCCAGCTGGTTCGATTCGGCGAACGCCAGCGGCACAAAGCTCGACCCCGGCGCGTTCAGGTTCTCGTCGGCGCCGCGCTCGGCGTGGACGCGGTAGAAGCCGCCGACCACATAGCGGTCGATCATGTAGACCACCGGCTCGGCCACCGCGTCGTTGATGCGCTCGTAGGTCGGCACGCCCTCCTGCAGCATCAGCTCGCTCACTTCCTGCCCGTCCTTGATCACGCTCATCTTGTTGCGCGTCCTGCGGCTCAGATCGGCCAGTTCCCTGGGGTCGCGCACGGTCATGATGCCCATGCCGTAGGTGCCGGCGTCGGCCTTGACGATGACGAACGGCTTCTCGTTGATCCCGTACTCTTTGTACTTGCGGCGGATCTTGCCGAGCAGCGCCTCGGTGTGGCTCATCAGGCAGTCGGCGCCGCTGCCGTCGCTGAAGTTCACCTCGCCGCAGCGGGCGAACATCGGGTTGATCAGCCACGGGTCCATGCCGAGCAGCTTGGCGAACTTCTTGGCCACTTCCTCGTAGGCCTGGAAGTGATTCGTCTTGCGCCGCACCGCCCAGCCGGCGTGCAGCGGCGGCAGCAGGTACTGCTCGTGCAGGCCGGCGAGCACCGGCGGGATGCCGGCCGAGAGGTCGTTGTTGAGCAGGATCGTGCAGGGGTCGAAACCCTTGAGCCCGAGGCGACCGCGCCTTCGCACCAGCGGTTCGAGCGTGAGCTCGCCGCCATCGGGCAGCGCCAGCGGCGTCGGCTCCTTGATGCCCTCGTCCAGCGAGCCGAGGCGCACGTTCAGACCGGCCTGATGGAAGATCTGCAGCAGCCGCTGCAGGTTCATCAGGTAGAAGGTGTTGCGGGTGTGGTTCTCGGGGATCAGCAGCAGGTTCTTGGCCTCGGGGCAGATCTTCTCGATCGCCGCCATCGCCGCCTGCACCGCCAGCGGCAGCATTTCCGGCGTCAGGTTGTTGAAGCCGCCCGGATACAGGTTGGTGTCCACCGGCGCCAGCTTGAACCCGGCGTTGCGCAGGTCGACCGAGGTATAGAACGGCGGCGTGTGCTCCATCCACTCGAGCCGGAACCAGCGCTCGATCGCGGGCAGCGACTCGAGGATGCGCTGCTCCAGCTCGTTGATGGGGCCGGTGAGTGCGGTGATGAGGTGGGGAACCATGAACGGTGCCTGCCAAGGGGCGATCGCCGGATTCTAGGAGCCCCGCCATCGGGAACGCCGAGTCTTCGCCGCGCCGCGAGTCACCCGCCCACACGCGCCGCGCCCGCGCTCAAGGGGCTCGGGCAGCGTTCTTCCAGTCGCGGTACACGTCGAGGTCGAAGCCGTCGGGATAATTCAGGTAGCCCGGCAAGTGGCCCTTCACTCCCTTCACGCCGTACTGCCAGATGATCTCCTTGGTCTTGCGGTCGACCACGATCACGCGGTCGTGCAGGTCGTCGACGATCAGCACGTCGCCGGTGTCGGGCAGCTCGCGCGCGATCGACGGGTGGTCGAGCATCTTCTCGCCATCGGCTTGAAAGTATTCCCAGCTCGGCTTGCCGGTGGCGGGGTCGAAGATCATCACGCGGCCGGGCTTGCTGAAATCGGCCACGATCACCTGCTTGCCGTCCACCGTCGGGAAGGCGTCCGACGGGTAGCGGATCTTCGGCGCGCGCACGCTCCACAGCACCTTGCCCTCGCGCGTGATGCGCGAGATCCACGCGTCGGTGATCTCGCTGACGAGGATGTCGCCGTTGTCCATCGGCGTGGCGCCGTTCGGGTGCGCCAGTTGATGCGGCGGGTTGTGCTTGCACTTGCCGGGCTCGCCCCACTGCGTGGCGATGCGGCTGTCCTTGGGGTCGATGATCAGGATGCGGCAGTTGCGGATGTCGGCGGTCAGGAACTTGCCGTCGGCCAGCAGGTGCGCATCGTCCGGGTAGTTCAGCAGCCCCGGCTTGCTGCCGCGCGTGTCGGGCAGGCCGTAGGTCCAGGTGATGGCGCGCTGCTCGTAGTCGACGATGTGCACGTCGTAGTTGTCTTCCTCGCTCACCGCCAGCAGCTTGCCGTCGGCAGAGAAATTCACATCCTCGTTGCCGCGGTAGATCTTCAGGTTGGGCGACGGGAACTCCCAGACGATGCGCTTGTCGGGCGTGACCTCGACCAGCCGGTTGTTGCGCCGGTCGGCGATCACGATCGGGTATGGCAGCGGCTTGCCCCAGGACGGCACCGGGCTCTTGCGATCACCCGTCACCGGCGGGATCGGCGGCAGCTTGACGCCGCTGGAGACGATGCCCGCCCCCGTCATTTCGGGGGTCACTTCCACGGCCACGCCGGGCGGCCTGGGCGGCTTCGCCCCATCCTTGCCGACGTCGGCGGCCCACGCCAGCGATCCTGAAAGCAGGGTCGCAACCACCCCGCACAGCAGCGTGTGCCGCGGCGCTCTCGTGAAACCTTCGCGTCGATCCATGCCCTGCCCCGAGTCTGGTTGCGTGAGGCCGAAGCTTGTCGCTTTGCCCTGCACCTTGCCTTGATGCAAGGCAAGCAAACCCCTGCCGGGCGTTCTCTTTCTCCTACGGGATCGCGGTCACCACCCGGCTGTGCAGTGGCTGCACCGGCCTCGCGTTGCTTGGAAACAACTGGCCGAGGCGGGCCAGTTGGGCCGCAGAGAGCTCCAACGGCTCCTTCATGACGATCCAGAGCACACCCTCGGTACACGGTGGCGCGGTGAGCGAGCCCTCGTAGGCGTAGTAATCGCGCGCCGCCGGCAGCAGCTGCGCGGGGCTCACCTGCGTGTCTGCAAGCACTTGTTCGGCCTGGCCGCGCGGCGGCATCTTGGGCAGCAACGCGGCCAGCGCCGGGTTCTCGGCGCCGAGGCGGAACAGCACCACCAGCGACACGAGCCTGCCCGAGGCGCTCTTGTGCAGGAAGTGCATGGCCATCGGAAATTCCTCGCCCTGCACCCGGTCGCCGCCTGGCGTGTGAAAGTGAAACTGCTGCAGCGTGTGGCTCTCGCGCCCGATCAGCAGCCGGCTGCCGTTGCCGAAGCGAACCCGGACCGTATGCCCGTCGTTGACGATGCGCAGCGGCGCGGCGCGGTACTGGAACTGCAGCTCGGGCTGCGACCGGTGCTGCGTGGTGACGATGTCGATCGGCGACTGGCGGCGGCCGCGGTCGCACAGCGCATATTCCGGCCGCATGCGGCCCCACTGCTCGGGCCCGTACTCGCCGCTGGATTGCCACTGCGGGCCGCCGGCCGCCGGGGCGGCCAGGGGCAGCGCGGCGGCGGCGCAGCACGCCGTTCGGCGCAGCCATGCAAAGATTGAAGTCACAGGAGGCCTGTCGCAAAGTGAAGCCCAGCCGGCAAGCGTAGCGCAAGGCCTGGCGCCGGCCGTCTCCGGGTCGCCATTCGTGCTGGCGATCCGGCGTGTCGCTCGGGCGCTGGACATGCGCGCCCCAGAAATGGAGAAAGGGCCACCCGAAGGTGGCCCTTGACTCGTGCAGCGAGGTCCGCCGCGACTAGCCGTGATAAGCCGTCTCGCCGTGCGAGGCGATGTCCAGGCCTTCGCGCTCCTGCTCTTCGGTCACCCGCAGGCCGATCGTCATGTCAACGATCTTGTAGGCCACCAGCGACACGACGCCCGACCAGACGATGGTCACCAGCACCGCCTTCAGCTGGATCCAGACCTGCGTGCCGACGGGGTTCGAGACGACCGCGGCGGTGACCCAGTCGCCCACCAGTCCCGGCCCGCCGAGTGCCTGGGTGTTGAAGACGCCCGTCAGCAGCGCACCGACAATGCCGCCAACGCCGTGGACGCCGAACACGTCGAGCGAGTCGTCGGCGCCGAGCAGGCGCTTCAACCCGTTGACACCCCACAGGCAGGCAAACCCGGCCACGAAGCCGATCACGATCGCGGCCATCAGGCCCACGTTGCCGGCCGCCGGCGTGATCGCCACCAGCCCCGCCACCGCGCCCGAGGCCGCGCCGAGCATCGACGCCTTGCCCTTCATCAGCGCCTCGCCGAGGCTCCACGCCAGCACCGCCGCGGCCGTCGCCGAGAAGGTGTTCATGAAGGCCAGCACGGCGCTGTTGCTCGCTTCGAGCGCCGAGCCGGCGTTGAAGCCGAACCATCCGACCCAAAGCAGCGCGGCGCCCACCATCGTCAGCGTCAGCGAGTGCGGCGTGAACGCCTCGCGGCCGTAGCCGACGCGCTTGCCGATCATGAACGCGCCCACCAGGCCGGCCACCGCCGCATTGATGTGCACCACCGTGCCACCCGCGAAGTCGAGCGCGCCCCATTGCCACAGCAGGCCGGCCTTGTCGTTCAGACCATCGACGACTTCCTTGCTCGTGTAGGCGTCGGGGCCCATCCAGAACCACACCATGTGGGCGATCGGCGCGTAGCTGAACGTGAACCACAGCGCCATGAAGGCCAGCACGGCGCTGAACTTGGCCCGCTCGGCGAAGGCGCCGACGATCAGGCAGCAGGTGATGCCGGCGAACGTCGCCTGGAAGGCGGCGAACAGCAGTTCCGGGATGTAGACCCCCTTGCTGAACGTGGCGCCCATCGCGAACGAGCCGTCGGCGGGATTGAACAGCCCCCTCAGGAACAGGCGGTCGAAGCCGCCGACGAAGGCGTTGCCCTCGCTGAAGGCCAGGCTGTAGCCGTACAGGCACCACAGCACGACGATCATCGAGAAGGTGACCATCACCTGCATCAGCACCGACAGCATGTTCTTGCTGCGCACCAGGCCGCCGTAGAAGAGCGCCAGGCCCGGCACCGTCATCATGATGACGAGCAGCGTGGCGACGATCATCCACGCCACGTCGCCCTTGTTGGCGACCGGCGCCGACGCTGCCGCTTCCGCAGCGGACGCGGCGGCCGCTGGTGCGGCGGCGGCGGGCGCAGCCGCCGGTGCCGCCAACTCGGATGCCGACGCCGCGACGGCGGGCGCCGAAGCCGCCTCGTCGGCGGCCAGCGCCGGGACGGCGCCACACAGCGCCGAGACGCCCAGCACGAGCGAAGCGAGGAAGGTCTTCATGGGATTTCGTTCGAGGTTCATCACAGTGCGTCCTTGCCCGTTTCACCGGTGCGGATGCGCACCACCTGGTCGAGCGCCGACACGAACACCTTGCCGTCGCCGATCTTTCCGGTGCGCGCCGCGCTCTCGATCGCCTCGATCACGCGGTCGACGATGGCGTCGTCGACCGCCGCATCGATCTTCACCTTGGGCAGGAAGTCGACGACGTACTCGGCCCCGCGGTACAGCTCGGTGTGGCCCTTCTGGCGGCCGAACCCCTTGACTTCGGTCACCGTGATGCCCTGCACGCCGATGGCGCTCAGGGCTTCACGCACTTCGTCGAGCTTGAACGGCTTGACTATGGCGGTCACCATCTTCATGGTCATGACTCCTCGGGTGAAGGGGCTCAGAACGACTTGCTGACCCAGACGACGGCGGTGGCGTCGCTGATGTTCTTCGTCGGAACGGTGGCGCCGGCGTAGTTGCGGTTGGTCGCGATGTAGGCGAGGCCGATCGCCCAGCCGTCGAGCGTGTAGGTGCCGCCGAGCTTCCAGTCGGAGACGTTGTCCGGGCCCGGGAACGTGCCGCCGATCTCGGCCACCCGGGCGTCGCCCTTGAGCCACTGGTAGCCGTAGTGCGCGACGATGCCGAAGTTATTGCCGAGGTCGTAGTTGAACCCGAGGTCGATGTAGCTCGAGCCCTTGGAGTCCGGAGCGCTGAAGAAGTCGGAGACCGCGTAGTTGTATTTCAGCGAGAGCGGGCCCCAGCTGCCGCCGATGTAGAGCTCGGTGTTGTCGATCTTGGTCAGGCCGTTCGCGCCCGAGCCCGGGTAGTAGTAATAGATCGCGCCGACGTCGATGCCGAAGCCGCCTTCGAAGGCGTGCTTGTAGCCGCCGTAGAAATCCATCTCGATGTTCGCGCCGGTGTATTGGGTGCTGTCGACGTTGGAGTTCCAGTTGCCGACGTAGAAGCCGGAGCTGTGGCCGAGGTCGAAGCCGCCCTGGAACGCCGGGTTCTTGTTCGTCTGCGAAATGCCGCGAAAGCGGTAGTCCGAGAACAGGCCGAGGTTGGCCGTGAAGGCCCAGTCCGGCGCTGGCGCTGCTTCCGGCGCCGCCGGGGCGGCGGCGGTTTGCGCCAGCGCGGGCAGGCTGGCCATCGCGGCGAGGGCGGCAAAGGCGAGTGCGTTCGTTTTCATGGCGTGTGACTCCAAGGTTGAAGAGGGGCTGCCGGTGGGTTCGCAGCTTCTGTGCCAGCGCGCGACCGGGCCGTGCGGCGCTCCGGACGCCTCAATGCGGGGCGTTTTCGGAAGGACTGGCAGGCCCGTGCACCAAACTGGTTCCGGATTCGCACTCGCGCCCGACGCCGCGGCTGCAGCCAGCGCGTCGCCGCTTGCCGCAGGCACAATCTCCGCGCTGCGCACGCGCTGCGTCTTCCATCGCAGCCGCCTTGCCGCCCCAGGGAGAACATGCTCATGTCGCTGGCCGTGATCCGCAGCCGTTCGCTCGACGGTCTGGAGGCACCCGAAGTCACCGTCGAAGTGCACCTGGCCAACGGCCTGCCCAGCTTCACGCTGGTCGGCCTGGCCGACACCGAAGTCAAGGAGGCCCGCGAACGCGTGCGCGCCGCTTTGCAGAACAGCGGCCTCGAGTTCCCGCACAACAAGCGCATCACCGTCAACCTGGCACCGGCCGACCTGCCCAAGGAGTCGGGCCGCTTCGACCTGCCGATCGCACTCGGCATCCTGGCCGCGAGCGGCCAGATCGACCCGCAACGGCTCGACGCCTTCGAGTTCGCCGGCGAGCTGAGCCTGGCCGGCGAACTGCGCCCCGTGCGCGGCGCGCTGGCGATGGGCCTGGCACTCCGGCGGCGCGGCGTGACGCGCGCGCTGGTGCTGCCCGAGGGCAGCGCCGAAGAGGCCGCGCTGGTCGAAGGCCTGACGATCCATGCAGCCGGCCACCTGCTCGACGTGGTCGGGGCGCTCTTGCCGGGCGGGGCAGGAAACCCCCTGCCACGCGCGATCGCAGCGCCGGCCGGCGAGGCCGAGACCCTGCCCGACCTGCGCGACGTGAAGGGCCAGGCCGCAGCGAAGCGCGCCCTGGAGGTCGCCGCCGCAGGCGGCCACAGCGTATTGATGGTCGGCCCGCCGGGGACGGGCAAGTCGATGCTCGCACAGCGCTTTGGCGGCCTGCTGCCGCCGATGACGCAGGACGAGGCGCTCGAATCGGCGGCCGTGCTGAGCCTCGCCGGCGACTTCCGCGCCGAGCGCTGGGGCCAGCGCGTGCTGCGCGCGCCCCACCACACGGCATCGTCGGTGGCCCTCGTCGGTGGGGGCTCGCCCCCGCGGCCGGGCGAAATCTCGCTGGCGCACCACGGCGTGCTCTTTCTCGACGAGCTGCCCGAGTTCCCGCGCGTCGCCCTCGAGGCCCTGCGCGAGCCGCTGGAGTCGGGGCGCATCGTGATCTCGCGCGCCGCCCGCCAGGCCGAGTTTCCGGCCCGTTTTCAGCTCCTGGCGGCGATGAACCCCTGCCCCTGCGGTCACCTGGGAAGCCCGTTGCGGCCTTGCCGCTGCACGCCGGACGTGATTGCCCGCTACCAGGGGCGGATCAGCGGGCCGCTGCTCGACCGCATCGACCTCCAGGTCGAGGTACCCGCGGTTGCACCCGAATCGATGGCCGCGGCGTCAGGCGGCGAGGCCACGGCACAGGTGGCTGCGCGCGTGGCCCAGGCACGCCAGCGCCAGCTCGAACGCCAAGGTTGCCGCAACGCCGAGCTCGCCGGTGAGATGCTCGAAGCGCACTGCGCGCTCGACGCCGCGGCGTCGAAGTTCCTGCAGACGGCGGCGGCGCGGCTCAACTGGTCGGCGCGCAGCTTTCACCGTGTGCTGCGCATCGCGCGCAGCGTGGCCGACCTGGGCGGCGCCGCCACCGTCCAGGTCGCGCACCTGGCCGAGGCCATCCAGTACCGGCGCGTGCTCAGCGCTTCTTGAGCGTCGCGCCCTCGACGACGACGACATCGCCGGCCTTGAATCCGGGGTTGGCGCTGGTCTCGAAGCTGCGCTCGCTGCCGTCCTTGAGCGTGACGCGGGTCCGCCAGACAGTCTCCTTGTTGGCGTGCTTCTGCACCTCGTTGCCGGCGTAGGCGCCGGCCGCGGCGCCGCCAACGGTGGCCAGCGTCTTGCCGGTGCCGCCGCCGACCTGGTGGCCCAGCACGCCGCCGACGACCGCGCCGCCGATCATGCCGAGCGCGCCGCCCTGGCCCTTGCGAGTCTCCGTCTTGACCTCTCTGACGATCGCGCAAGCGTTGCAAAGCGCGGCCAGCTTCTCGGCCGTCACGGCCTGTGGCGCCGGTGCATTCGCTGCCGGCGCGCCGACCGCCGCCAAGCTTGCGAGCGCGAGCAGGCTCGCGCGGATCCAGGCCGGCAGCATTCGTTGAAGCTTCTTCATCGAGCACCACTTGAGTGTCGCCCGCGCCAAGTGCGGTGCATGCCGACAGCCTACCCCATGAATCCCAGGTTGCGCACGCCGCCGTCGAAGTTCGCGAGATTCGGGAACAACTCCAGCAGTTGCCCGTCCGACACCCCGAACCACCGCCCCAGCGTGGCCGCGTACTGGTCGACCGACACCTCGGGCAGCATGGCGCCGTTGCCGATCTGGTTCGGGCTGCCGAAGTCGCCCCGCGCGTCGCTGACGCCATAGGCGGGGAAGTTGCCGTACAGGTCGCCCCCGCGCACCGCGCCGCCCATGACGAGGTGGTGCGAACCCCAGCCATGGTCGGTGCCGTCGCCATTGCTGGTGAAGGTGCGCCCGAAGTCGGAGGCGGTGAAAGTCGTGACGTCGTTGCCCACGCCCATCGCGGCGAGCGTGGTGTCGAAATACTTCAACGCGTGCGACAGCCGGGCCAGGTTGTCGGCCTGCGTCCGGTTCTGCCCGTCGTGGCTGTCGAAGCCGCCCAGGCTGACGAAGAACACCTGCCGCTGCACGCCCAGCGCGGTGCGCGCGGCGATCGTGCGTGCGACGACCTGCAACTGCTGTGCGAGCGGGTTGGTGGATTTGCCGCCGGTCAGCGGGTTGTCGTATTGCAGCAGCGGGTCGGCCGCGCCGCCGGCAAGGCCCGGCGTGCCGTGCGGCGCGGCGGCGGCGGCCGGCAGCGCTGCGCTCAGGTTCGCCTCGGCGTCGATCGAGCGGCCCACCACCGACGCGTGGTCCTGCTCCAGCGGGTGCGGCGAGCGGGCGTTGCGCATGATGCCGCGCATCTTCGCCAGGGCCGTGGCCGAGCCGAACAGCGTGCTGCCCGCGCCGCCGATGCGAATCGCGCCACTGTTGGACACCTGGTACTGCAGCACCGTCTGCCCCGAGAGCCAGACCGCGTTGCCCGAGGCCGAGATGCTGGTGAACACGGCATTGCTGTTGGCGCCGGCCAGCAGGTCGCCCATGCGCCCGCCCCAGCCGAGCGTGGCGCCCTCCGGCGCGTAGGCCTGCCAGGTCGACTGCTGGTCGTTGTGCGAGAACAGCTTGGGCGGCTTCGGGAAGGCGTTGTCCCGGTACTGCGCCTTCGTCGTCGGGCGCAGCAGCGGGCCGACGTTGGGCAGGATCGCGAGCCGCTTCGCGGCAAACAAGTCGCGCACGCCGGTCATCACCGGATGCACGGCGAAGCTGCGGCCCTGGTCGCGCAGCGGCGCGATCGCGAGCACGCCGCCCAGCCGGTCCGGCGAGCCGGCGCCTGCCGTCGCGACCGGGGCCGTGCCCGGTGCCTTGAGCGAGATCGGGTCCGGGGCCTGGTTGCGCACCGCCAGGTAGTTGGCCCACGAGCCGGGGTCGGTGGCCAGCACCATGTTGTAGGCGTCGTTGCCGCCGTAGAGGAACAGGCAGACGAGCGCCTTGTAGCCGCCCGCGGACTGCGCCGAGGCGCTGCCGATGCCGGCGAGGTTGAGTGCGAACGGCGCTGCCGGTCCGGCGATCGAGAGCGCACCGGCGCGGCGGAGGAATTCGCGGCGTGAAGCCGGGTTCGTGAAGGTGGTCATGGCGTTTGTGCTCTTTCAGATGGGTGCCGGGCCGTCCCAGGCCAGGCCGCCCTCCGTCGGGGGAAGGCGACGGGGCGAGGCCACCAGCCGCGGGATGGAGTCATTTCTGGACCAGGAACTCGGGCGCCACCAGCGCCAGCGTGACCGCCGCGAAAACGCGGTTCTTCTTCGCACTGTCGAGCGCGGCCTGGTTGCTGCCGTCGGCCTTTAGCGCGGGCAGCGCGATCGAGTCGACGGCGGGCACGATCTCGGCCTTCAGGGCATCCTGCGGCGCCGGCCCCAACAGGCGCGTCAGCACCCGCTCGACCAGCGCCGCGCTGTCGGCGGCCAGCGCGAGCTCGGCGCTGTAGTCGATCTGCACGTCGCGCCGCGGGGCCTTGTAGTCGGTACCGTTCTGCCCGAAGCCGTTCTGCACGCCCGAGCGCATGAAGTTGGCGTAGCCCGCCACCGTGGTCTCGTGCGTGATCTGCATCTCGGGCACGGCCAGGCCGGCCTTGCCGGCCAGCGTGTTGGGCGGCACGTAGCCGGGGCGGTAGAAGTTGAACACCGACGGCGAGCGCAGCGGTGACTGGCCGAGCTGCGAGCCCGCGTCGTCGGTCGCGCCGATCAGGAACTTGCCGCTGTCGGAGCTGGCGCCGAAGGCGCGCAGGAATGCCGTCATCCGCAACACCGGCTCGCGCAGCTTGCCATACGCCGGGCTGCTGGCCAGCGACGCGTCGCGCGCTTCGGCATCGAGCAACACCGCCCTGAGCATCGCCTTCATGTCGCCACCGCCGCCGGCGAAAGCCTGCGCCACCCGCGCCACGTAGGCCGGGCTCGGGTTGCTCGTCACCAGGCGCTGGATCAGCTGCCTGCCGATGAACGGCCCCACGTTCGGGTGCGCGGCGAGCGTGTCCAGCGCGACCTTCAGGCTGGCATTCGGGTCGGCCCGGCCTTGCGCCGCCACCGTGGCGCCGAGGAACCTCTTCTCCGCCAGCGAGTGGAATTGCGAGTAGCCCTGCATCGGCGAAACGAGCCGTGCCGGGTCGATGAATTCCGTGCCCCAGCCGTAGTAGCGGGCGTCGGCGGTGTCGGGGCCGTCCCAACTCCAGCCGGTGAACACCTTGGCCAGGCCGGCGATGTCGGCGCCGGTGTAGGTCTCCAGCGGCTTGCCGTCGCTGCCGGTCCTGGGGCTGCCGTCGGGGTTGAGTTCGTACAGCCCGATCGAGAACAGCTGCATCACCTCGCGCGCGAAGTTCTCGTCGGGAACCCGGCCCTTGGCGGGGTCTTCCTTCATGTTCTTCAGGTGCGAGAGGTACAGGCCCATCATCGGGTGGCGCGACACGCCCTCGATCAGGGTGCGGTAGTTGCCGAACGCGTTCGCGCCCAGCATGTCGAGGTAGCCGGCCACGCCATGCGCGTTGTCGGCAACGCTGCCATCGAGCATCGAGATCACGAAGATCTGCGACAGCGCATAGGCCACGCGCTGGCGCAGCGGGTCGTCGCCGGTGAGCGCCTGGCGGTAGAAGCTGTCGAGCACCTCGCGCGTGCCGGCCCGGCTGTCCTTGGCGACGGCCTTGATGGCAGCGTTCTCGGCGTCCCAGTAGTCGCGGTGCAGCGTCTGCGGCCTGGCGAGCTGGTCGTCGATCCACGCTGCGTAGCCGATCGCCATCACGCGATCGGTCTCGGCCTCGGTCGGGCCGAACGTGGCCTGGGTCAGAAAGCGCACGGCATCGGCGCGTGTCCGGGGCAGCTCGGCCTTGACCTCGTTCGGCACCTCGGCCCCGCTGCCTGCGCCGCCACCGCCGCCTCCGCAGGCGGCGAGCGTCGCCAGCAGCAGCGTCGCCCCGAAACCCCGCAGGAGGCGGCGAACCCGCTCCCGCCCATCGATGAAGTTCAACGCTCCCACTTCGACACCCCCCCTGGGCAAGACCGCATGCCGGCCCGGCACGCAGCGCGTGCCATCGGGTCCGTGGGCGGCATGTTCGGCGCGTGGCGGTGCGTCGGGGCGGTACGAATTGGCAGGCGCACGGCATCCGGCGCAAGGCCGCATGTCCATCGGTGTCGCGATGTACCGAGCCGGGCCGGCGTTGTGTCAGATGCAACGCAAAGCGTCTGCCGCGGCCCGGCAGCCGCGGCGCGCAACCGGCTACAGCAGCGCGGCCAGTGAGCGCTGCGCCTGCGCCAGGTCCTGGCGCTCGCGCCGGGCCCAGTCGCGCAGCTGGTCGTCGCCGATCTTGCCAACGTTGAAGTAGGTCGCCTGCGGATGCGCCAGATAGAAGCCGCTCACGCTGGCCGCCGGCGTCATGGCCAGGCTCTCGGTCAGGTCCATGCCGATCTCGGTGGCGCCGAGCACGCGGAACATGTCGCGCTTGACGCTGTGGTCGGGGCATGCCGGGTAGCCGGGCGCCGGGCGGATGCCAAGGTACTTCTCGGCGATCAACTCCTCGGTGCCCAGGTGCTCTTCGGGCGCGTAGCCCCAGAAGTCGGTGCGCACGCGCTGGTGCAGCCGCTCGGCGAAGGCCTCGGCCAGGCGATCGGCCAGAGCCTTCAGCATGATCGCGCTGTAGTCGTCGTGGTCGTCCAGGAACTGCCTTTCCTTCTTCTCGGCGCCCAGGCCCGCGGTCACGGCGAACAGGCCGATGTGGTCGGCGACGCCCGAGTCGCGCGGCGCGATGAAGTCGGCCAGGCTGCGGTTCGGCCGTTTGATGCCGTCGACCACCGGACGCTCCGTCTGCATGCGCAGCGGCGCCCAGTGCATCAGCACCTCGGTGCGCGATGCGTCGGCGTAGATCTCGATCACGTCGTCGTCCACCGTGTTCGCAGGATAGAGGCCGATCACGCCGTTGGCGCCGAGCCAGCGGCCTTCGATCAGGCGCTTGAGCATGCGCTGGCCGTCGGCGAGCACGCGCCTTGCCGACTCGCCGACGACTTCGTCGGCCAGGATCGCCGGGTAGCGGCCGGCCAGGTCCCAGGTCTGGAAGAACGGTGCCCAGTCGATGCAGGTCGCCAGCTCGGCCAGGTCGTAGTTCCTGAACACCCGGCGGCCGATGAACTTCGGCTTCGGCGGCACGTAGGCGGCCCAATCAATGGGCGTCTTGTTCGAGCGCGCCTGCCCGAGCGTGACCAGCGGCGTCGCCTTCTTGCTCGCGTGCAGCTGGCGCACGCGATCGTAGTCGACCTTCAGCTCGGCGATGGTGGCGGCAGCCTTGTCGTCGCTGAGCAGATCGCTGCAGACGGCCACGCTGCGGCTCGCGTCGGGCACATACACGACAGGGCCGTCGTAGTGCGGCGCGATCTTCACCGCCGTATGCACGCGGCTGGTCGTCGCGCCGCCGATCAGCAGCGGCGTGCGGCGACTGCGAAAGTGCTCGTCGCGCTGCATCTCGGCCGCGACGTGCTGCATCTCCTCCAGGCTGGGGGTGATAAGCCCCGACAGGCCGACGATGTCGGCGCCCTCGGCCTTTGCTTTCGCAAGAATGTCCTGGCAGGCGACCATCACGCCCATGTTGACGACCTCGAAGTTGTTGCACTGGAGGACGACGGTGACGATGTTCTTCCCGATGTCGTGCACGTCGCCCTTGACGGTGGCGATCACGATCTTGCCCTTGGCCCGGGCCTCGCCGCCGGCGTCCACCAGCAGTTTCTTCTCGGCCTCGATGTAGGGCAGCAGGTGGGCCACGGCCTGCTTCATCACGCGCGCGCTCTTGACCACCTGCGGCAGGAACATCTTGCCCTGGCCGAACAGGTCGCCGACGACGTTCATCCCCGCCATCAGCGGGCCCTCGATCACGTGCAGCGGGCGCCCGCCTTCGGCCTTGATGCGCTGGTACACCTCTTCGGTGTCTTCGACGATGAACTCGTTGATGCCGTGCACCAGGGCATGGGATAGCCGCTCGTCGACCGGCTTGGCGCGCCACGCGAGGCGGGTCGATTCGTCCTTGGACTGACCCTTGGCGCTTTCGGCCACTTCGATCAGCCGCTCGCCGGCAGTCAGCGGCGGCTCGCCCGGCTTGTAGGCGGGCATCCGGTTCAGCACCACGTCCTCGACGCGCTCGCGCAGCACCGGCTCCAGGTCGTCGTACACGCCCACCATGCCGGCGTTGACGATGCCCATGTCCAGCCCCGCCTTGACCGCGTGGTACAGGAACACGGTGTGGATGGCTTCCCGCACCGGGTCGTTGCCGCGGAACGAGAAGCTCACGTTGCTGACCCCGCCGCTGACCTTCGCGCCGGGCAGGTGCTGCTTGATCCAGCGCGTGGCCTCGATGAAGTCGACCGCGTAGTTGTCGTGCTCCTCGATGCCGGTCGCGATGGCGAAGATGTTGGGGTCGAAGATGATGTCCTCGGGCGGGAAGCCGACTTCATCGACGAGGATGCGATAGGCGCGCTCGCAGATGCCGATCTTGCGTTCGTAGGTGTCGGCCTGGCCCTGCTCGTCGAAGGCCATCACCACTGCTGCCGCGCCGTAGCGGCGCACCAGCTTGGCCTGGTGGCGGAATGCTGCTTCGCCTTCCTTCAGCGAGATCGAATTGACGATGCCCTTGCCCTGGATGCACTTGAGGCCCGCCTCGATCACGCTCCACTTGGAACTGTCGATCATGATCGGCACGCGCGCGATCTCGGGCTCGCCGGCGATCAGGTTCAGGAAGCGCACCATCGCCGCCTGGCTGTCGAGCATCGCCTCGTCCATGTTGATGTCGATGATCTGTGCGCCGTTTTCCACCTGCTGGCGCGCCACGCCGAGCGCCTCCTCGAACTGGCCGTTGAGGATCATCCGCGCGAACGCCTTCGAGCCCGTCACGTTGGTGCGCTCGCCGATGTTGACGAAGAGGGATCCTTCGCCGATCGAGACGGGCTCCAGGCCGGAGAGCTTCATCGGCGGAACAACAGCGGTGGCTTGCGGCGGACTGGACATGGCGGGCGCTTCACGGTGAACGACCATGAGGCCGCGGCTCTCACCGCGACCTGGCAAGTCGGGTGAGCGCCGTTGACAGCGGCGGGGTGCAGGCCCGCCGTGCCCAAGCCTGGCAGCGCGGGAGATGAGGCTCCGGCAACTGTCGCAACGCTCCTTGGGCGAGGCGCGATTGTAGGGCCGCGTCGGCAACGGCGCACCGCCGAGGCAGGGTGTCGCAACGGGTGCGGCTCGCTCCTAGAATCGCTGGCCATCCCTCAGAGCCAGTCGATGAACGCGGCCCTTCCTCCCCCCGAGCCGGCCGCCGCGCCCGTTCAAGTCGAAACCGAGGCGCGCTGGAAGGTCAGCCTGCTGGGCGGCTTGCGGGTGAGCGATGGCCAGACGCAGTTCACGCGCTTGCCGAGCCGGGCCATCGTCGCGCTCCTCAGCCGCCTGACACTCTACCCGCAGCGCGCGCACGCACGCGAGGAACTCGTCGAGCTGCTCTGGCCGGGTGTGGCGCTGGCCGTCGGACGCAACCGCCTGCGCCAGGCGCTGTTCACGCTCCGGGCGCTGCTCGATCCCCCGGGCGCCATCGCCGCCTCTTCCGTGCTGGCCGATCGGCTGAGCGTGCGCGCGGCTCCCGGTGCGTTCAGCTGCGACGTACTCCAGTTCGAGCGTGCCGCGCGCGCCGGCCACGCTGCTGAGGCTCGCGCACTGTACGGTGGCGAGCTGCTGCCCGGCTTCTACGACGACTGGATCAATGAGGAGCGACAGCGCCTGGCCGCGCTCTACGACCGTCTCGCCGCGGACGGACGCGAAGGCGTGCCGGCGGCTGCGCAGCGTCCCGCTGACGCTGTCGCGCCTCGAACGGCCGCGGGGCCAGGGAGCCGCTCACTGCCGGTGTACCTGACGCGATGCTTCGGCCGCGACGCCGACAGCGCCCGCTTGCGGCTCGAGGTCATCGACGAGCGCCTCGTCACGCTGCTCGGCCCCGGGGGCAGCGGCAAGACCCGCCTTGCCGTCGAGCTTGCAGCGGCGCTGCAGACCTCGGCCGGCGTGCCCGTGGCGCCATTCGACATGGTGGCCTTCGTGCCGTGGGTCGGTTGCCAGACGCGCGCCGAGGCGCTCGACGCACTGCTCACGGCGCTGCGCCTGCCGCCGCGAGGCGAGGACCCGATCGACGCGCTCGAAGTGGCCCTCGGGGGGCGGCGCGTGCTGCTGGTGTTGGACAACTTTGAGCAGCTCGCCGGTCAGGCAGAGGACCTGGTCGCAGAGCTGGCCGCGCGGCTGCCCGACTTGCACCTGTTGGTCACCTCGCGCCGCGTGCTCGGCCTCGATGGCGAACGCGTCTTCGTCGTGCCGCCGCTGGGCCTGCCGGCCACCGGCGTGGCGTTGTACGAGGCCGCGATGAACCCGGCGCTGGCGTTGTTCGTCGACCGCGCGCGGGCCGCGCGGGGCGACTTCCGCGTCGGTCCGCGCAACGTCGACGCCCTGGTCGAGCTGGTGCATCTGCTCGAAGGCCTGCCGCTCGCGATCGAGCTCGCGGCAGCACGCGTGCGCAGCATCGCCCCGGCCGACATGGTCGCGCTGCTTCGCGCCGCGCGTGACGCGCCGTCCGGTGCGGCGCTCGAGCTGCTGGCGCGCAGCGGCCCGCGCGCGGGCTCAGACCCGCGGCATGCGTCGATGTTGCGTGTGATCGAATGGAGCTGGCAGTTGCTGACGCCCGTGCAGGCGCAGCTACTTGCCGCGCTGACCGTCTTTCACGGCGGCTTCACGGCGCAGGCGGTGGGCGGCGTCTGCGGCCACACGCCCGGGCGGGCCGCGATCGCACTCGACGAGCTGCTCGCCCACTCACTGCTGCGCACCGGCGAGACCGACGACCGCGCGCAGCGCTTCAGCCTGTTCGAACCGATCCGCGAGTACGCCGCCTCGCGGCTCGACGCTGCGAGCGCGAGTGCCCTGCGTGCCCGGCACCGCGCCTGGCTCACCGCGTGGGGGAAAGCACTGCCGCCGACGCCATCGCTGGCTGAAGTGCGCGCGGAGATGCCCAACCTGCGCGCGGCGCTGGCGAGCGCCGAGGGCGACGCCATGCCCGAAGAGGCGGTGCAGCTCATGCTTCCGCTGCACCGCGTGCTGGAGGATGTGGAACTGTCGTCCGAGGCGCTGGCGTTGCTCGAGAGTGCAGTCACCGGCTGTACCGACCCGGCACTGCGCAGCCGCGGCCACACGCTGCTCGGCCCGTTGCTCTTTGCCGCAGGGCGCGGTGCCGACGCGCTGCGCCATGCCGAACTGGGGCTGAAGGAGGTGCCTGCCGATCCGGGCCTGCGGGCTCGCGCGTTGCACGCCGTGGCACGCGTTCGCTGGCGCGCCACCCGCGACGCGACCGGTCTGGCTGCCCTGCTCGACGAAGCGCAGGCGTTGGCCGAATCGGCCGGCGAGATCGACGTGCAGGCCGGGGTGTACGCGCTGCGCGCCTTTATCGCCAACGCCCAGCACGGCGATCACGCCGGCGCCGAGGCGCTGCACGCCCGCGCGCTCGCGCTGTGGGAGGCGCTCGGCAACCAGCACGCCATCGACAGCGGGCGCTACAACCTGGCTACCTCGGCGCAGTACGCCGGGCGCAACGTCGAGGTCCTGGAGCGGCTGGCCTGTATCGTAAACAGTGCGCGCCGCCTGCACGACTGGCGCCGCCTGAGCCAATCGCTCAACGTGCGCGGCAATGCGCTGAGTGCGCTGCGCCGTTGGGACGAAGCCGTACAGACCTACCGCGAGTGCATCCAGCTGGCGTGGGATGGCGTGGCGGCGCACGACCTCGCCTACGGTCTGTGGAACCTGCCGCGGGCGCTGGCCCACCTGCGGCAGCCGGAGGCGGCGCTGCAACTGGCGGCATTCGCCGCGCACTTCTGGGAGACGCGATTCGGCGCCCTTGGGGCTGAGGATCTGCACTACCTGCGGCTCGTGCGCCGCCTCGCCGCGCGAAGCGTCGACGCTGCGACAAGCGAGCGGCTGTGGGCGGCGGGACGTCGGCTTTCGACCCCCGACGCCGTCGCGCTCGCCCTTCATGGCAGAAACGAAGCTCGTGAACCGCCCCACCCCGCAGGCGGGGGGTGAACGTCCCCCTGTTTGCGGGGGCTCGATTCGCAGCGCTGGCTAACGGTTGCCTAACGGCGGCTGGGGAGACTGCGGCCCAGCACTTTCACCCACGCATCGCCACCGGCGATGCAGGAGCACCCACCATGAGCCGTCTGCCCACCTTCCGCCGCCACGCCATCGCCGCCGCTGCCCTCGTCGCCATGGCGCCCTGCGCCTGGGCGGACACCTTCACCTGGAGCAGCGGCAGCTTTGTGCCAGGCGGCACCGCACCGAGCCCGCTGGGCGCGGCCGATGTGCTCAATATCGAGACCGGTGGTGCCAAGTTCTTCAACGGTCTGGCCTCGAACTTCATCAACGGCGGCACCGTCAACTGGAATGCCGACCCGCTGTACTTCCAGGGCGGCACCACGGTCGTCAACAACGCGCTGTGGAACGCGACCGGCGACCAGGCGCTCGTGTACAACGGCGGCGCCGCGCCCAGCTTCACCAACAACGGCATCTTCCGCAAGAGCGGCGGGATCGGCAACACCACCATCAGCCACATCGTCGGCTTCGTCAACAATGGCACGCTCGACGCGCAGACCGGCAGTATCAACTTCGTCGGTGGTTCGGTGTTCAATGCAGGCTCGGTCTTTACCGGCACCGGCATTGTGAATGTCTCGGCCGGCACCAACACCTTCAACGGCGCCTTCACGTCGAGCAATCTGCTGCTTTCGGGCGGCACGCATTCGGGCAACGGCGCCGTGGTGGGCGGCACGGTGGCCTTCACCGGCGGCTATCTGGCAGGCACCTGGCAAGTGGGCGCAGGCCAGACGCTGCAAGGGCAGGCCGGTGGCGCCAAGTTCATCGAGGGCGCGGGCACTGTCGTGACCAACCAGGGCACGATCGACTGGAACACGGCCAACTCGCTGTACCTGCAAAGCGGCGCCAAGCTCGTCAACCAGGCGCTGTTCCTTGCCAGCGAGAGCGCCGCCGTCACCTACAACGGCGGCGCCGGTCCTGTGTTCGACAACACCGCCGGCGGCACGGTGCGCGCGGCGGCGGGCAAGACGCTGACCATCAACAACACCGTCGGCTTCATCAACAACGGTGGCGCACTCGACGCGCAGGTGGGCGCCACGATTCACTATGCCGGCGGCACGGTGTTCAATGCCGACACGAAGTTCACCGGCGCTGGCACGAACGTGGCGACCGGCAACAATTCCTGGAGCGGCGCCTTCAACTCGGCCAACCTGGTGCTTCAAGGCGGCACGCACACGGGCAGCGGTGCGGCGGTGGGCGGCACGGTGGCCTTCGCCGGCGGCAATCTGGCAGGCACCTGGCAAGTGGGCGCGGGCCAGACGCTGCAAGGGCAGGCCGGTGGCGCCAAGTTCATCGAGGGCGCGGCCACCGTCGTGACCAACCAGGGCACGATCGACTGGAACACGGCCAACTCGCTGTACCTGCAAGGCGGCGCCAAGCTCGTCAACCAGGCGTTGTTCCTGGCCAGCGAGAGCAGCGCCCTCACCTACAACGGCGGCGCCGGCCCAATGTTCGACAACACCGCCAGCGGCACGGTGCGCGCCGCAGCGGGCAAGACGCTGACGATCAACAACATTGTCGGCTTCGTCAACAACGGAGGCGTGCTTGACGCGCAGGCGGGCGCCGTCATCCACTATGCCGGTGGCTCGCAGTTCATGGCCGGCACGCAGTTCACGGGCGCCGGCACGAACCAGGCGACCGGCGGCAACAGCTGGAGCGGCACCTTCGACTCGGCCAACCTGGTGCTTCAAAGCGGCGCCCATACGGGCAACGGCGCCGTGATCGGCGGCACCGTGGCCTTCACCGGCGGCTATCTGGCGGGCACCTGGCAGGTGGGCGCGGGACAGACGCTGCAAGGGCAGGCCGGTGGCGCCAAGTTCATCGAGGGCGCGGGCACCGTCGTGACCAACCAGGGCACGATCGACTGGAACACGAGCAACTCGCTGTACCTGCAAGGCGGCGCCAAGCTGGACAACCAGGGTCGGCTCAATTTCAGCGACGACGCCGGCGTGACCTACAACGGCGGCTCGCTGCCCACGTTTGTCAACACCGGCCTGATCGTCAAGAGCGGCGGCACCGGTACTACTTCGATCGGCAACACGCTGGCCTTCGACAACCTGGGCACGATCGACGTGCAGACCGGTACCATCGCGCTGCCCATCAACTTCACCAACAACGGCACGCTCACCGGAACCGGCGCGTTCGCCGCCGCTGGCACGCTCACCAATGCCGGCCATGTCGCCCCCGGCGCCTCGCCGGGCGCGCTGACCGTCAAGGCCAACCTGGTGCTGGGCGCGCCTGGCAGCCTGGACATCGAAGTGCAGAGCCTGGCCAGTCACGACCTGCTGGTCGTCAACGGCAACACCAGCCTCGGCGGCACACTGGCCGTGTCGTGCTTCGGCGCCTGCAGCTTCGCCGTCGGCGAGGAGTTCAGGGTGCTCGACGGCAGCGGCACGCTCCTCGGCAGCTTCTCCGGCCTCACGAGAACCGGGTTCGGCAGCGGGAACTTCGACATCGTGTACGACCGCCCCCTCGGCGATGTCTGGCTGCGGGTGACCGAGACCGTCACCGCAGTACCCGAGCCCGAGACCTACGCGCTGATGCTCGGCGGCTTGGCCGTCGTGGGCTGGCTGGCCCGGCGGCGGCGGACCTGAGCCCACCGGTCGTCAGGCGATGGCGGCGTCGAACTGTTGCGACAGGCTCATGCCAGCCGTCTGCTTGAACATGAAGACAAAGGGGAAGCGCCCGCCACTTTGATCGGCCCACAGGCGGCCGACCCGCCGCTCCTTGACTTCCTTCGGCATGCAAGAGGACTGGCCAGGTCCATCCTTGCTTCTATCGCGACGTCAGCCCTACCCAATCGCCTTGGTCATGTCTCGACCAGCTTCTTCGCGTCGCCGAACACCCTCATGGTCGTATCCATGTAGAAGCGCCCGTTGTCGAGCCCGGCGCAGCCGGCCGCCATCGAGCGGTTGTTGACGATCACGGTCTTGGCCTTGTAGGCCTCGAGGATCGGCATGCCGTAGATCGCGCTGCCCTTGGCCAGCGCGGCCGGGTTCACCAGGTCGTTGGCGCCGAGGGTGATCGCCACGTCGGCCTGGCCGAATTCGCCGTTGAGGTCTTCCCTCTCGAACACCTGGTCGCAGGGCACTTCGGCCTGGGCCAGCACCCCTGTGCCCCGGCGTGCGCCCGGCCACCGGGTCGAGCGCATCGACCCACGGGGCTGCGGCGCCAGCGCAGCATCGTCGCGTCGAAACGACGTGCCGCCGCGCCGGGCCAGCGGCTCAATCCGCTGGCGATGACCGCATGCAATCGACCGCTCGTGGTTCTGTCGCTCGAGTGCCTTCCGGCTCAGGCTTGCAGCCCGCTCAGGCTTGCAGCCCGCGCTCGCGCCTGCAGGCGCTCGCCCCTGAGCTGGCGTTCGCCTGCGCGCAGGCGCAGGCTCACGTCCCGCTCAGGCTTGCAGCCCGCACGGCGCGAGGACGCGCCGCCCCTTCGCAGGCACGGTCCGTCCGCAGGGACGGCCCGTGTCCGGCTCAGGCTCTCAGCGCCGCCAGCACCTCATCCAGCATCTTCTTGGCGTCGCCGAAGAGCATGCGGTTGTTGTCCTTATAGAACAGCGGGTTGTCGACCCCGGCGTAGCCCGAAGCCATGCTGCGCTTCATGACGATGGAGGTCTGGGCCTTCCAGACTTCGAGCACCGGCATACCGGCGATCGGGCTCGTCGGGTCGTCCTGCGCGGCCGGGTTCACGATGTCGTTGGCGCCGATGACCATCGAGACATCGGTCTTCGGAAAGTCCTCGTTGAGCTCGTCCATCTCGAGCACGATGTCATAGGGGACCTTGGCTTCGGCGAGCAGCACGTTCATGTGGCCGGGCATGCGGCCGGCCACCGGGTGAATGCCGAAGCGCACGTTGACGCCCTTCTCGCGCAGGAACTTGGTGATCTCGTACACCGTGTGCTGCGCCTGCGCCACCGCCATGCCGTAGCCGGGCACGATGACGACGTTCTTGGCCTCGCGCAGCAGCTCCGCGGTTTCCACCGCGCTGATCGGCGTCACCTCGCCGGCGGGCTGCGCCCCGCCCGCCGCCGCAGGCGCTGCGCCACCGCCGGTGCCGAAGCCGCCTGCGATCACGCTGATGAAGTTGCGGTTCATCGCGCGGCACATGATGTACGACAGGATCGCGCCCGAGGAGCCGACCAGGGCGCCGACGACGATCAGCAGGTCGTTGCTGAGCATGAAGCCCGTGGCCGCCGCGGCCCAGCCCGAATAGCTGTTGAGCATGGAGACGACCACCGGCATGTCGGCGCCGCCGATGGCCATGACCATGTGCACGCCGAAGAGCAACGCAACCACGGTCATGACGAGCAGCGGCAGCATGCCGTCGACGATGCCGTGCGCATTCAGGAACGCGCGGCCGAACCAGATCACGATCAGCAGGCCAGCCAGGTTGAGCCAGTGCCGGCCGGGCAGCAGCAGCGGCTTGCCGCCGATCTTGCCCGAGAGCTTGCCGAAGGCGATCACCGAGCCGGAGAACGTGATGGCGCCGATGAGGATGCCGATGTAGATCTCCATCTCGTGGATCGACTTCTCGGCTTCGGTCGGAAACACGGTCGACGTGTCGATGTAGCTCGCGAAGCCGACCAGGCACGCGGCCAGGCCGACCAGGCTGTGCATCAGCGCGACGAGCTCGGGCATCTGCGTCATCTGCACCTTCTTCGCGGCGAAGAGGCCGATGCTGCCGCCGACGACGAGCGCGCCGACGATCCAGGCATAGCCGGCCGGCGTGACGCGCGGACCGAGAATGGTGGCGCACACGGCGATGGCCATGCCGATGATGCCGAACACGTTGCCGCGTCGCGCGGTCTCGGGGTTGGCGAGACCGCCCAGGCTGAGGATGAAGAGAATGGTGGCGCCAATGTAGGAAACGGTGGCCAGGCTGGAAGTCATGTCCTTCTCCTTGTTCTTCTTGTTCTTATTTGCGGAACATCGCCAGCATGCGACGCGTGACCGCGAAGCCGCCGAACATGTTGACGGCCGTGAGCGCGAGCGCGAAGACGGCCAGGCCGAGGATCAGCAAATTCGGCCGATCCGCACTGGCGCCATTCAGCGGCGGCGCGATCTGCACCAACGCGCCGATGGCGATGATGGACGAGATCGCGTTGGTGACGCTCATCAGCGGCGTGTGCAGCGCTGGCGTCACGTTCCAGACCACCATGTAGCCGACGAAGCAGGCCAGCACGAACACGGTGAAATGGGCGAGGAAGCTGGCCGGCGCATAGAGGCCGACGAGCAGGAACGCGACCGCGCCGACGCCGAATACGGTCGCCAGGGCCTTGGCCGACATCGGCTCGCCTGCACCGTGGCCGTGCCCTTTCTTCGCTGTTGGCGCGGCCATTGCGGCGGCCGGCTTGGCCTGCGCAACGGCCGGCAACTTGGGCGGCGGCGGCGGCCAAGTGATGTTGCCGTCCTTGATGACGGTCAGGCCGCGAATGGCGTCGTCGTCCATGTTGACGTCGATGACGCCGTCCTTGGTCTTGCACAACTCCTCGGTCACGCGCCACAGGTTGGTCGAGTACAGCGTCGAGGCCTGCTTGGCCAAGCGGCTGACCAGATCGGTGTAGCCAATGATGGTGACACCGTGGCGCACCACCGCCTCACCAGGCACGGTCAGCTCGCAGTTGCCGCCCTGCTCGCCGGCCATGTCGACGATGACGCTGCCGGGCTTCATGCTCATCACCATCTCGGCGGTGATGAGCTTCGGCGCGGGCTTGCCCGGGATCAGCGCGGTGGTGATGATGATGTCGGCTTCCTTGGCCTGCTTGGCGTACATCTCGCGCTGGGCCTGCTGGAAACCCTCGCTCATCACCTTGGCGTAGCCGCCGCCACCGGAGCCTTCTTCCTCGTAGTCGACCTTGACGAATTCGCCGCCCAGCGACACGACCTGGTCGGCGACCTCGGCGCGGGTGTCGTTGGCGCGCACGATGGCGCCCAGGTTGGCGGCCGTGCCGATCGCGGCTAGGCCGGCGACACCGGCACCGGCGATGAAGACCTTGGCCGGCGGGATCTTGCCGGCGGCGGTGATCTGGCCGTTGAAGAAGCGGCCAAAGGCGTTGGCGGCCTCGATCACGGCGCGGTAGCCGCTGATGCCGGCCATGGAGGTCAGCGCGTCCATCTTCTGGGCGCGGGAAAGCTGGCGCGGCAAGGAGTCGATGGCGAGCACGGTGGCGCGCCTGCCCGCCAGCAACTGCATGAGCTCGGGGTTCTGTGCGGGCCAAATGAAGCTGATCAAGGTGCCGCCTTCGCGCATCAGGCCCACCTCGACCGGGCTCGGGGCACGCACCTTGAAGACGATGTCCGACTTTGCCCAAAGCTCTGCCGCCGTCGGCACCACCTCGGCACCGGCAGCGCGGTAGGTGTCGTCGCCGAAGTTCGCCGCGTCGCCGGCGCCGCTTTCCACGGCCACCGAAAACCCCAGCTTGACGAGCTTTTCCACCACGTCGGGGACGGTCGCGACACGCTTCTCGTCTGCCGCCGTCTCCTTCGGAACGCCAATGATCAAAGCCATGAACTCAACTCCTCAGGTGTTTGTAGCACTTGCCTCACCGCCGGCGGCGGTCATCGGCATCGGGGACAAGCGCCGGACCTTGTCGGCCGCGATGATTGCCGCCTTGTAGCCCGCGACTCTGGCCTGCGAACTCGGCGCTTCCATGCGCTGCGCGCGCGTCGCGCGCCGCGCGGCTTCGAGAGCGAAGCTCGTCGGGCCTGCCTTGGCCAGTGCCCGAAGTCCGTCCTTGTCGAACGGGCTGAGCATGCCCACGAGCGCGGCGGCGGGCTTCATCAGCGCGAGTTCGTCGGCCTGCGGGCTGCGCGCCTTGAGCGCGAGTCACAGGCGAAGGCGGCGGCGCGGTCGACGATCTCGGCCCCGGCGGCGACCTTGGGCCCCATCGGTCACGCGGGCCCGCCAGCGCCCGACTGGACCTTCAGCGTGTGGCCGTGGGCCTTGAGCTTCTTCGCAGTCTCGGGCGTGACGGCCACGCGGGCCTTGCCCGCCACCGTCTCCAGCGGTACGCCGATCAGCATCGGGACCTCCTCGCAATTTGTTGGCTTGGGTAACCCGCGAAGCTTACACAATCCGGCGCCGTGCGCCCCACCGGGACGGCGCACACGCGTCGCATACCATCCTCGCCATGTCCGAACGTTGGAAGCCGAGCGTCACCGTGGCAGCGATCGTCGAGCAGGGCGGCCGCTACCTGCTGGTCGAGGAGCAAACGCCCGAAGGGCTGTGCCTGAACAACCCGGCCGGCCACCTGGACCCCGGTGAGTCGCTGTTGCAGGGCGTGGTCCGCGAGACGCTCGAAGAGACGGCGCGCCACTTCGAGCCGCACGCGCTGGTGGGTGTCTATATGTCGCGTTTCCAGCGTCACGGCGGCAAGCAGGACGTCACCTATGTCCGCTTCGCCATCTGCGGCGCGGTCAGCGACGCCGAGGCAGGGCGCGCGCTCGACGACGGCATCGTGCGCACGCTGTGGCTGACGCCCGACGAGATCCGCGCCAGCCGCGCGCGCCACCGCAGCCCGCTGCTGCTGCGCTGCGTCGAGGATCACCTGGCCGGCCGGCGCTACCCGCTGGAGGCGCTGGTCGCCGACCCGACGCTGTTCGAGCCGGAGATCAAGCGCGCCCGAAGCTGAGCCGACCACGCCCAGGCTCACTGCGTTCGCGACCCCCCGATGGGCAGCTCAAGCGGCTTGGGAGCGGCCCCGCGCCGCCTGGCCTGATCACCCACAAGCTCACTGCGTTCGCTCCCCCGAGGGGGAGCTCAGGCGGCTTGGGAGCGCCCCGGCGCCGCCTGGACCAGCGCGCCGTCAGCCGGCCGGGTCGATCGGCGTTGCGATGCCGCTGCGTGCCTCGACCGCTTCGGCGGCATCGAGGCACAGGTCTTCACGGAACCGCTGCCCGGTGAGCAGCACGCCGATGGGCAGCCCGGTCGCGCCGTCGCGGCCCGCCGGCACGCAGGCCGAGGGCAGGCCGAGCAGGTTGGCCGGCACGACAGGGCGCAGCATCTCGATCGTCGCCGCCGCGCCGGCGGGGGTGGCGGCGTCGAAGCCCTGCTCGAACGGGAGCTGGGTCCAGGTCGGCGTCAGCACCAGCGGGTGCTCGGCCATGAACTGCGACCACGCGCGGCCGAGGCCGTGGCGCAAGGCCAGCAGCTGCGACATCTCGGTCACGCTGGCCAGCGGCGGCACGGCGCTGTTGGCCGCAGCCAGGAACGCCTTGCCGCCCTCGCCCATCAAGGGCATCAGCTGGTCCATCACCGAGGCGAAGTCGCCCAGCAGCAGGCGCGCCCAGGCAGCCACCACCTCCTCGTAGCGCGGCGGGCAGGCCTCGACCACGTCGTACCCGGCGTTGGCCAGGGTGTCGGCGGCGCGGCGTACCACGGCCGAGACCACCGGATCGCAACTGCCTCCCGGGGGTGCCGCGACGAGCGCGACCCGGATCGGCCGGCCCGGCGCGGGGCCGACCAGCGGCGAAGTGATGGACCACGGGTCGCGCGGATGCGCGCCCATCAGTACCTGCAGGCCCAGGCGCACGTCGGCCACCCGGCGTGCCATCGGGCCCTGCGCGTTCATCAGCTGGATCGCCAGCAGGTAGTCCTCGTTCGGCACGAATCCGGCGTCGGGCACGCGCCCGGCGCTGGGGCGGATCGACGCGATGCCGCAGGCATTGGCCGGGTTGCGCAGCGATCCGCCGATGTCGTTGCCCAGCCCGATCGGGCTCATCCCGGTGGCCAGCGCCACCGCCTCGCCGCCGCTCGAGCCGCCGGCCGTGCGCTGCGCGTTCCAGGGGTTGCGGGTGATGCCGTGCAGCGAGCTGTCGGTGGAGACGCGCAAGGCCATGTCCGGCAGGTTGGTGCGACCGATCGGGATCGCCCCGGCGGCACGCATGCGCTCGACGACCGGCGCGTCCAGCGGCACCACCGCGCCGGCCAGCGCCGGCACGCCCCAGGTGGTGGGCAGGCCGGCCATGTCGATGTTTTCCTTGACCGTGAAGGGCACGCCATGCAGCGCGCCCAGCGGCGCGCCGCGGGCCACGGCCTGGTCGGCCAGCGCGGCGCCGGCCCGGGCTTCGTCGGCCAGCACGCGGACGATCGCGTTGACCTTCGGGTTGACCGCCGCGATGCGCGCCAGGTGCGCCTCGACGACTTCGGACGAGCTGACTTGCCGGGTGGCGATCAGCCGGGCCAGATCGCCTGCGGATTGCTGCCAGAGTGGGGTCATGGAACCTCCGTTGATAGTGTCTGCCGGGAAGGGAAGCGCCAGTCTACTTTCGAAGGCATCGGCCGGCGATCCCGATCTTCCCCAGAGGGAGCGCTGGCCGCGCCCGCCCCCCGGCGCCGCCCGCGAAGGCGGGGACAATGCGGTCATGGCCGGGCAGCGTGTGGTGGTGGGTTTGTCGGGCGGGGTCGACTCCGCGGTCTGCGCCTGGCTGCTGAAACAGCAGGGGCATGAAGTCGTCGGCATCTTCATGAAGAACTGGGAAGACGACGACGACAGCGAATACTGCTCGTCGAACGCCGACTTCGTCGACGCCGCGGCGGTGGCCGACGTGCTCGGCATCGAGATCGAGCACGTCAACTTCGCCGCCGACTACAAGGACCGCGTCTTCGCCGAGTTCCTGCGCGAATACCAGGCCGGCCGCACGCCCAACCCCGATGTGCTGTGCAACGCCGAGATCAAGTTCAAGGCCTTCCTCGAGCACGCGCTGCGCCTGGGCGCAGAGAAGATCGCCACCGGGCACTATGCGCGGGTTCGCTGGACGCCAGTGCACCCGGGCGAGCCCGCGGGCCGATATGCCGCGTCGGGCGCCGCTGCGCCCGACAGCGCCCGGATGCGCGAGGGCGATGGCCGCTTCGAACTGCTCAAGGGCCTGGACCCGCTGAAGGACCAGAGCTACTTCCTGCACCGCCTGAACCAGGCGCAATTGAGCAAGACGCTATTCCCGCTCGGCGCCTTGGCGAAGACCGAGGTGCGCCGCATCGCCGCCGAGATCGGGTTGCCCAACGCGCAGAAGAAGGACTCGACCGGCATCTGCTTCATCGGCGAGCGGCCGTTCCGCGAATTCCTGAACCGCTACCTGGCCAATGCGCCGGGCCCGATCAAGGACGATCGCGGGCGCACGATCGGCGAGCACGTGGGCCTGTCCTTCTACACGCTCGGCCAGCGCAAGGGCATCGGCATCGGCGGGTTGAAGGAGCGGCGCGGCGACAAGGGCGGCGCCGAGCACGCGCCCTGGTTCGTCGCGCGCAAGGACATGGCGACCAACACGCTCACGGTGGTGCAGGGGCACGCGCATCCGTGGCTGCTGTTGCATCGCCTGAGCGCCGACGCAGCGAACTGGGTCGCCGGCCAGGCACCGCCTGCCGGCCACTACCGCGCCAAGACGCGCTACCGCCAGGCGGATGCGCCCTGCGCGCTCGCCATCGAGCCGGCCGCCGACGCGTTCACGCTCGACTTCGAAACCCCGCAATGGGCGGTGACGCCGGGGCAGTCGGCGGTGCTCTACGACGGCGAAGTCTGCCTCGGCGGGGGCGTGATTGTTCAGGCTGCGTGAGGGCGCCCCGAGACACCTGCCGTCAGAGCCTGGCCTTGAAGAACGCCACCATCGCGTCGCGCGCCTGGGCGGCAACTTCCGGGTGGTGCCTGAACGTCACGTCGCCGCCGGCGCCGAGGTGCGAGAACGGGTCGTCGACCGTGATCTCGGGCTCGCTGCGGTCGAAGGCGTGCGTCGCGCCGGCGTACAGGGTCACGGTTGCAATTCCCGGCGCCCGGGCCTCGGTCGCAGCCACGAGTTGCGTGCAGGTGTCGGGCAGATCGTAGGTGTCGAGCTCGCCACCCTGGATGAACACCGGCGCGCCGGTGAAGGCGGCGAACGCGTAGCCAGGCACCCGGTTGTAGACCCAGCACACCGGATAGAACGGTGCATGCGCCTTGAACTTGACGCCGCCGCCCATGTAGAGGTCCGTGTACGGCTGGGTGGCGGTGAGCATGGTCACCACCCCACCCCACGAGAAGCCCATGATGCCGATGCGTGCCGGATCGATGTTCGGCTGCCGGGCCAGGTACGCCAGCGCGCCATAGGCGTCGGGCAGCGTCTCGGCCACGCTGCGCGGTCGATGGGCCGGGCTGGTGACGCCGCGCGGCTTCCACAGGTCGATCTCGAGCGTCGCGATGCCGGCCTTGTTGAGCGCCTCGATGTGGAACTTGCCGCGGCTGTCGATGCCCGCCGAGCCGTGCACCACCACCACCGCGGGCAGCTTGCTGCCCGGCGGCAGTCGCAGTTCCGCGGGCACTTCGAGTGGCGCGGTCGGCGACAGCGAGGTGAAGGCGACCTGCGAGATCGTGACATCGTCGTTCCCGCCGCCGCGCGCGCTGATCGATCTCATGACTGCCGTGACTCCTGCCATGCGCCGCAGCGCGTTGATGACGATGCCCGTGTGCCTGCCTCCGGTTCATTGTGATCCCGCCGACCCGGGCGGGGCATCGCAATGTGCGCGCAGGCGCGTTGGCGCGCCACTTCGAAGTCCGGCTCGGCGACAAGCTTGTTGAACCCCGCACAAACCCGCGCCGCTGCGCATCGGCGCCCTCTCCGGCGCGGTCAGCGCGATCGTCGAGCCGATGCTCGAGGTGGCGCCAGCGGACGAAGTGGTCGCGCTGTCGGTGGTCGAGGACAACACCTTATCGCTGCTCGAGGGCTTGACCACCGGCAGCTACGACCTGCTGCTGACCCGCGAGCCCGACAGCCTGCCGGCCGGCATGGCCTTCGAGGCGCTGTACGACGACCGCATCGCCGTCGTCGTGGCGCCGACGCACCCGCTGGCCCGGCGGCGCCGGGGACGGCCGCGCCCCGATCCGCCGGGCGCGGGACGTCTAGTGCGACCGCGCCAGGTCCTGCGTCCAGTAGTGGCCGTAGCGGCCACCCGCAGCGGCCGCCGCGCAGGCCAGCCCGACCTCGTCGAACGCCGGGTTCATCAGGTTCGCGCAGTGGCCATCGCTGCGCATCCAGCCGTCGATCACGCTGTCGACCGTGGCATAGCCGGCGGCGATGTTCTCGCCCAGGCTGCTCCAGGCATAGCCGGTCGCGTTGACGCGATCGGCCATGCTCCGGCCGTCGGCACTGGTGTGCGAGAAGTAGTCCTTGGCCGCCATGTCGGCGCTGTGCGATGCCGCGGCCTGCGTCAGCAGCCCGTTCCACCGCAGCGGCAACGCGGGCGCGAACGATCCTCGGGTGCCGCAGGTCGCTCCGGCCGCCCGCACCTGGTTGATGCGCGCCAGCGCGCTGGCGGCGAAGTCGCTCAGGCCGCAGGTCGCCGATGCCTGTGCCATCGCGGCGCCGATGCCGGCGCCGGCCTCAGGCGCCGCCGCACTCGCCGGGTCGGGCGCGGCCGTGCCGTCGCCGCCGCCGCCGCAGGCTGCCAACAGCGCCACAAAGAGGCTGCACCCCAGCGCCGCGGCGCACCTGAAGCGTGGGAACAGATCGACGGTCTGGCGCATGGGCGAAGGCTACGCCAGCCCGCGCGAGCCCGTGGTAAGCGCGCGTAAGCGCCGCGAAGCCGCTGCCGTGGCGCGTGACGCAGGGCACGTTTCGTGCCCGGCGCGGCGGCCGGTCCTGCCGGCAACGCCTCCAGCGCCGCTGCGACACAATGGCCACCCCATGCGGCGTCGCGCCGACGCAGCTGCCCGAACGTCCATTCGCCTGCCATGACTGAAACCCCGCCCCCCACCGCCGCGCCGGCGCTTGCCGCGCTGCGCATCGACCGCGGTGCCCTGGCGCCGGCCCGCAAGCGCCGCTGGGTGCGCTGGGTGGCGCTCGCGCTCGTCGCTGCGGCCGCGGTGGCCGTGGCGCTGATGCCGCGCAAGACCGAAGTCCAACTCGGCTCGGTCGTCACCGCCTATCCGTCGCAGCAGTATGCGCAGCTCACCGCCTCGGGCTACGTGGTGGCGCAGCGCCGCGCGGCGGTGGCGAGCAAGGCGACCGGGCGGCTCGTCGAGTTGCGCGTGCGCGAGGGCTCGGTGGTGAAGAAGGACGAGATCATCGCGCGCCTCGACGCCAGCGACGTCGAGGCCGGCATCCTCGCCGCGCAGGCCGGCGTGCGCATGGCCGAGGCCGGGCTGCGCCAGGCCGAGGCCGGCCTGCGCCAGGCCCAGATCGAACAGGCCAACGCCGATGCGGAACTCGCGCGCAGCAAGAGCCTGCTGGCGCAGGCCTTCGTCTCGGCCCAGGCGGTGGACGCGGCGCAGCGGCGCGCCGACGCCGCGCGCGCCTCGGCCGCGGCGGCCCAGGCCGCGATCGCGCAGGCGCAGGCCTCTGTGGGCCAGGCGCAGGCGCAGCTCAAGGTGCAGCGCGTGACCGAGGACTACGCGCTGATCCGCGCCCCGTTCGACGGCGTGGTGCTGGTGAAGAACGCCAACGTGGGCGACATGATCACGCCGTTTTCCAGCGCGGCGGGCGCGCAGGGCGCGGTGGTGACGATGGCCGACATGAGCACGCTCGAAGTCGAGGCCGACGTGTCGGAAGGCAATCTTGCCAAGGCGCGCACCGGGCAGCCGGTGGAAATCGTGCTCGACGCCCTGCCCGACACGCGCTTTCGCGGCAGCGTGGCCGGCATCGTGCCCACGGTGGACCGCGCCAAGGCCACGGTGATGACGAAGATCCGCTTCGACAGGCTCGACCCGCGCATCCTGCCCGAGATGAGCGCCAAGGTGACGATCCTGTCGCAAGCGGCCACCGATGCCGATCAGCGGCCGGTGCTGGCGACGAACCCGCTCGCCGTGGTAGAGCGCGACGGCAAAAAGGTCGTGCTTCGCGTCAGGGACGACACGGTCGAGATCGTCGAGGTGACGCCCGGCCGCAAGATCGGCGACAACCTCGAGCTGCAGGGCGCGCTGAAGTCGGGCGACAAGCTCGTGCTCTCGCCGCCGGCCAAGCTGCAGACCGGCGACAAGGTCGCGGTGGCGGGCAAGTGAGCGGAACGACTTCGCCTCGCGCAGCGCCGGCATCGCGGGCCGCCGTGCACGGCGGGCGAGGCTGAGTCATGACCGCGCTGATCCGCATCCACGACCTTTCCAAGGCTTACCAGCGCGGCGAGCAGCGCATCCCGGTGCTCGAAGGCGTGAACCTCGAAGTGCAGGCTGGCGAGTTCGTCGCGCTGATGGGGCCGAGCGGCTCGGGCAAGAGCACGCTGCTGAACCTGATCGCCGGTATCGACAAGCCGAGCTCGGGGCGGATCGAGATCGGCGGGGTCGACATCGCCACGCTGAGCGAAGGCGAGCTTGCCGACTGGCGCGCCGCCCACATCGGCTTCGTCTTTCAGTTCTACAACCTGATGCCGGTGCTGACCGCATTCGAGAACGTCGAGCTGCCATTGCTGCTGACGCGCCTCTCGCGAAGCGAACGCAACGCGCATGTACAGGCGGCACTCGACATGGTGCAACTGAGCGACCGCGTGGACCACTACCCGAACGAGCTCTCGGGCGGCCAGCAACAGCGGGTGGCGATCGCGCGCGCGCTCGTCACCGACCCGACGCTGATCGTCGCCGACGAGCCGACCGGCGACCTCGATCGCGTGACCGGGGCCGAGGTGCTGGATCTGCTCGACCAACTAAACCGCGAGCTCGGCAAGACGATCATGATGGTCACCCACGACCCCAAGGCAGCGGCGCGCGCGCGGCGGTTGATCCACCTCGAGAAGGGCGAGCTGGTTCCCGATGAAGCTCTCGCCGCGCCGTAGGATGAAGCGGCCTCCGTTCGCGAAGATTCGGCAGGCAGCTTTCGGCCCAGAGCATGCCTTCGCGACTCACCCCGAAGCCAGTATGCCGACATGGGCGCGCGCAAGCCGGTGGGCAAGGCCGTTGGCGCTTCGCTTCGACGCCCGGCCCTTCGGGCCGGGTCCCCTGCGGTGCTCGGGCCTGGCAGGTGGCTGCGAAACTCGCCCTCCCGAGGCCGCGCTGCGCGCGAGCCCGCTCGGCGCTCGGCCAGTCCTCGCCACCGCCGCGCCTGCGGCGCGTCGGAACCTGCCCGGCCCTGCGCTCCTCGGCGTCGAACAGGCGCGCCACCGGCCTCGCCCATCGCCTTGCCGGAGACAGCGGTGCATTCCGGCAGGCAAAGCCCTGCGCTACCCCAAGGCCGGGGCGGGCGGGTGCGGCGGCGCCTGTGCGGCGCCGAGCACCGCAGCGCAGCGGGGGCTGAGTCCGGACACAAAGCCTGCCTGCGCAGGCTTTGTGCCTGGCGAAGGCCGGCCGCGTCTTGCGGCGGGCCGGGCCGTATCCGGCGGACCGGCGAGAACGCTCTATGCAGCGCCGCGTCCAGCGGCACTGCGGAGTGATCGCAGCCGCCCCGCGGAGCGAGGAGCGCAGGGGACCCGGAGCGCAGCGAAGGGCGCCGCAGTGAAGCCGCCGCACCCGCCCGCCCCGGCCTTGGGGCGCCGATGCCGGCAGGTCGCAAAGCGGGCGTTCACAATGACCGCAACGGGCTGCAAGCAGCCCCCCTGCAGCCCGGCGTGGATCGAGAACTGACGCATGTTCCTGTTCCGCCTGCTGCTGAAGAACGCGTTTCGCCATCGGCTGCGCACGCTGCTGACGATGGTCGGGCTGGTGGTGGCGATCTGTGCCTTCGGCCTGCTGCGCACCATCGTCGATGCCTGGTACAACGGCGTCGAGGGCACGTCGAGCACGCGGCTCGTCACGCGCAATGCGATCTCGCTGACCTTTGCGCTGCCGCTCAGCTACGCCGAACGCATCCGCAGCGTGGAAGGCGTCTCCTCGGTCTCGTGGTCGAACTGGTTCGGCGGCGTCTACATCACCGAACGCAACTTCTTTCCGCAGTTCGCCATCGAGCCCGCGAGCTACCTGGCGCTGTACCCCGAATACGTGCTCAAGGACGACGAGAAGAAGGCCTTCCTGCTCGACCAGCAGGGCGCCGTCGTCGGGCGCAAGCTGGCGCAGGAGTATGGTTGGAAGATCGGCGACCAGATTCCCATCCGCGGCACCATCTACCCCGGCACCTGGACCTTCACGCTGCGCGGCATCTGGGATGGCGTGGACGCCAAGACCGACGAGTCGCAGTTCCTGTTCCACTGGAAGCTGCTCTCCGAGACGACGCGCAAGATGCTCAACGAGCGCGCCGACTACGTGGGCGTGTTCATCGTCGGCATCGACGATCCCGCCAACGCCCCGCTCGTCTCGCAGCGCATCGACGCGCTGTTCAGCAACTCGCGCGCCGAAACGCTGACCGAGACCGAGAAGGCGTTCCAGCTCGGCTTCGTGTCGATGAGCGAGGCGATCCTGGTCGCGATCCAGGCCGTGAGCGTGGTGATCATCGTCATCATCATGGCGGTGATGGCCAACACGATGTCGATGACGGCGCGCGAACGCCTCGCCGAGTACGCGACGCTGAAGGCGCTCGGCTTCTCGCCCGGCTTCGTCGTCAAGCTGCTGTTCGGGGAGAGCCTGGTGATCGCGCTGATCGGCGGCGGCATCGGGCTGCTGGTCACGCTGCCGATCGCGGCGGCGTTCGCCAAGGCGGTGGGCACGCTGTTCCCGGTGTTCATCGTCTCGCCGCTGACGATGGCGCTGCAGTTGCTGGCGAGCGTCGTCGTCGGCGTGATCGCGGCAGCCTGGCCGGCATGGAAGATGTCGCGAATCAACATCGTCAACGGGTTGCGGCACGTCGGGTGAAGGCGATCCCGCTGGCCTACATCGCGCGCAACCTCTGGGTGCGGCGGGTGACGACGCTGCTCACCGCGGGCGGCATGGCGCTCGTGGTGTTCGTCTTCGCCACGGTGCTGATGATGAGCGAAGGCATCCGCGCCACGCTCGTCGCGACCGGCCAGCCCGACAACGTGCTCGTGCTGCGCAAGGGCGCGGGGGCCGAGATCAACAGCGGCATCACGCGCGGGCAGGCGGCGATCATCGAAAGCCTGCCCGGCATCGCCACCAACGGCCTCGGCGAGAGGCTGCTGAGCAAGGAGCCGGTGGTGCTGAACACGCTGCCCAAGCGCAGCAACGGCAAGCCGAGCAACGTGACGCTGCGCGGCACCTCGGCGCTCGGCATGGAGCTGCGGCCGCAGGTGCGCATCGTCGAAGGGCGCATGTTCCGCCCGGGCACCTCGGAGATCATCGCCGGCCGCGCCGTCGCCAACGGCTTCGAGGGCGCTGCGCTCGGCGAGACGCTGCGCTTCGGCCAGCGCGAATGGCTGGTGGTGGGCGTGTTCGACGCCGCCAGGAGCGGCTTCGATTCCGAGATCTGGGGCGACGCCGAGCAGATGATGCCGGCCTTCCGCCGCAATGCCTACTCGACGATCGTGCTGCGCCTGGCCGACCCGGCCGCCTTTGCGCGCCTGCGCGACAGCATCTTGGCCGACCCGCGGCTGCAGCTCGAAGCCAAGCCCGAAATACAGTTCTATGCCGAACAGAGCGAAGCGCTGGCCACCTTCATCCGCATCCTCGGCCTGTCGCTGTCGGCGATCTTCTCGGTTGGCGCCATCGTCGGCGCAATGATCACGATGTTCGCCGCGGTGGCGCAGCGCACCGGCGAGATCGGCACGCTGCGCGCGCTGGGCTTCCGGCGCAGCGCGGTCTTGCTGGCATTTCTCGGCGAGGCGCTGCTGCTGGCGCTGGTGGGTGGCGTGATCGGGCTGGCCGCCGCGTCGGGCATGCAGGCGATGGGCATCTCGACCGTGAACTTCCAGACCTTCAGCGAGCTCGCGTTCCAGTTCAAGCTGACGCCGGGGATCGCCGCGCGCACCCTGTTGTTCGCGCTGGCGATGGGCTTCGTCGGCGGCTTCATTCCAGCCTGGCGCGCAGCGCGGATGAAGATCGTCGACTGCCTGCGCGAAGGCTGATGACGGGCCCGATCCGCAATCGACGAGACCCGCCGATGCGGGCCTCGTTCGTAGAGTCGCGAAACTCAGGCCCTGCGGCGACGCGCGACGAAGCCCACGGCACCCAGCCCGGCGAGCATCAGGGCATAGGTCTCGGGTTCGGGCACGGCGGCGATCTGCAGTTCACCCGTGAAGGCGGCGCGGCCGGTCGCGCTGCCGATCGTGTGCACCTGATACACCACGTTGGACAGCAGGTTCACCGGCGCCAGCGACCACTGCTCGCTGGGGTCGAAGCCGGTCTGCGTGTAGTTGTACGTGGTGGTGCCGTCGGTCAGGAAGACGCTCGTGAAGTCGACGTCCTTGGCGCCGTTGACGTAGCTGGTCACGCTCGACGTGAGGCTCCACGGGCCGCCGACGAGCGAGAAGTCCCAGTACAAGTCGAACGCGCCGGACAGGTTGCCTTTGGCGAAGGTGGCGAACTCCGGGTCGACGATGCTGACCGGACCCTGATAGACGGAGGCGGCCTGGGTGAGGCCGGCGCAGGCCAGCAACGAGGCGGCAACGATGGTCTTGATCTTCATGTGTAGGGTTCCCTGAGCAATTGTTGATGTGCTATCGGCGCGTACCGCAACGGGGCCGATCCGATGAAGCAGAGTCTGCAGTGCGCATCGGCGGGCGGTAACCCCGTGCCTCGGGGGGAGGGCATCGCAGAGACGTGCACAACTTCACGACGGGCCGCCTCGCTCGCGCTGTGAACGACTCTTCGCAAAGGGACCTGAAGCCGTCCCTGCGCCGCGCGGACGCCTCGCTGGGAGTGACGTGCGCGATGCCGGGCGGGGCTGTGGACGTGATCGGCACGCCGGCGATCGACGTGCGGCCGAATGCCGCAAGCGGCTGAGGCGGGTTCTGCCCGGTGTCGATGCGGCCGAGTGTCCGACGCTCGACGCTCCCGCGGATCACCCGCGCGACGGTGGCGTCGCCACCCTTCCCGGCGAGCTGCCGCAGGCCGCGCGAAGTCTCGGCGAGCGGCCAGCTACTGTGGCGGCTCGCCGCCGCCCCGGCCGCCGTTCTTCCGGCCTTCGTCGGCAGCCAGCACCCGGCGCTGCGACTCGATGGCACGCAGGCGCGCGTCGATGACCGACGCCTCGATGAAGTCGGGCGCGCCGCCGCTGCGCGCCATGCGCTGCGCGGCGCGCAGGCGCTCGACGGCGCCTGACAGGTCGCCGAGCGCCAACTGCGCCTCGGCATCCGCGCGCAAGGCGCGCAGCGGCTGACCGAGCCGCGCCCAGACCTGGCCGAGCGTCTTCCAGGCCGCGGCGTCGTTCGGACGCGTCGCCACCCAGGTCTGCAGCGCATCGGCGCTGCGCTGCAGCGCCGGCACCGCGAGCGGGCCCTGCTGGGCCGCCTGCGGGTTGGTCAGCGCATTCGCCTGGGCGTAGGTGGCGAGCGCCGCCTGCGCCTGCAGCAACAGCGCCGGGCGCGAGGCATCGCCGCGCAGCGGCGCCAGCGCGGCCGCGACGCGCGCACCGTCGCCGCGCTCGAGCATCGACTGCGCCGTCAGCAGCAGCACCGCGCGCAGCGCGCGCTCGTCGGGCGGCGCGGCGCCCTGGCCCTGGCTCAGGGCCCGAGCCAGCGCCAGCGCAGCGTCGGCCTGCGCCCAGTCGAGCAGCAAGGTGGCAGCCAGCGCGCTTGCGTACGCCGCGCCCAGGCGCTCGGCCCGGCTGCCGCCGACGCCCTCCACCAGCACGTCGGGCAGTTGCTCCGCATTCTGGTCGCCCGGCCGCGGCGTCCGGCTTGCGCCTGCGGACTGGGCGGCCCTTGCGTCGAGCCCTTCCAGGCGGCGCAGGCTGTCGATGCGCGGGTCCATCAGCACGCGGGCGCGCGCCTGCATCGTCGCGTGCTCGAGCAGGCTGCCGGTCAGCGGCGGCGGGGCGCCGGTGCCCAGGCGCGAACGGGCCTCGCCGATGCGCTCGACCGTCAACGGGTGGCTGCGCAAGTAGGGGAAGCTGCCGCTGTCGTTGAGGCGCGAGGACTGGTCGAGCTTGTCGAACATCGACGCCATGCCGGCCGCCGAGAAGCCGGCCTGCGTCAGCACGCCGTAGCCGACTCGGTCGGCCTCGCGCTCCATGTCGCGCGAAAAGTTGAGCTGGGTCTGGATCGCCGCCGCCTGGCCGCCGGCGATCACGGCATTGCCGGCGTCGGGGGTGCGGCTTCGGCTCGCGGCCAGAACGCCGAGGATCGTGGTGACGATGCCGAGGATCGAGGCCTGCTTGCTCGGCGCGATGCCGCGCGCGATGTGGCGCTGCGTCACGTGCGACAACTCGTGCGCGAGCACCGCGGCCAGCTCGTCGCGGCTGGTCGTCATCGCGATCAGCCCGAGGTGCACGCCGACGAAGCCCCCCGGCAGCGCGAACGCGTTGACGCTGCGCTCGCGCACCAGGAACGGCTCGAAGGTGTAGCGCACCGCGATCTCCTCCGCCACGTTGCCGCGCTCGCGCGCCGCCTGCAGCAGCGGCTGCCACAGCGACTGCAGGTACTCGAGCAGCACCGGATCGTCCAGGTAGTCGGGGTCGCGCCGGATCTCGCGCATGATCTGCTCGCCGATCTGGCGCTCGGCGCCGACGCTCAGGTCCTCGGCAACCGAATCGCCGAGCGCCGGCAGTGTGTTGGGAGACTGCGCGCGCGCAGCCGGCCAGCCGCCCGAAGTCAGCAGCAGCGACGCGCACAGCAGCGCGGCGACGGGGCGGGGTCGGCGGGGGCGCGGGGTCAAGGTCGGGGTCCGGGAGTCATCGTGTCGCCAGCGGCGGAGAGCTTTCAACGGCGTCTTGCTGGATCGCCGGTACGGCAGCCGTGCCACCGCTGCAGCGGCGCGGGTGGCTATCATGCCAGCGACACATTGCCCCATTGTTAAGCAACGGATTGACGCGGCAGCCCGCCCGTCTTCCCTGAAACATCGGCTTCGCAGCCCGGCGCCCGCCATGAACCAGCCCGATTCCCCGCTGACCCACTTCGACGCCCAGGGCCAGGCGCACATGGTGGACGTGGCCGCCAAGGCCGAGACGCACCGCATCGCGCGCGCCAGCGGCACGATCCGGATGCTGCCGGCCACGCTGGCGCTGATCGAAGGCGGCCACGCCAAGAAGGGCGACGTGCTCGGCGTGGCGCGCATCGCCGCGATCCAGGCCGCCAAGCGCACCAGCGAGCTCGTTCCGCTGTGTCACCCGCTGCCGATCACGCGCGTCGCGGTGACGTTCGAGCTCGAACCGGCCGAAAGCCGCGTGCGCTGCACGGCGCAGGTCGAGACGCTCGGCCGCACCGGCGTCGAGATGGAAGCGCTGACCGCCGTGCAGATCGGCCTGCTGACGATCTACGACATGTGCAAGGCCGCCGACCGCGGCATGGTGATGGGCGATATCCGCGTGCTGGAAAAGCACGGGGGCAAGTCGGGCTCGTTCGTGGCGGCAGAGTAAGCACTGACCTGGCTAGCGTAGCGACCGGTAGTCCACCGGGGCGCCAGGCGCCTCGCACTGGAACGGCGCCTCGCCGGGCTCGGCGTCGTCCAGCAGCGTGCAGACCTCGAAGAACGGCTCCGCCTGCTCGTTGCGAAACTCTTTCAGGCGCTGCGCCACGTGGCGCGCGGCGTCGGCCTGGCCGCCGTCTTGCAGCGCGCGCGCCCAGGCCATCATCAGCCGGGTGTCGAGCAGGTAGTGCGGCACCCGCGCGAAAGCGTGCGCCGGGTCGGCCACGTGCTCGGCGGTGGTGACGGCGGCGTAGTCGGCATGGTGGCCGAACAGCCAGCTGCGCTGGCCGCTGGCAATGCGCTCGGCCAGCGGCGCCGCGTGCGCGCCCGGCGCGAAGATCGCCACCACGCGGCTGTAGTCGACCAGCGCCGCGCAACCGCCGATAAGCAGCAGCGCGGCACCGATCTGCAGCGAGCGCGAACGCTGCCGCACGGGCGCCGCGGCAACGGCTGAAGGCGACCGGTCACCCCCGAGGCAGAGGCCGAACGCGAACGCCGTCGGCAGCAGGAAGTGGGCATACCACAGCGGGTACTCGAGCTGGCTGTGCACGGCCATCATCAGCACCATCAGGAACCCGGCGCGCAGCGTCAGGCCGGTGTCGGGATCGGCACTTTCGGCCCCGGCACCGAACCCGGCACGGCCGGCCCGCCACAGCGCCCAGCCGAGCAGCGCCAGCACCAGCAGCGCGAGCGGCACGCCGAGCTCCACCGCGAACTGCAGCGGCAGGTTGTGCGTGTGGTCGAAGAAGGCCACCGGGCGGTCGGGAAACGGCGTCAGCGTCCAGGCGAAGTTGAACTCGCCCCAGCCGACCCCGAGCCATGGATCGTGCGCAATCAGCGCCAGCGTGTTCGACCAGATCGCGAAGCGCGAGCTCGAGATGTCGCCCTTGGCGAGTTGCGCGTCGCCGCCGAACACCTGCTGGCTGTGGTGGGCCCACGCGGCGAGCCCCGTCCACAGCAGCGCAAAGACGACCGGCGATGCGAGCAGCAGCGCCCGCGAGCGGCGCGAGAGCCGCCGGTCCAGCCAGCCCCAGCCGCCCAGCATCAGCACCCCGAGCATGCCGGTGCGCGACGCGCTGAGCACGATGCCGGCCAGCAGCAGCACGCCGAGCGCCGGCGCAGCGAGCCGCCCCACGCGGCCGCGCTCGGCGAGCCACAGCAGCGCCACCAGCGACCACAGCAGCAGGCTGCTCAGGTGGTTCGGCTGGCGCAGGTTGCCGGCCGCGCGGCCACCCGAGATCTGGGCGATCATCTCGCCATCGGCCCATTGCGGCACGAACACCTGGACGACGCCGATCAACGCGCCGAGCACCCCGGCAACGACGAGCGCGACGCACAGCGCATGGAACGCTGCCGGCGCCAGGCCGGCCCGGGTGAGCGCCGCGCCGAGGGCCACCAGCAAGGCCGCCGCCGCCAGCGTGCCGAGCGCCGACAGCGCCAGCGACCACGGCAAGCCAGCCCACAACGGCGCCGCCGCGGCCGCCAGCGCGAGCAGCGCCAGCGCCGCCAGCAGGCTGCCGGGCGCACCGCGCCACGGTGGGCCTGGCGTGAAGCTCGACGAAGCCAGCAGCAGCGCCCAGACGCCCCAGCCGATGAAGGCCGCGGCCTGGTTGAGAAAGGTCGCCGAGGGCGGCAGGTTGAACGCCAGCAGCGTCGGAAAGGCCACCGCGAGGCAGGCAGCCGAGGTCCAGGCGGCGGGTGGCAGGGCGGTGGCGGCGATGGGGCGAGCTGGGGCCGGGGTGGGGCCGGGTTCGGGCATGGGGTTGCGGCGGTGGAAGCGCGAGGCGGGGATTGTCGGGCATGGCCCCGCTGGGCGCGTCGCTCACGGAGCGCCCAGCGTCCCCGCCTTGCAACGAGTCAACCGAGCGGTCCTCATGCTTCGCATCTTCAATAGCCGTCAACAGGCGCAAAGCCGACGACATCGCCGCTTCGCGCGTCGAGAAGCACCACCCAGTCGGTGCGCCGCGCCAGCAATGGCAGGTAGGCCAGACCCCGCACCTGATACCCCGTACGCGCCAGCGCGGCATCGACCGCGAGGCTTAGCGAAGGCAGGCGCTCCAACAGCTTGTCCAACGGTTTCGCGTTCGCCAGCGCCTCGCGCCGCCCGGCGTCATCCCACGGCTGCCAGAACCTGGGCCTCATGCCAAGGTCGATGCCGGCCAGTCCGAGCTGGATCGCTTCGAACCTGTCGCTGCCACCGGCGGGCACGATGGTCCGTATCGTGCGCGGCCCGCTCACCGAGAGCGCTTGCAGCGAGGGTGGCGCCAGCGGGAGCTCGGACTCGACGACCGCCAGCGCCGCGACCGCGCGAAAGCGGTCACCCTCCAGCGCCAGCACAACCGGACGGGCGATGAACGTGGTGTGCAAGCCGTATCCCAGGGCCGCCAATTGCAGCATCACCACCACGACGAGATCACGGCGCAGGACAGAGAACCGCTTGCGTCGATCGAAGATCGTGAAGGTCACCAGCGGCCCGAGCACGACATCGACCGACACCAGCAGGGCAAAGAGCTCGGCACCACCGGAGACGATGCGATACGGCCATGGGTACCAAAGAGTGAAGACCAGTGCCGCGGCGAGCGCGGCGACAGTGGCGCTGCCGCCGAGATGTATCAGTGCGGCCTTGCCACGTGAACGCCAATTGAACGCGGTCAAGGACGGAGGGGCCTGCATCGTCGTGGTCATCGGAAGTCGTGCCAGCCCAGCGTCCGCGCCGGAGCTTCGCATCGAAAGGTCGGCGGCTGGATCTTGCCGGCCTCGCAATCGGCGATGAACTCGGTTGCACGCGACCCCGCGAACTCGCGCAGGCGCTGCGCGACGTGGCGGGCCCGATCAATTTCGCCTTGCAAGGCGAGAATCCTGGTCAGCACAACCATGAGTTGGTCGTCGAGCATGAAGTGCATCGCCCGGCGCAGCGGCATGGCGGCCTCGGCGGGCCCGGTGGCCGAGACCGCGGCAGCGTAGTCGGCATGGTGGGCAAACAGCCAGGAACGTTGACCGCACGCGATTCGTGCAGCCAGTGGCTCGACGCTGTCAGCGGCATAGATGCGGGTGACCTTCGCGAAGTCGGCGAGCGCGAGTGCGGCGGCGAGGGCCATGGACAGCCCAGCGATCACCAGCCACAGTGGTCGTCGAGTGCCGGTACTCGACGACGGCGCCGTGGCCGCCGGCGGGCCCAGGACGAAGCCCCAGGCCCATGCCGTGGGCAACAGGAAGAATGCGAACCACAGTGGGTATTCGAGCTGGCTGTGCAGCGCCATGATCAGCACCATGGCAAACGCGGCGCGAAGGCCAACGGTGCAACCCCCATGCTCTGCGACGCAGTTGCGACCGGCTCGCCACAATGCCCAGCCGAGCATGCCCAGCGCGAGGCCAGCCAGCGGCAGGCCCAGTTCCACCGCCAGTTGCATGACGATGTTGTGCGTATGGTCGAAGAACTCGCCGGAACGCTCGGCGAATGGCGTCAGCGTCCACGCGAAGTTGAACTGCCCGAACCCGATCCCCGCCAGCGGATCCGCGGCGATCATGCTGGCCGTGTTCGACCACAGCGCGAAGCGTGAACTCGCGAGGCCCGCGGCGGCAATGCGTTCGGCGCTACCGAAGACATGCCCCGTCGCGCTGGCCCATGTCGATGCCAAAAGCCAAAACAGCCCGAACCACAAGATCGAGGTTGAAAGCAGCACGCCGCTGGACCGTGCGAGGCGCTTGTCGAGCATGCCCCAGGCCGTCAGGCCCAGCACGCCCATCATGCCGGTGCGCGACCCCGTCAGCACCACACCACACATCATCAGTGCGAACAGTGCGAAGGCCGGACCGCGCCGCAGAAGGCCGCGATGGAGCAGCGGGATCACGGCCACGGCCGCCCAGAGGAGCTGGCTGCTGACCTGGTTCGGCTGGCGCAGGTTGCCGATCGCACGACCGTCGGCGCTGGCGAGGGCGATGAAGGTGCCATCGGTCCAGCCTGGCGTGAAGGTCTGGACCAGGCAGACCAGTGCGGTCAGGACGCCGGCCACGACCCAGGCGCCAAAGAACGCTTCGAGAACACGCCTACCATCAGCCTGGCCACGCGCGATGGCGCCGCTGGCGACCATGACGCCGCCGGCGGCGATGACGCCCAACGCCGATATCGCCAGGCTTGCCGGCAGCCGGCCGAAACGCCAGGACGACAACGCCGCGACGCCGAGCAACACGAGGGCCGCGAAGAGCGGCGCTGCCGCGTCGAGCCTAGCGCGGAGCCGCGGCGCGCAGCGCAAGGCCAGCGCCGCAACCACGACGCCCCACAACAGCATGGCGGCGGCCTGGTTGAAGAACGTCCCCGAGGGCGGCATGCTGTAGGCGATCTGCATCGGTACCACGGCCGCCAGCAGCATCGCCACGGCGAGCACGCTGAATGCAGCGGAATGCGTAGGATGGACGGACGCTGTCATCTGGGCTTGCCGTGTAGGCGCGGCATCGTAGCAGCGTCGCCGAGTGCGGCGGGAGCGCTCGCCGACGCGCCGGGCGGCACGATCGCCGCAAGCGCCGGGTAGTCCGTGCGGCCCATCTCGTCCCAGGTGCGTGCGACGTCTTGACAGACCTTTGGTGGCTGCAACTGACACAGCAGCGCGAGCGCCTCGCGTGCCTGCACCGGGCGGCCATTGAGCGCATCGGCCCGGGCGAGCCGCAGCAGATTCCCGGCCGATGGATAGTGGCGGGCCACGCGATGCAGCAGTTCCAGGGTTTGCGGGTCCATCCCGGGCTGGGGCGTCATGCGCAGGGTGACCAACAACTCGCCGTACGACGCCATCAGCATCGGCTGCGGTGCGGGGCCGAGCGGCGGCAAATTGGCGACCCGCGCCGCACGAATGCGCAAATCAAGCAGATCCTGTTCGACGGCTCGGTGTTCGCTGGCCAGCACTCCCAGCGTGAGGGCCAGGAGCAACGCCATGCCCCATACCACTGCACGAGGCAAAGTGAGCACGCTTCGGACGCCGCTGCGGGCCTCAACGATGCCCATCATGAGCCCTGCGGGCAACAGAAAAACCGCGTGACCGTGCGGCAGTTCGAGCATCGCGTGAATTAGCAACGCGGTCAGCGCCAACAGCAGAAGCCGTTGCTGCGCCGAGCCATGACCATCGCGCCAGCGTGCCACGAACCAGGCACCCAGACCAAGCAATGCCAGGGCGCCGATCGGAACGCCGTTCCACAGCATCAAGTCGAGCGCCAGGTTGTGCATGTAGGGAACGCGTACCTGCAATGACGGATGCGCAGCTGCGAGGGCCACATGGGCCTCGCCACCCTGGTTCCAGCCCCAACCCAGCCACGGCCTGGCGGCGATTGCGTCAATGCCGAGCCGCCATATGGCTGGCCGCTTGCCGGGAGCGACTTGATCGGCCAGCGCAAGTGCAGGATCGAGCCCGAAAAATGAACCCAGCGCCGGCCAGACCAGCACCACGGCAGCGAACCACAAGCCGAGCGCGAATACGGCGCTACGCGGAAGCGCTCGGCGCATGGCATCAGGGCGCCTCGCCGCCACCGCAGCGACCATCGCCACCTCGAGCCAGCCGGTCCGTGACTGCGACATGGCCACGCCGACGAGCAGGAAGGCTGCGCCAAGCGACGCAACCGCCGGGCCGATGCGTCGGTGTTCGTAGGCCCACCAGAGCCCGATCAAGCCCCAGACCAGCAGGGTCGCCAGCAGATTGGCCTGGCCGACGTTGGCGAACGGCCGCCCCTTCGCCGGGAGCTGCAAGACCAAGACGCCCAGCTGATTGAGCTCGAGCCACTGGTAAAGCTGCAGGCCGACCGAAGCAATGGCTGCGATGACCAGGCCGGAGAACAACGCTTCGGCAGCGCGGCTTGGCGCAATCGTCTCGATGTTCAACCCCGTGAGGACCACAAGCATGAACCCCGCCAGGAACAGCGCCCCGAGTACACCCTCTGACGGGAAGCCAATCAACCCGCCCGCTGCCTGCAACAACGGCACAAGCGTCATGACGCCTATGGCGAGGGGCAGCATGGTGACGCGCCAGGCGCGCCGCGAACGACTCAGTGCCCAGAAGCTCAGCGCCAGCAGCGTCAAGGCCATGCACCAATCCGGATAGAAGTTGGTCCATGGCGCAGTGTGGGTTTCGGCAAGCCACGGCAGCGCCAACGCGACAGCGAACAACGCCCAGCCGAGGCCGACCTGAGGCGTTCTCGCACTCAAGCCGGCGGTGTTCATCTCCAAGACGAGGCCCAGGAAGCGCAAAGGCCCCGAAAGGGGCCTTTGCCGCTAGAGAACAAGAAAGCGCCTTACTTGCAGCTTGACGGGCGGTACTTGGGATCGATAGTGCCGCCGCACGACCAGTTGACCTGGGCGCTGCTAGCAGCGAGGGTCGCTGCAAGTTCGATCGTCTTGGTGTCGATCTTCGGCTCGCCTTGTGCGGTGGCAACGATCTTCGAGCCGTCCCACGCCACACCACTTACGTACTTCGACGACTGCGACTCAGGTGTATAGGAGGCCTGGGTAGGCAAAGCTCCGTTGACGTTGACAAACTCGGCCACGCCATTTTTTGCCGATGATGCCGCCAACATCACTTCCGTCGTCTTGGCACGAACCGTGTAGTCCTGATAGGCCGGCAGCGCCACCGCCGCCAGAATACCGATGATCGCCACGACGATCATCAATTCGATGAGGGTGAAACCTTGTTGGACGCGCTTCATGAGGTGACTCCTGAGAATGGGTTGGGATGCAACCCCCTGAATGCAGGGGTCGTGCCATGCGTTTGAGGGGGCATTTCCGTGACATCTGCACGCGAACTGACGCAAACGGTCACTTCGACTGGTTCGGCACGGCGCCGGGCGGCCAATGAGTGACGGTTTGCGTCACTAACTGTGGGCGCCGTCGCTCGCATCGATTACACCGCCTGGCGATAAGTGAACATTGGAAGCACATGGCGTACACACCTCCCTCGCGTCGCCTACCCCATGACCACCACCGTCTTCATCGGCAACCGCACGCAGGCCGTCCGTCTGCCAGCCGATGTGCGTCTGTCGCCTGAGGTCAAGCGGGTTGACGTGCGGGTGCGCGGGCAGGAGCGGATCACCGCGCCGGTGGGCCAGACGTGGGGCAGCTTCTTCATCGACAGCCCACCGGTCAGCGAAGACTTCATGGCCGAGCCAGCATTGCAGGCGCAGCCGGAGCGCGACGGGCTTTGCTGCTGCGCTATCTGCTCGACTCGAACATCGCCATCTACGTCATCAAGCGCGGTCTGCCGCAGGCGCTGCATTTGTTCAACCAGCAATCCGGCCGCATGGCGATCTCTGCGATCACGCTGGCCGATCGGCTGCACTGCGCCGGCAAGAACAGCGCCCCTCAGCCAATTTGGCCGTGGTTGAAGACTTCTGCAGCCGCCTCGAGGTGCTGCCCGGCATGGCGCGGGCCGCGCAGCACGATGGCGCCATTCGCGGCGCGCTGGAGCGGCTGGGCATGCCCATCGACGCGCACGATCTGCACATCGCGGCCCTTGCCCACCGCCCAGGGCAGCCCGCGCTCAGTCGTCGATCAACGCCGCATCCCACGCGTGCACCCGCTGGTGCTGCTCGCCGAGGCCCGACACGCCCACGCGCAGCTCGTCGCCCGGCTTCAGGTAGCGCGGCGGCTTCTGGCCCAGGCCGACGCCGGGCGGCGTGCCGGTGGAGATCAGGTCGCCCGGCCAGAGCGTCATGAAGCGGCTGATGTAGCTCACGAGCCGGGCCACGCCGAAGATCATGGTCCTGGTGTGGCCGTTCTGGCAGCGCTTGCCGTTCACGTCGAGCCACAGGGCGAGCGCCTGCGGGTCGGGCACTTCGTCGGCCGTCACCATCCACGGGCCGACCGGGCCGAAGGTGTCGCAGCCCTTGCCCTTGTCCCAGGTGCCGCCGCGCTCGAGCTGGTATTCGCGCTCCGAGAGGTCGTTGACGACGCAGTAGCCGGCCACGTGCTTCAGCGCGTCGGCCTCCGACACATAGCGCGCCTTGCTGCCGATGACCACGCCGAGCTCGACCTCCCAGTCGCTCTTGGTCGAGCCCTGGGGCAGCACGACGGCGTCGTTGCAGCCGATCATCGCGCTCGTCGGCTTCATGAACAGCACCGGCTCGGCGGGGATGGGGTTGCCCGATTCGGCCGCGTGGTCGGCATAGTTGAGCCCGACGCAGACGAACTTGGCGCACCCCGTCCAGGGCAGCGCGATGCGCCCCGGCTCGGCGACGATGGGCAAGGCGCTCGCGTCGAGCGCGCGCAGGCGATCGAGCCCTTGCGGGCTCAGCGTGGCGGCGCTGATGTCGGCCAGCACGCCGGAGAGGTCGCGCAGCTGGCCGGCCGCATCGACGAGGGCAGGTTTCTCGGCCCCCTTGGGGCCGTGGCGCATGAGCTTCATGAGGCAATCCTTGGTGTGGCCACGGCAGGGGCGTCAGCCCGCGCAGCCGCCGTGTCGCATTCGATCTTGTGGTCGGCAGGCCTTTGACCGGTGGCTGCGGGCTGGGCCATGCGGCCGCGTCGCGAGTCCACGCGCTGCGGCAGGCGTGGGCGCATCTGCCGCGAGGCGCGCGTCGATCCGTCCGCGGCACCGGGTGGTGATCCTGCGGCGCAGCCGGTGCGGCTCGAGGTCTGGAGTGGCATTGATGGATGGCGTCCGGGCTGCCCGAGGCGTCCCGTCGGCCGATGCTTGGGCCACCGATTCTGGACGCCCCGCCCGCCGGCACGTGGCGGGGTTTTCACTGTGGCAGCCGCCGGGCTCGCCGGGCCTGCGGGTGATGCCGGCAGCGCACTGGCCGCGCCGTGGCAACCGGGTGCCGCTCGCAGCCCCGGCGGGGCGATCAGGCCGTGTCCGGCTCGCCGGGCGGCGGCGGCTCGGCCGGCGTGCCGATGACGCCGGCGGCGCGCAGCGCGGCGATCTCGTCGCCGCGGTAGCCGAGCTCGCGCAGCAGTGCGTCGGTGTCGGCGCCGAGGGCCGGCGGGGGACGCCGCAGTGGCAGCCGCGCGCCGTCGATGGCCAGCGGGAGCAGCGGCATGCGGGTCTCGATCGAGTGCCCGGCACCGCTCGCGTCGGCCGGCACGGTGACCGCGGCGAGCCCGCCGGTCGCGCGCAGGTGCGGATCGTCGAACAGCTCCTGCGGGCGCGTGATCGGCGCGTAGGGCAGGCCGATGGCGTCGAAGCGCGCGGCCAGTTCGGCGGCCGCAAGGGCGGCGAAGCGCTCGCGCAGGATCGGCAGCAGCCACTCGCGCGCCCGCACGCGGTCGTTGTTGCTGGCCAGCCGGGTGTCGGCCCGCAGGTCGTCGAAGGCGAATTCGCGGCACAGCAGCGCCCACTGCGTGTCGCTCACCGCGGCGAGGAAGATCTGTTCGCCGCCCTTCGCGGTGAACACGTCGTACACACCCCAGGCCGAGATGCGGCTGGGCATCGGCGCGGCGGGCTGGCCGGTGACGGCGAACTGCATCATGTGCTGCGCGACGAGGAACACGTTGTTCTCGAACAGCGCGCTCTGCACCTCGTGGCCGCGGCCCGTCCGCCCGCGCTGATGCAATGCCGCCAGCGCGCCGATCGCGCCGAACATGCCGCCCATGATGTCGTTGACGCTCGTGCCGGCGCGCAGCGGGCGGCCCTCGGGGCCGGTCATGTAGGCCAGGCCGCCCATCATCTGCACCACCTCGTCGAGCGCGGTGCGGTGCTCGTAGGGGCCGGGCAGAAAGCCCTTGTGCGCGACGTAAACGAGGCGCGGATTGAGCTTGGCGAGGGCTTCGCAGCCGAAGCCGAGCCTGGCCATCGTCCCGTCCTTGAAGTTCTCGCTGAAGACGTCGGCGCCGGCCACGAGCCTGAGCACGATCTCGCGGCCGCGCGGGTCTTTCACGTCGACCGCCAGGCTCTTCTTGTTGCGGTTGAACATCGGGAAGAAGCCCGCCCCGGAACCGAGCAGCCGGCGCGTGCTGTCGCCGGCGAGCGGCTCGACCTTGATGACCTCAGCGCCCAGGTCGGCCAGGATCATCCCGCAGGTCGGGCCCATCACCATGTGGGTGCATTCGACGACGCGAATGCCGGCCAGGGGGAGCCGCGGTTCGTTGTCCATGACTTCGAAACATAGCACCCCACCCGCGGACGACCGCGGGCCTGCGGCGCGGGCGGTTTGCAATTCGGTGCACCATGGAGGGCCTGCACCCGCCCGACGCAACGCCTTGTCCCTCGCCCCGCCCACGGTCGATGCCCCCGAAAGCCCGGCCACCCGCCAGCGCGCCGCGCTGCTGCTGGCGTTCGCGCTGGTCCTCGTCTGGGGCAGCAACTTCTCGGTCCAGAAGGCGGTGTTCACCGCGCTGACGCCGGGCGGCTTTCTGTTCGCGCGCTACCTGATCATGCCGATCTGCGCGGTGGCGCTGCTGTGGCAGCGCTACGGCGCGCGCTGGCCACGGCTGCCGCGTTCGGAGTGGTGGGCGCTGTTGCGGCTGGGGCTGCTCGGCCATCTGCTGCATGTGGGGCTGGTGACGTTCGGCATCCATTGGTCAACGGCGTTCTCGAGCGCGCTGATCCTTGCCTGCGGGCCGATCTTCACCCTGCTGCTGCTGCGCTGGGCCGGGCTCGAGGTGCTGACGCGAGCGCAGATCGCCGGCGTCGCCGTGGCCTGCGCGGGGGTGCTGGTGTTCCTGTCCGACAAGCTGCTCGGTGGCCACTGGCAGGCGAGCAGCGGCGACCTGATCCTGCTCGTCGCGGCGGCGTTCTTCTCCGCCTACACCGTCGCCGCCAAGCCGCTGATCGAGCGCCACGGCGGCGTGCTGGTGATGACGTATGCCACGCTGCTCGGCAGCGGCCCGGTGCTGCTGCTGAGCCTGCCCGCCGGGTTGCGCGTGGACTGGGCGGCGCAGCCGGTGGCGATCTGGGCCGGGCTGTTCTGGTCGGTCGTGCTGTCGGCATTCATCGGCTGGATCGTCTGGGGCTGGGTCAACGCGGTCCGCGGCGTGGCGCGCACCGCGCCGCTGATCTACCTGATGCCGCCGGTGGCCGGCCTCGTGGCCTGGTTCGCCACCGGCGAGGGCTACACCGCGATCAAGCTCGGCGGGGCGGCGCTCACGCTGGCCGGCGTCGCGGTGGCGCAGTTCGCCCACCGCCCGCGCGACCCGCTGCCCGAAGGCGTGACGGTCGTCGACTGACCCGCAGCAACACAGGCTCGACATGCCCGAACGCAAGACCTCCGGCCTCTTCACCGCGCCCGATGGCCTGGCGCGCTGCTTCTGGTGCGCCGCCACGCCGGCCTACCAGCACTACCACGACACCGAGTGGGGCTTTCCCGTCACCGACGACCGCCGGCTGTTCGAGAAACTGTGCCTCGAAGGCTTCCAGGCCGGGCTCTCCTGGCTGACGATCCTCAACAAGCGCGAGGCCTTCCGGCGCGCCTTCGCCGGCTTCGACCCGGCAATGGTCGCGCGCTTCACCGATGCCGACGTGGAGCGCCTGCTGCAGGACGCCAGCATCGTGCGCCACCGCGGCAAGATCGAATCGACGCTCAACAACGCGCGGCGCGCGCTCGATCTGGCCGCCGAATGCGGCTCGCTCGCCGCCTATGCCTGGCGCTACGAGCCGCGTCCGGGCAGTCGCCCGCGGCGGCTCACGCTGGCGGCGCTGAAGGCGCTCGCGCAGTCGCCCGAATCGGTGGCGATGTCGAAGGACCTCAAGCGCCGCGGCTGGAGCTTCGTCGGCCCGACCACGGTCTATGCATTCATGCAGGCGATGGGCCTGGTCAACGACCACATCGAAGGCTGCAGCGTTCGCGCGCCCGCCACCGCCGCACGCGCCGCAGCCACTACCATCGAGGCCTCGCAGGCAAGGAGGGCCATGCCATGAAGGCAAGCTGGAACGGCGCGGTCGTCGCCGAGAGCGACGACACCGTGGTGATCGAAGGCAACCACTACTTTCCCGAGAGCGCGCTCAAGCGCGAGTTCGTGGTCGGCAGCAACCACCGCAGCAGCTGCCACTGGAAGGGCCAGGCGCGCTACTACAGCCTGCTCGTCAATGGCGACCTGAACCCCGACGCCGTCTGGTACTACGCCGAGCCGCTCGAGGCGGCCGCCGCGATCAAGGGCCGCGTCGCGTTCTGGAAGGGCGTGCAGGTCGCGTGAAAGCCAGCCCGCAGCCGACGCCCGAGCCGCCGGCCGGCCGGCTCGCGCTCTCGGCCCCGGCGGCGCTCACGCCGCTCCACCGGCGCCGCCTGCGCGAGGTCTGGCGCTCGGCCGGCTGGCCGTGCCGCGACCTGATCGAGCTCGACCTGCTCGCCGCCGGGCTGATCGAGCGCCTGCGCCAGCCGAGCGGGCACGAGACGCTGCGCGTCACCGACGCCGGCGTGCAGGTGCTGGCCGAAACGCGCCTGCGCAACCAGCAGGCGCGTTCGTCGCACGAGGCGCTGGTCGAGCGTGTCGCGAGCGAGATGGGGCGCGCCGGGCGGGTGGTCTGGCGCGGCCTCGCCCTGCGCGCGCGCGTGCCCACGCCGGATGGCGGTGCGTGGCAAGTGGCGATGCCCGACGTGTTCTCGATCCGCCACACGACGGTGGAGGACTACGTCGAGCCGATCGTCCACGAGATCAAGGTCAACCGCTCCGACCTGCTGACCGAACTGCGCCGCGAGACCAAGCGCGCGGCCTATCTGTCGCTCTCGAGCGAGTTCTGGTACGTGATTCGCGAGGGGATCGCGAGTGCCGACGAGATCCCGCCCGAGTGCGGCCTGCTGATCGCCAGTGACGCCGGCCTCGACGTGGCGCGGCCCGCGCCGAGGCGCCCGCAACGGCTGGCCTTCGCGGTGTGGATGGCACTGGCCCGCGCGACGCCGGTCGAGGGGCGGCTTGACGAGGCTCAGCTCTGGCTCGGCGACGCGGACATGCCGCTGCCCTAGCGACCGCAGCAACGCGTCAGCGTGCGCCCGGCGCCGCGGCCCGGACTGCCGGCAGCACCGCGGCGAGGCGCCGGCCCATCGCCTCGCCGAGCGCCTGCAGCCCGCTGGCCGGGCGGATCATCACCTCGAACTCCACGATCCGGCCGGCCTCGTCGAAGCGGATCAGATCGACCCCCTTGAGCTGCCTGTCCGCCACGCCGGCGCTGAACTCGAGCACCACGTTCAGGCCGTCGGCGCTGGCGAACTCGCGGTGGTAGGTGAAGCCCTCGAACACCTCGAGCACGGTGTTGAGAATGAGCGCCACGGCTTCGGCGCCGGCATAGGGCTTGAAGGCCATCGGCGAGCGAAACAGCGCTTCGGCATGCAGCAGTGCCGGAAGCGCTGCCAGATCGCGCTGCGCGACCATGCGGTGCCAGGCAGCCAGCGATTGCGCCACGGCGGGCTGGAGGCGGTGCGGCAATGGAGTCGTCATGCGGTGTCCTCGGGCCGTTGGGATAGCGGCGCCTTCGAAGCGGCGCGTGCGCAGTGGCATTGTCGCCCGGCGCGCGCCGCGTTGCGCCTGGGGCTGTTCGCTTGGCGAGAGCGGCGGCTGCCCTCAGAATGCCCGGGTAGCTTCCGTTCGAGGCGAGTCGATGCGCGTGCCAGCCTGCTCTTCATCTGCCCCGGTACTCATGGCGTCGGGCGCGGCGCTGTGCGTGGCGATCGCGGCCCGCGCCGCGTCGCCCGCCTGCACGCCCGAGGCGCCGCCCGCCACGGTGCCGGCCACGCTGCTGCGCGCGCTGGCGACAGACCGCTCGCTCGAATCGGCGAGCGGGTTGCGCGCCGAACTGCGCGCGCTCTGGGCCGATCGGCAGCCCGTCCCCGGCCCGCCCTGGGATGCCGACTGCGAGGAAGCCAACCGCGACAGCGCCGCGACGCCCGGCCTGATCCGCCACGCCTTGGCCGATGGCAGCTGGCTGATCCAGTTCGCCTGCGCCCAGGGTGCCTACCAGGGAAGCTTCTGGGCGGCGCAGGTGTGGGCGCTGCCGTCGGCGCCGGGCGGGCCTGCCGGCCGTGCTGCCGTGCTGTGCTGGCCGGTGCCATCCGAACGCGCTGGCGGCGCCGCGCCGGGGATCGAACTGTCCGACCAGGTGCTGCTGTGGGGCGAGCTGGGCACCGTCGCGCCCGCCCCCGCCACAAGCGCCACCGTGGAGATCGTCAACCGTTTCCGCGCCATCGGCGACTGCGGCATCCGCAGCCACTATGCAGTCGAGCGCGGAACGACGCGGCTGGTCGGGCTGGCCGCCGCGCTGACCTGCCCCGAAGCGCCGCCTGCGGCGCCCTCCGGTCCGGCCGACTGGCCGACCGCCCCGCTCCCCGATCGCTGACCCGCCAACCGAAAGGAGACTTCGATGTTCTACGACCACCAAGCCTTCGCCACCGCCTACGAAAAGGCGTTCTCCAAGCTCACCGCCTCGCAGTACCAGGGCATCGACCAGATCCTCGGCTATGTGCAGATCGACCCCGACGTCGAGGATGAACGCTGGGTGGCCTACATGCTCGCGACGGTGAAGCACGAGTGCGCCAACACCTTCTCCCCGATCACCGAGTTCGGCGCCGCTTCGTACTTCGCCAAGTACGAAACCGGCACGGCGCTCGGCACGCGGCTCGGCAACACGCAGCCGGGCGACGGCGTGCGCTTCAAGGGCCGCGGCTATGTGCAGATCACCGGGCGCGCCAACTACCTGCGGCTCGGGCAGGCGCTCGGCGTGGGCAAGGCCTTCGTCGATCAACCGACGATGGTGCTCGAGCCCGCGCACGCGTACCGCATCATGTCGGCCGGCATGCGCCTCGGGCTGTTCACCGGCAAGAAGCTCGCCACCTACATCAACGAGGCGGGCTGCGACTACGTGGGCGCTCGGCGCATCATCAACGGGCAGGACAAGGCGGTCGAGATCGCCGCCTACGCGACCGCGTTCGAGGCGATGCTCAAGCGATCGCGCCTCGACTGACGACGCGGCCGCCGAGCCAGCCGGGCCGCACGGATCGGACGGCCGGCTCGCCGCCCGCGGGCATCGCACAATGGCGACCCTGCCCCAAGGAGTCCCCCGATGCTGCGCCCGATACGCCTGACGCTTCCTGCCGCCCTGGTGCTGGCGCTCGGCTTGGCCTGTGGCGCCGTTTGCGCAGCGACGGCGTCGCCTGCCGGCGAGGTGGCATGGCTGCCGGCCGGTGCCGACGCGGACGTCGAGCGCGCCTTCGCGCAGGCCAGGGCCGAGGCCAAGCCCCTGCTGCTCTACTGGGGCGCGAAGTGGTGCCCGCCGTGCAACCAGCTCAAGGCGACGCTGTTCAACCGCCAGGACTTCATCGAGCGCTCGCGCGATGTCGTGCCGGTGTACGTCGATGGCGATCTGCCCGGCGCACAGAAGCTCGGCGCGCGCTTCAAGGTGCGCGGCTACCCGACGCTGATCCTGTTCAACCCGCAAGGCGCCGAGATCACCCGCCTGCCGGGCGAGGTCGATGCGCCGCAAGTGATGCAGCTGCTGCAGCTCGGGCTGGCCGGCGGCCGGCCCGTCAAGGCCGTGCTGGCCGATGCGCGGGCCGGCAAGCCGCTCGAGCCGAACGCCTGGCGCCTGCTGGCCTACTATTCGTGGGATACCGACGAAGCGCAGCTCGTGCCGGCCGCCGAACGTGCGGGGCTGCTGGCCTCGCTGGCGGCGGCCTGCCCGTCGCAGGAGCCGCAGGCAGCGACCCGGCTGTGGCTGAAGGCGCTGGCCGCGAGCGACGACGGCCAGGGCGTGAAGGCCGACGCCGCGCTGCGTGAACGCGTAATGAAGGTGCTGGCCGACCCGGCCGCCGCGCGCGCGCAGATAGATGTGCTGACCGGCCCGGCAGCCGAGATCACCCGCGCCATCACGACGCCGGCCGCCGGAGGCCAGCGTGTGGCCGTGCTCGCGGCCTACCGCAAGGCGCTGCAACGGCTCGAAAGCGATGCCACGCTGTCGCGTGCCGACCGCATGGGCGCGTTGATCGCCCGGGTCGATCTGGCGCGGATCGACCTGCCCAAGGACGCGAAGACGGTGAAGCTGCCGCCGGCGCTGCTGAGGGATGTGCGCGAACAGGTGGCGCGCGCCGACCGGGAGATCAGCGACGGCTACGAACGCCAGGCCGTGATCACCGCCGGCGCCTATGCGTTGAGCCAGGCCGGGCTCGGCGCCGAGTCGGACGCGCTGCTCAAGGCCAACCTGGCCAGGAGCCACTCACCCTACTATCTGATGTCCGCGCTCGCCGGCAACGCCAAGGTGCGGGGCGACAAGGCCGAGGCGCTGCGCTGGTACGAACAGGCGTTCACCGCCAGCGAAGGTCCGGCGACACGGCTGCAATGGGGCGCGAGCTACGTGAGCGCACTGGTCGAACTGGCGCCGCAGGATGCGCCTCGGATCGAGCGCGTGGCCAGCCAGCTGATCACCGAAGCCGCGGCCCAGCCCGACGCGTTCTACGAGCGCAGTGCACGCTCGTTGCAACGCGTCGGCAGGAAGCTCCAGAGCTGGAATGGCGCCGCCGCGCATGCCGACGTGATCGGCCGTCTGCAGGCCCAGTTGAACCCGGTGTGCGCCAGGCTCCCCGCCGAAGAAGCCCAGCGCGCCACTTGCGACGCGCTGTTGCGCGGCAAGGCCGATCCGGCCTGAGCCGGACTGCGCCCGCCGCGTTGCACGCCTCCGCGTCGCCCTGCCCGCTTCGGGGTGCGCCGCAAAAGTCCGCCCACCCGGCTTCAAGCGACGCTGAGAGCCTCCCAGCGTTCGAGCGCAGCCGTCAATTCGTCGTCGATCCGGGCGAAGCGGTCCTGCATCTCGGCCAGGCGGGCGGCGTCGCCGGTGTAGATCTCGGCACCCGAGAGCTGCTCGGCGAGCTGGCGCTGTTCGGCTTCGAGCGCCTCGATGCGCCCCGGCAGTGCGTCGAGCTCACGCTGGTCCTTGTAGCTGAGCTTGCGCGGCCTGGCGGCCGGCGGGGCGGCGGGCGCGGCCCGCAGCTTGTCCGCTGGTGGCTTCGCCGCCTCGCGCTGCAGCGCCTGCGAACGCGCCTTCTGCAACACCCAGTCTTCGTACCCGCCTTCGTACTCGCGCCACAGCCCCGGCGAGACATCGCCCTCCCACGCGATGGTGCTGGTCACCACGTTGTCGAGGAAGCGCCTGTCGTGGCTGACCAGGAACACGGTGCCAGGGTACTTCTGGAGCAGTTCTTCCAGCAATTCGAGGGTGTCGATGTCGAGGTCGTTGGTCGGCTCGTCGAGCACCAGCACGTTGGCCGGCAACGCGAACAGGCGCGCCAGCAGTACGCGGTTGCGCTCGCCGCCGCTGAGCGTGCGCACCGGCGAGTTGGCGCGCTCGGGCGAGAACAGGAAGTCGTTCAGGTAGCTCATCACATGTTTGCGCGCGCCGCCCACCTCGACCCATTCGCTGCCGGGGCTGATCGTCTCGGCGAGCGTCGCATCGAGGTCGAGCGCGCTGCGCATCTGGTCGAAGTACGCCACCTCGAGCTTGGTGCCCTGGCGCACACTGCCGGCGGTAGGTTTGAGCTCGCCGAGGATCAGCTTGAGCAGCGTCGTCTTGCCGGCGCCGTTGGGCCCGATCAGGCCGACCCGGTCGCCACGCAGGATGGTCGCCGAGAAGTCCTTGACGATGACCTTTTCGACGCCGCGGTCGTGAAAGCTCATCGACACATGGCGCAGCTCGGCGACGATCTTGCCGCTGGCGGCGCCGGTGTCGACCTCGAGCTTGACCTGGCCGAGTGAATCGCGCCGCGCCTGCCGCTGCGCGCGCAGCACCTGCAGTCGCTCGATGCGCGCCACGCTGCGCGTGCGCCGCGCTTCGACGCCTTTGCGGATCCACGCCTCCTCCTGCGCCAGCAGTTTGTCGGCGCGCGCATTGGCGAGCGCGTCTGACGCAAGTTGCTCGTCCTTCAGCCGCTCGTAGGCGCTGAAGTTGCCCGGATAGCTGCGCAGCGTGCCGCGGTCGAGCTCGAGAATGCGCGTCGACACCGCATCCAGGAACGCGCGGTCGTGGGTGATCAGCATCAGCGCGCCGTTGAAGGAGGCGCCGGGCCGCCCCAAGCCTCCTTGCTCCCCCTCGGGGGGGCGGGCGCCGTGCAGCGGCGACCTTGGGGGCCCCTTGGAACCGCGCAGCAAGTCTTCCAGCCAGGCGATCGAGTCCAGATCGAGGTGGTTGGTCGGCTCGTCGAGCAGCAGCACGTCAGGCACCGCGACCAGCGCCTGCGCCAGCGCGACGCGCTTCTTCGTGCCGCCCGAGAGATCGCCGATGCGGCGCGCGCCGTCGAGGTGCAGCTGCGCCAGCGTGGTCGCGACGCGCTGCTCCCAGGTCCAGGCGTCGAGCGCCTCGATGCGCGTCTGCAGCGCGTCGAGATCGACGCCCTCGGCGTGCTCTTCGTACGCTTGACGCAGCGCGCGCGCCTCGGCCACGCCCTCGCTGACGATGTCGAACACCGTCGCGTCGGCGGCGAACAGCGGCTCCTGCGGCACGTAGCGGATGCGCAGGCCCTGTGTCAGCTGCAGCAGCCCGTCGTCGGGCTTCTCGAGGCCGGCGACGATCTTCAGCAGCGACGACTTGCCGGCGCCGTTGCGCCCGATCAGGCCGAGCCGTTCGCCCGCTTCGAGCGAGAAGCCGGTGCCATCGAGCAGGGCGACGTGGCCGTAGGCGAGGTGGGCGTTGGAGAGCGAGAGGATGGCCATGGAGCGCGTGCGTCGAAACGGAGATTATCGAGGGGCGGAACTGGCAGCCCTCACCCCAGCCCGCTTCTTCCGCGCGCGGGGGACGGTCAGGGCGCGGGTCCGGGCAGCAGGCGGCCAGCCACCTGCTCAGCCGGCCAGCGCTGCTTCGAGCGCATCGACGAACACCTTCGCCACGTCGAAGCCCGTCTGCTGCATGATCTCCTGAAAGCAGGTCGGGCTCGTCACGTTGATCTCGGTCAGGCACTCGCCGATCACGTCGAGCCCCACCAGCAGCAGGCCGCGCGCGGCGAGCACCGGGCCCAGCGCCTCGGCAATCTCGCGGTCGCGCGCCGAAAGCGGCTGCGCGACGCCCTTGCCACCGGCGGCCAGGTTGCCACGGATCTCGTTGCCCTGCGGAATCCGCGCCAGGCTGAACGGTACCGGCACGCCGCCGATGACGAGGATGCGCTTGTCGCCCTGCACGATCTCGCTCAGGTAGCGCTGCACCATCACCGTCTGCGCCCCGCCGCGGTTGAGCGTCTCGGTGATGCTGCCCAGGTTCAGCCCGTCGGGGCCGACGCGGAAGATGCCCATGCCGCCCATGCCGTCGAGGGGTTTCAGGATGATGTCGCCGTGCTCCGCGTGGAAGCGCTTGACGTCGCCTTCGTCGCGCGTCACCAGCGTCGGGCCGATGAACTGCGGGAATTCGAGGATCGCGAGCTTCTCCGGGTGGTCGCGCAGCGCGCGCGGCCGGTTGAACACGCGCGCGCCTTCGCGCTCGGCCTGCTCGAGCAGGTGCGTGGCGTAGAAGTATTCGCTGTCGAAGGGCGGGTCCTTGCGCATCACGACTGCACCCAGGTCGGCCAGCGCCACCGCGGCCGGCGCGCCGGCCGCGAACCAGTCCCGCGCGTCGCCGGTCAGCGCGATCTCGCGCACGTGCGCGGTGACGCGGCCGCCGCGCTGCCAGGTCAGGTCCTGCGGCTCGCAGGCGAAGAGGTCGTGGCCCCGCGCGGCGGCCTCGCGCATCATCGCGAAGGTCGAGTCCTTGGCGATCTTGAAGTGGTCCAGCGGGTCGGCGACGAACAGCAGTTTCATGGGGCGGTCTCGGGCTTGTCTGATCGGTGCGGATCACCGCCGCGGCTTCTCGGCGCGACGAGCGGGGCCGCCACTGTTGCATAAAAAGCGCCGCGGCGCCGTGTGCACCGCCTCAGCGCTTCACGGCGGGCTCGCGCAGCAAGCGCCGCAGCTCGGCCAGCACCCGTTCGTGCGCCAGGCCCTCGAGGCAGTGGCTGCCGCTGTCGATGCGCTGCTCGCAACCCATGCGGTTGCAGGGCACGCATCGCGGCCGATCCGGCCGATCGGGGCCCTGCAGCACGACCACGCGGCGCACCTGCTGGCGCTGTGCGCGGCGTTGCCAGGGTTGTGTCGGCGGGTGGGGGGTCGGCCAGGGGCCGAAGTTCTCGGGCTGCGACGGGCCGAACACCGCGACGACGGCGATGCCGACCGCGGCGGCCAGGTGCGTGACCGACGTGTCCGGCCCCAGGTACGCGTCGGCGCGCTCGAGCAGGGCCCGCAACTGGCGCAGCGACAGGCGCCCGGCCACATCGATCAGGTCGGGCTCGGCGCCGGCGTCGCGCAGCGGGGCGACGAGCGCCTGGTCGTTCGCCGAGGCGCTGCCGGTCAGCAGCACCTGCACGCCATCGGCCAGGAGAGCATCGACGACGCTTCGGAAATGCGCCACGGGCCATTGCTTGTAGCGCCACATCGATGGCACGTGCACGACGACGCAGGGATGGCGAAGTTGCTCGTCCAGAGGCGCGGGCAGCGGCGCCGGCGGCGGCGGCTGCACCGAGAGCGCGGCCGGGGACTCGACCCACGGGCTGAGCAGCCGCAGCGTGCTGATCACCGCTGGCGTGCCCGCGACTTCCTCGAGGCCCTGGTGCGCGGCATGACGCTTCCAGAAGCTCGCCGAGCCATGGCCAGGCAGCAGCACGCTGCGCCGGCGCGCAGCCAGCCATCCGGCCAGATGCGCGCGATCGCCGGTGCGCGTCACCAGCGCGAGGTCGTAGCGCCGCCACAGCCGCCATGCCTCGCGCAGCTTGGTCTTCCAGTCCGACGTGGCCGAGGGCTCGAGCTCGACGAGCGCGTTGACGTCGGGGTTGCCCTCCAGCAGCCCGAGCGTGCCGGCAAAGCCCAGCACATCGATGCGTGCCTGCGGCCAGCGCAGCCGCGCGGCGTGGATCGCCGGCGTGCACAGCAGCACGTCGCCGAGCTGGGCGGGCACGACGAACAGGATCCGGGCGAAGCGCTCCCCGGCCCGGTTGCCCGGCGCTGCCACCGCGCTCAGATCTCGACCTTCGAGCCGAGCTCGACCACCCGGTTCGTCGGCAGGTTGAGGAAGTCGGCCGCCGCCGAGGCGTTGCGGTGCATGCCCGCGAAGAGCTTCTCGCGCCATACCGACATCCCGCTGCCGATGGTGGGAATGACGATGTCGCGCGACAGGAAGTAGCTCGTCTCCATCTCTTCGAGCTGCACGCCGCGGCCGCGCAGCAGCGCCAGCGCTTCGGGCACGTCGGGGTCGTTCTTGAAGCCGAAGTGCAGCGTGACCTGCCAGCAATCGTGGCCCAGCGGCTCGATCTCGCAGCGCCTGTCGAAGCCGATCCACGGCACCTCGTGGTGCTGTACGTGCACGAACAGGTTGGTCTCGTGCAGCACCTTGTTGTGCTTCAGGTTGTGCAGCAGCGCGTTGGGAGTGAGCCCGGCCTCGCTGGAGAGGAACACCGCGGTGCCCTGGACGCGCGTGGGCGGGCTCACGAACACGCTGTCGAGGAAGCCGCGCAGCTCGATCGCGTCGTCGCGCAGGCGCTCGGCCATCAGCATGCGGCCCTGCTTCCAGGTCATCATGAAGGTGAACATCACGCCGCCGAGCACGAGCGGGAACCAGCCGCCGTCGAGCACCTTGACGGCATTGGCGGCGAAGAACATGAAGTCGACGACGAAGAAGAAGCCGGTCGCGGCAATGCACACCCACCACGGGTACTTCCAGCCGTAGCGGATGACGAAGAAGGTCATCGTGGTCGTGATCAGCATGTCGATCGTGACCGTGATGCCATAGGCCGCCGCCAGCTTGCTGCTCGAGCCGAAGAAGACGACCGCGGCGAAGATGCACGCGTAGAGCGACCAGTTGATGAACGGCAGGTACACCTGGCCGGTCTCGCGCACCGAGGTGTGGGCGATCCGCATCCGCGGCAGGTAGCCGAGCTGGATGGCCTGCTTGGTGACCGAGAAGGCCGCAGTGATCAACGCCTGCGAGGCGATCACCGTGGCGCAGGTGGCCAGCCCGATCAGCGGGAACAGCGCCCAGCCAGGGGCCATCTCATAGAACGGGTTGCGCACGTTCTCGGGGTGCTCGAGCAGCATCGCGCCCTGCCCGAAGTAGTTGATGGCCAGCGCCGGCATCGCCAGGCCGAACCAGGCGAGGCGGATCGGGCGCTTGCCGAAGTGGCCCATGTCGGCGTACAGCGCCTCGGCGCCGGTCACGCACAGCACCACCGAGCCGAGGGCGATGAAGGCGATCCCCGGGTACGAGGCGATGAAGAGCAAGGCATGGTGCGGGCTCAGCGCCCACAGCACGGAAGGATTGCCCGCGATGTGCGTGGCACCCAGCATCGCGAGCGCGAGGAACCAGACGACGGTGACCGGCCCGAAGAACCTGCCGATGCCCGCGGTGCCGTGGCGCTGGACCACGAACAGCGCGGTCAACACCACCAGCGTTACCGGCACCACGAAGCGGTGCAGGCCGGGCGCGGCCACCTCCAGCCCCTCGACCGCCGACAGGACCGAGATGGCGGGCGTGATGACGCCGTCGCCGAAGAAGATCGCGGTGCCGAAGATGCCCAGCAGCAGCAGGCGGCGTCGCAACTCCGGGCGGTGCAGCATGGCGACGGAAGCCAGCGCCAGCATCGCGATCAGGCCGCCCTCGCCGTTGTTGTCGGCGCGCAGGATCAGCGCGACGTACTTGACGCTGACGACCACCGTCAGCGTCCAGAAGATCATCGACAGTACGCCGTAGATGTTGCCCGGCGTCAGCGGCACGTGGCCGTGCGCGAACACTTCCTTGAGCGCATACAGCGGGCTGGTGCCGATGTCGCCGTAGACCACGCCCACGGCGCCCAGCGTGAGTGCGAACAGGCCGGACCTGCGGGGGGACGAGGGGGAGCTCACAAGGGCGGTGCGAAGGGGCGCGGGCGAGCCATTGTGCACCGCAGCCGTGTTTGCCGCTGCAGCGCAGCCGCCATCGTGCGGCACCGCATTCTGCGCCCGTCGCCTGCGTCGGACACCCACCCGCCGAGTGATATGTTGCAGCGCAACAACTCATCTGTCGCCCGGTCGGGTGGTCCGGTTCCGCCCCCGAACCGGCACCAGCCTCCTCGGGCATTGCGACCGCCGCCGAGCGCTCCGTTGCAGCGAAGTGCCTGGCGCCGCGTGATGCGTCGCCAACACCGCTGCATGTGCCTGCATCCCACCCATGCCTCCTGTGCGCGCTCAGCCGAAGCGGTGCAGCCCCCCTGCTCCATTCAGGCAATCCTTCTTCTATGCGGCGAAGACCTCGCAGGGCGTGGGGGTGTTCGTGGCTGAAACGTCCACTCCCCGCCCGGCATAGGCGCGACCGGATCAACCTTCGAACCGCGTGTCGAGCGCCGCCGGACATGCCCTCGAACAATGGCACTGGGCAGCGTCGCATTCGCGCGGTTTGCCGCCAGCATGAAAGTCGCGGACTCGATAAGATCAATGAGCCGGAGCGGCGGCGCCGCTACCGGTAACAGTACGTTACCGATGCGATGCCGCACCGGCGACGCATACAAACCAAGAGTTGGAGACAAGCATGAAGAAGCACCCCTCGCTCGTCCTGAGCACGCTGACGGCCGCCGTGGCCTTGCTGGTAGCCGGCCATGCACAGGCGCAGGCGCAGAACATCGAAAACCTCAAGCAGATGAAGGTCTCGGGAGTCGACCCGACCATGCCGCCAGTGCCGCAGGAGGGCAAGAACGCCGCGGCGCTGCGCGAGAACCTCAAGCGCGTCAAGCTGCCGCCGGGCTTCAAGATCGAGCTCTACGCGGTGGTGCCCGACGCGCGCCACATGGCGGTGGCGCCGAGCACCAACATGCTGTTCGTCGGCACGCGCAAGAACACCGTCTGGGCGGTGACCGACCGCAACAGCGACGGCGTGGCCGACGAGGTCAAGCCCTTCGCGCCGTCGGCCAAGTTCCACGTGCCCAACGGCGTGTGCTGGACGAAGGACGGCTTCCTGGTCGTGGTCGAGCACAACCGGGTACTGAACTTCCCGGCTGCCGAATTCTTCTATGAAGGCGGCGACGTCGCGGTGATCGAGACCGTGCCGCAAGGCAAGCTGATCCCGCCCGAGGAAGAGTCGTACAACCACCACGCCCGTACCTGCCGCATCGGGCCGGATGGCATGCTCTACATCACCCTCGGCCAGCCTTACAACGTCCCGCCGCGCAACAAGCTCGACCTGTTCAACAAGGTCGGCATCGGCGGCATCGTGCGCATGAACGCGTTCGACGGCTCCAAGCGCGAGGTCTACGCCACCGGCATCCGCAACTCGGTCGGCCTGGAGTTCAACCCGAAGGACGGCGCGCTCTGGTTCACCGACAACCAGACCGACGGCATGGGTGACGACATCCCCGCCGGCGAGATCAACCGCGCGACCAAGGCCGGCCAGTTCTTCGGCTACCCGTGGAAGCAGGGCAAGACGCGCATCACCGAAGAAGGCTACGACAAGGACCCGCTGCCGGCGAACATCACCGACCCGCAGGTCTACATGGACGCTCACGCGGCCGATCTGGGGCTGGCGTTCTACACCGGCAAGCAGTTCCCGGCGAAGTACCAGGGCGGCCTGTTCTCGGCCCAGCACGGCTCGTGGAACCGCACCAAGCCGATCGGCGCGCGGATCATGTTCACCAGCCTGAAGGCCGACGGCACGGCCGACAAGACCGAGGTCTTCGCCGAAGGCTGGCTCGACGCCGAGACCGGCCTGTACCGCGGCCGCCCGGTGGACGTGGCGATGATGAAGGACGGCTCGATGCTGATCAGCGACGACTTCGCCGGCGCGCTGTACCGCGTGACCTACACGGGCGACGCCAAGTAGGCAGCGACGGCGCGCCGCGACCGCAGGCACGCCGCACGGCGCCTGCGGATCGTTGCCGTGCCGACAAGGCGGGTCGGGAGATCCCGGCCCGCCTGGCGCGCAAGGTGCCGCAGAAGCGTCCACGAAAGCGAACCATGAACCCTCTGTTCACCCGGGCGGCGCTGGCCGCGCTGTGCGCGCTGGCACCGATCCTCGCGCCGGCCCAGGGCAAGGCAGCGCCCGAGAAGTCTCGGACCTGCGCAACCTGCCACGGTCCGTCGGGCCTGACGACGATGCCGAACACGCCGAACCTGGCCGGTCAGCCCGAGACCTACCTCGCCGAACAGCTCAAGGCATTTCGCAGCGGCAAGCGCGCCAACGAAGTGATGGCCGTGATCGCCAAACCCCTGAGCGACGCAGACATCGCTGAACTGGCGGCCTGGTATGCATCGATCCAGATCGAGCTCAAGACCGGCCCCTGAGACTTGGGCCGCGTCGTCCCTTCGAGCGCGCGGCCGTTTGCGGCCACGCCGCTATTTCGACAGCCCCTCGGCCTTCAGCGCCTCCTGCACCGGCGGCCGCGCAGCGACGCGACCCATGAACGCGCCGAGGTGGGCCAGGCCCGAGATGTCGATGCCGACGTAGCCGGACCAGTGGGTGACGGTGAACAGGTAGGCATCGGCGACCGTGAAGTGCTCGCCCATCAGGTACGCCTTGCCTTCGAGCTGCTCGTTCACCCAATTCAGACGCTCGGTGAGGCGGCCCTTGACGAGCGCATTGCAGTCTTCCGGCGTGGCCGGGTCGAACAGTGGCGAGAAGCCCTTGTGCGACTCGCTGGTGATGAAGTTCAGCCACTCCTGCCTGCTGTAGCGCACCATCGCGCCGCTGGCCGGCGCGAGCGGTTTGCCCGGCCTTGCCGGCGGTACGCCAAGCCCGGTCGACGCTGGACCGCGGCCTATAATCCGCCGGTTTTTTGCGCGCTCCACCGCAGCGAGCCGGGCGCACCCCCATCCAGCACTCGAGGACTCCATGAGCGACGCCCACAGTGAACAAGACGCTCCTCACGAGGGCCCGATCAAGACGCCCCGGCAGCTCATCGCGGCCGTGTTGTTCGCCTTCGTCGTGCCGGTGATCGTGATCGTGATGCTGGCCATCTATGTGTCCAGCGATACCCGCCCGGCCGCGGGCAGCAACCTGATGGCGAAAGAGGCGATTGCCGAGCGCATCCAGGCCGTCGGGCACGTGGAGCTCAAGGACGCCTCCGACAGCGCAACGCTCAAGACCGGCGAGCAGGTCTTCGCCGCGCAGTGCACCGCCTGCCACACCGCCGGCCTGGCCGGCGCCCCCAAGCTCGGCGACGCTGCGGCGTGGGCGCCGCGCATCAAGACCGGCTACGAAGCCCTGTTGACTTCGGCGCTCAAGGGCAAGAACGCCATGGCCGCCCAGGGCGGTGGCGCCTTCAGCGACCTGGAGATCGGCCGCGCGGTGGTCTATATCGCCAACCAGGGGGGCGCCAAGTTCGCCGAGCCCAAGGCACCGGCGTCGGCAGCGTCGGCCGCGGCGGATCCAGGCGCTGCGTCGGCCGCGGCGAAGTAGGGTCCGTCGAGGCCGGCCGCGGAAGGCGAAGCCCGCGCCGGCCGTTCTCAGGCTGGGTCGGCCTGCGGGCTGAGGCGGTAGCCGAAGCGCGCCGGCAGCTCCGCGAAGGCAATGTCCCGCGGGGTCCAGGCGCCGCTCTCCACCGCGCCGGCAGCCTGCAGCATGTCCTGCGTGTGCACGATCCCGAGGCCGAGTTCGGTCGCGAGGAACAGGCGCCCGCGCTCGTCGAGCCAGCTCGACGCGACCCGGGCCGGCGCGCCGGTGTGCGCCCGCACCTGCATCGCGCCGCCATCCACCGGCAGCCGCCACACCCAGGGCGCGGCCTCGAGCTCGACATACACCCGCTGCGGCCCGTTCTGGAAGAACCAGCCGCCCGCCTCGTCGGCAGCGTAGTTGCGGTGGATGAACTCGCGCAGCTTCTCGTGGCGGATGCGGCTGCCCTTGACGGCCGGGAACGGCCCCGCCGCCTGCGCCTGGTCGTCGCGCAGGTACCACTCGCCGCGCGCGTCGAGCGCCAGCCAGCCGTAGCAGGCCGGCACGTTGGGCCACTTCTTCAGCGCGGCGCGGACGATCGCATCCATGGCCGGATGATCGCTCAGCGTTGGGCGGCAACCCAGCGCATCACCGCCTCGGGCAGGGTCAATAGGTGCCCCGGCGGGCGCCCTGCCGGAAAGCCTACATGGCCGCCCTGCGCTGGCTGCCACAGCGTGACGTGACGGCCGACCTCGCGCGCCGCAGGCAGGCTCGCGGCCGGCACGAACGGGTCGTTGCGCGCGTTGAGCACCAGCGCGGGAATGCGGATCCGGTGCAGGTGCGGCTTGGCCGACGCGCGCGACCAGTAGTCCTCGGTGTCGCGAAAGCCGTGCAGCGGCGCCGTGAAGACAGCGTCGAACGCGTACAGGTCGCGCGCGGCGAGCATCTTCTCGCGGTCGAACAGGCCCGGGTGCTGGGCGAGTTTGCGTAGCGCCTTTGGGCGCATCGTCGCGAGGAACATGCGCGTATAGACCTGCCTGTTGAAGCCGCGCCCGATGGCGTGCCCGCCCGCCGCCAGGTCGATCGGCGACGAGACGGCGCAGACGCAGCGCGCGACGCGGGCCGCGTCGTCGCCGGCCTCTTCGGCCCAGCGCAGCAACGCGTTGCCGCCCAGCGAGATCCCCACGACCGCCAGTGCTCGCGCGCTGCGCTGGCGCAGCCGCTCGAGGATCCAGCCGACCTCCTCGAAATCGCCCGAATGGTAGGCGCGCGGCGCGCGGTTGAGTTCGCCCGAGCAGCCGCGAAAGTGCGGTACCGCGAACCCCCAGCCGTGGCCGCGTGCCCATTGCGCGAAGGCCTGCGCGTAGTGGCTGCCCGACGAACCTTCCAGACCGTGGAACAGCACCAGCCATGGCGCATCGGCGGCCGGCACGGGCTCGCTCTGGAAATCGACATCGATGAAGTCGCCGTCCGGCGTGTCCCAGCGTTCGCGACGATAGATCGGCGCTGGGCCGTCAAAGCGGCGCGCGAACAGTGCCGGCCAGATGGTCTGCGCATGGCCACCCATGGCACCACCGCCGAGCATCCAGCGCGGCGCGCGGTAGTCGTGCATCGCGCGTTCAGTCCCGGCCGTGCCGCCGGGCACGGGAAGGCCGGCGCGGATTCATCTCAATGCAGCACCGCCGGCGGCTCGACTACCTCGCGCTGCTCGGCCTCGGTGCCGGGGCTGGCGTGATGGGCCGCGAGCCGCCACCCCAGGGGCGAGCGGAGGTAGACGTTGGTCGCGATGACCCACGCCGACTGCGGGCCCTCCTGCGTCATCACCTGCACCCGCTCGAGAACGCTGTGAACGGCGCTCGCCAGGGTCTGCACGCGGCGCACCTTCTCGGGTCGGGCATTGATCGCGCCGTGCCCGAACATGGCTTCGAAGGCGGCGCGGATCGCGCCCGGCCCGACCAGGCGCGGGCCGCCGGGTTGCACGCAGACAATCTCGTCGTCGTCGGACCACACCGCCATCAGCTTGTCGATGTCGCCCTGCTGCAGCGCTTCGTAGAACTGGGCCTCGGTCTCGTCGGGCGAGCCGATCGCGGCGAGCGGCGTCTTCGTGGAGGACATCGGAGCGGCGCTCCTACCTGAACACGACGGTCTTCGGGCCGTTCATCAGCACCCGGTGCTCGATGTGCCAGCGCACCGCGCGCGCCAGCACCACGCTCTCGACGTCGCGCCCGACGGCCGTGAAGTCCTCCGGGCTCAGGCTGTGGTCCACCCGCGCCACGTCCTGCTCGATGATCGGGCCTTCGTCGAGATCGGCCGTCACGTAGTGCGCCGTGGCGCCGATCAGCTTCACGCCACGGTCGTGCGCCTGGTAGTAAGGCTTGGCGCCCTTGAAGCTGGGCAGGAAGCTGTGGTGGATGTTGATCGCGCGGCCGCGCACGAACGCGCAGAACGCCGGGCTCAGGATCTGCATGTAGCGCGCCAGCACCACGAGGTCGATGCGCAGCGCCTCGATCAGTTGCTCGATCTGCCGCTCCCGCCCCCGCTTGGCCTCGGCTGGTGCACCCGCCGGCAGCGGCAGGTGGTGGAACGGGATGCCGAAGCCCGCCGCCAGCGTTTCGAAGTCTCGGTGGTTGGAGACGATTGCGCCGACCTCGACGCGAAGCTGCCCCGACTGAGCCCGGAACAGCAGATCGTTCAGGCAGTGGCCATGCTGGCTCACCATCAGCAGCAGGCGCGGCTTGCGGCTCAGCGCGTGCAGGTGCAACTCCATCCCGAAGCGCTGGCGCACGCCGCCGCACAGCGCCTCGAGCGCCCGCAGGTCGGCCAGGGGCTCGGGCGCCTTGAAGTGCACCCGCATGAAGAACAGGCCGGTGGCATGCCTGCCAGCCTCGTCGCCAGAATCCGGGAGGTCGCCGAACTGCTGCGAATCGATGATGTTGCAGCCGGCCTCGAACAGCAGCCCGGAAACCGAGTGGACGATGCCCGGTGCGTCGCGGCACGAGAGCGTGAGAATGAATTCCTGAGGGTGCGGCATGCTGACAGGGATTGTACGAACCGGCCGCCGTGCCACCTGGCAGATCCGCTATGTCGGCACGCCGACGCCGAAAGTCGGGCCGGCGCAGCGCCGAGCCCGGACACGGACCGTCCGGTGGACCGCGCGTGCCGGGCGCGCGGTCGTTCCCGCGGTGCGGCGCCACCGGCGCAGGCGCGAACGCGGCGAGCCTGGGTTCGTCAGCGCCGGGCCGCGCGCACCGCACTCAGCAGCGCCGCCTGCACGCGCGCCGGCGCGAGTTCGGCGAGGCAGCGCGTGTGGCCGAAGCGGCAGACGCGATCGAAGCAGGGTGCGCAGTCGAGCTGCAGTTCGGCCTTCAGCCACAGCACGCGGGCGTTCGGGTTCAGCGGTGGCGTGTGCTCGGGGCTGGTGGAGCCGAACAGCGCCGCCTGCGGCACGCCGAACGCGGCGGCCACGTGCATCAGGCCGGAGTCGTTGCTGACCATGCCACGCGCCGCGGCGATCAGCGCCATCGCGTCGATCAGCGGCACCTGCCCGGCAAGCACCTCGCACGCGCCGCCGGCCTGCTGCGCGATGCCCTTGCACAGCGCAGCCTCCTTGGCCGAGCCGAGCAGCAGCACGGGCAGGCCGCCTTCGGCGTGCAGCGAACGGGCCAGCGCCGCGTAGTGCACCGGCGGCCAGCACTTGGCCGGGCCGTACTCGGCGCCCGGCGCGAACACCCAGTAGGCCCCCGGCCCGACACCGACCTGCGCCGTGGCTGCGGCCAGCCGCGCGGCACCGAAGCGCAGCCGCGGGCGCTCGCCGCTCGGGCCCGCGTCGCCCGCCAGCGCGCTGTAGTACGCGACCATCGGCGGGCGGCCCGCGGCGTTGGCCAGGCGCCGGCTCAATAAGCCCCATCGCCCCTCACCCTGGTAGCCCACGCGCAGCGGAATGCTCGCCAGCCACGGCATGAGCGCCGACTTGATCGAGTTGGGCAGCACGTAGGCCGCATCGAAGCGGCCGCGCAGTTCGCGCGCCATGCGCCGCCGTGCGGCCCAGTCGAGCCTGCCGTGAGCGAACGGCAGCTCGATCACTTCGCCGACCTGCGGCATCGCGCGGTACACCGGCGCCACCCACGGCAATGCGCCGACCGACAGGCGCTCGCCGCGCGCCGCCAGGCGGGCCAGCAGCGGCTCGCTCATCACCGCGTCGCCGATCCACTGCGGCGCGATGACGAGGCTGCGGGTCATTCGAGAAGCGCGCCCCGCGCGCGTGGCCCGGGCACTAGTGCGAGCCGAGGACTTCGCCCGCCTTCAGGCGGTACACCGTGCCGCAATAGGGGCACTTGCCAACGCCTTCGGCGGCCACGTCGATGAACACCCGCGGGTGGTTACTCCACAGCGCCATCTTCGGGTTCGGGCAGGACACGACGCCAGGGCCCTGAAGATCCTTCGCGGTGACTTCGACCGATTGCTGATCTCGACTCATGGCCGTCAGACCTTCGTCAGCCACTCGGCGTACTTCGCGTTACGGCCGTTGACGATGTCGAAGAACGCGCTCTGGATCTTCTCGGTGATCGGGCCGCGCGAGCCGCTGCCGAGTTCGATGCGGTCGAGCTCGCGGATCGGCGTGACCTCGGCCGCAGTGCCGGTGAAAAAGGCCTCGTCGCAGATGTACACCTCATCGCGGGTGATGCGCTTTTCGACGAGCTTGAGCCCCAGGTCCTCGCAGATTGCGAACACCGTGTTGCGCGTGATGCCGTTCAGGGCGCCGGCCGACAGGTCAGGCGTGTACACGACGCCGTTCTTCACGACGAACAGGTTCTCGCCCGCGCCTTCGCTGACGAAGCCCGACGCGTCGAGCAGCATCGCTTCGTCATAACCGTCGTCGAGCGCCTCCATGTTGGCGAGGATCGAGTTGGTGTAGTTGCTCACCGCCTTGGCCTGCGTCATCGTGATGTTCACATGGTGGCGCGTGTAGCTGCTGATCTTGACGCGGATGCCGCGCTTCATGCCCTCTTCGCCCAGGTACGCGCCCCAGGGCCAGGCGGCGACCATCAGGTGGATCTTGTTGCCCTTGGGACTGACGCCGAGCTTCTCGGAGCCTATCCAGGCCAGCGGGCGCAGGTAGCAGCTCTCGAGCTTGTTGACGCGCACCACCTCGCGCTGCGCGTCCATCACCTGCTGCATCGAGAACGGGATCTTCATGCGCAGGATCTTGGCGCTGTTGAAGAGCCGCTCGGTGTGCTCGCGCAGCCGAAAGATCGCCGTGCCGCCTGCCGTGTTGTAGGCGCGCACGCCCTCGAACGCGCCGCAGCCGTAGTGCAGCGTGTGGCTCAGCACGTGGATCCTGGCGTCGCGCCATTCAACGAGCTCGCCGTCCATCCAGATCTTGCCGTCGCGGTCGTCCATCGACATGGTGGTTCCTTATTGGCGTGCGCCTGACTGCTTCAGCGCTTGATTTTACGGGCCTCGCCGCAGCGCAGGCCACCGATGACGCGGGCCGGCCCTGCCCCCCCCGCGATCAGAGGGGAACCCCCCGCGTGCGGGATCGACCGCGATGGGTGCCGCCTTTACGCTTGACCTACCCCTCGAGATCGCAGCTGCGCAGCGGCTGGGCCGCCACTCGGACGGAGCATCGGATTCACATTTCGAAAGGTCGAACACCAAATGAAGCCCACCGTCAAGTACGTGCTCGCAAGCCTGATCGCCGCGGCCGGTTGCTCGGCACAGGCCGCCAAGCCCGTCGCTGCAGTGGCGTGCGGCGACTCCGTCGCCACGGTCGGCAACGCGGGATACCTCGACTGCCGAGGCCCGATCGGCGGCAATGTGAATGGCAGCCCAGCCGAGGCGAGCTTCCTGAGCGCCCAATGGGGCAGCACCTGGACCTGGCAAGGCAAGAGCGACGACGCAGGCTCCGGCCCCTTCGCCGCCAGCTACGCCGGCCTGACCTCGGGTACCTTGAGTTTCGACAGCGCCGTCAAGGGCCTGTTCGTGCTCGCGATCAAGGGCGGCCCAGACTACAGTTACTACGAATTCGACGGCGGTGCGAGCGGGATCACGTCGCTGAACTTCGACACGCTGGGCATCACCAAAGGCAGCGGCGGGCCGGGTCCGGGGCTGTCGCACTTCGGCCTTTACACGGCGCCGGTACCGGAGCCCGAGACCCATGCCCTGATGCTGGCGGGCCTCGCCGCCCTCGCTTTCGTGGCACGCCGCCGTCGCGCCTGACGCAAGCCCGCATCGCGGTGCAGGCGTGGCGAAGTCGATGCGGGCGCCTCCGATCCACCCCGCGGTCACGGGGTGCATGCGCCGACAAGATTGCGGTACGGTCCACACCCTTGGAATCACGCCTTCATCCTACCGCCTGGAGCCTGACATGCCTGCCACCACCCGATTCGCCACCCTTGTGGCCTCCGCCGCGCTCAGCCTGACGCTGGCCACCTCGGCGCAGGCGCTGACGATCCAGGGCGCGGCGTACATCACGCCCACCACGGACCTGCCCACCTGCGGTGCCTACTGCGGCTACGTCGGCTCCGACATCCGCCAGATTTCCGACGGCGATGTGTCCAACTTCAACGGCTGGGCCGGAGCCGATGGCCTGGTCGGCACCATCAAGCTCGATCTGCTCGGCAATTACGACCTCGTCAGCTTCTCGATCTGGAACGACATCAACATCTACCGAGAAGGGGTCGGAGACTTCCAGCTCCACTTCTATGGCCCGGCGGACAACCTGCTCTCGACCTCGCCTGTCTACACCGCGCCGATCAGCCAGTTTGCGGCCGGCGTGTACACCTTCGCGTCGCCGATCCTCAACGTCAGCCGGGTCGATCTGGAGGTACTGACGCTGCTGACGGGCGGCGTGTGCTGCCGCATCGAGATTCGCGAGGTGGCGTTCAACGGCGAGGTCTCGGCGGTTCCCGAACCGGCGACCTGGGCATTGACCGGCCTCGGCCTGGCAGGCCTGGCACTGGCGCGCCGTCGCAAGACCGCCTGATTCGCAGGCCGGGCCCTTTGCCGACCCCGCTTCGGCGGGGTTTGTCGCTTCACCGGCCGGGGCGCCGCAATTCCCAGCGCTTGCAGCGCCCGCCGCACAGGTGCACGGTGACGCTCACGTCGCCCTCGTCGCGCCAGCGCCAGCTCTCCTCGGCGCCCTCGACCCGCGGATCGACGCGCTCGCCGAGGCTGCCGCTCTGGTCCAGCACCTGCACCAGCGTCATGCCCTCGCGCAGCCGGCTGTGCAGCATCACCGCGCTGGCGACGCGGCCGATCGGCGCGGCGCCGGCCTTGCGCAGGGCGCGCAGCGCGCGGCTGAACTGAAGCAGCAGCCAGAACACGACGAGCGTGACGGCAAGCACCAGCCCCTGCCAGCCGTAGGCGAACCAGCCTGCTGCAAGCGCTGCGGCGGCGAGACTCCAGGTGGCGGCCGGATTCATCGCGGCGGCCCGCTGCGGGCCATGGGGCGCGGTGGCCGGGCTCCGACCGCTTCGGCCTCGAACCGGCCGACGAAGCCGGTGCGCAGCGCGTCGGCCCAGTCCGGTCTCCGGTGGGCTTCGGCGCGTCGTGCGGCGGCCTCCCAGTCGTAGGTCACGAGGCGGAACTCCGCGCGCCAACCGGCCTCGCCGCGCTCGGCCAGCGCCCAACGCGCATGCGGGCTGCCGTTCTCGATCACATGCGGGTGCGGGTGCGCGTCGTCGTAGGCCTGCAGGCCGACGCTGCCCGGATTGAGCACCAGTCGGCCCGGGCCGATCAGCAGCGCGCGCGGCATGTGGGTATGGCCACATAGCAGCAGGGTCGCCGGGCTACCGGCTTGCGCGCCGAGGCGCTCTCGGGCCTCTTCGGCGCTGGCCATGCGCACGCCCGGCGCGCCGGGGCGGGAGAAGCCGGGCCGCACGGTCTCGAGCCAGTAGGCGAGGTCGCTCGCCGGCGTGCCGTGGCAACAGTACACGTCGGGCGCGAGCCAGAGGTCCGGCGGCAGGCTGCGCAGCCAGTCGCGATGCGCCGGGGCGAGCTGTGCGTCGGTAAGCGCATCGGCGGGGCTCATCTGCTCGCGCCGCTGCGTGAGCAACTGCCGCTCGTGATTGCCGCGGATCGTCGGCAGGCCGAGCGCCATCAGGCGTTCGGCCGTCTCGACCGGCCACAGCGGGCCGCTGACGATGTCGCCGAGGTTCACCGTGAGGTCGGCGCCGGCGAGTGCGATGTCGACCAGCACCGCGTCGAGCGCGGGCAGGTTGCCGTGGATGTCGGAGATGATCGCGATGCGCATCGACGTTGCTACCGCTACAAGGCGCGCACCATGTCGATCGCCTGCTCGATGCGCTCGACGGCATGGATCGTCAGCCCTTCGATCGGCTTCCTCGGCGCGTTCGCCTTCGGCACCACGGCAACGCTGAAGCCGAGCTTGGCGGCTTCCTTCAGCCGCTCCTGGCCGCGCGGCGCGGGGCGCACTTCGCCGGCCAGCCCCACTTCGCCGAACGCGATGAAGCCGCGCGGCAGCGGCTTGCCGCGCAGGCTGCCCTGGATCGCGAGCAGCACCGCCAGGTCGGCCGCCGGTTCGTTGATGCGCACGCCACCGACGGCGTTGATGAACACGTCCTGGTCCGTGCACGACACGCCGGCGTGGCGGTGCAGCACCGCGAGCAACATCGCCAGGCGGTCGCGGTCGAGGCCCACGCTCAAGCGGCGCGGACTCGGGCCGCCGCTGTCGACCAGCGCCTGGATCTCGACCAGCATCGGGCGCGTGCCCTCCACCGTGACCAGCACGCAAGAGCCGGGGACCGGCTCGCCGTGCGTCGAGAGGAAGATCGCGCTCGGGTTCGAGACGCCTTTCAGCCCGCGCTCGGTCATCGCGAAGACGCCGATCTCGTTGACGGCGCCGAAGCGGTTCTTGAACGCGCGCACCAGGCGGAAGGCGCTGTGCGTGTCGCCCTCGAAGTAGAGCACCGTGTCGACGATGTGCTCGAGCACGCGCGGCCCGGCGAGCGTGCCCTCCTTCGTGACGTGGCCGACGAGGATGATCGTCACCCCGCTCGCCTTCGCGGCGCGGGTGAGTTGCGCCGCGCATTCGCGCACCTGCGCCACCGAGCCCGGCGCCGAACTGAGCTGCTCGGAGTAAACGGTCTGGATCGAGTCGATCACCACCACCGCCGGCTGCTCCACGGCGATGCTCGCGAGGATCTTTTCGAGCTGGATCTCGGCCAGCACGCGCACCGGCGACGCCGGCAGGCCGAGCCGGCGCGAACGCAGCGCGACCTGCGCGCCGCTCTCCTCGCCGGTGACGTAGAGCGTCCTCATGCGGCGCGACAGCGAATCGAGCGCCTGCAGCAGCAGCGTGCTCTTCCCGATGCCCGGGTCGCCGCCGATCAGCACCACGCCGCCTTCGACGATGCCGCCGCCGAGCACGCGGTCGAGCTCCTCGATGCCGGTCGGCTCGCGCTCGACGTCGCTCGCCTCGATCTCCGACAAGGCCGCTACCGGCGCCGCCCTGGCGAGCGACTGGAAGCGCTGGTTGCGCGTGCCGGCAGCCGCCTCGGCCACCGTCTCCTCGAGCGTGTTCCAAGCGTTGCACGATGGGCACTGGCCGAGCCACTTCGGGCTCACACCACCGCACTCGGTGCAGGTGTAGATCGTCTTGTCCTTGGCCATTGGTAGACGTTGGCTCTCACATGGCCCAAAGGCCGGTATGGGAGCCAACGCCCCCGCTCAAACCGTGCATGCGGATTTCCCGCACACGGCTTACCAGTGGCCAGTCGGCACGCAGCATTGTGTGGCCCACTCTTTCGAGCGGAGCTGCGCCGGTTAGCCCATCCCCATGCCTGCCAGAGGTCGTCATCCCCCGGCGGTGCACGCACGATGCGTGGAAATGTCTGCCACCCGGGGCCCACTTGGCTGCGGCCCAGAGCTGCCTTTGCAGTTGTCGCACTTTGTCGCTCGGCTCTTCACCGACGGGGTCGTTAGGTCCGGTCTGGCCGGCCATTCCCTCGCGCTTACCCACTCCATCAGCATGACCACCGCAGGGACCCTTCCCTCCAGCCGCGTTATGCCGCACGGCCTTCGTCGATGTGGCTTGCGCCTCACCGTCCGGTACTACGATCCCCTCGGACTCCCGCTGCACACGGCTCGACTTCGCCTTGGGCTTATACGAGCGCGCCTGCCCCGACTCGGGCCGCGCAGACGGGCCTCTCACGTTCCGCACCTGTCCTTGCACGCGTGCTGCGCCCCATACCCCGCCGCGGTCACCTTCGCGCTTCGGATCTCGCTCGGGTGATGTTGCCTTCGCCGTGACATGAGCGGCTCGGCCTGCGGGTTGTAAATCTGTCGAGGCTGCAGGCTTCACTTCATGTTGCGGCCCGCGTGCTTGCTCCCCGTTGCGCGGCTTGCGCCGCCTGGCGGGCTTTTGACGCCCCGCTCGGGCACAGAGGTCTCCCTCCAATACCTGGGGCCTGCTACCCGGCGCTCCGACACCTACCGGGACGGGACTCTCACCCGTTGGACAGGCGCAGCATGCAGCAGCACTTCCTCCCCCTCGCGGGCTCAGTCGAACCTTTGCTTCGTGACGCACCATGCGGCGATTGTCGCGCCGGCGCCGGCAACGCCTATTCGGTGACCTTGCCGCGCCCCGCCTTGATCTGCCCGCGCTGGCTCTTGCCCTCGAGCCGGCGCTGCTTCGACGCGTAGGTCGGCTTGGTCGGGCGGCGCTTGCGCGGCGCCGTGGCCACGCTGTCCACCAGTTCCTGCAGGCGCTGCATCGCCTCGGCGCGGTTCTGCTCCTGGCTGCGCGTGGTTTGCGCCTTGATGACGAGCACGCCCTCGGTCGTGATGCGCGAGTCGGGCAGCGCGAGCAGCCGCTCCTTGACCGCGTCGGGCAGCGACGAGGCGCGGATGTCGAAGCGCAGGTGCACCGCGCTCGAGACCTTGTTGACGTTCTGTCCGCCCGCGCCCTGGGCGCGGATGGCGCTGATCTCGACCTCGTGTTCGGGGACGACGAACTTCACGGCGCGATCGCGGCCTGGCGTGGGTTCACCGGGTGCGGCCGAGCCGAACTCCGGCCGCGGTCATTCACCGTCGCCGGGCGCCGCCGCGTCGGGCGCGGGCAGCTCGGGCAAGGCCGCGCGGACCTGCTCGCAGTGCGCGATGTGGCGGTCGCCCAGGCGCTTGAAGAGCCATCCCGACAGCACGGCCGATGCCGCCAGCCCGACCACCGGCGCCAGCTTGCTGGCCTGCTGCGCACCGACGCGCAGGCCGAGCGTGCGCAGCGCGGCAATCACCGCTCCCTGCGTGACCACGCGGCCGATCAGGTAGCTGCCGAGCTTGCGCGCCAGTTCATCGACCCGCGAACGCAGCGCCGGCGGCAGCGCGGCGATCTGCGCCGGCGAAAGACCATAGGTGCGGTTGATTTCGTCGATCGTCTTCATCAGCAGATGGGTGTTGACGAACAGGTCGGCGCCCAGCACCGGCAGCGCGGAGACGCCCGCCGCCTTCAGGGCCTGGCGGCGCACCAGGCGGCGGCAGGCCCGGGCGCGTTCGCTCACCGCCGCGGGAGCGGCGCCGGCGTGGGCGGGTTTCGACGCTGTGGCCATCTCGACGGCTGCGCGTTCAGCCCACGCTCACCGGCACACGCGGCGCCAGCGCGCACATCAGCTCGTAGCCGACGGTGCCTGCAGCGTGCGCCACTTCGTCGATCGGCAACACGCTGCGGTGCGGACCGCAGCCCCAGAGCGTCACTTCGCTCCCCACCCCGGCCGCAGGCACGGGCGTGAGGTCGATCGTCACCATGTCCATCGAGACCCGGCCGACAAGCCGCGTTCGCACACCGTCGACGAGCACCGGCGTGCCGGTCGGGGCCAGCCGCGGGTAGCCGTCGGCGTAGCCGCAGGACGCGACCCCGATGCGCATCGGCGCGTCGGCGCGAAAGCGGCTGCCGTAGCCGACGCTGTCGCCGGGGCGCAGCTCCTGGGTGGCGATCAGTTGCGCGCGCAGCGTCATCGCCGGCTGCAGATCCCAGTGCGCGATGTCGTGCAGCGGGAAGTCTGGCGCCGAGCCGTAGATCATGATGCCGGGGCGCACCCAGTCGGCCCGCACCGCGGCCGCCCAGGGGGCGAAACGCAGCGCCGCCGCGCTGTTGGAGAGCGACCGCTCGCCCGGCAGGTCGAGCGCCGCGGCCTCGAAGGTGGCCAGTTGCGCGGCAATGCCGCCCAGCCCGTCGGCTGCGGTGGCAGCCGCCGAGTCGGCAGCGCTGTCGGCGTCAGAGAAGTGCGTCATCAGCACCACTGTTTCGACCTGCGTCAGCCCCGACAGGCGCAGCCACGCGCCACGGAATCGCGCGGGGCTGAAGCCGAGCCGGTTCATGCCGCTGTTCATCTTCAGGAACACGCGGTGCGGGTGTCCCGTCTTGTGGGCGGCCAGCCAGTCGATCTGCGCCTCGCGGTGAATCACGTGCCACAGGTTCAGGCGCGAGCACAGCTCGAGGTCACGGGCTTCGAAGCAGCCTTCGAGCAGCAGCACCGGGCCGCGCCAGCCGAGGGCGCGGATGCGCTCGGCCTCGGCCAGGTCGAGCAACGCGAAGCCGTCGGCCGCCTGCAGGCCGGCGTACGCGTTCTCGATGCCGTGGCCGTAGGCGTCGGCCTTGACCACGGCCCACACCCGCGCATCGGGTGCGGCCCGCCTGGCGCGCCGAAGATTGCGCGCCAGCGCCTCGGTGTGGATCACGGCTCGAATGGGGCGCGGCATGCGGACATTCTGCCAGTCCCGTCCCCGTGAACCGGGGGCCTTTCGTGGGCTGCGTCCGGGGGCCTGCGTGCTATAACCTGCGCCGCAGGAGACGAGAACCCCAACGATCCCTTGGCTGCCACATGACTCGATCAGAAGTTGGGCTGGCCTGAAGTCTCGTGTCGGTCGGCGTGAATCGCGCCCGCACCCACCCACGGCCCCGGAGACCCCCAGCCGCTTGCACGCGACCGCATGAAAAAAGGCTTCTACACCATCATGTCGGCGCAGTTCTTCAGCTCGCTGGCCGACAACGCGTTGTTCGTCGCGGCGGTGGAGCTGATCAGGACGTCGGGGGGCGCAGAATGGCAGCGCGCCGCGCTGGTGCCGATGTTCGCGCTGTTCTATGTGGTCCTCGCGCCCTTCGTCGGCGCTTTCGCCGATGCCTTGCCCAAGGGCAGGGTGATGTTCGTCTCCAACCTCATCAAGGTGGCAGGCTGCCTGATGATGCTGTTCGGCACCCACCCGCTGCTCGCGTACGCGATCGTCGGTCTCGGTGCCGCGGCCTACTCACCGGCGAAGTACGGCATCCTGACCGAGCTGCTGCCGCCTTCGCAGCTGGTCAAGGCCAACGGCTGGATCGAGGGCCTGACGATCGGCTCGATCATCCTCGGCGTGCTGCTCGGCGGCCAGCTGGTCGGCCCGGTCGTCTCGCGGCAGTTGCTGGGCTTCGACTTCCCGATGTTCGACACCGGCGTCGACACACCACCCGAGGCAGCCATCGCGTCGATGATCCTGGTCTACCTGATCGCCGCCGCCTTCAACCTGTACATCCCGCGCACCGAAGCGCCGCTGCAGCCGCTGGCGCGCGGCATGGGCGCGCTGGTACGCGACTTCGCGAGCTGCAACGCGCGGCTGTGGAGCGACAAGCTGGGCCAGATCTCGCTCGCGACGACAACGCTCTTCTGGGGCGCGGGTGGTAACCTGCGCTACATCGTGCTCGCCTGGGCGTCGGTGGCGCTGGGCTACACGACCACGCAGGCCTCGACGCTGACCGGGGTGGTCGCGATCGGCACCGCGGTGGGCGCGGTGCTGGCCTCGCTGCGGATGCGGCTCGACCACGCGACCCAAGTGATCCCGCTCGGCATCGCGATGGGCCTGCTCGTGATGGGAATGATCTTCATCAACAGCCTGTGGGCCGCCGTGCCGTTCCTCATCCTCCTCGGCGGGGCAGGCGGCTTCCTGGTGGTACCGATGAACGCGCTGCTGCAGCACCGCGGCCACAACCTGATGGGCGCCGGCCGTTCGATCGCGGTGCAGAACTTCAACGAGCAGGCCTGCATCCTCGGCCTGGGCGCGTTCTACACCGGGATGACGCGCTTCGGCATGTCGGTCTACGGCGCCATCACCGTCTTCGGCCTGGTGGTCGCCGGCATGATGTGGCTGATCAGGCGCTGGCACGCGGGCAACTGCGTGCATCACCGCGACGAGGTCGAACGGCTGCTCGCGCTCGCGCGCAGCGACCGCCACTGACAACGGCCGAAGGCCGTTGCGGCGCAGGTTCACATCGCGCAGCGATGTGAAGGCGCCGCAGGCGCCAGCCGAAGCGAATGACCCTTGCCCGTCCAGCTGCCCTCTGGCCGGCACTGTGCCTGAGCTTCAACGCGCTCGTCTGGGGTCTGTCGTGGTGGCCGTTCCGCCAGCTGCAGGCACTCGGTCTGCACCCGCTGTGGGCGACCGTCCTGGTCTATGCGCTCGCAGTGGCGGCGATCCTCGCTGTGCGGCCCGGCGCGCTGCGGCAGCTCGTACGCACGCCGGCCCTGTGGGTGCTGGTCGTCGCCTCGGGCACGACCAATGCCGCCTTCAACTGGGCGATGACGATCGGCGACGTGGTGCGCGTCGTGTTGCTGTTCTACCTGATGCCGCTGTGGGCGGTGCTGCTGGCGCGCCTGCTGCTGCACGAGGCACTGACGGCGATGGCGGCGCTTCGCGTCGCGCTGGCGCTGACCGGTGCCGCGGTCGTGCTGTGGCCCGCGGGCGGCGGCTGGCCGTTGCCGGCGACGCTGGCCGACGCGCTCGGGGTGATCGGCGGCTTCTCGTTCGCGCTCAACAACGTGATGCTGCGCCGCGAGGCGGCGCGCCCCGAAGAGGGTCGCGCACTGGCGATGTTCGCCGGCGGCGTGCTCGTCGCCGGCGCGCTGGCCACGGCGCTGGCGCTGCGCGGCCAAGTGCCCTGGCTGCCGGCGCCCGCGCTCGCGTGGGTGCTGGGCGCGCTACTGCTGAGCGTTGTGTTCCTGCTCAGCAACCTGGCGCTGCAGCACGGCGCGGCGCGACTGCCGGCCAACGTCACCGCGGTGGTGATGCTGACCGAAGTCGTGTTCGCCTCCGGCTCGGCGCTGCTGCTCGGCGGCGGCGTGCTGACGGCGCCGCTGATGCTGGGCGGCACGCTGATCGTCGCCGCGGCGGTATTGGCCGGGCTCGAACGCTCGGCGGCGGCGTGAAGACAGCCGGCCTCGCGCGCGGCGAGGCTGGATCCGTCGGGCGCGCTACCGGCCCGCGCCCGCCTCGGCCGGCTTCGGGCCGCAGCCAGGCCGGCGGAGCGCGCCATCGGGGTGCCGCGAACAAGACGAGGTGCGCAGGTGCTTCACTCGAGGTGAATCACTTGCCCGGCCGTCAGCGCATGTACCTTGTACGGCACGGCCAGCAGGCCGATCTCGGCCATCACCGCACCCATCTCGCCCGGTTTGATGTGAGTGATGTGCACGTTCACGCCGGCGCTGAGCGCGCCATCGAGCTGTGCCAGTTCATGGCCGAGGGTGACGGGGCAGAGATGGCAGCTGATGTGCGCGAGCGGGCGCTCGTCGTCGCCGAACGCCGTCTCGATGACGAGGTGGGCCACCTTCATGGCGCGCAGGCGCTGCCAAAGTGCCGGGTTGGGCCCGGTGTCTCCGGTGTAGACCCACCACCCATTGGCGCCTTCGACGGCGAAACCGCAGGCGGGCACGGTGTGGCTGGCGCTCAGCACCTCGATCGTCTTGCCGCCGAGCACGAGCCGCTGGCCGTGCTCGATCGGCCGCAGCTCCAGCACCGGGTGCTCGGCGCTCGGCAGGCGCGTGAAGTCGGGCCAGATCACGCCGTTGAAGACGTGCGTGCGCAACGCGGCCAGCGTCTGCGGCAGCGCATGCACCTGCACCGGCGGGCGGTGCGCCGCCTCGCGCGGGCGTATCACGCTGTCGGCCAGCAAGCCGATGGCCAGCACATGGTCCAGGTGCGAGTGGCTGACGAGGATGTGGTCGATGCCCGCCAGTTCTTCCAGCGTCAGGTCGCCAACGCCGGTGCCGGCGTCCACGAGCACGTCGTCGCCGACCAGGAACGCGGTGGTCCTGCAGCCGGCGGCAATGGCGCCCGAACACCCGAGCACGCGGATCAGCATGGCGCGACCCGCCGTCGCGGCGGCGGCGTCCAGAGCCTGGGCGGGCGAACGGCCCGAAAGTGTGTCATTGGCGGTCGCTGCGGCGCGCCGGGCCCGACGGGGCCGTGACGCTTGGATGAAGGGCCGGGGGACTGGCCACCCGTTGCGGGCGGCGCGACTCGCATGGTGCCGGCAGCGGGCAGGCAACGCAAGGCGCCGATGCCGCAAATGCAGCGCAATGATCGGGCCTCCGGCGCGCCATCGAACGCGGCGTGAAGAGCGTCACGCGTCGCGGCGCGGGCCGTTACTGCCCGCTCAAGGCTGGACGAACTGCATCTGAGTGCCGGCAAGCTCGATCACATCGCCGTTGCGCAGCGGCACGGTCTCGCCCACCAGCGGGTTGCCGTTGACGGTGGGGCGCGCCGCGCCTTCGACGTGCGCGAATACATAGCCGGTGGGCCGCTTGGTGATCGACGCCACCTGCACACCGGGCTTGCCGACCGTGGTGACGACCTTTGTCAGGTTGACCTCGCGCCCCGCCGCCGCGCCGTTGAGCACCTTGATCAGCGCCGTCGCGCTCGGGGCCGCCAGGCCGCCAAAGTTGGAATGCGCTGGCGCCGGGTGGGCCGCCGCCGCCTGGGCCATCGAAGGCATCGCCCCCGGCTTGAGGATCATGGTCCGCTCGTAGTCGGTGCCTTCGTCGACCAGGTACTTGATCTTGTACTTGCCGATCTCCACCGTGTCGTTGTGGGTCAGCAACTGCTTCTTGATCGCCTTGCCGTTGATGTAGGTGCCGTTGGTGCTGTTCAGGTCTTCGATGAACACGTCGGCGCCGACCATCTGCAGCACCGCATGCTCGCCGCTGACGGCCAGGTTGTCGATCACGATGTCGTTGTAGGGCCGCCGACCGAGGGTGGTCTTGTCCTTGGTGATCTGCACCTCCTTGATCACCACACCGTCCAGCGATACGACCAACTTGCCCATGCTTGCCCCCAGAATTGCTCAGTACCCGTGTTCGGTGTCAGGTGCCCCGGCCCAGGCCCGCTAGCGCCGGAACGGCCACCATGCGCGCGCAGGCGTGGCGCCGCCGCCACCCACGCGCGCCAGAACGACCGCGATATTATCTTTTCCGCCAGCGTCGTTGGCCGCATCGATCAACGCCGCGCCGGCCGCAGGCAGCGTTTCCTGCCCCAGCAGCAGCTGGCTGATGGTTTCGTCGTCGAGCATGTCCGACAGGCCGTCCGAGCACAATAGGTAGATGTCGCCCGGCATGACTTCGTGCACATGGGTTTCGAGCAATACGGTGTCCTCGACGCCCACGGCGCGCGTCACCAGGTTCTTGTTCGACGAGTAAGACGCCTGCTCGGCGGTGATCAGGCCGGCGTCGATCTGCTCCTGCAGCAGCGAATGGTCGCGTGTCACCTGGACCAGCCGGCCGCCGCGCAAGCGGTAGGCGCGCGAATCGCCCACGTGGCCGAGCAGCAGCCGCCCGGCGCGAAACACCGCCACGACGAGCGTGGTGCCCATGCCTGCGTACTGCGGGTTGGAGTTGGCGGCGTTGAAGATCGCGCGGTTGGCGTTGTCGACGCAGATGTCCATCGCGCGGCGCACTTCGGCGTCGGTCGCGTTCTCCGAAGCCTCCTCCAGCCAGCGCCCGAGTTCGCTCTTGATGAACGAGGTGACCATGCCGCTGGCGACCTCGCCGGCGTTGTAGCCGCCCATGCCGTCGGCCAGCGCCAGCAGCTTGGCGTCCTCGTGCACCGCCACCGAATCCTCGTTGTTGTTGCGCGCACGACCGACGTCTGTCGCGCTGAAGAATTCAAGGGTCATGACAGGAGACGGCGGGGCATTGATCACTCGGCTGGATTGTGCCCCGGATCGCCGCGTGAGAATTTCACGGTCGCGGCGAACCGGTCGGTCGCGGCGGCGCTTTCGGCCCCGGGCTCGGCCAGCGGGACGCCGGCCAGCCGCTCGGCGATCAGGCGCAGGTCGAGCGCGAGCTGGTGGCCGTCGGCGTGGCGCAGTTCGGGGCGCTTCTCGAGCGCGAGCGCCACCAGGTCGGCGAGCGCCTCGGGCAACTGCGGACGCAGGCTGCGGACGTCGGGGGCGCGCTCGCGGGCGATCTGGCTCATCAGCGCGGCCATCGAATCGGCCCGGTGCGGCAGGCGGCCGCACAGCAGCTGGAACAGCATCACGCCGAGCGAGTAGAGATCGCTGCGGCCATCGACCCGCCGCCCGACCATCTGCTCGGGCGACATGAACGACGGCGTTCCCAGCACCATGCCGGTCCGGGTGCGGCTGGCGTCGGCGATGCGGGCGATGCCGAAGTCGGTCACCTTCACGCTGTCGGTGGCGAGATCGACCATCACGTTGGCGGGCTTGACGTCGCGGTGGACCACGCCCTGGCGGTGCGCGTAGGCGAGCGCGTCGGCCACCCGCGCCGCGATGCGCAACACTTGCGCGACCGGCAACAGCCTGCCGGGCGAGGCATGGTTGGCGAGATCCCGGCCGGGCAGGTGCTCCATCGCGATCCACGCCAAGCCCTGCTCTTCGCCGCAAGCGAGGATCGAGACGATGTCGGGGTGCGCCAGGCGGCGGGCCGTCTGTGCCTCGCGCATGAACCGCAGCCGCGCCTCTTCGAGCTCGTCGCCGCCGAACTCGCGGCCCAGCGCCAGCGTCTTGATCGCCAGCGGCCGATCGGTCCGCGGATCGCGCGCGAGGAACACGGTGCCCATCGAACCGTGTCCGATCTGGCGCTCGACGAGGTAGGGGCCGATTCGGTGCACACCGGGCGGCACGCCGGGAGTGCGGGCGGCGTCGGGGGCTCGGACCATCGAGGAAGCATCGCTGCGGTTCAAGCCGGGCACGTTAGCACACGGCCTGCGGCTCAACGACTGGATCGGCCGGCGTCGCAGCGGATTCGAACCCTCATAATTTCCAGGTCTTTCCGCACGGAGCCAGGTCAGGTGACAACGCGTCTTCTTCCCAGTGGCGGCACTGCTTGCGCCGAATCGCAGACCGCGCGCGTGGCGACACGGGGTGCCCAGGTGCGCGACTGCAAGGAGTCCGGCTGAATGGACGCCACAGGGTGGATCGCGATCGCCGTCTTCTCGCTCACCATCGCCGCGGTGGTGGCCAATGTGGTCGATGCCACGGTCGTGGCGCTGCTCGGCGTCGTGGCGATGGTCTGGCTCGGCGTGATGACCGAGGTCAACGCCTTCGAGCTGGTCGACTGGAACGTGATGGCGATCCTGGTCAGCGTCTGGGTGATCGCCGGCTACTTCGGCAAGACCGGCGTGCCGAGCTGGCTGTCGGTGCAGGCATTGCATCTCTCGGGCGGACGCCCCGGCCTGCTGGTGATCATCCTGTCGACGCTGGCGGGCGTGATCTCGATGTTCGTCGACAACGTCGTCGTCATCCTGATGATGGCGCCGGTGGCGCTGCCGCTGGCCCGCGCGCTCAAGCTGCCGGTGACGCCGCTGGTCCTGATGATCGGCTTTGCGGCCAACTTCATGGGCTCGGCGATGCTGCTCGGGGACCTGCCGCCGCAGATGCTGCACAGCGTCGCCGGCGCCGAGTTCATGGACTTCTTCTGGCAGTTCGGCCGCCCTTCTTCGTTCCCGATCCTGCTCGTCACCTTTGCGGTCACGCTCGCAGCGATGTATGCCTACGGGTTTCGCGGTCATGGCCGGCACAAGGTCGACATCGCCAGTCTCGGCATCGAGACCCGGATCCCGAACCGGGTGTTCGCCACGGTCGTCGTCGGCTGGTTCCTGGCGACGGTGCTCGCGATGGCGTTGCGGCAAGTGCTCGGGGTCAAGCTCGGCTTCATCGCGCTGACCGGCGCGACGACGCTGGTGCTGGCGCTGGAGCTGCTGGGCGAGCGGGTCAAGGCGCCGAGCTTCGAGCATGTCCTGGGCGAGCTCGACTGGCGCGCGATCTTCTTCTATATCGCGCTGTTCGCGCTGGTCGGCGGGCTCGAGCGGATGAAGCTGCTGGAATCGCTGGCACACGTGCTGCGCCCGCTGTTCATCGAGAACCTGGCCCTCGGCGCGACGCTGCTGTACTGGGTCACGGTGCCCATCGTCGGCATCGTCGAACACGATGCCTACATCCTGACCTTTCTGTACACGATCCGCGACCTCGAGTCGGCCGGCGTCCCGCCGTGGCCGCTCTGGTGGATGCTGCTGTGGTCCGGTACGCTGGGCAGCAACCTCACCGTCGCCGGCGCGCCGGCACTGTTTGCCGCACTCAATATCTGCCAACGCGAGGAGAACCGCAAGGTCTCGCTGCGCGAATTCCTGGCCTGGAGCGTGCCCTTCACGCTGGTGTCGACGCTGGTCTGCTACCTGCTCGGCATGGCGATCTGGGTGCTGCCGCACATGAAGTGAAGCCCTAGCCTCCCGAGCCTGCCATGTACAAGCACATCCTGATCCCCACCGACGGTTCACCGCTCTCCGCCGCCGCGGCCCGCGCCGGCGTGCGCCTGGCCGCCGCGACCGGTGCCCGCGTGACTGGCCTGTTCGTCGCGCCGCCGGCCACGCCGGTCATCTACCGCCGCCTCCTGCCCGTCAAGTACATGACGCCCGACCAGCACGCGGCGCTGATCGCCCGCGCCACCGCGCGCTACCTGGGCGTGATCGAGAAGGCCGCGGCGGAAGCCGGCGTCGCCTGCGAGTGCATCAGCGTCACCGGGGACTTCCCCGCCGATGCGATCCTGCGGGTCGCGGCACGCCGCAAGTGCGATCTGATCTTCATGGCCTCGCACGCGCGCGGCGGGCTGGCGGGTGCCTTGCTAGGCAGCGAAACGCAGAAGGTCCTTGCGCGCTCGAAGCTGCCGGTGACCGTCCATCGCTAGCCGGCGCCACGCGGGCGCGCCGCCGAGGCTGCCTCTCACCCTAGATCCGGCAGTTGACCGCTCGGTTTCGCTGGAGAGGCCCCGTGAACATGGGCCATCCTCGCCACGAAGATCCTCACCCCTTGGGTGAGAGCGCTACGCACCCGATCGAGCCGCGCTGCGGCGCGCAGGCGGCGTTGCTCCTCCTCGCGGGCATGAGCCCGCAGCGTCGTCGCGCCTTGCCAGCACACCGCATCGCAGCCCGCTCGGGCGCGTCCAACTGCCGAATCTAGGCTCACTTGACCAGCAGCACCGGCACGTCCGAGTGCTCGATCGCGCCCTGGGCCACCGACCCGATCAGGGCGGCGGTATGGCTGCCCATCCCGCGCGTGCCCATGACGATCAGGTCGCACCCCTGTTCGCGCGCAACGTCGGCGATGATCGGGCCGGGTTCGCCGACCTGCCGGTGGTCCTGGTGCGCGATGCCGGCGGCGGCCAGCAATGCGCGCGCTGGCGCGAGCGCTTCGTCGCTGCGCTCGTGGTGGTAGTCGTCGAGCGTCTGTCCCGGCACGAACCTGGCGACATCGCCCGACACCGGACGCTGCACGTTGACCAGATGGACTTCCAGCGCGCCGGGCTCGCGCAGATCGCCGCGCAGCGCGAGCAGGTGGCGCACGGCCTTCGCCGCGCCCTCTGAACCGTCCACGGCCAGCAGCACACGTTGCAGATGGCCCGGCACCTTTGCCGCAGGCACGGCCGCTGGCGCGGCGGCCGCCAAACGAGCGGCCACCTTGCGCGTGGCCAGCCACTTGCCGACCACCACCACGGCGACCGCGAAAATGAGCGGCACGCCCCAGTGGAGGAAGGCCGCTTGCGCATCGACCCACGGCTTGTCCACCGGGTCGGTGACGGCCATGTCGCCGGCCACCCATCCGAGCAGTGCGGCGCCGAGGGTGATGATCACCGGGAAGCGATCCATCAGGGTCAGCAGCAAGCGGCTCGCGAAGATGACCAGCGGGATCGACACCGCCAGACCGACGACCAGTAGGAAGGTGTTGCCCTTGGCCGCGGCCGCGACCGCGATCACGTTGTCCAGGCTCATCACCAGGTCGGCGAGCAGGATCGTCTTGATGGCGGCCGCCAGGCTCGTGACCGGCTTGCCGTGGACACCCTCGCCTTCCTCAGGGATCAGCAGTTGCACCGCGATCCACAGCAGCAGCGCCGCGCCGACGAGCTTGAGGTAGGGCAGGCGCAGCAGTTCGACGGCAACGATCGTGAGCCCGATCCGCATCACCACCGCGGCGCCGCTGCCCCAGGCGATGGCGCGCTTCTGCTGATCGGCGGGCAGGCTGCGTGCGGCGAGCGCGATCACCACCGCGTTGTCGCCCGACAGCACGATGTTCACGCCGATGATCTGCAGCAGCGCGATCCAGAACTCAGGGCTGGTGAAACTCATCCTCGATCTCCATCCTCGAGCGACGCGGCTCGGCGCGCCTGGCTTGCACCTCGCGACTGAAGGCAAGGCAGCTCACGGCCCGAGCGCGAGGCGCGCTGCGCCCGTTCGGGTGCCGCGCGATCGGGCTCGCCCGAACGCCGCGAAGGCGCTGCGCCGCCGGCGCATGGCGCACCCGCGGCACGGGCAGGCGCTACAGCAGGGCCTTGAGCAGCTTGCCCATCTCCGACGGGTTGCGCGTCACGGTGAAACCGCACGCCTCCATGATCTCGAGCTTGGCGTCTGCCGTGTCGGCGCCTCCCGAGATCAGCGCGCCGGCGTGGCCCATGCGCTTGCCCGGCGGCGCGGTCACGCCGGCGATGAAGCCGACGATGGGTTTGCTCATGTTCGCCTTGCACCAGACCGCGGCGTCGGCTTCATCGGGGCCGCCGATCTCGCCGATCATGATCACCGCATCGGTGTCGGGGTCGTCGTTGAAGAGCCGCATGATGTCGATGTGCTTCAAGCCGTTGATCGGGTCGCCGCCGATGCCGACGGCGCTCGACTGGCCGAGGCCGATGTCGGTGAGCTGGGCGACCGCCTCGTAGGTCAGCGTGCCGGAGCGGCTGACGACGCCGACGCGGCCCTTGCGGTGGATGTGCCCCGGCATGATGCCGATCTTGATCTCGTCGGGGGTGATCAGCCCCGGGCAGTTCGGGCCGAGCAGCAGCGTCTTCTTGCCGCCCTTGGCCTCCTTCTGCTTCATCTTGTTGCGCACTTCGAGCATGTCCTTGATCGGGATGCCTTCGGTGATGCAGATCGTGAGGTCGAGTTCAGCCTCCACGGCCTCCCAGATCGCCGCTGCGGCGCCGGCCGGCGGCACGTAGATCACGCTGACGGTGGCGCCGGTCCTGGCCGCGGCGTCCTTGACGGAGGCGAAGATCGGAATGCCCTCGAAGTCTTCACCGGCCTTCTTCGGGTTCACGCCGGCCACGAAGCAGTTCCGGCCGTTCGCGTAGTCGCGACACATGCGGGTGTGGAACTGCCCGGTCTTGCCGGTGATGCCCTGGGTGATGACCTTGGTGTCTTTGTTGATCAGGATCGACATGTCTGCTGCCCCTCGTGTGGGTTGCGCACACTGTCCCCCGGAGGGGATCACGCCCGTCTTGGGGCGGCCCGGCGAAGGGCGTGGTGCGAGTTGGATGGACGGTTGAAGGTCGGCGGCGGCTACTTGAGGGCGGCCATCACGGCCTGAGCAGCCTCGGCCATCGAGTCGGCGCTGATGATCGGCAGGCCCGAGTCGGCCAGGATCTTCTTGCCGATGTCCTCGTTGGTGCCCTTCATCCGCACCACCAGCGGCACCGACAGGTGGGTCGCCTTGCAGGCGGCCACCACGCCTTCGGCAATCGTGTCGCAGCGCATGATGCCGCCGAAGATGTTGACCAGGATGGCCTTGACCTTGGGGCTGGCGAGCATGATCTTGAACGCCTCGGTGACCTTCTCGGCCGTCGCGCCGCCGCCGACGTCGAGGAAGTTGGCCGGCTCGCCGCCGAACAGCTTGATCGTGTCCATCGTTGCCATCGCCAGGCCGGCGCCGTTGACCAGGCAGCCGATGTTGCCGTCGAGCTGGATGTAGGCGAGGTCGAACTTGCTGGCCTCGATCTCGGCCGGGTCTTCCTCGTCGAGGTCTCGGTAGGCCACGATCTCGGGGTGGCGGAACAACGCGTTCGAGTCGAAGTTGAACTTTGCGTCGAGCGCCTTGATCTGGCCGTTGCCTTCGAGGATCAGCGGGTTGATCTCGGCCAGCGAGGCGTCGGTGTCCATGTAGCACGCGTAGAGCTTCTTGAACACCTCCACCGCCTGCGCCTGCGAGGCCTCGGGCACGCCGATGCCGCGCGCCAGCTCGAGCCCCTGCGCGTCGGTCATGCCGACGAGCGGGTCGATGAAGACCTTGAGGATCTTCTCCGGCGTGCTGTGCGCCACTTGCTCGATGTCCATGCCGCCTTCGCTGCTGGCCATCATCGCGACCGTCTGAGTGGCGCGATCGGTGACGGCGGCGACGTAGTACTCCTTCTTGATGTCGGCGCCTTCCTCGATCAGCAGGCGGCGAACCTTCTGGCCTTCGGGGCCGGTCTGGTGCGTCTTCAACTGCATGCCGAGGATCTCGCCCGCGAGCTTCTTGACTTCGTCCAGCGAGCGCGCGAGCTTCACGCCGCCACCCTTGCCGCGCCCGCCCGCGTGGATCTGCGCCTTGACCACCCAGACCGGACCGCCGAGCTTTTGCGCCGCTTCGGTCGCCTCGAGCACCGTGAACGCGGGGTAGCCTCGCGGAACGGGCACGCCCGCCTGGCGCAGGAGTTCCTTGCCCTGGTATTCGTGGATCTTCATGGTGGGGTCTCTTGCAAGAGTTGGGGTAGGGGGGTCGCCGACGCGGCGTTGGGCGAAGTATCGGCGCCCGAACTGACAACGCCTTGACGGTACCAGCGCGGGTAGTGGATTCGAACCACTGCGCCCTCGGCGCGAAGCGCGTGGCAGCGGTCGACCTGGAACGGCTGCTGCGCCGACGTGGCCTCGCCGCGGGTATCGATCACCGTGCCGGCAAAGGCCTGCACCACGGCCGTCGGCAGCGCCTGGGTCAGCTCGGTGATGTGCGTGCAGCCGCGCACGCCGCCGAGCCGCTCGGCGACGCCGCGGCGAAACCCGCGCATCAGGTTCAGGCCGGCCAGCCGGGCGTAGGCGTTGCCGTCGTCGTCGCACTGCCCCTGGTACGGCATGGCTCGGGTCACGGCACCGGCTTCCAGGACATTGAAGCGCTCGTCGACCACCAGGCGCAGCAGCATGTCGTGAATGGGCTCGCCCGCCGGGCGCACCTGGGAGGCGAGCTGCACGTCGCGCGTCCTGAGGTCGGTCAGGTGGGCCTCGACCTCCCACACGCCATCGCCGCGCGCGAAGACCTCGATCTCGATGCTGCGACGGTGTTCGAGCGTTCGCTCGGGCGCGGCGGGGGGCAGGGCCATCGGTGGGCTGGATCCGGGGGCATGGCGGCGCGGGGTGCGGCGCAGGAGGCGGGAAATGGCGGAAGTGCGGGCAATGTAGCACCTCGCGACAGGCCGCCACCGCGCCCGCGAACGGAGCGATCCATGCCTCGGCGGCCGCCGGAACGTCTCAGCCGCCGCGGGCGTTGCCGGGTGTTCGAGCGCCCACCTCAATCGCCCTCGTCCCGCAGCAGGCGGCGGATCACGTCGGCCGAAAAGCCTCGCCCGGCGAGGAATCGGGCCTGCCGGGCGCGCCCTGCCGCATCGCTGGCCGGTGCGTCGAACTTGCGCGCCCAGACTTGCCGCGCACGCTCGAACTCGCTGTCCTTGAGCGCCTGCTCCGCGTCGGGACCGAGTTCAAGCCCGTGCTGCGCCAGCTCGTGGCGGATGCGCAGGTTGCCGTGCCGGACCGAGCGCGCGCGGACCCGGCCTTCGACGAAGCGGGCTTCGCACAGGAGCTGGTTCGCCGCCAGCCAATCGAGCAGGGCATCCACGTCGGCCAGCATGGCGGGCGTCGGTGCGACGCGCCTCTCGAACGGTGCGTTGCCCCCAGGCTCTGCCAGGGCGCCAGCGGTCGGCAGGGTGGCTGACTGCGCGCTCGCATAGGCGAGCAGCTTGCGGCGCAACTCAGGCCGGCTGTGTTCGCGTTGGGCCAGCCACTGCAGTGCGCGCGCCTTGAGCGACGGGCGCGGCTTCATCGCGGCTCGAGTACCGTTGTCTCGGCGCGATCGCTATTCCCTGGCGGCCTTGCCCTTGCCCGGCGCCTCCGAACTGGCTTCGCCGGTGGGCAGCAGCGGAATGCCGACGGCCGTGCGCACCAGGTTCTCGATCTCCACCGCCAGGGCCGGGTTCTCGCGCAGGAACTCGCGCGCGTTGTCCTTGCCCTGGCCGATCTTCTCGCCCTTGTAGGCGTACCAGGCGCCGGATTTCTCGATCACCTTGGCCTCCACGCCCATGTCGATGATCTCGCCCTCGCGGCTGATGCCTTCGCCGTAGAGGATGTCGAACTCGGCGGTCTTGAACGGCGGCGCGACCTTGTTCTTCACGACCTTGACCTTGGTCTCGTTGCCGATGACCTCGTCGCCCTTCTTGATCGAGCCGATGCGCCTGATGTCGAGCCGCACCGACGCGTAGAACTTCAACGCGTTGCCGCCGGTGGTGGTCTCCGGCGAACCGAACATGACGCCGATCTTCATGCGGATCTGGTTGATGAAGATGACCATCGTGTTGGTCTTCTGGATCGACGCCGTCAACTTGCGCAGCGCCTGGCTCATCAGCCGCGCCTGCAGGCCGGGCAGGCTGTCGCCCATGTCGCCTTCGAGCTCGGCCTTGGGCGTGAGCGCGGCGACCGAATCGACGACGATCAGGTCGACCGCGCCCGAGCGCACTAGGGCATCGACGATCTCGAGCGCCTGCTCGCCGGTGTCGGGCTGGGAGATCAACAGGTCCTGCAGGTTGACGCCGAGCTTTTCGGCGTACTGCGCGTCGAGCGCGTGCTCGGCGTCGATGAAGGCGCTGACGCCGCCCTGCTTCTGCATCTCGGCAATGACCTGCAGCGTGAGCGTGGTCTTGCCCGACGACTCTGGGCCGTAGATCTCGACCACCCGGCCGCGCGGCAGGCCGCCAACGCCGAGCGCGATGTCGAGACCGAGCGAGCCGGTCGAGACGACCTCGATGTCGCGGATCGCCTCGCCCTCGCCGAGCCGCATGATCGAGCCCTTGCCGAACTGCTTTTCGATCTGCGAAAGCGCCGCTTGCAGCGCCTTGGCCTTTTCAGGGTTCATGCTGGTCTTGGTGGGGGCATCCATGGTGTCTTCTCCGGAAGGTGGCTGCGATTATCTCAGAAGCTGGATGTTTGTACAGTACCGATCGAGCATCGAACACCCCTCGATCTAGCCTGGATTTCCACGCACCACATTTGAACTAACAAACTCCCCCTGCCGCGACCCGCCGCCCCTAAGCCGACATCCGCAGCGAGTACCCCGGCCACCAAGGGATCGCGACTGGTGTGTTGAGCAGCTCCGAAGCCAGTATGACCGGCAGATGGGCGCGCCGGTGGAAGTGCACCTGCACCTCAGCGCCGGTGATCGAGACGTCGGCCGGCGTGTCGATCAGGTCTCGGAAGATGTGCCGCGCCTGCGCTTCGGCATAGCCGCGCATGCGGCGCGCCAGCAACCGGTACAGGCCGCTGGCGATGACCAGCAGCGTCATGTCGAAGTCCACCTTCATCCCCACCGCCGACGACAGCGCGTCCATGTGGAAGAAGCGCACCGCGTCGGACAAGGCGTTCTCGATCAGCATGCGCTGGGCGTAGCGCGTGAGCAGCTTGGCGTGGGAGCCGTCGCGGTCGTTGGTCAACAGGATCGTCGGCTGCTCGTGGCCCAGGTCGACGACGAAGAGCTGGCGCAGCTTCGCGCCGGCCAGCATGACCGGCTGCTCGAACACGCGCGGGTTCTTGAACTTGCGCGCCGGCACATCCAGGCTCACCCGGCGCCAGGCCGAGGCCGGCAGATCCTGCACCTCCTGCAGCAGGGCCGCCGAGCGGCGGCGCAGCGTCATGAACGTGATCCCCATCTGCTCGAGCCGCGCCAGATGGGCGTAGGTGGTCAGCCGTGAATCGAACACCAGGTGGCGCGGCAACTCGCCGTGCTGACGCCGCCAGAACTCGATGAAGCGGAAGATCTCCTCAGCCTCCTCGCCCTTGCGCAGATCGGCGTTGGAGTAGCAGAAGGCCCGACCACTGGCGTCTTGCGCCAGGAACGCGAGCACGGCCGGCTGCGATCGGCTGCGGGCGGACACGAAGTGCCGCTGCACCTGGGGATCCTCGCCGTAGTACGGCACCGAGTGGAAGTCCAGGTTGAACGACCGCGCATCGAACAGCCCCTCCTCCATCACCGCCCCGTGCCAGGCTCCCAGCAGCCGGACCGAACGCTCGCGTTCCACCCGCGAGGAGTACTCGCACAGGAAACTCTTCTTCGGCACCACGTTCAGGCCGCAGAACAGCGCCAGCCCCGGATCGGTGACGAAGGCCATGACGTGGCTCTTGCGCTCGATGGACCACAGCTTGAGCGCCAGCGCGCTGCGCAGCGCGTGCGAAGCCGGGATCATCTTGGAACCCGGCAGCTTGGCGCGCGAGGCCAGACCATCGAGCTGCAGACGCACCAGGTCGGGCAGGAACAGGAACAGACCGCCGCAGCGCGTGGTGAACCGCGTGCCGGGCCGCAGCGCGAACTCGCGCACGTCGGCCACCGCCTCGGCCAGCGGCCCCACATGCTCGAGCCGCTCGTCGTCGCCGCGCCGGGGCAGCGGCGCGAAGCCCTCCTCGCGCAGCACCTCGCGCACGGCGGTCGGACTCAGCGGCGTGCCGTGATCCTTGAGCGCGCGGCTGATCTCGTAGACCGAATGGTTCTGCTTGCGCAGGGCCACCACCATCTCGAGGGCCTTGGACTTGTGCGGCTGGGTGCGGGAGCCGTGAACAGGCGTGCTGAAGAACTGCGGCTCGGGTTCACGGCGGAACTGGTGGCACAGCACGCGGAAGGAGCCCGGCGTGTAGCCGAAGGCACGGGCGACCTCGGCTGAAGGACGGTCATCGACGAAGAAGGCGCGCAGGGCCTCGTACTGGCGCTGGCGGGGATGGGAGGGCTCGGCGAAGAATCGTCGGATGTCTGTTATGTTTTTAGGTGCCCCTAAACCCATACCTGCATTGTGATACGTAAGATCCTGTTGCGTCAACGAAAAGCAGGACGGAACCGGCACCGATGGGGGAAAACCCAGGCTGCATGCGGCTGAGCGGGGGATGGGCCTGAAGACCGGCCCCGGCAAGCGCAGGGCCGACAGCCCCAGATGCGGGCTGCCGTGTGGAGGCGATAGGCGCACCGAGCGTTAACAGTGGGAGCGCAGGCGACGTGAGCGCCGCCAGCGGCGAGAGGTCGCTGGCCAGACCGGCGGCGTTACCTCAACGGTGGTGCGTGGAAATCCAGGCTAGGGAAACAGGCGCAGAGCGCCCCTCGCGTCTGCAGCGGCCGCTTTGACTCGGCGATGCGACGTCGGAGCCAAGGCGCCCTTCGCTTCGGTGGAGACTCCTATCGCGCAGCGATGTGATGTCGGAGCCAAAGCGCCCTTCGCTTCAGTGGAGACTCATATCGCGCAGCGATGTGATGTCGGAGCCAAAGCGCCCTTCGCTTCGGTGGAGACTCCTATCGCGCAGCGATGTGATGTCGGAGCCAAAGCGCCCTTCGCTTCGGTGGAGACTCCTATCGCGCAGCGATGTGATGTCGGAGCCAAAGCGCCCTTCGCTTCGGTGGAGACTCCTATCGCGCAGCGATGTGATGTCGGAGCCAAACATACAATGGGTTCGCAGGGCCGCCCAGAGCCGCACACTCTAAAGGAGACAGGCATGCGCATCCTCATTGCCGAAGACGACCAGGTGCTTGCCGACGGCCTCCTGCGCTCGCTTCGCAACGCGGGCTACGCGGTCGACCAGGTCGGCAGCGGCAGCGAGGCCGACGCGGCGCTGGCGTCGCACGAGTTCGACTGTCTGATCCTGGACCTCGGCCTGCCGAAGATGCATGGCCTGGAGGTGTTGCGCAAGCTGCGCGCGCGCGGCTCGCACGTGCCGGTGCTGATACTCACCGCGGCCGACAGCGTCGAGCAGCGCGTCAAGGGCCTGGACCTCGGCGCCGACGACTACATGGCCAAGCCGTTCTCGCTGCAGGAACTCGAAGCCCGTGTGCGCGCGCTGACCCGACGTGGGCTGGGCACGGCGTCGACCATCATCAAGCACGGCCCGCTCAGCTTCGACGCCACCGGCCGCGTGGCCTACATCAACGACCAGATGATCGAGCTGTCCGCGCGCGAGATTTCGCTCCTCGAGGTGCTGCTGCAGCGCGCCGGTCGCCTTGTCAGCAAGGACCAACTCGTCGAGCGCCTGTGCGAGTGGGGCGAGGAAGTCAGCAACAACGCGATCGAGGTCTACATCCACCGCCTGCGCAAGAAGATCGAGCAGGGTCCGGTGCGCATCGCCACCGTGCGCGGGCTGGGGTATTGCCTGGAGAAGATCGCCGCCTGAAATGACGACCCCAAGATGCCTTTGGCACGCCTTGCTGGCCGCGCGGGGCCAGTGGCCCCGCCCTTTGCCAGGCACGAACAGTCCGCGGGGACTGTTCCTTTCCGGGCTCAGCCCCCCGACGGAAGCGACCGCTGCGGCGCCATGTTCGCCTGCGCGAGCATGGACAGCCGCAGTGCCAGCAGCGTCTCGCGGATGGCCGGGGCCGGCTCGGGAGCAGCCCCGCGCCCGGCCCGCGCGGCCAGCGGCTGGCTGATTCGCTCATGTCCGCGCACAAAGAACAACGCTCGCTGTTCGGCGAGATCCTCGACTGGATGCTCGCGCCGCTGCTGCTGCTGTGGCCGATGAGCGTGCTGCTGACCTGGCTGGTGGCGCAAAACATCGCCAACAAACCCTTCGACCGCCAACTCGGCGAGATGGCGCGCGTGCTGGCCCAACAGATCGCCGTGCAGCCGGGCCCGGGCGGGCGGCCGGTGGCCCAGTTCAGGCTGCCTGTCGGCGCCGCCGACCTCCTGCGCACCGACGAAACCGACGACGTCTACTACCAGGTGCTCGGTCTGCGTGGCGAACTCGTCAGCGGCGACACCGCGATCCCCGTGCCGCTGGACGCCGATCGGGGCCCGGCGGGCGAGCTGCGCTTTCGCGACGACACGGTCAACAACACGGCAGTGCGCGTGGCCTACCTGTGGGTCTATGCCGAGGGGGTGGGTGGCGACGGCGACAACGTGGTGCCCCCCGGCCCGGTCGTGCAGGTGGCCGAGACGCTGGGCAAGCGCTCGCGCCTCGCGACCGAGATCATCAAGGGCGTGATCCTGCCGCAGTTCGTGATCCTGCCGCTGGCCGTGCTGCTGGTGTGGCTGGCGCTCTCGCGCGGCATGGCGCCGCTGAACGCGCTGCAACAACGCATCCGCGGCCGCGAGAGCCACGACCTGAGCCCGCTCGACGAGCGCGACGTGCCGGAGGAAGTCTCGCCGCTGGTGCGCGCGATCAACGACCTGCTGGCCCGGCTCGACAGCAGCATGAGCGCACAGAAGCACTTCCTGGCCGATGCCGCGCACCAGCTGAAAACACCGCTGGCCGGCCTGCGCACGCAGGCCGAACTGGCGCAGCGCGAGATCGACGCCGGCACCAGCGACCCGCAGCAGCTGAAGAAGTCGCTGCAGCAGATCGCCCGCTCCAGCCAGCGTGCGGCGCACATGGTCAACCAGTTGCTCGCAATGGCGCGCGCCGAGGACAAGGAGCACTCGGCCCGCAAGCAGGAAGTCAACATCGCCCGGCTCGCGACCGAGACCGTTCGCGACTTCGTGCCGCGCTCCCTGGAGAAGCGCATCGACCTCGGCTATGAGGGCCCCGACAGCGGCGCGACATCGCGCCAGCGGCCCGGGCCGGTAGTGACCGGCCACGCGCTGCTGCTGCGCGAGATGATCCGCAACCTCGTCGACAACGCGCTGCAGTACACGCCGGCCGGTGGGACGGTCACCGTGCGCGTGGTCGACGATCCGTTCGGCCAGGTGGTGGTGCTGCAGGTGGAGGACTCCGGCCCCGGCATTGCGCCGGCAGAGCGCGAACAGGTGTTCCAGCCCTTCTACCGCTCGCTCGGGACCAACGTAGACGGGTCCGGACTCGGACTCGCGATCGTGCGCGAGATCGCTCTCCAGCATGACGCTGAGGTGACGCTCGAAGACGCCAACATGCGCTACCGCCCGGGCCTGAGCGATCAGGCCGGGGCGGCTTTCGGGCCGGGCGCGCGCTTCACGCTGCGCTTCCCGGCCCACGTGCCGCCGGACGCGCCTGACGCTGCCGGGCCGGCTTCGGCGTCGGGCGGCCTGCCGCAGGCGCGGCCCGCGGTCTGAGCGTCGTCCACTGCGCTGCCGGGGCGTGCAACGCCGGGCCGGGGCCGCTGCTTCCATAATCTTGGGTTGCTCTGGCACCGCCGGCGCGGCCCCATCCCCATGCCCGAATCCCCCACCATCCGCATCCGCGGCGCGCGCACACACAACCTGAAGAACATCGGCCGGTGACGTTCGCGGTGGACCCGCGCGCCATCGGGCGCCCGGGGCGGTGGCCGACCGATGGCCTGCAGGCGTTGCTCCTGAGATTGTGATCGAGGGCACTTGCAAACCGCGCACAGCGTCGCATTCGCCCTCCAGGCCGTCCATCTGTGGATGCCTGATTCCAGATGCCTGCGGCGGCCACCTTCCTGTCGCCAAGTACCGCTGCGCCAGCACCTGCGCCAGTGCTACGCCGGTGTGGCTACCTGCTGCGGCCACCTGCTCCGGCGTTCCCGCGGCCACCCCGCACCCGCCCGCATCGCCACCCTCAGGCCCGAGGTCGATCACCGAGGCGGCTTCGGCGATGACGTCCAGATCGTGCTCGAGCACGATCACGCTGTGGCCGCCGTTGACGAGCCGGTGCAGCACGCGCGTCAGCTTCTCGACCTCGTCCATGTGCAGGCCGACCGTTGGTTCGTCCGTCCGAGCCGGTAGTCGCTTGCAGCAGGCCGCTCCGGCCCGCCACCATCGCCGCCCAGACCTCGCGCTGGAAGGCGAAAGGCTACCAGCCGGCGGCGGTGCACCAGCGCTCGGCAGCGTCGAGCTCAGGCATGAAAGAGTTGGTCGCGCGCCGCGCCGGCGATCGCGGCCACGCAGGGGTGGCTGATGCGGCGCTCGGCCGAGATGGCGTAGTACGACTCCAGCAGCTCGTCGGTGCGTGCCAGCGTCGCCACGCCGTACTGCGCCTGCGTCTCGGCCTCCAGCACGGTGGGCGACGCGAACACGCCGCGGCCCTCGCGGCCGAAGGCCTTCATCAGCGCCGGGTCGTCGAACTCGCCGACGATGCGCGGCTGCAGTTGGTGCCTGACCAGCCAGTCGTCGAGCCGGCGCCGGATCGCGCTGGCGGCGCCCTGTGCGAGCAGCGGCGCGCCGTTCAGGCACTGCGGGAAGCGGCCCTTGAGCGTCGCGCGCAGTTCGCGCGTACAGAGGAAGCTCATCGGCGTCTGGCCGAGCGCATGGTTGAACGCCTTCACGCCGGCCTGGCGCGGCAGCGGCTCGTCGGCCAGCACCATGTCGAGCCGGTGCACGGCCAGTTGCGACAGCAGATCCTGGAACTTACCTTCGTGGCAGATCAGCCGCACCGGCTCGGGCACCGCCAGGCCCGGCTCCAGCAAGCGGCAGGCCAGCGACTTGGGCACCGAATCGGCAACGCCGACGCGGAAGTCGAGCGTCTGCGGCGCGCCGCGGGCGCCGCGCAGGCTGGCCTCGAGCTCGCCGCCGAGGGCGAAGATCTCGTCGGCGTAGGCGAGCGCGACGCGGCCGTCGTCGGTGAGCTCGAGCTGGCGGCCGCGCTTGCGGAAGAGATTGCGGCCGAGGCGCTCCTCGAGCAGCTTGATCTGGCCCGACAGCGTCTGCGGTGAGGTGTGCAGCTGCTGCCCGGCACGCACGATGCCGCCTGCCTTCGCGGCGACCCAGAAGTAGTGCAGGTGCTTGAAGTTCATGGGGCGGGCGTCGGGTCGATAGACGATGCGGTTTTTGCGAACTGATTTTGCATGAAATTCTGATTTACGCGATGCATGTCAGGCCCTAGATTGTGCTCACCGCCACCCCGACCCCGGAGCCCGCCATGCAGATCGACATCCAGACCTTCCGCCTCGCCCTCTCGCCCGCGCACCGCGAGCAGATCCGCCGCCGCGCCAGCTTCGCGCTGTCGCGCCTGCAGGCGCGCATCGCCCGCGTCGAGGTGCGGCTGTCCGACATCAACGGCACGCGCGGCGGCGTCGACAAGCAGTGCCGCGTGATGGTCACGCTGACGCACGGGCCCGCCGCTGTGGTCGAGGACCTCGACGCCGACCTGCCGACGTTGATCGACCGCGCTCTCGCGCGCGCCGGCCGCGTTGCCGCCAAACGCATCGAGCGCGACACGCGCCAGCGCGCCGAGCCGCGCTCGGTGTTCCCGCGCCTGCACTACGGCGCCTGAGCGGCCGAGCACGACCCGAGCGCCCCTCTTTCTTTTCCCCAACCCACTTTGCCTTCCCGAAAGGAGCCGCTATGAACTCGCAAGACACCACCCTTCGCCCTCCGACTGCGATCGCATTGCCGCGCAGCGGCGGCGCCGACGCGCACGCGCCGGAAGTGCAGCGCGTGCTGCGCAACACCTACGGACTCCTCGGCCTGACCTTGTTCTTCAGCGCCGGCGTCGCCGCCTTCAGCGCCGCACTCGGCCTGCCGCACCCGGGCCTGCTGATCTCGCTGGCCGGCATGTTCGGCCTGCTCTTCCTCACCGCCCGCCTGGCCCACAGCGGCTGGGGCCTGCTGGCGGTGTTCGCGCTGACCGGCTTCATGGGCTACACGCTCGGGCCGGTGATCGGCCGCGTGCTGTCGTTCCCCGGCGGCGCGCAGGTGGTGACGATGGCGCTCGGTGCGACCGCGGTGACCTTCTTCGCGCTGTCGGCCTGGGTGCTGACGACGAAGCGCGATTTCGGCTTCATGGGCGGCTTCTTGTTCGCCGGCATGGTGATCGCGCTGCTGGCCGGCATCGGCGCCTACGCCTTCGAGATCCCGGCGCTCGCGCTCGCGGTGTCGGCGATCGTGGTGCTGCTGTCAGCCGGCCTGATCCTGTTCGAGACCAGCCGCATCGTGACCGGCGGCGAGACGAACTACGTGATGGCGACGGTCGGCCTGTACGTGTCGATCTTCAACCTGTTCTCGGGCCTGATGTCGCTGTTCGGTTCCGGCAGCGACGACTGATGCGTCACCAACCACCTTCGCCGGAGAGCGCCATGCGACCCTACCCCCGCAACAGCCCGCAGGCCGCGGCCCGCATCGTCGCGCTGACGCTGCTCGCCGACGGCCAGTTGCAGCGCGCGGAGCTGTCGGCGCTGGAGTCGCTGCACGGCCACCAGCGGCTCGGCCTGCGCCGCTACGAACTGCACGCCGTCGTGCACGACTTCTGCACCGACCTGCTCGAAGAGGCGCGCGCCGCGCGCGAAGATGACTGCCGCATCACGCCGGCGCTGATCGAACTGCTGCTGGCCGACATCGACGACACCACCTTGCAACGCCAAGTGCTCGCGCTGTGCGCCGGTGTCGCCCGCGCCGACGGCCGGCTCGACGACGGCGAGTCGATCGTGCTCGGCGCGGCGATCGAGCAGTGGGGCATCGTGCCCACCGGCTTCGACCCGCCGCGACAGCACGCCATCGAGCGTTCGCGCGCCACCGCCTGAGCACACCGGCCGTCCCGATTGCCGGCCCCAACCTGACGCCGACCGACGATGGACCTCACCCCGTCTCTCTTCCTCGCCGACGTTCTCGGCACGCCGGCCTGGACCTGGCTCGCCTTCGTCGCCATCGTCGTCTCGCTGCTCGCCTTCGACCTGGGCGTGCTGCACAAGGGCGACCAGGAGATCGGCGTGCGCGAGAGCCTGCTGCTGTCGGCCGGCTACATCGGCGTCGGCCTGCTGTTCGGCGCATGGATCGGCTGGCTGCGCGGCGCCGACAGCGGCATGGCCTACCTCACCGGATTCCTGATCGAGAAGTCGCTGTCGATGGACAACGTGTTCGTCATCGCGCTGATCTTCGGCTTCTTCGCCATCCCGCGCGCCTACCAGCACCGCGTGCTGTTCTGGGGGATCCTGGGGGTGATCGTGCTGCGCGCGATCATGATCGGCCTCGGCTCCGCGCTGGTTTCCGAGTTCAGCTGGATGCTCTACCTGTTCGGCGCCTTCCTGCTTCTAACCGGCCTGAAGATGCTGTTCATGACCGAGAAGCCCATCGACCTGGCGGCCAACCCAGTGCTGCGCTGGATGCGCCGCCACATGAATGTCAGCGAGACGCTGCATGGCAGCCGCTTCTGGGTCCGCCTGCCCGACCCGGCGCAGCCGGGGCGCCAGGCCTGGTTCGCCACGCCACTGCTGTTGGCGCTGGTGATGATCGAGCTCGCCGACCTGGTGTTCGCGGTCGACAGCGTGCCGGCGATCATCGCCATCACGCAGGACCCGTTCATCGTCTACACCTCGAACATCTTCGCCATCCTCGGCCTGCGCGCGCTGTACTTCGCGCTGGCAGCGATGATCGAGCGCTTCCGCTACCTGAAGGTGGCGCTGGCGCTGGTGCTGGTGTTCATCGGCGGCAAGATCTTCGCCGTAGGCCTGGTCGGCAAGATCCCGCCGACGGTGTCGCTGAGCGTCACCTTCGGCCTGCTGCTCGGCGGCGTGATTTTCTCGATGCTGAAGACGCGCGTCAGCCGACCACCACTTCGCTGATCTGGACCATCGGTGCGGGGTCGGTGTAGTTGGTTGCCCATGATCTGCTGCGCCTGCGCCCGAAGCCGGCCTGAAAGGACTCGACCGAGTCGCAGAAGACGTGGCAGGTGCCGACGTAGGTGGCCCGCGCGTCGGGCGTGCCGCCAGCACCCCATGGCTCGCACAGCGGGGGTCCGCTCACTTCGCGAAGCGAAATTGTCCGGACACCAAACGGATCAGATGCAGGCGGGGCCGTGGCACCAGGGCTGCCAGCCGCTGCATGAAGTCCCCTCACTGCGGCCTTCGCCCCGGGGCCATTGCGTGTTGCTCCGGGAAGCCGGACGAACGCTGTCCGTGCCAGCGCACCGACCTATCAAGCCAATCTGTGTCCAAAGGTTTGTCGGACGGGCATAGGGATTTCAAACGCCCCCTGCAAGGCGCATCAAGGGCCGAAACGGGGCCAAGACCGGGCGAAGACCGGCCCGAAATGCCTTGATGGGGGCGGCTGTGCCACCGCATTGCGCTGGGTCTGCAGCTCCTCGACCGTCAGACAGGGCGCATCACAGCGTGCGGCTCGGGGTTCCCCCTGATGTCGAGAGCGTCGTGCCGACACGACGCGCAGCACCGCTCCGGCTCCATGTTCGGAGCCGATCCTGGCGGCCTGTGGCGGCGTGTGTCTGGAGCCAGGTGCTGCTCAACCCTCCAGATGCGGCACCGCCTCGCGCGCCGGGGCCTTGGGCGGCGGCTGCGCCTGCAGGCCCAGGTGCTTGAGGATCTTCTCGATCACCGGCCGCTCCAGGATGGCGGCGATGATCTTGAGCTCCCCGGCGCCGCAGTTCGGGCAGCACTGCATGTCGATGTCGAAAGCGAAGCTTCAGCGCAGACTAACTTGTACTCAAGTTATGTCGTAGCTAACACGCGCTTGAGCAGCCGCGCCCAGCTGATCCGGCCCGCCCGACACTGGACGTGCTCGGCCTCGTGCTCGGTGCCGGCGTCGGCTTCGGTCGCCTCTTGGGGCTGCGCCAGCCCGTGCGGTACCACCAGCGCCCGCAACTTGGCGTGCGGCGCCAGCACGCCATGGAAGCGGATCAGGTGCAGCCTCGGTCGCGGAACCAGCGCGGCCAGCCGCTGCATGAATTCCAGCGGGCTCATCACCAGGTGCGTGGTGCCGTCACGCCACGCGGTCTTGAGCCTGAGCACCACCTGGCCCGCAGCGTTGAGCTGCACGCGCTCATCCGACAGCGCCGGCCGCGTGATGTAGCGGCATAGCTGCTCCAGCCGCGTGCGGTCGTGTGCTCCCACACGTACCGCGGCATGCAGACTGAAGCCGTCGATGTCGGCGCACAGGGGCTGGCCGGGCGGCGACTCGCGCGGCATCGCGCCGCGCAGGGTCAGCACCTTGTGGCCAGCGCGCGGACCGAAGGCGATGCGGTATGTCACCGCCGCGGCCTGCAGCGGCCGCAGCGTGCGCGCCTCGTCCCCGTCGCCATCCGCCTCGGTCAGGTAGGTCTGCCCCATCTCCTCCACCAGCACGCCCCGACGCGTGAGCAGCTTCATCACCCGGCTGATCACGGTCTGCAGCAGCGCGTGCAGTTCGTCGTCGGTGGGCGCATCCGCCTCGACGAACACCGGTGCGCCATCGCTGCCGCACCGGTACACGCCGTCCAGCACCAGGCAGTGCAGGTGGATGTTGAGGTTGGCCGCCGACCCGAAGCGTTGAATGAGTGTCACGGCGCCGCTGTGGCCTTCGGCCGCCTTCAACCCAACGGCGTCCAGCAGATGGCGGGTGAGCACGCGCTGCACCACCTGCAGCACCAGTGTGACCAGCTCGGGTTGCGCGGCCAGCAGCACGCGCAGCGGGATCGGCAGCGACAGCACCCACTGCCGCACCGGCACGTGCGGGATGACGTGGTCGACCAGGTGCGCTGCGGTCTGCGACATCCGGCGGGCACCGCATGAGGGGCAAAAGCCGCGTCGCTTGCAGCTGAAGGCCAGCAACTTGTCATGCCCGCATTCCCCACAGCGCAGCCTCAGGAAGCCGTGGGCCAGGATGCCGCATTCGAGGAATGCGTCGAACTCGGCCTTGATGAAGCGGGGCAGCTCGGCACCGGTGCTGGCTTCGATGTGGGCGATGAAGCTGGCCGCATGCTGCTGCACCAGGCGGTACAGGGTGGTCTGCTCCGGGCGATGCCGCTCGTAGTGGAGCGGGGCGCCGTCCGGCGCCCTCTGGGGCGGTCGGCCGACGGCGTGCACGCGAGGCTCCCGAGGTGGTGAGCTCGAACGGTCTCAAGCTGCGCACGGCGTCGCAATCGCCCTGTCGGGCGCCCGCCTCCGGGTGCCTGCTTGCGGGTGCCCACCGTTGGGTGGCTATCTCATGGCCAACGGCGCGGGCATGGCCCGGTGGAACTCCAGAAAGCTGCCCGTCGCCCCCGTCGGCTGATGGCCGCGACACGCCGACGGCTCGCCGATGCCCAGCGACTCCTTACGACGCGTTGCCGCCTTCGGGCGGCTTCCGTTGACGGCGCCGGGGAAGTGGAAGCGCCGTGTGGCCGCCGCCAGCGCCGGCACCAGCAGCAGCGGGTCGTTCAGCGGCAACGGGATGGCTCAGCGCGGCGTCAAGTTCAGCGAGCCCTGGTTCACGCCGAAGGGTGCGCCAGCCCGGTGCAGTCGCAAGAGCGGTCGCGTGGGTGTATCCACAGACCTTCGCCGATCTGGCCGCCGAAGTGCCGGCGAAGCAGGGCTGTGACAGCGCCGCCCGCTGCTTCCATAATGCCCGGTTGCGCCCGATCCACCGGAGCAGTACCGACCCCATGCCCGAATCCCCCACCATCCGCATCCGCGGCGCGCGCACACACAACCTGAAGAACATCGACCTCGACCTGCCGCGCAACCGGCTGGTCGTGATCACCGGGTTGTCGGGCTCGGGCAAGTCGAGCCTCGCCTTCGACACGCTCTATGCCGAGGGCCAGCGGCGCTATGTCGAGAGCCTGTCGGCCTACGCGCGGCAGTTCCTGCAGTTGATGGACAAGCCCGACGTCGATGTGATCGAGGGCCTGTCGCCGGCGATCAGCATCGAGCAGAAGGCGACCTCGCACAACCCGCGCTCGACCGTCGGCACGGTGACCGAGATCCACGACTACCTGCGCCTGCTCTACGCCCGTGCCGGCACGCCGTTCTGCCCCGACCACGAGCTGCCGCTGCAGGCGCAGAGTGTGAGCCAGATGGTCGACGCCGTGCTTGCCCTGCCCGACGACACGCGGCTGATGGTGCTGGCGCCTGTGGTGCGCGACCGCAAGGGCGAGTTCGCCGAGCTCTTCGCCGACATGCAGGCGCAGGGCTATGTGCGCTTTCGCGTCGACGGCAGCGCGTTCGAGGCGGCCGATCTGCCAAAGCTTCAGCGCGCCGAGAAGCACGACATCGACGTCGTGATCGACCGCGTCAAGGTGCGCCGCGACCTGCACGACAGCCTGCGCCAGCGCCTGGCCGAGAGCTTCGAGGCCGCGCTGCGCATCGCCGACGGGCGCGCGCTGGCGCTGGAGATGGACGCGCCGGGCGGGCCGGCAGCCGAGCGCGGGCCGGGCCACGGCGAGCATCTGTTCAGCAGCAAGTTCGCCTGCCCGGTGTGCAGCTACTCGCTATCCGAGATGGAGCCGCGCCTGTTCTCGTTCAACTCGCCGGTCGGCGCCTGCCCGGCCTGCGATGGCCTCGGCGTGGTGACGGTGTTCGACGCCGAGCGCGTCGTCCACTTCCCGAGCTTGAGCCTCGCCAGCGGCGCGGTGAAGGGCTGGGACCGCCGCAACGCCTACACGTTCTCGATGCTGGAGAGCGTGGCGCGCCACTATGGGTTCGACATCGATGCCGCGTTCGAAGCCCTGCCCGACAGCGCGCAGCAGGTGCTGCTGCACGGCTCCGGCGCGACCGAGATCGAGTTCGTCTACGAGGCCGAGGCGGCGTCGGGCCGCAAGCGCAGCGTCAAGCGCAGCCACCCGTTCGAAGGGATCCTGCCGAACCTCGAGAGGCGCTACAAGGAGACCGATTCGGTGGCGGTGCGCGAAGACCTGGCCCGCTACATGGCATCCAAGCCCTGCCCGGCCTGCCACGGTGCGCGGCTGCGGCGCGAGGCGCGGCATGTGTTGCTGGTCGATGCGTCGGCGGGCGACGCGGCGCCGCCGCGCGGGAAGCCGATCTACGAGGTCGAACACGCCACGCTGCGCGACTGCCTGGCCTATTTCGAAGGCCTGCGCCTGGCAGGTGCCAAGGCCGAGATCGCCGACAAGGTGGTGCGCGAGATCCGTTCGCGGCTCAAGTTCCTGAACGACGTCGGGCTGAACTACCTGAGCCTCGACCGCAACGCCGACTCGCTGTCGGGCGGCGAGTCGCAGCGCATCCGCCTGGCAAGCCAGATCGGCTCCGGGCTGACCGGCGTGATGTACGTGCTCGACGAGCCCAGCATCGGCCTGCACCAGCGCGACAACGCGCGCCTGATCGGTACCTTGCGCCACCTGCGCGACATCGGCAACAGCGTGCTCGTCGTCGAGCACGACGAGGAGGCGATACGCGCCGCCGACCATTGCATCGACATGGGGCCCGGCGCCGGCGTACACGGCGGTCGCGTGATCGCGCAGGGCACGCCGGACGAAGTGGCGGCGAACCCGGCGTCGCTGACCGGGCGCTACCTGTCGGGCGCGCTGAAGATCGCGCTGCCGGTGCGCCGCCGCACACTGGCCGGCAAGGCCGACGCGCAGATCTTGAGCATCCACAACGCCAGGGGCAACAACCTGGGCGGCGTCGATGTCGAGATCCCGGTCGGCCTGTTCACCTGCGTCACCGGCGTCTCGGGTTCGGGCAAGAGCACGCTGGTCAACGACACGCTGTACGCGGCGGTTGCACGCAAGCTCTACAACAGTCACGCCGAGCCGGCGCCGCACGACCAGATCGAAGGGCTCGATGCGTTCGACAAGGTCATCAACGTCGACCAGAGCCCGATCGGCCGCACGCCGCGCAGCAACCCGGCCACCTACACCGGGCTGTTCACGCCGATCCGAGAGCTGTTCGCCGAGGTGCCCGCGGCGCGCGAGCGCGGCTACGGGCCGGGTCGCTTCTCGTTCAACGTGGCCGGCGGGCGCTGCGAGGCCTGCCAGGGCGACGGCGTGCTGAAGGTCGAGATGCACTTCCTGCCGGATGTGTACGTGCCCTGCGACGTCTGCCACGGCAAGCGCTACAACCGCGAGACGCTGGAGATCCTCTACAAGGGCAAGAACATCACCCAGGTGCTGGGCCTGACGGTGGAGGACGCGCACGCCTACTTCAGCGCCGTGCCCAACATTGCGCGCAAGCTGCAGACCCTGCTCGACGTGGGGCTGGGCTACATCCGCCTCGGCCAGAGCGCGACCACGCTGTCCGGCGGCGAGGCGCAGCGCGTCAAGCTCGCGCTCGAACTGAGCAAGCGCGACACGGGTCGCACGCTCTACATCCTCGACGAGCCGACGACCGGCCTGCACTTCGCCGACATCGACCTGCTGCTGCGCGTGCTGCACCAGTTGCGCGACGCCGGCAACACGATCGTCGTGATCGAGCACAACCTGGACGTCATCAAGACCGCCGACTGGATCATCGACATGGGGCCCGAGGGAGGCGCCGGCGGCGGCCAGGTGGTGACCACCGGCACGCCGGAAGACGTGGCCGCGAATCCGGCGAGTCACACCGGGCGCTACCTGAAGCCGTTGTTGGCAGGGTGGAGTTCAGGCTGAGCCGACCGCCTGCCTCCACCGCGTGACCATCAACGACGCGATCGTGGCAGGCCACGCTGCGCACGCTCCACCGTGCTACCCGTCCGACGTGGCGGACGGTCCGAAAGGGATCCGCCTGCTTCGCCCAGCGACGTTGGCGAGGACCAAACGCTGACCTGGGGTGAAGGCCTCCTCTCGACCCATTGCTCCCCTTGAACGTCCGCTTTGCGGACGAATTCTGGCGCGGCAAAGGCACGTCCGGGCAGGCCGCTTCGCTTCACTGGGGCGGTCTTCTCTCCGCTCAGACTTCCCTGCGATGCTCGGCCTCGTGGCCCCGTCGCAGAACTCACTTCGCTCACTGCGTTCGCTGCGTTCGGACATCCGCGACGAGTCAGTTGACAACTCGCGCTTTGCGCGAGGCCACGAGCCCTGCGCTTCTCGGCGCCCCAGAGGCGCGCCCCGTCCTGCCCGAACGCACCTTTGCTGTGGCGCTGGAGTTGCCCGCAGGCAGAACACCCGCTGCTGCAGCGCGGCGGGCACCGTCTGGCGCGCCGCGCTGAAGCCACACATGAGCGGACGCACGCGAATGGCAGCAATGGCCCCGAACCCGACCGCCAAGTGCATCGGGTTCGAGGCCAAGGCGGCTCAGTTCTTGTCGTGCCCCTTGTTCTTTCCGTTGCCTTGTCCGCCCTTGTTCTTCTCGTTGCCGTGGCCGTGGTGGCCTTCGCGCTCGTAGCGGTCACGCACCCAGCTTTCCTGGACGAAGTAGACCGGCTGTCCGCAGGCGCTGTAGTGGCCGCAGTGCTTGCCCCAGTTCTTCTGGTGGCCGGGAGGCACATACAGATAGATCGGCTGCTGCACCACCGCCACCCGCGGCGGCGCGTAGATCACCGGCTGCGGATAGACCACCAGTGGCGGCGCCATGTTGCCGATGTCGATCCGGCCATAGACGCCGGGCTCGTTGATGCCGATCGAGACGCCGACGGCGGTGGCCGCGAGCGCGGGAGACAGGGCAAAGGCGGCCAAGGCCAGCACGGCAAGTTTGTTCATCAGGATACTCCGCGAAGATTCATGTGCTTATAACGCGTGCCAGCGTCCACGAGCCGACGCGGGCGCCGGCCTTTGTGTCGAAATGGGCAACAAGGTGTGTGCTGCCGTTACCGGCGCCACGCTCGCTAGACTTCGGTGCAGTGCCTCGAGGATCAACGATGCCGCGGACTGTCGACTACTACCTCGCCCCGATGTCTCCCTACGCGTACCTGGGTCACGCCCGATTCGCGGCGATCGCCAGGATTGCCGGGGCCGCGGTGCGCGTGCTGCCGGTCGATCTGGGTGGCAAGGTGTTTCCGGCCTCGGGCGGCCTGCCGCTCGCGAAGCGCGCGCCGCAGCGGCAGGCCTATCGCCTGCTCGAACTCAGGCGCTTCAGCGAGTGGCTCGGGCTGCCCCTGAACCCGCAGCCGCGATACTTTCCCGTCGCGGGCGACGACGCAGCCCGGTTGATCATCGCGGTTGACCTGGCCCACGGCACCGAGGCGGCGCTGAGCCTGAGCGGCGCGCTGCTCGGCGCCGTCTGGGCGCAGGAGCGCGACATCGCCGATGCGGCAGTGCTGGCGGCCCTGCTGGCCGAATCGGGGCTGCCCGCGGAGCGTCTTGCCGATGCGCGATCGCCGGCGGTGCAGCAACGCTACGACGCCTGCACCCAGCAGGCAATCGCTGCCGGCGTGTTCGGCGTACCGAGCTACGTGATCGACGGCGAGATCTTCTGGGGGCAGGACCGACTGGACTTCGTGCAGCGCCGTCTTGCTGCGGGCCGAGCCGCGCCCACCGATAAGACACCGAGACGAACATGAGGATCGAACTCACCGCCGCCGACGGCCACCGCTTCAGCGCCTACGTTGCCGCACCGGCCGGGCCACCTCGCGGCGCGCTGGTCGTGGTGCAGGAGATCTTCGGCGTCAATCCACACATCCGCTCGGTCGCCGATGGCTTCGCGGCCGAAGGCTACCTGGCCATCGCGCCCGCGCTGTTCGACCGGGTCGAGCGCGGCGTCGAGCTCGGCTACGGCGAGGCCGACATCCAGCGCGGCTTCGCGCTGAAGACGGCCACCGGCAACGACGCGCCGCTGCTCGACATCGCGGCGGCCGTCGTGCACGTCAAGGGTGCCGGCAAGGTCGGCGTCGTCGGCTACTGCTGGGGCGGCCTGCTGAGCTGGCTTGCCGCCTGCAGGCTCGACGGCCTGGCCGCCAGCGTGCCGTATTACGGCGGCGGGATGCCCGACCAGGCGATGCTGAGGCCGCGTTGCCCGGTGCTGGCGCACTTCGGCGAGAAGGACAGCCACATCCCGCTGGCCTCGGTGGAGGCTTTTCGCACCGCGCAGCCCGGCGTGACGATCGAGCTGTACCCCGCGCCGCACGGCTTCAACTGCGACCAGCGCGCTTCGTACGATGCCGCCAGCGCAGCCCAGGCGCGCCAGCACACGCTGGCGTTCCTGCGCCGGCACCTCGGCTGAGATGACGGCCCCAGGCGCGATGCGTTTGCTGTCCCCCCGGGAGTACTCGTTGCGCTTGGGACGGCCCGGCGGGCATGGAGCCATGAATGCGCTCGGGCGCCTGATCGGCGTGCTGCTTCTGGCCGGCGCGGCGGCAGGGCTGGCTCGCGCCGAACCCTACGCCGGCGCGCTCTTCGATGCTCACCTGCACTACAACGACGAAGCGTTCACGAGTCACCCGCTGCCGGACGTGCTGGCGCGCATGCAGCGCGCCGGCGTGCGCGCGATCGTCGCCAACAGCCGGCCCAACGATGGCACGAAATCGCTCGCCGCGGCCCAGGCCCAGGCGGCCGCGGCTGGCGTGACCGTGGTGCCGTTCGTCCGCCTCTACCGCAACCGCGCCGACTACACCGGCTGGTTCGCCGACGAGACGATCTTCACGATGGTGCTCGACGAGCTCGCGCGCGGCACCGCCGCCGGCCCCTACCGCGGGCTCGGCGAGTTCCATCTCTACGACAGCGCGAACGCCAACGGCCCGGTCGCGGCCAGGCTGATGCGCCTGGCGCAGGACAGGGGCCTGGTGGTCTTGGCGCATGTGGACGACGCGGCGATCGATCTGCTGCTGGCCCATGCGCCGAAGACGCGCCTGGTCTGGGCTCACAGCGGCATCGGTGGCGCGCCGGTGGAGCGCGTGCGCGAACTGATGCACCGCCACCCGACGCTGATGGGCGAACTGTCGTACCGACCCGGCCTGACCGACGACGACGGCCACCTGTCGGCGCCGTGGAAGGCGCTGTTCGCCGAGTTCCCGAACCGCTTCGTGCTCGGCTCGGACACCTGGGTCAACGCGCGCTGGAGCCAGTACGAAGCGCTGATGCTGGCGGCGCGCGTGTGGCTCGGCGACCTGCCGCCGGCCATTGCGCAGCGCATTGCCTGGGGCAATGCGGCCGCGCTGTTCGGCATGGCCGAGCCGCGCTGAGCGCGGCCCGCCAACGACTCAGGAGCCGGCGCCCAGAAAAAAGCCGGTGCGAGGCACCGGCTTTCTCCTGGCGCCGAGCGCCTGCGCGTCAGCTCAGATGGCTGTTGATCAGCTTGGTCATCTCGAACATCGACACCTGGGCCTTCTTGAAGATTTCCTTCAGCTTGGCATCGGCGTTGATCATCGTGCGCTTGGCCGCATCCTGCAGCTTGTTGGCCTTGATGTACTCCCACACCTTCTTCGTGACCTCCGTGCGCGGAACCGGCTTGGAGCCGATGATGGCAGCCAGCGCGGCGCTCGGGGTCATGGCCTTCATGAAGGCCGCGTTCGGCGTGCGCTTCTTGGCCGGCGCAGCCTTCTTCGCCGGCGCCTTCTTGGCCGGAGCGGCCTTCTTTGCTGGCGCCTTCTTCGCGGCGGCCTTCTTTGCCGGTGCGGCCTTCTTCGCAGGGGCCTTCTTGGCCGGAGCCTTGGTTGCAGTTGCCATTGTGAATTTCTCCATCAAGTGAGTGGTTGATGTGCGGGCAGTGGGTGAGAGCCGCATGAGCTCTCGTTTTCCTCACTCGTCCTGCGCAGCGGATGGTACTGCGTGCGCATGGCAAAGAGAAGCTGTTTTCATAGGAGAAACACCCATTCATGCGCAATGCATCGAGCTTTTGTCGCGGGATCGCATCACTCCGGTCTTCGCACGGGCGCACGGGCACGCGCAGCGATGCGTGACGAGCGTGCCCGCACGCTGGCCGGCGCGGCTTCGGCGCTATGCTTCGTGCATGAAGATCATCGTTCGCTGGTTGCTGCTCGCGGCTGCGCTGCTCTTGGTGGCGCGCCTGTATCCGGGCGTGTCGGTGTCGAGCTTCGGCTCGGCGCTGATCGCGGCCTTCGTGATCGGGCTGTTCAACACCCTGCTGCGGCCGGTGCTCGTGCTGCTGACGCTGCCCGTCACGCTGCTCACGCTCGGCTTGTTCCTGTTCGTCATCAACGCCGCGATGTTCTATTGGGCGGCCAACGTGCTCGACGACTTCAACGTCAGCAGCTTCGGCGCCGCGCTGATCGGCTCGCTGCTCTACAGCCTGTGCGGCATGGTGATCGACGTGGCGATGGAGCGCCTGTTCCCCAGCGCCCCGTACCTCACCGAGCGGTGACGCGATGGGCGCGATCGGCAACTTCCTGTGGTTCGTCCTCGGCGGGGCGCTCATGGGCCTGGGATGGTGGCTCGCCGGGGTGCTGGCCTTCGTCACGATCGTCGGCATTCCGTGGGGCAAGGCCTGCTTCGTGATCGGCCAGTTCGCCTTCCTTCCCTTCGGCCGGGAGGCCATCGGCAGAGAGGTCCTGTCGGGGCAGGACGATGTCGGCACCGGGGGCTTGGGCGCGCTCGGCAATGTGATCTGGTTCCTCCTCGCCGGCGTCTGGCTCGCGATCGGCCACGTGCTCTCGGCGATCGCTTGCTTCTTGACGATCATCGGCATCCCGTTCGGCATCCAGCATCTGAAGCTCGCGGGGATTGCGTTGGCACCGATCGGCAAGACGATCGTCACCAAGGAAGTGGCGGCGGCCGCGCGCGAACGCGAGGCGCAAGCCTCGGTCGGCGGGATTCGGCAGGGCGGCTGACGCAGGCGGCTCGCATGGAGCGCGCCGCCGCGGGCCCTGTACCCGCGGCGCTGTTGGCGCGCGGGTCAAGCCTCGCGCCGCAGCACGATCCACAGCCGGTTGCGCCCTTCCTCGCGGGCATAGCGCGCACTTGTCGCGAGCTGCCCGACCAGATGCAGGCCGAGCCCGCCGACCGGCCGCGCGTCGATCTCCGCGTCGAGGTGCGGCGGCCGCCGCGCCAGGTGGGCCAGCGCATCGAAGGGCGCAGCGGCATCCTCGTAGCGCAGCGCCACCTCGGCGTCGCCGGCGCTGAGGCCGAGGCGAATCGTCGCTTCCCGGCCGCTGCCACCGTGCTCGATGGTGTTGGTGAACAGTTCCTCGACGATCAGCGTCAGGCGCAGCAGATCGCCCCCTCCGATGCCGTGCCGCTGGCAGAAGGTCTCCACGAAGCCCAGCGCGTCGGGCAGGGCGACCCTGCGCGCCTCGAAGTCGCGTTCTTCGGCGTCCATCAGCGGTCCGGTCCGCGGGCCGGAGTTAAGCTCGGCCGTGTCGGGGCGATGCATTGGCATTCCGGGTGGCGCGCGGTTGGTGACATTCGGGCGCGATCATCGTGCCCTGCATTCTCGACTCTTCCGATTGGAGTGCACATGAACACTGCTTCCCAGCGTCGCCGCCGCTCGCTGCGCGTCGGACTCATCGCCGCGGCCATCGCAGCGGCGGGGTGGTCCACCGCGACCGAGATCGGACAGATCAAGGTCTCCAGGGGCCAGGTGTCGGTGGAGCGAAAAGGTGAGGCGCTGGCCGGCAGCGTCGGCTTGCGGCTCGAGGCGGCCGACATCGTGAAGACCGGCGCCGACGGGTCGGTGGGCATCACGATGAGCGACAACTCGCTGCTCTCGGCCGGGCCGAACAGCATCCTGGCTCTGGAACGCTTCGACTTCGACCCGACCACCAGCCAGGGCCGCTTCGACGCGCAGTTGCAGCGCGGCACGCTGGCGGTGGTCTCGGGGCGCATCGCCAAGCAGTTGCCCCAGGCGATGACGGTGCGCACGCCGTCCGCGGCCCTCGGCGTGCGCGGCACCGAGTTCGTGGTGTCGACCCATGAGTAGCGCCTCGCGCCGGGGCGCGACCGCGTTGCTCGCGGTCCTGCTGGCCGCCTGCGCCACGCCCCAGGGGACGGTGGTGCTGCTGCCCGAGTCGGACGGCAAGGACAGCGCCGTGGTGGTCGCGCAGGGCGACAAGGAAGTGCTGCTCGACCAGCCGTATGCCGGCGCGAAGCTGGCCTCGACGGGCCCGCAGAAGTACCGCTCGAATGCCGCTGAAGTGCAGTCGCAGTTCGGTCCGGCGATGGCCGCGCTGCCGAGCCGCCCGGCACAGTTCACGCTGTACTTCATCGAAGGCAAGGATGAATTCACCGATGCGTCGAGGAAGAGCATCGACGGCGTGTTCGCCGAAATTGCCAGCCGCCCCGTGCCCGATGTGCTCGTGGTCGGCCACACGGACACGCTCGGCAGTGACGCCGTGAACGATGGGCTGTCGCGCCAGCGCGCCGATGTCGTGCGCAAGGCGCTGATCGCGCGCGGCATCCCTCCCGAAGACGTCGTCGCCATCGGCCGCGGCAAGCGCCAGCTGTTGGTGCCGACCGCCGATGGCATCGCCGAACCACGCAATCGAAGGGTCGAGATCCTGGTGCGCTGAAAGCGCGAAGCGAGGGGCGAGGATCGCGCGCGCCGTCCGCCCTGCGAAGCGAGCCAGGCGGGCGCGATCCTGCTGCGCCGGCTCGGATTCCTGCGCGACGCGGACGTTCCGGCGCCACCCCGCTCGCGGGGATCGACCAGCGTGGCGATCCGCGAACGAGCGTGCTCGATGTCCGCGACCGAGCCAGATCACCCGTCGCGTCGGCTGCGCGCTGGCCATCGCGGTGCCCTTCAACGGCCCACGCCGGGGCCCCGCCAGCGCAACACCAGGATCGTCAGGTCGTCGGCCGCTTCGGCGCCATCGGCGAACGCCTGGACGTCGTCGTGCAGGGCAACGACGACGCGGCGCGCGCTGCTCGCGGCGTCGCGCGCGGCCTGCAGCACGGCCTGCACCCGGGCCTGGCCGTAGAGCTCGGCAGCCGGGTTCTGCGCCTCGGTCACGCCATCGGTCATCAGGCACAACCAGGTGCCCGGTGCCAGGCGGCACTCCCCGCCCCGGTAGGCGAACCCTTCGACCGCGCACAGCGGCGGGCCGTCGCCATCGGTGATCCGCTGCGGCGTGGCGCCGTCTGCGTGCAGCAGGTAGGGGTTCTCGTGGCCAGCGTTGCAGTAGGCGAGCACGCCGCTGCCCAGATCGAGGATGCCCGCAAACAGCGTGACGAAGAGTGCCTGCGGGTTGTCGCGCGAGACCTCGGCGTTGGCGGCGGCCATGACCTCGCCGATGTCGGCCTGCGGCATCCTGAGCATCGCGCTCTTGCACAGTGCCTTGCTGACGGCCATGAAGATCGACGCCGAGAGCCCCTTGCCCGCCACGTCGCCGACGAGGAAGAACAGCCGCCGTTCGTCGAGCATGAAGTAGTCGTAGAGGTCGCCGCCGACTTCGCGCGCCGGCACCAGCGTGGCCGCGAGTTCGATACGCGTGTCGCCCTGGAGCAGGTCGGCACGCGGCAGGGTCGCGGTCTGGACTCGCTGCGCAGCCTCGAGCTCACCGGCGATGCGCGCGCCCTGCTCGCGTTGGTCGGCCAGCACCCGCTCGAGCGAACGGCGCTGGCGCGTCGCCTCGGCGAGCGTCAGCACCAGCAGCGTGACGAACAGCAGCAGCAGGGCGAGGGCCGGTGTCGCGGCGTCGAACAGCAACCGCTGCGAGCGGAACAGCAGGTAGGCCAGCAGCACCGGCAGCGCGGCGCAGGCGAGCATCAGCAGCGTGGCGCTGAACGGCCGCCAGCGCGGCGTCGCCCAGATCAGCAGCGCGCCGAGCAGGAGCACGAGCAGCGCCTCGGCCTGGGGCGACCACTGCGGGCGCTGCAGCAGCGAGCCGCCGATCAGGTTCTCGAGCAGCTGCGCATGGACCTCGGCGCCGGACATGCGTTCGCCGATCGGCGTGTCCTGGTACTCGAGCAGGCCAATGCCGGCCAGGCCGATCAGCACCATGTGCCGCTCCATCAGCGCCGGGTCGATGCGGCCCTCGAGCACGTCGACCGCCGAGACCAGGCGGTCGGCACGGCGCGGCGAAAAGTACACGCGAACGGCCGCGTCGGCCTCGGTCGGAATGACGAGCTTGCCCACCGCGACGCTGGCCACGGCGTCTCCCGAGGCCGCCACGCGCAGCGCCGGCGCGTGCATCGCGACGCGCAGCATCTCGAGCGCCAGCGTCGGCATCAGCGTGCCATCGACGCTGACCACCAGCGGGATGCGGCGGATCACCCCGCGCGACGGATCGGCCGAGATCAGCCCGCGCCCGCTGGCGGCGCGATCGAGCTCGTCGATGCTCGTCAGCGCGCCGGCGTAGCGGGCGAAGGGCGGCTCGATCGGCACGGCCGACGCCCCCGCGCCATGAACCACCACCGCGGGGGCCCGCAGTGCCATCCCGGTCGCCTCCGGCGTGCCGGCCACCACCAGCACCGCTGGCGCGTCGGCAAGGGCGCGCGCCAGTGCGGCGTCGTTCGACGGCAGTGCGCCCAGGGCATTGGAGAGCGCCGGGTCCAGCGTGCCGGCGCGCGCCAGCAGCCGCTCGGCCGACAGGGCATCGGCTTCGGGCATCAGGATGTTGATCCCGATCGCCGCCGGCCGCGCGCGGTTGACCGCGTCCACCAGTTGCGCTATCAGGCTGCGCGGCCACGGCCACTGGCCGAGCGCGACCAGGCTCTTCTGGTCGATCTCGACGACGGTGACGGGCAGGCTTTGCACCTGCCGCGGCGCGAGGGCCTGGTGCGCGTCGAACCAGGCCGCCTGCAGGCGCTCGGTCCACAGCGCCTGGCGCCAGGTCAGCACCACCAGCGCCAGCAGGACGACCGCGCCGACGAGGCGGATGCGGCCGGTCCGACCGCGCGCCGGCACGTTGGCCGGGCGCCACTTCACAGCGCGATTTCCAGTCCGTCGTAGGCAGCGCTGACGCGCAGCGCAGCCGCGTCGCCGCGCGTGATCTCCTCGAGCCGCCGTGTCTCGGCGAGCACGCTCTCGATCGCAGCGTCGTCGAACACCGGCTCGTGGTGGAACAGGCACAGGTGGCGCGCGCCGGCCATCTGGCACAGCTCGACGCCGACGACGTTGCTCGAATGCCCCCAGTCGGCCTTGACCGAGATCGAGTCGGCGAGCGAGTACATCGCGTCGAAGATCACCAGGTCGGCGCCGCGGAAGAACTCGACGAAGCGCTCGGTGTGCTCGGCCTGTGCCAGCGGGTGTTCGGAGTCGGTCGAATAGACGAGCGTGCGGCCCTGCGCCTCGAAGCGGTAGCCATAGGAGTCGCCGCTGTGGCGCTGCAGCATCGTCGTCACGCTCACGCCGGCGACGTCACGCGGCTCACCGGGTTCGAGGTGCACGAACTCCATCGTCGCGCCGAAGATCGAGAAGTCGACCGGGAACGAAGGCTTGTCCTGCTGCCGGCGCAACGCGAACTCGAGCTCGCGATGGCTGCCGTAGATGACGACGCGGTTGCCCGGGATGAAGGCCGGCACGAAGAACGGCAGGCCCATGATGTGGTCCCAGTGCAGGTGGGACATGAAGATGTGGAAGGTCTGCGGCGGGCCGCCGGCGCGGCGCGCCATCGCCGAGACCCCGAACGGGCGGGCGCCGCTGCCCAGGTCGCAGAGCAGGAACTCCGGCCCGCCGGTTTCGATCTCGACGCACGACGTGTGCCCGCCGTAGGTGCCGGCGGCGGGAAAGCTCAGGCCGTCGACGTAGCCCTCGAGTTCGGCGTCGGACGCGAAACTGCGGCCTGCCGCGGCGCGCAAGGCGTCGATCACCTTGCGCCGCACACCGGCGGCCGTCAGCGCCACCGGCAGCGAGCCGCGCGTGCCCCAGAAGCGGACGCGTTTCATGGCGGCGAGGGCGGGCCGCGCGGTGGCTCGCCCGCTTGCCAGGCGGCCAGGGCCGACACCGAACAGTGCGCCAGCGCAGCCACCAGGTCGGGATGGACATCGAGCACGCGGTCGAAGCGGCTGATCGCGAAAATCTCGGCCACCACCGGCTGCAATGCGGCGACCGCGAAGCTCGCGGCCTGGCTTCGCATCTGCTTGGCCGCGACCATCAGCACCCGCAGGCCGACGCTGCTGATGTATTCGACGCCCGAGAAATCCAGCACCACGGCGCCCCCGGCCGCACCCGCTTGCGTCACCGCCTCGGCCAGCACCTGCTCGAGCTGCCCCGCGCTGCGGTGGTCGACCCGGCCGACCACGGCGACCAGCGCGGTGTCGGCCCACTGGTGCGTCGCGATGTGCACGCCGCGCCCGTCAGAACGGGATGTCGTCGTCCATGTCGTCGAAGCCGGTCGACGACTTCGCGGCCGGCGACGCCGCCGGCTTGCCCGGCGCCGGGCGCTGGGTGGCCGGCCGCGCCCCGCGCTCGGCGGACTCGCCGCCTTCGCGGGCATAACCGCGCGAGCTGCCGCCCTCGTCGCCGCCACCCATCCCCTCGCGCCCGCCGAGCATCTGCATGTTGTCGGCCACGATCTCGGTGGTGTAGTTGTCCTTGCCTTCCTTGTCCTGCCATTTGCGCGTCTTCAGCCGGCCTTCCACGTACACCGAGCGACCCTTCTTGAGGTACTCGCCGGCAATCTCGGCCAAGCGGTCGTAGAAGACCACACGGTGCCATTCGGTCTCTTCGACCTTGTCGCCCGAGGTCTTGTCCTTCCAGTTGCGCGAGGTGGCGATGGTGACGTTGCACACCGCCGCGCCGCTGGGCGTGTAGCGCACTTCGGGGTCGCGGCCGAGGTTGCCGATGAGGATGACTTTGTTGATCGAGGCCATGGCTCTCTCCAGGTTTTGTTTCAGCCCAATGGACGGTGATCGATGATACCGGCGCGCCCGGGACGCGTGGCCTGCATCATGCGCAAGGCGGCGCAGCGATGCCATGCCCCGAATGGGGGCTTCCCTTGCGGCACCCTCCGACGGGGGATGCGGCGGCGCGGCGGCCCTGGCCTTCGCATCGGCTGAACCGAGCGTTCGTTCGCTTTGAACGCTGATGGCCCGCAGGGCCGGACAATCGAGGGCTGCCGCGACACCCGAAGCGGCAGACCCTCACCACTCACCGATTTCCACATGTCGCACCTGTTCTCGAAGACCTCGCTCGGACCGCTCACGCTGCAGAACCGGCTCGTGATGGCACCGATGACGCGCAATCGCGCGATCGGCAATGTGCCCAATGAGCTCATGGCGCAGTACTACGCGCAGCGCGGATCCGCCGGGCTGATCGTCACCGAGGGAACGTCGCCGTCGCCGAACGGCCTCGGCTATCCGCGTATTCCCGGCATCTTTTCGGCGCCACAGGTCGCCGGCTGGAAGCTCGTCACCGACGCCGTTCGCCCGCTGGGGGCGAAGATGTTCATGCAGCTGATGCACTGCGGGCGCATCGCCCACGCGCTCAACCTGCCCGCGGGAGGCAGGGTATTGGGCCCGTCGGCGGTAGCGGCCAGCGGCGAGATGTACACCGATGCCGAGGGCCTGAAGCCCCACGCCACGCCGCAAGCCATGACCGAGGCCGACATCCGGGCCACGATCGACGAGTTTGCCCAGGCGGCGAAGAATGCCTTGGCCGCCGGATTCGACGGCGTCGAGCTGCACGGTGCGAACGGCTACCTGCTCGAGCAATTCATCCGGCCGACCTCGAACCTGCGCACCGACCGCTACGGCGGCACGATCGAGAACCGCGCGCGCTTCGCGCTCGAGGTCGCCGAGGCGGTGATCGGCGCCATCGGCAAGGACAAGGTCGGCATCCGCCTTTCTCCCTTCGGCGTGTTCAACGACATGCCCGCCTACGCATCGATGGAGGCGGACTACGCCTATCTGGCGCGGCAGCTCGATGCCGCAGGGCTGGTCTACGTCCACCTGGTCGACCACGCGCCGATGGGCGCACCGCCCGTTCCCGACTCGATGAAGGCGACCTTCCGCAGCATCGTCAAGCGCACGCTGATCCTCTCCGGTGGCTACGACGCGGCGCGTGCCGAAGGCGATCTGGCCGCGGGCAGGTGCGACCTGGTGGCCGTCGGGCGTGCGTTCCTCGCCAATCCGGCCCTGGTGGCGCGATGGACCACCGGTGCGGCAGAAAACGCGCCCGACTTCAGCACCTTCTATACGCCCGGACCGAAGGGTTACACCGACTACCCGGCGCTGACCGCTTAGCCGCAGCTCCGGCGCGAAGGCCCCGCGCCGCGGCCCCGGAATTCGGGCCTCGGGCCTCGGCCGGGCAGCCATTGCGCCGGCCGGGCGGTTCCGGGACGGAGGCACCGCGCCTGGCCACGGCCGGCGACTGCGCGGGCCGCTCGCTTACCATCGCGGGTCGCCTTGCCATCGCTGCCCGTGAACCCTGCCCAGACCGACCACCGCCTGAACGATCTGCTGCACGAGGTGTTCGGCTACGCGGCTTTTCGCGGCGCGCAGCAGGCCATCGTCGAGCACGTCTGCGCCGACGGCGACGCGCTGGTGCTGATGCCCACCGGCGGCGGCAAGAGCCTGTGCTACCAGGTGCCCGCGATCGCCCGCCACCGCGCCGGGCGCGGCGTTGCGGTGGTGGTCAGCCCGCTGATCGCGCTGATGCACGACCAGGTCGGCGCGCTCGAGGAAGCCGGCGTGCACGCCGCGTTCCTGAACTCGACGCTCAGCTCGGAGGAAGCTGCTCGCGTCGAGCGCGAGATGATGTCCGGCCGCCTGGTGCTGCTCTACGCCGCGCCCGAGCGGGTGACGACGCCGCGCTTCCTGGCGCAGCTCGACTCGCTGCACGAGCGCGGGCTGCTGAGCCTGTTCGCGATCGACGAGGCGCACTGCGTCAGCCAGTGGGGGCACGACTTCCGCGAGGACTACCTGGCGCTGAACGTGCTGCACGAGCGCTACGCCGACGTGCCGCGGATCGCGCTCACCGCCACCGCCGACGAACTGACCCGCGCCGACATCGTCGAGCGCCTGCAGCTGCAGGATGCGCGGGTCTTCATCAGCAGCTTCGATCGCCCCAACATCCGTTACGCGATCGTCGAGAAGGACAACGCCCGGACGCAGTTGCTGCGCTTCCTGCGCGCCGAGCACGAGGGCGATGCCGGCATCGTGTACTGCCAGTCGCGCAAGAAGGTCGAAGAGACGGCGTCGTGGCTGAACGACGAGGGCATCGCGGCGCTGCCCTACCACGCCGGGCTGGCCGCCGAAGTGCGCAAGAAGCATCAGGATCGCTTTCTTCGCGAGGACGGCATCGTGATGGTCGCGACCATCGCCTTCGGCATGGGCATCGACAAGCCCGACGTGCGCTTCGTGGCCCATCTCGACCTGCCGAAGAACATCGAGAGCTACTACCAGGAGACCGGGCGTGCCGGCCGCGACGGCCTGCCGGCCGACGCCTGGATGGCCTACGGCCTGGTCGACGTGGTGAACCAGCGCCGGATGATCGACGAGAGCCCGGCCGGCGAGGAGTTCAAGCGCGCTCAGCGCGGCAAGCTCGACGCACTGCTGGGGCTGGCCGAGGCGCACGACTGCCGCCGCGCTCGCCTGCTCGCCTACTTCGGCGAAGACAGCCCGCCGTGCGCGGCGCCCATCCAGAACGCGTGCGACAACTGCCTCCATCCGCCCGCGACCTGGGACGCCACCGAGGCGGCGCGCAAGGCGCTGTCGTGCATCTACCGCTTCCACCAGCACGGCGGGCAGCGCTTCGGCGCTGGGCACCTGATCGACGTGCTGCGCGGCAAGGCGACCGACAAGGTGGCGCAGCACCGCCATGAACATCTGAGCACCTTCGGCATCGGCGCCGACCTGTCCGAGACGCAGTGGCGCGCCGTATTGCGCCAGTTGATCGCGCTCGGCCATTTGCGCACCGAGGGGGAGTACAACACGCTCGAGCCGACGCAGAGCGCGCGCGAGGTGCTGCGCGGCGAGGTGCAGTTGCTGCTGCGTGAAGCCATCGCGGCGCCCCGGCGCGGCAAGAGCGCGCGCGCCGCGGCGGCTCCCCGAGGCAAGGAGCGGCCGCCGCCACTGCCGCTCGACGCTGCCGGGCTCGAACGCTTCGCGGCGCTGAAGGCCTGGCGCACCGAGGTGGCACGTGAGCACAACCTGCCGCCCTACGTGGTGTTTCACGACGCGACGTTGGCCGAGATGGCGCGCAGCGCGCCCGCCTCGATCGCCGCGCTCGGCGCGATCAGCGGCGTCGGCGCGAAGAAGCTCGAGGCCTACGGGAGCGCAATCCTGCGCGTGCTCGAACCCGCACCCGGCTGACGGGCGAAGTTACTCAGCCGCCTGCGCTGCCGGCTCGCGCGGCGGGATCCACAGCTCGATCACCCTGCTGCTCGGCTTCAGCGAGCGCGGCAGGTCGCGCACCCAGACCGCCGCGTCGCGCCCCGCGACTGCCGGCAGCGTGGCGCGGATCGACTTGCCGAGCTCGGCAGCGCAGGCGCGGTCGGCCGGATCGTGAACGATCAGCGTCGGTTGCGGCCACGGCACCGGGCGGCGCTGGTCGCGCAGCGCGGCGGCGCGCGTCACGTTTTCGATCGGCGCGATGCGCAGCGCGTCGCCGGCCTCCTTCTGCAGCGCGCGGACGACGGCGCCCGCGGCCTCGCGCGACGCTTCGTCGTAGATCTGCACATAGAGCTGCAGCGCCTTGCCGTCACGCGCACAGACGCTGGCCGGCGTGGCCTGCGCAGGCAGCGCAGGCGCTGCGGCGGGCGGTGGCGCGGGCGCCGGCACTGGCACGGCGGGCGCCGACGCGCCTTCTCCGCCGCCGCGTGTGGTCAGCACGGGCGGAGGGGCCGCAGCCGGCTTCGCTTCGGGCGGCGTCGGCGCCGGTGCGGGCGGCGGCGCGGGCTCGGCCGACGGCGCCTGGGCCAGCGTCACATCGCGCGCCGCACGACCGAACAGGCCGGCCAGCGTGATGCGGGCCGGCGTCGAGTGCCAGTAGCTCAGCGCCGTGCCTTCCGAGGGCGGCTTGTTGACCACCGCACAGATGCCAGCGCCGGCACGCCGCACGGCGTCCTCGCAGTCGAGCGATCGCGACGGCGGCTGCTCGCACTCCTCGCGCACGTGTTCGATCAACTGGCCGACGCCTTCGCGTTCGAGTGGGCGCAGGCGCGGGCTCTTGCGCAGGTCGCGCAGCATCATCAGCTGCACCGCGGTGTGGTCGGCCACCTTGGGGCACGAGCCGTCGAGGTCGCGCAGGTCGCGCGAGACTTCGGTGAACAGGCGTTGCGCCTCGGCCTGCTGCGCGGCACTCTCCTGGCGGAACTGCTCGCTCGCCTGCCAGGCGCCGAGCAGCAGCGTGCCCGAGGCACCCAGGCCCAGCGTCGCGCCGATCGCGGTGGCGCGCGCCGAGCGCCGCCACAGCGGTTCGGCAGCCACCGCCAGCGGCGCCGGCGCATATGCGCTCAGGCGCGCCGCGACCGTCATCGGGTGCGCGCAGCGGCGCGACCAGCCCGGCAGCTGCTCCAGCCAGGCGAGCCTGAGCCCGCGCCCGAAGTCCTCGCCCAGGCGGTGGTAGCTCTCCCATTGCGCCTCGTCGAAGCTCTGGTCGCCGGTCGACTCGTGAGGAAAGCTCGGGTGGCGCTGCGCGTAGGCCAGCAGGTCCAGGTCGAGCGCGTCGTGCAAGTTGGGCTTGACGACCAGCAGCGTGGCTTCGGCCCTTGCACTATCGGCGGCCGCCGGCGCATAGCGCACCCTCGCCAGCAGCACGCCGCGCGCCGAGTGGTTGTCGGCCATCGTCTCCGGCGAGATCACGCCGATCTCGTCGCCGCCGCCTGCAAAGTGGCGTGCCGCCTCTTCGCGGGTGTAGAACTCGATCTCGGCGCCGAAGTCGATCCGCGCCTTGCGCACCAGGTTCTCGAGGTCGCCGAAGCGATAGTCGGCGTCGGCGCTGTTGTCGGCAAGGATGATGAAGTCGAGCCGGCGCTTGAGCAGTGCGTACACGCCGGTGTTGTCGAAGTGCCCGCCGTCCGACAGGTACCACCAGGGCCGGGCGCGGCCGAAGAACGAGGCCGACACTTCGCTCCACAGCATCAGCGGCTTGACGGCGGCGCGCCACAGCCAGAGCATGCTGCGCGGCCAGCCGCCCGGCGGCGCCTTCGGCGCGCGCGTCCAGTAGCCGAGGCGAATGCCGAGGAAGTACAGCAGCAGCGCCCAACCGGCAGAGGTGTAGGAGCCGGCGCCGGGCGAGGCGGCCGCGCCCGACACCGCGACCCAGCGCCCGAGCGTGCCGACGTCGAGCGGCGCCGCCGTGTCGCCGGCGCCGAGCGCCACCGCTTCGCGCGGCCCGACCTCTATCGCGCGCGCGCTGGCCGTCACCAGCGTGCCCTTACGGTCGGCGTTGTACAGGCCCGAGGCGTCGTCGCGGGTCTGGTTCAGGCACGCATTGACGAGGTGGATCGGCCCGCCCTGCGCCTCGGGCCGGTAGTGCACGAGTTCGAGGTCGTCGCCCGGCACGACGTCGCGCACGCTGGTGGCGGGCGGCGCGGCGGGGGCGGCAGCACCCGCGGCGTCGAGGCCCGGACGGGCGAGGATGCCGCGCGCCAGGTTGCCCACTGCCAGGTAGGCGCGCGTCAGGCGCGCGCGATAGAAGCTGTGCAGCGACGATGCGTTGGCCATCTGCTCATTGCTGGCGGACAGCCCCCACCAAACCGCGGCGATCGCGAGCAGGCCGAGCGCGCGCACGCCGGGCGCGTAGTCGCGCAAGGCCGCCAGCGGCTCGGGCGCGAACACCAGCCACTGCGCCAGCACCAGCCAGGCGAGCAAGAGCGCGAGCAGGCCCAGCGCGCCGGCGAGGTTGAGCAGCCGTGGGCCCCAGTCGATGCCGACGCCAGCCTTGGCCTTCTCGGCCAGCTGTTGCAGCGGCTGCGCCAGCGCGCGCATCAGCAGCACGCCCGCGCCGCCCAGGCCGATGCCGCCCCAGACCCAGTTCTCGCCGCTTTGCAGCGCCTCGAGCAGCCACCAACTGGCCATGTCGAGCGCGCCGACGGCCGCCATCGCCGCCGCGACGAGCGTGATCACCCGCAGCATCCGCGTGAGCCGGTTGCGCAGCCGCGCCACGGCGAGCGCATGGGGCTCCGCCGACGCCAGCAGTTGCAGCGGCGTGGCGATCAGCCCGGCGACGCACGACCACAGCACCAGCAACGCACCGAGCACCGCCAGCGCGCCGCCGTCGCCCTGGGCCAGCGCGCCCGGGCGCGGCCAGGCGAACACGCTGAGCGCCAGCACGCCGAGCGCGAACAGCGCCAGGAACAGCAGGTCGCGCCAGCCCGGCGCGACGCGGCGCTGGCCAGGGTCGGGGCCGTCGCGCGCGGCCCAGTAGGCAGCCATCGCGCCCGGCGCCGCCAGCAGCCAGCCCGCCAGCGCCATTGGCCACCACAGCGTGCGCCAGGCCTGCCAGCCCGCCGGGTCCAGGTTGTCGAGCCCCTGCAGCAGCAGGTGCGGCGTCAGCACCAGCAGCACCAGCGGCAGGCAGGCGAGCGCCGTCTCGGCATGGATGGCGATGATCGCGCGCAGGTAGGTGACGACGGCGATGCTGAGGTCGCGCGCACCGGCCGGCGTGAGGTAGCGCCCGTTGCGGCGCAGCCAGTCGAGCGCGGGCGACTCGCCGCGGGCCAGCACCACCTGCGCTTCGCCGATGCCGAGGCGCGACACCATGCGCCCGAACATCGCGCCGATGAACCCGCCGCCCGACACCGTGGAGAGGTAGTCGATGCGGGCGAGCACCCGGCCCTGGGCGAGACCGCGCAGCAGCCCGAGCCCGAACGTCGCGCTGCGCACGCCGCCGCCGGAGATCGCCAGGCCGACGCGCGGCAGCGCCAGGCGCGAGTCGCCGGCGGCGTCGGTGCCGGTTTCGCCAGCGGGGCGCTCGAGCGCCAGGCGGCGCCGCGCAGCCAGGGCCACCGCCTCCTCGGCGAACAGCGCGCGCAGCGCCGCGTCATCGGCTGGCGCCGGATCGGTCCGGTTCGGCGGGGGCGTCGGGTCAGGCATTCGGGTCTCCGGCAGGCCCCGCAATCTAGGCCGATGCGGTGCGCTTGTCACCTGCCCATCGCCTGTGCCATCGGTGACCGGCGAGAGATCGTGCCGTTGCCACCGGTTCGGATCGTCGTCAATCCCCCTTGGCGCCTGGGCGCGGCAGCGCGGGCCGTGGGTGGACAGGGCTTGCGCCGCGTCAGAAATCGACCACGCGGTCGAGCTCCAGCACCCACCCCGCTTCACCGGCCCTCAGCCGATACTGCATCTGGCGCATGCCGCCGCTCGGCGCCGCGTTGATGTCGCCCGGCCGGTAGAGGGGAAAGCGCCGCACGAAGCGGTTCTCGACGACCGCGAACTCGTCGTGCCTCATGTAGCCCCGCGACGCCGTCGGGTGCTCGGTGACCGGGGGCAGATGAATCTCGCTCAAGGACTGGCGCCGATTCGCGCCGTACGCCACCAGCGACCCCTGCGAACCCGAGCCTGCCGAGCTCACATAGACATAGATCTCGGGCGAACCATCGACGTCGAGGTCGGCCACTTCGGCGCCCGCGACCACGCCGTCGATCTCGCGAGCGAGCGGCGAGTTGTCGATCGACAGGCCCGCCGGCGTGATGGTCACGCGGTTGATCGAGCCGTGGTTCGCGCTGACGACCCTGAACGTGACGCCCTGCAGCGTGAGTGTCTTGTCGAACGGACCCGGCGCCACTGCGGCCGGCCTCGCCGATGGCGCCGAGGCCGGGGACATTGCGGCATCGGCGCCGCGGCCGGACAGCCCATCGGTGCTCCAGTAGACGTACACCGACTCGCCGGCCAGCCGAAAGATCTGCCCCCGCTTGCCGAGGCCGCGTGTGCGGTACGCCGGCCTGCCGTTCTCGTCGACGTAGGTGCCGGGCTCGGCCTTGGGGCTGAGTTCGTGCCGCACCCCGTCGGCGCGGTCGATGGATACGTGACCCTGGCGCTGCGAGAAGCTGCATGCCAGCACCGCCGATGCATGGTCCGAACCCCTGGGATAGATGTCGCAACGGGCATCGACCGTGTCGGCGCGAGCGGCGCCCCACACCAGTGCCGAGCAGGCCGCGGCCGCCACGGCCCGCGCCGTTGCAGCGGTCGGCCTGCCCGAGGTGGATGGCAGCCTCACGCCCCGGCCCCCCGGGCGCCGCTGCGGCGGCATCCGGCACCCGGCCCGATGGCGCTGCGTTTCGACCCCGTGTCGCACCCCGCGCGGCACGCCGGCTGTCCGGCCAGGCCAACCCGCAAGCAACGGCAGCTCATGGCTTGAAGTCGTAGTCGATGATCAGCGGCGCGTGGTCGCTGAATCGTTGTGCCAGGTAGATGTGTTCGCGCTTCGCCTTGGCGGCGATGCCCGGCGTCGCCAGGTGGTAGTCGAGCCGCCAGCCGACGTTCTTGGCCCAGGCCTGGCCGCGGTTGCTCCACCAGGTGTATTGCTCGGGGTGCGGGTTCAGGCGGCGAAACACGTCCACCAGGCCCAGTTCGTCGATCACGTGCGACATCCAGGCCCGCTCCTCGGGGAGGAAGCCGCTGTTCTTCTGGTTGCTGCGCCAGTTCTTGAGGTCGATCTCCTTATGCGCGATGTTCACGTCGCCGACCAGGATGAGCTCGCGCTCGGCCTTGAGCCGCAGCAGCGTCGGCGCCAGCAGCGCCAGGAAGCGGAACTTGGCCTGCTGGCGTTCCTCGCCGCTCGAGCCGCTGGGAAAGTAGCAACTGATGATGCTCAGCTTGCGCCGCGCGGTGTCGAACCGGGCCTCGACCCAGCGCCCCTCGGCGTCGAACTCGGCATTGCCGATGCCGGTGATCACCGCGCTGGGCTTCTTGCGCGCGTACAGGCCGACGCCCGAGTAGCCCTTCTTCTCGGCAAAGTGGAAATGCCCCTTCATGCCAGCCACGACTTCGAAGCGATTGCTTACGTCTGCAGCCTGGGCTTTGACCTCCTGCACGCCCATACAATCCGCGCCAAGCGACTCGACCCAGGGGATCCAGCCCTTGTTGGCCGCCGAGCGGATGCCGTTCAGGTTGAGGGTGACGAGTCGAAACACAGGATTCCTCGATGGACGCTGACCCGCTCGCGGCCGCGCCTGGCGATGCGCTGGCGCTCGATTTCGTGAAGTTCGCGCTCGGCGCCGGGGTGCTGCGCTTCGGCGAGTTCAAGACCAAGGCCGGCCGGCTGTCGCCCTACTTCTTCAACGCCGGCTTGTTCGACGACGGCGCCAAGCTCTCCAGGCTGGCAGAATTCTATGCGCGGCGCCTGCTCGGCTCGGGCATCGAATTCGACATGCTGTTCGGCCCCGCCTACAAGGGCATCACGCTCGTCGCAGCGGTGGCGATCGAGCTGGCGCGGCTCGGCCGCAACGTGCCCTACGCCTACAACCGCAAGGAAGCCAAGGACCACGGCGAAGGCGGCACCCTGGTGGGCGCGCCGATGGCGGGGCGGGTGCTGATCGTCGACGACGTGATCTCGGCCGGCACCTCGGTGCGCGAGTCGATCGCGATGATCGAAGCCGCGGGCGCTACGCCCTGCGCGGTGGCGATCGCGCTCGATCGCCAGGAGAAAGCCACCGACGAGGGCCGCGACGCCCCGTGGTCGGCGGTGCAGTTCGTCGAGCGCAAACTGGGCTTGAAAGTGGCCGCAATTGCCACGCTTGCCGATCTGTTGCATTACTTACAGTCGAACCTCGACCCGGCCCTGGGCAAGCACATCGCGCCCGTCGCCGCCTATCGCCAACGCTACGGGGTCTGAATGCGAAACCACGGCGTCGCCGCCGAACTCGTTGGCCTGCTGTGCCTTGCGGCGCTGCTGGCGGGCGACGCCTGGGGCGCCGTGCCGATCTACTCGTGCATCGACGCCAACGGCAAGAAGCTGACCTCCGACCGCCCGATCGCCGAGTGCGCGAACCGCGAGCAGCGGCTGCTCAACGCCGACGGCTCGCTGCGCAAGGTCGTGCCGCCCACGCCGACGGCAGACGAACACGCCGAGGCCGAGGCCGCCGAGCGCCGGGCCACGGCCGAGCGCGCCGCACAGCAGGACGCGGTGCGCCGCGACCGCAACCTGATGCTGCGCTTCCCCAACGAGGCCGCGCACCAGCGCGCCCGCGAGGCAGCCCAGGACGACGTGCGCAAGGCCATCCGCACGTCGGAGGAGCGCCTGAAGCTGCTCGCCGCCGAGCGCAAACCGCTGCTCGACGAGGCCGAGTTCTACACCGACCGGCCGCTGCCGCCCAAGCTCAGGCAGGCGCTCGACGCCAATGACGCCGCCGTCGAGGCGCAGCGCACGCTAGTGCTGAACCAGCAGGCCGAGGTGGTGCGCATCAACAACCTGTTCGACGTCGAGCTCGAGCGCCTCAAGCGGCTCTGGGGTGGCGCCCCGCCGGGCTCGATGGGCGTGCTGGCCGTGCCACAGGTGGCCGCGAACGCGGCATCGGCGCCGCGCAAGGCGGCGTCGAAATAGCGGCCGGGCTCAGCGGCGGCCGCCGAATCCACCACCCCTGAAGCCGCCGCCACCGAATCCGCCCCCGCCGCCGAAGCGTCCGCCGAAACCGCCGCCACCGAAGGCACCCCCACCGCCGAAGCGGTCGCCTCCGCCGTCGCCGACGCCCCCGAAGCGGTCGTCGCCGGCGCTGCGGGCCTGCGATTCGCGGTCGGCCCACGAGGTGTCGCCCGAGGCCGCACCCCAGCCGCTGGCCGAATGCTGCTGCCAGCCGCCACTGCCGTCGCTGCGGACCACGTTGCCGTTGCTGTCGGCGAAGTGGTTGTTGTCGCTCGGCCGGGCGTCGTTCCAGGTGTTCGTCTCGCCGGTCTTGGCGTTGTAGGTCGTCGTCGAGGTGCTGCGCCCGACGCCTTGCGGCCCGGCCGTGTCGGCCGTGGTGCGGTCGATCGAGCTCCCCCCTGCGCCGGTGTACGACGCGCTCGACCCATAAGAGCGCTGCCCGGTGTAGGTGTTGTAGTTGGCGCCGCGGGCGATATTGCCCGAGCCGCCCGACGCCGTGTTGACGGTACGGTCGTAGCCGCGCGAGGCGTTGCCGGTCCAGGCGTTGTACTGCTTGCCGGCCGCGTAGCTGCCGGTCGTGCCGGTGCGCGCATTGGCGTAGCTGCCGCTGGCCGTGGTGCCGGCCACGCCGCCACCGGCATACCAGGAGCGCGTGCCCGAGTACGCCGTGTTGCCCCAGTGGCCATAGACGTTCGCGCTCGCCGAAGCGCAGCAGCCGTAGCCGCCGTAGTAGCCGGGGTGGTAGTAGGCGGCGCCCCAGTAGTCGCCCCCCCAGCCCCAGAAGGCGGCCGTCGCCAGCCCCGCCGCGAAGCCGAAGGTGTAGCCGACGTAGGGGTTGTAGATCGGCGCCGCGGCGATGCCGTAGGTGTAGGGCGGCGGGTACCAGATGGAGCCGATCCACGGGTTGTAGGCGTAGCCGGTGCCGTAGACGATGGTGCCGTCGGCCGAGACCACCGTGCCCAGGTAGCCCGGCGTGTAGCCGACGTACACATACTGCGGCGTCGCCTCGTAGATGCGAACGTAGGTGACGTAGTAGATCGGCGACGAGGGCGGGATGGTGTAGATCACGTCGGGCACCGACGCGGCGACGACCCACGGCCCGGTGACGGCGGGCGCGGTGAACCACACGCCGGCCTGCACAGCGTAGTACGCGTTCGGCGCCACCTGGATCAGCGGCACGTCGGCATTCACGACATAGGACAGCGGCGTTCCCGCGATCGGCGAATACTGCGGGGCACCGTCGAAGCTCGGCGTGAACTTCGGCCCGCCCGCGCGCTTGACGGTGGCCGTCTGCGGAATCAAGTTTTCGATCACCGCCTCCTGCGCCTGCGGCGTGCCGGCGACCGTGGGCAGCACGGCGGCCGCCAGCGAGCTGGGCGGGATGCGCGCGAAGTCCGGCGGCAACGCGGTGCTGGCGATGTAGTTCCACGGCCCGTCGAGGCTGGCCGAGGTGAACCAGCGGCCGGCCATCAGGACGAAGTAGTCGCTGCTGACGGTGTTGACGAACACGTCCGAGGTCGTGTTCGACGCCCACAGCAGCTGGGTGCCGTTGATCGGCACGAAGTCGGGCTGGCCGTTGAAGACGATCAGCTCGCTCGGGACCTGGCTCGTGATGACGGTCGGCACGCCCTTGGCGAGGCTGGGCTTCGGGTTGGCCTTCGGGCCGCCGTCGAGCAGATCGACCACGCCCGCCTTGGCGAGTTGCAGCGCCTCGGTGTTCAGGCCGGTCGGCGAGCTGGCAGCCACGGTCCACGGGCCCTCGATCGCGTTCGCGAACAGCCAGCCGTCGTACACGTGCAGGTAGTACCCCAGGCCGAGCGAAGCCTGGAAGATCGCCGCCTTGGTGTTGACGACGCGCTGGAAGCCCGGACTATTGGGCACCGGCTTGATGACCGGAGCACCGTCGATCGGCACCAGGATTGCCGGCGTGTAGCTGATGAACACCTTCGGCGGCGCGTTCTGCACCGCCACCGTCGGCGGCTTGATGCCGCTCAGCGCCAGCGAGCTCTGCAGCCGGTCGAGCGAAATCGTGCGCACGTCGCTCGCCACCGCGGTTTGCAGCGCCGAGGCGAAGGCCGCGCCGCGGTCGGGCAAGGTCGGGAAGTCGCTCTTGGTGATCTTCAGGTTCTCGAACACCACCGTGCGCCCGACCTTGTCGACCTGGGTCCGTGCAGTGGCCAACATCACGCCGAAGGCCTCCTGCTTGGCGCCCTTGGGCATGAAGGCCAGCGCGGCACGGAAGTCGATCTGGTTGCCTTCCCACTGGTTGACCTGGGGCTGGTACATCAGCACCGTGCCGGTGGCGAGGTTCACCTGGCGTGGCCAGGGGTCGGCAGGCAGCGCCGTGGCCGCGCTCGCCGCGGCGGCCGGGGCGGCAGCGGCAGCCTGGGCAGCGGCGAGCGTGGCCGAGGCCGCGAGCACGGCGGCGGCGAGCACGAGCGGGGTGGTTCGATTGAAGACGGCCATGTCGAGAGGTCCTGATCGGTGAATGGGATGGACAGGCGTGCCGGGATCCGCTGGCAGGTCGATGAAGCCCCCGATGGACGACTCTCAGCCCTCGCCGGGCCGCCCCAAGAGGGCTGAGCTCCCCTCGGGCGGCGACCCCGCAGGTGTCTTGGGGCCGTCATTCGCGAGCTTCTTCTTCAGCAACTCGTTGACCTGCGCCGGGTTGGCCTTGCCCTTGCTCGCCTTCATCGCCTGGCCGACGAGGGCGTTGAAGGCCTTGTCCTTGCCGGCGCGGTACTCATCGACGGACTTCGGATTGGCCGCGATCACCGCGTCGAGAATGGCCTCGACGGCGCCGCTGTCGTTCATCTGCCTCAGGCCGAGCGTGTCGATCAGGGTATCGACGTCGGCCGTCTGGCCCGACCACAGCGCGTCGAACACCTGCCGCGCGCCGTTGTTGGAGATCGTGCCATCGACGATGCGCGAGATCAGGCGCCCGAGTGCGCCGGCGCCGACCGGGCTGGCTTCGAGCGCCAGCGCCTCGGCGTTCAGGCGTCGCGACATCTCGCCCATCAGCCAGTTGGCGGCCAGCTTCGGGTTGCCGCAGGCCTGCGCAGCGGCCTCGAAGAAGGCGCCGAACGCCTTGCTCTGCGTCATCATCGACGCGTCGTAGGCCGGCAAGCCGTAGTCCTTCTGGAAGCGTTCGGCCATCGCCCGCGGCAGCTCCGGCATCGCCGAGCGCACCTCGGCGATCCACTCCGGCGCGATCACCAGCGGCGGCAGGTCGGGGTCGGGGAAGTAGCGGTAGTCGTGCGCGTCTTCCTTGCTCCGCATCGCCCGCGTCTCGCCCGTGTCGGGGTCGAAGAGCACGGTCGCCTGCTGCACGGTGCCGCCGTCCTCGATCAGGTCGATCTGCCACTGGATCTCGTAGTCCACCGCCTGCTGCAGGAACTTGAAGCTGTTCAGGTTCTTGATCTCGCGCCGCGTGCCGTAGGGCTCGCCGGGGCGGCGCACCGACACGTTGGCGTCGCAGCGGAACGACCCTTCCTGCATGTTGCCGTCGCAGATGCCCAGCCACACCACCAGCGCATGCAGCGCCTTGGCGTACTCGGCCGCCTCGGCACTCGATCGCATGTCGGGCTCGGTGACGATCTCCAGCAGCGGCGTGCCGGCGCGGTTGAGGTCGATGCCGGTCAGGCCGTGATAGTCCTCGTGCAGCGACTTGCCGGCGTCTTCCTCGAGATGCGCGCGGGTCAGGTTGACGCAGTGCTTCGCGTCGCCGAGGTAGAACTCGAGCCTGCCGCCCTGCACCACCGGCGTCTCGTACTGGCTGATCTGGTAGCCCTTGGGCAGGTCGGGATAGAAGTAGTTCTTGCGCGCGAAGATCGACTGCGGCGCGACCGTCGCACCCACCGCCAGGCCGAAGCGGATCGCGCGCTCGACGGCGCCGCGATTCATCACCGGCAGCGTGCCCGGCAGCGCCAGGTCCACCGCCGAAGCCTGGGTGTTCGGGCTGGCGCCGAACTGCGTCGATGAGCCACTGAAGATCTTGCTGCGGGTCGAGAGCTGGGCGTGCGTCTCGATGCCGATGACGACCTCGAAGCCGCGGATCAGGGGAGGCTTGGGGTTCATGGTCAGAACCCTTGCGGCACGCGCCGGTGCCAGTCGGACGCCTGCTGGAACGTATGCGCCGCGTGCAGCAGCGTGGCCTCCTGGAAATAGTTGCCGATCAGCTGCAGTCCCACCGGCATGCCGCCCTCGCCGAAGCCGGCCGGCAGGCTCATGCCGGGCAGCCCGGCCAGGCTTGCCGGCAGCGTGAAGATGTCGGCCAGGTAGGCCGCCACCGGGTCGTCGCTCTTCTCGCCCAGCCGCCACGCCACGCTGGGCGCCACCGGCCCGGCGATCACGTCGCACTGGCCAAAGCAGGCCTGGAAGTCATCGGCGATCATGCGACGCAGCTTCTGCGCCTGGAGATAGTAGGCGTCGTAGTAGCCGTGAGAGAGCACGTAGGTGCCGATCATGATGCGCCGCTTGACCTCGGCGCCGAAGCCCTCGGCGCGTGTCTTCTTGTACATGTCCATCAGGTCGGCGTACTTCGCCGCGCGATGGCCGTAGCGCACGCCGTCGTAGCGCGACAGGTTCGAGCTCGCCTCGGCCGGCGCGATGATGTAGTAGACGGGGATCGACAGCTCGGTGCGCGGCAGGCTCACGTCCTGCAGGGTCGCGCCGAGCTGCTCGAGCTGACGCAGGGCCGCGCGAACGGCGCCGTCCACGTCGGCGGCCAGCGCGGCAGGAAAGAACTCCTTCGGCAGCCCGATCCGCAAACCGGCCAGCGGCCGCGCGGTGCTTGCGCCCTCGCGGGGGGCCGAGAGCGCGGCGTGCAAGTCCTGCGGGGGGCGTTGTGCGCTCGTTGCATCGCGCTCGTCGAAGCCGCTCATCGCCGACAGCAGGAGCGCGCAGTCTTCGGCGCTGCGCGCCAGCGGCCCGGCCTGGTCGAGGCTCGATGCGAAGGCGATCATCCCGTAGCGCGAGCACACGCCGTAGGTCGGCTTGATGCCGGTGACGCCGCAAAAGCTCGCCGGCTGGCGGATCGAGCCGCCGGTGTCGGTGCCCGTAGCCGCGGGCAGCAGGCGCGCCGCGACGGCGGCCGCCGAGCCGCCCGACGAGCCGCCGGGCACGCGCCTGGTATCCCAGGGGTTACGTACCGGCGCGAAGGCCGAGTTCTCGTTCGACGAACCCATCGCGTACTCGTCGCAGTTGAGCTTGCCCAGCGTGACCATGCCCGCCCCGGGACGCCCGCCCGGCTCGCCGTTGCCCAGGCGCGCGACCACGGTGGCGTCGAACGGGCTGCGGTAGCCGGCGAGCATCTTCGAGCCGGCGGTGGTGGGCAGCGCCTCGGTGACGAAGATGTCCTTGTGCGCCAACGGCACGCCGAGCAGCGCGCCGCGCTCGCCCGCGGCGCGGCGCGCGTCGGCGGCGCGTGCCTCGGTCAGCGCCAGTTCCTCGTCGACGCACAGAAAGGCGCCGAGGTGCCCGCAAGTCGAAACACGTGCAAGCAGATGTTTCGCGACTTCGACGCTGGACACGCCTCCGGCGTCGAGCAAACGCCCGAGGTCGGCCACGCCGAGCTCATGCAGGGCCGCGCTCATTCGATCGCTTCCGCGATGCCATGGTCCACGCCGGTTCGTGGCGTCGGCGCTTTGATCGAGATCGCGCTTCGATCCCCGCTGCGCGGGGGCTTTGGACTTGCACGCCCGAAGCCGCTGCGGGCTACGAACGCTGCGCAGGCAGCGTTCGCTTCACGCCCTGCGCCCCCTCTTTCGCGGCTCATTCGATCGCCTCCGCAATGCCAGATGGCGCGAAGCACCGGGTGGTCGGCGATCCGATCGTATTCGCGCTTCGACCCCCACTGCGCGGGGGCCCCTCTTTCGCGGCTCATTCGATCGCCTCCGCAATGCCAGATGGCACGAAGCACCGGGGGGTCGGCGATCCGATCGAATTCGCGCTTCGATCCCCGCTGCGCGGGGCCCCTCTTTCGCGGCTCATTCGATCGCCTCCGCAATGCCAGATGGCACGAAGCACCGGGGGGTCGGCGATCCGATCGAATTCGCGCTTCGATCCCCGCTGCGCGGGGCCCCTCTTTCGCGGCTCATTCGATCACCTTGGGCACCAGGTACAGCCCATCGGCAATTGCCGGGGCGCTGCGCTGGTTGGCTTCGCGGCGGTCGGTCTCGGTCACCGCGTCGGCGCGCAGCCGCAGCGGCATCTCCTGGACCGCGGCCAACGGTGTGTACAGGGGCTCGACGCCGCGCGTGTCGACGGCGCTCATCTGCTCGACGATCGAGAAGAAGCCGTTGAGCTGCGCCAGCATCGCGGACTGCTCGCTCGGCTGCAATTCAAGCCGCGCCAGTTGCGCGATGCGGCTCACGTCCTCAGGGCTCAGGGGCATCGAAAATCGGCTCGGAAATGGGGTGTGCGTCGCGGACTGCACTGCAGCCGGCGCCGCGCGACAGCGGGAGGCTTGAGGTATTATCTCCGGTTATCCACAGCCCTCCCCGATGCAGGCAAAATGCGGCTCCGCGCCTCCTTGCCGCGCCGATGACGGGCCGGCGGAGAAAACGTCCACCGTCGCGTCGACAACAACGTCGGCAGAAGCGGCCCCCGCATCGGCACCCCGTCGTGGCCGGCAGGGGCCTCCGAGATCGCCCCCACTCCAGATACGCGTCCAGCGGTCCTCACGCCACGACCCTGCCCTGACCGCCGCCAGCCGCCACCCGCACAGCCCATGTTTGCCTCCCTGCGCCGCTATTTCTCGACCGACCTCGCCATCGACCTCGGCACCGCCAACACGCTGATCTACGTCCGCGGCAAGGGCATCGTGCTCGACGAACCCTCCGTCGTCGCGATCCGCCACGAAGGCGGCCCGCACGGCAAGAAGACGATCCAGGCCGTCGGCAAGGAAGCCAAGGCGATGCTCGGCAAGGTGCCGGGCAACATCGAGGCCATCCGCCCGATGAAGGACGGCGTGATCGCCGACTTCACCGTCACCGAGCAGATGTTGAAGCAGTTCATCAAGATGGTCCACCCGCGGTCCGTCCTGAGGCCGAGCCCGCGCATCATCATCTGCGTGCCCTGCGGCTCGACGCAGGTCGAGCGGCGCGCGATCCGCGAGTCGGCGCTCGGCGCCGGCGCCTCGGACGTCTACCTGATCGAGGAGCCGATGGCCGCCGCGATCGGCGCCGGGCTGCCGGTCAGCGAGGCGAGCGGCTCGATGGTCGTGGACATCGGCGGCGGCACGACCGAAGTCGGCGTGATCTCGCTCGGCGGCATGGTCTACAAGGGCAGCGTGCGCGTCGGTGGCGACAAGTTCGACGAGGCGATCATCAACTACATCCGCCGCAACTACGGCATGCTGATCGGCGAGCCAACGGCCGAGATGATCAAGAAGAGCATCGGCTCGGCGTTCCCGGGGTCTGAGGTCAAGGAGATCGAGGTCAAGGGCCGCAACCTGTCCGAAGGCGTGCCGCGCAGCTTCACGATCAGCAGCAACGAGATCCTCGAGGCGCTGACCGACCCGCTGAACCAGATCGTCTCGAGCGTCAAGAACGCGCTCGAGCAGACGCCGCCGGAGCTCGGCGCCGACATCGCCGAGCGCGGCATGATGCTCACCGGCGGCGGCGCCCTGCTGCGCGACCTGGACCGGCTGCTCGCCGAAGAGACTGGCCTACCGGTGCTGGTGGCCGAAGACCCGCTGACCTGCGTCGTTCGCGGCTGCGGCATGGCGCTCGAACGCATGGAGCGGCTGGGCAGCATCTTCACGTCCGAGTGACGACGACCCCAGGATGCCTTCGGCATCGTTCCCCGAGGGGCCGTGCCCGGACATGAGCCGTCCCGTGGACTGCTCGTGCCTGGAGAGAGGCTGGGCCACGGGCCGAGCGTGGCCTGCAAGGCCTCAGCCTCCTCGGGGCGGCCCGGCGAGGGCGGAGCCGTGCACCCCACTTGACGCCACATCGATCTGAGCGGCGCCATCATGGACCTGGGCAGCTTCGATCGCACGCCGCCGCCCTTCTTCCGCCAGGGCCCGTCGGCGCTCAGCAAGATGATGTTCTTCTCGGCACTGGCTGTGCTGCTGATGGTGGCCGACACTCGCTTCAAGCTCACGCAGCCGCTGCGCTCGGTGGTGGCCACGGCGCTGCTGCCGGTCCAGCGCGTGCTGATGATTCCCGTGGCCGCCTGGGAACATGGCCGCGACTACCTGGGCGGGCTGCAGGGTGCGCTCGGCCGCGAGCAGGCAGCGCGCGGCGAACTGGTGCGCCAGGCCGAACGGGCGTCGCGCGTCGAGCAGCTCACCCGCGAGAACACGCAGCTGCGCGGCCTGCTCGACCTGCGGCCCGCGCTCGCCGTGCGTTCGCTGGCCGCCGAGGTGCTCTATGAAGCATCGGACCCGTATTCGCGCAAGGTCGTGATCGACCGCGGCAGCGCGAGCGGCGTGCTCATCGGCGCCCCGGTGATCAACGAGCTGGGCGTGCTCGGCCAGGTGACGCGGGTCTATCCGCTCAACGCCGAAGTGACCCTGCTGACCGACAAGGACGCCGCGATCCCGGTGCTCAACACACGCACGCAGGTGCGCAGTGCGGCCTTCGGCCTTGCCGGCGGCGCCGGCATGGAGCTGCGCTTCATGGCCGGCAACGCCGACGTGCAGGTGGGCGACCTGCTCACGACCTCGGGTGTCGACGGCATCTACCCCCCGGGCCTGCCGGTGGCCCGGGTGACCCAGGTCGACCGGCGGATCGAGACCAGCTTCGCGCGGATCGCGCTGCAGCCCGTGGCCTCGCCCGACAGCGTGCGCCAGGTGCTGGTGCTCGAGCCCATCGGGCTGCAGTTGCCGCCGCGCCCCGAGGCGGTGGCCGAACCGGCGTCGGCGCCGTCCCGCAAGGCGGGGCGGCGGTGATGCGCCGTCTGCCCGGAGCGTGCCCGTGATGCCGCGGCCCGGAGGAGCGGCGCCATGATGCCGCGCAGCGCCGACCAGCTGTTGCTGCCGGTCAACCCGCTGTTCATCTGGGCAACGCTGCTCGGCGCGCTGGCCTTCAACCTGGTGCCGCTCGGGCGCCAGCCGGCGATGCCCGACCTGCTGGCACTGGCGCTGGTGTTCTGGAACGTACATCAGCCGCGGCGCGTTGGTGTCGGCCTGGCATTCGCCTTCGGGCTCGTGATGGACGTGCACGACGGCGCGGTGCTCGGCCAGCATGCGCTGGCCTACACGCTGCTGAGCTTTTTTGCGGTCACCATCCATCGCCGGCTGCTCTGGTTCACGGTGCCGTCGCAGGCGGTGCAAATCCTGCCGCTGTTCCTTGCCGCGCATGCGGTGTCGCTGCTGGTGCGCATGCTCGCCGGGGGCATGTTCCCCGGCTGGGAAATCTTGCTTGCGCCGATGTTCGAGTCGCTGCTGTGGCCGCTCGCCTGCTGGCTGCTGCTCGCGCCGCAGCGGCGCCCGCCCGACCCCGATCAGAACCGCCCGTTGTGAAGCCATCCCACAACCTCTCTTCACTTTCGACGGGCCGAGCGCCGGGCCGCCCCAAGCCGGCCCGCGTCCCCTCGGGGGACCGACCGATGTACACATCGGGCGAGGGGTCGTCATGACAGAACTGAAAGACATCGAACGCGAGCTGGGAAGCTTTCGCATGCGGCTCGTCGCCGCGGCGGCGTTCGTGCTGTTCTGCTTCGGCCTGCTCGCGGCGCGCCTCGTGTACCTGCAAATCTACAAGTACGAGGAGCTCTCGACCCAGGCCGAGAACAACCGCATCGCCGTGGTGCCGATCGTGCCCCATCGCGGCCTGATCCTCGACCGCAACGGCGTCGTGCTGGCCGACAACTACTCGGCCTACACGCTCGAGATCACGCCATCGAAGGTGGCCGACCTGGAGGCCACGATCAACGACCTGTCGCAGGTGATCGACGTGCAGCCGCGCGATCGCAAGCGCTTCAAGCGGTTGATGGAAGAGGGCAAGAGCTTCGAGTCGCTGCCGATCCGCTCGCGGCTCACCGACGAGGAGGTGGCGCGTTTCACCGCGCAGCGCTTCCGCTTCCCTGGCGTGGACATCAAGGCGCGGCTGTTCCGCAACTACCCGCTCGGCGAGACGGCGAGCCACCTGATCGGCTACATCGGCCGCATCAACCAGGCCGAGAAGGACGCCATCGACGAGACCGACGACGCCCCCAACTACCGCGGCACCGAGTACATCGGCAAGCTCGGCATCGAGCAGAGCTACGAGGCCGACCTGCACGGCAGCACCGGCTTCGAGGAGATCGAGACCACGGCCGGCGGGCGAGCGGTCCGCCGCCTGCAGAGCAACCCGGCGACACCCGGCAACACGCTGACGCTGGCGATCGACATCCGGCTGCAGGCGCTGGTGGAAGACCTGTTCGGCGACCGCCGTGGCGCACTGGTGGCGATCGACCCGCGCAACGGCGAGATCCTCGCCTTCGTCAGCAAGCCCAACTTCGACCCCAACCTGTTCGTCGACGGCATCGACGCCGAGAACTGGAAGGCGCTCAACGAGTCGATCGACAAGCCGCTGCTGAACCGGGCGCTGCGCGGCACCTACCCGCCGGGTTCGACCTACAAGCCGTTCATGGCGCTGGCCGCGCTGAGCCTGGGCAAGCGCACGCCGCAGCAGACGATCTCCGACCCGGGCTACTTCTGGTTCGGCAACCACAAGTTCCGCGACGACAAGGAGTACGGCCACGGCACGGTGGACATGTACAAGTCGATCGTGCAGTCGTGCGACACCTACTACTACACGCTGGCCAACGACCTCGGCGTCGATGCGATCCACGACTTCATGAAGCCGCTCGGCCTGGGCCAGCTCAGCGGGATCGACATTCACGGCGAGGTCAAGGGCCTGCTGCCGTCAACGGCCTGGAAGCGCGCCGCGTATCGGCGCAAGGAGCAACAGAAGTGGTACGCCGGCGAGACCATCTCGCTCGGCATCGGGCAGGGCTACAACGCATTCACGATGCTGCAGCTCGCGCAGGCCACGGCCACGGTGGCTGCGGGCGGACAGCGCTACAGCCCGCGCCTGGCGCGCGAGATCGAGAACTTCGAGACCGGCACGCTGCGCCGCGTTTCGGGCCGGGCGCTCGAGCCGCTGGTGCTCAAGCCCGAGCACGTCGCCTTCATCCACCAGGCGTTCTACGGCGTGACGCAGGAAGGCACCTCGGCGCGGGTCTTCGCCGGCGCACCCTACAAGAGCGGAGGCAAGACCGGCACGGCGCAGGTGATCGCGATCGGCAAGGACGAGAAGTACGACGCCAAGACCATCGAAGAGCGTCACCGCGACCACGCGCTGTACACCGCCTTCGCGCCGCTCGAGGAGCCGCGCGTCGCACTGGCGATGGTGGTCGAGAACGCCGGCTTCGGCGCCGCGTCGGCGGCGCCGATCGCCCGCCGCGTATTCGACTTCGTGCTGCTTGGCAAGTATCCGAGTGTCGAAGACATCGCCGCGACGCGGCTCGGCCAGTCCAGCGTGCCGATCGGCACCCAGCGCGACGCGGCCGCGGTGCCGCTGCCGGGCGCGGCGAGCACACCACCCGAGGCGGCCGCCGACGTGGTCGCTGCCGCAGCGGCAGCTTCTGCACCGGGCCTGGCACTCGTTGCGGCGCGCACTCCCGCGAGCGCGCCCCGGGCCGCACCGCGTGCCCGCGCGCCCACCACACCAGCGCCTGCGCAGCAATGAGCGCCGTCTTCGACAAACCCTCGCTCTGGCAGCGCGTCAAGCCGGTGTTCCTCGGCTTCGACGGCCCACTGAGCGCGGCGATCGCGCTGCTCGCTGCGGGCGGCCTGGTGACGATGTATTCGGTCGGCTTCGACAGCGGCACGCGCTTTGCCGACCACGGGCGCAACATGCTGCTGGCGCTCGGCGTGCTGTTCTTCGTCGCGCAGATCCCGCCGCAGCGCCTGTCGCGGCTGGCGGTGCCGCTGTACTGCCTGGGCGTTGCGCTGCTGGTAGCGACGATGCTGTTCGGCGTCACCAAGAAGGGCGCGACGCGCTGGCTGCATGTGGGGGTCGATATCCAGCCGTCGGAGATCCTGAAGATCGCGATGCCGATGATGCTGGCCTGGTGGTTCCAGCGCCGCGAGGGGCAACTGCGCGCGCTCGACTTCGTCGCCGCGCTGCTGCTGCTCGCCGTGCCGGTCGCGCTGATCGTCAAGCAGCCCGACCTCGGCACCGCGATCCTGGTGCTGTCGGCCGGGCTGTACGTGATCTTCTTCGCCGGCCTGTCGTGGCGGCTGATCCTTCCGGTGCTGCTGCTTGCGGCCGTGGCCGTGACGGCGCTGGTGCTGTCGGAAGACACGATCTGCCAGCCGGAACTCAAGTGGCCGCTGCTGCGCGACTACCAGAAGAACCGCGTCTGCACGCTGCTCGACCCGACGACCGATCCGCTCGGCAAGGGCTTTCACATCATCCAGGGCGGCATCGCGATCGGCTCGGGCGGGCTCACCGGCAAGGGCTTCATGAAGGGCACGCAGACGCACCTCGAGTTCATTCCCGAGCGCACCACCGACTTCATCTTCGCCGCGTTCTCCGAGGAGTTCGGCCTGGCCGGCGGCATGGCGCTGATCGTCGGCTTCATCTTGCTGATCTTTCGCGGCCTGATGATCGCCGCCGACGCGCCGACGCAGTTCGCCCGCCTGCTGGCCGGCGCGGTGACGCTCTCGTTCTTCACCTACGCCTTCGTCAACATGGGCATGGTCAGCGGCATCCTGCCCGTCGTCGGCGTGCCGCTGCCCTTCATCAGCTACGGCGGCACGGCGATGGTGACGCTCGGTCTCGGGCTCGGGATCCTGATGTCGATCGCCAAGAGCCGGCGGCTGGTGCAGAGCTGAGGCCTGAGAGCCTGTGAAGGAATGGATCACGCCCGCGCCGGGGCGGCCGAGGGGCCAGGCGTGGGCGCGTCGCGCAGCCCAGGCTGGCCGCCTGGGCCCTCGGGCGCTCCGGCCCTTCGGGTTCGCCCCACACCGGGCCCACTCGGCGTTGCAGCGCTTGCCCGCACCCGAGTGCGGGCAAGCGCTGCGCCTTGATTGGGCCCGTCGTGAGGCCAACGCGGGTGCGATCCATTTCTTAACAGGCTCTGCCGCCGCGCTTCGCTCGGCGTCAGGCCGTGCTGGCGCCGGAACGCCCGCGTGAAGGCCGCCGGCTCGGAGTAGCCCAGGATCTCGGCGATCTGCGCGGCCTGCAGGCTCGACTGGCGCAGGTACTTCAGCGCGATGTCGGCCCGCACGCGGTCGCGCAGGTCCTGGAAGCTGGTGCCGGCCTTGGCCAGGCGCCGCTGCAGCGTGCGTTCCGACAGATGAGTCAGGCGCGCGACCTGGGCGCGATCGCAGTCGGCAAAGGGCATCAGCGCGCGCATCGTGCCCTCGACCTTGGACGCGACCGCCTGGGCGCCGTCGACGCGGCTGACGAGCAGGCGCTTAAGCATCTCATGCGTCGGCATCGAGCGGCCCGACAGCGGCGTGTCCAGGCACGCGGGGTCGATCCACACTGCGTTGCGCTCCTGCGCGAAGTGGATCTGCGGTCCGAAGGCGCGCCGGTGGCTGGCCAGGCTGCGCGGCCGGCCGTGGGCGAACTGCGCCGCGCGCGGCTGCCAGGCCACGCCGCAGTGCAGGCGCAGTTCGTTGCAAAGGAGCGCCAGGCCGAGTTCGATCGTCTGCCGGTCGCGCGGGCTGACGCCGGCACTGAGCGCATAGCTGACGAGGGCGCTGCCGTCGGCCTGCGGCTCGAAGCCGACGACGGCGCCGCTGGTGTGGGCGACAAAGAACTGGGCCAGCACCTGCAACGCATCGCGCACGGTCTGCGCGCTGCGCATCGTCATCCACAGCGGTCCTAGGATCGACAGGTCCTGCCGCGATGCGAGCCGGATGCCGAAGTCCTCGCAGCCGCTGCGCTCGGCCGCGGTCTCGAAGAAGGCGACGACTCCCTCGCCCGGCACCGGCAGGTCGGGCAGGCCCAGGGTCGCCAGGTCCAGCCCGCATTCCTCCGCCAGCGCGTCGGCATCCACGCCGAGTTCGGCCAGCAGGTCCGCAGCGCCGGCCAGCACGCCGCTGCGCACCCAGACCTGGCGATTCATGACCAAGGCTCCATTGGCGCCGAATGTCAAAGGAGTGGCACGCAAAGTCAAGTGCCGGCCGGACCGGATTCTTACGATCACGCCACTTCAACGACCGACGGAGACCCCAGCATGCAGATCACCGGCTTCCAACCCAGCGACCTGCGCCGCTTCAGCCAGGTACAGAAGCTCGCCTACGATGTCGTCGAGGCGGTGCAGGCGCGGCTCGAGACCGGCATGACCGAGAAGGATGCCGTGCGCATGCTGCGCGCCGAACTTGCGTCGCGCGGCGTGACGAGCATGTTCCACGATCCCTTCGCCTGGTTCGGCGAGCGGGCCGCGTTCAAGAACTTCTGGATCAACCTGAAGTTCCTGCCGTCCCGAACCCGGCTCGAGCCGGGCATGCCGGTGATCCTGGACATCGCACCCATCGTCGACGGCTACTCGGCCGACATCGGCTACTGCTTCGTGCACGGCGGCGACACGGTGGTCGAGGCGATGGACCACGTGCTGCTGCAGGTGCGCGACCACATCCTGCAGGCCGTGCGCGCCGGCAAGACGATGCGCGCCATCTACCAGCAGGTGGACGCGATCATCGAGGCCGTCGGATTCGTCAACGTCCACCGCTACTACCCGCACCGGGTGATCGGGCACCGCCTGGGCCGCATCCAGGTCGGCGCGCTGCACCGGCTGCGCTGGCTCGGCTTCGGCCTGCCGACCTATGTCAGGCTCACCAGCCGCACCTGGCTCGCCAAGCTGTTCCCGACGCTCGTCCAGACCCCGCTGTGGAACGACGGCCGCGAGTGCGACCACCCGGTGCCGGAAGGCGTGTGGGCGGTCGAGCCGCACATCGCCACGCCCGACCAGCGACTGGGCAGCAAGTGGGAGGAGATCCTCGTCGTGACCCGGGACAACGCCTACTGGCTGAACGACGACGCCACCCACTGCCGTCGCGGCGCCGCCGCCGGCTGCTGGACGAGCCCGCACCGGCCGGCGATCGAAGCCCTGGCGGGCGCCTGACGCGCAAGGCCGTGGAATGCCTTAGTATCGCGGCCGCGCGGCGCGGCCATTCTCGCCGGATCCCACTCTCACGCAACCACGGAGGAATCGAATGAATCTGAACAACCGTACCGCTCCATGGATCGCGGCGATCGCCTCGCTGGTGATGCTGGCCGCCTGCGGCAAGCAGGAGGCGGAAGATGCCGCCAAGAAGGCCGAGCAGGCGGCCTCCGAGGTCAAGGCCAAGGCCGAGGCGACGGCGAAGGAAGCCGAGGCCGCCGCCAGGGACGCCGCCAAGGAGGCCGAGGCCTTCGCGCTGGCGAGCGAGGCCTACGTCTACGGCTATCCGCTGGTGACGATGGAGATGACGCGCCGCATCATGACCAACGTCGAGAAGCCCGAGGGCAACCGCGGGCCGATGGGCCAGTTCATCCGCGCCCGCACCTACCCGAACGCGCAGTTCCGCGACGTCACCGCGCCCAACGCCGACACGCTCTACACCACCGCCTGGTTCGACGTCAGCAAGGAGCCCTGGATCGTGAGCGTGCCCGACATGAAGGGCCGCTACTTCCTGCTGCCGATGCTCGACGGCTGGACCGACGTCTTCCAGGTGCCGGGCAAGCGCACCACGGGAACCGGCGCGCAGACCTTTGCCATCACCGGACCGGGCTGGAGCGGCGAGCTGCCCAAGGGCGTGACCGAGTACAAGTCGCCGACCGGCCTGGTGTGGCTGCTGGGCCGCATCTACAGCACCGGCACGCCGGAAGACTACAAGGCCGTGCACGCCCTGCAGGACAAGATGACAGCCGTGCCGCTGTCGTCCTGGGGCAAGCCCTACACGCCCGAACCGGGCAAGGTCGACCCGTCCATCGACATGAAGACCGCGGTGCGCGAGCAGGTGGACGCGCTCGACGCCAACGCCTACTTCAAGCTGCTGGCCGAGCTGATGAAGACCAACCCGCCGAACGCCGACGACGCGCCGATGGTGGCCAAGCTGGCCAAGATCGGCATCGTGCCGGGGCAGGACTTCGACCCTAGCAAGCTGGACCCGGTCGTCGCCAAGGGCATGGCCAAGGCGCCCAAGCCGGCGCAGGAGCAGATCAAGGCCTGGCTGAAGGAGGGCGTGGTGGCCGGCGACTTCAAGGTCGAGAACGGCTGGGCCTTCACCACCAAGGCCGGCACCTACGGCACGAGCTACCTGCAGCGCGCGCTGATCACCGCCATCGGCCTGGGCGCGAACCGGCCGCAGGACGCGATCTATCCGACCTCGACCGGGCCGGACCTGGTGAAGAAGTACGACGGCAGCAAGAAGTACGTGATGCACTTCGACAAGGGCCAGACGCCGCCGGTGGACGGCTTCTGGTCGCTGACGATGTACGACAAGGACTACTTCTTCGTCGACAACCCGCTGAACCGCTACACGCTCTCCCAGCGAAACAAGCTCAAGACCAACGCCGATGGCTCGGTGGACCTGTACATCCAGGCCGAGTCGCCGGGCAAGGACAAGGAGTCGAACTGGCTGCCGGCCTCGAAGGACGAGTTCGTGCTGATGATGCGGCTGTACTGGCCGAAGGAGAAGCCGCCTTCGCTCATCGACGGAAGCTGGAAGATCCCAGAAGTGAAGGAAGTCTCCTGAGTGCCCGCCGCGGCTGCGTGCGGCCGCGGCGAACCCCTCAGGGCGACGTGGGCGGGGCCGGGTCGGCGACGGTCTTGACGCCGACCTCCTTCAGCAGCCGCCGGAACTCGGGCGAGGAGCCGATGATCGTGCCGGCGGCGGCGCGCAGCCGGTCCACAGCCTCGGGCGGCAGGACGAAGGTCGTGGGCTGCCGGTTCAGGTAGTCGAGTTCGGCCGGGTCCGCCAGCGCCGGGAACGACACGTCGACGGCGTGGATCTTCGCGTCCGGCAGGCGCACCGCGGCGCAGACGGGCGAGGTCGGCTGCGTCGCGCAGCCGGCCAGTTCGCGGAGGCGCCGCGCCGAGTCCCACCGGGCCGAGATATCCTTGAGCAGCTCGACCGCCTCGTAGCCCAACTTTGTCATTCGGCACTACGACTGCCAATGGAATCAATGACTTGGAGCGGTATTGCGGCGGGTATGGCACTACTTTTGTGTAGCGTGGCATCGCAGATGGCCCGACCTTGAGATCGCTTCAGACGAGTACGCGATGGGTGCCGCCGGGGTTGGGCGTGTGGCCCAGGATCTCGTTGATCTTTTGATGAAGGGGCTCGGGCCGGGTGGCCTTGCGCACGTGCACGGCCCGGCCGTCGCGGCGCTGCAAGGTGGCCGTTACGCGCTGCTGCGTGGCGAGCGTCTGGCGCAGTGACTCCCAGCTGTCGTCGATGTCGCGGGCCTTGAGTTGCAGGCGCAGCGTCTGCACGAAGTGGTAGGCCAGCACGCTGATGAACAGGTGCCCTTCGACTCGGCGGTCGATCTGGTGGAAGACGGGCCGCAGCCCGAGGTCCGTCTTGAGTGATCGGAACACCGACTCGAGATTGGTCAACATCGTGTAGGTGCGCCACAGCGTAGCGTTGTCCAACGCAACGAGGGTGGTGCGAAGGCAATACACGCCCGGGTGCGCTGCGGCGCTGCCGGGCTTGATGCGCTTGGTCCAGGTGATGGCGCTGACCAGCTTGCCGGTGTCATTCTTCGTGACCTCGACCTGGTAGTGCTGCGCCGCACGCGAGTAGCGTTGCTTGGCGCGTCCGAGGCGCTCCATGATCTTGCCTACGTCCCGGGTGCCGCGAGGCTTGCTCAGGCCAGCCTGCAGCTTGAGCAACACCGCCTCGAAGCCGGCCGACTTGGCCTCATCGATGGCGCGATCCTTCTGCTCGCGCGCCGGCGAGTGGCAGTACAGCAGCGCGTGGCCCTGCTCATCGAGCACGCGCTGGATCTTGATCGTCGCCTGGCCGGCCGACTGGAGTTCGGTGGCAAGCGCGGGATCGAACTGGCGCTCGCGCAGCCGCGACACCACCACGTACTCATAGCCCTGGGCCCTGAGCCAAGTGAGGTTCGCTTCGGTGGCGATGCCCGCGTCCATCACCACTGTGGCACCTCTGGGTGCGCCCAGGCCGGTGAGCATCTCTTGGAGCGTGGCGGGCTCGCTGGCATTGCCGGCGAAGACCCGGCTGCGGCGCGGGAAGCCGCTGCCGTCCAGCGCCATGGCCAAGGTCACCAGCGGGCAGTCGGTGCGGTTCTCCTTGCTATGCCCGCGCTTGGCTTTGTTCACCCCTGCTGCGATGCCCTCGAAGTAGGTGTTGGTCAGGTCGTACAGGGTGATGGTCTCGCCCAAGCCGAAGAGCGCCCGTGCCTGCGCGAACAGGTGATCTTGCAGCGCCTCGCGGTGCTTGTACAGCACGTCCGAGGCCCGGTACATCCGGTTCAGATCCATCGCCTCGAAGTCAAACCCCAGCAGCTCACCCAAGGCCGAGCGACGCTGCAACCAAGCGTGCGTGGCGAGCTCACTGCCGGGGTGCGCCATGCGGCCGATGACGGCGCCCACGGCCGCGGCGATCTGCGGGCGGTTCAGGCCGAGTGCGCACAGCTTGTCCTCGAAGGCGCATTGGCGCATCGCCGACAGCGCCGCATGCTCGACCCCCACGCTGCGCGGGCGCACCACCTCGAGCGAGTCGAGGTCGACCTCCTGATAGCGGTCCAATTCACCCGGCCGCACTGCAGCGGCCTGGGCCGGCGTGACGACTGCAGCCGAGGGTCGAAGCGCAATCAACTGCGCTGCATAGCGCTGTGCGAGGGCCAGGGCCTTGTCGGAGAGCGCGGCGTCGACCAGAGGCTGCTGACCCTGCACCAGTTCATCGATGTGCCTGGCCAGCGCGGGCCACTCAGCTTGGGGCAGGTCGAAATGGCTGCCCAGGTTGAGCAGCGTGGACTGCTTGACAGCGCTGCCGACGCGAGAGGACTGAACGAGGCGGAAGGTCGAGTACGGCTCGCCCGAGTTGCGGGGTCGCGTTTGGGTGCGCCGGATGAACATTGCCCGATGCTGCACGAAAACCGGGCACCTGGATCATCTGTTACAACATATTATGGCACTACATTTCATTTTTCAACCAACCTCCAGCATCCATGCGGGTTTGCGGGCGATGCATCCCGGAAATGGGCCGAAAAGTGACAAAGATGGGGTAGGAGTACTGGTCGATGGGCACGCCGCTGGACTTCAGCAGCACGTCCACCATGCCGGGCCCCTGCTCCGAGATGTCTCAGGCCGTGGGCGGCGAGGACAGCGAGTTGACGACGAAGACGACGATGCGCTTGACGCGGTCCAGCGGCGTGGGCACCCCGGCGCTGTGCAGCGCCTCGAGCAGCTGCAGCGCGTCGAGCACGCCGCGCATGCCCACGTTGTCGGAGACGCCGCCATCGACCAGGTGGATGTAGGGCCGCTTCACGCCGTCGGCCAGCGCCTCGGCTTCCTTCAGCTCGCGGATCGCACGAGCGGCCGGCCGCGGCGGGTTGTCGGACTGGGTGAACATCTTCACCCACGGCGGGACGTCGTACCCGCAGCTGCCGCCGTAGTTGTTGATGGTGACGGTGGACAGCACGACCGGCACGGCCGATGACGCCGCCGCGGCGCGCGACAGCTTGATGGCATTGAGGTCCGAGCACAGCAGATTGAAAACGGCCTGATTGAACGGGATGCGGGTCCCCGTCGAGATGTCGGTGGCCGAGGCCGAGATGAATGGGCCATCACCGCGATCGAGGTCGCCGAAGGTCGCGCCGTTGAACAGGATCTCGTCGTAGTAGTTGGCGGCGAGCTCCGATCGCCCGGGGGTGCCGCCGATGTAGTCGCCCCAGTACTTCGGGCTGAGCGAGCGCGCCAGCAGTTCGCCCTGCACGTCGCGCTTGAGGAAGCGCTGTTCGTAGTCGGCGAAGAGCTTCTCGCCGTACAGGCCGTAGGCCAGCGCGGTGAAGCTGCCGCCGGAGACGCCGGTGATCATGTCCACGGCGTCGATCAGGCGCAGGCGTTCGCCGCCCGGGGACACGACCACCGTCTTCTGCAGGTATTCCAGCACGCCGTAGGAGATCGCCGCCGCGCGCGTGCCGCCGCCGGAGAAAGCGAGCACCACCAGGGTCTCCTGGCTCTTGAAGTGCTTCTGCCGCGTCTGGAAGGTGTAGCCGCCGTCGGCGGGGATCTGCGTGAGCCGCGGGTTCACGGGGCGTGAGGCACAGCCCGCCAGGCCCAGCAGGGCAGTGGCCGCGAGGGCGGCCAGGATCCGGGAGAGCGGCATGGAAAGGGTCCGAGGTTGGAAAGTGACGCGGCGTCAGGGCGCGCGCTGGCGCGACGCGTCGTGCCCGCCGGCAGCCTCGTCGTCGTGCCGGAACGCGCCGATGGCGCGCGGGTCGCGGAAGAACATGCGGAACATGTGTTCCTCGCCCAGCGCCCGGCCGAGTTCGCGGATCACGCAATAGCTGAAGATGATGACCAGCAGAATGATCTGGATCGCCAGGACGTGCGGCCAGACGAGCTCGGCCAGTAGCCGCTCGTTGCCGGCCACGACGCCGCCCGCCGAACGGGCAAAGTCGAACAGCCGCTCGAGGTAGTGGATCAGTGAGGCCGTCACGTAGTAGATGGCGGTCTTCCAGACGATGTTGTAGATCAGCGGCCGGTGCGGAAAGCGGTTGATCGGCGGCCACAGATCGGCCAGCAGCACCGCCTTGCCGATGATCAGCGCCGCCAGCGCGATCTGCGCGGACGAGCTGACCGGCAGCCCGGTGCCCGCCGTCGTCAGCGCGCACAAGCGCGATCACGTGCAGGGCGATGAAGAAGAAGAGGGTCGGCGGCACCAGCGCCAGCAACTCCTCCTTGACCTTGTGCAGCTTCACGCCCATTCGATTCCACTCCACTCCAGCATCCCGCCCCTTCGGCGGTCCAGTAAGGGCCCGCAGCCCGCCGCCGGGTGGCGAATGTCGCAGTTTCGGGGCCGTTCGGCCGACGCCTGTGCGCCGCCGGCCCCTCACCCGCAGGATCGTACCGAGCGACGAAGCACGCGGCGTGCCCGCGTCAGCGCGCGCCGCCGCCGCCCTGCCTGCGAAAATCTCAGATGCACCGCCCGCCATCCACCTCCATCGCCACCCCGGTGATCATCGAGGCCTCGTCCGAGCACAGGAAGCAGGCGGCGTTGCCGAGGTCCTCCGGCGTAGAGAAGCGGCCGATCGGGATGGTGGACAGGAACTTCGCGCGGATCTCGGGCGTGTCTTCGCCCATGAAGGTCTTGAGCAGCGGCGTCTCGCCCGCCACCGGATTGAGCGCGACGACGCGGATGCCGAACGGGGCGAGCTCGACCGCCATCGCCCGCGTTGCCGTGATGACCCAGCCCTTGCTGGCGTTGTACCAGGCCAGTCGCGGCCGCGGGCTGACGCCGGCAGTCGAGGCGATGTTGAGGATCACGCCGCGCTTCGCCGCCTTCATCAGCGGCACGACGACGCGCGCGGCCAGGAAAATCGCCTTCATGTTGACCGCGACGATGCGGTCGAACTCGTCCTCGGCCAGCGCTTCCAGCGGCTGCGGCAGGTGGCCGATGCCGGCGTTGTTGACGAGGATGTCCAGGCCGCCGAAGTGCGCCTCGGCGGCGCCGATCATCGCTGCCACGTCGGCTGCGTTCGACACGTCGGCGGTGACGGCGTGTGCCTGCGCGCCGAGGGCGGATGCGACCCGTGCCGCGGCCTCGCCGTGACGGTCGGCGACGATGACCCGTGCGCCTTCGGCGACGAACTTGCGGGCAATGCCCTCGCCGAAACCCGACCCCGCGCCGGTGACGACGGCGACCTTGTCCTTCAGTCTCATGCCCTGCCCTTCGTGCCTGGTTCAACCATGGTGGATCGCCACCGTCTTCAGCGTCGAGAAGCCGTACAGCGCCTCGAAGCCCTTCTCGCGCCCGTGGCCGGAGTGCTTCACGCCGCCGAACGGCAGTTCGACGCCGCCGCCCGCGCCGTAGTTGTTGACGAACACCTGCCCACATTTCAGCGCGCGCGCCATGCGCAACTGCCGGCCGCCGTCGCGCGTCCACACGCCGGCCACCAGGCCGAAGGGCGTGCCGTTGGCGATCGCGACGGCCTCGGCCTCGCCGTCGAAGGGGATCAGCACCTGCACCGGGCCGAAGATCTCCTGCTGCGCGAGCTCGTGCGACTCGGGCACGTCGGCCAGCAGCGTCGGGCGCACATAGTGGCCGCCGGCCGGCGCGTCGGCGACGATCGCACCTCGCGCGGCGACGGTGATGTTGCCCGCTTCGTCGTCGCGCGCCGTCGCCAGGAAGCGCTCGATCACCTCACGCTGGCGGCGCGAGATCACCGGGCCGAGGTCGAGGTCGCTCATCGCGGGGCCTACCCGCAGCGCCGCGTAGCGCTGCGACATGCGTGCCGTCACCTCGGCATACACGCCGCGCTCGACGAGGATGCGCGACGCCGCCGAGCAGGTCTGCCCGGCGTTCTGGATGCCGGCGTTGACGAGGAAGGGCAGCGCGGCGTCGAGGTCGGCGTCGGCGAACACGATCTGCGGCGACTTGCCGCCGAGCTCCAGCGTCACCGGCACGGCGTTGCGCGCCGCCGCCGCCTGCACCAGAGCGCCGGTGGCCACAGACCCGGTGAACGACACGTGGTTCACGCCCGGATGGGCCGACAGCGCCGCACCCGCCTCCTCGCCCAGTCCGGTGACGACGTTGAGCGCGCCGGCCGGCAGCCCGGCCCGCTGCGCGATGCGGGCGAAGGCCAGCACCGTGAGGCAGGCCTCCTCGGCGGGCTTGAGCACGCAGGCGTTGCCCATCGCCAGCGCCGCGCCGACACTGCGGCCGACGATCTGCATCGGGTAGTTCCACGGCACGATGTGGCCCGTCACGCCGTGCGGCTCGCGCAGCGTCAGCACCGTGTAGCCGGCCAGGTAGGGCAGCGTCTCGCCGTGCACCTTGTCGCAGGCACCGCCGTAGAACTCGAGGTAGCGGGCCAGCGCCAGCGCGTCGGCACGGCCCTGCCTGAGCGGCTTGCCGACGTCCAGCGCCTCGAGCCTCGCCAGTTCGTCGGCCTGCGCTGCGACGGCCGTGCCGATGCGCGACAGGATTCGCCCGCGCTCGGTGGCGGCGAGGCGCCCCCACTCGCCGTCGAGTGCGGCCTGCGCGGCCTGCACCGCGGCGTCGATGTCGGCCGCGTCGCCGCGCGCGATCGGTGCCAGCGCGCTGCCGTCGGACGGGTTCTCGAGCATCAGCGTCTCGCCGCTAGCGGCGCTGCGCCAGGCGACACCGATCAGCAGTTGCGCCGGTTCGCCCAGGGCCAGCAGCGGGTCTGTCGCCATCGAGGCCATGGCCTCAGCGCTTCGGCGCGACGAGGGCGAACAGCGCGCCCTGCGGGTCGATGCCATTGATGATCCAGCTCCCGCCCGGCACTTCCATCGGGCCATTCACCACCTTGCCGCCCGCGCTCGCGACGCGCGCGGCCGCGGCGTCGATGGCTTCGACGTTGATGTAGTAGAGCCAGTGCGGGCGCGGCGTCTCGGGCATCTTGGTCATCATGCCGCCGATCGACACGGTGCCGCTGCCGGCCACGCCGAACATCTGGTAGCTGCCCGCCGGGCCCATGTCCATCGCGTCGTGCTTCTCCCAGCCGAACTGGCCCGCGTAGAAGGAGAAGGCGGCGGCGCCGTCGCCGGCATGCAACTCGTGCCAGCCGACATGGCCGGGCGTGCCAGGCGCCGCAGACTGCGGCGGCTCGTCGCCGGGCGTGCCGCGAAAGACGATGAACGTTGCGCCGTGAGGGTCGGCCATCGCGGCGAAGCGGCCGATGCCCGGGATGTCCTGCGGCGGGTGGCAGGTCTTGCCACCGGCGGCGGCGATGCGCGCGACGGCCGCGTCGACGTCGGCGACCGCGATGTAGCCCTCCCAGCCGGGCTGGGCACCCATCGCGCGCGCCTCGTCGGGCAGGGCCATGATGCCGGCCACCTGCGCCGGGCCGGCCGAAACGAGGGTGTACTTCATACCGGGCATGCCCGAGTCGGCGGCCGTCCAGCCGACCACCTGGGTATAGAACGCGGTCGCGGCGGCGGGATCGCTCGTCATCAGTTCGTACCAGACGAAGGCGCCTTGGGGAGTGGCCATGTCGAAATCCTCCGGTGAAGGTGGGGGGAGGGCCGGCAGCGCGGCCCGGGGACGCGAATCATGCGGCGCTTCGAGGCGCGCCGCAAGCGCGGGCTCTTCCGCCGCGTGGGCGCCGACACGCGCTATCGTCGCACCTCATGAGCCTCTTCCTGCTCAAGCGCCTGGCCACCTTCGTCGCGACCTTGCTCGCGACCTCGATCGTCGTCTTTCTCGTGCTCGAGATCCTGCCCGGCGACGCGGCGCAGATGATGATGGGGCCGGACGCCTCGCCCGACGCGGTGCGCGCGCTGGCCGCCAAGCTGGGCCTCGACCGGCCGCCGCTCGAACGCTATCTGGACTGGGTGGGCGGCATGCTGACCGGCCACCTCGGACTGAGCCACGCCTACAGCTCGCCGGTAGCCGAGTTGATCGTCGAGCGGCTGCTCGTCACGGTGCCACTGGCGCTGATGGCGATGGCCCTGACCACGGCGCTCGCGCTGTCGGCGGGCGTCTATGCCGCGTCGCGCCACAACCGGCTCGGCGATGTCGGGCTGATGGGCCTCTCGCAACTCGGCATCGCGATCCCGAACTTCTGGTTCGCAATCCTGCTGATCCTGCTGTTCTCGGTGCATCTGCGCTGGTTCTCGGCCGGCGGCTTCCCGGGCTGGGGCGAGGGCGTGTGGCCGGCCTTCAAGTCGCTGCTGCTGCCCGCGGTATCGCTGGCCGTGGTGCAGGCGGCCATCCTGTCGCGGATCACGCGATCGGCGGTGCTCGAAGTGCTGCGCGAAGACTTCGTGCGCACGGCCCGCGCCAAGGGCCTGACGCGCCGCGCGGCGCTCTGGGGCCACGTGCTGCGCAACGCCATGATCCCGGTGCTGACGATCATGGGCCTGCAGTTCGCCGAGCTGCTGGCCGGCACGATCGTGGTCGAGAACGTGTTCTACCTGCCGGGCTTGGGACGGCTGATATTCCAGTCGATCTCCAACCGCGACCTGATCGTCGTGCGCAACTGCGTGATGTTCCTCGCCGCGATGGTCGTCGTCGTCAACTTCGTGGTCGATCTGCTCTACGCGGCGATCGACCCGCGGATCAAGGCTTCGGATGTCTAGGGCCTCGCTTGCCGCGGGCGGGCTGCGCGCGGCGCTGCCACCTGCATGCGCACAACTCGATACGTGGCCAACGGCTCGCCAGGCTGCGCAAGGGCCGTCCCCATGAGCCTCGCTCTCCCCGCCGCGACGCCCGGCTTCCTCTCCCGAGCCCTGCGCCACCGCAGCTTCGCGCTCGGTGGCGCGCTGACGCTGCTGCTTGTCGCGGCCGCGTTGCTGTCGCTGGTCTGGACGCCCTGGTCGCCGTACGAGATCGACATCCCGAGCAAGCTCCAGCGACCCTCGTGGTCGCACTGGCTGGGCACCGACACGCTGGGCCGCGACGTCGCGTCGCTGCTGCTGGTGGGCGCGCGCAACTCAATCCTCGTCGGCGTCATTGCGGTCGGCATCGGCCTCGTGGTCGGCACCGCGCTGGGCCTCGAGGCATCGGCGCGGCGAGGCTGGGTCGAGGAGCTGATCATGCGGGTGTCCGACTTCGGCTTCGCGTTCCCGGCCATCCTTTCGGCCATCATGATGACGGCAGTCTTCGGGCCCGGCATCGTCAACTCGATCATCGCGATCGGCCTGTACAACATCCCGACCTTCGCCCGCATCACGCGCGCGTCGGCCAACGTCGTCTGGTCGCGCGAGTACGTGATGGCGGCGCGTGCGTCGGGCAAGGGGAAGTTGCGCATCACGATCGAGCACGTGCTGCCGAACATCGCGTCGGTGTTGATCGTGCAGGGGACGATCCGCTTCGCGATCGCGATCCTCGCCGAGGCGGCCCTCAGCTACCTGGGCCTGGGCACGCAGCCGCCGCAGCCGTCGTGGGGCCGAATGTTGAGCGAGGCGCAGACGCTGCTCTTCCAGGCGCCGCGGCTGGCGGTGTTTCCCGGTGTCGCGATCGTGCTCGCGGTGCTCGGGCTGAACCTGCTCGGCGACGGGCTGCGCGACCTGTTCGATCCACGGCTGGCGCGGGAGCGCTAGGGGCGGCCCCCGATAGCGTCTGCCCGCATGCTGCGGTACCGTTGATGCTCGTCAATGCGTGGCGCCGGCAGCGGAGGAAACTTTCAAGCAATCGGGTGCCGGAGTTCAATGCTTCGGCGCGTTTCAGCATGCGCATGAAGGAGAAACAAATGTCCCACCGCATCGAGAAGGACTTTCTGGGCGAGAAGCAGATCCCCGACAGTGCGTACTACGGCGTGCAGACGCTGCGCGGCAAGGAGAACTTCCACATCACGGGCATCCCGATGTCGACGGAGCCGTATTTCGTCAAGGCGTTCGGCTACGTCAAGAAGGCGGCAGCGCTCGCGAACCGCGACCTCGGCGTGCTCGACGCGAAGATCGCCGACGCGATCGCCGCGGCCTGCGACCGGCTGATCGCCGGCGAGATGCGCGACCAGTTCGTCACCGACTTCATCCAGGGCGGCGCCGGCACCTCGACCAACATGAACGCGAACGAGGTGATCGCCAACCTCGCGCTCGAGCAGCTCGGCCACCAGAAGGGCGAGTACCAGTTCGTCAACCCGAACGACCACGTGAACTTCGGGCAGTCCACCAACGACATCTACCCGACGGCCTTCCGGCTCGCGCTGATCCTGCGGCTCGGCAGCTACATGGAAGCCTTGCGTGGGCTGCAGGCGGCGTTCTTCGCCAAGGGCAAGGAGTTTTCGCGGGTCCTGAAGATGGGCCGCACCCACCTGCAGGACGCGGTGCCGATGTCGCTCGGCCAGGAGTTCCACGGCTGGGGCACGACGATCGGCGAGGAGGTGCAGCGCATCGCCGAGGTGCGCCAGTTCCTGCACGAGATCAACCTCGGCGCCACCGCGATCGGCACCACGGTCACCGCGGCGCCGGGCTATCCGGAGCTGGCGACGAAGTATCTCTCCGAGCTGACCGGCACCACCTTCATACTGGCCGGCGACCTGATCGAGGCGACGTCGGATACCGGCGCCTATGTGCTGCTCTCGGGCGTGCTCAAGCGCACTTCGTCGAAGCTCACCAAGATCTGCAACGACATCCGCCTGCTCGCGTCGGGCCCGCGCTGCGGCTTCAACGAGATCAACCTGCCGCAGATGCAGCCGGGCTCGTCGATCATGCCGGGCAAGGTCAATCCGGTGATTCCGGAGGTCGTCAACCAGACCGGCTTCCTCGTCATCGGCCTGGACCTCACGGTGACGCTGGCCGCATCGGCCGGGCAGTTGCAGTTGAACGTGATGGAGCCGGTGATCACCTTCGCGCTGTTCACGTCGATCTCGACGATGGAAAACGCGGTCAACAGCCTGCGCGTCAACTGCATCGACGGCATCACGGCCAACGCCGATCGCTCGCGCGACATGGTGCTGAACTCTCTGGGCATCGTCACCGTGCTCAAGCCCTCGCTCGGCTACAAGCTGTGCGCCGAGATCGCGCGCGAGGGCTACGAGAGCGGCAAGTCGCTGCACGACATCGTGGTCAACGAGCGCAAGCTCATGACGCAGCAGAAATGGGACGAGGTGTTCTCGTTCGAAAACCTGATCAGCCCGAAGTTCGAGCAGTGACGCGCCGCGGCGCGCCAACGCGCCGGGGGAGAGGACCATGACGCTTTCAATCGTTCTGCAATTCGTCGTCGTGCTCGCGGCCATCTGGATGGGCGCGCGCTACAGCGGCGTCGGCCTTGGCTTGTGGGGCGCGGTCGGGCTGCTGGTGCTCGTCGTCGCGTTCGGCGTCAACCCGACCTCGCCACCGGTCGACGTGATGCTGATCATCCTGGCGGTCATCATGGCCGCCTCCGTGATGGACGCCGCCGGCGGCATCGACTTCCTCGTGCGCATCGCCGAGCGCGTGATCCGCGCCAACCCCAAGTACGTGACGATCGTCGCGCCGCTCACCACCTGGTGCTTCACCTTCGTCGCCGGCACCGGCCACATCGTCTATCCGCTGCTGCCGGTGATCTACGAAACCGCGCACCAGAACGGCATCCGCCCCGAGCGGCCGATGGCGGTGGCGACGATCGCGTCGCAGCAGGCGATCACGGCCAGCCCGGTCGCCGCCGCGACGGCGGCGATGATCGGCCTCTTCTCCGAGAAGGGGCTCACGCAGTGGGGCCTGCCCGAGATCCTGATGGTCTGCGTGCCGGCATCGCTGACCGGCGTGGTCGTCGCGGCGATCATCTCGATGTTCATCGGCAAGGACCTGAAGGACGACCCCGAGTACCAGGCGAGGCTCGCGGCCGGCGAGATCCCGGCACCGATATCGGCCAGCGAGCGGCCGCCGCTCAAGCCCGCCGCCAAGGCCTCGGCGTTCATCTTTCTCGTCGGTGTCGCGCTCGTCGTGCTGTTCGGCTTCTTCCCCGGCCTGCGCACGCTGCCCGGCGCGAAGGGCGCGCTGGCGATGCCGATCGTGATCGAGATCGTGATGATGGCGGTGGCGGCCGCAATGCTGCTGGTGACGAAGGTCAATGTCGACGACATCCCGAAGACGGCCACCCTGCGCGCCGGCGTGGTTGCGGTGATCGGCATCTTCGGCCTGGCCTGGCTCGGCGACAGCTTCATCGCCGCGCACAAGGACGTGATCGTTCCCGCGATCGGCCAGTGGGCCGAAGCGGCGCCGTGGACGTTCGCTTTCGGCCTCTTCTTCGCCTCGGTGCTGCTCTACAGCCAGGCAGCGACGACGCGCGCGCTGATGCCGCTCGGCATGGCGCTCGGCATTCCGCCGCAGTTCCTGATCGCGATGTTCCCGTCGGTCAACGGCTACTTCTTCATCCCGACCTACGGCTCGCTGATCGCGGCGATCAACTTCGACCTCTCGGGCACCACGAAGATCGGCAAGTACGTGCTCAACCACTCGTTCATGATCCCGGGGCTGGTGGCCACGGTGGTGACCGTCACCACCGGGCTCGCGTTGGCGCGGGTCATGTTCTAGCCGAGGTCGGGTTGGCATCGATTCGCAAAGACTCTCGCCAAGGGGATGGAGACATGAAGACGATGACCGCGAGGTGGGGGGCGATGCTCGCGCTGGCGTTGGCGCTGATGGGTCTGCCCGGAGCCGCGAACGCCCAGCTGGGCACGATCCGGTTCGACAACTGGCTCTTCTACCAGCAGAACTTCGGCGACACCGGGCGCTGGCAATACCGACCGCGGGTGTTCATCCCTTACGAACTCGGTGGCGGCTGGGTGTTCACCCAGCGGGCCGACCTGCCGTTCTATTACACCGACGCCACAGGGCCGGACAACCCCGACGGCGGCTGGAAGTTCGGCGTGTCGGACTTCCTGATCGAGGAGATCATCGACGGGCCGGACATCGCGAAGAACTTCCGCCTGCGCGGCAGTCTGCGCTTGGTGTTTCCCACGGGTGGCCAGGCGCCCTTCGGCTCCGACCAGTGGCAGATCGCACCCATGTTCGGCATGAACTGGAGGCTGCCGGACGTCTGGAACGGCGTGACGATCGCGCCGTTCGCGCGCTACTCCTACGGCTTCGACGCCCAGTCCCCCGGCGTGACGACCATTCGCAGCTGGAACATCTTCCCCGAGGTGACCTTCGGCCTGACCGAGAAGTGGTCGCTGGTCTTCTATCCCGAGCAGGGCATCACCTATAACGACCGCACGAACAAGTGGTTCGTTCCCATCGAGGCCATGGTCTTCAACCGCCTGAGCAAGAACTGGGAATATGGGATTGGCGGCGCTTACGAGATCGTCGACAGCAACCCGTCGTACCGCTGGTTGGTTGAGGGCCGGCTGAGGTACTACTTCCAGTAGCGCTCACCCGGCGATCAGCAGGATCCACGCAGTTCCCACCACGAGGAAGACGGCGAGGAAGAACAGCGTCATCAGCAAGCCGAGCCGGTAGAGCTCGCGCTGCGTGAGGTAGCCGCCACCGACGAAGATGACGTTCTGGCTGCCGCCCTGCGGCGTGATCACCGAGAAGTAGCTGCTCGCGAAGAGCAGCGCATACGCCATCAACGGCGCCGGGACGCCGCCGCGGATGCCCACGTCGAGGAACACGCCCAGCAGCGCCAGGACCTGCGAGGTCTGGCTGACGAACATGTAGTGGATCGCGACGTAGAGCACGACGAGCGTCACGTACGTCAACGGCCACGACAGGCCGCCCAGGTGCGATGCGAGGCGCTGGCCCACGTAGCCCATGAAGCCGAGTTCGTTCAGTTGCCCGCTCAAGGCGAACAGCACGGCGAGCCAGAGAAACGTGGCCAGCGTGTCGCCCTGCGTGGCGATGTCGTCCAGGGTCAGCACGTTGGTCATCAGCAGCAGGCCGAGCCCGGCGAAGGCGATGCTGGTCACGTTGAGCCCCAGCCGGTCGGCGAAGATCCAGCCCGAGACCATCAGCACGAACGCCACCGCGGTGATGCGCTCGTCGCGCGACAGCGGCCCCAGCGCCGCGAGCGCCTTGCGCGCGGCCAGCGGCGCGTCGGGCGTCTCGCCCACGCCGGGCGGGTAGAACCGCGCGACGACGCGCGGCAGCAACAGGATCGCCGTCAGCGCGGGGACCGAGGCCGCGATGAGCCAGCTGCCGAAGCCGATCTCGAGCCCGAACTCCTTCGCGATCTGGATCCCGATCGGATTGGCCGACGTGGCCGTCATCCACAGCGCCGACGAGACGGCCAGGCTGGCCATCGCGCAGAACATCAGGTAGCCGCCGAGCCGGCGGCCTCGCGGATCGTCGGGCCGCGAACCGGACCCCTGTGCCACCGACAGCACCACCGGGTAGAGGACGCCACCGCGCGCGGTGTTGCTGGGAAACGCCGGCGCGATCACCGCATCGGTGAGCACGATGCTGTAGGCCAGGCCCAGCGAGGAGCGGCCGAAGAGGCTCACCATGAAGAGGCTGATGCGCTCTCCCAGCCCCGACTTGACGACCGCCTGCGCGACGAGGAACGCGATCACCACCAGCAGCACGCTCGCATTGGCGAAGCCGCCGAAGGCCTTCGCTGGCGTGATCGTGCCCGTGAGGACGACCGCCGCCACGGCCAGCATCGTCGACGTGAGCAGCGGGAACGCCCCCACCAGCACCGAGGCGATCGCCGCGATGAACACCGCGAAGAGGTGCCAGGCTGGCAGCGTCAGGCCCGCGGGGACCGGCGCAAGCCAGATGCCGATCGCCAGCGCGAAGGGCAGCGCGCGCTTGAGGAGTAGGGCCGGGCCGATCATGGCCGTGACGCCCCGGCGCCAGAAGTGGGCGCCTGCGCGCCGACGCGCACCCGGCCCTTCAGTCCCATCGACTGGCCCTGGACCATTCCGTCCTCGTTCTCGAGGACGAATCGCCACGAAAACTCGTAGCCGCCCGTGGCACCTGCGTAACGCCCCGTCCCGCCGAGGAAGGTGCCGGCGATGCGGTTGCCGGTCAGCGTGCCTTCGCCGCGCAGCTCGCTGTACACCTGGTCGCCGCGGTCATCCGTCCACACGGCCCGCCCGACCATGCCGCTGGCACTGTCGTTGAGCACGATTGCTTCGGCGCGAAAGCCCACCCCCGGGCGCGCGGGCCCGGCAAGCAGCAGCGTGCCGTTCAGGTTCGCGACCGAGGCGCGCCGATCGGTCCCGAGACGAACCGTGTGACGACTGCCCGCCGCTGTCCATGTGCCCTCGAACTCCCGCCCTTCGGACCCATTCGGCGCGGCCTCCGATGGGGCACTGACTGGCCCGCACCCGGCCACCGCGACCAGACCGGCGACGGCGACCAGCCACGATAGCCACGCCAGAAAAGCCGATTCTGGTCGACCTGCCGCGAGGACTCACGGCCCCTTGCGCGACTGGCCGAATCGGCCTGCGCTGCGAATGCTCGGACCCTGTGCCCTTCTCGCAGTGGGCGCAGGTTCGCAGTGAAGCAGGCACCGCAACGGCATGAGAAACCCTTCAGCCGTGACCGTCGAAGGACAATGCTCCCACCGTTGACTGCGCCTCGGGTTGCGAGAAATCAAGAAGTCCATGCCGTGGCTTGCTCGGCCGATCGCGACGGCGCACAACCCGCGACGCGCCGGCGGACGCGCCGATGGGATCCTTGCACACCCTGTCCGTGCTGCCCAGCCCAGGGTCGGGTACGCTCGGGTCGGTCCACCATCATGCCGCTCCTCCAAGTCACCGACCTGCGCGTGCGCCTGCCAACGCAACGCGGCCCCGCCGACGCCGTGCGCGGCGTCAGCTTCACCCTCGAGCGCGGCGAGGCGCTCGGCCTCATCGGCGAGTCGGGCTGCGGCAAGTCGATCACCGCGCTCGCGCTGCTCGGCCTGCTGCCCGAGCGCGCCGAGGTGTCGGGCAGCATCCGCTTCGACGGCGAGGAACTCGTCGGCCGCAGCGACGCCGAACTGTGCAGGCTGCGCGGCAACCGCATCGGCATCATCTTCCAGGAGCCGATGACGGCGCTGAACCCGCTGCACAGCGTCGGCCGCCAGGTGGCCGAGCCGATGCGGCTGCACCAGGGCCTGTCCGAGGCCGAGGCGCGCGCGCGGCGATCGCGCTGCTCGACCGCGTCGGCCTGCCCGACGCCGCGCGGCGCGCCGATGCCTATCCGCACCAGCTCTCGGGCGGCCAGCGACAGCGGGTGACGATCGCGATGGCGCTGGCCTGCGGCCCGGATCTGCTGATCGCCGACGAGCCGACGACGGCGCTCGACGTGACGATCCAGGGCCAGATCCTCGACCTCATCGCCGACCTCGTCGCCGAGCGCGGCATGGCGCTGCTGCTGATCTCGCACGACCTCGGCGTGATCGCCGAGAACGTGGCAGCGCATGCTCGTGATGTACGGCGGCTGCGTCGTCGAGAGCGGGCCGACCGCGCGAGGTCTTCGCCCGCATGGCGCACCCGTACACGCAGGGCCTGTTCGCGGCGCGGCCCAAGCTCGGCGCCGCGCCGGGCACACGCCTGGCAACGATCGCCGGCACCGTACCCGAGCTGGCCGACCTGCCGCCGGGCTGCCCGTTCACCGACCGCTGCCGCCTTGCGATCGCCGCCTGCCGCGACACGGTGCCGCCAGCGGTCGCGATCGGGCCGGGGCACGAGGCGCGGTGCCTGCGCGTGGAAGTGGCGCTGGCCGGGGCCGCCCGGCGCTGATCGCTGCAGCCCTGAGCCGTTACGGCAGCGCCTGATAATCTGAGGGACCATGGGCCAGATGTTCGACCCCTCTCGTGCCGAGATCCCGGCGCTGTGCCGTCGCTTCGGCGTGCGGCGGCTCGACGTATTCGGCTCGGCCGCGTCCGGCCAATTCGATCCGGCCCGCAGTGACCTGGATTTCGTCGTCGAGTTCGACGGCGAAACGGCGCACCTGTTTGATCGCTACTTTGGTCTGAAGGAGGCACTCGAAGCCTTGTATGGCCGGCCCGTCGACCTCGTCAGTGAGGGCGCATCGGCCAATCCGTACTTCATTGAGTCGCTAGAGCGCACGCGAAGGCGCGTCTATGAATCCCAAGACGCCGAAGCTGCTTGAAGACATCCGGGATGCGGCCAGCTTCGTCATGGGTGCCGCGCAAGGGCGCACAGTCGACGACTATCGGAGCGATCGATTGCTTCGACAGGCGGTCGAACGAAACTTCGAGATCATCGGCGAGGCCGTGAATCGGCTCGCGAAGCTCGACCCCGACAGTGCAGCACGCATCAGCAAGCATCGACAGATCATTGCGTTCCGACATGTGTTGATCCACGGCTACGATCTGATCGATCACCGCATTGCGTGGAGCACGATCGCGGAAGAGTTGCCGGTCTTGCTGGCAGAGGTCGAGCGGCTGCTCGCAGCCCGCCCCTGATGGGCCTGTCGGCGTCGATCGCAGCGCCGACGGACCGCAACGAGTGACGAACCGGTTGCCTTGCCATGCCCCTGCTCGAACTCGACGCCGTCGTCCGCCACTACACGCTGCCGCGCGAGAGCCTGCTCCGCCCGGCGCCCAAGGTGCATGCGCTCAACGGCGTGAGCCTCACCGTCGAGGCTGGGCGCAGCCTGGGCGTGGTCGGCGAATCGGGCTCGGGCAAGTCGACACTGGCGCGGCTCGCGATGGCGCTCGAACGCCCGACGGCCGGCACCGTGCGCCTGCTCGGAGAGGACCTGAACGCGCTGCCGGCCGAGGCGCTGCGCCTGGCGCGCCAGCACTTCCAGATGGTGTTCCAGGACCCGTACGGATCGCTCGACCCGCGGCAGAAGGTGGCGCGCATCGTCGGCGAGCCGCTCAATGCGCAGGGCGGCGCGGATGCGGCGACGCAGCGCCGCCGCGTGGGCGAGACGCTCGAGGCCGTGGGCCTGCGCGCGGCCGACCTCGACAAGTACCCGCACGAGTTCTCGGGCGGCCAGCGGCAGCGCATCGCGATCGCCCGCGCGCTCGTGACACGACCCAAGCTGATCGTCGCCGACGAGCCGGTGAGCGCGCTCGACGTCTCGGTGCAGGCACAGGTGCTGAACCTGCTGCTCGACCTGCAGGCCGAGTTCGGCATCACCTATCTCTTGATCAGCCACGACCTCGCGGTCGTGGACCACATCTGCGAGGAAGTGGCCGTGATCTACCTCGGCCGCATCGTCGAGCAGGGCCGGCCCGATGTGTTGTTCCGGGCCGCGGCCCACCCTTACACGCGGGCGCTGCTCGACGCCGTGCCGCGCGCCGAGCCGGGCGCGCTGCGGCGCCGGCGCACCGTCGTGGCGGGTGAGGCCGCCAGCCAGGTCGGCCCGGCACCGGGCGCCGCCGCGGGCTGTGCCTTTGCCGACCGCTGCCCCCACGTCGGCGATCGCTGCCTCGCCCGGGCCCCGCTGCTGCGCGCGATCCAGCCCGGGCACAGCGTGGCATGCCATCATGCCGAAACCGTGCTTGCATATGCGCTCACGCACGTGCCGGCCGGCGCCGAACCGGCACCGCGCTGAGGCACACTTGATGGCCTTTGTCTGGAGGAACCCCCGATGCTGCTGAAGAGACTGCTCCCCCTGTTGGCCGCGGCCGTGATGGCCGTCGTGCCACTCGCTGGCCAGGCGCAATCGAAGAAAGACACCCTGGTGCTCGGCATGGCGCTCGAACCGCCGGGCCTGGACCCGACGGCCGGCGCGGCCTCGGCGATCGCCGAGATCGTGCTCTACAACGTGTTCGAGACGCTGACCAAGATCGGCTCCGATGGCAGCGTGAAGCCTCTGCTCGCCGAGAGCTGGGAGGTTTCGCCCGACCTGAAGACGGTCACCTTCAAGCTGAAGCGCGACGTGAAGTTCCAGAACGGCGAGCCGTTGAACGCGCAGACGGTGAAGTACGCCTTCGAGCGCGCCGCCGGCGAGAAGAGCACCAACAAGGACAAGCGGCTCTTCCAGAGCATGGCCTTCATCGGCACGCCCGACCCCACCACGGTCGTGATCGGCATGAAGACGATCGAGCCCGACCTGCTGTTCCTGCTCGGACAGGCGACGGCGATCATCGTCGAGCCCAAGAGCAGCGAGACCAACGCCACGCAGCCGGTCGGCACCGGGCCGTTCAAGCTCGAGAACTGGGCCAAGGGCTCGTCGGTGACGCTGGTGCGCTGGCCGGGCTACCGCAACGCAGCGGCCATCAAGCTGAACAAGGTGACCTTCCGCTTCATCAGCGAGCCGGCGGCGCAGGTCGCAGCGCTGCTGTCGGGCGACGTCGATGCGTTCCAGCGCGTCGGCGCGGCGCGCAGCCTCGAGCAGATCAAGGGCGACGGGCGCTTCCAGGTGATCGTCTCCGGCTCGAGGGCCAAGACCATCCTCGCGATCAACAACAAGAAAAAGCCGCTCGACGACGCGCGCGTGCGGCGCGCCATCTCGGCGGCGATCGACCGCAAGGCGGTGATCGAGGGTGCTGCCGACGGGCTGGGCGCGCCGATCGGCAGCCACTACGTGCCCGGCGCGCTGGGCTACGTGGACACCACCGGCATCAACCCATTCAACATCGAGAAGGCCAAGGCGCTGTTGAAGGAAGCCGGCGTCGCGACGCCGCTGGAGCTGACGCTGAAGCTGCCGCCGCCGCCGTACGCGCGCCAGGGCGGCGAGGTGATCGCGGCGCAGCTGGCCAAGATCGGCATCGTCGCCAAGATCGAGAACGTCGAGTGGGCGCAGTGGCTCGACGTCGTGTACGGCAAGAAGAACTACGACCTGACGATCATTTCGCACGTCGAGCCGTTCGACCTCGGCAACTGGGCCAAGCCCGACTACTACTGGGGCTACACCAACCCCGCGTTCAACAAGCTGTTCGACCAGATCAACAACGCACCGACGACGGCCGAGCGCGCCAAGCTGCTCGGAGAGGCGCAGAAGCTGATCGCCAACGACGCCGGCGCCGCCTTCCTGTACCAGCCACAGTGGCTGACCGTGGCGAACAAGAAGGTCAAGGGGCTGTGGAAGGACATGCCGATCTTCGCCAACGACCTGTCGGTGATCTCGTGGGAGTGATGAGCGCAACCGGCCGGGCATGACGGCGCTGCACGACCTGTCGGCGTCGGCGTTGGCCGCTGCCTACCGCAGCGGCACGCTGTCGCCGGTGGAGGTGACGAGCGCGGTCCTGGCGCACATCGAGCGCTGGGAGCCGCACCTGCGCGCCACCTACGCGCTCGACGCCGAGGGCGCGCTGGCGGCGGCGCGCGCCTCCGAGCGGCGCTGGCTCGCCGGCAGACCCGCCTCGGCGCTCGACGGCGTGCCGGCGATGATCAAGGAAAACATCGCGACGCGGGGCGTGCCAACGCCACTGGGCACGGCCGCCACCGAACTCGTGCCTGCCGCCGCCGACGACCCGCCCGCAGCCCGCCTGCGCGAGGCCGGCGCGGTGATTCTGGGCAAGACGACGATGCCCGACTACGGCATGCTGTCGTCGGGCCTGTCGAGCTTTCATGCGCTGGCGCGCAACCCGTGGGACCTTCGCCTCGGCCCGGGCGGCTCGAGCAGCGGTGCCGGGGCCGGCGCCGCGGCCGGCTACGGCCCGCTGCACGTCGGCACCGACATCGGCGGCTCGATCCGCCTGCCGGCCGCGTGGTGCGGCGTCTTCGGCCTCAAGCCCAGCAACGGCCGGGTCCCCGTCGCCCACCCGTACTACGGCCGCGTGGCCGGGCCGATCACGCGCAGCGTCGCCGATGCGGCACTGATGATGCAGGTGCTCGCGCAGCCCGACGCGCGCGACCCGACGAGCCTGCCTCCCGCCGCCATCGACTGGCCGGCACTGCAGCGCGACGTGCGCGGCCTGCGGATCGGCCTGCTCGATGACGCCGGCTGGGGCCTCCCCGTCGAGCCCGAGACCGCAGCCGCAGTGCAGGCCGCGGCGCGTGCCTTCGAGGCGGCGGGCGCCGTCGTCGAGCCGCTGCGGCCGTTCACCACGCGCGCGATGATCGACGGGCTCGACAACTTCTGGCGGATGCGCTTCTGGCTCGACTTCTCGGCGCTGCCGCCCGTGCGCCAGGCCAAGGTACTGCCCTACATCCGCGAGTGGATCGTCCCTGCGGCCAGGCTCAGCGGCGCCGAGGTGTTCCGGGGCTTCAGCCAGATGGGCGCGATCCGCGACGCGACCCTAGCCGCCACCGCGCCGTTCGACTTCGTGCTCTCGCCAGTGAGCCCGGTGCCGGCCTTCACCGCCGAGTGGGCGAGCCCGATCGACGACCCGCAGCGGCCGTTCGAGCACATCGCGTTCACGCTGCCGTTCAACATGAGCGAGCAGCCGGCGGCGGCCATCGACTGCGGCGTCACGAGCGCCGGGCTGCCGATCGGCCTGCAGATCAGCGGCCGGCGCTTCGACGACCTGGGCGTGTTGCAGCTCGCGCGCGCCTGGGAAGAGCTGCGCGGCCCGCAACGGCCGTGGCCGGCGGCACCCGTCTGACGGACGCGCGACACAAGGCCAGGCCATGCACGACCTGCTCGGCAACGAGATCCACGTCGCCGACGCCGCGAGCGTTGCGGCGCTGGACGACTTCGTCGGCGGCTTCATCGCCTGCGAAGCGCGGGTGACGAACGTCCTCGCCGCCGCCGAGCACGACGACAGCGTGATCGTGCAGGCCTGCGCCGCCGCGCTGCAGATGTTTGCCGAGTCGCCCGAGGGCCCCGTCGCCGCGCAGCCGCATCTGGAGCGCGCGGCGCGGAGCCGCCTGCCGGCCAGCGAGCGCGAACGCCGCTTCCTGCGCGCCGTGCAGGCCTGGGCCGACAACGACATCGCCCGCGCGATCGGGCTGCTCGACGAGCAGGTGCAGGCCCACCCGCGGGACCTGGCGGCGCTCAAGCTCGGCCAGTATCTGCTGTTCAACCTGGGCGATTCGCCCGGCATGCTGCGCCTGGCGCTCGCCGCACGGCACGCCGCGGCGGATGTTCCCTACCTGCACGGCATGACGGCGTTCGCCTACGAGCAATGCCACCTGTTGCCCGAAGCCGAGCGTGCCGCCCGCCATGCGATCGGCATGCTGGCGAAGGAGCCGTGGGCCCAGCATGCGCTGGCCCATGTGATGGTCAGCGAGGGGCGCATCGACGAGGGCCGCGCCTTCATGCAGGAGGCGAGCGGCACCTGGGTCGGTCTGAACTCTTTCATGGAGACGCACAACTGGTGGCACCTGGCGCTGTTCATGATCGAGCAGGACGAGCATGCCGCCGCGCTGGACCTCTACGACCGCCACGTCTGGGGCGTCTGCAAGCCGTACTCGCAGGACCAGATCGGCGCGGTCTCGCTGCTCGCGCGGCTGGAACTGGCGGGCGCCGAGGTCGGCGACCGCTGGGCCGATGTGAGCGTCTACCTGGCCGCACGGACGCACGACCAGGTGCAGCCCTTCCTCGACCTGCAATACCTGTACGGCCTGGCGCGCGCCGGGCGCAGCGAGGCCGACGAGCTGCTGCGGCAGATCGAGGCGTTCGCGCCGCGCGCGCCCGCGCTCACCCGCACCGCCTGGCAGCGGGTGGCCGTGCCGGCCGCCCGCGGCCTGCTGGCGCACGCCCGCGGCGAGCACGCGCGCGCGGTCGCCGAGCTCGGCGCCGCGCTGCCGCGCCTGCTCGAGATCGGCGGCAGCCATGCGCAACGCGACCTGTTCGAGCAGATCTACATCGACGCGCTCGTCAAGGCGGGGCGGCTCGTCGGCGCGCACAACGTGCTGCAGCCGCGGGCGCGGTCGAACCCGCAGTCGGAACGCCTGCAGCGGCAAATTTCGCGGCTGCACGAGCGGCTGGGCTTGACCGGGATCAGGTAGCCCGTTCGAGCGCGCGCGGGGCCAGTCCGGACGACTGTCGAGCCTAGGGGTGCTACATCCCTAGGCCCTGCCTTGTGGTCTGCGGAGCGCTGCCTATATTTGACTGGGTCCGGCATCCCGGGAGCCAGTGGCGCCCGCGCTGGCTCGATGCGAGCACGGTTCTCGACCCTCGACAACGGAGGCGATCATGGCCACAGGCAATCCCGGTTCCGATGTTCCCGCCCCGAAGGATTCCGATTCGTCCAGCCCCGAATTCCAGACTGTTCTCAAGGCACTGGTCGAGGTCTACCGGCCGATCCTCGAAGAGGACCTGAAGCGTGCGGGCAACCTTGACGCGCTGATCCTGGAGGCCGACAAGGCCGAGCCCGACTGCGAGGCTGAACTGGCTGCGGCGCAGCGCCTGTTCGGCTCGTTCGCCGACGAAAAGGTGACGCTCGCGCTGCTGCCTGCGCAGGCGCGCGAGCTGCTCGGGCCGATCGAGCGCTGGCGCTGGTGCCTGCTGCATATCCGCTGCTGCATCATCTTCGGCTGGCTGCTTTGCCGGCGCCCGCGCAGCTTCCGCCTCTCGGCCTACTACCTGTACCGCTACTGGCTCTGCGTGCGCCAGGCGCTGGGCACGCCGGCCACGCCGGGACGGCTGAGCGACGCCGAGCGCAGGGATCTCGACACCCTGGTCGCGGCGCTGGCGAAGGCCTACCGGCCCTATCTGGCCGACCAGCTCGCGACGGTCGATTTCACGACCGGGTTGCCCGAGGCCATCGATGCCGGCAAGGTCGATTGCCAGGAAGGCGAGGAAGAGGCGGCAGCGATCTTCGAACGCCTGTTGACCGTCGACACCGCGCAGGCACTTCTCGGCGCCGCCGCATTCAAGGAGCACAGCGCTCAGCCATGGTTCTGGTTCTGCCGCTGCTGGTGCCTGTGCGCGATCCGGTTCGGCTGCTGCCTCGCCCGTGCGCGCAGCCTGATCGACGTCTACCGTTGCCTGCGCATGTACTGGCGCTGCCTGCGCGAGTGCTTCAGGCCGCTGAGTTGCGAGCTGACCGGGCCCGAGGGGTGCGTCGCCGAAGAGGTCAACGCCGCGATCCCGGCCATGGCCGTGGCTATCCACGGCACCGCCGCCGGCGCCGGCTTCCTGCGCTATGTGCTCGAGTGGTCGCGCAATGGCGTGGTCTGGCATGCAGCGAACTTCGTCTATCCGCCGGTGCCGCCGGGCAACCCGGTTCAGGGCAACGCGCCGGTGGTCGCCGGAGTGCTGGCCTACCTCGACACCACGCTGCTCGACGCCGGGCTGTACTTCGTGCGGATGACGGTCTATGGCGTTGACCAGTCGACGGTGCCGTGCTCGATCTCGTTCTCGGTGTTCAAGAAGGATGTGCGCATCCTCGGTGTCGACGGCAGCACGGCACTCGATGCGTCGCCCTTCGACCCGGCGGCGCGCTTCATCGACAACGTTCCGGCGCTGTGCGCTCGGCCGGCGGGCACCTTCGAGGCGTCGTTCGGCACCTGCCTCTCGGTCTGGGGCTCGGCCTACATCGGCGGCTGCGACGACCAGCAACGCATCAAGCGCTACACGCTGGACTACAAGGCCGGCCACGAGCCCGACTGCGCCACCCCAGGCTGGAACAACTTCCTGGTGGTGGACTTCAACACGCCGGCGCAGTACCGCGCCATCAACATGCGCACCGACACCTCGGTGCTCACCGCGTACTGGGGACCGGACTGCCTGGTGCCGATCCCGTTTCCGCCGTGGTGCCTCCTCAACGATCCGCAGGCGCTGCTCTACCCGACGACGTGGAACACCGATGTGGGCGGCTGCCAGTTGAGCGGGCTGTACACGATACGGCTGCTCGTCGAGGACACGAACGGCGGCACCTATTGCGACACGCAGCGCGTGTGGCTCGACAACAAGCCGATCAGCGCGCTGATCCGCATCGACGCCGTGCCCAAGTGCGCCGACCTGTTCGTGAGCCGGTTCGCCGTGCCACCGGACTGCTCTGTGCCATGGAGCCTGCCGGTATCGGGCATCGCGTACGACGAGTACACCGACGAACTGCTGCCGCTGACGCGGCCGAACGACAACTTCGACTACTACGTCGTCTCGGTCGAGAAGCAGGGCGGGCCGTCGATCAGCATCCCGGTGCCGGGGCCCGGCGGTGCGTGCTTCTACGGCACCTCGCGGGTCGGCGATCCGGGCACGCGCTGCGGCGCGGTGACCGGGCCACAACTGATCGGCACGCTGGCGTCGTTCGACCTGCGGGCGATCGATCCGCTCTGCAAGGGCTTCCTGCCCTACTTCGTGCCCGATGCCTTCACCACCCCGCGCGGCGAATGCTGCGTCTACATCTTCCACCTCACGGTGTACGACCGCACCGCCAGGCCGTGCGGCATCAACTACGCGACGTCAAACTGGCCGGTGAAGATCTGCAACGACCTGCCGGTCGGCTGAACAGATGGATGACCCCTGGTTCCGGTTCGTGCTCGGCATTCTCGCCACCTGGCGCGTGGCACACCTGCTGGCGCACGAGGACGGCCCCTGGGATGCCGTGCTGCGCCTGCGCATGGCCCTCGGCAACGGCCTGTGGGGTCGCCTGGTCGACTGCTTCGCCTGCCTGAGCCTGTGGGTTGCGGCGCCGATCGCGCTGGCCGTCGGGCGCAGCGCGGGCGAACGAGTGCTCGCCTGGCTCGCCCTCTCAGGCGCGGCGTGCCTGCTGCAGCGTGCGGTGCGCGAGCCTTTGACGATTGAACATGTCGATCCCGAAGGAGAGAGCGATGGGCTGCTGCGGACAACGGCGCGAAGCGCTGGCGACAACGACGGCGACGAACAGCGCGAAGAGCCCGCATCCTGCGCCGGCCAGGACGGCGGCACCCTCCACATCGTTCGTTGACTCGCGGCGAGTGGCGTCGGCAGCCTCGGCGCGACCTGCACGGGCCCCGTCTCTTGCGCCGCCGGCGCCGCCATTGGGTGCGGTCGCGCTGCGCTACCTCGCGCACTCGCCGATCGTCGTACGCGGGCCGGCCACAGGGCGCGAGTACCGCTTTTCCGCCGCCGCGCCGCTGCAGAGCGTGGCCCGTGCGGACGTCGAGCACTTGCTGGGCACACCCTACTTCGCTCGCCAGGGCTGAGGCAAAGGGCGAAGCGACGCCCCAGCGGACCGCCGAGGATCCGCAAAGGCTGTCTGGCTCGACGTTGCAACTGCCGTGCAGGCCGCACCCGATGGCGGCGTGCCCTGCCCCATTGCTGTGCACCCGGCTGCCGTCGGGTCGGCCCCGCAGCGCGCACAGAAGTTGCATGGCATGCGCCATGAAACCCAGTGCTTCGCCCGCGCCCGCAGCATCGCCCGTCCAGGCCTACCTCGAACGGTTGCACGCGCAGTTCGCCGGGCTCACCAGCGGCGAGGTGGCGAGCTACATCCCCGAACTGGCCAAGGCCGATCCGGCGTCGTTCGGCATCGTCATCGCCACTGTCGACGGCCAGGTCTACGAGGTCGGCGCGACGCGCCAGCGGTTCACGATCCAGTCGATCTCCAAGCCGCTCGTCTATGGCGTCGCGCTCGAGGACCGCGGCCGCGAGCGGGTGCGGCAGGCGATCGGCGTCGAGCCGAGCGGCGACGCGTTCAACTCGATCAGCCTGGAGCCCGGCACGGGCCGGCCGCTGAACCCGATGATCAACGCCGGCGCCATCGCCACCGCGTCGCTGGTGCAGGGCGAGACGCGCGAGGCGCGGCTGGCGCGCGTCGTCGGCGCGATCTCGGCCTTCGCCGGGCGATCGCTCGACATCGACGAGGCGGTGTTCGAGTCCGAGCGCTCGACCGGCCACCGCAACCGCGCGATCGGCCACATGCTGCGCAACGTCGGCGTCGTCACCGACGACCCCGAGCCGGCGCTCGAGCTGTACTTCAAGCAGTGCTCGGTCCTCGTCGACTGCCGCGACCTCGCGCTCGTCGCCGCGACGCTCGCCAACGGCGGCGTCAACCCAGTGACGCGCGAGCGTGCGGTGCGCGCCGAGTTCATCAGCCCGATCCTCTCCGTGATGACCACCTGCGGCATGTACGACTTTGCCGGCGAGTGGGTCTACCGCGTCGGCATGCCGGCCAAGAGCGGCGTCGGCGGCGGCGTCATCGCGGTGCTGCCGGGGCAGCTCGGCATCGGCGTCTTCTCGCCGCCGCTGGACGAGCGCGGCAACAGCGTGCGCGGCGTGCAGGTGTGCGAGACCATCTCGCGCGACCTGGGGCTGCATTTCCTGCAGCCGCCGCGCCCGTCGGCAAGCACCGTGCGCGCCCGCTACACGCTCGCCAGCGTGCGCTCCAAGCGGCGCCGCCTGGCGAGCGAGAACCGCGTGCTCGAAGAGCATGGCCGGCGTGCCGCCGTGTACGAACTGCAGGGCGACCTGCGCTTCGCGACGCTGGAGCCGGTGCTGCGCGAAATCGTCGAGGCCGACGACGGCCTGCATTTCGCCGTGCTCGACTTCAAGCGCGTGACGCACGTCGACCTCGCCGCCACGCGCATGCTGGCCGGCCTGGTGCAATGCTCTGCGCCGCGTGACCGGCATATCGTGCTGACGCGCGTGCGCCGCGGCGAACTGCTGGCCGGGTTCAGCACCGAGCTCGACCCGAAGTGCGCGCGCGCGGTGAGCTTCCAGCCGCAGCTCGACCTGGGGCTCGAGTGGTGCGAGCGCGGCCTGCTCGAACGCCATGCGGCGGGGCACGCCGTTTCGGCCATTGCCGGCCTGGCCGAGCACCGGCTGTGCACCGGCGCCAGCGCGGCCGACATCGCCGCGCTCGAAGCGCGCGTGGAACGCTGCCAGTTCGAACCCGGATCGATGATCGTGCGCCGCGGCGACGCGGCCGACAAGCTGTACTTCCTGGTGCGCGGCGAGGTCAGCGTGATCGTCGAGCTGCCGCAGGGCGGGTTCAAGCGCCTCTCGACGCTGTCGGCCGGCATGGGCTTCGGCGAGTCGGCGCTGATCGCCGGCGGCACGCGATCGGCCGACGTGCGCGCCGACACGGCGGTCGAGTGCTGCACGCTGGGCGCTGAAGCGTTCGCGCGGCTGGAGCACGATTGCCCGAGCCTGATGATCCGGCTGATGCACAACCTGCTGCACAGCACGGCCAACACCGCGGTGCGGCTGACGGCGGAGGTGGCGGCGCTGGAAGGCTAGCCTGGATTTCCACGCACCACCGTTGAGGTAACGCCGCCGGTCTGGCCAGCGACCTCTCGCCGCTGGCGGCGCTCACGTCGCCTGCGCTCCCACTGTTAACGCTCGGTGCGCCTATCGCCTCCACACGGCAGCCCGCATCTGGGGCTGTCGGCCCTGCGCTTGCCGGGGCCGGTCTTCAGGCCCATCCCCCGCTCAGCCTCATGCAGCCTGGGTTTTCCCCCATCGGTGCCGGTTCCGTCCTGCTTTTCGTTGACGCAACAGGATCTTACGTATCACAATGCAGGTATGGGTTTAGGGGCACCTAAAAACATAACAGACATCCGACGATTCTTCGCCGAGCCCTCCCATCCCCGCCAGCGCCAGTACGAGGCCCTGCGCGCCTTCTTCGTCGATGACCGTCCTTCAGCCGAGGTCGCCCGTGCCTTCGGCTACACGCCGGGCTCCTTCCGCGTGCTGTGCCACCAGTTCCGCCGTGAACCCGAGCCGCAGTTCTTCAGCACGCCTGTTCACGGCTCCCGCACCCAGCCGCACAAGTCCAAGGCCCTCGAGATGGTGGTGGCCCTGCGCAAGCAGAACCATTCGGTCTACGAGATCAGCCGCGCGCTCAAGGATCACGGCACGCCGCTGAGTCCGACCGCCGTGCGCGAGGTGCTGCGCGAGGAGGGCTTCGCGCCGCTGCCCCGGCGCGGCGACGACGAGCGGCTCGAGCATGTGGGGCCGCTGGCCGAGGCGGTGGCCGACGTGCGCGAGTTCGCGCTGCGGCCCGGCACGCGGTTCACCACGCGCTGCGGCGGTCTGTTCCTGTTCCTGCCCGACCTGGTGCGTCTGCAGCTCGATGGTCTGGCCTCGCGCGCCAAGCTGCCGGGTTCCAAGATGATCCCGGCTTCGCACGCGCTGCGCAGCGCGCTGGCGCTCAAGCTGTGGTCCATCGAGCGCAAGAGCCACGTCATGGCCTTCGTCACCGATCCGGGGCTGGCGCTGTTCTGCGGCCTGAACGTGGTGCCGAAGAAGAGTTTCCTGTGCGAGTACTCCTCGCGGGTGGAACGCGAGCGTTCGGTCCGGCTGCTGGGAGCCTGGCACGGGGCGGTGATGGAGGAGGGGCTGTTCGATGCGCGGTCGTTCAACCTGGACTTCCACTCGGTGCCGTACTACGGCGAGGATCCCCAGGTGCAGCGGCACTTCGTGTCCGCCCGCAGCCGATCGCAGCCGGCCGTGCTCGCGTTCCTGGCGCAAGACGCCAGTGGTCGGGCCTTCTGCTACTCCAACGCCGATCTGCGCAAGGGCGAGGAGGCTGAGGAGATCTTCCGCTTCATCGAGTTCTGGCAGCGTCAGCACGGCGAGTTGCCGCGCCACCTGGTGTTCGATTCACGGCTGACCACCTACGCCCATCTGGCGCGGCTCGAGCAGATGGGGATCACGTTCATGACGCTGCGCCGCCGCTCGGCGGCCCTGCTGCAGGAGGTGCAGGATCTGCCGGCCTCGGCCTGGCGCCGGGTGAGCCTGGATGTGCCGGCGCGCAAGTTCAAGAACCCGCGCGTGTTCGAGCAGCCGGTCATGCTGGCCGGCGCGAAGCTGCGCCAGCTCTTCGTCGTCGACCTGGGCCACGAGCAGCCGACGATCCTGTTGACCAACGACCGCGACGGCTCCCACGCCAAGCTGCTCACGCGCTACGCCCAGCGCATGCTGATCGAGAACGCCTTGTCCGACGCGGTGCGCTTCTTCCACATGGACGCGCTGTCGTCGGCGGTGGGGATGAAGGTGGACTTCGACATGACGCTGCTGGTCATCGCCAGCGGCCTGTACCGGTTGCTGGCGCGCCGCATGCGCGGCTATGCCGAAGCGCAGGCGCGGCACATCTTCCGAGACCTGATCGACACGCCGGCCGACGTCTCGATCACCGGCGCTGAGGTGCAGGTGCACTTCCACCGTCGCGCCCATCTGCCCGTCATACTGGCGTCGGAACTGCTGAACACGCCGGTCGCTATCCCCTGGTGGCCGGGGTACTCGCTGCGGATGTCGGCTTAGGGGCGGCGGGTCGCGGCAGGGGGAGTTTGTTAGTTCAAATGTGGTGCGTGGAAATCCAGGCTAGGGTTGCATGCACTGCACGCCAAGGCTGACATCGAGCCTGCCTGCGGCCTGCCGACGCGACTGGGCACCGACGATCGCGAGAGGCCGGAAGGCGGGCGCCGGCTGCGGCGGGTGAGGGGCTGGCAGCACCCTGCCGCCGACGCGCTCGACCGGCGGCGGCGCGAAGGGGTCGCACCGCGCCTCGCCGATAATGCCGTGCCGGCGTGGGCGCCGTGTGCCGCGGCGTCCATCACGCCGCCGCTGGCAGCCGCCGGGCCCGTCGCGGGCCACCCCGATGCGACGGCAGCGGATCGCTGCGCGTGAACCCGCCCGCAGGCGATCCGCCGCCTGCAAGAAAGCCTCAAGGTGCCCGATGGCCGACAACGTCAAGGTGGATGTTCGCCGCAGCGGCCGCCGCTTCGATGCCGAAGCGGTGCTCGACCTCGCCGCCGATGTGCAGACGGTATGGGACACGATCACGGACTACGGCGCGTTGCCTCGCTTCATGCCCGGCATCCACGCCTGCCGCGTGGTCGAACGCCAGACCCTGGCAGACGCGACCGAGCAGCTGGTGGTCGAGCAGCATGGCGAGTTCCGCTTCCTGCTCTTTGCGCAAGCGATGACGGTGCTGCTGAACATCGAACACGAGCCGCTTCGCGTGGCCGAGGCCAAGGCGGTGCGCTTCGACCTGGGGCTTTTCAAGCGGCGCGCGATCGATGTCTTCGAGGGCCGCTACGAACTGACGCCGTTGAGCACACGCCGCCGCGCACCGCGGACGCAGCTGCGCTACACCGCGGTCATCGGGCTGCGCCTACCGCCGCCGCCGGCGATCGGCAGCGTGGCCGTGCGGCAGAACCTCGCCGCCCAGCTCGAGGCGGTGGCGCAGGAGGTCGCCCGGCGCAGCGGCGCCACGGTGCCGGCATGACGCGTTCGCCGGCATCCTGCGGCATGCGCAGGGCCCGCGGGCTTACCGCAGGTTGCCCGTGTGCCCCAGCGAATACCGCCCTGGCTGCGGCCACACCGTCAGCCCGTGCGGCTCGCGGCCGACCTTGACCTTGTCGACCGCGCCAGTCGCGGTGTCGAAGCGGTACACCACGTCGTCGTAGCGCCCCGACAGCCAGAGGTACTTGCCGTCGGCGCTGACGTTGCCCATGTCGGGGCTGCCGCCGCCGGCGATCGGCCAGTTGGCGACGACCTTTCGCGTCGCGAAGTCGATCACCGACACGCTGCCCTTGCCACCGGGCTTGCCGCGGACCTCGTTGCCGCCGCGGTTGGCCACGTACAGGCTCTTGCCGTCGCGGCTGGGATACAGGCCGTGCGCGCCGACGCCAGTCGGAATGAAGCCGATCTGCTTGAACGACTCGCCGTCGACCACATGCACGCCGTCGGCCATCATGTCGGCGATGTAGAAGACCCGGCCGTCGGGCGAGGCCCGCACGTCCTGCGGCATGCCGGGCGTGGTGCAGACCTCGGCGCCGAGTTCGCTCGGATCGGGCACCTTGCGCGGCTTCTTGCCCGGGGTGGCGATCAACGCCAGCACCTCGGGGCGGTTGAAGTAGGGGCTCAGCTTGATCGTCGAGAGCACCTTGCGGTTGACGAGGTCGACCTTGGCGACCGAGCCGTTGAACTCGCAGGTGAACACCGCGAAGCGGCCGTCGATCGAGAAGTCGGCGTGATTGATGCCGCCGCACAACGGCACGTCGATGCTGTAGGCGAGCTTCATCGTGTGCGCATCGCGGAAGTCCAGGCGCTTGTGCGCCTCGGCCACGACGATGGCGTACACGCCGTCGGGCGACCAGTACATGTTGTACGGGTCGTCCACCGCCACCGGCTTGCCGGGCTTGCCGGTGAGCGGGTCCACCGGCGTCAGGCTGCCGGTGCTGCGGCCTTCGGCATTGTTGGCCACCCACAGCGTCTTCAGGTCCCACGAGGGCACGACGTGCTGCGGGTTCAGACCCACCTTGAAGCTGCCGACGACCTTCAGCGTCGCCGGGTCGATCACCGTCACCGTGTTGGCGGTGTGGTTGGGCACGTACACGCGCTCGAGCGCGCCGGCCACGGCCGGGCTGAGGTGGCCGGCAGCCGTCTCGCTGTAGAGATTGTTCGGGTCCGGCACCGGCGCCATGCCGGGCACGGCGAGCACGGCGGGCGAAGCGCCACGCGGCGCCGGCGCCGCGGCGTCGGCCGCCCGGGCGGCCGTCCACCCGGCCAGTGCGGCCAGCGCCGCGCCGGAGGCAAGCAGCCCGGCGGCGATGAAAGGGGGTCTTGAAAGCATGGACTTCGAGTGGGTTGCAGGGTGATCGGCACCGCCTCGGGGCGGCTGGGCGAAGGCTCGATTGTCGTTCAACGGTGCTCGGCCAATGCCGCGCGGATGGCCGCCACGCTCTGCGCGACGATCAGCTCGACGCCCATCTGGCCGAGCTCGGCGCTGGCCGCGCGCGGGTCGCCCGCCACGCCGGCGGCTCCGCCGTCGCGGGCTGCGCGCGCAAGTTGGTCAGTGCGCACCATCGCTGCATCCATCGCCAGCAGGAGCGAGGTGTCTGCCGCGCCGGCGTGGGTGCCGATCTGGGCCTCGCTCAGGCCGCGCGCGCGCAGCGCCGCTGCAAAGTCGGCCTGGGCGCTGCGGTAGTACTCGGCGATGAAGTGCGCGCGGGCGGGCGTGCCGGCCCAGTCGCGGTTCAACTTGTCGGCCACGGCCTTGAGCTGGCTCTGGTAGCTGCCGTGCTCGCCGAGGAAGACCACGTTTCTCAAGCCGTGCTGCCTGAAGCTGCGCGCCGCCGAGTCGAGCGTGGCGCGAAAGGCTTCGTCGGTGATGGTGATCGTGCCCGGAAACCGCATGTGGGCCGTGGGCGGGGCGATGCGCCCCTCCGGCACGTAGGCCAGCACGGGCGCGACGACCGTGTGGCCGAGCGCGGCGGCGATCTTGCCGGCCAGCACATGCGCGCGCAGGTTGTGCTTGCCAAGTGCCATGTGCGGGCCGTTCTGCTCGGTGCCGCCAATGGGCACCAGGATCGTCGTCGTGCCGGCCTGGATGGCGTCGCGCAGCTCGGTCCAGGTCAGTTCTTCCAGGAACACGCTGGCCGGCGCCGCCTGCGCAGCGTGCAGCGTCGGGGCGAGGCACAGCACGGCGCAGGTCAGCAGCGCGAGGATCCGGCGCCCGGGAGGGCGTTCGGCAGCGTCGCGGCGAGAACAGAGGCTCGAGCGCCCGGGCGTGCCGCCTCCGACCGGCGCCTCGGCAGAGCGCGCCTCGGCCCGGCTGAAACCGCTGCTCACCGGGCGCCTCCAGCGGCCGCCGCCAGCAGTTGCGCGCCCAGCGCCTCGGCCGCCTCGATGCCATCGACCGCGGCCGACATGATGCCGCCGGCGTAGCCCGCGCCTTCGCCGGCGGGGTACAGGCCGGCCATGTTGACGCTCTGGAAGTCGCGCCCGCGCGTGATGCGCAGCGGCGACGAGGTGCGCGTCTCGACGCCGGTGAGCACCGCGTCGGGCATCGCGAAGCCGGCGATCTGGCGCTCGAACGCCGGCAGGGCCTCGCGGATCGCCTCCAGCGCGTAGCCGGGCAGGCTGCCGCGGCCCGGCGCGGCAAGGTCGGTCGGCTGCACACCCGGCGTGTACGAGGGCAGCACGCTGCCGAACGCGCCCGAGCGCTGGCCCTTGACGAAGTCGCCGACGCGCTGCCCCGGCGCCCGGTAGCCGCCGCCGCCGAGCTCGAACGCGCGCGACTCCCAGAAGCGCTGGAACGCCACGCCGTCGAGCGGATCCACCGGGCCGGTGGCGCCAGGCTGCTGCCGATAGTCCTGCGGCGTGATGCCGACCACGATGCCGGCGTTGGCGTTGCGCTCGTTGCGCGAATACTGGCTCATGCCGTTGGTGACGACGCAGCCCGCTTCCGAGGTCGCCGCCACCACGGTGCCGCCCGGGCACATGCAAAAGCTGTACACCGAGCGCCCGTTGCGCGCGTGGTGCACCAGCTTGTAGTCGGCGGCGCCGAGGATCGGGTGGCCCGCGTTCGGGCCGAAGCGCGCGCGGTCGATCACGCCCTGCGGATGCTCGACGCGAAAGCCGATCGAGAACGGCTTGGCTTCCATCGCGACGCCGCGCCGCTGCAGCATCGCGAAGGTGTCGCGCGCGCTGTGGCCGAGGGCCAGCACCACGTGGTCGGCGGGCAGTTCTTCGCCGCTGGCGAGCACCAGCCCGCGAATGCGCAGCGCCCGGGCATCCTGACCGGACGCCGGCCCGTCGTCGATGAGCAGGTCCACCACCCGCTGGCGAAAGCGGATTTCGCCGCCCAGCGCCTCGATGTCGGCGCGCATCTTCTCGACCATGCCGACGAGGCGGAAAGTGCCGATGTGCGGCTTGGCGACGAAGAGGATCTCGTCCGGCGCACCGGCCTTGACGAACTCGGTCAGCACCTTGCGCGTCAGGTGCCGCGGGTCGCTGATCTGGCTCCAGAGCTTGCCGTCGGAAAACGTGCCCGCGCCGCCCTCGCCGAACTGCACGTTCGACTCCGGGTCGAGCACGCCGCGCCGCCACAGACCCCAGGTGTCCTGCGTGCGCTCGCGAACCGGCTTGCCCCGCTCAAGCACGATCGGTCGCAACCCCATCTGGGCCAGGATCAGCGCGGCGAAGATGCCGCACGGCCCGAAACCGACGACCAGCGGGCGCGGGCGCCCGGCGGCGTGGAAGTCGGCCGGCGCGTGGGCGGGCAGCCGGTAGCGCGTGTCGGGCGCCGGCCGCACGTGCGGGTCACCTGCGAGGCGCGCGAGCAGCGCCACTTCGGCGCTGGGGTCGGCGAGCTCGCAGTCGACCGTGTAGATGAGCACGATCGCCGACTTCTTGCGGGCGTCCCACGAGCGTCGCGCAATAGCGAAGCCCTTCAGGTCGGCGTCACCGAGCCCCAGCCGGGCGACGACGGCCGCCCGCAACGCCGGCGCGGCATGGTCCAGCGGCAGTCGCAGTTCGGTGATTCGCAGCATCGGTGCGGGTCGGGGCGCCGGCCCTGCACTGGACAGAGCGCGCCGGGGGCCGGGCGCAGCGGCTCGCCCCGGCCGGACGCAAGTTCAGCCCTGCTTCGGACGCTTGCCCGGGTTCTTCTTGCTGCGGGTGTGCGAACCGCGCTCGAGGCTGCGCTTCTGGCCCTTGCGGATCGTGACGGTCACGCCGACAGGGGCGGGCGGCCTTGGCGTGGCGAGGCGGTCGGCTTCGGTCTTGATCTTGTTGCCCATGAGTGGCTCCGATGGTCGTTGGTATCTGGCGAACCGTCGATTAGGCCACAACAGCGAGTCGGGCCGATCCAGGCGTGCGCTTCCGCCTGCAAGCGCTCGCGGCAGGCCGTGCGGGCTTGAAGATGGATACCCGGCCGGTCTTCCGTTAGCATTGCTCCGGGCTCATGCCTTCGCGCCCGCCCCGCCGACAGCCTTGCCGTATTCAACCGTACGAACGCCCGTCGCGTCTGCTGCGCGAACACCGCGAACAGATGTCGGCCGCGACGGCTTCAACCCAAGTTCGAGGCCTCTCATGTCAATGCGTCCCTCCTTCCTTGTCGCGTCAATGGTTCTGGTCGCCGGCTGCGCATCCGGGCCGCCATTCATCGACCAGGCACAACCTGAAGCCGTCGCCATCGCGACCCGCCGCGCGCAGTTCGAGCTTTCTTGCCCGGCCGCCACCGCGCAGGTGCTGAGCCGCGAGACACTGCAGCCCGTGTCGTTTCGCTTCGGCATCGAGCGCGCCGAATACACCATCGGCGTGACAGGTTGCGGCAAGCGCGCGACCTATGTCGTCATCTGCCCGGACCAGGCCGGCTCGACCTGCTTTGCAGCCGCGGGGCGCGACGGCATCCAGTAGCCTGATCGAGCGAGCGCCTCAGGCCGGCGGCGCCGTCAGCCCCGCCAGGTGCGCGTCGTCGGCCCAGCTGAGGATCTCGATCCGATCGCCCTGCAGGCGCAGCCGGTTCAGGCCGGCGTTCGGGATCGGGCAGTCGCGCGGCCCATGCAGCGGCAGGCCGTGCACCGTGCGGAACAGCATGTCGAGCACACCGCCGTGCGTCACCACCGCGAGCGTCTGGCCGGCATGGATTTCAGCCAGCGAGCGCACCGCGCCCACCACGCGGGCATGGAAGCTGCGCACGCTTTCGCCGCCGGGCAGCGCGTAGTCGGGGTCGTGGCGCTGCCACTCGGCAAACTGTTGCGGGTGGCGCGCCCGCACCTCGTCGAAGCTCAGGCCTTCGAGAATGCCGAAGTGCTGCTCGCGCAGCCCGGCATCCGGCGCCGCCGGCAGCGCGAGCCTGAGCGCGGCGGGCTCGGCGGTCTGGCGGGTGCGCAGCAGATCGCTGCAATAGAACACGTCGATGCGCTCCTGCGCCAGCCGCTCGGCCATGCAGGCGGCCTGGCGCAGGCCGAGCGCGTTGAGCGGCACGTCGATCTGGCCCTGGAAGCGCCCCTGCAAGTTCCAGTCGGTCTCGCCGTGGCGGATGAGGATCACGTCGGTCATTGCGCAATTGTCCGGCATCGCCCGCCGCTGCTGCGGCGGCGCCGCCCCGATCGTTGACCGGCGACAATGCCCGCCATGCCGCCCCCGATCGTGCTTCTGCCCGGCCTGGCCGCCGACGCGGCGATGTGGGCCGCGCAGCGCGACGCCCTCGCCGCGACGCACGAGGTGCATGTCGCCGACGTCCACTTCCGCTTCGGCAGCCTGCCCGAAATGGCGGCCGCGCTGCTCGCCGAGCACGCGGGCGGGCTCGTGCTGTGCGGCGCGTCGATGGGCGGCATCCTCGCGTTCGAGGTGCTGCGCCAGGCGCCGCAGCGCGTGCACGGCCTGGCGCTGCTGGGCACAACGGCGCGGCCCGACTCGCCCGAGATCGCAGCGCTGCGCGCCCAGGCCTTCGCGCTGATCGAGGCCGGCCGCTACGAGGAGATGATCACCGGCAACGTGCCGTTCTCGTTTCACGCCGACCGGCTTGGCGACGCGGCGCTCGTGGGCGCCTACCTCGACATGCTGCGCCGCGCCGGGCCGGCGCAACTGGTGCGGCAGAACCTGGCCACTGCCGCACGCCCCGACAGCCGAGCGCTGCTGCCGACGCTGCGCTGCCCGACGCTGGTGCTGTGCGGCGACGCCGACGCAGTGACCACCGCCGAGGCCGCGCGCGAGATCGCGCAGCTCGTGCCCGGTGCCGAGTTCGCGCTGGTCGAGCGCTGCGGGCACATGCTGACGATGGAGCGGCCGGGCGAGGTCAACCAGGCGCTGCGGGGCTGGCTGGCGGCGCACTTCCCCAGCGTGCGCTGAGCGCGGCGGTGCTGGGGCGGCCCGAGCCGGCACCGGCGCACCGGTGTAGCGGCACCGGCCCGGGCCGCGCAACGGGGATCGCGGCGCCCGGACGCTGTGGTTGCTCCCGCCGCCGCGCGCCGCGGTCAGACCATCGGCGCGACGATGCCCTCGCTCGCCAACGCGCGCTGCACCGCCGGGCGGGCCAGCACGCGCTGCAGGTACGGGCCCAGGTGCGGCAGGCTGCGCGCCGGCCGTGCCAAGCCGCGCGTCCAGCGGCACAGCACCAGCGCGAAGAGGTCGAGCGCGCTGAACGCAGCGCCAAGCAGCCACGGGCCGCGCGCGGCGAGTTCGGCGTCGAGCTGGTCGAGCATCGCGCCCACCTTCGCCTCGGCGTGCGCCTTCACCTGCGCGATGGCCGCCGGCTCGTCGGCCCAGCGCTCGGGGTAGAAGTAGATGATCAGCGCCGCCTGCAGCGTATTGGTCAGCCACGCCAGCCACTTGTAGAAGTGCGCCCGCGCGGCGCTGCCCGGTGCCGGCGCAAGCCCGGCCCCGGGGTGCGTGTCGAGCAGGTGCAGGCAGATCGCCGCGGTTTCATAGAGCACCAGCTCGCCTGCGGGCGTGGCGTCCACCAGCACCGGAATCAGCCCGTTGGGATTGAGCAACAGGTACTCGGGCGTCTTGTGCGCCCCGCGCGTGCGATCGACGAGCGCGAGCTCGAACGGCACGCCGAGTTCTTCGAGCAGCAGGTGCGGCACGAGGCTCGCATTGCCGGGAAAGTAGTGCAGCCGGATCATCGGGCGGCCCCTGGCGTGGTGATGGCGCCCATTGTGGTGGCATCGGCAGAGCATCCCGGCAGCACGTCGTTGCGCCGGGTCGCGTTGATCGGCCGCGGTGAGCGAAAGCAGGTTCGCGCGATCGCGTGACGAACGCCACAGCCGCGCAGGGTTCACCACGATTGCCGCGGCGTGCCCGTTCGGGGACGCTCGATCGAACCCCGACGAGCCCCTTGAACCTAGATCCGGCAGTTGACCGCTCGGTTTCGCCGGAGAGGCCCCGTGAACATGGGCCATCCTCGCCACGAAGATCCTCACCCCTTGGATGAGAGCGCTACGCACCCGATCGAGCCGCGCTGCGGCGCGCTGGCGGCGTTGCTCCTCCTCGCGGGCATGAGCCCGCAGCGTCGTCGCGCCTTGCCAGCACACCGCATCGCAGCCCGCTCGGGCGCGTCCAACTGCCGTATCTAGGTTGAATGAGCGCAGCGCCACCGCCCCCGATTCCCGATGCCGCTGCGAGCGACCCCAACCGGCTCGGCTGGATGCAGGATTTTCCGCCGCCCCCGGACAAGACCGTTGCCTTCGCCGACGGCAGCGCGTGGGCCTTCCCGCGAACACGCTGGGCCTTCAGCCACATGCGCGAGCTGTTCCCCACCGCCAACGTGTCGCGCGGCGACGGCCCGGTGGCGGCGCTGCCGCGCGCCGAGCGCGACGACCTGGACGGCGTGGCGTTCACTACGATCGACGGCCGGCCGATGACCTGGGGCGAGTCGCTCGCCGCCAACTACACCGACGGCATCGTCGTGCTGCACCGCGGCGTGACGGTGTACGAGCGCTACTGCGGCGCCCTGCAGCCCGAGCTGGCGCACACGGCGATGTCGGTGACCAAGTCGTTCGTCGGCACGATGGCCGCGATGCTCGCCCACGCCGGCGCGCTGGACCCGGCCGCCGCCGTCACCCACTGCCTGCCCGAGCTCAAGGGCACCGCGTATGCCGACGCCACCGTGCGCCAGGTGATGGACATGACCATCGGCGTGCAGTACAGCGAGGCCTACGCCGACCCCGCCGCCGACATCTGGCACTACGCCCGCGCCGGCGGCATGCTGCCACGCCTGCCCGGGCCGGACGGCCCGGCCACGCTGTACGCCTACCTCGCGACGCTGCGCCCTGAGGGCCGCCACGGCGAGGGCTTTGCCTACAAGACCATCAACACCGAGGTGCTCGCCTGGATCGTCAAGCGCGTCACCGGCCAGCGCCTGGCCACGCTGACGTCTGACCTGATCTGGGCCCGGCTCGGTGCCGAGTGCGACGCGCACTACGCGGTGGACAGCGCGGGCACCGAGGTGGCTGGCGGCGGGCTCAACACCACGCTGCGCGACCTGGCGCGCTTTGGCGAGGCGATGCGCCAGGACGGCTGGATCGATGGCCAGCAGGTCGTGCCCGAGGCCGTGGTGGCCGACATCCGCCGCGGCGCCGACCGCGCGCACTTTGCGCGCGCCGGCTACGCCACGCTGCCCGGCTGGTCGTACCGCAACATGTGGTGGGTGACGCACAACGCGCACGGCGCCTACACCGCGCGCGGCATCCACGGCCAGGCGATCTGGATCGACCCGAAGGCCGAGATGGTGATCGCGCGCTACGGCTCGCACCCGCTGGCAGCCAACTCGCCGCACCTGGACCCGACCTCGCTGCCGGCGTACCTGGCGCTGGGCAGGCACCTGCTGGCGGGCGGTTGATCGGAGCGCCGCGGGCACAGCGCTCGGCCGCGCCCGCCGGGCGCTGCGCCGCCGGACGCGGGGCGTGGCTGCAGCGGGTGCCGTTGTTCAGCGTGGCCGCTGCGCAGCCGCGCGGCAGGCTCACATCTCGTCGAGCGGGCTGCGCACGCCGCGCCCGCCGCGGTTGAGCACGTGGGTGTAGATCATGGTGGTGCTCACGTCCGAGTGGCCGAGCAGCTCCTGCACGGTGCGGATGTCGTAGCCGGCCTGCAGCAGGTGGGTGGCAAAACTGTGGCGCAGCACATGCGGCGAGCAGGGCTTGACGATCCCGGCGCGCCGGGCCGCGCCCGCCACCGCCTTCTGCACCGACGATTCGTTCAGGTGATGCCGGCGCTGCACACCCGAGCGCGGGTCAGTGCCCCGCAGCGCGCTCGGGAACACCCACTGCCAGCCCCAGGCCTGCGCCGCGCGCGGGTACTTGACGGCCAGCGCGTCTGGCAGCCACACCGCGCCGTGGCCGGCGGCCAGATCGGCGTCGTGCAGCGCCTTGGCGCGGCCGATCTGCGCCTGCAACGGCAGCACCAGGTTCTCGGGCAACACGGTGACACGGTCTTTGCCGCCCTTGCCATGGCGCACCACCAGCTCGCGGCGCTGGAACTCCACATCCTTGACCCGCAGCCGCAAGCCTTCGAGCAAGCGCATGCCGGTACCGTAGAGCAGCGCTGCCACCAGACCCATGGTGCCGCTGAGCTCCTGCAGCAACGCCCGCACCTCGGTGGTGGTGAGCACCACCGGCAGACGCTGCGTGTCTTTTGCGGCGACGATCTCATCCAGCCAGGGCAGATCGATGCCGAGCACCTGCCGGTAGAGAAACAGCAACGCGGCCTTGGCCTGGTTTTGCGTCGACGGCGCCACCGTGCGCTCGACCGCCAGGTGGGTGAGAAAGGCCGCCACGGCATCGGCCCCCAATTCAGCAGGGTGGCGCTTGCCGTGGAACAGGATGTAGCGGCGCGCCCAATCCGCATAGGCCTGCTCGGTACGGATGGCATAGTGGCGCAGCCGCAAGGCCTCGCGAAGGCGGGTGAGCAAGCGGGGCGGCGCCGGCTCTGCCGTTGCCTCAGGCGACGCGGCGGGTGAAGCGACGACGCCGGCCGAGCGTGCGTGCTTGACGGGCGGCACTTCGAAAGGCGTAATCAGGGCTGTCACAGGGGCGTGTTGGCATGAATCGGAGGTCGGTTTCATGCCGGAAAATTTAGCCCGTATAAGACGCCAGCGAATCCCTCGCAAGAGGGTCTCGATGGGGGGCGCCCGAAGGGGGGAGACTGATCCTATGGACGCTCTTACACGGACTGGCCCAGTCCCCCCGAGTTCGACACCAAAGTGATGTAAGTCGTTGATTTGGCTCGTTTCGAAAGCGAATCGCTCCACTACAGATCGCGGCTCAATTATTTTTCGTGGTGGGTCTTGGTAGCTTCAGCGTCGAGAACAACTCGGCCTGTTCGGCGGTGAGGGCGGACAAGCCGGTGACGATCTGGTCGCCCGGCAACTTGACGCGATGACGCTGCAGCTGTCGCAGCAACTCCAGCGCGCGCTCGGGTGAAGCCTTGTGGCCGGCGGCCTTGAGCCGCAGGCGCATCACCCGGTGCAGCACCAGCGCGATGAAGCAGATCAGCGCATGGGCGCGAATCCGGTCGGGCAGCCGATGGAACATCGGCGCGATCTCGATCTCGCTCTTGAGGACGTGAAAGCCCCGCTCGATGTCGGCCAGACTCTTGTAGCGCAGCGCCACCTCGGTGGGCGTCAAGTCCGCCACATTCGTCACCAGCAGCAGCTTGCCGTCCATCAGCCGGGCCTGCGCCAGCCGCTCTTCGTTGACCTGCCAGCTCAGCTGCTCGTGCTTGAGATCGACCTCGATGATGCGCCCCAGCCGGGCCTCGATCACCTCGTGATACAGCCGCGCCTTGGCGCCGGCGTCCGAGAGCTTGCGACCCTTGGCGCTCTGGCCAGCGTCCTGCGCGTCGAGCTTGGCGACGCATTGTTCGGCGCGCTGAAGCAACTCATCCATCCGCGACTGGCGCTGCGCCGACTGCTCGGCCGCGCGCTCGGGATCGTGCGCCCACACCAGGCGCTTGACCGATGCCTCCTTGGCCCTGGCCGGCGACCACGGCACTTCGCCGACCAGTTCGGCCGTCGCGGCAAGGCAACCCGGCTGCACGTCGGCGAGCACCTGGCCGAACTCGGCGTAGCGCCGGCCGGGCACGGCCACGATGTACTCCAGCGGCCGCTCGCCGACCTTGAGCCCGTCGAGCATCGCCAGGTTGTCCACGCTGAGCAAGCCCCGATCGGCCACCAGGATGATGCGCTGGACCGGGTAGTTGCGCGTGACCTCGGCGATCGCGCTGGCCAGGGTGGAGGTTTCGGCCACGTTGCCGCCCCACACCCGGTGCGCAATCGGCAAGCCCTCGGCGGTCTGCACCACGCTGAGCAGGCACTGCCGCGCAAGGCCGCCGTCCTTGGACAGGCCGAAGCGGCGCAACTCGCCCGGCTGCTCGGACAGGCCCTCGGCGCGGATCGTCGTCAAGTCGTAGAACACCACCGACAGTCGCTGGTCGATCAACGGGCGCAGCAGGCGCGAGACCAGCGAGACGACGCCATCGGCCTGGGCCTGCAGCGCGTCCATCGTGCGCAGCAACCGCTGGTGGGTGACCTCGGCCGGATCGACCCCGGGCAGGCAGGTCGTCTCGAGCCAGCGCAGCAAGCCGAGCTTGGAGCTCGCGTCGCACAGCCGGTTGAACACCATCGCACGCACCAGCGCCTCGGCATCGAAGCTCAGCCGGGCCGAGCGCAGCAGCCCGGCGATCTCGCCAAAGCCGAGTTCGTGCCACAGGCTGTCGAGCGCGAAGACGTCGCCGTAGGCGAGCGAGGATTCGAAGCGGATGCCAACCGGTGTCGAAGATGGATCAGGCGCCTCACGCACCTGGCGCCCGGTGGCGCGCAGCAAGCCGCTGAGCAGCGAGTCGACCGCGCCGCCGGTCTCGTCGAGCCGCCCGACGGTGGCGACGGTGCGCTGGCGGGGCTTGCCGGCCTCGTCACGGTAGGACTCCACGAGTTGCACGTAGCGGCGAGACCCCGAGCGCGTGAGCTTGACGAACATGGGCGCGAGTGTATCGGAACTCGCGAGATAGTGCCACCACACCTAATAACTAAACGTGCCACTACATCAAATCGCGCCGGACCAGCGCTAAGTCATTGATTCACTTGGACCGAAGGCCCAAAACTGACCCGGAATCGGGACTTCGTGTCGAACGTACGTGTTCACGGGGTACCCCCTGCTGTCTGTCACGGCCTGACCACAGACTGCCACGTGACTTGAAGTAGTCATTGCAAGTCGTTGATTTGATTGCGACACTTCGCGTGTGCAAACCAAGCCGACGGTGCCGCGGGTTCCAAGTCGCCAGAGGCGGCGATGGCGCAGCTACCGCAGACGGTTCCCGAGTGCCACGCCGTCATTGCGCAGTTGCTGGAACGGGTAAAGCTGTTGGAGGAACGGGTCAATCTGGACTCCGACAACTCATCGAAGCCACCCTCGACAAACGGCCCGGGCCGGATGAACCGCGCTCAGCGCCGGGCCAGCAATCGCAAGCGCGGCGCCCAGCCCGGCCACAAGGGCCACAGCCGCGCCATGCTCGACGAAGGCGAAGTCGACCGTGTGGTGGACTGCAAGCCCGAGGCGGTGTGCGAGTGCGGCGGCCAGGTCGAAGTGGCAGATGCACCGCAGCGCCACCAGGTCTTCGAGGTGCCGCCCCTGCGCGCCCGGGTCGACGAATACCGGCTCTTCAGCGGGCGCTGCGCGGGCTGCGGCAAGCCGCACGCAGGCGTGCTGCCGCCCGGCGTGCCCAAGGGCCAACTGGGCCCGCGCGCGCTGTCGCTGGTGGGCGTGCTGGGCACGCGGTATCACCTCACCCAGCGCAAGATCCGCAACCTTCTGGACCAGCTGCTGGGCCTGAGCTTCAGCGTCGGTGCGATCTCGCAGGCCCACGGCAAGGTCGCCGTGGCGCTGAAGGCGCCGGTGGCCGAGGCGGCAGCGTCGCTGTGCACGGCCGATGCGCTGTGGATGGACGAGACCCACTACCCGCGCGAGGGCATCGGCAACTGGGTGTGGGCGGCCGTGCAGCCGCTGCTGGCGGTATTCGCCATCTACCCGTCGCGGGCGCGCTACGTGATCCTGGACTTCATCGGCGAGACCTGCACGGCGGCGGTGACGACGGACCGGTATGCCGGCTACGCCTTCATCGATGTCGGGCGCCGGCAGCTCTGCTGGGCCCATCTGCTGCGCGACTTCAACCGCATCAGCCAGCGCCACGGCCTGGCCGGGCAGATCGGGCGCCGCTTGCTGGGGCTCGGCCTGGTGATGTTCCGCAAGCGCGAGAAGGGTCAGCTCACCGGTGGCACGCTCGAAGGGCTGAAGCGCCGGATGCGAATGACATTGGAGCGTGGCGCCGAGCAAGACCAGTGCAGTCGCACGGCCAACACCTGCGCCAACATCCTCAAGCTCTGGCCGGCGCTGTGGACCTTCGCCACGCACGACGTGCTGGTGCCGACCAACAACGCGGCCGAGCAGGCGCTGCGCAGCCTGGTGCTCAAGCGCAAGATCTCCGGGCCCACGCGGTCGTTGCGAGGCGACCAGTTCCTGGCCCGGGGCTACACCGTTCACGAGACCTGCCTGCGCCAGGGCGTCGACCTGTGGGACTTCATGCACAAGGCCGTGCATGCCTTCATCGCCAAGACGGCGCCGCCGAGCTTGATGCCACGGCCGATGTCGGTGGCCGTGGCGCCGACGGGCTGAGCGCCAGCAGCGCGCTGGACCAGCGCGTAGCGCCGCCGCCCCGGGATGGAGGTTGGCGCAGCACGGAATACCCCGTGAACACGTACGTGTCGAACTCGGGAGTCCCACCCCATAAGTCGAATTTACGTTAGGTCACTTGAGGCTCTTTCGTCCTCATCCACCAACATCGGGAGATTGCAATGATGAATGTCACGCCATTTCTGCCCATTGCAGTACTTTGCTCGGGCTGCGCATCTAGCATGACCGCTGTTCTTAACCGGCCAGTATTTGAGAATTCCGTAGAAGTGCCGTTTCCACGGTGTCGCTGGCCGCTGATCGACGAACGGTTGTGATTGTTACTGAAGGTCCTAATCGCTCCAAGTTTTGTGCGGAGCCACCTCCTGATACGGCTAGCGCGCTCAAAACCGACCTCGACGCAACAATAAAGGCAAATGTCGAAGCTGCTAATGTGAATGCCAAAGTGGATGTCGCTGGGGGATCAAGGATAAATCAGAGACCACGATAACAGTGCTAGCAGAACGAACGAACCCTCGACGCATTCCGGACGGGTGTGTATGCGCTTTGCCAATTTCATTTAAACGGGGCAATCGCCAAGGAAGATGTAAAGCCGATATTCATTACTCTTATCGAGTCTTTTGCGTCGATTAAAAAGTGACCTAACCCCGTCTTGCACCGGACTCGCCTTCGGCGAGCCGGTGAAGTCCACGTTAGGTCTCAAGGGCGAGCGCAGTGATGCCGCCACCCAGGAGAAAACACATGCACTTCCTTTGTCTCCTCTACTACAACACCGAGTCCCTGGCCAAGGCCGCGCCGAGTGCGCGCGCGGCCTTGGGGCCGCTGTGCGCTCCACACGATGCAGCGCTCAAAGCTACAGGCAAGGTGCGTATTCTGGGTTCGTTCGCCGAACCCAACACTTGGGTAACCATCGTGCCCGCTGAGTCTGGCCCTACTGTCAAGAACGGCCAGCACTCCCGATCGCAGATCAACCAGGTGCGTTCCTCGTCATCGAAGCAGCAAACGCCGAGGAAGCGGTAGTCGTTGCGTCGAAGCATGCTGCAGCAAATGTCGGTGCGGAGTTTGGCTTCGCCGTGGAGCTGCGACCGTGCGTAAAGTACGAGCAGTGAGACCTAACCCCGCGTTCGAGCCGACTTGCCTTCGGCAAGCGGCTCAACGCGAACGTTGAGCGTCAAAGAACCGAGCGGACTGCCACCAGACCTAGACTGCGGGTCGAGAATTTCCAATCGGAGGAATCTTGCGAAACACTACACCAGCCCCACTCCCCCAAGTTACGCCGAGCCCGCATGACTTGACACCGAGAGCGAAAATTGCCCTAGAGCTCTGTGGAATCGCTAAGGCTGAGATCGTTGCGAGAATACGAGTACGCGATACGCTTCTCGCAGGGTATTCGGCTGCCGCATTTACCGCGATGGCTGCTATTGCGGCCTCCACTGCGCTTGGCAACGAGTACTTATACGGGGTACCATACCTCGCGCTTGCATTCACGCTATTGGTTTCGTACCACCATGCGGGTATAGGTGCCCTGGGAACGCACTGCGCGACTGATCTTTTCCCTGTTCTGAAGCAGGAGGCAAACGTCAAAGGGTTTGAATTTTCGTCCGTATTTCATCAGTACCATAAAGAATGTTGGCGAATAGTCGCACATGTGTTGATTCTTCTGTCTCCACCAACTTTGGCGTTAGTTCTGAATTTCAAGGATCTCCGCATACCGCCCACACAAGACCATCCGTACCCTTGGCTACTTTGGGCAATCGGATTGCTGTTGATGTTCATCTCTGTGGCGGTAATCCATCGCTCCAATCGGCCGCATTTTCACGGTTTTGTGTTAAACAGTACCGAGTCTTCAACGTACGGCGACTCTCGCTCAAATGCGGTGTCCGGCGAACCGTAGCGTCGACGCCCAACCCCTAGTTCCAGCGGACTGCCTTCGGCAGCCGCTGAACAAAGACGTTGGGCGTTCTCGAAAGCAGTCCGTGCCATGCAAAGGCCGTCGCATTTCAC